>JBBRCZ010000005.1:0-195623 GCA_038204425.1 Spirochaetia bacterium | reverse complement strand
GAACCACTTCGTCGCGTCGATCAGCTGCACCGCGCCGCGGCGGTGCTCCGGCTTGCGGTTCGTGAGCACCCAGACGTAGGTTGCGATGCCGGTGTTGTAGAACATGATCAGCGGCAGGGCGACTATCGCCTCGAGGTAGTCGCTCTCGATGATGTGGCGGCGGTTGTTGCTCTCACCCTGGCCCGCGTCGCCAGTGAACAGCGAGGAGCCGTTGTGGACCTCGGCGATGCGGCTGCCGAGCGCGGATTTGCCGTTCATCTTCGAGGCCATGTTGGCCAGAAAGAGCATCTGCCCGTCGCTGGAGCGGGTCACGAGCGACAGCTCCTCGCCCTCGTGCATGACCTTGAAGCGCGGGTCGCGCATGCCGTCCTTGCCGCCCATCGCTTCGAGGTCCTTCTTCCAGCTCTTCCCGTAGGGCGGGTTGGCGAGCATGAAGTCGAACTCCTGTGCGGGGAAGGCATCGTGCGCAAGCGTGGACCACTGGGCGCCGCCGACGATGTGGTCGGCGCTTTCGCCCTCGCCCTTGAGCAGCATGTCCGCCTTGCAGACGGCGTAGGTCTCGGGGTTGATCTCTTGGCCGTAGAGGAGGGCCTTGACCTGCTGCTGGCGCTTCGCCGCAATGCTCGTCAGCGTCTCCTCACCGACGGTGAGCATGCCGCCCGTTCCGCAGGCGCAGTCGTAGAGCAGGTAGGTGCCCGACTTGATCTCGTTCTCGATGGGCAGGAAGACGAGGTTCGCCATCAGGCGCACTGCGTCGCGTGGCGTCCAGTGCTCGCCCGCCTCCTCGTTGTTCTCCTCGTTGAACTTGCGGACGAGTTCTTCGAAGACCGTGCCCATCGCGTGGTTGTCGATCCCTGCGGGCGACAGGTCGATCGTGGGATCGAGGAACTTGCCGATCAGCGTGCCGATGGCGTCAGCCTTGGAGAGCGTCGAGAGCTGGTTACGGAACTTGAAGTTCTCGAGGATGTCCTGGACGTTGGGCGAAAAGCCGTTCAGGTAGTCCTCGAAGTCGGCGAGCAACTGCTGCTGGCTGCCGAGCGACTTGAGGTAGCGGAGCGTGAACTGCGAGGTGTTGTAGAAGGCCTGGCCGGCGGCATCGCACAGGGCGGCGCTCTGCTCGGTGATGCCCCAAGCATCGAGATTCGTCTTAGTGTTAAGGACGTTCTGCTTGGTCGGCTCGAGGACCGCGTCCATGCGCCGGATGACGCACATCGGCAGGATGACGTCGGGGTACTTGCCGCGCTTAAAGAGGTCGCGCAAGACGTCGTCGGCGATGCCCCAAATGAAGGAGACGATTTTGTTGTGCGTTGCCTGGTCCATTATCGGGGGTTCTCCTTTGCTGTTATTTAACAGCTTGCCCTCGCGATACTCGAGCACCAAGTACCGGCCGCCCGAGCACGTCGTCCATATGGTCGACTAGTACGAGCCGCAGCGCCTTGAGCACGCGACGCGGGATCTCTATGAGGTCCTTGCGGTTCTCCTTGGGGAGCAAACTGACCAATAGGAACTGTCATTCCGGGAATTTGGCGATTTTCCGCCGGGTATCGAGTTTTGCCTTGAACTACGACTGGTTTCTCCAACCAATTGTCGATTCCTACCAAATTTCCCGACAACCGTCGTTCAAAACGATAAATCCTGCATGCTCAATTGTCAATGCCTGGTTTTGGGGAAATACGACGAAACGTGAGGTCATAGATCCCCGGAGGAGCCGCATAAGCCCTGATTCTGGGATGCTATACTGTTCTGCATGAGCGAGCAGCGCGTCTACTTAGCAGCGATTCCGCAATAACCGTGCCCAACTCTTTCGCCCGAGCTTTGCCTAGGCATCAGGTCTATCGAAGGATGGCTTTGACGGTAACTTACCGTGGCTAAACGGTAGAAGGGCTACTAATTGATCGACAAACTCAAAGCCCTTAAAGGTTTCAGACTTGCCTTGGTAGAATCCCTTGATGCTTACGCTTTAGAAGCATGTTTACGCGACTAGGGGCTGGTCGCAAACAGCGCTACGCTTGCAAAGCTGAGCGGCGGTTGAAAACTATGCTGACAAATTCCGAGTGGGGCAAAATTGCGTTGGTTGGTGAGGGTGGCACATGGCTATTAACCCGGAAGATCTGGTCATTCACCGCTTTAAGCTAGATCAAGCTGGCCTGTGAAATATGGAGATTGGATTCTTGGCACACAGGATTATTGAAACCTCTGCCTGACCTGTCTGGGCCTGCCAAGGAGTGACATAGTCCAGTCCCGAGTGCATATGCCGGTGGTTGTAACTATCGACAAAGTCAGCCAACCAAGTACGGGCGTGTTCCAAAGACGTGAAGGCGGCAGGGTAACCGACGGTGTACTTCTAGGTTTTGTGTCAGGCCTCGATGAACACGTTGTCGTTGGTCATAGTGATCAAGTCCTGCTCCCAGAGGGATAAGTGATGAGAATGCAAGCCGTTCATCCGTAGCCATCCAAGCAAAGGCAAAAACCTTAGCGGCCAGTCTTAACTATAGCTTAGTCGGCGAAAGTCCGGTTGGTAGCGAGTTAAAAATTGCTATGATTCCGATACCTCAATGGGGCACCAGATGGGATATTGACATAGTCAACCCTGACAAGGTAACCAATGCCGATTCAATAGACATGATTGCTGTGGCCGGTGGCAGCTTCCAGATGGGCCGCGCTTAATCCAAAGGCTACTGGCTACCGCCTGCCAACGGAGGCGGAATGGGAATACGCCGCCCGGGGCGGAGCGAAGCCGGATGGCACCATGTATTCGGGTAGTAATGACCTTGATACGGTAGCGTATGGGAATGGTGCTGGGATTGGAAAGAAGGTTACAGTACAACTGCCCAAACTAATCCCATGGGAGCCGCTTCGGGCGCGGTCCGCTTCATACGCGGCGGCAGCATGCTCGACGGTGCGTCTTACTGCACCGTGGCTATCCGGATCAGCTACTTTCCGGACTTCCAGAACTTCAATATCGGGTTTCGGGTTGTCCGCCCCTGACCGCGTAGCGACACTCGGCCCATAAGAATAGCCCGCCGCAGGGAGGTAAGGGAATCGTGGCAGACAAGCAACAAGAGTTAAAACAAGAAAACATCGACCTCAAGAAAGAGTGACAACTTCGTAGACGGTTGGTCCACTTCCGTCTTGAGTCTTGCGGACAGTTGAAGCTCTGAACCCGTTAAGAACTTGGACTTCCAGCTGATATTAAACTACTGACGGAGATTAGGGATTTATTGAAGAATACGTAATGATTTTCGCCACCGATAAAAATAAATAAAAAGGATCAAACAGACAGTACCTAATAAGTAGCCGCCCAGCACGTCGCTGGCCCAATGTTCACCTAAATAAATCCGCGAAATTCCGATCAGAGCAACTTGGGTACAAAACACAACCAGCAGCAAGGTTCGAATCCAAGACGCTTTCCACAACGAAATTATTAAAAAACACATGAATCAGATCTGTGCTTGGGCGAGGGCGATGAACGAGTGACTTGACCAGCAAGTTAAGCGACTCAAGAACAGCAGCCCCCAAAAGCGAAACCACGGCTTCCCAACGATACCCCAAAGCGTAAATAGTCACCACCAGTACTGTAAGAAATCCAAAAACTATGATCAGAATCCCCACGCTGAGTTGATACGGAATAGCTTTAAATCTTGGCGATGCCTGCTCCGGATTATGGTCATCAGCCGTCTGTTGGACAACATCGTGGGGCGTTCCATGCGTAATTTCTACGGCCGCTTTTTTCACGCTTTTTTAGTCATTGACAACTTTGCGGCAGGAGCAAAGACTCGCAGTGCTTGGGGGCAAATCTTGATCACCGCCTTGCCAGTTCCCAGTGAAACTCCGTCGGCCGCGACCTCAAGTTTTGGGTTGGATTTAACCACAATTTTTTGGGCACGAAAGCGTTGGAGTTTTCCGTCTGGTATCAAGCCTTCGTTGGCGGTTCTGGCAAAATAGGATAGTATTTCGGCCTTGCTGAAATTAGGAAAAACCGAAATGTCAAACAAGCCATCCTCCATCGAGGCGTCTGGAGCCACTAGGTTTTTGGAAGCGATCAGTGGGGTATTTGCAACCGTTACCATCATTGACTTGACTGTAATTTTGCTTTCATCATCGAGAGTTAGTGACATCTCGACTTGGGTTTTGTAGTTGAAGAAGGTGGTAATTGCTTGCCAAATTGAAGTCAGCTTGCCCTTGGGGATTTGTTTGACCAATGGAAACATCGTTGCGGTCAGCCCAATAACCGCTACCATAATGAAATGGAATTTCCTATGTTGCCTAGTGGTAATCCTCCCTAGGTCCAATCGGCGGGTTTGGCCCGAAATGATCAATTCGCACGCGGCTTGGACGTCTTCGGGTATACCCAAGCTAGCCGCGATATCGTTCATGGTTCCACCAACAATAATTCCCAAAGTCAACCTCGAACCAACCATTCCACGAACGACTTCGCCGAGAGTGCCATCACCGCCCATCGCGATAATAATATCGTAACCTGCTTTCGTGGCCTTTCGAGCTATGCCGGCAGCTGCTTCCTTAGGTGCCGCGTAGGCGACGTCAACTTTCATTCCGTGCTTGGTAAGGTAGCGCACCGCCAGATCCAAACGTTGCGGGCCGGTCTCGGCATCTCCCGATTCCGGATTGGCGATCAGCTTGGCACAAAGCGGTTTTTTAGTCTTTGACTTGTTTGAATAAATTCCCGCAATCGCCGAGACTGCGCGAGCCAACTTTATTTTTTGCATAAGAAAGAAGATGGTTATAGTAATTAAAAAAGGCAAATATCAAAAATTACTAAAAGTGCGTAGATGCTGCGTGCTGGAGCAGTATCTTTCAAACTTATGAGCACCGTCGTCCCAAAATTCAAGCAATAAGTGCAACGTTTATAGATCTTTATAGAATAACTCCTTAGGGTGTTTGTAGCCATGTCTTTTTCTCAGACGGTAGTCTCGTGGAGATAAGACGTTTTCTAAGCTGAAACCTGTTGTGGACTCCGTGTCAGGTGCGACTTCCCTTCTCTCTCCTCGGAGGTTACCGTCGTGACCGAACACTAACCTGTAGGTGCCTCCAGTGAGAGTCGTTTGAAACCCTTTGGCGAGTTGGGTGATTGATGCGAGAACCCGTCAAGCGATCTTTGCAAATGCTTCAGAGTACCACCCTCCCCCACGTCCGAAAAAGTGCAGTGATAGTTTGGAATTATTTATGGCAAAAAGAGAAAGCCAATTTCTATGATTGTTCGCTATTTTGACTATTCACCAAAGCTCCAAAGGAAAATTGGCTTGCTCGATGGCAACGCCGACAACGCCGAGTTGCGCCTAATTTTTCTCGTTGATCTCTATCCATTCCTTAACGCTAATCTTTTTCATTAAGTCGCCAATGAGTTTATAGGGTATCTCATCAAACTTCTTAAAGCGGACACAACTTTTTCCCATGTCCAGTTTTTGCTTACTGTGTTTAGGATATTCTGTGACGAACCATTCCAATAACTTGGGATCGGAGTAAATTCCCAAGTGGTAAAAATTAATGGAATTTTTTTGTGAAGCAATGCTCGCAAATGGTAGCGGCTCGCTCGGATTACAATGGTAGCCCGCAGGATAGATCGTATGCGGAACAACATAACCCAATCCACCATAGCTGATGGCTGCTTCAAAACCTTGGGGCAGGTTTTCCACAATTACCTTATGTAGATTGGTAAATGGTTCTACTCTGTCCTCAGGAAGGTTGATCAAAATATCTTCTACGGTGGTTGCAATCGCTTTCATATATTTTATTCTCCTGCTTATTATTGTATCTAGTCCTGGTCTTTTTTGGCAATAGCTAAGAGTCGATCTTAATGGCAAGCACAACTGGTGCAGGTAGAGTGCGGAATAATGAGCTATAGTTGGATGGGCAAAGCGGATGTCACGTTGAACACGTGGCCAATGGTAAGTTATGCCAAACAGTATAATTGGCGTTGGCAGTCAAAGGTAGATTATGGACATTCACTACTTCTTCTCGAACCGGCTGAGTTTTATTGAGCAGTTCTACGCGTTGGGCTCTGCGCCATTTGTTGAGCGAAAGCGAAGAATTGAAGATGCAGAAGAACCCTTTGTGCCGCCTTATAGTGAAAAAAAACCGGCCTTTCAAGCTGAATGGGTCGAAGCCGGTGAGTCGCTTATTGTGCTTGGATATACCTGTGTCTCAATGCTCGCCACGGCGCTGAAATTGTATTTCGAAGCGTGGATAAAGCAGAGTGGTCGACAAGATGACCCGGAATTAAAAAGGCCAACGTTCAAACGAAAGGGTTGGCTCGAAGGCTACGGAGAGTATTTTTTGCAACAATTTGGGATTGACTTTCGTAGTGGGTCGTTGGATTTGAGTATTATTGAGGAAATAATCTTGGCACGAAACGTAATTGAACATCCTCCAGAAATCACAGATATGCAGACACAGTTTGGCGACTCCGACCTCAAGAAGATCAAAAAACCACTTTTTATCAATGATAGTGATCGTGAACTGTCCAGTAAGGCAGACGATGCCAAAACAGGCTGGTATGTACCACCGTGGGTATATGTCACTGAAAATAGCCTGGCACAAGCACTGTCCGAGTCTAAAAAGCTTGTAAATTGGCTTGAGCCGCAATTTGTAGGACGGCTCTAAGGCTTGTAGACGCCTAACAAGACCCTTCGCTGCAGGCCAAACCTCATTATCAGCCCTCTATCACTCACCCTTGCTTGTCTTGACTTCATACTTCTTACTAGCAAACAAAAAGCCAAAGGCTTTGGCCCTTTCTTGCTCAGTGCTAGAATGGTGATTGCGATGGGCATTAATTATTCGTTTGAGGTAGGCTGCCCTGGTGGGAATCTTTAGCCACCTGAGTCTTTTGTGAAACATCACGTCATGAAAAAGCGTATAACAAATTCCGTAGAGCGTTATACCTGCGCCAGCGGCAATTACTGTCCAGTTGCCGGTATTTATGCCTATCACCATGCTCACAACAGCCGGTGTAGCAAAAAAAACGACAAACAGATCGTTCTTTTCAAATCTTCCTTTGTGTGGCACGTGATGGTCTTTGTGTAAGACCCACAAAAAGCCGTGCATCACGTATTTGTGGGTAAACCAGGCCACAAACTCCATGCCGGCAAAGGCCAACAGAAACACTACTATATTAAGGACTATCATTAACCATTCCATATTTCTAATATAAAACGTCGAGACGTTTTTGGCTACAAGCTAGGCTTAGTAGGTCAGATACTTGTAAGATTCTTCTAGTCTAATAAAAACGCGTACATCTGCTACATAGTTTCCACCAATCACGGCAAAGCGCGGTATGCCTGCTAAGACAGCCAGCCCGCGTAGTTCGGCAGGTTTATTGCGAATAATTCCTCGCGCCAAGTTTCTGACAGCCTCTTTGATGCCTTGGTCTAGCGCCTTAAGCTTGGACTTAGGGCCATCAAAATATGATGCTTCGCCGCGGGCTTGGTAGTCCGGAATGCGATTGCTATTCCAATTTTTAAGTCGGGTTTGTTCGATCTTACTTGGAAAATATCTCACCCTGAGGTAGACGCTGGATTCATCAGCTCGCGTCTGCCGGTACTCAAGGCGGGAATCTCCCCAAGGAATAGTAGCGAGAACTTTGAGGTCAAACTGCTCGCCAACTTGGCGCACAGTGTCCGACGGTACATAGCTAAAAGAATAACCATAGATCATGCCAGAAAATAGCAAGCGCGCTTCTTCCAATAACACCCGTGAGGCTTCTTCGTTTGTGGGGCGAGGCAGAGGGCCGTCAGCGCCCATTGGCTCAAAGTCCAGCCAGACCTCTGCTTGTAAGCTAGAAAAATCTTGCGCAGACAAGGTTTGTGCACAACAAACAGTGAAGCCCAGCAAAGCAAGAACTAGCAAAGTTCTAGCAAAAGATCTCATAGGCCTGCTTATCTCCGACCTTTAAAGACGTAGTTAAAAACGTTGAGTCGATAACGCAGCAGCATTATTAAGTAGGCAAACATAAAGGCAAACAGGTGATGCAAAGCAAACAAACCTTGTCCTCGTGTTCCCCAAATCATTAGTCCCAAAACAATCAACATTAAAACTGGGGCCCTAACAGGGATTATGCCCATTATGTGTATAGTGCTGTAGGGATAAAAGCTAGCATAAGCCAACATGACAGCGCTCACCAATCCGTAGGCCCCAAAAAACAATCCACCATTGGCACCCAAAACCATGTTTAATCCGAGCGTTGCCAAACCGTTGGCCAAACCAATGCCAAAGTAGAACAAAAGAAAATGATAAGATCCCATTTCTCGTTCCACCGTTGAACCAAAAAAATACAGAGCCAGCATGTTAAAAAGCACCGACCATAGGTCAAAATCACTCAAATGAAAGGTTAGCAGTTGCCAGACAAAACCCTGAGAAATGCCCTGCATTGACAGACCGGTGATAAAGATGCTGTCGTTCCGTATGATATTTAGTATAAAAAATACAATATTGGCACCAATAATCCAGTAAGTGGCACTAAAATATACATGGGGAAACAGTTTGCGTTTAAAAGGAACAATTGCCATCAAAAAACCTCACTTCTCTGCTTTATTAATTATCGACCAAGTCTTGTCTCTACCCAAGTCCAGACCAAGACAAGCTTGCCTACTCTCGCTATTTCTCTTTTCTATTTCTATCATATCCTGCGTACACGGTCAGGATCTTGGACAACAAAATCAACTTGACTTAGAACTCTCCGACCGACAAAAATCTATTCAGAAGGCTGGTGAGGCTCTACTTGGATTAACAAGTCTCAAGGTGCAAGGTGTCAATTTTCCGTGGGATTGTTCGGGGACAACCATGGCCTCCCTGTTTAAATCAGGTCTTGACATTCGCCGAGAGTATGGGTCGGCAAGCGGCACTGGTGTAGAGAGATTTTATCAGATCGTTACCGAGGCAGGTTTGGTTCATGACTTTTTCTTACCAGAAATTGGTGACCTAATTTTTTGGGACAATACTCATGACAGAAACGGCGACAAAGCCTGGAACGACCAACTCACGCACGTCGGTCTAGTTATTGCTGTCGACGATGACGGTACGATTACCTACTTGCACCATGACTATCGTCGCGGCATCATTAAGGCCTACATGAATCTGCTCGCCCCGGATCTCGGTCAGGTAAAACAAGAAGATGGCAGTATTAAAATCTACAACTCAGCAATGCGCATGAGCAGTCAGAGATACTTAAACCCCGACAGGTGGTTGGCCAGCCACCTTTTTCGCTCGTTTGCCCGCATTCACTTGTGGGATACCGCCTCACTCTTGACGGGCAACTAAATGGTCTAGCAGCCTAGCCAAGACAACACGCGCGTGTCCGTCTTTTAGTGCCTCAAGACTACGTTTTGCGCGTTCTGTGTATCTTTTGGCCCAATCCTGTGCCTGTGAAAATCCACTCAAATTTTTGACCAAGTCGACTATCTTTCTTCTGGAGTTCCTGCCCAAGCTGGGACGCTCGAGTTCTTTTGCCAACTTTTTCTGTTGTGCAACGCTTTCGGTATTTCCTGCCGACTGCTTATATTTATTTAAGGCTAACAATACCGGCAGGGTCCAAATGCCTGCTTTTAGATCACTTTGCGCAGGCTTACCGATACTCGATTGATTGGAAAAATCAAGCATGTCATCTACAATTTGGAAGGCCATACCCATATTCCAAGCTGTACGTTGCAGCTGCTGACAGGCTTGTTCTGATGCTCCGTTCTTTTGAGCACCCGCACGAAGTGCCAAGCACATCAAGACGGCGGTTTTTCCTGCGATTTGGTGCAGGTACTTTTTGACGCTTGCTTTGCCTAGCATGCGACTTTCTGATTGTCGCGCTTCGGCTTGGATTATGACTTGAACCGCTTCTATCACCTGACTGACTTCTTTTTTTTCTGCCAAGTCTGCTACCAATCTAAGTCCACTTGCCATCAATAAGTCGCCAATCAGTACTGCATCTCCAGCGCCATGCAAGGCCAAAAAACTCGGCATGTTGCGGCGCAGGACTGCTTGGTCAATCACATCATCGTGTATCATAGAAGCTAGGTGCAAGAGTTCTACTGCGGCAGCAAGTCTTATTGTTGCCTCGGGCAGGTGACGCTTCCACGCCTCGCTATCAGCTTGTTCTTGGTAGGCATAACGCGCTCCAAGCACAACCAAGCCTGGACGCACTAGTTTACCGGGCTTGGCAAGCAAGCCTTCTATGCTGGCCTGCAACCTCGTGTTTTTACAAAAAACAGCGTCTCTTAGACACATCAGTACCCGCTGCAGATCGTCTTTTAAAACGGGTACTTCGGCAAAGACAGAAATCATGAGCTTTTTTTGACTCTTTTAGTGGACTTTTTCTTGCTTGGCTCATCGGTGTAAAAATGCGTCCTATGTGCAAGCGAGCTTGCGTTCCAGTTTTTCTTGAGCCAAGGCATAAACCAATAGTCGAGTCCGACCGCCTGACCAGCACCTCCCATAAGTGCGACTGCCACCACCATAAACCAAACCTGACTCCAACTAAACATGCCTGTCAAAATAAAGATGCTACACATGCCTATAGAAAGCGCAGCTGCTGGGAAAGTCAGAAATCCAGCCACAAGGGCAAGGCCGATCGCCAGCTCGCTTACTACAACCATTGATTGGAAGACCTGAAAAGGAATGGCAGCCATCATGCCATCCATAAAGACTGACTTAAAGAAAAGAACTAATGGCGAATCTTGCGCTAGAATGGGACTATTTATGTCCCAGTCCAAGAGCGAAAAAGGCGCAACCAGTACATCACTTGCCACACTTACTGCGTCCCCAGAAGAAAAAAGATCTTTGGATTTACTGCCCTCGTCAAAACGTAGCCAGCCGTCACCCACCTTATTTAATGCTTCTATGAGCCAGACCAATCCAAGCCAAAGCCTGGCTGGCAAGAGCCAAAAGGCCTGAACTTTGACTGCAGCATGTCCGCCAAGCATAGAACGCCGATTCCTAACGTTTAAGAACTCATCTTGGAGGTAGGTCCAACAAGCGTTGACACCGGCCAGACCCCACAAATAGTGCAGGTTAATGACGTGTTTGAGTGCCATGCCAAAAAAACCACGTATCGAAATACCCATCACATGGGCGACTGCATACTTACTACCAATGGAAACTACAAAACCGTGGAAGTTTGGCACAAACTGTTTGCGCTCTTTGCCGCGCATACTGGCAACTATGTTGGCGGCTGCGTACTCGGCGCTCTGTAGGGCATTTTCAACAATTTGTGGCACCACCTTTTCGTCATGCACCAACCAGATCATGTCCCCACAAAGATAGACGTCCTTGTAGTCAACTGATTGTAAAAAACTATCGACCAAGACACGGCCGCGCGCGCCAACTATGTGCCGTTCGTCCTCATCAAAATGGCAGCCTGCCATACCGTGTACGCCCTCGGGACTGGCTACTGAGCAGTTGTCATTTGATACTTTGCCCTTTGTTAAGTTGATTCGCGCGGTAAACTCGGAGGCTTGAATGCCACCGGTCCAAATAAAGGTGTCAGCCCTAAGGCTAGTTTGGTCCTCAAAATACACTCTTTCTTGATCTGCCTTGACAATGGCGGTGTTGATAAGAACTTCGGCACCCAACTTTTTAAGGTAGGCCATGGCCGCGTTTTGGGACTTTTTACTGAGCATTGGTAGAATGCTATCTTTGGCCTCTATGATTAGAATCCGGACTTCATCCCTATCGATGTGATATTTGCCACACAAGACGTCAGCGCGTTCAATTATTTCTCCAGCCAACTCAATGCCGGTAAAACCTGCCCCGGCTATTGCAAAGGTCAACAAGGCTTTCTTCTTTTCTTGACTCGGCTCTTTAGCCGCATTTCTAAAGCACAGCTCAACATGCTCGCGGATGCGAATTGCGTCCTCAAGTGACCAGAGCGTATACGAATACTCTTGAACTCCCGGTATTCCAAAAAACTCTGGCTGTCCACCGGTTCCCAAAATTAGGTAGTCATAGTGGTATTCTGCATTGTTTGACTTTAGTATTTTTTGCTCAAAATCTATACCATCGACTTCATCGACCAACACTTTGACCTTGCTGCCATTAAAAATTCGACCAAAATTAACCTGAACGGCTTCTGCATCGGTGCGTGAGCCAGCCACCTCGTGCAGCTCAGTCATCAGCGTATGGTAGGGGTTTTTGTCGATTAGGCTTATCTCGACATTTCTGTCGCGTCTAAATCGTTTTGCGAGCTGTTTGGTGGCGTGAACTCCAGCGTAGCCTCCGCCCAAAATGACAATGCGCGTTGTTTTTTCCATAGCTTCTACTCCTCGACAGCTTGCGTCCTGATTGGTCTGTGTGTCATGCTTTGCACATGAAAAGTACTACTTCACCGTCTCTGCTCAACTTAAGACGCCTATCTTTAATGATAGTGCCGCTGTTTTTAATTTTGTCTTCTTGCGAAGCAAAAGAAACTTTGGCAAGCCAGGGACAATTTTTGATGGGAACTCGTATTAATCTTAGCATCCCCGAGGCAAATTCTGAAGCTATATTTAAATTACTTTTTAACCGAGCACAAGTTATAGAAAAAAGAATGAGCAGTCAGTACCAAGATAGCGAAGTTAGTCAGATCAATAGACAGGCTGGATTGGGGTTTGTAAGAGTTTCTGCAGATACTTTTTTGGTAATAAAAACTGCCTTGGAAATAGCGCAACGCAGCAACGGAGCCTTTAATCCGGCACTTGGTCCAATGATCCAACTTTGGGATATCGGCGGCGATAATGCACGCGTTCCTGCACCAAAAGAAATCGAAGCGCTTCTCGGTCTAATTGATTATAAACAAGTAAGTTTAAATGAACCAAGTTTGTCAGTCAAACTAGAAAAGTCTGGCATGCGCCTCGACCTTGGGGCAATTGCTAAAGGTTATGCCGCCGACGAACTAATTAAAATAGCCAAAGAAGCCGGCGTTAAACGAGCAATTTTTGACTTGGGTGGCAACATATTTGTTTTTGGTTCCAAGACTGGTACGCAAGCTTGGCGCATCGGAATACAAAGACCAGACCAAGACCGAGGCAGTCTCATGGGCATACTAGAAGCACGAGACTTGACACTGGTCACCTCAGGTAACTATGAGCGTTATTTTGAGCAAGATGGCAAGCGCTACCATCATATCCTTGACAGCAAAACGGGTGCCCCATCACAAAGCGATGTCGATCAGGTCAGCATTATTTCCAATCGTTCGTCGATGTACTGCGACGCCTTATCTACAACTTGTTTTGTTTTGGGAAGAGAAAAGGGGCTCAAATTTATGCAGCAGTTCCCTGACTACCAAGCGGTATTCGTTGGCAAGGATAGAAAATTAGTTGCAACTGGCAACTTTGATCGAGCGCTACTAATCGACTTAGAAAGTGACTTTACATGGGCCCCACAACAAAGTAACTGAGCGCCAGAGCGCTGATTGTGCCCATTGCCAGTAATCCAACCAGCGCCGAACCTTTTAAACGCCAAAAAAAGAACTGCCCAATAAACTCAAGCAGGCAGGTCAGAACGTAGATTGCCAACAAGGCATCACTTGGCAGTGCGTTGAGCTGCAAAATCGCTGGGTAGATTAGATAGGCAAGCAGACTTACGACAAAACCAGCGACTAACCATCCTGCATAGTTGCTGAGCGGGATACCAAAGTAGGCACCTTTTTTGTCCCACTTCCAAAAATTCCACTTTACCATCTGCGTATCCAAGTAAAGATCCCAAGCAGTAAAACATAGCGCGCTAAAGACAGCAAAACTAAGCACGCTTGGCTCAAGTCCCAGAGCCTGATGAAGGACCAAACTTGTTGCCCATGACGGTGGCAGCATCATAAACCAAGCCAAGGGTATCAAGAGCGGTACGCGCGCCAACTGTGGTTTTAGCACATCGGTGTAGTGGTACTTGCCAAATGGAAGGCCTGTCCTAGAACCGAGAAACTCAATTGACCAACCAAAGATCAGGCTTAACGCAAACAGCCCAGCAACAACAGTGATTGCCATATTTTGCGAACATAGGTAAGCAACCGTCACCACTTGCACGACCACCCCAACTTCAATGCCGCGCCGCTGTCCCTTTTCTCCCCAGATCCAAGTGAGAATTGGCACCACGATCAGACTGAGTAACCACAGGCCCGCCAAAACCAAACCAAGTGGCCCCAGTTGTGAAGCAATTTTTTCTAGATAACTGTCCACGATGCCTTCTTTCTTGCCAAATTGTTTAGTGTTTACGTAGGATCTTTAGTCTAAACCAGGCTGCAACAAATGGCCACCAAGGCACTGACGCCATCAACTTCAACGTTTCGCCAAGCCCAGCTGTTTCGTCCAAAAAGCGAAAAATTCTGTCGATGGGGTTCTTTTTAAACAGCACTGCAAAAATCTTCATGCCCAGCTCGGGTTGGTACTTGAGAATGCACAGCAGCATGGCGTCAAAAGTCGCATAGCGCCGGGCCGGCTTTTTGATCAAAAAAGGTGTGCCATGCTCTTGCAATGATGCGACTATGCTTTTGCAGTCGCTTTGAGTCCGCCAAAAAGCAAAACCGGTACAAGCCTTAACCATGCCGGCCTTGGTTCCGATAGCCAAAATTCGCTTACCAAGGTAACGATCAAAGGCTTGGTCAGTCATCGGAATAATGCCTTGTTCTTCTTCAACTATCTCATAGTCGGCATCACCAATCTTTAGAACCTCCCTAAAGTAGCGCTTGAGACCTTCCAAGTACTGCTCCTTTTGCAGCAAACCCTCGGAAAAGAAAGTGAACTCAACCAAGCTTTGGTACGGGCTGTCAGGAAGCAAGTACATAAAATTAAAAGCGTCAGTGACGCCCGTTCTAAAGTCAAAAAAGCTCGGTGTCTGCGCGTCAAAAACAGCCTTGGTAGTCTTGATGACCAAACCATAGAAGTGCTGCTTGAGAAAAAAGTAGCGACTTTGGTCAACTTTAAAATCCTTGGCAATAAAAGTACTGTCAAAAATGTAGTGCGCGTAGTAAACCTGATCACCGCTTTCTATCCAAGCGTGCGTTAGGTCTTCCGATATTCTGTCTACTACTTGATAGCGAAACTCAAAACGTTTGTCCAACGACAATTGGGATCGAACATAGGCATAGAAGTCTTCGCCGCGCAACATTTTGTAGCTGTAAGCGCCAAGCCCTATGGTGGCTTGGTAGTCATGGTGTATAAAGGAAAGTTGTGACCACTTGTGGGCTAAGATTGAATCATAGTCGCTCTCTTTGTCTGTCCAAAAACACCAGGTGCGATCGTTGCGTTTTTTTTCTTCCAAGTCAAAAATTAGCACTTGCTCAAAACTAAGACTACTGCGACTCAAGGCCAAGGCCAGACTTAACCCTGCCATACCACCTCCGGCTATAACGTAGTCGGCTTGATTTTTCATGGACTTTTACTCCTTAGTCGGCACTCAATAGCTCTGGACGTCGGTGCCTTGCAAATCGGTGGCCTTGGAGCTTTCGACTTTGGCAAACATTCGGTTTGGCAAACAAGCACTCCATTGTCCACCTTGTGACAGCAGACCCCTCTTTACGCACAACTTGTCACGGCAAGGCGAATCAATAAATGAAACTGACCCATTTTTGATAGTAAACGAGCTCTGACCACTTGAGCCAGTTAGGCTAAAAGTTTTGTCTTGGTTTAAGTCAAAAAGGTAGACGCCACTTGGTGTTTCGATGCGAACTTGGGCCCCTTGGCCAGACTCTGCCCACATAGACAAAGAAAAAGCTATAAACACCAGCGCAGATAAGGCAAGAAGTATATAATCTAAAATCTTGGTGCCTGCAACAATTGCACGAAAGCGTTGTACCATGACTGTATCCTATCCGGAGGTTGTTAATGCTACAAGATCTTGATCTAACCCAAACGATCGACAAGCAAGCTTTTTCTATTTTGGAAGATGCCATGGGCCAAAGACTGGGCCAACTTCAGCGTCAGCTGCACGCCAATGGTCGACCAACTTTGATAATATTTCACGGTTGGGAAGCCGCAGGCAAAGGTACCTGCATCAATCGCCTGCTCATGCATTTGGATCCGCGCGGATTTGTAGTGCACTCAGCTAAAGAACTTGACAAACTTGGCTCACAGCGACCATTTTTGTGGCCATACTGGCTCAATACACCCATCGGTGGCCAGATTACTGTTTTGGAAGACGGCTGGTACAGCAAGCTCAAGATTTCATCTGTCCAATCTGTTCAGAGTATTGAGAATTTTGAACAATGTCTGGCCGACGACGGCGTGGTGATCCTCAAATTCTTTTTACATGTCTCGCAGAAGGAACAGAAAAGGCGCTTCCAAAAACTCGAGTCCAGCGAGGAGACGCGCTGGCGTATCAAAAAAGATGATTGGAAGCAAAACCAAGATTACCCAAAAAACCAAAAGAACTTTGAAACACTTATCAAAAAGTCCTCGTTTGACTTTACACCTTGGATACTTGTACCTGCTGATGATAGTCGATTTGCCAGCATCGCCATCTTTGAAAAAATCATCGCGACTTGGGAAACCGCCACCGACCCTGACTTGGTCTTGGAAGGCGACGAAAACTACCAAAAAGCGGCAGCCGCAAAAAGAAAGATTGGCACGGCAACCCAAGCCCAAAGAGACCACCACGCGCCCTACGTACCCAAAGGTAGTCACGGAACTGCGCTCTATAAACTGACGAGTAAGAGCCAGGTCAGAAAGTCGACAGCGCCCAGCAAGGCCAACGCAAGTCCGCCTCGCCTAGTTGCAAAAAATCAGGTTCTCGATGCCTCCGAATACAAAGCACGGTTTACCAAAGCTCAAAATAGACTGCAACAACTGCAATTTGTACTTCGCAAAAAAAAGCGCCCGGTGGTCATCGTATTTGAAGGTCTTGATGCGGCTGGAAAAGGTGGGGCTATCAGGCGGCTTTGTAGCAACCTCGACCCGCGCGGTTATCGAGTAATCCCGATAGCAGCACCCGACAGCCACGAAATACGTCACCACTACCTATGGCGCTTTTGGCGCCACGTCCCTCAAGATGGTCATTTGGCGATCTTTGACCGATCCTGGTACGGCAGGGTTTTGGTGGAACGAGTAGAAGGGTTTTCTGACCCCGAGGTATGGCAACGCTCTTATGAAGAAATAAACCGTTTCGAAAAGAATCTTGTTGATCACGGCACCATAATTTGTAAATTTTGGCTCAATGTAAGTCCAGAAGAGCAGTTGCAACGCTTTGAAGACCGCAAAGGCGACCCCGACAAAAGCTGGAAGCTAACTGAAGAAGATTGGCGCAACCGAGAAAAACGCGATGACTACGAAAAAGCAGTCGATGAAATGATTGGCCATTGCTCGCCGGCGATTGCGCCTTGGCACAGCATAGATGCTGACTCTAAGACCTTTGCGCGCTTGTTTACTCTAGAAACGGTTATCGCGCGTATCGAGGCCGGACTCTAAAAGTGGATTTCCAAAGGCGGGACTTCAGACCTGACGTCCCTGCTGCACTTTTTTGACTAGCCGTTCTATCTGTTTTTCTTCTAGACCGGCGGATTTGGCGGCACGTTCTAGCTCGCTATCTTCCAACTTGCTGGCAAAAAGACCAGACAGTACCTGCCACTCGGCACCCGAGAATCGAAGTCCATTGCGCAGGTGATTGTCAAAGGATTGGGTGGCCATCGGACTAACCGCTGCGCAGATTTTATACATTACTTCAGCGTAGTCTCTGATTTCTTTTTGAGCGTGAGCGTCCATGCGCAAGCGCAAAAAGTGGAATAGGTTGTGCAGATCGATTTGCCAGTACCACTCGGTGTAAGTAGAAAGTGGCAGATTAATGCGGGCTAGCTCGCGCGCCAAACCATCGTCAAGCAACCCAAGATAAGATTGATAAGCCAAGGTCTGTTGCTGGACAAGTTCGTCTGTTACCTTTACTTGGAGCTCGGGACTTACCGCTTGGTTTTGCCGGCCTTGTTTGTTGTCGTCACTTTGTAGAGCAATGTCTTCGCCGGCCGGTACATAAAACTCATCCTTCATGACGCTGTAGCGGCCGCTAATTTCGTTGAGGCGGGCAGTTCTATGTCGTACCCATTGTCGAGCGACAAAGACTGGCATTTTGCAATGAAAAGTTAGAATCACCTGTTCAAAAGGAGAAGTATGCTCGTTCCGTAACAAATAATCGATGAGTGCTTGGTCTTGTCTAAAGCTCTTGGTACCACTTCCATAGGAAACACGAGCGGCCTGCACAATGCGTTCGTCGCCACCCATGTAGTCAACCAATCGAACAAAGCCCTTGTCCAGAACCTTAAACTCTTGATCAACTATTGCCTCTGCCTCGGGAACAACTATTCTTGCCATCCACAAACTCCTCCGCAGTTCATTGTAGCAAAAATTGGCCTCAATGACTGCCCGCAAAACAGCATAGTTGTCCCAATTCTCGCGACTATTGTGGCAAACTACGCCCTTTGTTTATCAATTCTTCGTCCCAAAACAGACTGGCTTGGTAACTCTCGGGAAAGTGCTTGGTCAAAATTTCAAAACGCTTGCGGTAGTAGATGCCCCAATCTCCCGAAGCCAGTAAGAGCTGCTGATAGGGAAAAACCGCCACAGAATCATCACTCATTCGTCGGTGATGAATCAGGACAGGCCTTATTTTGTTAAGTTGAATCTTGCCTTGGGCGTCAAATTCTACCTTTAGTTTAAACAAAGCTGAATCACCTCGGTCGGCTTCTTTTCGTTTTAGATAGGACGAATTTATGTACCAACCTTGGCCGCTTACAAAGTTGCCAAGCGAGGGCATAACCAGTGCTTTTCCGCGTTTGCTTTCTAAAAGGTACCATGCTTGCAAAACATGTGGATGGTGACCCCATAAAATATCTACCCCGGCGTCCACCAAACGCTGGGCAGCCATTTTTTGCTGGTTGCTGGCTGTGAGCGAGTACTCCGTACCCCAGTGAAAGCTGAGCACTAGCAGGTCAAGCTCTTTCCTTTGGCCCTCTATCCATTCCAGAAAGGTCTGGAATTTGGTTTCGTTGGGATAGGAGAGCATCTGAACCGCGGTTTGGGTACTATTTCCGTTTATAAACTCAGTTACCGACACAAAACCAATCTTCTTGCCTTTTACTTCTATGAGGCTTAGTTCAAAATTTTCGTCTTTCTTGGTCTTTTTTGGGTCTGCATTAGCAGGTCTTAGGCCATTAAACCAAATGCTGCGGCCGGCGCTAGCGTTGCTCGTTTTCAGGACCTTCATTGATTCTTGGCTAGCAATTATGCCCGACATGCCGCGGTCGCCGCTGTGGTTGTTTGCCATCGAAAAAACATCAAATCCGGCCTCAATGGCAGCTTGGACGTATTCTCTTTTGACATTGAAGTTGGGATAACTTGCGTATGGCTTGTCCTCTACAACGGGAAACTCAAGGTTGCCAAAGGTTAAATCATCCGAGTAGAGCAAGGGAATCAGCGACTCGTACATTCGCAAATAAGGCTTGTGCTTAAAGTTGTGGTCGTGAGCCATAATGTCTCCGGCAAACGACAGCTCCAAAGCCCCTGATTGACTTGCACCGTCCTGAGCTTCTAGTACTCCCAGCAGTCCAAAAAAAACTATAAATAGAAACAATCTTGATTTTTTAGCTGGCATGGGCGCTCACCTTTCTTTCAAAGCATTGTGGTTCCCACTATAGTATAGTAATGCGAAGTATAGTAATGCGATTTTCACTATTACAAAGTCTGAATGTATTCTCGATCCGCCTAGCGATGCTGCTGGTCTTACTATTTTGTTGCGCTGGTATTGAACTTGCCAACGCCCAACAAAATCCTGACCCTATTAGAGTTTACCATGAGCTCAACTCAGACGACTCTTATACTTTTTTTGCCGACAATACCGCTATAATTACGGCATTTACTCGGGTAAGCTTTCCTTCCTTAGTCAATCTGACTGCCAGCGTGCCCTTGCCCCTGGAAATTGCACTCGCAGCACAAACAACGCGCTACGAGCTCTTTAGCTTGGTTCCTGGGTCTGGCCGGCGCACGAGTTTTAGTCTGGAGTACTTTACCGTCTTGGGCAATCCGCTCTCTTTGGTGCTCGACAACGACTACGCCTATCTAATACCAATTGAACATGGAAAAAAGTTTCGCGTAGATCAGGCTTTTAATGGCCGCTTTTCTCACTTTGGACAAAATCAATATGCAGTTGACTTTACCATGCCCGAAGGGACGCCCATCCATGCCGCCCGTGGCGGTTTGGTTATTGAAGTCAAAGAAGACTCAAAAATTGGTGGACCCGGCCCCCAGTTTAACGACTATGGGAACTTTATCAGGATCTACCATTCCGACGGTACTTTTGGCAACTATGTGCATTTACAGTTTGATGGAGCCTTGGTCAACGTTGGAGCTGAGATTGAGGCAGGCGACTTGATAGGCTTGTCGGGCAACACCGGGCGATCAAGTGGGCCCCATTTACACTTTGACGTTAGAGTACCCACAGTTTCCGGTACCATGCAAAGTATCCCGCTGAAATTTCTCAACTACGATGGCAAAATTGTTAGCCCTGAGGCCGGAAAATATTTCTATGGTTATGTACCGGGAATGCCAACCTTTAAGGCAATTTTTGGCGCCAATCTCGTTAACAGTGATTTTGAATCATATATCGCCGATGCTCCAACTGCCAAAGGTCCAGATATTCGCTATGAACTTGTTGACGATGCCTACGTAGTTTTTATCGCCAATGGGACTGAGCGAGGCATCGATGTCGAAGTCAACTTTACCCTCACTAACCTTGATTCTTCGCGCGGCAAGACGGTAAAAATGAGGATCAGACCGCGGACAGAACTTTTTTTGACCTTACTTAAGCCAACAAAAAGCGAAGAAAGCACTGGCTTTAGGACAAGTATAAAATACGTCTTTTACTAGGTTATTTGCTTTTGACGAGTTTTTTGCCGCTACGTTCTTCCCCCAAAGCATAGTCTTTTAACCAGGTGTCATAGCAATCGATCAAAGCCTTACCTAGTTCGGGCAGCTTGAGGTCTAGCCCAGCAAAGACGGTGCCTAGTGCTCCTGGACTATTGCTATCAGCAGCAAACAGTCTGGTGATAGGCATGAGTTTTGTTGAAGTGCTTGAGACAAAAATGCCCTCAAGTGCAAACCCACCCTCTAGGTCTTTGATGCTCAAAGCTCGTTCTATGATCTCTATTCCCAAGCCAATGCGCCAAGATTCCTGCAAAGTGAGCTTGGTTACACCCTCAAGTACGTCTGTTTTTGGCGGTGAATAGACTTTGCTTCCATCGGTATAGAAAAGGTTGGTTCGCGTACCTTCGGTTAACTGGTCGTACCGATTGACCAAAATTGCATCATAGGCCGAGGCAGCTTGAGCCT
Source organism: Spirochaetia bacterium (assembly GCA_038204425.1). Taxonomy (GTDB): domain Bacteria; phylum Spirochaetota; class Spirochaetia; order DSM-27196; family Salinispiraceae; genus JBBRCZ01. Next base: position 174,348 of record JBBRCZ010000005.1, on the reverse strand, counting down.
CCCTAAATGCTATGGTACTAGCCAACATATTGAGCGTTTTAGCTTGTGCAAGCCAGCGCTCAGCCCTAAAAAGCATCGCCGCCGAGCCATCGCGATACCGTGTCCGTGGTGGAAAAAAAGCTGGCAGAACCATCATGTAGAGATCTGAGTCTTTTTGACTGAGACTCTTCTCTTTGTCGCGTCCTATCAGTAAAATTTTAACGTTAGCATCACTTCGCTGGCTTTTTGCGATTATTTCCTGCAGCCAGGCTATTAGCTCTGCTTGGCTAAAATCCAGAGTGAGTCCGATGGTTCTTGCCGAAAGGAAGAGCCGTTGAGCATGCAGCTCAGCAAAATAGAGTAAGCCCTTGCGTACTTTGAGTGTCTCATAAACTCCATAGCCATAGACAAAATCTATGTCATCGAGCTCAATTTTGGCCAGTTCAATCGGCAGTATGGTTCCATTTAAGGAAAAGAAAGATGAAAACACTCACTATCCTTTCTAGTCAGAAGACGTCCGTCTCACTCTAAACTCGCGGCGATCAGACTTTCCCGACCTATGATTACGATTTACTGCTTCATGGTATAGCTGTTCCTGTGACCTGATTTGTTCGTCTGAATCTTCTATGGTTCTCCGCAGGTAGCTGCCGTTGGACTTAAGTTCCCAGCTCTGGGCGTTGTCTGCCATTTGCAAGAACAACATATCCTTGACCCTGGTTTTTAGGTCTTTGTCATCTATTGAGAACATCAATTCAATGCGACCATCTAGGTTGCGCGGCATCCAGTCGGCACTGCTGGCGTAGACTTCTTCTAGCCCACCGTTCTTAAAATAACATGCTCTGGTGTGTTCGAGAACACGGTCCAGAATTGAAAAAACTCGGATGTTCTCGCTTTTTCCTGCTAAGCCCGGTACCAAAAGACAAATGCCTCTGATGATTAAGATCACTTGCACATTGACTTGGTTGGCGATATAGAGCGAGTTGATTAAGTCGACATCGACCACAGCATTCATCTTTGCAATGATAAGCCCCGGCGACTCGACGCTCGACTTTTGAATTTCTCGATCTATCAACTGAAGCAGTCGCGCCTTCAGCACGGTTGGTGCCATACTTAGTTTGCCGAGTACCGGAATAACCGAATAGCCAGTAATGGCATTGAAGAACTGGCCGGCTTCATAGCAAAAGTCCTCTTTAGAAGTAAACAAACTCAGGTCGCTGTATAGCTTTGCTGTTTTGTCGTTGTAGTTGCCGGTAGACAAATGCAAGTAGCGCCGGATACCCTCGTTCTCCTTACGAATGATCAGAAGCGCCTTGGCATGAACCTTTAGACCAACGACCCCATAAATTACCACCACGCCAACCGCATTGAGTCGCTCTGCCCAGGAGATGTTGCGCGCCTCGTCAAAGCGTGCCTTGAGTTCTACCAAAACTGTGACATGCTTGCCATTTTGGGCCGCCCTCTCGAGGGCTTTAACAATAGGCGAGTCTCCGCTGGTTCGATATAAGGTCATTTTGATAGCCAGCACTTCGGGGTCGTCGGCGGCTTCTTCTATCAAGCGCACTACCGGCTTAAAGGACTCATAGGGCTGCATCAGGAGAATATCCTTTTCTTTGATGCTATCAAAAATAGAAACATCTTCAGAGAAATCAATCGACTCCACCGGACGCCAAGATTCTGCCTTTAGGTGGTCATAGCCTTTGATGCTGGCTATTTCCATAAAGATACTGGGGTCCAAAGGCTGCTCTACTTCAAAAATTTCATAGTGTTCCAGACCCAGACTGTCAGCTATCATCGACTTTAAAAGTTCACTGGTTTTGCTTACGTTTAGTCTCACCACGTTGCCCAAATCGCGGTGACATAGAATTTTCTCTAGCGCCTCAACAAAATCCTCGTCCCGCGATTCGTCAACGCCGACATCAGCATCTCGGGTGGTGCGGAATATCAAATGTTCCTTGATCAGGTATCCTGGAAAAAGATCGTCAGCATGGTCGCAAATCAGCGTTTCTAAGAAAGTGTAGCCAAGTTTTTCTCCCTGCTCTGGCAAAAAGATTATTCTCTTAAGTGATGATGGAATTTGCACAATTGCTATTTGGGTAGTCTCATTGTCCGCATCCGCAGCGGAGGCACTTGTTTTCTCTTCTGTCTTTTTTTCAAGCAGGAAGGCGATATGCAAACGTAGGTTGCCAAATATTCCAGCAGGATTCTTTGCATGAAAGCGGACTGGCGTCAAAACCGGAAAAACATCCGCTTTAAACTTTATACGTAGGTATTCTTTTTGTTCTTCGTTAAAGCTACCTTGCGTATGAAAGACTAAACCATGACTGTTTAGTCCTGGCATGATTTCGTTAAGTAGGCAATCGTATTGTTCACTTATGATTGAATTGATCCGTTTGCTGATTTCCAAGAGCTGTTTCTCCGGACTAAGACCGGTTGGGCAGACAATGTAGTTGCCGTTTCGATACTGACGGCGAATAGAAGCCACCCTAATTGCGAAAAATTCATCAAAGTTGGAACTAACGATGGCAATAAACTTGAGCCGTTCGAGCAGTGGTTTTTCTTGATCTTGGGCCTCGGCCAAAACTCGGCGATTAAATTCTATCCAGCTAAGCTCCCGGTTAAAAAAGTACTTCTTCTTGTCTTTTGAAGTGCTTAACTCTGCCATAGTGCCACCTTTTTTTGTTTCTACTTTCAAAATAGCTTCTTAGTTCTTTCCTGCAAAGGCGATTCGGTAGCCAAAGACATCTTCAAAAAGCTCGCTTTTGGCGACCAAAGCCTGTCGCTCCAATGAGATGTCACCTTGAAAGTCAGCAGTCAGCTCCAAAATATCGTCATCCTTAATGGCCAAAGAAAAGTCTTTGATTCGTTGACAATGGCTTCTATCCAAGGAGTCGCAGACCCGCAAGAGAGCCGTAAGTTTGAGCACCATCACACGCTGTTCCTGAGTCAAGGCATTAAACTCAGCGTGATCCCTCAGCGGTCTGGTTGAGCGGTGATACCTAACTATCTGACCTACCAAATTTAGCTCGTCAATGCTGAGGCCAAACAACTCTGAGTTCTGGATTAAGTACTGCCCGTGCTTGTGGTGGCCAGTCGCTCTAACAAAATAGCCAATGTCGTGCAGAAGTGCTGCGACTTGCAATAAAACTTGTGCTTTTTCTCCAAGACCATGTTGGTCGCTAAAGCTGTCAAAAAAAACCATGCTTAGCGTAGAAACGTGTAGGCCATGGGCCTCATCAAAATGATATTTTCGACCCAGGCTCAGTGCTGATGCAAAAATTTGACCATGAAACTGTCGTTCTTGCTTGGAGTCGCTGCCCAGTGCAAAGCGCAAGAGCACTCCTTCTCTGATGCTGACGTCGGGTACCACTAGTTCTTCGGCCGCTGTTTCTCTAAAAAACAGGCCAAAGATAGTTAGGGCCGGTAAGAGACTTTCTGCTTCGTAGTAGCTGACATTCAAGAGTCGCACACAGTCTTCTACAGTAAAGCTGGCAAGCTTCTCTAAATAGTCAAAAAAATCTTGGCGCTTGATGATGCTGTAATGTTCACTTTTCTTTTGACCACAGTGTAACGCCGCAGTGCGAGCATCTCCCCCAACCATGACAAAGTACTTGATTTTGGCTAGGTTGTACTCAGCGTTAACTCCGGCAATTGTTCCCCTAAACTGTTCCATTAGTGACTGTACAATTGGTACTTTGTTTAGAGCATCACCGGCCTCAAAACCACCCCAGTTATGTTCCAGTCTGAGCGTTCCCAACCTAAATAGGTGCGCTGAGACCATTTTTCCCTTGTCCATAATCATCAACTCGGTAGAACCGCCACCAACTTCTATAATTATGTTGGAAGAACGGGCAAAAGTAGCTCGCAGTCCTTCGATTGCATGTAGGACCGCCAAATAGGTTAAATGATTTTCTTCCACACCATCGGCTATTTTTACGTTAAATCCAGTGCGTATAAAAACGCGGTCAATAAAAGTATCGCGGTTGCGAGCTTCTCTGATAGCGCTGGTCGCAATTACAAAAACATCATCACGGGCGATTCCCCAGGCAGCAAAGAGCTCGGAGAAACCATTCAGGATCCGAATCGCTTGATTTATGCTTTCTCGCCCAATTACCTTTTTGATAAAAACATCGCGACCAAACTGAATGGGTTTAGAGGCGCGGTCGACTTTGCGAAACTCGCCGTTTTTTTCAATTTGCATAACAACCATGCGAATAGCACTGGAACCAATATCAATTACTCCAGCCAAGCGCGGCTTCTGTTCGTTAGTCATCTTAATACTCGGTTCCCTTTTTTGGTCAAATCAACATTTATAATTCTTTGCATGACAGGATATCAACAACAATACTATAGTGTTGTTTCAGAACTGTCTCTAAACTGGGTCAAAACTGGGTCAGGAATTGCATAATTTTATGAAAACTCGCGGTGTCATCATTGGTAAGTTTATGCCTCCTCACAAAGGCCACGAATATCTTTTGGAGTTTGCGGCAAATTTTGCTGACGAAACGTGGATTTTTGTTTGTAGTTTACCTGGCGAGGTCATCCCCGGTAAACTTAGGTTTGCTTGGATTCAACATCTGTTTCCTAACGCCAAAGTAGTTCATATCCACGTGGTCAATCCACAGGCCAACCGCCTCCAAGAAGGGGCCCACAAGATTTGGGCCGAAGCGGTGCGAGCAGAAATCAAGCAGCCTATCGACTACGTTTTTGCCTCGGAGGACTACGGCTGGAACTTCGCTCGTGAGCTTGGCGCCACCTTTATACCGGTAGATCCCTCACGCGACCAGTTCCCTGTTTCTGGTACCGAAGTCAGAACTCATCCATATAGATACTGGCACTTTATTCCGCAAGTTGTTAGACCGTGGTTTGTTAAATCGATTCAAGTCAAACTCAATCACGGCGACCAAAAAAATGAACTTGAGATGATAAGAAAACTTGCTTCGCTTTTGGAAACACTCTATGTGCCACTCTATTCTGCATTTTTCAATGACTTTGACACTAGCAAACAACATACTTTGGAAGTCCAGTATCGAGATCGGGCGCAGGCGAGTTTGGCGCAGGCCTTGCGGTCTCAAGCTCGCTTTTTCTTGCTGCGTAGCTCATATGAGAATCTAGAACCAAGCTACACAAATGATGTGGACCTCACCATCCAAGTGACCTTGGTAGATAAGTCACTAGCCACTGACTTGACCAAACGTGAGTCGCTACTTGAGCTTTCCTGTCATAGCGACACAGCGGCTTTTTTCGTGCGGGACGCGATTCTAGACTATTATCGCGACGCGCTTTAGCGGGAGTAGACAATGAACTTAGACCAAACCACTCTTTTTTGGGTGCTGCTATTGTCATATGCAATCACCTTGGTTTTTTCGCTAGCCCTCTATTTTTTACGGCAAACCTTTTCCGGGGCCAAACTATGGTTAGCTGCCCAAGCCTCAATTACCATAGGTACCTTAATTCTAGCATTTAGAGGTTCTGAGCTGCCCTATGTTTTGATTGTGCTTTCAAACACTTTTTTGACGCTTGGCATGGTTTTCTACGCTCATTCTGCGTCCATCTTCAGAAAACCGGCTTCCTTCTCGCTCTATTGGTACTCTCTTGTTGCTCTTGTGGCATTGATCTATATCTTGCTCGAGCCGGCAGGGCTTGGCGTGCGGTCTATATTATTCTCTTTTTCTAGTGCCGCAATTGGCGTCGCTATCTTCCTAATCTTTACCTACAAGGCCAGAGCACGCTATCGTTTGGCATCTTGGATAACGGGCACACCATTTCTCTTGATCGCCTTTGGAAATTTGGCTCGTCTTCCCGAACTCTTAGCCAACCCTCATCTTGGCGATTTTGCTCAGTATGATGGCATCAACTCGCTAGTCTTCCTATTTTCCATCTTAACTTCGGCAATTTCTCTTTTTGGCTACTATACACTTGCTGGCGTCCGCTTTGAAGAAATTATTCTAGAAAAAGAGCTGAAGTTACGCAAGAAGAACCAAACCCTGCTTGCAGTCAATCGCATAAAAAATCTGTTTGTGTCGATGTTGGCACACGACTTGAGAGCTCCTATCGCCGGCGCATCGCGCTATCTTAAAAAGCATTTACTCCCCGACCACGTGGACATCATCGCCAAAAAACAAGCGATCGAAGTTTTATCGGCCTCGCTGGAACGTACCCACGGTCTGCTTGAAGATCTACTGTGGTGGGGACGCAGCCAGAACCGAGACTGGCCACTGCGACCGCAGATCTTTTCTATTGACGAGAGTATCCGTTCGGTGATTGCGCTCTATGAACTGGAGTGCCGGGCCAAGGGTCTAAGCATTGTTGCTGATCAAATTGCAGCTAAGGTCAAAGCAGATCAACAAACCGTGGAGCTTATCATGCGCAACCTGCTTTCCAACGCCATTAAGTTTAGTAAGAGCGGCCAGCAGATCCACATTACGGTGGAGAAAAAAAAGTTAAAATTATTGGTCAAGATCCGTGACTTTGGTGAGGGAATACCAGAGGAAATAATGTCAAATCTTTTTAGGATAGAAAAAAGAATCGCTACACTTGGCACTCACGGTGAGCGAGGTAGCGGCTTTGGCTTGATACTCAGCAGAGAGTTTGCCGTCAGAAATAAGGGAAGCCTGAGTTTGAAAAGTCATGCTGGCGAAGGTACCAATGCCCTTCTAACTTTACCCTCGGCCTAAACTAGGCAAGTTTGCGACCATCAAGCAAATTATTGATAGCATCCACAAGCCTTTGTTCTTGATAAGGCTTTTCCAAATAAATGGTATTGTTCAATTTTTTTATGCGTGACTCAACTTCTTCCAATGGATAAGAGGAAAGAAAAATCACCGGAATCTCAAAGAAGGGTCTAAACCTTTGGGCAGCTTCAATGCCATCGCGATAGCCAAATAGTTTGATGTCCATCACAATCAGCTCGGGTTTATGCAAAATAACTGCCGACATAACCTGATCACCGTCTTGAACCACTTCCGGAACATCAAAACCTGACGCCAATAGGTCTTCGCGAAGTTCCAAACCCAGTATTGGCTCATCTTCAACTACCAAAATTTTGTGTGCCATGTTGGTATCCTTTCTAAGCAGCTTAAACTCAGTTTATCAATAAAACAAACTAAGGGTGGATACGTTTCCTATCTCTCGGAAACAAGGCAGCTTCTTTGACATTGCTCAGTCCCAAGATCTTCTGTGTCAGGCGTTCTAGTCCAATTGCAAAGCCACCGTGGGGTGGACAGCCAAATTTAAAGTTGTCAATGTAAGCGCCCAAGCCTTCTTCGGTCAGGCCAAACTTTGGCAAAGTTTCTTTCATCATGGCATATTCGTTTATTCGTTTACCACCTGTGGTAATCTCTAGACCACGAAACACCAAGTCAAAACTCATAGTCTTGAGACCCAAAGGATAGGTGTAGAAGGGGCGCTTCTTGCGTGGAAACTCATTGATAAAGACGCCATCGCAGCCATATTCTTCCATTGCCCAGTCGCAAATCACCCGTTCTGCCTCGGGATTTATTTCAAAAAGCCTATGCCCCAAACGTTCCGAAACAATTTCTTTTGCTTTCTCATGCGCTATCACTGGAAAGCTATCAACTTGTTCTGCGCTTGGCACGCTTGCGCCCCAAAGTGCGAGCGTCTTGGCGTGCTTCTCCCCGACTCGGGCAAAAATGTGCTTGAGGATTTCTTTTTCAATGGCAATCAGATCCATTTCACTTTCTATAAAAGCCATCTCGACATCAAGAGAAACATACTCGTTCAAGTGCCGTGGTGTGTCGTGTTTTTCGGCCCGATAGGCACAACCAACTTCAAAAACTCTCTCGAGTCCCGATGCCACCATGGTCTGCTTGTAAAACTGAGGAGACTGAGCCAAAAATACCTTGGTTTCAAAATACTCAACTTCAAATAGTCCGGTACCACCTTCAGTTCCTGTACCAATCAACTTACTGGTCTTTATCTCGGTAAAATCATGTTTGCGAAGGTACTCGGCAAAGTACTCGAGTATGCCAGCTTGCAGTTCAAAAATACTCAACAGTTTTGGATTGCGAAGACTGAGCATACGATTATCCAGGATCACCTCTAGGCTGGTTTTATCGTGATCTTGATTTACTGGAAAGGTAATTTCGGGTTCAGCAGGCGCCAATACTTCAGTTGTTTCCGCATTTAGCTCAAATCCACTGGGTGACTTTTCGTTGACTATGACTTTTCCGGTGACCTTTATAACTGATTCAACGTTAAAATCTACTTTCTCGTGATAGACCAACTGGGCTTGGCCGCTGCGGTCACGCAGAACAATAAACGATACGCCGCCCAGTTCTCTCACTCGATGTACCCATCCGGCGAGGGTTACGGTTTTGCCTTGATGTTGGGCCAAATCTGCTGCTAAAACTCTATCGATCATTCTTGCCTGCCTTACTTAAGAGAAAATACTTCGGTCAAAATTTCTTGCACAATGCGCGGGTCGGCCTTACCGCCACTTTCTTTGAGTACCTGGCCAGCCAAAAAACCGAGTGGCTTTTGATCGCCTTCTCGTATCTGTGCAACTGCTTTACTATTGTTTGCCAGCACTTGATCAACCAAGCCTCTAATTGTTTTGCGATCGGTCAATTGCTCAAGACCCTTTTCTTTGACCAAAACTTCTGGGTCCTTGTCTTCATCAAAGACCAAGTCCAAGACTTGCTTGGCTATTTTACCACTTATCGTTCCCTTGTCGAGCAATTTGATAAGTGAAGCAAAGCGATTTGCACTGAGCTTGCTTTCGTAGACCGCAACATTTTCTCGATTGACTACCTTTTGAACGTCACCGCACAACCAAGCGGCAACATTGGTCGCATCAGCGCCAAGTTTAACCGTTTGTTCAAAATAGTCTGCAAAAGGTCGTTCTTCGGCAATAAAGTCGGCTTGGGCTGCGCTGAGTCCATAGGCTTTGCTCATGCGGTCTTTGCGATCAAGTGGTAGCTCTGTCAGGATCTTATCCAAGCTAGCCAGAAATTCTTTATCAGGAGAAAATGGTGGTAAATCAGGTTCAGTAAAATAGCGGTAATCGTGGGCACTTTCTTTTGATCGCATGGTTTCAGTCTGGTCTCGATTTTCATTCCATAGACGGGTTTCTTGAAGAACTATGGCGCCTTTGTCCAAAATTTGGGCTTGGCGTTCCAACTCGTGGACAATCGCCTTTCTTACAAAGCGTGAAGAATTGAGATTCTTTACCTCAACCTTGCGACCCAAGCCTTGGCCTGCAAGATTGATCGAAACGTTGGCATCGCAACGCATCGAGCCTTCTTCCATATTGCCATCACAAACGCCAAGGTAGCGCACCAAACGTCTGAGTTCGTGCAGCAGAATTTCGGCTTCGTCGCCAAATTCCAAGTCGGGCTCAGTTACAATTTCTAGCAAGGGTGTGCCAGTACGATTATAGTCAAGCAATGACATGTCACCAGCGTGAATCATTTTGCCAGCGTCTTCTTCCAAGTGGCACTCTTTGATTCTGATACGCTTGCGTTGGTTCTGATAGTCAATCTCTATCCAACCTTCGGTACCAAGTGGCGCCGCAAATTGGCTGATCTGATAGTTTTTGGGAAGGTCTGGATAAAAATAATTCTTGCGTTCAAAATGGCAACGCTCTGCCAAATTGCAGTGCAAAGCCTTGGCTACTGCATAGCCCTTGCGGATGGCCTCTTGGTTAAGTGCCGGAAGAGTTCCCGGATAACCCATACAAACAGGGCAAACGTTGGTATTTGCCTCATCACCAAATGAGGTTTTGCATGAACAAAAGACTTTTGACTTGGTATTTAGCTGAATATGGATTTCCAAACCTATAAATGACTTGTACGTTGACATTGATTTTCCTCTTAAGAGTACACCGCTGGATAAGCGGCAGGATCGGCTGATGGCAAGCTACTTTGCAAAGCTCTTGCAACTTGGAACAAGAGGTGTTCGTGCATGGCTGGAGCCATAAACTGCATTCCTACAGGAACTGACTCAAGTACCGGGCCCGGAAGTGACAAGCCAGGCAAGCCAGTTAGGTTGGCAGCCGTCGTATATTTGTCGGCCAGCTTTTGTTGAAAGGCTGTCATACCAAGGTCGCCATGCTTAAAGGCAGGAATCGGAAACACTGGGAGCAAGAGCAAATCAATGTCTTCAAAAGCCCTGTCAAACTGATTTCGTATAGCGGTTCGGATTTTTTGTGCACGCAGATAGTACTGATCTTGAAAACCTGAGCGCAAAACAAAGGTGCCCAAAAGAATACGAAGCTTAACCTCGTCGCCAAAACCTTGGTCGCGCGCTTGCCTAACAAGGTCGTCCGGGTTTTCTGAGTATATTGGCCTGTTTCCATAGCGAATGCCATTGAAGCGCGCCAAGTTGGCACTGGCCTCTGCACTTGCAATGGTGTAGTAGGCCGGAACGGCGTAGTCAAGCAAGGGCAAGGAAACTTCCTTAATGGCAAAACCGGCCTTTTTAAGTGCTTCGATGCTAATTTCTAAACTCTTGGCCTGCATCCCATCCAAGCCACTTCGATCCGCCAAAACGCCAACGGTTTTAACTTCTTTCTTAAGCAGTGGAAAATCGTTGGGATCGGTACTTGTTTGATCTCGACCGTCTAGACCCTTAATGGTTTCATAGACGTTCTCGAGAATGGTTATGTCTTTAGCAAGTGCTCCAACTACTTCGAGTGACGAAGCATAGGCCACCAGACCGTAGCGGGAGACCGCACCGTAGGTTGGCTTGAGCCCGTAGACACCGCAAAAACTGGCCGGCTGCCGAATAGAGCCACCAGTATCACTTCCCAGTGCAAAGGGAACTAGGCCAGCGGCAACCGCTGCTGCAGATCCACCTGACGAGCCCCCAGATACTCTTGTTAAGTCGTGGGGATTGTTGGTAGTTTTATAGGCTGAGTTGTCGGTTGACGAACCCATTCCAAACTCGTCCATATTTGTTTTGCCAACCGGAACTGCGCCTGCATCCAATAGTTTCTGAATCGCAGTCGCATTATAAGGAGAAACAAGACTCTCGAGGATCTTTGATCCACAAGTCAAGTGGAAGTTCTTGACCGCAATATTGTCCTTTACGCCAAAGGGCAGTCCTTCAAGCGTTTTTGACTTGGTGCTTACTGCTGCTCTTTCGTTGCTTGTGCCTTGAGCTCGCAGCGGATCAAACTCGAGAAATGATGCTACTTGTTTATCGCGTTCGGCCACAAATTGTTTGTAGGCCTTAATGCCCTCTGGCTTAAGGGTCTCGTTCCAGGGTCTAGTTTGAGCCGCCATGGATGCTCCTTGCTTGTTTGATTAGTATGCTTATCAAAGTACGTTTGGTATGCAGATAAAACGGTCTTCTAGATCAGGCGCTTGCTCGAGCATCTCATCCGCGATGCCGGATGGCCTGACTTCATCTTCCCTTAGTCGATTCTTTTTAATAAAGGCGTGAGTGGTAGGCTGGAGCCCCTCTATATTCACTTCGCCCATCTTTTCAAAGAAATCTACCATCTGCTCAACGGCCTTACCGAGAGTTTCTAGTTCCTTATCGCTAAGTTGAATGTATGCCATACCGGCCGTTGTAACTAAGTCTTGTGTGTCCATGGTTTTTGGTTTTACCTTTCGTACTAGCCTCTGTCAATACATTCTTATAAGTGATAGGACTCCATTGCACAAAAAGCCGGTTTTTCGCTTGCAAAGAACCTCAAAGGCACGCTATTTTAGAACATTGTATCCAAATATAAAAGACAATTGTTTAATAAAAAAAGCTAAGGAGCATCTGTGGCCAAGAAGGAATTTCCCGGCATCCACTTTTACGATCAGGACTTTGTGGATGTTTATGACCAAACCTGGGCCTGGATGGAGGATTACGTAATAACACCAGATGAAGCTAGCGGGCTTTTGCCTCGGCTTTTTAGCAATCCCGAATCACCACTGCTTCATCAAACCGAGTCGTGTTTCAGTACCTTCATGATGGTCTACAGTAACAAGAAATACGCAAGCGCCCCGCAGCTTGACACTTTTTATCAGAAGCAAGAAGAAAACGGTGCCATTAGATCTGCCTATTTTGTATCTGATGGCAAGGCTTACTTTACCCCAGAGAACCCAGACGGTTTGTGTATACCACTTTTCGCTTGGGCCGAACATAACCTGTATCACAAAGTTGGTAACAAAAAGCGAGTCAAAGAAGTGATGCCTTTTTTGGAAAAACACTTTGAATGGTTAGATGCCAACTTTAAAACTGATTTTGGATTGTATGCTGTTCCTATTGAGGCCACCAGCTGTCCAGCAAGTCCTCGAAAAAAGGCAAAGTACTTTATAGATTTTAACGCCGCTCAGGCCATGAATGCGCTCTACCTTTCTGAGCTTGGCGAGATCCTCAATGATAAGGAAATTAGCTTTAAGTACAAGCGCCACTATTTTGCTCTCAAGACCAAAATAAATACGCTGATGTGGAACGAAGATGTGCAACTTTATGTAGACCTCGATGCCGAAGGAAATCAAGTAGCGGTTAAATCGATAGCCTCATTCTGGACTCTGCTTGCAGAAATTCCAAACGATGCGCGCATAGAGAAGCTATTAGCTCACCTTACCAATCCCGAGACCTTTGGCACACCCAATCCGTTTCCAAGCCTAGCGGTCAACCAAGAAGGCTTCCAAGAACTTGGACATGGCCCCAATGGATCGGTTTATCCACACCTAACCTTTATGATCATAAAAGGTTTGGAAAAATACGGCGCTTTTGAACTGGCGCGAGAATCGGCGATTAGACACCTCTATTACATGCTTGACACCTTACATCCGGAAGGCAACAAACGAGGCAATGTTTGGGAAGCCTACAAACCTCTCAAAGAGGGCGCTGCCGAGTGGCCAGACCAACCTGACTTTCCACGCGCTCAGCTTCTACAGTACGTCGGTTTATCCACCATCGCATTGATGATAGAAAACGTGATTGGTCTCTATATCAGTCTGCCAAAGAAAACGGTTGATTGGAAGGTTCCTACTATTGAAGCGATGGGCATTGAAAATCTTTCGTTAAAGCGCAATATGGTCACAATTCTCAGCAACAAAACCAGCCGTGGCTGGGAGATTCGGCTCGAATCTGAGAAGCTCTACTATTTTACCATCGACATTCTATCGCTCAAGAAGAGGAAGACGCTTCCAATTCCATCTGGCAAATGCTCGATGCTGATAGACAAGCTTTAGGTCCAAGCCAAGTAAGCACTCAAGAATAGGTAGTAATGGCAGTTAAAGTTGCATTTCCAAAAGTTTTAGTCGGTCTTGGCAATCCCGGTCGAGAATACCAAAACACCCGTCACAACATAGGAGTGCGACTGCTGGACCTGATAGTCCAGCGTCAATGCGCAAGCTGGAACAACCAAGCCAAAGGGCTAACCAGCCAAGTTTTGCTGGGTGGTCGGGCGCTACGACTCTATAAAGCCCTCAACTTTATGAACCTCTGCGGCCAAAACATTCGCGCTATGCTTGATTTCTATCACCTTGGTGAAGCAGATGTTTTAGTGATTCATGATGATCTTGAGCTGCAATTTGGATGCTTGGCTGGCAAACTTGGCGGTGGTGCCGCGGGTCACAATGGACTTCGTAGTATTAACCAGCATCTTGGTAGTAAGAACTATCTACGCCTCAGAATTGGTATCGGGCGGCCTGTTGATGGCGATATTTCCAATTGGGTCTTGTCCGCATTCTCTCAGGAGCAAGAAGTCTATTTGGAACAGGTGCTTAATTACGGTTTTGATCAGCTGACAACAGCTAAATCTGGTGAAGACCTATCCAGCATCAAATTTTCTGTTTGGGATTAAAGCGAAACCATGCTTTTACATCGAAGTACGCGCTCGTAAAGAACGAGCCAAAGTCAGTCGGTCTGCATATTCGAGATCGCCACCTACGGGCAAACCGAGCGCCAATCTGGTGACTTTTACCTGGTCAGCTTCAAACAATTTCTTAAGATAAAGTGCGGTCGTATCGCCCTCGAGAGTTGGATTGGTTGCAATAATCAATTCTTCTATTTGGTTGGCTCTAACTCTTTGCACTAGTGTTGCAATATTTAATTTCTCAGGTCCGATGCCGTCAAGCGGCGCAAGAACACCTTGCAAAACATGATACAGACCATTGTACTCGTGAGAGTTTTCTATAACGCCAATATCCTGTGCTTGTTCGACGACGCAAATCGTTTGCTTGTCTCGACCAAGCTGCGTACAGACCTCGCAGATTGGCCGCTCAGTATAGTTTCCGCAGACTTGACAGCTATGGATTCTGGCCTTTAAGTCGCTAATTTGGCGAGCGATGCCGTCGCTAAGGTTTTGGTCGCATTTGAGCAGATGGTAGGCTATACGTCGAGCACTTTTTTTTCCAAGACCTGGAAGCCGACTCAAACTGCTGACCAAGTCCTCAAGTGCATTCATTCTATAGACCTAGATTAAAGAGGTTTGGCGGTATTGGGCCGGCTATCGACGACATTTGTTGGTTAATTGTTTCCTTCATTTTTCCATGAGCATCACGCAAGGCCGCCAAAACCAAGTCTTGGATAAACTCAAGATCGTTTGATTCAGACAGCGACGGATCTATCAAGACCTTCTTGGTCAAAAAAGTTCCATCTATTACCACCTTAACCATACCTGCTCCGGCGTTACCTTCGGCTTCAAGACTCGGCAATTTAGCTTGTGCTTCTTGCAGTTTTTCTTGAATTTGTTTCACGTTTTTCATTATTTCTAGTGGGTTCATAGTTGCGCCTTTTTGACATATTCGCCTTTAAAAATCTCCCGAATTTTTTCTGCCTCGGGGCTATGGTCATTGGCTAAATGACTTGCATGTTCATCTTTGGTCGATATTTTTTTTTCATGCACGATAACCTTAAGTGAACTAACACCATCCACCACGCCTTTGCACGCCAATACTAACGCATGTTCAATCCGTTGCAAACTCTCTGCAGAATATTCATGATCGGTCTCCAAGAGCAAGACACCGTCGTCGAGTTCCCAAGACATTACGTGGTCAAGGGCACTCCCAATCGTCAAATGATCGCGTCTGAGAATCTGAACCAACAGTTCTTGTTCATGGGCGCTAAGCGTTCTTGGCCCCTGGTCGGAAGGCGCCTGGATTTTCTGTGGACTTATTGCGACTTCGCTCTTAGGGTTTGACAATGGCTTTGCAGCACTAGGCTTAGTTCCGGTATCCCCAATACTGAGCCCATTCAATTCCAGGGCTCTAAGGCGTTCGTAGAGCTCCTCTGGTTCAAGGAAGGATCGAATGCGACACAAACGCGCCATCAATAGCTCAACGTCATAACGTGGATCCACCGAGTAGCGAACATCACGATAGGCACTTAGGATTAGTGAAAGAATTTTTTCAATCTGGGTTCTCGAATAGACTTCTACTGCTTGCGCCAAAAAACGCTCAGATGAATAGCCTAGAAGTGCCTCGCGTTTGACGCCAACTTTTAAGAAGAGTACGCCACGGTAATATTCGCAAATATCAATTAAGAACTGCTCGACTGCTATTCCTGACGAAAAAATAGCATGAATATACTCCAAGGACTGCCCGGCTGCTCCACTCAAGATTAGACTTGCCAATTCGTTCAATTGATCAAGACCTATTAAGCCGAGTTTTTCGTGAATCTTTTCTATACTTATCTGACCTTCAGAAAATGCAACAACTTGATCAAAGAGCGTGTAAGCGTCGCGCATACTGCCAGTTGATTCTTTGGCGATCCAAAACAGTGCCTCATCGTCGGCTTTAACACCCAGATCCAGTGCCGCCTCACTCAATCGTTCTTTTATCAGTTCCAAAGGAATCAACTTAAAGACAAACTGCTGACAGCGACTTCTTATGGTGGCAGGGACCTTGTGCAGTTCGGTTGTGGCAAAAATAAAGATAATATAAGGCGGTGGTTCTTCGATGGTCTTAAGCAGGGCATTAAAGGCAGAATTTGACAACATATGAACTTCGTCAATGATATAAATCTTGTAGCGACTGGACTGCGGCGGAAAGAGCACCTCATCTTTGATCAAACGAATATCGCTTACGCTGGTGTTGCTTGCGCCGTCAATTTCGATTACGTCGATGCTTCTTCCGCGGGCGATTTCTTCTGCGCCTTCCCAGTCGTCACACGCATCTATTTGACTCAAATCTGGGCAGTTGAGAACTTTTGCAAGGATTCGTGCCGCCGATGTTTTGCCCACGCCTCTAGGACCAGCAAACAAATAAGCATGAGCGATGCGCCCTGATTTCACAGAATTCTTTAAAGTGGAGACCACAAACTCTTGACCGACTAAGTGATTGAAATCTTTTGGACGTTTGCGGGTTGCGGTAACTTCGTAAGCCATAAAAAACCCCTTTAGCTCAAACCAAGCAGCATGCGGCACATCCACCGGTTACTTACCGTTGCTTCCTTCCGGACCTGGCGGGGTTGGGTATCGGCAAATTGCACAGTGCCCGGTCATCAACGCTAAAGGGGCAAACGGAGAGAGAGGGATTCGAACCCTCGGTGCCCGTAAAGACACACACGCTTTCCAGGCGTGCACCTTAAACCACTCGGTCATCTCTCCAGTAAAAAACCGGTAAAGGAAAACGGAGAGGGAGGGATTCGAACCCTCGGTACTGCATAACAGTACAACGGATTTCGAGTCCGTCACCTTCAACCACTCGGACACCTCTCCATGAGTTCAGGTTCCCAAGAAACCAAGCAGAATCCCAAACAATTCGCGAGCCCAAGAGGATTCGAACCTCCGACCTTCAGATCCGCAATCTGATGCTCTATCCAGCTGAGCTATGAGCTCAAATCAGCCTAACGGCATAACGGAGAGGGAGGGATTCGAACCCTCGGTATCCTTTTGGGATACAACTCCTTAGCAGGGAGCCCGATTCGGCCACTCTCGCACCTCTCCAGGAAACTCCAATTATACTGTACGGAGAGGGTGGGATTCGAACCCACGGTGGATTGCTCCACGGCGGTTTTCAAGACCGCTGCCTTAAACCGCTCGGCCATCTCTCCGGGCTAACGTGAGCGATCAATATAAAGGAATCAATACTGTTTGTCAATTAAATGACTAGCTGCGGTCAATCAATTCGTAGAGTCGATTCAGGTCTTCGATAGAGTAGTAGTCAATCTCAATTTTGCCTTTGTTAGCGTCACCTTTAATATGTACTTTGGTGCCAAGAGAACGAATCATCTTTTCTTCAAGATCCCAGATTTCTGCCGATCTTTTCTCAACACTATTTGAGAGTTTTTGGGACTCTTTGACTGAAGCCCCTCGGGTTAAGTCCTTAATAAGTTGTGGACTCTGATAGTCGTCCGGACTATTAACAGGTTCGTCGATATCTGCGCCCGCGTTGACGTGTTTAACTAAGACTTCCGTTTCTCTTACTGACAACTGCTCTTCCACAATTCTTGTATACAAACGCTCTAGCAAAGAATCGTCGCCATTAAGGCCAAGCAGTGTACGGGCGTGCCCTGGACTAATCTGACTGCTTCTAAGGCCATCCTTGACCGCCTTAGGCAACTTGAGCAACCTTAAACTATTAGCCACCGCTGAACGGCTCTTGCCAAGCCGACTTGCTATCTGTTCTTGAGTTAACGAAAACTTGTCCATCAGTGCCTGAAAGGCAAGTGATTCCTCGAGGGCATTTAAGTCTTCTCGTTGCAGGTTTTCTATCAAAGCTATTTCTAAGGTCTCGCCTTGATCGTAGTTCCTCACAATGACAGGCATTTCTTCTAATCCAGCCAGCTTACTGGCTCTATAGCGCCTCTCACCAGCAATAATACAAAATGTTCCGTCGGGTTTAGCTTCAACCAAAATTGGCTGAATAACACCCTTTTCTTTTATCGATGCTGCAAGCTCATCCAAGTGAGTCTGATCAAAATCTTTACGCGGTTGTTCGGGATTTGGAAATATACTACTTATTGGAGACATTAGAACAGTTAACTCGCTTTTCTCGCGAGTACGGTCACTAGTTTCGATTTCTGCTAAAAGCGATCCGAGTCCTTTACCCAATCTTCGCTGCACGGTCGATGACCTCCTGCGAAAGTTGTTTGTAGCTTCTTGCTCCTAAACAGATTGGGTCGTATAGATTGATAGGGACTCCATGAGATGGCGCCTCTGACAACCTAATGTTGCGCGGGATGATAGTCTTAAATACTAGTTCACCAAAATAGCCAAGAACTTCCTGAACCACATCTTGAGCCAACTTGGTTCGTGAGTCATACATGGTAAACATGATGCCACCGATTTCTAACGCTGGATTAGTGCTCTTCTGAATCAACTTAATACTTTGTACCAACTGGGTCAGCCCTTCCAAAGCAAAATACTCAGTTTGTAATGGAATTATAACTCGGTCCGCGGCAGTAAGACCGTTGACAGTAAGTACTCCAAGAGAAGGTGGGCAATCTATGAGTATAAAGTCGTACTGCGCCTTTAATGGCTCAAGTGCCTTCTTAAGAAAGAACTCCCGCTCTGGTTGGTCAACCAACTCTACGGTAGCGCCCGTCAAATCTATTGACGCTGGAATAATAAATAGATTCTGAACGGTCGTTGACTGGATAGTATCTTTTGCCTTTTTCTTTCCTGAAATTAAAGCGTAGATGTCCGCCTTGTCTCTATCCGCACCGACGGCCGAAGACAAATTTCCTTGAGGATCAAAATCCACCAATAAAACTCGTTTTCCCGCTTCGGCGAGATAAGCGCCAACGTTGACTGTGGAAGTGGTCTTTCCCACTCCACCCTTCTGATTAGCAAATACAATTGAGATGGCCATAATAGCTCAAGTATAGTCTATTGTTTGATCATCTGTCATGTGCCTAAGTCGCGATTACAGACTTGTTTTGTTCATTTATAGGGATTTTATCCAGCTTGTGAACGTGCGCTGGCTATTGTTTCACGTGAAACATATTTGTCCAAAAAAACCCCGCTATTGTTTCACGTGAAACAATAGCGGGGTCTCAGAATCAATAATTGAGTAATTACAAGTCTTGAGGTGGCAAATCGGGACTAGCGATCGCCTCTGCGTTTTCTCCAGCCTCATCGACTAGACTTGCTGCTGGCCCCGGTTGTCCGTCCTTTACATCATCCACTTCTGGGTCAGAACGATCGAGACCAACTACAAAGTCAGGTCTATTGATATTTACAATACGAACACCTTGAGTATCTGGCTTGTAGACCGGCACGTTATCAACTTCGATCTTTATCGAACTTCCTTGGTGGGTAATGACGATTGCATTGTCGCCATCGAGTACTGAAAGGACTCCCACAACGTCTCCTGTCTTCTCGGACACGTCATATACTCTTCTTCCCTGCGTGTAGCGGCCGTGTGGCGTGATGTCCCTCAAAACCAAACGTTTGCCGTAGCCAAACTGGGAGAGCAGCAGAGCCTGGCCTTTTTCGTTGGTTTCAACCGCGCCGGCCACTTCATCGCCTGCCAAAAGGTGTATGCCTGCCACGCCTTGGGCGGTTCGGCCCATAGAACGAACTTCTGATTCCGAAAAGCGCAAACCCTTTCCTTTTCTGGTAACCACAAAAACATCGCTAGTACCATTAGTTAGTATAGCTGAAATGACTCTATCGTCTGCCTTGAGTGTAATTGCTTGTATACCACGTGTCTTAGCATGAACAAACTCTTTGGTAGCTACCTTCTTCACCGTACCAAGTGCGGTAGTGATAAAGAGAAAGGTATTCTCAGAAAACTCTGGCAGGGCCACAATGGCATTGATCTGTTCATCGGCTGTAATCGCCAAGAGTGCCCGAATGTGTTGACCCTTAGCAGTTCTAGATCCTTCTGGAATCTCGTGGACTTTGAGCCAATATGCTTTGCCTTGATTTGAAAGAAAGAAAATTACATGATGAGTCGAGGCGATGAACAGATTCTTAATGTAGTCGTCATCCTTAAGCGTAGAAGTCAGTGAGCCTTTACCGCCAAGGCCTTGCAATCTATAGGCGCTAAACGGAACGCGCTTAATATAACCACGATTGGTTATAAGAACGACCATATCTTCTTTCTGAATAAGGTCTTCGATGTTAATAGACTCAACCTCGTCGAGCACGATATCGGTTCGGCGTGGGTCACCGTGCTTCTCGGAAAGCTCCAATAGCTCTTTCTTTACCAGCAGTAGAATCTTAAACTCATGAGCAAGTAAGTCTTTAAGGTGCGCAATTAAAGCCATCAGTTGCTCAAGTTCTTCAATGATCTTTTGGGTCTCGAGACTAGTCAGTTTTTGCAATCGCATATCGAGAATGGCCTGAGATTGAACCTCAGATAGTCCAAATCTTTCCATCAGCCGAAGTCTGGCGATATTGACCGTGTCAGACTCCTTGATGGTCTTTATTACTTCGTCGATGTTTTCGAGGGCAATTTTTAGTCCGAGCAAGATGTGGGCCCGTTCTTCGGCCTTCTTTAGCTCAAATTTAGTCCGACGAGTCACAACCTCTTTTCGGTGATTGATAAAGTGAACCATCATCTCTTTGAGGTTGAGGATCTTAGGTCTGCCGCTAACTAGAGCCAAGGCGTTGACGTTAAAGTTAACTTGAAGCTGCGTATGCTGAAAGAGTTGATTGAGGATAATCTTGGGGCTTACGTTCCTCTTTAGCTCGATCACGACTCTCATGCCATCACGATCCGATTCATCACGCAGATCAGAAATACCGTCGATCTTGTCCTCGCGGATCAATTCGGCGATTCGGATTACTAGGTTTGCTTTGTTAACCTGATAAGGAATTTCGTTGATAATTATGCAATCTTTGCCGTTATCGAGTGACTCGATGTTGAACTTGGCCCGCACTGTCACGGCGCCTCTACCAGTCCTATAGGCTTCTTGCATGCCTTTTTTGCCGTAGATTATACCACCTGTTGGAAAATCGGGTCCTTTTACAAACTGAAGCAAGTCGTCAATGCTACACTCGGGATTCTCGATACAATAGGCAATGGCTTCACAAATCTCTTTGAGGTTATGTGTAGGAATATTGGTTGCCATACCAACCGCGATACCACTTACGCCGTTAACCAGCAAGTAAGGCACTGCGGCCGGCAAAACCGAAGGTTCTTCCATCGAGTCGTCATAGTTAGAAACAAAATCAACTGTATCTTTGTTGATGTCTGCCAACATCTCCTCGGCAAGCTTATGCATTCTGGCTTCGGTATAACGCATGGCTGCAGGAGGATCACCGTCGACCGAACCAAAGTTACCTTGGCCGTTAACCATCAAATAACGCATAGAAAAATCTTGTGCAAGTCTTACCAAGGCATCGTAAACGCTTTGGTCCCCATGTGGGTGAAACTTACCAAGTACATCGCCGACAATACGGGCGCTTTTCTTTGGTGGCTTATCGGATCTAAGCCCCATTTCATTCATACCATGCAAGATTCGGCGATGGACCGGCTTAAGACCGTCCCTAACATCAGGTAGGGCGCGAGAAACGATAACCGACATAGCATAGTTTAAGTACGAGGTTTTAACTTCATCTTCTATGGCAACCGGAATTATTCTACCTCTAAGATCTGACATACTTATCCTCTTTTATACAGTAATGACTCAAATATTGATTGCTGAAGCAATTTCAAAAAACTTCAAACATCAAGATTAGAAACGTATAGGGCATTTTCTTCAATGAACTCTCGTCTAGGAGCTACAACCTCACCCATTAGCGTTGTAAATATCTGTTCGGCTGCAACTGCATCGTCCATATGCACTTGCATCAGACTACGAGTCTCAGGATTCATGGTTGTATCCCAAAGTTGGTCGGGATTCATCTCACCAAGACCCTTGTACCGTTGAATATTCAGCTTCTCGGGGTCATCGATGTTAAATTCTTTGATTATCTTATCTCGTTCGACTTCGTTATAAGCGTACTTGATCTGCTTACCAAATTGCACCTTATAAAGTGGTGGCATAGCAATATACACATGGCCATTCTCTATCAAGGCCGTCATATATCGGTAAAAGAAAGTCAAAAGAAGCGTTCTAATATGCGAACCGTCAACGTCGGCATCGGCCATGATAATAATGCGATGATAGCGAAGTTTTTCGAGAGAGAAGCTTTCGCCTATGCTACAACCGATAGTAGCGATAATTGGCTGCAGTTTGTCATTTCCAATCACTTTATCAATTCGCGTCTTCTCCACGTTGAGCATCTTGCCCCACAGCGCCAAAATAGCCTGATTTTGTCGATTACGGCCCTGCTTAGCGCTGCCGCCTGCCGAGTCACCTTCGACTAAGAAAACTTCACATTTTGAAGGATCACGCTCAGCACAGTCTGCCAGTTTACCAGGAAGACCTGTTGAGTCGAGAAAGTTCTTTCTTCTGGTTAGCTCGCGCGCCTTTCGGGCGGCTGAACGCGCATTGGCGGCAAGAACTGACTTGGCAAGAATATTGTTAATGACTTGGGGGTTGGCTTCAAAATAACTGGATAAACACTCGTTGACCAAGGATTCCACGATACCTTTGACTTCACTATTCCCAAGCTTACCCTTGGTTTGACCTTCAAACTGAGGATTAGGAATTTTAATAGAAAGTACCGCAGTTAAGCCCTCTCTAACGTCATCGCCGGTCAAGTTGTCTTCTACTTTTTTGACCAACTTGGACTTCTTGAGAAAATCGTTTAGTGTTCTAGTTAGTGCCGACTTAAAGCCGATTAAGTGGGTACCACCATCTCGGGTATTAATATTATTTACAAAGGTAAACATATTCTCGTTAAAGCCATCATTGTAATCAAGCGCCATCTCTACAATAACATCGTCTTTGACCGCTTCGAAATAGATTGGTTCATTAGTAACCGTTGTCTTGTTTTTGTTCAAATATTGAACAAATTCTCTGACCCCGCCTTCAAACTTAAAGTCGTTGCTCTTCGGTGGTTGGACACGATTGTCAACAATATTGATTCTAATGCCCTTATTTAAGAAAGCGAGTTCTCGCAATCGTTGGCTCAGCACATCAAAACTAAATACCGTTGCTTCAAAAATTTCATCGTCAGGTGTAAACCGAACGGTAGTGCCGTGTTCTTCTGACTGACCGATTACCTTAACGGGATTAAGTGGCTTGCCCTTACTATATTGTTGGTAAAAAATTTCACCATGGTGATAAACCGTTACCTCACAGTTAATTGAAAGTGCGTTGACTACAGAAACACCAACACCGTGAAGTCCGCCTGAGACCTTGTAGCTGTTTTTGTCAAACTTGCCGCCGGCATGCAGCTTAGTCAAAACTACTTCGAGAGCACTTACGCCCTCTTGGTGATGCATATCAGTTGGAATACCTCGACCGTTGTCAGTGACCACAACTTCACTGCCGTGTTCTAGATATACGTGAATGTCGTCACAATGACCGGCTAAGGCCTCATCAATTGCGTTATCGACGATTTCATATACCAAATGATGCAAGCCGTCGGGGCCCGTGGATCCAATATACATTCCTGGTCTTTTTCGAACTGCTTCGAGGCCTTCGAGCACCTGAATGTTTGAGGCTGAATATTGTTCTTGCATATTAGTTCCTTGATGATAACAATTGCAGCATCATAACAGAAGAATGGTCAGTAGTAAAGACTTAGAAAAATAGTTATATTATTGCAATACAATACATTATTTGAGCCGAGAGAATTTTTTGGACGCAATATGGCAATTGATGTGCGTCCACCGTTGCGAATAGATCATTTAGCCGTTATCATCGAAGCTGTTATGTCAGACAAATGGAATTATTCAGTCTTCTGGGAAGAAGCAATCAATATTCTCCGTGCGCGAAAAAGCGAGCAAGAATCAGAAATGTGGCTCGGAAGAATCATTTATCACAAGTCTGAAGCCTCATTGATTGTTGTTTTGGTCCCTTCTAAGTTCTTTCAAGACCAAGTTAAAACCCGTTATTTAAACGAAATAGAACAACTGCTTGTGGAGTTGTCGGGCACGGAGATAAAGATCGAGTTTAAGATTCAATCTGCCAACAAAGAACGGGTGAGTGAGACTATCGAAGCACCAGTCACCAATTCTGCAAAAAGTACCAGTAAAAAGGTATCCCGCCATCCTATGCTCAATGCCGACTACACCTTTGATCACTTTGTGATTGGCGACAACAACAACTTTGCTGCAAATGCTGCTTTGGCGATCGCTCGAGAACCCGGTACCATCTACAACCCTTTTTTGATTTATGGCGGGGTTGGGCTTGGAAAAACCCATCTTTTGCAATCAATAGGCAATATGGTTCATCTTACCAATCCAGAGAAGAAGATCATCTATGTGCAAATGGATAATTTTACCACTGAATTTATTGAATCGATAGCAAGAAAAGAACAACACCTTTTTAAAGCAAAGTATCGAACCGCAGATATTCTGCTGATTGACGACATCCACTCAATAACCAAACGAGAGGGCACGCAAGAAGAACTCTTTTATACTTTTAATGCCCTGTACGACAACAAAAAGCAAATGGTATTTACTTGTGACCGTCCTGTCTCAGAAATTAAAGAAATAACGGACCGTCTACGAAATCGATTTGAACGTGGTCTCAATGTGGATCTTCAACCGCCAAGCTATGAAACTCGATTTGCTATCCTCAGAAAAAAGATCGAATCTTGGGGCGTTAACATTCCCGACGAATCTATTCAAATCATCTGTAATAATATTACGACTAACGTCAGGGATCTTGAAAAGGCCATTACCAAACTAAGAGCTTTTTCAGAACTCATGGGAAAAGAGATCACCCCGGAAGTCACCCGTGAGCAACTCAAAGATTTTTTTTCTGTTACCAACAGAAAAAATATAAGCATAGACCTAATCATCAAAGAGGTAGCCTCTTACTTCAACTTGACAAGTCAAGACTTTAGACAAAAGCGCCGCACCCAGTCAGTTTCTTTTCCGCGCCAGATTGCAATGTACATTTCTAGAGAGATCACCGAATATTCAACAACCGAAATAGGCGAAGAATTTGGCGGCCGCGATCATACTACAATCATGCATGGCTGCCAAAAAATCTCTGACATCATGAAGTCCGATCCAACTATTGAACCAATTGTCAAAGAGCTAATTCGAAAGATAAAAACAGAGGGATTAAATTCTTGATAAGTGGTGGATTTATTGACATTGGCAAGGTAAACAAGTCATCATTGTGGATACTGTGGATACCGGTACAAGTTATACAGTCGGCTTTGTGCTCCGTAAAGTAAAACCTTATAATGACTTATTGGGTTATACACATTATACCAGAGCCTACTACTACTACTACTATTGTATTTATACCTAATTATAGAGAAAGACTAAGGAGTTTTTATGAAATTTAGTTGCAAAAGAGACATACTGATGAAGGAAATTTCCATTGCCCAGGAAATTATCTCATCAAGGAACTCCCTTTCTATTCTATCAAATGTATTGCTATCCACCCAAAATGGCAGCTTACTGATAAGGGCAACCGATCTCAAAGTAAGTTTTGAAACCATCATTCCGGTGGACATAAAGACCGAAGGAACTACCACCGTCTTTTGTGACAAACTGCTGGCTATCTTACGAACTCTCCCAGAAGGCGAAGTTGATTTTGAAATAGTCAACGGTGACCGATTCGTCATCAAGCCGCTCTTTGCCAAAATTGACTTTAGACTCAAGAGTATTCCAGCAGACAAATTTCCCGAACTAGAATCGGCACCGCAAGAAAGCTTCTTTGATATTCCTCAGATAGATTTTATAGAGATGATAAGCCAAACTGTGTTTGCGGTAAGTGATGACGAGACGCGTTACTTTATGAATGGTGTCTACCTTGAGAACAACGACGAAAAACTGTTGATGGTAGCAACTGACGGTCGCCGACTGTCATACATATCAATCAAACCAGACCTAGCCATTCCCCAATTTCCGGGTGTAATTATTCCACCAAAAGTGCTCTTGTTGGTAAAGAAGTTGCTTTCAGGACAAGGTCAGATAGCGCTTGCCATCACTGAAAAACAAGTTTTCTTTGAATTTGACAATCAGAAATTATCTTCAGCTCTAATAGAGGGTCAGTTTCCCAACTATCAACGAGTTATTCCAGAACACCAAGTTTACGAGATTATAATTAACAGGGCTAAGCTCAACGAAGCACTCAAGAGAGTTTCTCTAATGGTTGAAAAGTCCCGACGAGTTTTGGTTATCTTATCTGCAGGGACTTTTACCCTCATGTCTGAGGAATCAGAGATTGGTATCGGTCGGGAGGAAGTACCTTGTAACTACGAGGGACCAGAAAGCAAGATAGCACTTAACTTTCAATACTTAAGCGATCCACTCAAAGTAATCGATTCAGAGGAAATTTCTTTGCACTTTACAGAAACATTTAAGGCAATTAGTTTGTACTCCAAGCCACAGAAAAATTACTTCCACATCATTATGCCCATGCAGATGGACTAAGCATGCCGTTTTTGAAAGTCGTGTTCCACAATTTTAGGAACATTAACAATGCAGAAATACCTGTCCCCAAAGGACAGGTTTTTTTTATAGGCGAAAATGGCCAAGGCAAAACTAATTTTTTGGAAGCAATCTACATGCTTTGCTATGGAAGATCATTTAGAACCAAAATAGACGACAACTTGGTGCAACATGGCAGTCAAGAAATGGCCCTAAATGCAGATTTCTTTGACCAAGAAAGCGATATCCACCTCAAGATCAAGATAGTCGTTAGTAAACGCAAGAAGACCATATTTGTAAATGGAAAACTGCTCGCTGACCGCCGAGATTTGGTTCGATTGCTACCTTGCATTGTTTTTTCTCATGATGACTTGCTCTATGTAACCGGCGGGCCCGAACATCAACGAGCTTTTTTTGACCAAACAGCCAGTTTGCTATTTCCGATCTATCTGGAAAATTTGCAGGACTATGGAAAAATTCTTAAGTCGCGCAATGCGGTCCTACGCGAGAATAGACTTGAATTGTTGGAAACCTTCGACCATCAGCTCGTCAGCTATGGCAAAAAAATCGTCGAAGGAAGACGGATGATGGTTGATCTCTTTAACAAAAACTTTGGGCTGCTTTTTCAAACAATCAGCAACAGTCAACAACAAGTACAGATAGACTACAAATCGTCCTGGGAAGCGGTCAATGATGAACAACTTTTGGCAAAACTGATACAAAGGCGCTCGGCGGATCTTGCGCTAAAATTTACAACATCAGGTCCCCACCGCGATAAGTTTCGCTTTCTTGCCGATGACAAGGACTACGTCAGCGACGCAAGCACCGGTCAGCTGCGACTTTTGTCTTTGTTGCTGCGCTTAGAACAATCAAGACTTTTGGGAGAGAGATCTGGCAAAAAACCAGTCTTGTTACTGGACGATGTACTTTTGGAACTTGATGCTCAAAAACGCCAAAGATTTCTTGGTCACTTGCCGCCGTCAGAACAACGTTTTTACACGTTTCTTCCCGACGAAACCATTTCTAAAAACAGTGGGCCTGATATACTAAAGTTTATAGTCAAAGAAGGTAGATTCAATGAAGAAGGCAGCTGATTTAGTTTCTGGTTATCTTCAAGCCCTGGGTATAAACGACGAGAAGAACTATCAAGGTTTTTTTGCCGCTTGGAGTCAGCTTGTAGGGCCTGAAATATCGGCGCACGCCAAGGTAATCGATCTTAAGGCTGATATGGTAGTTGTTGGTGTTGATCATCAAGGGTGGATGCAAAGAATCAAAATGCAAGAGTCAATAATTCTCAAAAAAATCACCAAGGCATTTCCACAACTGGCAATCAAAAGAATCTGTTTTCAAATGGTCAAAGACTTTTCCAGTCAAAAGGCAACGCCAACTGAAACTAATAAAGTCTCGCCAAGCGAGTTAGAAGTAAAAAACGCAAGTCCGTTGGTGCTAGAAGAACCAGTAGTTTTGGGCAAATTGGACCAAAAAAAAGACGCTGTTTTTTTGTCAGCCATGAAAGCACTCAAAAAAGCTATGGAAAACGGGCCTAAAAAGTAAGACCGGCTCAGCAAGTAGATTGACAGCCAGCATAGTCAACCGTATACTTCCACACCTATTTTAAGAGAGTAGTATTAGCCGAGGAGTATCTATTATGAAGCGGACCTACCAACCAAGTAAAGTAAAGCGAAACCGAAAATTTGGCTTTCGTGCACGTATGAGTACCAGAGGCGGTCGCCTTGTTCTAAAGCGTAGAAGAGCAAAGGGTCGTATAAAACTGTCAGTTTCGGATGAAAAGAAGCCTTACTAAGAACGAACGTCTCCGGAAGCAATCAGAGATCAAAAGTCTCTATACTTCCGGAACTAGCGTTTCCTGCAAAGGCCTAAAAATGTGGCACAAGCGAAACGACTTAGGCCTGACGCGCGTGCTATTGAGTCCTAGCAGGAAATGCAGAAATGCCGTTGAACGAAATCATAATAAGCGTCAAGGGCGCGAAGTTTTCCGGCGTTTGAAGGAATATGTAAAGCCGGGATTTGATATAGCCTTTGTTTTTTTCCCCGGTGACTATTCGTATCAAGAGCGCTACCAGCAGATTTCTGATCTGCTCAAAAAAGCACTTTTGTGTGATTTACCTGTATTAAATTGAATTACGGAAACAAATCGGAGATTCTATGGAAAAACGAACAATATTGGCAATCGTCCTAATAGTAGGCATTTTTTTTAGCTTTACCATACTTCAGAATGTACTCTACAAACCGAGCCCTCAAACTGTAAGCACAACTAAACAAGTAAGTACAACCATCACCAGTGTTGTTAGTCAAAGCCTCGATACTCAAGGCAATAGCCTGAGTGCCGATCGCCCACGCGATACTGCCTTGTTGGATGCCTCAAAGCCGGACAACGCTTTGATCCCCCAAGGCAGCGAACCATATACACTAAAACCAATTGTATTTAGCAACGGCGAAATCACTGTTACTATTGATCCCGTTGGTGCTGACGTGAGCTCCTTGCAGTTGGTCAAATACAAAGACGGCGAAAAGGCAGTCAATATGTTGGCCCAAGTTGAAGGGTCTGGACTAGTGACAAAGATCGGCGGCAAAAACGGTCAAACGATTGATGCTGCCTTTAATGTGACTCAGAGCGCTGACGGTTTTGTCTACGAGTTTTCGCGTGACTTCCAAATTAACAATCGACCCGGCAAGTCCTTTACCATAATTAAAAAGTATACCTTCTTTCCCGAAGAATATTTGTTCCAACTCGACGTGCAGTTTGTGCAGTCAAAAGAATCTGCCAATGAAACTATTCCGCTCAATGTAAATGGCTCAAGCTATACGTTGGCAATAGAACCACAAGTAGGACCGCTTACTTCTGTTAACAACCCTAAGACAGACCCTCGTCGCTATGTCTATCTCAATACAAATGGCAGGCAAGTTGAAACTCTTAAGCCAGGAAAAGTAAAAGAGATCAGCAGTCGGGTAACCTGGGCTGCTGTAGATAGCAAATATTTCAGTTTCTTTATCATCCCTGGTGCAGCCGATTTTATGATAAACTTTGATCGATCAGCTAGTACCACGAGCGTATTGACTTCTGCCTTGTATTTTACTCGCGGCGAGCTACAGGGTAGCAATGTAAAAGACACCTTTAGAATCTATGCGGGGCCAAAACTTGCCAACTTTTTAGAAAAATATAACCGCGCTGAGGACAACAAGGCCGGCCAAACTGACCTTAATCTAAAGAAGATTGTCGACGACGATTGGCTATGGTGGCTCAGTGAATCAATGAAGTGGATAATGCAAATTTTCTACAATCTTGTAGGAAATTGGGGCGTTTCGATCATCATGCTTACTATATTGGTTAAGGTACTTCTCTACCCTTTGACCAAAAAAGGCATGGAATCAACTGCTCGTATGCAAGCTCTCAATCCAAAGATGACTGAGTTACGCGAGAAGTTTAAAGACAATCCACAGAAAATGAACGCCGAGCTGGCAGATCTCTACAAGAAAGAAAAGATTAATCCATTGGGTGGTTGTTTGCCCATGCTTTTGCAGTTTCCTTTCTTTATCGCCATGTACAGTTTGTTTAACAACCACTTTGACCTGCGTGGCGCCATGTTTATTCCTGGCTGGATTACCGACCTTTCTCTTCCGGAGTCGATCTGGAACTGGGGTAGTTTTACGCTGCCCTTCCTCAACTGGAATGACTTGCGACTGCTTCCTATCCTTTACTTTGCAAGCCAGATAGTGTCATCTAAGTTGTCACCAACTTCAAATACTGGTGGTTCCAATACCCAGATGAAGATAATGATGTACGCCTTGCCAGCTGTTTTCTTCTTCATACTTTACGAAGTCCCATCTGGACTCTTGGTCTACTGGATTTTCCAAAACGTCTTGGGTGCAGTCCAACAGGTGTTTGTAAACAGACATCTCAAGACCAAAGGCTTGGCAACAAAGCCAACAAAAAAATAAAAGAGCATCTTTTTTGAATCGGTCGCAGTCCAAGCGGCCGGGGAGTTATAACGAATGGTTTACGAGTTTGAAGGAAAGACAGAAAAAGAGGCGATCGATGCTGCCGTACAAGCATTGGGACTCGAGCGAGACGAATTTGACATTGAGTTGATGGAAACGCAAAAGTCTGGCCTCTTTAATTTCCAAAAGAAGGTAGTGATTAGAGTTCATACCCACCAAAAAATAGCGATGAGCATGAACCCAGAACCACAGAATGATCTTGAACATGCCTTGGTAGACTTTTTAATGGGACTCACCGAACGCATGGGTTATCCGACCAAGATCGTTATTCTCTATAGAGAAGAGGATAAGATCGGCATTAGATTGGATTCAGAATTTGCCAGCATTTTGATTGGCAAAAAAGGCAAAAACTTAGATGCCATCCAGGTTTTGGCCAACATCATCGCCGCACGGCTTGTTGATCAGGATTACAAGGTCATAATTGATTCAGAAAACTATCGAGGCAGAAGAGAAGAAGCCTTGGTTCGTTTGGCTCAGAAATTGGGCGATCAAGTAATGAGAACCAGGAAGTCCCGTCTGCTCGAGCCAATGAACCCGTTTGAAAGACGCCTAATCCATACAGCTTTGGCTGACGTGGGCGAATTAGAAACCAAGAGTGAAGGCGAAGGTTTGTATAAACAAGTTCGCATCAGCATCAGAGGATCTAAAGAATAGTACCCAAAGTGTGCGAAAAAAAGCAATTTTGATCTTTAAATGAGCTGTTTCGCACACGTTTTCTAAATGATTAGGAGACCAATGTGCAGCTCGGTAAAACCAAAACCTTACCTTTTGATAAATCTTTTATAGATGATCTTATTAAAACCTATCCCACGCCTTTTCACCTATATGACGGAAAAGGAATACTGGACACCAACAAGCGTCTGCATGACGCATTTGCTTGGGTGGCAGAAGCTTCAAAAGGGAAGAAGGCCTTTAGAAATCACTATGCAGTAAAGGCTCTTCCCAATCCTCATATTCTAAAATTATTGGCAGACAATGGGTCTGGATTTGACTGCTCCAGTGTTGCCGAGCTAGAACTGTGTCATCGCGTTGGTGTGCGAGGCGAGAGAATTTTCTTTACTTCTAACAATACTAAAGCCGAAGAATACAAACGCGCGCTAGATTTAGGCGCTATAGTCAATCTAGACGATATTAGCCATCTCGACTATTTGAAGAACCAAGTTGGATTGCCCGACTTGCTAGCCTTTAGATACAATCCTGGTCCGCTGAGAGAGGGCAATGTACTTATTGGCAAACCAGAAGAAGCAAAGTACGGTTTGACTCGACAACAGATTATTGAAGCATATAGAACGGCGCAGAGCTGGGGTGTTAAACGATTTGGTTTGCACACCATGGTGGCTTCAAATGAGCTAAACGCCGACTATTTTGTAGAAACAGCGAGAATGCTTTTTGAATTGGCACTTGAGATTCAAAAGAGCACTGGAATTGTAGTTGAGTTTGTTAATCTAGGCGGAGGTATTGGTATTCCTTATCGACCGGACCAAAACGAAGTTGATATTGAGTACGTTGCGTCAGAGATCCACAATTTACACCAAAAATTGTTGTCGAGCACCAATCTCAAACACCTTGGTTTGGTGAGTGAGAATGGGCGATACCTTACAGGTCCACACGGCTTTTTGGTGAGCAGAGCAATACATCACAAGGACATATACAAACAGTACGTTGGGCTTGACTCCTGCATGGCCAATTTGATGCGACCGGGTATGTACGGCGCGTATCATCACCTTACTGTTCTTGGTAAAGAAGACCAAGCTGCTGACCATGTCTACGATGTAACCGGTAGTCTCTGCGAGAACAACGACAAGTTTGCGATTGACAGAGCCTTGCCAAAAATTGACGATGGGGACTTGATAGTCATACATGACACCGGAGCTCATGGTCATTCAATGGGCTTCAACTACAATGGAAAGTTGCGGTCAGCAGAGCTTTTGATCAAGGTGGACGGCAACGTAAAATTGATTCGTCGAGCCGAGACACTAGAGGACCATTTTTCCACTCTGGATTTTGCCAATCTTTAATGGGCCAAATTATTAAAACTCCGGGAGTGCCATATGAGAATAGAAGTTGTCAACAAAATTGAGACAGGTGATGGCCGAGAAGCAGCTGTTCAAGAGCTCATCAGCGCCCAGTTTGGACCGCTGATAGAAAGAATCAGAGTCGTTGATGTCTATTGTATTCCTGATCAACTAGAACCAAAAGCCGCAAGCATTAAGACCATATTTTCGGACCCCATTGTTCAGGACTGGTATATTGACCAAGCTGCAGCTTTGGCTTTTGGAAAAGATTGGAATTTCGCCATCGAGACTACTTTTAAGGCAGGTGTTACCGACCCGGTTGGGATAACTGCCAGTGAAGCATTATGGCTAGAACACGGAAAAGAAGGACACCCTCCTGCCTTTGTTCAATCTGGCAAACAAATTGTTTTTTATAGCCGCATAGACTTGAGGGACGAGCAGCTAAGGGACATCGCAAAGCTTCTGCACAATCCGCTAATCCAACGAAGCGAGATTAGAAGCTACCAAGACATGGCTTCTGGAAATTTCTTTCCGGCCCTGTACAAGGGTGTTGCCTTGGGTAATGTTGAAGATAGCCTCTTTATTGATATCGCTCAGATGAACAACGATCAACTGCTGTCTTTGAGTAAAGATCGTTTGCTGGCTTTGACGCTTGGGGAAATGATTGTCATACGTAATCATTTTAGTGACCCAAAAACTCAGGCGATCCGAGCGCATGCAGGATTAGTTAGCAAGATCAGTGATGTAGAACTCGAAATGCTAGCTCAGTCTTGGAGCGAGCATTGCAAACACAAGATATTTGCTGCTGAAGTAGATTATCGAGAGTCTGAAAACGGCAAAATTCAAAACATAAAAAGTCTATTCAAAACGTATATAAAAGACACCACCCAAGAGCTAAGCGCTCAAAGACCGGATCTGCGCTCAGTGTTTTATGATAATGCCGGAGTTGTGGATTTTGACGATCAGCACGTGGTTTGTTTTAAGGTAGAAACGCACAATTCTCCTTCTGCCCTCGACCCCTACGGTGGTGCAATAACGGGTATCGTTGGCGTTAATCGTGACATATTAGGTACTGGCAAAGGTGCCAAACCAATATTTAATACTAATGTTTTGTGCTTTGCCGATCCTTCCACACCCGATCAAGACGTTCCCAAAGGATTGCTAAGTCCACGGAGGATAATGCATGGGGTTCATGAAGGAATCATCGATGGCGGCAACCAAAGCGGTATCCCAACTGCGGCTGGCGGATTTATTTTTGATGAATCATACCTTGGCAAACCGCTAGTTTACTGCGGAACAGGTGGCATTATGCCGCGAGAAATCGGTGGTGAGTTCTCTTGGATTAAGCATGTTTTGCCCGGAGACTTGGCTGTGATGTTAGGTGGTCGTATTGGAAAAGACGGCATCCATGGAGCGACGTTTTCTAGCCTCGCTCTCGACGAAGAATCTCCAAGCTCCGCAGTTCAAATAGGCGATCCAATTACACAACGAAGAGTAAGAGACTTTCTTTTAGAAGCGCGTGACCTTGGTCTGTACCGTGGCATCACTGACAATGGCGCAGGTGGACTGTCTTCTTCTTTGGGAGAAATGGCACAGGGTTCAGGCGGTATTTGCATTGAACTCGAAAAGGCACCTGTAAAATACCCTGGCCTTAGTGCTTGGGAAATATGGGTTTCCGAAAGCCAAGAAAGAATGAGTTTGGCCGTTGACCCGGCACTAAAAGAAAAGTTTCTTTTGCTTGCACGCCAAAGAGATGTGGAAGCTACAGTGATAGGAAGCTTCACTGATTCTGGGTTTGTTGATTTAAAATTTAACGCTAAACGCGTGGCATATCTGAGCATGGATTTTGTACATGAAGGACTGCCGGCTATGAAGTTGCAAGCCGTTTGGCAAGAAGACTTACAAAAGAGAAAATCACTGGGTGCACTAAGTACAAAAGACTCAGAACACACAAAGTCTTTAGAGGCACTTGCAAGTGCACTTAGAAATGGTGTTCAGACCTGGCAGGAAGTCTTGGGACACATCAACGTTAGGTCACGAGAGGACTTGGTTCGCAGGTATGACCACGAAGTACAGGCCGCTACCAAGACCAAGCCTTACCAAGGTATAAATCAAGACGCGCCGTCGGATGGAGCAGTACTTAGGCCGGTTAGCGGAAGTCAGCGCGGTCTTAGTGTTACTCATGGTATTTGCCCACGCGTCGGCGATGATGATACGGCCAAAATGACCCTAATGGCTGTTGACGAGGCATATCGCTCCCATATAGCGTTGGCAGGTGATCCAGACAAGGCCAGCCTCTTAGACAATTTTTGTTGGCCCGATCCTGTCTTTGGACCAGACAATAGCGATGGTAAGTACAAAATGGCGCAGTTAGTCAGAGCCAACCAAGCCTTGCAAGCGGCATGTCGGGCCTACAATTTACCCTTGATATCAGGCAAAGACAGCATGAAGAATGATGCAAGGGTTGGCGGAAAGAAGATCTCAGTTAGGCCAACTCTATTAATCAGCTTGATGGGTATAGTCCCTGATGTTCGATTAACCCCAGCTTCAGGATTTGTGTCAGATGGAAGCATCGTCTATTTGCTTGGTCCACAATCCGATGCACTTGGCGGTTCAGTTCTTGAGCACCAATTACAGAAACAAGGTACCGACCATCTAGGCTTAGCACCCGATCTCGACCTAATCGCGGCTGCAAAGCGCTATCGACGACTTGCCGACGCAATTAAGAAAGGTCTAGTCGAAAGTGCCCACGATGTCTCTGACGGCGGACTAGTCTGTGCTTTGGCTGAGAAAGCACTTTTTGCTAACTTAGGCGTTGATCTCAATGTCGATAGTCTGTTATACGAACTAGAAACCTACTATCAAGGGCAGAATTTTAGCGAAGAATGGCTTCTTGCCTGCGTACTTTACGGCGAAGGCCCCTCTCGCCTTGTGCTTAGCCTAAGACCAGAGGCAGAAGCAGAGTTTCTTGCTCAGTTTATCGGACTGGAAAAATCATACTTGAATCGCCTCGGTCAGGTTTGCAGTAAGAACCATGTCAGCATCTCTTGGAATCAAACCGGCGCAAAGAACATTTCTTTGAGTCTTGAACAGATTCGTGCAGCTTGGAAGCTGGATTGGAAATAGATATGAAGTCATCTAAAGTAAAAACGCTTGTCCTAACCGGCTATGGCATCAACGCCGATCAAGAGCTGGCCGCAGCCTTTGAACAAGCAGGTGCCTCGGTAGATTTGCTTCATGTCAAAGACCTGCTTGCAGAACCTTGGAAGTTGGCGGCGTTTCAGATCATCGGATTTGCAGGCGGCTTTTCTTTTGGTGACCATCTTGGCTCAGGAAGAGTTCTGTCGCATATGCTTAAGACTCGCATGAAGGAAGAGTTTCAGGCGTTCTTAAACAAAGGAAATTTGGTCATCGGTATTTGTAATGGATTTCAGACCATTAGTAAGATGGGTTTGGTTCCAAATATCAGTGGTAAAATTGAGCCTGAGCTGGCCCTTGTTCACAACACATCGGGCCACTTTATCAATAAATGGGTAAGTCTAAAAGTAAATCAGCACAACAGGTCGCCATGGCTAAAGGGCTTAGGTCAAATGCGAGTCCCAATTCGACATGGAGAGGGTAGATTAGTGCCGGGCTCAGAGTTTGTAAAAAACGCCATTAAAGATCTAAATTTGGCTGCTTTTTGGTATGAAGGTGAGAACCCAAATGGATCCTATCAGGCCTTAGCTGGCATAACCGACCCAAGTGGCAGAGTTCTTGGACTAATGCCTCACCCAGAAGCGTCTGTTCATTTGGACCAAGACCCTTGTTGGCCTAATGTTTTTGGCGCCCATCTTAACAGCTCAAGGCACTACCCAAGTTCCGGCATGAGACTATTTATGAATGCAGTCGAATTTTGCCGAAATCAACTTTGAAATTTTGGAAAAAACCGGATACTATTAAGATATGCGTAATGCAATGTTGGTTGAAGTAGAAATATGGACAGTAGCAAAAACAGATAAAGGCACGGCAGTGTTGGTTAAGCCAATTGGAAGCGATCGCGCCATACCGATATTTATCGGTCAGCTAGAAGCGCATTCTATCCTGATAGGTATCGGAAACATAGCCATGCCACGGCCTTTGACTCATGATCTATTTTTGACGCTGATAGAAAAAATGCACGCGCAAGTTGAAAGAATTGAAATAAACGATTGTCAGGACGGAACCTATTTCTCAAGAATTTTGCTCAAGCAAGGCATCAAAAAAATTGTTTTGGATGCACGACCCAGTGATGCTTTGGGCCTGGCAGCACGAGTAAAATGTCAAATTTTTGTGGCAGAGTTTATAATTGATGAAGCTAGCATACCTATGCAGATGATTGAAGAAGTTGCTGATCAAGTAGGAAGCAGCGAAGAGTCATTGCTCTTAAAAATACAAGAGACTCTGCAGTTCAATAGGATAGATGAAGAACCGACTGGCATCGATGACGCCGCCTTCCAAGACGGAAATCTCTTAGAAACATCTTCCGATGTCCAACGAGCCGTTCTAACTATGCAACTCGAGAAAGCTATCAGTGACGAAAACTACGAAGAAGCAGCTTACTTGAGAGACTTAATCAGTTCGCTTGGTACTTGAGCCATCGACCTTCGTCCTTAGATCAACAACGAGCTTCGACATAAACCCAAGTGAAGCTTCATCTAGTCTGTTTAACGAAAAAAGGTCGCGTTCTAGCAAGTTTGCTAGTTTTTCTACCATTTGAGACTGTGAGGCCGTCGTAAATGTTGCACTGTTTTGGCTAATTTCCTGTGGTGTGTCCGAGAGAGACCAACGAAATCCTTTACTATATAGCCATTCCAAAAATTCCAAATAAATCATCAATGAACGAGCGAGAGATTTCTTTTCTTTACTCTTTTCGACTGCGGCGTTCTTAATTAGTGATTCAATATACTCGCGCGGCTTAACTGATTTTAAACCAGAATTCAGATCTTGCTTCTTAGGCTTTCTTTTGCCGACTTGTCTCATTGCGGCAACTAATAGCCTAAAAGGCCCAAATATAAAGCCAAGGAACTGTAGCAGAATCTGCTTTAGTATTTGCACAAAGCCTAGTTTTTCCGCGATCATCGGCTTTAGTAAGAAGTAGAGCAGGGCAATCAGTAAGCCGAATACCAAAATATACTGCAAGGCGACAAAAAAGTTCTCAAAGAAGGGCACCGTTTTGATGCTAGTACCAAGACCAGGAAGGGTCTGATCAATAACTCGTTCATATTGATTGGTTTCAATTCGATAGTCGTCCAAGTAGTTATCACTTCGGGTCACACTTCTTGATGGTGAAAAAATAGAAGCAAGAAATTGACCAACTAGGGCGGGACTCAAGGGTGCCTTATTGTTTGATGCTGCAAAAGAAAAAATCAAACAGGTAAGAATCAAAAGAAGAGAAGCATTTTGTTTCTTTTTTTGAGAATCCTCACTAGATGCAAGTCCAAACTGGAAAAACCTATGTTCTTCGATGTAAGCTTGTGCGTTACCCATGAGGGACAAGGTGCAAATTACCGTCAGCAAAAACCATGTTATTACAAATGGCGTTGCGTCGCCGGCAAAGCTAAAGATGATCACCAAAACTATCGACAAAAATAGGAGCGTGCGTGAAGTTGAGCGTAGAGACTTGGCCATTTTGTGGCTGTTGATGACCATGCTTGAGTGACTGGCGAAGATGTCTGAGAGAGCATGCTGGGTGTCAGCGCCCTTAACCAAACTATTCATCTGCTGCCTGGAATGCAACTTCATAGCAAGGCTTGACGCCAACAAGGCAGCCATGGGCGCAATGATTGTGCTACTAATCGAAAGCGCATTTGGAATAAACATAGAAGGAAAGCTCGTGCCTGTGAGCAAGGAAATAGAGGCGTAATTTAGAAGGGCAAGTAAGATTGCGGTTCTCGCCATAGAAGAACTAGTCCTAGCGCCTCGCTGCCTGCTCAAAGCATCGAAGATATGCTCAGCTAACAACAAAAAAAAGCAAACGATGTTGTACAAAAGTACAGTTTCAAAAGCAGAGCGGAAGAAGACAAAGATAAGATTGGAAAAAAGCATAAAAAAGGCAAGTACCGAGATTGTAGACAGAAAGCCCAAGGTTAGGTTGTCGCTCTTATTCATTTTAGACATGATCTAATTCTCCAACATGACTAACACTTTCTAGTTCTGATCCAAACTCTGGAAGTTTCTTTAAAGTAATGTGGCTCAAAGGGGGAGCAGCTCGATGATCGATTCTGTCTTGTCGGTCTTGATGTTCGTCCAAAAACCACATGTCCAATTTGCAATTGCGCGGCACGGTAGAAACTATACTGGTGAACTCCTCAGGGGCTATCGGTGGCGTTATAACGAGAATTCTGGGATAGAGATGTAGTTGCAAATGCAAAAACATTTCGCTAAGTGGCAAATTGTCGAGTCTGACACCTATTACAGAAAGTATAGACAAGAGTTGACTGGCAACGCTATAGGCAGGAGAAACAGGTAGATGAATTGGATCATGGGCGGCTTTAGCGACGATGACTTGTCCAGGTTTTGCTTTTGCAAAAACGGTCTTCTCAGATTCCATAGTTTTTACGCCAAAATAGGGGCGAGACTCTTCGGGAAGGATGCCGTTGGTCAGAAAGCCCAGTGAGCAGCGTTGTTTGGTGGCCTCTTCAATAAAAGCAGCAGCAGCTTCGATGCAGCGTTCGAGGTGAGCAGCGCGACGCTTTTGAGCATAGTCCGACTCGCGAAGGTTAAGGATAATGTAGTAGGGGACCAAAATCGTCTTGGCATGTTCTTTGACGCGCAGCGTACCGCTAGACGCGCTCGCTTTCCAGTGAATGTAACGAGGATCATCACCAGTTTGGTAGTCTCTAACAGACCTAATCTGGGTCGTATCAAGGTGCATGGGGTGGATTGAGGCCATTGGTCCACCTGTCAAACCATGTCGAGGAATAAAATTGTATGCCATTATGCCAGGAAAAACGAAGACCAGTCTTTCAAGCTTTAGTTCTACTGTCCAAGGAAAAAAACCAAGTGGATCTGAACCAGAAAGAACCACCGGTCCAAGCTTATACAGGCCACGAGTCTGGGAACTCACAGTATAGTCAAAACTGCTACGCGAACGACCATAGATATCACAAACGACGCTGTTTTTTTTCTCAACTATCAAGCCACCACTGCCATCACGGATAGCTAAATTGAGTACCGGGATTACCCCTTTGTTAACTATCGTAATCCTAATAGTGAAATGTTCGCGCAAAAAACTACGCAGAACCACTTGCTCAACTTCTAAATGCAATTGCTTGCGCGGTAGCTTTGAAAGCATCCAAGAGACAAAGAGTATCGAAAGCAAGAGTTTAGCAGAGACTTGAATAATATAGTTTGGAAAAATCAACGCAAGTAATATGGCCAAGATAACAAAGAACCAATTGAACTTCATACTAGCTCTTGTGAACGTCCGCCAAAAGTGGGGACGGAACTTCGTCTTGAATTGACTTCAAAACCGACAATGCGTCTAATCCCTTTACCAAAGCACTTGGCTTTAAGAGAATTCTACTAATAAAAACGGGCACCATTAAATTTTTTATGTCGTCAGGAATTACATAATCTCTTCCATTGATAGCTGCGAGCGCTTGGGAACAACGATAGAGAGCAAGAGTACCGCGCGGTGAAATACCCATGCGTAAGTTCTGGTTATTTCGAGTTGCATTGCCAAGATTGAGAATATAGTCAGCAATGGCTTCTGAAACGTGGATCTTGGTCACCGCTTCCTGCAATGGTCCAATTTCTTCCAGTTTGGTAACCGACTGCAGAGTCTCCAACGGAGAATGCATCGCACTGTGATTGCGTAATATTTCTTTTTCAGTGACCATCTCCGGGTAACCCATTGATAGGGTCATCAAGAATCGGTCCTTTTGGGCCTCAGGAAGTGGAAACGTTCCTTCAAAATCAACGGGGTTTTGAGTAGCAATCAAGAAAAAGGGTTGTGGCAAGGCTATGGATTTTCCTTCCACTGAGATTTGCAGTTCCGCCATTGCTTCTAGTAGGGCCGCCTGTGTACGCGGTGTTGCGCGGTTTATTTCATCCACGAGGACAAAGTTAGAAACAATGGGGCCTTTGCGGTACTTAAAGGTACTTTCTGATGGGTTGTAGACCGAGACGCCCAAAACATCACTTGGCATTAAGTCGGGCGTAGATTGAATTCGAGACACACTGGAAGCGATGCTTTGAGCCAGTGACCGCGCCAGCATTGTTTTACCAAGTCCCGGCACGTCATCTAGCAGAACATGGCCTTTGGCTAGTAAGGCCGCCAATATCTGTTTAATGACAGCCTCTTTTCCGTAAATAACTTTGCCAATGTTGGCAACTACCGAATCTGCCCAGGTTTTGATATCCATAAAAAAGCTCCCTTAGCTGGCTTTTTTACGGGCGGGTAAAACTCTCCTTGAAGCTGCGGGGTTCTATCATGTAATAGTTTCCCGACTGGTTCCAAAGAGTAAATCCAGAACCGCCGCCCGTGTAGCCACCTTTCACTTGCCTGTTTAAGTAGCTATAGATCTGCGGATCACTAAATTTTCGTTCCCCACCCAGCAAAAAAGCTTGGATGTATGGTCTAATTATAGTTCGATTGTTGACAATCCAGCGGGCTCTTTTTAAACCTTCTGAAAAAATAAATTCAGCTCGGTCGAAATACTTCATGTTTCCTAAAAAATCCCGGGCGTAGTGGGATGGATAATTCATTGGCGAAATGACGTCCACAAAATATGAAAAGGCCTGAATATCTTGACCCAAATAACTCATTCGTGCCCAGGAGTTAAACCCAAAGACGTCCGTTCCAATCGGAATACTAATAGCTTGTCTTACTTTTCGCAGAAAAGAAGTCAGCGCTTCCACTCTGGCGTCCATGCTTTCTTTGCGGATGACATTGCCTTGGGCGTCTTTGTTCCCGCGGCACAGAATATTGGCAGTATGGCCATCTGATGGAAAGCGAATGTAGTCGAGTTGAATCTCGTCTACACCGAGACTTTGAAGCTCTTTGGCAATGTCGAGATTGTATTGATGAACAAAATCATCATAGGGATCAACCCAGTATTCGGTCTGAACCCATGTTTTGGTTTCCGGCTGGTCGCCTTGGGCTGCGACTGTTTGTTCGCGCCAGACCCCCCAGGGTTTGTTGCTATTCCTGTCCCATATAGCATGTGCATTCTTGTTGTAAGCGAAAAGTTTCTTATCCTTAAAAATTACAATGCGAGCAATGACATAGATGTTTCGCTCATGGGCTAACTTTACAATATTGTTAACGTCTATTCTTTGGTTGATTGCTCTCATTTCTTTAGCAAGTGGAATAGTACTGTTATAAGTCAATAATCCTTGGTCATCCTTAAAATCTACTACTATGCTGTTCATACCCTGTTTGACTACCAAATCGAGATTTTTTTGTATGTTTCGATTGGAGGCTTGGTTGGGGTTGAGGTAAATTCCGCGCTTCTCTGCAGCCAAGGCGAGGCGTTTTTGCCGGTTTGGGTCCTTTTGAACTGCCAAAATTTCACTATCGCTTGGCCCAGGCTGATGTATCGAACTAGGGCGAGGGTGACCCGCCAAGTCGGGCAAACTTAGCTGCCACCCGGCTTGCATTGGTGTATTCGAAAAGTTCCACCTAAAGGAACTAGGCAACCATGCGAATTCGGCGCTCTGCGGGTCTATAACTGTAAGCTTTTTTTGTGCCCGTTGATAATGGTAACTTTGTCCGCCAAAACCTATACGAAAGAAGATATCATTTTCGTTGTTTCGATCATAAGAAAGCGCAACAACTTCATCAAAAAAGCCGGCACCCTGACTCAGTGGGCGGAAGAACCGCGATTCAGAGATAAACTTCCAGTTTTTGCCACCATCTACGCTTTCGTAGATACCCTCAAAAGACGTTCCAAGCAAGATCTTACTTGGATCTTTATTGTTTACAGCACTTGCCGTAAAGTAAACAGTCTTATTTATATCCTTGTAGGCATCAACTGTTTGCCAGCTTGTCCCACCATCAGCGGACAGATACAGCTTGTTGAGGCTGGTAAATGTAAGATAGCTGCCTGAGACCTGTGCGCTAATACCAATAGTGTTTAAACATATCAATAAACCAAGAAGGAAATGAGGAATAATGCCGATTT
The DNA here is from genome assembly GCA_038204425.1 of Spirochaetia bacterium. Taxonomy (GTDB): domain Bacteria; phylum Spirochaetota; class Spirochaetia; order DSM-27196; family Salinispiraceae; genus JBBRCZ01. The sequence continues at coordinate 131,877 of JBBRCZ010000005.1, read as the reverse complement.
TAGCATAGAATAAAGAATTCATAGACATACTTTATATCTTGAAAACCATGTATCTTGTAAAGCTATGTGGGCCGATCGTATACTTAAAAAGAGAGGAAGTGCCATGAAATTCTCTGGTTTCTCACAATTTTCTACTGGTGTGCTTGTTCCGGTCTTTTCACTACGTACCAAGGACTCTCTTGGTTGCGGGGAATTTGCCGACTTGGTGCTGCTTTCGGATTGGTGCAAAGCGGCTGATCTTGATATTATTCAGCTCTTGCCTGTCAATGACACTGGCGACGATTCGTCGCCCTACAATGCACTTTCTGCTTTTGCTTTACATCCGGCTTATATGCGAATTATAAACCTGCCCGAGTTTTTAGCTCTTGAGACAGAAGCAACCAAACAGGTACAAAAAAGTCTGGAGAGCGCTAAAAAGAAGTTTGAGGCTTTGCCAAGAGTAGAGTATGGTTCGGTGCTAAAGGCCAAGCTCAGCATACTCGAGGAAATATTTAAGTATAGCCATGCAACAATAGCAGCAGATGCGGTTTTCACAAAATGGCTCAGCAAGAATGGCTGGGCGCGCGACTACGCTGCATTTAAGGCACTAAAAGTAATGCATCGCAATGAAGGCTGGCAGGGGTGGAGACCGGAGTATCGTTTTGGCAACAATGATGTTATAGAACGGATCTGGAAAGACCCTAAGCTCAACGAAAAAGCCTTGTTTTTTGCATGGTTGCAATTCCGACTTGAAGAACAGTTTTTGGCAGCCGCGCAATACTTAAACAAAAATGGAATTCTGCTTAAAGGTGATCTGCCTATAATGATGAACGAAGATAGCGTGGATGTTTGGGCACATGGACAAAACTTTCATCTAGATCTTCGAGCCGGAGCACCACCTGACATGTTTTCCAAAATGGGTCAAAACTGGGGTTTTCCAATTTATAACTGGGACTATTTGCAAAAACACGACTATCAATGGTGGCGCGATCGTCTTAAGCAGGCTGACAAGTTTTACCACGCGTATCGTATCGATCATGTGCTAGGGTTTTTTAGAATCTGGACCATCGACAGACATCACAAGGACGGTCTTTTGGGTTATTTCCAACCGTCAATTTTTTTGAGCAGAAACGATTTGTTTTCAATAGGTTTTGATGAGGCTCGAATCAAGTGGTTAGTTGAGCCGCACATCTCGGGTCAAAGCATTCGGGACAAGTTTGGCATGCGGTCAATTGAGGTTATGGGACGATGCTTCAATCGTCTCGGAGATGAGGATCTATATGTCTTTAAGCCAGAACTAAGAGGTGAACGAGACGTTCAAGAGATACCCTTATTTGACGAAGAACGAGAAGTGATTCTCAAAATCTACCAAGATCGCGCCCTAATTCTGGTTGATGAAGGTCTATATAGTCCAGCATGGCACCTTTCGGAATGCGAACGCTTTTATAGTTTGCCGGAGGCCGAAAAACAATCCTTCCACGATCTTGTTGCTAAGCGTGCCTTTGAGTCTGAACAACTCTGGGAAAAGCAGGGTACCAAATTGCTTCAGTTTATGATTAAGACTGTACCTATGTTAACCTGCGCAGAAGACCTCGGGGTGATTCCTAACTGCGTTCCGGGGGTTCTCAATCAGCATGGCATCCTCAGCTTAAAAATTCCTCGCTGGGCAAGGACGTGGGATGCTCCAGGACAACCGTACATTGATCTGAAGCAGTACCCATTTCTATCCGTCTGTGCGCCGAGTGTGCACGACACCTCAAGTTTGCGTGAATGGTGGGAAAGTTCTGACGAGAAAATTGGATTTTGGTCGGTTCTTGGACTCGAAGACCCGTGTCCATCAGTGTATGATGAGCATGTCGCCAAAAAAGTTATTCTGCGTATTCTCGAATGCAATTCTGTCTTTTGTCTTTTCCAAATCCAAGATCTGTTTGCCTTGCAGGCCGACTTGCGCATTGAAGATGCAAAGCAAGAAAGAATTAACATTCCGGGGACTATTCAAAGTTCAAACTGGAGCTATCGAATTCCATTTTCGCTTGAAAGTCTCATAGAACATGCAACGTTTTCTAAGTCCATTAAAGAATTGGTAAAGAATCGTAAGTCAAGGACGTTGCCTATCTAACGTTCAATTCGTAAGCTTTCGAAGGAGCACCCATGGAATTTCACATCAGCAAGAAGGCACGAGACAAGTATGATTTTGATCAAGCTATTTTTTCTTTGCGTGGTCCGGTTATTTTTTACAGCCTTACCTCAGCCAGAGAGTTTGGGAAGAAGATCCAAACTCAGCATCCGGGACTGCGCTATCAAGACATATTCGCGATGGGACTCATTGACGAAATATTGCACTTTGTCCTGCAGAGCTATGGAAAAGTTTTGGGCAAGCCATTTTCGCAGCACGTCTGGGACAGTGTACAAGCTTCTCTCGGCGAAAAGCGTCTCAAGAACTGCGTCAGAAAATTTGCACAGCAATTTCCTCCATCGCCCGTCTATCGACAAGAAATTGATCTAGACTCTTGGCTTGATGCCCAGCACGACGACTTAAGTGGTTGGGCGCAAGAGTTAGAAGAAATGTTGATGCTTTGGATAGAGAATCAGAATCCGGCTTTTGAAATCGCTAAAGACCTTTTTGATGACAGCAATCTAGAAAAAACCTGCTCATATTCCGAAGTAATAAACGAAATCTACACTCTCTGTAGTGCTTTACCCTTTTTTGGGCCCGAAAATCAAAATTTAGTCGATATGCTACGCGCCCCGGCAATGGTTCATCCACATTCATTGGACCTACAGCTCGAGTATATTCAAAAAAAATGGGGAAATATCCTTGGGGATCTCTTAGCCCGACTTCTACGCAGCATTGACTACCTCAAAGAGGTCAATGCCTATTTTCTGCGACAAGGCATGGGTAGCCCAGGAAAAGAAAGCAAAATACTCGAGTTTCATGGTTCAGGAAATGAAGAATATGAACGATTCAGTCCCGACAGGGACTGGATGCCGCGCGTCGTAATGCTTGCCAAAACTACCCTAGTTTGGTTGGATCAGCTTTCCAAAAAATATGGTGCCGCTATTACCAGACTTGACCAAATACCTGATGAAGAACTGGACGGCATTGCCGGTCGAGGATTTAATTCACTGTGGCTGATAGGTCTATGGAAGCGATCTGACGCAAGTCGAAAAATTAAGCATCGTTGCGGAAACCCTGACGCCGCTGCCAGCGCCTACGCCTTATATGACTATGACATTGCCGACGAAATTGGCGCTTGGGCTGGTTTAGAAAACCTTCGTTGGCGAGCATGGAATCGTGGCATTAGACTGGCGAGCGATATGGTCCCCAATCATACAGGCATCGAGAGCACTTGGGTGCTTGAGCACCCTGACTGGTATGTCCAGTCCAGCTACCCGCCCTATTCGAGCTATACCTTCAATAGCGAGAATCTTTCAGACAATCAACAAATAGGACTGTATCTAGAAGACCACTACTACAACCAAAGCGATGCTGCGGTTGTTTTTAAACGAGTCGATCATCGTTCCGGCGATACTCGTTACATTTATCACGGAAATGACGGCACTCACATGCCGTGGAACGACACAGCCCAGCTTAATTTCCTCAAGGCTGAGGTTAGAGAAGCAGTTATTCAAACCATAGTGCACGTTGCCAAGAATTTTCCCATAATTCGTTTTGATGCTGCAATGACGCTAGCCAAACGACATATCCAGAGACTTTGGTTTCCTGAACCAGGGCACGGAGGCGACATTCCTTCACGCTCAGAGCATGGTATGTCCGCGGCCGAATTTAATGCGGCGATTCCTCAAGAGTTTTGGAGAGAAGTCGTTGACCGATGCGCGGTGGAGGCCCCTGACACGTTGCTTTTGGCCGAGGCTTTCTGGATGATGGAAGGCTATTTTGTGCGCACTCTGGGTATGCATCGTGTATATAATTCGGCCTTTATGAATATGCTCAAAGCCGAAGAGAATGCCAAGTATCGTCAAACTATCAAAAATACTATCTCTTTTGACAAAGATATTCTCAAGCGTTTTGTCAACTTTATGAATAACCCTGATGAAGAAACTGCAGAAGCTCAGTTTGGCAAGGGCGACAAGTATTTTGGTGTGTGTACCTTGATGGCAACTATGCCAGGACTACCGATGTTTGGGCACGGCCAAATTGAAGGCTACACCGAAAAATATGGCATGGAGTATCGCCGCGCCTATAAAGAAGAATCCGAAGACCAAAATCTCATCGAACGCCACTACCGCGAAATATTCCCTCTCTTGAAGAAGCGCTATCTGTTTGCAGGAGTGGATAGCTTCTATATCTATGACCTCAATGGTTTTGACGGGTCGGTCAACGAAAATGTTTTTGCCTACAGCAATACTTTTGGGCCAGAACGCTGTCTAATACTTTACAACAACAATTATGAGGCTGCCCAAGGCACGATCAAGATTTCGGTCCCCTACGCACAAAAAACCGGCGGTACCGATAAACAGTCGATTCAGACCAATCTGGGTGAGGGGCTTGGACTTAAAAACGACCAAGATTCTTACTGTCTGATGCGAGAGCAACGCAGTAATCTTTGGTATATTCGTCGTTCTAGTGATATTTGTGAACACGGACTCGGCATTATCCTCAACGGCTACCAAAGTCAGATCTATCTTGAGATCAACGAAGTAGCTGACAATGCTTATCGGCACTATAGACAGCTGCACGATCATCTTGGCGGTGCTGGCACTCAGGACATCCAAGAGGCAATTAAAGAACTTGTGCTCGGTCCAATCTATGATAGTTTTGCCAAAACACTTGGACCCGAGTGGTGGAAAGCAGCACTGGACCTGGTTCACAATGTAAAACGAAGCCAAGAAGAATTTGACCTGTTCAGCGCCGGCTTGCATGCCTTTATTGAGCAGACATCTTCCTACAGCCCAGACCAAAGTCGCTATCTTCAGATACCAGAAAAGTTTGAAAGTCGCTTCAAAAACTTCTGCACTTTGTTTGATTCCCTCAAGAACTTGGATTCACCCAAGACAGAAGCCAAATTGAAGAAGGCCGCTCACTATATTCTAGATCAAGTAGAGAAGACCGATGCTTGCTATCGAGTTATTTGCATGATCCTATTAAACTGTCTTGGTGAAGAAAACGAAGAGTGGGGTTTGCAGTATAAAGTTGCTCAGATCGGTGACTTCCGCTATCAAGTAGGTCCATTGTCAGTCGTTTTGAGCATGATCCCCAGCGGGCAAAATGAAGCTCACAAAAACGTCGATATTTTGGACGCACTGACGTACATGGAATTGCAAGAGTTCTTACAAGTTAACTACTACGACGGCGTGCGATGGTTCAATCGTGAGCGATTTATTGATTTGGTTTGGTGGTCAAGCATTTGGATCTTGATTGACAAGAGTGAGTTTGATCCAGAACACATGCAATCGATAGTTCAACGAAACCATGAGTGGTTAAAGCTGATGGAAAAGTCAGACTATAAGTTTGACGAACTAAAGGCTCAAATTAGCATATCTAGCAAAAGGGCAAAACCAGTCAAAAAGAAGGACGTCAAACCTGGAGAGAAATAATGCTAATGTCGTCCTCAAAAACGTCGCTCATAGTAAGAGCAAGCACCGATTGAATAAGGTTGTTGATGTCTTCTTCGGGGTTTCCTTTTTGTAGGGCGATTAAGTTGTGAAACTCTGCCAAACCAAGTGATCTTCCGTTGGGTTTACTGATCTCAAAAAGACCGTCGCTATAGATATAGAGCTTGTCACCGGGTTCTAGGTCTACAGTGTACTTTGGATAGGCATAGCCTTCGTCAGCTCCTAAGACCAGATCGCCTGATTCCAGTTCTAGAATTTGGTCGGGTTGCGACTTTTTTACCACACAAGCCGGAGGACTTCCACCGCTCGAGTAGACAAGATGGTTGGTTTTTTTGTCATAGACGCCATACCAGAAGCTAAAAAACAAACTGTAAGCTTTTTCGTTTTGAAAAGCGCGATTGATTCCATTCACTACTGAGCCAGGATCGCCAAAATCTACGTTGGACAAGCCACGGTTAAGGATAAGATTGGAAATACTTACCGCAAGAAGTGATGATCGAATACCATGTCCGCTAATATCTAGTAGGTAGATTGCGAGTTTGTTCTCATCGAGCCAATGGTAGGCACAGAAATCTCCGCCAAGCTGAGCAGAAGGTATCAGGGCAAGACTGGCGACCGGATTCTGTTTTAAGGCCTGGGGTAGCAGGCTGACGATATATTCGGCCGCATCCGAAAGCTCGTTAGCCAAGTCGAGTTTGCTCTGCATTAAGGCTTGAATAAATATTGCCTGCTGCTCATGAAGACGCTTTTTTTCCATACAGGCATCTAGGCGCGCACAAAGAATTATTACGTCAAAATCCTTTGGAATGTAGTCTTCAGCACCCAATTGAATACATCGCGCTACACCAGATGGATCCGCCAGTGACGACATCATTATGACGGGGATTTTGTACAAGGTGTCATGTTGCTTCAGAAATTTTAGAGCGTGTGCGCCACTCATGTCCGGCATCAAAATATCCAAAATGATGATATCAAAAGCCTCGGGAGAGGACTCGAGCAATTCTATAGCAGGTAGTACTTTCTCAAAACAGATAACTTTGTGTCCAAGTGCTTCTAGATGAAACTTGATAAGTCGATGATAGACTGGACTGTCGTCAATAACGAGAATTCTGCCTGGTATCTTTGCGCGTCTGCCCTCGATGCTCTCATCAGGGACAATAGTAAGGCTTGAGGGCAACTTCTCAATCTCGACTTCAGCTCCGCCATCAGCAATCGGTTTGTTGAAGGTGGAGCTTTCTTGTTGGGTGCTCAACTCGCGAAGTTCTAGGTCAATTAGTTCTGATTCCACCAGATCATGCAGTTTATTGGCTTCACTCAGCAGGTGTTCGGTGTCTCTAACAAACTGTTTTCCGCTCTGCCTAAACAAGAGCAGCAACTTGCGCGTATCACCGATAAGTAGCATTAAAGGCTGAAAGAGCACTTTTCTAATGTCTTTTGAGGTAGAACCCTGTCCGCTTAGATCGTTAAGATCAAAGTGAAAATAGATCAAACGTTTGACTACATCAGCATTCTGCAAAAGCTGGTTAACTGCTGGCACAAACTCTATCTTGTCGTACTCACGGGCATCGGCAATAAGAATGTCAGCGTATCCGACTATGTGATTGAGGTAGGTACGGATACTATGCCTAAATTCAGACGAAGCTGACGAAAAATGCATGCTTCCTCATTCTAAAACTAATGCCCTGCTTCTTCAAGCAGTCCGCAAGCCATTGTAGTCAAAAGGACAGAATCAAATGAATCAGAGTTTGGTTGTCGCGTTCGTTTCGATTTATAAACGACTCAAAATTTATGTTCACTTTTCGGCATGCTTCATTAAGGTAAGATAAGTAGTACAAGCCCAGATGCATGCTTTCTTGCATATCCGAGTTGCTTTCATAAAAGTCCTTAAGACTTTTTCCTGCTACAGTAGTAGTAATGCGACTATTGATTTGTTGTTTAATGCTTTCAAAGCCAGACTTGCGGTTAGAAATCATAAAGTGAAGTTTGCCGCGGTCACCGGGTTCGTTCTTCTTTTTGCTTATGCGGCACAAGACTACAATTTCTTCGTCGTCATTTTTTAAAATCGAGTTTTGGAGTGAGTCTCCCGCATTACTCATTTTGACACTGGTGATTAGTTCGACCATCATAAGCGCAAGGTACTCGGGAATGCTCGAGCGATCCATATAGTTAGCCAGCTTTTGCTGCATCATTCGCGTTAGTTGCAAGTAAGATGGCGAACCATGGTGCACCGAAAGAATGAAGTAAATCAGTAAGTTTAGGTTGGAAACAAACTTTTCTGAAAGAAAACCGTGGATACGTTTTTCTGACTCTTGTAGGTGTTCGCTGGCGCTTATGCGACGAAGCACAGGTTCTTGGACCAAATGTTTAATCTCATTGACGGCCGCTTCGTTTTTTTCTAAGAAGTTTGACAAGACTTGATTGTTGATACGAGTTTTGTGATCTATCGGGTTCTTTACGTTATGTCGATTCCACGTTTTGATTAGTTCGGATTCCACTAGCGCATCAAAAACTGTAGTGTCAAACTGCCGGTAAAGCATGCCATAAGTCAATAGCTTTACCAAGTCAATAAACTCTTTGCGTTTTTGCAGAATGTCATTTGCGGGCAGTTCAAACTTGTTGATATAGCCCAAGAGTTGCATTCTTTGAATAGTAGCTGGCGAAAAATCCACTACTTGGATGCCATATTCTTCAGCGCCATCAGAAAGCTTAAAACGGCTTATCTTTTTGTTCTGAGACGTGAAATAAATAACCCCATCTTCGGTAAAAACTACCTTCATGGGAATGTCAATTTTTCCTCGTTGCGCTTTAGCCATTTTTTCCGTCTGTCTTAATAGTACGTCGCTTGTCTTGTAATCGCAAGCGTGGAAGCAAGAAACCTAATGCTCTTATCGGATGTGCAGTTTTATACCAAGTCTGGCTTTTTTACAATAGAGATCCAAAAATCTACGTTATTGCCACAACAAGGATCGGCTAACTGGCTTTATATCTGCAAAATCCTTGACCGTACCTAGCCTGCACCTATAGACTCTCACTACCATGGAAACGACCATTTTAATCGCTGGCAACCCTTCAAAACTTAACACTGATCTAGCCCACGAAGCTCTTTCTCAAAAAAGAAAGGTCTTACTCACCAATGACCCTGGCACAGAACTTGCGCCCATTCCGGTTGGCTTAGAAGATGGTCTCAAGTATGTCGAGTGGAATCGCCGGTCTCCGATATCAGCTCGATTTGTGATGTTGCAAGCTGCAAATCAAGATTTGGATATAGATCACGCCATAATCATTCATACACCGCGCAACCTCAAGACGCCCGTCCATGACCTTTCTTCTGGTGACATAGAAGAACGACTCGACTACGACTGCAAGGGTTATATTTTTTTACTGAAAGAACTTGTGCAACATTTTTCGGCAAGAAGAAAAGGCAGTATCACCTTTTTGTCCCACAATACCGGTCCTGATATTCTCTCACCTATGGAAGCAATTCTCGACGGTGCCTTTGAAAAACTCGCAGAGTCTATGTTTTTGCAATACGAACAAGATGAGTTTACTATCCGGGGAATTTCAACCAAATTGAACCAAAACAGGCAGATAGCGGAGTTCGTTCTTCAAACCATTGACGAAAACAACGCCCGTAGCCGAGGCAAGTGGCACAAGTTTACCGGAAAGTCCGGAATATTTGGCATCGGTCGTTAGTGAAACTAAAAAAGGGTTAAGCATGAAACTTTGGGTCAAGGCGATTATTTTTTCATCAATTGGCATTGTGACCGGTGTAGTGTTGCCACTCGGGGGTGGCGATACCTTAAAAATTCTCGGCGCTTTTAGCGAAGTCATTGTCAGCCTTGGCACTTGGCTTTTGATACCACTCGTCTTGTGCCAAACAGTTACCAACACCTATGAGCTAAAACAAGAAAAGGGCGGGTTCTCCTTTGTTTTTAGAGGTTTAGCTTTGGTTTTAGTAACTGCCTTTGCCATGTCATTACTTGGCGGGCTCGGGGTTGTTCTCTTTTCACCCGATCGAATTCCAATCATGAATGAAGAGTCGTTGGCCCTTGATCCACCCAACTTTTTTACTTTCGTAAAAACGATTTTTGGCGAGAACGTACTCAAAAATCTTGCAGGTCCTTCTTCCTTTCTTATAGCAGCACTGGCCTTGGGCATCGTGCTTGGTTATGGAATGCACAAACAAAAAACAGGCATCAAACCGACTTTGGACCTCTTCGATTCTATGTCACGAATCCTACAAACAATAAACACCGGTATAGTTAACGTGCTAATGTTTGGTCTTATTTTTGTCGCATCGGCACGTGTTGTCATGATTCGCCAGATACCGGCTCCCGGCTTCTTCTTACAATTGTTAGCAGTCATCTTGATTTTGGTGACGATTTTGTTAGCTGGTGTTTTCCCATTTTTAATGTATACGGTTGCCAAAGTAAAAAGACCTTATGTATGGTTAAAACACTTCCTTGGCTCGGGTCTGGTAGGATTTTTTTCTGGTAGTCAGTTTGTCTCGCTTGGTATATTAATTCAAAACGCCAAGGACGAATACGCTTTGTCGAGACGTTCATGGCAGTGGTTTTACCCCTTTGCAAGCATTCTTGGTCGAGCCGGTACAGCAATGATTAGTACCATCGCATTCATTCTTATTGTTCGGTCACATGCCGGCACCGAAATCTCATTTTTGCTTTTTATTGGTGTGGTCGTTACCAGCGCCATGGTGAGCTTTATGATGGGAAGCGTTCCCGGTGCTGGAGTTATGGTGAGCATCTCGCTTCTAAGTGCTTGGTTTGGGCAGGGAGAACGCTATCTCATTCTACAGCCAGTAGCGCCGCTTTTGATCTCATTGGCTGCCTTTTTGGACGTAGCTACACAAGTATTTGTTACCAGTTTCTTGAGTGCACTACCAGAGAAAGATGGTGATGTCAATGTTGATCATACTGATCGTTTCCGCGATGAGTTTATGTTAAACTAAAGTTTGAAGCGCACTAAAAAAGAAAGATCCAACATTAAGTGGTCATAGAACGGAAGGCCGTCACCTGACCAAGCTTGCCATAAAGGCAGAAATGCCCTAATTCTGAACGCGCCTTGAATCAAAGTGTCTAAGTCAAAACTAACGCTTGTATGAACTGAGGGGTAAAACCAGCGCAGATCTTTGTTGAGATAGTCGCCAATACGTTCAATATTCTCAGATCCATCTAGAGCTTGAGTTGGAATGAGGAAATAGAAGTTGAGACCTGGACCAAGTTCTAAATTGATTGACTCATTGAGTACAAAAACAAAATTTAATGGTACTTGAAAAAACAAACCCATTACACTTGCAACGGCGGCGTTTTGCTCTACCTGACTCCCCGTACTTTTGAAAGTGGGAAACGCTTTGCCAATGCTTGGCTTAAAGACATACTCGTCAAAGGTTAACTCTATCGCTGGGTGTAAAGTGAGGGCGCGTGCCAAAGGAATTGCAACCCCAAATCCCGCAATCGATCGCAGGCCGCTTGCCCTAATGCCATCGGTATTGGGATGTTCTGCATCTGGCGTAGTTGGATAACCCTGACCAAGCCAGTGTAGCGGTGAATAAGAAATGAAAAGTGCAAAGCGCTCTGATGAGCTAAGTTCTTGAGCAATGATTTGTTGGCCGAAAAAAGAAAACAGCACGAGCACGAGCAACGCCATTCTATATGTCTTCATCGCGACCTCCAAATCTTCCTTAAACTATTAATAAGAACGAGCAAAGATAGCCATATACTTTGCTGCCTTGCCAGTAAAAATACAGGTCTTTCCAGCTGCTTCAAGTTCATTGCCAAAGGGAAGAACTCTTATGGTGGCTTTGGTTTCTTCTTTGACCTTCTTTTCTATTGCTGCATCACCAGACCATGCGGCTTTAACAAAGCCGCCCTTGCCCTCATCAGACAATAGTGCCACAAACTCAGCATAAGTTTCAGCACTATGAGTATTTTCTTGCCTAAAACTAAGTGCACGGGTAAATAGGTTGTCTTGAATCTCGGTCAATAGGGCCTGAATGCGCAATTCTATCTCGCCAAGGTCGACTTCAAACTTTTGACGAGTGTCGCGTCTAAACAAAGTCGCTTTGCCCGCTTCTATATCTCTTGGTCCAACTTCTACCCTAACGGGGACGCCTTGAAGCTCCCACTCGGCAAATTTCCATCCTGGACTTGTAGTATCGTCGTCGTCCAACACAACAGTGCGTGCACCAGTACCAATAATATTGGCGATTGACTTTTGCAGCTTGGCGGCAAACTCAAGCACGAGTTCTTTGGTGGCCGTCTTAAAAATAGGAACAATAGCGACTTTGGTTGGGGCAATTCGCGGTGGAAGTACCAAACCACTGTCGTCAGAATGAGCCATGATGAGCGCACCAATTAAGCGAGTTGAAACTCCCCAGCTGGTCGCATATACGTACTCGAGTTTGCCCTCTTTGTTCTGAAACTGTACATCAAACGCTTTGGCAAAGTTCTGTCCAAGATAGTGACTTGTACCTGCTTGGAGCGCTTTTTTGTCCTGCATCATGGCTTCTATGGCGTAGGTCGCAACAGCACCGGCAAATTTCTCTGACTCGGACTTGACTCCAGTTAGAACCGGGATTGCAAGAAATTCTTCAGAAAATTGACGATAGACTTCGAGCATCTTTTGAGTTTCTTCGAGGGCTTCGGCCTCACTAGCATGGGCAGTATGGCCCTCTTGCCAAAGAAACTCGGTGGTACGCAGAAAAAGTCTGGTTCTCTTTTCCCAGCGAAGAACGTTGGCCCATTGGTTAATGAGCAAAGGAAGATCGCGGTAAGATTGGATCCAATTTTTGTACATTGACCAAATTATAGTCTCAGAAGTAGGTCTAATCACCAAAGGCTCTTCTAGTTTTTCTCCTCCTGCATGGGTAACTACTGCTAGTTCAGGTGCAAAACCCTCAACGTGCTCCTTTTCTTTGGTGATAAATGACTCGGGTATTAGTAGCGGAAAATAGGCGTTTTGATGTCCCGTTTCCTTAAACATGCGATCAAGATTGGATTGGATTTGCTCCCAAATCGCATAGCCACGTGGTCTAATTACCATGCAGCCCTTAACAGGACCGTAGTCGGCCAGTTTTGCTTGAGTAATCAGGTCTACATACCAATCTGAATAGTTTTGTGAACGGGGGGTAATTTTCTCTGCCATACGACTTCCTTTTGCGCCCGATTGTAGAGCGCCGTCTAGTAGAAGGTCAATCGTATTTACATTCGGCTTCCCTTTGCGCCCGGGTGATTTACTAAGCTAAAATACCCTTACGGTCTCTACCATGTAATGAGAACTGTGACCGTTTGCCGAGTCTAACTCTTTCTCGATAACAAAAACCAAACTTCTTTCGTCGGGGCTTAAAACAATCTGTCTAACTTTGTAGCGGTCTACGTTGCTCCGGTAAAACCCAGGTCTACCGATGTTAAACGTCTTGACTTGGCTGCTTGCGCTCGTGACTATCACTTTGAGAGAGAACTCCGATTCATTGCTTGCTTGGACTTTTCTAGTTGATTGGGCCAGTTCAACACTAAATGCATTGCCTGTGTTGAAGTCTCTGAAAGCAATGTTAGATTTAGGCAAGTCGCCATTGAGCAGTATGTACACCAAGCGCCCCGAGCTTCCGTGATCGATACCCGACGTTTGAATGACATTCTGCAAGCGGCCAGTTACGGTAAATAGGGCACCCAATCCATCTTGGCCGAGATTTGCAGGTCGAGTAGCGGTAAACGACTCTCGTCCCTTGTTTATGAAGCGGTTACTAATCACATCGACAATATAGGCTTCTGCTTTAGGGTATGCATTCTTATCTGACAAGCTATGAATCCCAAACATAAACTTTGTGGAGTCGCTTGAGAAGCCGAGGTTGACAAAGGTGCTGATTTCACCTGCCGTGACTGTTACACAAACGGCACAAAAGATGATGATGGATAGAAAAAAACGGGATTTCATACGTGCCTCCTTAATCTTTATCGATCAGTTGCGGAATTTCTTGAGGGTTTTCGTCTTAAGCAGAATGTTTATTTTTCTGCTTGCAATCTGTTATACTTGTTGGCATGACTCTCAAAGCTCGCAACATCATCATTTTAGTATTTTTTGTTCTGCTTTGCCTCGCCATAGCCGGATTCGTATTTCTAGTTCTTTCTGTTGACTTTGCAAACGCCAATCTTGGATCTGAGTACTCAAAGGCAATGGGGCAGTATCTTGACTTAGAATGGTCTATTGAACCATCTGTGCTCATCATAAATGTAACCAACGCGGGAGCCTCTGTAGTATTGGCATGGATCGCCTGTTTTATTTTTTTAAGAGACTTTAGAAGAGTAATTTCTCCACAGTTGTTTTTTTTGGTGCTCTTTTGGCTATCAATGGGTTTTGAAATCATCAGAATTATTAACATTTATGCTATCGTTAGTCACGAGAGTATTGGCACAAGGATGGCCCTATCCAGACTTGAAATGGCCGCTCGAGTATTTGGGTCACTATCTATTCTCAGTGCAAGTCTCTATGCGTCGGGAATCAAGATCAAGAACCAAGGTTACCTACTTGCCAGCATAAGTATCATCTCTCTCGCAGTAGCCTACTTATTGCCGCTTGATGTAACTAGGCTAAACCAAACCTTGCTGTACTCGGTTTCTGGCGCTCTCAACACGGACAGCTTTCGTATAATTGCCGGAATCCTAAGTATTGTGAATTTTCTAAAGAGCGCACTAAGTTCACGAGATATCAACGACTATGTAACTTTGGTACCAATTGTACTGCTCTTGGGTGGCTATGAGTTAGCGTATGCCTCCACCGATTGGCTGGTACTTAGTTTGGCGTGGACCTGCCTAACCGTTAGTATGGTTTGGTTAACGCGCAGGTTTATGTCCAGCTTTATGTGGTACTAGTTTCCAGAATACTAAGTCAAAAGCATTGTTAGCAAGCCAGTGCCAACTGGTAAAATAAGATTGTCAAAATCTTTGCTAGGCAAGGCTTCTAAAGCGGTAGCAACCAATGCAATTAAACTTGCCTTAAAAGGATCTATACTTGGTACCAGAAAGAGTATCGAGAAAAGAACAGCGATAAAGCATGTAATACTACCTTCTACAGACTTGCCACCAGTGCCAGGAATTTTGACGGTTCCAAAGGCCTTGCCGGCAAGGCTAGAAAGCCCGTCTCCAAAAGCTAAAGCGTAGATTGCCGCCGAGGCTGCGGGATCTGGATACAAAAGCAGTGCTAACATCGCACCCAGACCAAGTGTGACCGGACCCAAGACAAACTTGTTGCGATCTCGGTCTCTCATAGAAAGCTCTGTTAGTTTACTAATGAGGGGAATTCTAATGCCAATGATTCTAAAGTACTCGGACAAGGTGTAAAACAGAATTCCAGTTCCAAGCAGCGAAATAGTATAGACTTGACCGATTACTTGAACTAAGAGCGGTGTAAAGCCAATCAGGACATGAAGAGTTTTGCGTAAAATTTCATGTTTAAGTTCTGACCTTATGTTTGGTCGTAAAGTGCCTAAGTTTCTGCTTGCAATCGGTAATTCAGCCATTGTAGTACTATAATTGCACGAACTGTGCCAAGTACTTGGTCGAACACTAATTTAAATCTTAAAATACTGTAATATATATAGTTAGTGAATTCTGAGAGTTTGGTGAAGAAAGTGCTTCGGTGCTAAAGTGTATAAAAAAATATACAGCATAGTATATATTTTCGTCTACGGAAGGCCTTTGAGTTCAATTTCTTGGCGAAGATGAGAGCTCAAAGGCAGCGTGGGTACTTGCCCAAAAGCACATGGACATGTTTTGGTAAATCAAATGTTCCAATTTAACAGAATACTAGTTTTAATTTTAATGGTGATGTTGCTGTTGTTGTCTTGTAACAACGATCAGACTGCCCGTCTGCATTTAAAGGGACAAGAAGAACAAAAAGCACAAATTGAATCCATGGTTTCAAATTTGGAAATCGATGCTCAGCTTGGTCAGTTGCTGATTGTATACATTCGTTGGAAACAAAACGGCAAGTCAATCACCAGACTGGGAGAACAAGAGCGTCAATTTCTTCGTCAACTGCAACCCGGTGGTGTGGTCTTGTATGCAGAAAACATGGTAGATCCCCAACAAACGCTAAACTTAGTTGCAGAAATAAAGGAGCTTTTGACCATTCCGCCGTTTATTGCGGTAGACGAAGAAGGTGGAAGAGTAAGTCGATTGCAAAGGTCGGCTACAATGCACGCCAGCCCTATACCTTCTGCAAGGCGGCTTGGGCAATCAGGGCCGGAAGCGGTCAGCCAAGCTTATACTATAATTGCAAACGAACTTGGCGCACTTGGAATCAACATGAACTTTGCGCCGGTTGCTGATCTAGGCGGTATGACCAGCTCAGATATTATTGGCGACCGGGCATTTTCAGACGATATAGACCAAAATGCAAAGATGGTTGCAGTCGCAGTGGCCGCGTTAAAGGCCCAGAAGATAGTTCCAATAGTAAAGCACTTTCCGGGACATGGAAGGTCGGCTGGTGATAGTCACTTTGGCATTCAGAGTGTCAAGGTTGGTCTCGTCGAGTTAAACAAAACTGACCTTAAACCTTTTGCAAGTGCCTTTGAGGCCGGCGCAGCGGGTATCATGACGGCACATGTTTCTTATCCTCTCTTGGATCCAAGCAATCTTCCTTCTAGCATGTCTAAAATAATCCTTAAAGATTTGCTGAGAGTGCAGATGGGTTTTGGTGGACTTGTCATTACTGATGCTCTGGATATGCATGGCATTCTTGGTCTAACAAGTGCCCAAGAGGCCGCGGTTGCAAGTTTGCAAGCGGGATGTGATATGCTCTTAGGGCCAGCGAGGCCACTGGTCGTACTCAAAGAACTACAATTGGCACTAGAAGATGGACGCTTAAGCCAATCGCTGGTTAACGATGCTGTACGTAGAATCCTAACAATTAAAAAGGAATTTGGGTTTTTTGAAAAAAGTGAGCATCCACATACTATGGAAAATCCTTCAGAAATATTAGGGTCAAATCAACACTTGAACCTGCTTAAGAATGTACTGAAAAAAAAGCAAAATTAGCGAAAGAATAGACGGCCAAAAAAGGTTTGTGGACATGATCACAAAAGAACAAAAGCAAAAAAAAAGAGCGCTGATTATTGGCGCTGGACTTGGTGGTCTTTCTGCAGCTATTAGGCTTGCGCATCGCGGCTGGGATGTAAGAGTCTTTGAAAAAGAGTCCCATCCAGGTGGTAAGGCGGGCTCTGAATGGTTGGGCCCCTATCGATTTGATACCGGACCAAGCTTACTAACCATGCCCTTTGTTTTTGACCAATTGTTTGAAGAAATTGGTCGCAGACGAGAAGACTACCTAAATTTTATTAGACTTGATCCTATCACGCGCTATTTTTTTGCTGATGGCACGGTCGTCGATGGATTTGCAGACATTGATCAGTTTGCTCAAGAACTGCATGATAAATTGGGCGAAGAGCCAAGTAAAGTTATTTCTTATTTTAAACATGCAAAAAATATATGGAGCACTACCCATACACTGTTTCTTGAACAGAGCTTGCACAAGGCTTCCAGTTATCTAAGCACTGAGTTCTTTAAGAACTTGTTTAAGCTTGGCCACATCGATGCCTTTCGTAGCTTGGATGAAGCCCACCGCACGTGGTTTAACGATGCGCGAACGGTCCAGCTTTTTAATCGTTTTGCTAGCTACAATGGATCTAGTCCCTACTTGGCACCCGCCACACTAGCGATTATTCCGTCGATTGAGTGGCATGGTGGTGGTTATGGTGTCGACGGCGGGATATATGCTATTTCCGAAGCTCTGATGCGAGTTGCAATAGAACTGGGTGTGAGTTTTCATTTTGGTAAAGAAGTTCAAAAAATTCTGACAAAAGATAGCGTGGTCGAGGGAATTAAGGTAGCAGGTGAAGTATATCAGGCTGACGCGGTGATAAGTAACACCGATGTGAGAAACACTTACGGAAATCTCTTGGAAGATGAAACAAGTAGAGACTACAAAAAGCACCAAGAGGGACAGCTTTCTTCCTCGGGTCTTGTGTATTATTGGGGCGTAAATAAGAACAACAGGTCAATGTTAGTCAATAACGTCTTTTTTTCCGAAGACTATCCTGCCGAGTTTAAGGCAATTTTTGATGACGGCCAAGTCCCCGACAAACCAACTGTATTTGTTAACATTAGTTCAAAAGTCAATTTGTCAGATGCGCCACCTGGGCACGAAAACTGGTTCGTTTCGATTAACGCTCCTTGTGATAATGGTCAAGACTGGAAGACCGAGTCCCACAAGACGAGCCAGTGGATACAAGAACAACTTGCACGAAAGCTAAATTTTGACCTCCAAAACGCGATTAAACAGCAGGCCTGTTTGACTCCGGCCGACATTTGGCGTAAGACTGGTTCTTATCGAGGAAGTCTCTACGGAACTTCCTCAATTTCTCGCACGGCGGCCTTTGCGCGGCATCCTAACCAAAGTCGGGATTACAAAGGTTTGTATTTTTGTGGTGGGAGCGTGCATCCCGGCGGAGGAATGCCTCTGGTGGTTCTTTCGGGAAAAATATGTGCTGATATGATTGAGAAGATCAAATAGAAGGAGTCTTTTAATGAAAATAGGTGTACCCAAGGAACAACATGCCTTGGAAACCAGAGTCGCTTTGGTTCCAGCTCACATAGCTGGTCTGATTAAGGCTGGACATGCAATTCAGATAGAAACCAACGCTGGTGCAGCCGCTGGATTTCCAGATGATGCTTATGTAAAAGCAGGCGCACATGTAACTGACAGAAAAACGATTTTGTCGGAATCTGAGATAGTGCTCGCCGTGAGGGCTGGCTCTGCAGATGGTGACCACAGTCTAAAAGATGCGGCCATTCAAAAAGAAGGCCAGGTTCTGATCGCAATGATGGATCCATACCAAGCTCATGAGAGCTTTAAGATCTACAAGGAGAAGCAGATCAGTTCGTTCTCTTTGGAACTCATTCCACGAATTACTCGTGCTCAAAGCATGGATGTCTTGTCGTCTATGGCGAGTCTTGCCGGTTACCTCGGTGTTTTACAGGCCGCCGAAAACCTGCCAAAAATGTTTCCAATGATGATGACCGCAGCTGGGACCGTCGTTCCTGCCAAAGTATTCGTTTTGGGAGCAGGGGTCGCTGGTTTACAGGCTTTGGCCACCGCCAAGCGACTTGGAAGCGTTGTAAGTGCGTTTGATGTTCGCCCCGCCGTCAAAGAACAAGTTGAGAGTCTTGGTGCACGCTTTGTTGAGTTTGATCTTGGATCTGCAGAAGGCCAAGGGGGCTATGCAAAAGAACTGAGCGACGAGCAAAAGAAGAAACAGCAAGAAAAGTTAATTGCTTATGCTAAGGACATTGACGTAATAATTTCTACGGCCGCTATTCCTGGACGTCCTTCGCCCAAACTCATTTCAGAAGAAATGGTAAAAGCGATGGCACCGGGCAGTGTGATTATGGACCTTGCAGCGGAACGTGGCGGCAACTGCGTTTTGTCACAGCCAGGCAAGACCATCGTTGCACATGGAGTCACTATAATGGCGCCACTCAACTTAGCAGCCAGACTTGCAAACACTGCAAGCCAACTCTTTAGCAAAAACATCAGTACTTTTTTGGGGCTATTCTTTGACAAAGAAAAGAATTTTTCGATCAATCTCGAAGATGAGATTATCGCAGCTTGTATTCTGACTCATGCTGGCAAGGGTGCCAACGAAAAGAATAGTCAGACACTCGGTATTTAATCCGGTGTTAGCTTGGTTGCAAAAGCAGCTAGAAGGAGCGTTTTTATGGAATTGACTAGTATTAGTACCTTTCTGAATATAGTAACTGTGTTTGTATTGGCAATCTTTGTGGGTTTTGAAATGATCAACAAAGTGCCAAGTCTGCTTCATACTCCATTGATGTCTGGATCCAATGCAATCTCAGGTATTTCGATAGTTGGCGCTATCCTTGCCTTGGGCTTGGCCGAGGCAGTCAACGAGCCCACAATCAAACTTATTGTGATTGTTTTTTCTATTGCTTCAGTTTTATTTGCAAGCATAAACGTGGTAGGTGGCTTCATAGTTACCCACCGTATGTTGGGCAAGTTTCATCCGGTCAAGAAAGTGCAAAAGGCGGAAAATAAATGAGTTTGGATACGTTTTTGAGAATATCTATCGATCTTGCTTATCTTGTAGGTGCGATACTCTTTATCCTCGGAATTAAAGGTATGTCGTCCCCAAAAACTGCTGTCAGAGGCAACTTAATAGGGGCAGGCGGTATGTTGCTAGCGATTGCTGGCGCTGTTGTAGATGTGGCCTTTCAACTGCGAGCTATCGGCTTTAGTGGTGACATTGCACCATTTGCCATCTATTTGCTGGCCGGCGTTCTTGCTGGGGCGGTAATTGGAGCGCTTCTTGCGATTAAGATCGACTTTAAGGAAATGCCTCAATTGGTTGGTCTTTTGAACGGCTTTGGAGGAATCGCATCGGTCTTGGTGGCCGCTGCAACTCTTCTTATAGTTAGCACCCAAGCGACAGGTGAGTCCACCGTCAGTGCCATAGCCACGGCGGCAACAGCGGTAATTGGCGCAGTTACTTTTTGGGGTTCGTTGGTTGCGGCCGGCAAACTGCAAGGAGTGGTTTCCGAAAAACCACTTCGTTACAAAGGCGAACAAATAGTTAAAGTCATCTTTGCTTTGACCGCACTATATTTTGCGATTGCATACGTAGAACCTGCCGCAATCGGAAACCTTGTAGATAAAGTTGTCATCTATTGGATCATAGTGGCTATTGCAAGTGTACTTGGCTTTCTCTTGACTCTTCCAATCGGCGGAGCAGACATGCCTATCGTAATTGCCTTGCTTAACAGCTATTCAGGTATCGCCGCTGCAGCAACGGGATTTGTCTTAGCACCAACAAACAACGTCTTGATCGTAGCAGGATCATTGGTAGGTGCCTCAGGTATTATTCTTACTCAGCTGATGTGCAAAGCAATGAATCGAAGCCTAGCTAACGTGCTTTTTGGTGGAGTAGGCGCGTTTGTCGCGCAAAAAGAAGGAGAAGACATCTACGCTGGTAAAGTGAAGTCAACCAGTGCAGAAGAGATAGCTTCGTTGCTCAAGATTGCCCAGCGCGTTGTAATCGTACCAGGTTATGGCATGGCAGTAGGCCGAGCTGTTACCCCTGTTAGACAGCTCTATGAGCTCTTGGAAGCTTCAGGAGTTGAGGTCGAATTTGGCATTCATCCCGTAGCTGGTCGGATGCCGGGACATATGAATGTCTTGTTGGCCGAAGAAAGCATTCCGTATGACAAACTCAAAGAAATGGATCTTATCAACGGAAGTTTTGGCAATACTGACATGGTCTTGGTAATTGGCGCAAATGATGTTGTCAATCCGATAGCCCGCCAAGCAACAGGAAGCCCTATTTCCGGTATGCCAATCCTCGACGTTGATAAAGCGCGTACGGTTATTGTAGTAAAGAGATCTCTGGCACCAGGGTTTGCGGGCATTCCCAATCCACTTTTCTCCAATGACAATTCTTTGATGTTTTTTGCAGATGCAAAAAAAGGTATGGAAGAAGTTCTCAAAGCTTATAAAGAAGCTTAAATTAAACGAAAAAGGCTGCCCAACTTTAAGGCAGCCTTTTTATAAAATCAGTTTTCTTTGTATCGATCTGCAATCGTTTGTAGAGTTGGGTATACTTCAAAAAAGGCATCAACCAATTCCGGGTCAAATTTTGTTCCGCTAAGCTTTCTAATTTCCGCCAATACATTATCTTCTGTCCAGGCCTGTTTGTATACACGCGCTGATCTCAACGCATCGTAGACGTCTGCGATCGAAACTATACGGCCATAAAGTGGAATTTCTAAACCAGCTTTGCCAAGACTATTGCCTTTTTTGTCTTTCCGTAGTGCTTTGCCGGTTAGAAGATCAACGTGGCCAGGATAACCACTTCCATCCCAGTTTTCGTGGTGATTGAGTGCAACAGCCATGGCCATCTTGTCAAAGTCGCTTTTGTCGGCCAAGAACAATTTGGCTCCGCTGATGGTATGGGTCTTCATGACCTCTCGTTCCTCTGGGGTAAAACCACCATTCTTTTTTAATATTAAGTCAGAAATTGCAACCTTACCCACATCATGTAACATGGCCGCCATGCGTAGATTGTCAATGTCTTTGGCAATTTTCTCTTCGGGCAAATTGTGTTTGATGGCCCATCGTTCATATATTTCAACTGAGAATCCGGCCACACGATTAACGTGAGGTCCCGTTTCTTTGGGGTCACGTAACTCTGCCATTTGAATCATGCGAAGCAATATGGCTCGCGTCATGCGAGCACGTTCTAAGGCCACGACCACGTTATTGGCAAAGTGTCGAGCAACGGCATCGTCTTCGGTAGTAAACGACACAACTTGGTCTTCTTGCTTTTTGTTTATCAATTGTAAAACGCCTAAAAGTTCACCTTGGTTGGACACCAGGGGAATAGAAAGCGTGGATTTTGTTCTATATCCTGCGGCTTCATCGTAGGTTTTGTCGTAGCTATACGGAGCATCTTCTGGCAAATTGTAAACATCTTCAATATTGAGCATCTCTTTGGTTGCCGCAGCGTAGCCAGACATAGTGTGCTTGTTGATTTTTATGGTGAAGATACTGTAGATCAATTTTTGACCTGGCTTAAGGCTGGCCTGCAAAGTATCGTTCTGAGAATAGTTGATTTGAAGTCCAGAGTCTTTCTTAAGATAGAGCGAACCAGCGTCTGCACCTATCATTCGACGTGCAAAGGTCAGCGTACGTTCCAACAAAACATCAAGATCTTGTATCTTGTTGAGCTCTGAATCGAGAGAGATAATATGTTGAAGACTAAAACCGTGTTGTTTACTAGACTTAAAAAAATCCATTCACTACCATCCAGTTCACAGTATGAATTGAACTATCGGTATTTTCTACACCGAAAATAAAAAAAGCAGCCTTTCAGCTGCCTTTTTTTCACAAAAACTCCATTTAAGGGCAGTTTCTATTTGAGATCCTTGAGAGCGATAAACTTGCCCTTCTTACTGAGCTTTCTTAAGTAGGCACTCAAGCCGACTTTAGTTACCGTTCGAAGTGCTCGAGTAGAAATTTTTACTCGAACTGTACGACCAAGTTCCGGATCAAAAAGTTTCTTTTCGATCATGTTGGGTTTCTGCCAACGATTGCTCTTGTTATGGGCATGCGAAATGCTGTTCGCTGCCATTGGTTTCTTGTCAGTAATCTTACAATATCGTGCCACAACGTCCTCCAAATATTATCTTGTTGTCGAATCCTAGAACTTGCTTGTCTCTTTGTATAAAACATGCTTGCGAACAACTGGATCATATTTGTTGAATTCCATTTTATTCGGAAGGTTGCGCTTATTCTTGGTAGTGTAGTAACAATGTGGACTTTCAGTACTCTGAAGGCGCACACGAGTTATTCCCTTATTGCTCTTAGCCATTTTTCACCTCTGTAACTATGAAGGGCTACACCGTAGCGTAAGTGATTCGGATTGTCAAGGGAATCAGGCCTCGACTTAAAAATGGCAAAAAATGTTTTTTTGTCTGACAAAGACTAAAGAAATAGGGCCAAGGTCTGTCTCGTGATACTGGAATAATTTTTAAAAAGATCGTATCCTCTGCATAAATATACAATCCACGGAGTCATTATGATCAAAAATGCACTTTCAAAAATCCGCGTGCCGGATGAGCTGCGCAAAATCTTTGAGAAAGTCAAAATTACAATTCCCGTGGAACGTTCGAGTTTGTTTGAATTGGCCTTTGGTGGGCAAAGCGAGGTCTTTGAAGTTGCTTACGATATCCCCGGCAAAGGCCGAGTAGTGGAAGCTACGGTAGCTCGTTGTAAGAATGGCGCTGCAGTAAACTACATAGACCCAAACATGAGGCGCCGAGATCCTGAAGCTATGGTCATTGCCGACTCTCAGCCGACAGATAAAACCACCTATCAGAAACGATTCGGAACCAGCTTTGATGCAGTAAAAAAAGAAACGTTTGACTGGTTTGCTTCGCAAGAAGAATTGATTGTAATGCCCTTTTTGAGTGGAAACGACAAAAAAGGCTATCCATCTCTTTTGGTCGCACCCGCCAACGCTGGGTTCTTCGTGGCGGGTCTTGCGGATTTGCAGGGATTTATTCCAGCAAGTGAAATTCCCGAAGATTTTACGCCAGTAGGTATTCTCTATATTGCGCCACCATTTAGACATACTCACTTTGCAGGCAAACAAATAGTTGTACATGATAGACAAGAAGATCTGCACGAGTTGTTTTGTTATAACTTGTATCCAGGTCCAAGTGCCAAAAAGGGCGTTTATTCAATCTTGATTGATCGCGGTGAACACGATGGCTGGATAACGCTTCACTCGTCTGCCGTTAGAGTCATAACACCTTATGACAACGAGTTTGTGATTCTTCATGAAGGCGCAAGCGGTGGTGGAAAAACCGAAATGACTCAGCCAATTCACCGTGGATCTGATGGTCGTATTTTGTTGGCTACTAACACTATTACCAAAGAAGAGCACTTCCTCGAGCTGCAAGATACCTGCGAGCTCCACCCCGTCACTGACGATATGTCTTTGGCTCATCCAAGCTACACTGGCCCGCAGAAGAAACTCAAAGTTTCAGATGCAGAAAACGGCTGGTTCCTACGCGTCGACCACTTAAATGAGTATGGAAAAGAACCAGGCTTGGAAAAACTTTGTATAAATCCACCCGAGCCTTTGATTTTCCTTAACATAGATGGAAAGCCAGGTGCAACCGCCCTGATCTGGGAACACACCATGGATGCCCCGGGTAAACCATGTCCTAACCCACGAGTAATAGTGCCCCGTCACTTTATAGAAAACATAACTGATGGCGAAGTAGAAGTGGACGTGCGCAGCTTTGGCGTTCGATGTCCACCAACAAGCCGTGAGAGTCCAAGTTATGGCATTTTGGGCATCTTGCATATTCTACCTCCTGCCTTGGGTTGGTTGTGGCGTCTGGCAGCGCCCAGAGGACATGCAAATCCAAGCGTGCTAGTTGCTGGAACAGGCTTGGTGAGTGAGGGAGTTGGAACGTACTGGCCATTTGCGACAGGAAAAATGGTGACACAAGCCAACATGCTGCTTGAGCTTTCTGTCCAGACACCCGGCACGCGCTACGTCTTGATTCCAAATCAATATGTTGGTGCGTATCACGTTGGCTTCAATCCAGAATGGGTCTCTAGGGAAGTAATGGCTCGCCGCGGTAACTTGAGATTTAGGCAAATGCAACCGGCACGTTGTCCCTTGCTTGGTTACGAGTTAACAGGACTAAAAGTAAATGGCCAGACAATTCCTCGTGGACTGTTGCAAGTTCATGAGCAGTTGGAAGTAGGTATCGACGGCTACGACAAAGGAGCGCAGATTCTTGGCGCTTTCTTTAAGCAAGAACTGAACAAATATTTGACAGCCGACCTACATCCTCTCGGTAAGAAAATAATAGAAGTTTGTTTGGACAACGGTAGTCTTGAAGACTATAGCAACGTTTTGCCTGGTTAATCTCAATATCATTCGTGTTTTTTCTCAATACCCCCTGAATAAAGCCTGGGGGTATTTTATAGTCAGGTACTATGGATCTTGATAGATTTTTTTATGTCTTCGACTTGATAGGGACCTTGGTTTTTGCAACTTCAGGCGCTCTGACCGCGGTCAAGAAGAAACTCGATTTATATGGACTCTTTGTGCTCGCTCTCGTTACCGCATTGGGTGGCGGTCTGATTCGCGATGCTCTCTTGGGAAGAACGCCGCCGATGGTTTTTACCGATATACTCTACGTATCAGCTACTTTGCTTGGATCACTGTTAGTGGTATTGTTTCACCAATCGTTTAGGCACTTAATCACACCCCTGAGAGTGATGGATGCAGTAGGTCTGGGTATATTCACGGTTATTGGCGCAAAGATTTCCCTAAGCATGGACGCTAGTTGGTTTGCTGCGATTATGATGGGCATAGTGAGTGGCACAGGCGGCGGTATGATACGGGACGTCTTGAGTGGCGAAGTACCCTTGGTTTTGCAAAGAGAAATATATGCAGTAGCTAGCTTGTTAGGGGCTGCACTTTATGTGGCTTTGGCTTATTTGGCCATAATACCTGACAGTGTCTCAGCTTTAGTATCGGCAAGCGTGATCGCAATAGTTCGCATGGTGGCAGTACTAAAAAACTGGCACTTGCCCAAGATTCCAGGGAACTGAAAGCAGGCTCCGCAACTAGCGGAACCTGCTGGATGATTCATTTACTTTTCTTATTGGGTATCGACTTCCTCTGTGGCTTAGTTCTCACTGCATCAAAGGTTTCGGCATGTGGCCTTTTGTCATGTATATATTTAAATACAAACAAAATGGCTATCCCTGCCAGTATCATAATAAAGTTAAGAACTTGGCCCGTACTAAAGTTTAGTAGGCTCATGAGCAACTCGGGCGGATTGTCCTTTGGCCCTAACTGAACTACATATTCCAAGCCTTTGTCGGGTTCTCTGAAATATTCAATAATAAATCGGAAGAAAGCATAACCAATCAAGTAAATACCTATTGCAAACCCTTTAAAAGGCTTATGTTTGCGCACAATAAACCAAAGGATCAGCCACAACACTATGCCTTCAAAAAATGCTTCGTAAAGTTGACTTGGATGGCGAGGCAGATTAACTAGGGTTACGCCTTCTTCGATTGGCATCCCGATTCGTTCTGCTGTTTCTCTAACCCAAACTGCGCTAGTTGGCAGACGGCTGGCGTTGGGAAATACAATGCCCCAAGGCGATTCACTGACTCTTCCAAAGAGTTCACCGTTAATAAAGTTGCCAAGGCGACCAAAGGTGTAACCAAGTGGAACAGCCTGGGCCAACATATCAGCCCAGTCAAGAACATCCAGCTTCTTTATTTTGAGGTAGATGATTATGGCGGCTGTTACACCAACCAAACCACCATGATAGCTCATGCCCATCAGACCGGTAAAGTTCATTTTTGCGTCAAAGGGCCAAAAAATCAGCCAGGGTTGACTCAAGTAGCGTCCAGTTGTGTCATAGATAGTTGCAGCGAAGATTCTTGCTCCTATAAACATGCCAACAATGGCCCAAAAAAACATAGACACCACCAAGTCAGATGGGATCTTTAGTTTTCTATTTTTAATCTGCCACATAAAAAGCATGAACGTAATAGCAAATGCTACTAAGTACATAAAACCATACCATCTGATGGGAAGACCGGGGATAATTTCGGGCTTTATCCAATCCGGAAAGTTAATATACAGCACTCTCTTCTCTCCTTATTCGCTTGAAACAAAGTTTAGTCTGCAGTTAACACCGAGACTAGCTGGGCTTCTGGCCGATGGGACTTTCTACAATATGACCGGTTGCCGTGTCAAAAACGATTTTGACCGCTTTGGTCGGTTTTGAAACTTCATGAAGACGACCGTGGCTTTCTATCACCACACCGGGCCATAAGGTACCTTTTACCACGATTTCTGAGTCAAAGTGTTGCTCGTAGCGCTCTTTTAGCGTAAAAAGCCGCAGATTTCTCTTTTCTAAGGCCTTCATAAGCAAAACTTTTCGATTAATGAGCAACTGCATCAGGGATTTGTCGGCATTTTTTTGAGCATTGATCATCGATGAATTGATTGAGACAAGTTCGTTCTGAATCTTTACAATTTCCTTTTCCTCTACACTTATCTGGTCGGCTACTAAGATATCTTGGCCAAAAAATACTTTGGTTCTCACACCAGTTTGATTGCCCAAGTTGCCCACGTGCAGACCGGACCTGACGTTGATCTCACCACCAAATATGTGGGCGTCGTCGG
This sequence comes from Spirochaetia bacterium, assembly GCA_038204425.1. Lineage (GTDB taxonomy): Bacteria > Spirochaetota > Spirochaetia > DSM-27196 > Salinispiraceae > JBBRCZ01. Next base: position 104,498 of record JBBRCZ010000005.1, on the reverse strand, counting down.
GACTAACTATTTTTCCATTGCATTTAACCTTGGATCTCAGCAGTGCCTTCTTGATATGGATATCTCCAACGGCCATGATGGTACAAAGCTCGATAAAGCCGGCACCGACATTTTTTTTGCTACGAAGTAGTGCCTTGCCGGCGCCTTTGACCCCGTTTTGGATCAAGATATCGCTCTCCGAACTCAAGAGACTTGCCTCAACGCTTCCGCCGATTTTAATCTCACCTCCACAGACGATACTAAAACCAGACATTACGTCACCGGTAACCGAAACGGCGCCTGGAAACTTAATATTACCGGTGCTGGTGTCAACGTTTCCCTTTATAGTGAACGCAGGGTTTATGCTAATGCTATTTTTTTCTCTTATTAACTCGCCGTCATATTCGGCCACCAAAATGCTTATGCCGTCTTCTCTTTTGCTTACCTTAATACCCTTGCCAATTATCAGAGCTAAACTTGGATCGACCACAGGAGCAAGCTCTTTGCCGGTAACGTCAAAGCCAGGACTTGGAAGTTCTGTGGGCGGTGCCATCTCAGCGATTACAGCGTCCTTGCTTACTGTGGTATATCGATCTTGGTTGCGAAAATCAATGCTGCCATCTGATCGTTGGCGAACCTTCTGACCGCTAGCAAATTGAATCTGATAGTTGATCTGGTTTTCGCTACCACCAGAAGCCGCCTTTCCTTGCGCAATTTCAAGCCTGGATATTGCCTCACCCGTGCTTGCTTTTGAAACAATTGCTTGTAGAACCTCTTGGTTAATACCTTTCTTTACGCCCGCCTTATCCAAGGCAGCGTTGATGTCACTTGCACTTAAGCCTTTGCCCAATCCAAGCCGCGCAAAAACACTAATCCAGGCGAGCAATCGATCATCACTTAATTGAACTTGAACTTCTGCGTCCGCGTGGGGAAAGCAGGCCGCAAAATACCTGTCGTTTTCTTTTGCTAGGGCCAAAATCCCTGCGCTCTTGACGCTGATCAAGTTGCTTCCCATTAATTCGAGACTACCAAAGAGCTTCAGGTCAACCTTTTTAGTCTCAAGTGCTGGTACTATCTTCCCAAAGACATCCATGCCCGGCTTTCCAGCAAGCAAAGGACCAAGAGTTAGTGGTCTTTGATCCTTGGCCACCGCATATAGTCCCACTATCGCAGAACAAGGAAATACTGAACTAAGGGAAAGTGGTAGACCAGACTTCTTTATAGTCTCCAAAAGCTGAGGGGCCAATTTTTTGTCAAATTCGTCGGCGTTAATGCTGAGAGTTTGAGCGGGTGCCGTTTCTGCAGGTTTTCCTTCGGCCAACAAATATGAGGCTAAGTACTTTTCGTTAGAACTGTACCAATTCATAATGTCTTTTTTAACTTTATCTTTTGAGTATTTTACATTGCTTGCATTGAGTGTTGATCCAAGAGCCTTGAGTTCCAGCGCCTTGCCATCGCCAAAGGCCTTCATGCAATTTAAGACTGCTTTAAGGTTGTCCTTGCTGACGCAGATCTGCCACACTGAGTCTTGATTAAGGCCCAAGTTGTGTTTGACCAGAGCGTTGCCAGTTAAGCTTGCATTCTGGATCAAAAATCCAAGACAAGCGGACTGCAAAAGCATTTCTGGCTTATAGCCAAGTTGCCTAGCAGCAAGAAGAACTGCATCCGCGTTTGGCGCTTCAATAAGGTTCGATCCTGGTGCAAAATCAAAGTAACACCAAGATTTGTCTTCAGACTGACTCAATGACCAAGAATGGTCTACTAAGGGCACTAGGTCAATCCAGTTGGAACCAAGTCTTACTATCCCAGAGACTAAGGCCCGCACAGTGGAGCCGTTTCTTTCTAAGTTTTTGCCGACAAGAAAACTTTCTGGTTGGCTAGTTTGAGCCTCGGCAAAGCGACCAAGTACGGCACCTTTTTCAAAATAATTATGCGATAGCACTTTTGAATTAACTTCTACAATTAGTTTTTTGGTCTCACTAAGTGTGGTGCTTACCTTTTCTTCTTTGCTTGGCAAAAAAGGCAGTCGACCTTTGACAACTCTGCTTACTTCAATTTCTTTTGTTGAGACAAATTCTTGTTCAAAAAGTGGTGCCGCGGCTGATTCTAGTGCCTTGCCAAGAATAGCTTTTAAGTTCTCAGGAACACTTGTTTCGGCCCACTCAAACTGTTGGGTTGGCGATTCTATCGCTTTGGCTGCGGCTTCCTGGGTTTGGCCTGCAATGGCATCTGAATCAGCAGGCTTTTTTTGTTCATCGAGTTCCGGAGATAGACTCGCTGGGTTTTCTAAATCTTGCTTTGCCATTTACATTGTACCTGTTGTCTAAAGTTTGAAGCCTTGATCTGCAGCTTTAAGTATACGAGATTTTAAGAACATATTTTCCTTTCTTAGGTGACTTATTTCCAATTGTTGAGTTTTAACTGTTTCCATAAGGTCGGCGGTGCTCAACGTACCTGTATCGAGCAAGTCTTCCAAGTATTCTACTCGGCTTTGAAAGTCGACTTCGGCTTCCATCTCGGCAGTATCAAAACTGAGGTCAAAGGTGTCGAGGTCCAAGCTTTCTTCTGTATATTCAAGTTCATTCTGCAGAAGTTTTTCAGCAATACGATAGATTGCTTGAGATAAAACAGCCTTGGGTTTGTATTTGATGATTGGTAGCCCCGACCTTAGTGCCGTGTCTTGGAGCTCGTCTCGGTACATTATGCCCAAATGTTCCATCTCGGTTCCGAGATATTGCTGGCAAGAACGTCTTAGTTTGTGGGCTTTGTCGGCATCCTTTGGATCTTCTAACATGTTCAAAACTAAACGCGGCTGAAATTTGCCAAGGGTTTTGCTGATTTTGGCATGGCTTTCGGGGTCAACGCGGGCAATTTCTGCCATTACGTCGCGGATATAGACCCTTTGGACCGAACCCGTTTCTTTTTGTAAGTTTTTAAAGTAGACATCCGCTTTGCTGCCCTTTTTTACGGCAGATTGGATGATTCTAAAGACCGAGTTCTTCAAAAACAAGTAAGCGTTGACCAAAGCAGTGGGACTCGGATTGGTCACGATTATGCCGCGCGCAGCCGTCAAAAAAAAGTCTATGGTATTGAGGCCACTGCCCGCGCCGAGGTCACAAATTAAATAGTCCGCATCTAGCGCACTCAGTTTAGTTATCAGTCTCTTCTTTTGAGTCTGAGTGAGATTGGCGATTCCGGGTATCTCAGCGTCACCAGGGATAAAGCTAACGCCTTCAAATCCCGAATCCAAAATGGTGTCTTCAATTCCACCTTTTTGGTCGGTAAGAAAAGTGCCGATCCCTTTTTTGACGTTTCGAATGCCCAAAATCAAATGAAGATTAGAGCCGCCAAGGTCGAGGTCTACTAAGATGACTTTCTTGCCCGCTTGTCCTAAGGCAATAGCAAGGTTGGCAGAAAACAATGATTTGCCGACACCGCCTTTGCCACTTGCAACAGGAATAATGTGCATTATTGAACGCGCTCCGTTTTTCTTGCAAGGTATCGAGAAAGTAGGATGATATTTACGCAATGTGCAATTAGGCTAAGAATCATGATCACCAAATCAGGCGAAAAAATACTTGATTCTGAGTTTAGGGCCAAGCGATAAGAAAGCTCAGCGTCTAGGTGACTAAGCATGCGAACAATCAAAAGCGCTAATGTCAAAATAGAATCGATGACAAGTACCAATCGAATAGCTTGCACGCTGTTTTCAGTCCCGTCAGGCCTAGCCAGAGTAAATAGTGCAAGTGCAGCACTTACTAAGCCGGGTGTCCCAAACCACAGAACCAATAGCGATAGATAGTCCATTCCATTGCTTGGCAATAGCCAGGTGATGGACACAAAAACCAAAGTAAATCGAACCATGTTCCATACAGCAGTAAAGATAAGCGCAAAGCGAGGATTTCTCATTATTCTCTGATAGTAGGTTGACAGACTGGACGAGTCAAGGTGCTCTAAGTTACATTGGTACAATGAGTGATCAAAACAAGGATATTGAATTATCCAATGAAATTGTTGCCGTTAAAAAGCGAAGAAAAACAGTCCTCGGCGTAGGCATTGGCGCCGTATTGTTTTTCGTTATTCTATTTACTGCTTTGAGCCCGGTGCTTTTTGCTTTTGAAGGTAATAAAGACCAAGTCGCAAGCGGCGGAAACTTATCAATTCAAGACTACTTTGGTACTTTGCAGGCAATATATCAGTTGATTCAACAAAGTTATGTAGACAAGGTTGACGGAGAAGTACTAATACAAGGTGCCATCAAAGGAATGTTTGAAGCACTGGGCGACCCTTTTTCTATGTACTTGCCCGAAGCCGATTGGCGCAGTCTGACCGACGTTACCACTGGGGAATTTGGTGGTTTGGGTCTCTATATCAATAAACAAAGAAAACCAGATGGCAGTGCACTCCCGGATGGATTTATTGAAGTCTCCGCACCTATAGAAGGCACGCCAGCTTACCGTGCCGGCCTTTTGAGTGGCGACCTAATTGTTGAAATAGATGATAAATCAACCACTGAGCTGGAAACCGATCAAGCTGTAAGTCGTCTGCGAGGCAGAGTAGGCACCTCCGTGGTGGTAAGAATTTTTCGCGGTAAGTCGATGGACTTTAAGGTAACTCTAGTTAGAGAGGTCATCCAGATCCCTACCGTTAAGAGTGCCATGATTGGTGATGTCGCATATGTGCGATTAATTGAGTTTACGCCAAAAACCATAGAACAGTTAAAGAAGCACCTCACCGAGTTGAAGAGCAAGGGTTACAAATCCATGATCTTTGATGTTAGAAACAATCCCGGTGGTGTCTTGGACGGTGCAGTCTATGTTGCCGATTTGTTCTTTTCTGACGGTGTTTTGGTTAGCACCAAGGGCAGAATAGCGAGTGAGAATAGAGTGTTCCGAGCGACGGCAGGTCAAATGATTGCTTCTGACGTGTCTTTGATTGTTTTGATTAACAAAGGAAGTGCATCAGCATCTGAGATTTTGGCAGGTGCACTGAAGGATCGCAATCGTGCCCTATTTGTGGGAAGCAAGACCTACGGCAAAGGATCAGTACAAAGTGTTAGAGATCTCGGAGCAAGTGGCTTTAGATTGACCATAGCTCGTTACTACACTCCGGCGGACATTACCATTGATAAAGTGGGAATATCACCGGATGTAGAAATTGTCGAACCAGTGCTTAGTCGAGACGAAGAACTCGCTCTGGTCAAGATTCAAGAACAGAGTCTAGTAAAGAATTTTGTAGAAAACAATCAGCAACCTAGTTCGGCTACTATCAATGCTTTTGTCGTTGACTTAAATCGACAAGGACTTAAGGTTCCCGAACGCCTTATCAAACGGCTCATACGCCTAGAAGTGGAACGCAAGAACAATCAGAATCCAGTCTATGATCTGGAATACGACTTGGAACTGCAAAAAGCCTTGGAGATCATAAAGGCAGGCGATGTTGAGAAATTAATTCGTGCTAGACCAGCTGCCACAAAGACTAGCAGCACAGTAGACACAAGAAGCACCTTGCCCAGTCCCCGAAATCCTTGAAACAACTATTACTAGTCGGAGCCCCAACAGGAGGGCTCTGGACTCTTGATCAGAAGACGGCCCACTATTTGGTCAATGTTAGAAGAACGAGGTTGGGCACGGTACTTGTTTGTAGGGACCCAAACGGGCGAGTTTTTGAAGCTCGTTTGGTAAACGCAGAAGACAAATGGTGCCTACTAGAAAACAGCAGTGGACCAGTTATAGACGCAGATCAAACCCCAAATCAAAGCTCGGATAAAAAAAAATCCCAGCAAGTACCGTTTTCTCTTGAGTTGGTACAGGCCCTACCAAAAGGAAAAAAGCTCGATGACATAGTTCGGCAGGCCACGGAGTTGGGCGTAACTGGTATTCACCTTCTACAATCTGACTATGCAATTGCCGATTTTGATGCACGTTGGCAGAGTAAGCACGACCGCCTTGTAGCCATTGCCAGAGAGGCCTGTCAACAATCAAACAATCCAAGGCTGCCGTTTATCAACCGTCCACTCAAGTCAGATGACTTCGCTCGCCAGTTCGTGGGCGATAAAAACAATCTTGGCTTGCTTTTTTACGAAAACAATCTTGCTCAATCTAGTCTACACCGATATCTTGATGGCCTTCCGACTCGCGTGATGGCGCTTATTGGACCCGAGGGTGGTTTTTCCACAAGAGAAGTTGAATTGTTTTTGTCCTATGGATATTATTGTGTTAGTCTGGGTTCCACTATTTTGAGGACCGAAACAGCAGCGATAGCTGCCCTTTCTACTATTAATGCACTTTCAAGAGAGCGTACGGATTGGATTTTGCGGGAGTTAAACTAAACATGAAAGTTGTTGAAACATCACCGGTCTTGTCTCAGATCAGGAGAGTTAGAATTCTGGGAGTGCCAGTAGACATAGTTCCAAATGAAAGCCTTGAAGCTGTCATCAAAATTCTTTTGGAGAGGCCAGGGAGCAATCAGATAGTATATTTAAGGACCCTGGACCTTATGCGAGCAAGGAGAAATCCGGAACTCTTGACGTGTCTCAACAATGCAGCCTTGGTTGTTCCAGTTTCAATGGGACTTAAACATGCTGCCAAAAAACTTCATCACCTAGATGTTCCACGCTATCCACCGTTTCAGTTCTTGATAAGAGTCTTAAACGTTCTCGAGTCGATCAAGGGCAGTATTTTTCTGCTTGGAGATCGCCAACCATCGCTTAAGAATATTGAAAATAACATCAAGCACACATTTCCAGGCTCTTCTATACTTGGCCGTTACACTGGAAACTATCCACGACAGATGGAACGAAATATTGTCACCGCGGTGAATAAGTCTTCTCCAAACTTGCTCTTGTGTGGACCAGGAATCAAAGGGAAAATGTTATGGATTTATCGAAATAGAGGTTTTTTTCAACGCGGCATTCAACTTTGGAGTTCTGAGTTCTTTGACTATATTATTGCGAGAAAAAAAAGACCCAGCTTGGTTTCTTTCCGAAAGGGTCGCGAGTTTTATCGCGAGAGTGTCAAAAGGCCATGGAGAATCACGCGCTTGGTTATCTATATGTACTTCCATTGGCTCATATTATGGACACGCGCGGTTAGAGAGTTATAGTTTTGGATGGTCTTCGCTACTTAACAATTCGTAGGTGGCTGTGTAGCTGGCTTGATATTTCTTAAACAAGGCTTGGCCAAGCAAGAGTCTAAAAGGCGGCAAGTAGATCAGCCAGCAAAGTGCGTCGCTCAGAAAACCAGGGCTCAAGCATAGCAAAAGTGAAATACCCAATCCGCTCAATTGAATAAACTCCATACGTGGGTAGTCAGCGATTTTTATTCTGATGTTCAATAACCTTTGGTACCTTAAGATACCACTGAGAATCACCAACGCTTGAAGCCATGTTGCCGCGGCGACCAAGGCAATCGTGAGATAGGCTCCAAATTTGGTCGACAACCACATGGAAAAAAAACTGTCAGCAAAAAATAGTAAACTGTAAGCCATAACGGCCATAACCAGAGAAAAGAGTTTTTCTTTCTTTAAAAGCGTTAGTAAAATAAGGTTCCCGAGCATTGGCGCAAGTATAGTTGAGATAAATAAAAATGTACAAGCAAGCGGAAAACGGTTGCGATTCATCAAAAAGCAAGTAATAATCTAAGTATGGGTTGCTTTGGCACGAAAAAAATTGTCCTCTATATTGACGACGACCGTGATTCAATGTCCTATTTGGACATGATTCTACCAGACGGGTATGATCTGCAAGCTTGCGACTATTCTATGCTTCTACAAACAGAAAGCTATCATCTAGATGCAACCCTACTTGTCATCGATCCGGACTATCGAGGCGGCAATGGATTGCTTTTGCTAAGTATGTTTGCCCAACGTTTTCCATGTCTTCCCATACTTGCATATTCATATAGCAATCAACCTAGTCTAGTATCTCGTACAATAATATCAGGCGCAAAACACTTCAATTGTAAACCGATCAATAAAGTGGAACTATGGTCAGTCTTGGCTCGCAGCCAAAGGACATTTAGCCAGACAAAGAATGGTTTGCAGGGAATCAAACAACTACCAAGAATCATTAAGGTAAAAGACCCCAAACGCTGTCTATATGTCAGCAAAGACTGGGGCCCAGTTCTCATAGCAGGGGAGTCGGGAACTGGAAAAACCACTTTGGCCCTTGCCTTGGCTAGTTGCGACGACCGTTTGGGCATTCCACTCTGTTTTGATGGAAGGAAAGATAAATTGGCCGATCTTAAGCATCTTTCAAGAAGTTCATGCATAGTACTAGAGAACTTGAGTCACTTTAATAAGAGGAACCTCTTGAGGATAGGGTCACTGATACACGATAGAATTTCGCTCAGACCAATCAAACTAATAGCAACAATTACCATACCTTGGGGAACAATGGTTTCCAATAAGTATCGATATGTGCTGGGAGAAGACTGCGGTCTTTTGACCATGATACCGCTAAGGGAAAGAATAGAAGAACTCTATTCCTTAGTTCTCGAGCTTGGATCAAATCACAATACCATAGATTGGAAAGCGCTTTTTAAACATAAATGGCCGGGAAATCTCGTTGAACTAGAACTTTACTTACGTGGTTCCGCGCTGTTTTAACCCAACGAATCGTGGGAAGCTCACTTTAACAGCTTAAAGTCATAGACCGAAAAAACTGGAGAGCGACTTCCGTCAGGCAAAGTGATTGTTTCTTCATACTTTACCAGTGCCAGACCACGACTATTGGAGACAATCTCGTCTTGCGCTCCTTGAGGTCTATTAAAAATACGGCTAGAAAACTCGTTCCGGTTGAAGATTAGACTTACCTTGTAACCAAAGAGCTGCTTCTTGTCTTTCCATTCTGCGCTAATAAAAACGGCTTCGGCGTAGAATCGTTGTGGATCTTTATCAACAACCTGGAGACTGGCAATCGTGCCTTCTAAAAGGTATATTTTGTCTTTGCGAATCTGTTCGGGTTGGCTAGCAAGGCTCTTTATGCTTGCGTTAAGATCAACCAAGGCCCTAAAGTCAGAGTAGAGATCGGCATTCAGGCCGGCAGCAACAAAAAGGAACATTAACATTGACAAAAATAATTTCATTCTTAACCTCTCAACTATGGATGATATGATGTTGTCAGTCTCTGGTCAAGAAAAACTCACCGCCTTAGTAATTGGGGGTAGTGGTGGCATTGGCGCCGCCGTTTCTCGTACTTTGGCCAAACACTGTCAGAAGCTTTGGATCCATGGTGGGCAAGATCTGGCAAAACTAGATGAACTCACAAAACAACTCAACAGTGGAAAATGTCAAACTCAAGGTATTTTTAGGCCTTTTAGTGGAGCTACTGACTTTATAGAGGCAATTCCAAAGCTCGAACCAGATATTTTAGTTATATCTTTTGGACCGGTACTCTATGGATCGCTGGCTCAGACTAGTCCCGCCGATTGGGAATGGATGGCTAGTGCTAACCTTGCGCTGCCAGGCGCCTTAATTAGCACCTACGCGCCACATATGGCCAAACGAGGATTCGGAAAGATATTTGTGTTTGGCTCCAGTAACTCTGACACTATTCGGTCATATCGACAAACAGCAGCCTACGCCTCGGCCAAAACCGGATTAAGCGTGCTGATTAAAAGTGCTGCTAGAGAATTTGGCCGCAGTAATGTACAAATCATTGGATTATGCCCAGCATATGTTGAAACAGAGTATTATACTAAAGAAGAGTTTAAAGGTTCCCAGAAAAAAAAAGCAGTCGAAACCCTGCAAAACCCTGGGGATTGGGCTAAAATGATAGAGATAATGCTAGCTGTTCCGGCCAAGGTAGTAAATGGAGCGATATTGACATCTTTGAGTGATTTATCATGAAAAAAGTAAAACACGTGTTTGACAAAGACAAAACCAATGCATACTATCTTAAGTATCTCTTATGATGGGTGAATAATGCCAGGATACGAAGGTGAACTATGAGTAACAACGAGATTGTACCCGGATTTGACGAAGAGAAAGACGAAAGTCTCAAGATTCGTCTTCAAAAAATAGATGGCGCCGATGGCTGCCTAGTAATGTATCTCACTGGGTATATTGATACGTACAATTCTAACTTTTTCCAAAAAAGGGTCAACAAGGCTATAGAATCAGGCTTTACCCGCCTTATTTTCCACTGTGGTAGTTTGAACTACGTTTCAAGTACAGGTATTGGATCATTTACCGCCTTTCTAAAAGCCGTAAAGCCAAGAGGTGGTGATCTCGTTCTCTTGGAAATTCAACCCAAAGTATATGAGGTATTTCAACTACTTGGATTCTCTCAGTTTTTCAACATCAAAGAAAATCTCGACGAGGCGACTGGCTTCTTCGTAAAAGGCGCTGAACCCGAAACAGGGTCAATATTTCCTCGAATTTTTAAGTGCCCTATTTGTGCCACTAAGTTGAAGGCCTCCAAAGCTGGCCGATTTAGGTGTTCTAACTGCAAGACAATTTTGGCAATAGACAATAGCGGGCAGATCTTTTTAGGGTAGTCCGGCCGCTATTACTATGGATGTTTTTGGAAGCTCATGAGAAAATGCCGCGTCATTTGCTTATCTGAGGCGCCTTTTGTTGACAGGCTGCGCTACCCACTTTTAGAATTTGATGAATTGAACTTTGAATGGTGCGACCTCGACCACTTTGCTATAGATGGAGATCTCTACCTTTGCCCTTCGTTTTTTATTACTGATTTGCTCTACAAGGTCAACTCACCGATTATGACATATGGTGACGGGGATGATATGGACAGCTGTTTCTTGGCAGGTGCAGCTGAATACCTTAGAAATGTCTTTTCCATGAGCGAACTTGTGGCACGAAGCAAAAAAGTGCTTGGCGTTCAAGGTATTTACTTTACCTGGGGTGTCGTCCATATTGGCGAAAGCACTGTTTCTGTAGACCGACTCAATCTCGATCTACCCATGCAAGCTGCCTTGTTGTTTAAGTGCCTTTTAAGGAACTGCGGGAGACCTATTTTGCGCGAGCACTTGAAGCTGGTCATCGGTATGCGAAACCTGCATTCTAGGCTAGTTGATGTGCAGATTTCAAATATCAGGAAGCAGCTAAAGCCTTTCTCCGCGGGCATCGGATGCGACATTATTGTCTCGCATAGCAGAAAAGGTTACTCCATAATAAAATAGTAAATTTAGCCATCGAATTCTGTTGTGGATAACTTGGGTATAAATCACGCACATCCCTGTATGGAATACAATTACGCTATAGCAGAGACGAACTCGCGATTTGCTAAAGAAAATTTGATTGCTGGTTGTCCGTATAATTTGTTTTAATATAACGATTTAAATAGGATCGATTTTTTTGGAGAATTCTGGCTTTACATATCGTAATGGAGATTTTCAATTTTCTGCACTTGAGAGACCGAGCTTTGATTGTGGATAACATGGGGATACATTAGGCAAAATGATCTAGTAACCTTCCTTGCCAAGTATTTGCGGGCGTGTTACGATTTTGTGGTAATGAAAAAATTATTCTTGTTACCTTTGCAGTTTTGTCTATCTCTAATTGGAGCGATTGTTCTCTTGTCAGGGCTACGCTTGCTGTGGCTGTATTCCTTCAACGCAACGTGGATTGGACTGCAGCTGAGCTTAGAGCCTTTTCTATTTTTCATTGCACTATTTGTTGATATATTGTTGCCTGCGCTTGTTATTACATGGTTTGTAATGATGTTTAGAGTTCTTCATTTGCAAAAATATCGCTATGGGGCACTTCTGGTGAATGCGATAGTATGGGCTCTTGGCTTCTTTTGCTTCAGCGTAATTTCTAACAGCATTCCATCGGTATCTATGCTTAGTATTCCGCTTCAAAAAGCTGGTCTTCCTGGGTCATCGGTTTTAAAATATGAAGGCGGTTATTTGCTGAGAGTAAATTCCACCGACGAAAAAAAAGAGGCTTGGTATATTCACGAAGGCCTTAGTGGCAGTGTAATGCAGCCAGTTGAAGATATGAGGGTATCTGATGACGGAAGCGCACTATTGCTGCCTCAAAGGGCTCAAAGCATCAAACTTTCTAGTCTCGATCCAGCGCCTGGTAAACAAGAGTCAGGCTGGTTTATGGTAGAATGGTTTATTGAGTCATTTACCGCCATCAGGACTTCGTTGACCTCGTCAGTTAAAACGCTCAATTTGCTGCAAATTCTGATGTGGTCGAGCGCACTGTCGTTGGCGTTACATTCGCTATGGTTTTTTATTAGGCTGAGCAGATGGCCACTCTTTAACTTTTTTTGTGCATTAGCTATGCTCTTGGTACTATTTCAATTGACTGCATGGCTATCCATGAGCCAAAACTTGGCTAACTTCTCCTTTCTACCAGATGCAGTATTGACCTATACAGGTCCGCTAGTTCTCAGTTTATTTGGACTCTTCTTTTGGAGCCTGAACTTGTTTTTGCAGCCCGTTAAAGACTGGCAGAAAGAGGTCGGATTATGAAAGGCCTAAACCGGTCAGTGTTTGTCTTGGTACTAGTGTTTCATTTGCTTTCGCTGGCACTATTTTTGGCTCTTACACTTATAACTCCATCGGCTTCAATACATCCGGATTTTCAGTTTTCCTGGATACTAGGTAGGGTGTTTTCGTTGTGGGTTGAATATTACCTTCCTATAACCATTTCTGCCTTTATTCTAGCTTTTTCTGGTCTAGTAAACGTCCAAAATTATAAATCCGCTTTTGCAGGAACAGGAAACTTTGTCACAGCGATTGCCAACAGTCTTAAATTTCTTGTGCTGTTGACAGTGGGCTATGTTTTAATTTTGGCGTTTCTTGATGGACCAATAAGGAACAGTTACCAACTGGCGCAGTCCAATTCTCTTCGGCTAGTGGAGTTAATCAAATCTGCCAACGAGAACCAAAAGATCGGAAACTCCAAGCAAGCAAAGCAAGATGTACAAGAGGCAATTCGATTGTCACCTGAAAATGAGTCACTTAAGAAATTGAGAGATACAATCGTTCTGAGCATCAAGGTGCCGGCGATTTCAACTAGTCCGGCAACTATCCCAAAAAGTGGTCTCGTAGGTGCAGGTTCGAGTGCCCAAGCCAGCGTTACTACAATTGAGAAAGCTGGCATGGACCTTGCGGCTCTTATTCAAAAGTCCAAACAGTACGTGGATCAAGACGACTTTTACTCGGCACTTTACTTTATTGAACTGGCGGAGAGAATTAGTCCACAGAAAGACATCGAGGTTTCAATGATTCGCAACCTGCTTGAGACCAAGTTAGCCAATCAGGTTTCTGAAAAAGATGACGATTACTCAAAACAGTTGTATAGAATGAAAAACAAAGCGATTTTGACCGACTTTCCTTCTGGGCGCTTTGAAGAAGCCTACTATACTTTGCTCGACGTTGAGCTGTTTGTCAAAAAAAATAACATTAAGGGTCAGCGTGCAGGCCCCTTAGGTGATTACCTAGACATGGATGTTAGAGAGTGGATGCCATTGGTTCTTGAGGCGTTAAACAAACAAGTTTTCTTTTCTGAAGAGCTCTTAGGGGCAATAGAAGGCAGGAGTCTTAATTCTTTGTTAGTCAAGAACGCTAGCAACGCTGAGCTAGTAGAATATTTGTACGCTAAGGCAGTTGTGCCCGGCGCATATTCCTGGTATTTGATTCAACCAGAAGTAATTACGTTTGACAAAGCAGGCAAAATTGTCGCCCATCGTGTATCCGAACGCGGCAAAATTATAGGATCGAAGTTGCTTATGCGAAGCATTGACAAGCAAGACCCATTGAATGTCTCGGAGGTTCGGATACTGAAGGGTGAATTTGCACCAGAGATTCAGAATCATGTGGCCATAAAATACGAAGGCAATACGCTCTACTCGTTGGCGGAGAGTCAGGGCTCATGGTCTATTATGACTGCAGCTGAGCTGATTAGCATATTGGACATCGTTAGAGAAGCAGATTTGGATCTTAGACCCGTGCAAAGGTCTTTGTTGATGTACTTGGTAAAAATTCTTTCTATGGTTAGTTTGGGTATTTTTGGTATTGCTTGGGCATGGTCCAACCGTAGTCGTTATCTAAGCAGACCATTGTTGCCGAGTTTAGCTTTGCTAGTTTTGGTTCCAATTATGACCATTTTTATGAACGCTGCTTATTTTGGCATAATGAGCATAATTAATATGGCCTTGCTCACGGGACTGGGCATGGTGGCAGCAATAGTTGGCATTATAATCGTACAGACACTTCAGACTTTTGTGGCCTTCGTTTATCTTGCTGGCCGATCGGCTTAGCGCGGCCTCTGTTAGAAATAATGACTATAGTTCTTTTTTTCGTTGGCGCAGTCTTTGATATTCCAGGTAGAGTACTGGGTTTAGTCGGTGGTTTTCTCTTGGATCAGGTTCTTTTTTTCTGGATTTGGGAAAAGACCATCACCCGATTTTATCAAGGTAAAGGTGTCTACTTTGGATTTGGTCGTCTCGTGGCTTGGGTATACCGTTATTTGTTGTTAGTTTTTAGGGAACCACATGGACTAACTGATTTGGAACGTATACAGGAACTGGCAAAGATCAAAAGAAAACTGTTTTTTCTAAATCTATTTCCACTGATGTTTCAAAAGCTTGTTGACGCTAGTCGCCATCTTTTGGCAAAGAGCGCGGGAGATGACGCGCTATTGGCTCCCGTAAAACAATTGGGCGACAAACAGAAGCAAAGATTGTTTGAGCAAGTTCTTTACGTAACATTGGTCTACGCAAAGGACGACGATGTTTTGGTTCTCAAGAGACTGGAGTACCTGGCTCAAGGCATTGTTTTGTCCCCACGAAGCTACAAACAAGCCATTGTTCGATCACTTAGCACCGGCAAAAAAAAACAATCGGCAAGGAATTTTCCTTCACCGATTGTTGAACAATCACTAGATCGCTACGCGGACAAGTGGTTTAGTGGCCTATCTGCACTTTAAGACTTAGGTATTCGTTTGATGCGCGCGCCCAAAGACTGGAGCCGCGACGCAAGATGCTCATAACCTCGTTCGATCTGATAGACATTTTGAATATTTGACTCGCCTTGTGCACATAGGGCCGCTATAACCATTGCCATGCCGGCTCGGACATCGGGCGAGACAAGATCGGCACCGCTCAAGCGATTGGGGCCGTTTATTACCGCACGATGTGGGTCGCAAAGGATAATTTTGGCACCCATGCCAATCAGCTTGTCCACAAAGAACATACGCGACTCAAACATCTTTTCGTGAATAAGAACGGTGCCTTCTACTTGAGTAGCTACGGTTATGATTATCGAAAGTAAGTCAGGTGGGAATCCGGGCCATGGCGCGTCATCAATCTTTGGAATCATGCCGCCAAGGTCTGGGCTTACGCGCATCAATTGATTGGCGCCAATGTGGATAGTGCTGCCTTCGGTTTCCCAATGGATACCCAACTTGCCAAAACCGAGTTTGACCATCTTGAGGTTGTGTGGAGCAGCATCCTCAATGGTCAGTTCACTGCGAGTCACGGCCGCCAGACCAATAAAACTTCCCACTTCCATAAAGTCAGCGGAGATTCTGAACTCAGTTCCACCCAGCTTTTTGACACCTTTAATACGCAAAATATTGGAGCCGATTCCCGAGATTGAAGCGCCCATTTGGTTGAGCATAGTGCACAAATCTTGAACATGAGGCTCACTGGCAGCGTTTTCTATTATGGTTTCACCTTCGGCCAAAACAGAGGCCATGATGGCATTTTCGGTAGCTGTAACGCTGGCTTCATCCAAAAACATCTCAAGGCCAACCAGTTTGTTGGCGCTGATCTTGTATTGTCCGTCAATTTCTACCCGCGCGCCGAGTGACATCAGGGCGAGAAAGTGAGTGTCTAGTCGGCGTCTTCCAATTACGTCACCACCAGGTGGCGGCAATGAAATTTTGCCTGTCCTAGCCAGCATCGGGCCGGCTAGCAAGATTGAAGCCCTAATTTTTCTTGCCATCTCGATAGGGATTTCATGGGTCTTGATTTCGCTTGCTTTAATGTGCCACTCGCCGTGAACCTTGCCCTTGTCTACGCTACCACCCAAAAAGCGGATTATGTCATAGAGGACGTGAACGTCTTCAATGTCGGGTACGTTGCGCAATGTCACTTCTTGATCCGTCAGAATGCAGGCGCAAATACAGGGCAGAGCTGCGTTTTTGTTGCCACTTGCTCTAATGGTTCCCTTGATCGGAAAACCGCCTTCTATATGGTATTTGTACATGTGCCGAGTTTCTCTGCTTTTTAGCCTTATGTCAATCTGAAAGGGTCCAGTCGCGACAAAGGTCACTTGTACTCTTGGCGAACTTTGTAGCAGTATAGAGCATTATGAAAGTGATGAAATTTGGCGGCACTTCTGTCAAAGATGCCGGCCGTATTAGAGCGGTTGAAGCCATTGTTAGGACTCAGGATCTAACTGAAGGCCTTGTGGTCGTGTGTTCTGCGATGAAGGGAATTACTGACGACTTGATAAAGGCCGCCACCTTGGCCGAATCAGGTGAGCTCAGTTATGCAAAGCTGCTTGAGTCAATATGGAAGCGTCAACAAGAGGCCCTTGATGATCTTTTTGCTGGGACCAGCATGAATCAAAAGGAAGCCAAACTTGCCGCTCAAGGCTTACTTTCCAGCATGTACCGTGAAATGCAAGAAATCTGCAACGGTGTCTTTTTGATTCGGGAGTGCAGTTTACGCAGTCTCGACCTAATGATGAGTTTTGGTGAGCGACTAAACAACACCTTGATAGCCGCGTATTTTAGAACGGTTGATTTGGATGCGGTTTTTGTTGATGCGCGGGAACTGATTGCAACTGATGATAGTTTTGGTAGCGCTGTTGTGGACTTTGGTCGAACGTATGATACTATCCAATCTTTTTTTCATCGGCATTGGGGGCATGAGCGAAAGGGTAAGGTTGCCTTGGTAACTGGATTTGTAGCGGCCAATGCAGAAGGCATTACAACCACCCTTGGTCGCAATGGTTCCGACTATAGTGCGGCGATCTTTGGTGCGGCACTCAAGGCCAGTGACATTGAAATCTGGACTGATGTTGATGGTGTTTTGTCTGCCGACCCGCGTGTGGTAAAAAAGGCCTTTGTGATTCCAGATTTGTCGGTCGAAGAAGCGATGGAACTGTGTTATTTTGGCGCGGAAGTTTTGCACCCTTATACCATCATTCCGGCCGTAGAAAAAAATATACCTATTTGGATCAAAAACACCTTTGATCCACAAAAGCGCGGCACGCGCATTGCGGCCGGAGTGCCAACAAGCTTAAGCAGCATAACAGGTTTGGCCAGCATGCAGAACGTCGGCATAATAAATATCGTTGGCGGAGGGCTGATGGGCACCAAGGGTGTGGCAGCAAAGTTATTTGTGGCCTTTGCAAAAGCAGACGTAAATATTATTATGATTTCCCAAGCCTCAAGCGAGCACAGCATCTGCGTGGTCTTGCGAGAAGATGAATGCGCTAAGGCAGTTGCAACGCTCAAAACCGAACTGGCTAGCCTTTTGGAAGGCAAACTTGTTAGTTCGGTTGAGTGGGTCAAATCGGTTGAAATCGTTTCCGTGATCGGGGCCAATATGCGCGGGCTACCGGGAGTCGCCGGACAAATATTTGCTGCGCTTGGCCTAGCTGGCATCAATGTCTTGGTAATAGCGCAAGGTTCATCTGAAATGAATGTGTCTTTTGTGATTGAGCAAAAAGACCATCATCAAGCACTTAACGTGCTGCATGCTGCTTTTTTTCCGGAGGTTTAAATGAAATTTTCTTCTACAAGAGATCCTGAGCGTCTTGTTGACTTTAAACAAGCTCTTTTTGAAGGACTGGCACCTGATGGTGGCCTCTACTTACCAGTTACCGAGCCTGATCTGCGCTCGTTGTTTATGCGAGCCGACAGTAGTTGGTCCTTTCCTCGTTTGGCAGCTGAGATTATGCATGGTTTTTTTGGTGATGAGTTTGATTCTGAGACCTGTAGCCAGATTTGTGAGCAGGCCTTTCCTTTTGTACCAGTTCTGACTGCACTTAGACCAGGATTGTTTGATATGGAGCTCTACCATGGACCCTCATGTGCCTTTAAGGATTTTGGTGCCAGCTTTCTTGCCACCATGATGGAACACTATCTCAAGAGTGATAAGCAACACGCCATTATTCTTACGGCTACATCCGGTGATACTGGAAGTGCCGTTGCACAAGCTTTTTTTGGAAAAGAAAACATAGATGTCGTAATTTTGTATCCATCTGGCCGAGTGAGTCCAAGCCAAGAGTTGCAATTGACCACGGTTGGTGGCAATGTGCATGCTTTAGAAGTTGATGGTAGCTTTGATGATTGTCAGCGCATGGTAAAAGAAGCGTTTTTGGATCATGAATTGCGAGAACGCTATCCTTTGAGCTCTGCCAACTCCATCAACCTCGGGCGATTGATTCCACAGTCATTCTACTATGCTTGGGCATTTGCGCAATTGAAAGAAAAGACATCTGGAGAAATATATTTTTGTGTACCAAGCGGTAACTTTGGCAACCTAACAGCAGGTGTTTTGGCTTGGCGCTGGGGCTTACCTGTTAGTGGTTTTATTGCAGCTACCAACGAGAACGATGTGGTTCCACAATATTTAAAAAATGGTATTTTTACAAGTCGGCCGTCGGTAAGCACTCCCGCCAACGCTATGGACGTAGGCAATCCGTCAAACTTTGAAAGACTTCAAGCTTTGTTCGCCAACGATTTGTTGCAAATGCAGGCCATGCTCTATCCAGAAGTGGTCAAGAATGTCGATATTCTTGCAACTATGAAACGCTATGACCAGGACTATTCTTTACAAATATGTCCGCACACAGCAGTAGGCGTACTTGCATCTGAGCGTTTCTTGGCGGGTGGCTTAGATGGAGCGGGTATCGTAATCAATCTATCCACGGCGCATCCAGGCAAGTTTTCAGAGATAGTTTTGGAAGCCAGCGGTAGACCCGCAAATATTCCGCAACGACTTGCGGAGTACACCCGCAGACAAAAAATGGCCGACAAAGTTGGATCGAGCAAACAGGATCTGGTGAACTGGCTGGACCAACATCTATCTTAGGCAGAATAACTTAAGCCTGCTGAAGAAAACGCAATGCCTCTTGGACCTGGGATAGTTCTGCTTTTATTTCCTTTTTGGTTTGCTTGACAAAAGTATCGTCCTTAACTGCGCCGTGAGTCTTATGATAGTCATCTATAATAGCTGCACCGCGTTCAAAGTCCCGTGAACGCGAGGTTTCCACTTTTTGAACGAGACTTGGTAACATTTCTTTTAGTCTGGACATATGCCCAATCAAGCGTCGGCGTTCTGGGTCATCAAGAGTCTCACCTGCTTTGGCATCGCGAAGCTCGAGGATTGCAGTTTTATCCTTGCGAAAAGTGGCAAGATCGATAAAAAAATGGTAGGCCTCAATTGCCTTTAGACGGTTTTCGTCAGTAAGCATGTTCTTACCAATACCAGGTAAGTCGCCAGGCAAATAGATGGTTTTTCTCTCTTCAATATCTCGCAAATTGCGAATAGCTTCTCGCATATAGTCCAGAATCTCGGGCCTAAAAACATCGAGTTCAAAGACATTGCGCTTGGCTTTGTTGCGGGCGATATATTTTCCTTCGTTTCTTTGCAACATATAGAGGTTTTCTGTCAGGCACCAAGCAGGAATAAGGTTGTTGTAGCCGGGCGGGACCTCCAAGTAGTAGCCTATCGGTTCGTTGATAAGACTAAATGGGTAAGAAATCTTCTGTGGAAGCGTGGTCACCCCAGCGGCAACGATTGTATAGGGCGCTTCCTTAAAGTTGGATGGGTACTTGATGGTACAACCAAGACCAAAAAAAGTTCCCTCACCGGGCCAAAACTCTTGGTCTGGTACACGACTCGTGTGGTTTGAGCCTACGTTGGCGCCGTAACCTATGTTCCCACGTCCGCGAGGCCAAAGTGCGGCTATTAAGAGCCCCTGATGGTGGAAGCCCACAAATGGGCCCAAAAAGCTGGATGTTGCTTCGCCTTTGCTGACTCCTGAGTTTGGGCCGACCAAACACTGCACTACTTTTCCATGCTGACTTGCATGACTATGCTCAAAGAGCATTGAGTTCTCTACAATGGCACCGTCAAGTATGGAGGCGCCTTCTTGGATGATTGATTTCTTGATGATGCTCGCGGACCCCACAAGGCAAGGATCATCACAGGTACTAATTATGCTAGTCTTTTCGATTAATGTCGCGCCATTTAACTGAGCGCAAGGACCAATGTAGCTGTCGACAATCTTCTGACAGTTGGTAACCATTGCACCTTCGTCAACTACGCCAAAACATCGTGATATTTTTGAAACGTAGTTCTCAACAAAGTCCTGGGCCAGTTTGATTATTTCTTTGTCGCCGGGGTTGAGCAATATGTGTTCAGCCATGTCAAGTGAAATGTCGGCAAAGATTGGACTAGAACGCCCACCAGTTTCTATGCCGACATCTATCCAGCTACCGTTACCAAACGAATTGAGCTCGTGACCAGCGATTAAGCTCGACGAAGCACACACAACATTGCTGGCGATGACGTAGTTTTGCAAAAGATCGCAACGATGTATGGCAGCATCCTTGCCAATCTGGCAATCGCGCAACGTGCTGGAATATATGCCAGGCAGATAAATGCTTCCGTCAGGAGTCTTGATTTCTGGTCCATTAAAACTAGCGAGCAAACAATAACCGAAAAAACTGCAATTTCTGATTCTATCGGCCACAAAATCATGGCTAACCAAAACGGTGCTCCAGTCCTGAGCCCAGTTGCCTTGGCTATTGAGTTGAGTAATTTCAATAGGACTTAGCTGTCTGATCTTGTTCTGAGCAAGAGTGATACCTTTGTTTGGTGCTATGCTGGCCGGATAGAGTTGATTCATTCTATCGGTAAAGTCAGAATACTTGATTCTGGCAAAAATACTCGCTGTCATGCACGAACTATAGTCGATATACGCCAATCTGTCCGCAAAAAAAGCCGCCCTCTTGAGGACGGCTTTCTATCTGCCCGAAATCGGACTTTAGTTGCGACTGCCACCAAAAAAGCGCAGAAGAAAGATGAAAATGTTGATAAAGTCCAAGTATAAAGACAATGCGCCAACAATTGAAAGCCTAATATAGTCGGCTTCGACAATATCACTGCCTAATTGGTCGCTCAAGCGTTTAATTTTTTGAGTATCATAGGCAGTCAGTAGAGTAAAAATTACGACACCAGCGATGCTTATCAAAAAGTCAAAAGCGGATGAGGCAACAAAAATATTGACAACGCCAGCGATCAAAAGCCCAATTACGCCCATGATCAAATAATGTCCCCAACCAGAAAGGTCACGCTTTGTGGTAACCGCATAGATGCTCATAGCAGCAAATAGGCCAGAACTAATCACCAAAGCGCGCAGAATCGCTGAGGCATCGTAAATTAAAAAGATAAACGAGAGGCTAAGTCCGTTGAGAATCGAGTAGGCGGCAAAAACTACTATTGCCACCAAGGGACTCATCTTCATTACAAAGCCGGACAGTGCAAACACCATTATGACTTCGACTATAATAATTGGCCAAATAAGGTTGGAAAGAAAAAGATATTCAACCAAACCCTCATTTTGTGAAACAACGTATGCAACCGTAGCGGTTATCGCAATCGCAAGAGTCATCCAAACATAGACATTTCTTAGTATGTTGCGCTGCATGCTAGCGCTTCGATTAAGTGCAAATTCATTAAGGTTAGACATATTTACCTCCATATTTTTATATTCTAACGATCGGGGGCTTTGGTAGGCAAGTGATTTTTGCTATACTAATTTCCTATGTTGAAATTTCCTTTACCCGATGATTTTCATGTTCACGTCAGACAAGGTGCAGTTCTCAAAGACTATGTGCGAACCCTTGCGCGCTCGTTTGGTCGAGCTCTGATTATGCCCAATACTTTGCCACCGATCAAAACGGCAAGCGAATTGCTCGCGTATTGCCAAGAGATCAAAGAGGCTGCAAATACTGTTAACCCTGACTTTGAGCCCTTAATGACCTTTAAGGTATTTGCTCCGGAGAAAGGCTTAAGCAAACAAGAAATTCTTGAACAAGTGCAGGAGCTAAAGAAGGCCGGTGCTGTGGCCGGTAAACTCTATCCACTTGGCGCAACAACCAACTCAGAAGATGGTGTAAGCGAGATCGAAGAATTGTTCTCACTTTTTGAGGCAATGCAACAAGAAGGCTTGCTGCTTTTGATTCATGGTGAAGATCCACAAGCTTTTGTTATGGAACGCGAGAAGGCATTTTTGCCTCAGCTAGATCGAATAGTAAGAACTTTTCCACAGCTAAAAATTGTACTCGAGCATGTTTCTAGTGCTGACGCAGTATCCTGGGTTCGTCGTCAGGGCAGGAATGTGGCAGCTACCGTCACCGTGCATCACTTGCTTTTTACTTTGGATGATATGGCAGGTAAGCATCTTAATCCCCACCTTTACTGTAAACCACTACTCAAACGCCCAGAAGACAGGCAAGCAATTGCAGAGGCAGTACTTTCAGGCGACCATAAGTTTTTCTTTGGCTCTGACAGTGCTCCGCACGAAGTTGATCAAAAAGAAAGTTGTTGTGGCGCGGCTGGAATATATTCTGCACCGGTAGCCTTGGCTCTTTTGGCTCAATTCTTTGATGCTGCAGGCGAGCTTGATTTGATGCCCGGCTTTGTTGCCAGTCACGGCGCTCGCTTTTATGGAATACCGGCTCCACAGGGGCGCGAGGTACAACTGGTCAAAGAACCCTGGCAAGTTCCAGAACTCATCGACAACATCGTACCTTTGGCCGCAGGTCAAACATTGGCTTGGAAGCTAGTAGAATAGGGTCAATCATGAACAAAATTTTGATACCTGCAATCGATATCCTCGATGGCAAAGTGGTTAGGCTGCTGCAGGGCAGCTATGAGCAGGTCACCGTTTATGACAATGATCCACTGGAGACGGCTAAACGTCTTGAAGAGCAGGGAGTGCGTAGAATTCATATTGTCGACCTAGATGCAGCACGCGGGCAAGGGAAGAACAATAGAGCGGTATTAGGCAGTATTTGTAAGCAGAGCTCCTGCGAGATAGAGTTGGGTGGTGGCATTCGAAGCAGGGAAGACGTCAAACAACTGCTCGACCAAGGATTGCACTATTTGATTGTAGGCACAGCTCTGGTGAAGAATCCGGATGAAGTGGCTAGTTGGATTTCTTTGGCACCACAAAAGTTTATTGCCGGAATAGATGCGCGTGAAGGCAAAGTTAAGGTGGCCGGCTGGGAAGCTGATGCAGCAATGTCTGACACTGACGCGGTACGGTTGGCTGCAAGTTTGGGTTTTTCGGCTGTCGTCTATACCAGCATAAGTCGGGACGGTACGCTAACCGGTCCTGATATTGACGCTTGCCTGCGTATTGCGGATGAGGGCAAGCTTGGACTTATCGTATCGGGCGGAATTGGTTCAATGAATGATGTCCATCGCGTCATGGACCTATCTTCAGCGGGTATAGCAGGTGTAATAATTGGCAAAGCTTGGTACGAGGATAGGATAGACCTCAAAGAACTGTGCGATCGATACCCACAGCGTCAAACGACAAGTTGATGACAAAAGAGGACTGTGATGGAAACACGTAAGGAAGACGGACAGGTTTTGCCCCTAATCCTACTGACTCTCGACAAGCACCTAATTTGGGCAGGCATAACCAATGAGAAGGGTTATAAAAAATCCCTTGAACAAGGCGAAATTTGGGCACTCGACAACAAGACCGGCAAACTATTGTCGCTAGCTGACCATGATGAACGCTTTCCACGCAAAAAATATCTAGATAGCATTGAAATGGTACGACTAAATGGGCCCAATCAGCTTTATCTTGCCTACAGTCGAGTACTGACGAGCCTAGCAAACCCTATTTTATTTTTGCGAGACTCGCCGGGCAAGGCCGGCACTATGCAAAAAACTGAACAGGGAACTAAGCAAGCAACTGCGCGTACTTTGACTGAGAGGAGCTCGAGCGTCCTGCACGAGCTGGAGGCATTGGTAGCAGAACGAAAGCAAACCATGCCCGAAGGTTCATATACTAGCCATTTGTTTAAGGCTGGACTTTCGAAAATTCGCAAAAAAACTGGCGAAGAAGCGGTGGAATTGATTCTGGCGCAGAGCAAAGAAGAAATCAAAAGCGAAGCGGCGGACTTGCTTTATCACCTTATGGTGCTTTTGGCAGCTACTGAGGTCAGTCTCGACGAAGTGCTGGTGGAGCTTTCCACCAGGTAGCTATCCTTGCAACAGCTAACCGGTGGCCTGACTTTTTGTGTAGGCCTTAACAATTATTGACTAAGCTTTTTGAGCTGAGCACGTTTCTTTTGCCACTCTCTATTGTGGTACTGCAAGAACAAATCGTATCCAATCTGGTCCATTTCGGCCTGCGCTTGGTCAAGGATTTTCAAGAGCGTCATTTGATCCGATGCAAACAGGGCCGAAGCAATAGCTTCGTCGTAGTAGTCAGCTATCAGAGTGTTGGTCATTCCCAGCTCACTATCTGGCGCTGGCTTGTTGTAGGTAAACTCGTTTTCGTTCTTGACTGTCTTCCATAAAATTTGAGTTTGGAACTCAATCATGCCATCGCGCTCTTCGGGTGCCAATCGGTCGTTGGCCACGCCTTTGGTCATGTTTACCCAAGATGCATTGCCCACCCAGTCCCAGTTGTACAAGCGAGCTTGGTTGCGATCCTGTTGACTGGCCTTGGCATAGCGTTGGTTGTAAATCGGGATACCAAACTCATCCTTGTCGTCCCAAAAGTAACCTTGAGGACCATAGATGAGCACTCGCTGTCCATCCTCGCCGGTTGCCCAGTCAAGAAACGAGAGAATTTGTCTAATTTTAGATTCGGCAGCGGTTGTAAAAACATTGACGTTCCAACCGATGGTTGAGTAACCGCTAAGAGCAACCTTATTTGGATCAACACCTTGTGCAACCGGTGGCCAAATTATGTGGTAGAGCAAAGGGTCAATTTTATTGTTGTCGTTTGCCGGGGTTATCAATGCCCCCACGTCCCAAGTTGCCATTACGGCCACCTGCCCGTTAATGAGTTTTTCCATCACTTGATCGCGTGTCTGCGTAAACCCATCTTGCGTGATCAGTTCTTGCCGCATTAAGCGGTTTATGAAAACCAGCGTTGCGCGAACGTTCTCGTCCTTAAAAACCTTGGTAAACTTGCCGTTCTTTGGTGTTCCAAGTAGGTTTCCCATGTAGTCGGAAAGCTGCTCAGCCATGCCACGGAATACCAAAGTGATGGTCTGAAAACTGTCCCCTGCTTCCAGCGGGATAACGTCGGGATAAGCCTGTTTGACTCTGATAAGGTAGGCTTCTAAGTCTTGGTAAGTTTTGAGTATAGGGGAACCGAGTTGTTTATAGATTTGAGAATTGACCGCCCAGCCAGAGTTGCCATTGCCGATACTGTAGTCTGGACTAAAGTACCAATTGGGCAACTGATAGAGTTTGCCGTCGCTATGTCGTAAAAGATCTAAATTGGTCTTGCCGGCCCACTTTTTGAAGTTGGGTAGTAGATCTAGGTAGGGATCGAGTGGAAGCAGCATTCCTGCATCAATAAGGCTCTCGACTCGGGCGCCACGGTCTATGCAAATCACGTCAGGTAATTCCTTAGTGGCGATCATTAAGTTGAGTTTGTGACTGCCCGAACCGCTAGGGTAGACCCACTCAATATCAACGTTTTTATTCTCTTTTATCCAGCCAGAAACCACATCGGCACCCCACGCGTTGGGGGGAGAAAACCAATCGTAGGCAATGTACCAACTAAAACCTAGGACGCCAGTCTGTTTCTTTGCTTGTCCACAAGCCATGCTTGTGAGCGACAATAAAACACCGATGGCACACAAAACTAAGGCGCGGTGCTTGGTAGGTTTCATAGAACTTCCTCTCCTAAAGTGATCAATAAAGGACCACATTGGACCGAATTGCCAAAGCCACTAAATTATTATGTGTGGGTTCTTAAAGTGCCTCTTAAGCATCCGATAGATATAATAGCGCAGAATTGGGGTTTTGTTGATGATCTTCTCAAAGGCATGAAGAGGTACGACAAGAATCTGGCTATCGGTAAGAGATCGGTATTCTGCTTGGGAAAAGCGCTCGTGAGCGTCTTTGATACCCAAGCTACCAAAACAAGAACCTGCTTGGTCAATAATAGCTTCGTATCCGTCACTTGATTTCATGGCGACTGAACCGGAAAGAAGAATAAAGGCATGTTCGAGCGACGTTTCAAGTGGCGAGAAAATAGTGTCGATCTTAACATTTTTGGTTACAGAGTTGCGCGCAAGGCGATCTTTGACGTTATCAGAAAAAAAGGAAAATGGGTAGTGTTTCTCAAGGGCGCTACGAATTTCCCACATCTTTTTTAGCTGTTTGACTCTGTCTTCGGCCGCAACAAAAGACAAAAAAAGTTGTTCCTCCAAACTACACAAGGTAACCGGGGTCTTGGCAACGACCGATGCGCTTCGTGTGGCTTCGTCACGAATGAGTGACATTTCGCCAATTATGCCACCGGCTTCTTTGTGAGCGATCTCGCGCAACTGTTTACCATCGTGAAACATGACTGAGCAAATTCCCGTGATAATAACATAGAGCGAGCCATTGCGAGGGCTACCTTGGCGGAAGATGACGTCCCCTGCATTGTAGGTAACGATTTGCAAACTCGACAAAAGCGTGCGTGACCAATCAGGTGACATGCCCGGAAATTGCTCGCGCAATATCTCCATAGTTTTGATGATGTAGGCATCTGAGTCGGCCTCAACTAAGGTGTAGCGTTTGCCGCCTTCTGCCATAGAAAAAATAGCATCAAACTTGGCTGGCAGGTTTTCGAGATGCAAAAAGATAATTCGTTCAGCATGCGATTTGAGAGAGTCCTCGGGATCACCATGGAGTATGCCCAGTCCACCATCAGCAAAAAATAAGTCGTAGTGGTTGTTGTAAAGTTGGCGCAGATAGTCGGACTTCTTTTGGCTTACTATGCCCTTAGCGCACATGTCGTCAATGTCTTTACGCGACTTATTATCACCACCATACCCAACCGAGTGGTTTTTTCCCTGATGTTTGAGGCTAAAAGTGGCTCCAATAGTTGGGATAGAATGGACGGTATAGTGGGGGACAATGTCCAAGCCAAAGAAATCATTGTGATCAAAGGGCACAAGCTCGCAAAAATCAAAGTAGGCCATAAATTCTTCGATAGGTAGATCGGTTTGCAAGGCCAGTTTTTTCATGGCCATCCAGTAAATCTCTTTGGTTCCCAAAAACTTGATCTTATCGCCATAGCGAACTAGTGGAAACATGTTGCAATGATCATCATGAATGTGGGTCAAGAAAAGTGACTTTATCTGACGTTTGGCAATGCCGCGTGATTCGCAGTGTTGGTCAACATAAGCCATACAGTCAACCAAGATACAATCTGAGTTGTAGTTGAGAATGACCGCGGAGCTTGGCTTTAACGGGGTAAATCCAGAACCGCCACCGAGTACGTCTATGCCAAAGCGCTGGGGTATCAAAGGAATAAACTGGGTTTTGAGATCATAGGCAGGGTACTGGGCTTGTTCAAATGCAATATCAATGTGTTCGCCAGCAATTTCGTAGCTGTCAGTTCCTAAGTGTTTAACGGTAAAGTACTTAGTCTGGGCAATACCAGAAACGTCAAAAGGCACAAAGTCAATGAAGCCGTCGATAGGAATCTCATTGCCATTTTTGTCTTTGACCGCACAGAACCTGCTTTCTTTATACAGTTCTTCAAAATACTGGCTCTTGGGATCAATGGCGCGATACTCGTCCATACTTGGGCCAAGTAAAGTGAGTTTGAGCAGTTCTCGATTACGTTGGAGCTCATCAGCGTTGCCAATAATTGTCAGCTTTTTGCCTTTAAAAAACTGACCCAGCACAAACAAGAAATAGTAGAGCGGAAACTCGGTGCAGTTTTGCAGAATGCCAAAACGTTCAATTGTATCGGGAATAACAAGGTAGTCTGGAAAAACCATACCTTTGTTTATGATAAATTTGATCACCTCAGGCGGGCAACCAAAGAGTACTGAATAATCTTGACCAGTTTGAATTTTTACACCGGTACTAACGTCAAACACCATAGCAGACACCTCAGAGTAAAAGTATCGGTAAACCACCCCAAAAATCAAATTTGCAATGAGAGCTCTTGGCTTGAAGGCTCAGATTGACTGTGTTACTATTGCGCGCCTGTGTCTTAATTGACGGCAGACGTTAGCATAATTCCCAAGGAAGTAGGAAATGATAGATCCCCGTACCATTCTCAAGAGGCACCCAGCCAATCCTTTGATTAAACCAGAAGACTACCCCGGTAAAGTCGCCTGTTTTAATCCATCACCCTTTATTTTAGATGGCAAAATTTGCCTCTTGGTTTCGACGACCAGCATTGACCCCGCGCATAATTTTCGCGAGACCTACTTGGCAACAAGCGAAGACGGCGTAAAGTTTAGCTTGTCAGACAAGCCCTTTGTGGACCGCAGCACCATTTCTGACGAAGTTGTCCGAGCTATGGGCGGCATCATCGATAACCGCATTACCAAAATTGACGATTGGTACTACGTGATTAGCCCGCAAGGAACCTGGGAAGTTGGACATTGTGGATGTGTAGGTGTTCTCTATAAGACCAAGGACTTTAAAAAAGTAGAATTTGTCGAAGTTTTGACACTGCCACATCAGCGTGGTTGTTCACTATTTCCCGAGAAGATTGGCGGAAAATATTACAAGATCGACAGACCTGGCGAGGGTGACACTAAATCCGGCATGTGGATTTCTTCATCGCCTGATCTCGTGCATTGGGGATGCTATCGCCCACTTTTGGCGCCAGGCTACTCGATCTGGAACGGCCTAAAGATTGGGCCAACACCACCAATTAAGGTCAAAGAAGGCTGGTTGGTGATCGTGCACGGCATGGACAAGCCCGACAACAGCATGCACTATTTTATTGCAGCAATGTTACTTGACGCCAACAATCCACAAAAGATTATCGGCAAGACACGAAGCTACCTCTTGGCGGCAGAAGCGCCTTATGAAGCTCTGGGACAAGTTAACAACGTCGTATTCCCAACAGGTGCATTAGCATTTCCCGACAAGGACGAACTGTACATCTACTACGGTGCGGCCGACACCAGAGTTTGTCTAGCTACCGGTTCTTTGTCAAAAATTGTTCAAGCTTGTATTGAAAACGCATAAGTTCTATCCTTTTTAGGATCCGAGCGCACGAAGTTGAGCTATCGTCGTGCGCTTTTTTTGGCCCAAGCATTAGGTGGCATGCAACAAGGTACATAACAAATTCCACTGCAAATAGCCAAATATAGTTCCTCATGCCTTGGCGCTCTGGTCAATGGTCAGATTTTTCAGGTACCATGGATGGATGAAGGTGAGGTCTAAAAGTGGCAATTGAAACGTTAACCGAGGAAGAGATTGAGCAGTTTTTGCATGGGAACGATTTACCTGTGGCCCTAAGAAATTCGGCGGAAAAAGTTGTCTTTATCTTGACGCAAGACTGGTGCTCGCAGTGGAAAGAAATGCAGACTTGGATAGATTCGTTTAGCTCTCAAGCAAAGATTTATCTTCTTGTTTACAATACTCGCAAAGATTTTCAGAAACTTATGAGTTTTAAAGAAACGACGTTCAAAAACTTTGAAGTCCCCTACCTGCGCTATTTTCATAAAGGTGAGCTTATCTTGGCTAGCAATTGGCTACCAAAAAATACTTTTGCAGCTATGTTAAATAGAGATACACCTTTTGCAATCAAATAACACGATCAACGGCGTCCGACCAAAAATATTGGTTCAACTGCAGGCTCTGCTCGATGACGCCGCTCAGAAGACTCTTAACAGTGATGACAAGCTTCTCATACTTAGCGACCTTCACATGGGCGATGGCAGTCGCAACGATGACTTTAAGCATAACGGCCCATTGCTTGTTGAATCACTACGGGATTACTATTTGCCCAAAGGTTATTTTTTAATTCTTAACGGTGATATCGAAGAGTTGTTGCGGTTTAGGCGGGAGAAGATTGTGGAAAACTGGCAGCAGCTCTATGATATTTTTGACCAGTTTAGAGCCAAAAAACGCCTGTTTTGGTTGCGCGGCAACCACGAAGTACGTCCTGACAAGGCAGAAGACCCTTACTACAATGATCAATTTGATGGGGAGTCTCTTTGCCTCAATTGGAAAAAAAGAAAGCTCTTAATTTTTCACGGTC
This sequence comes from Spirochaetia bacterium, assembly GCA_038204425.1. Taxonomy (GTDB): domain Bacteria; phylum Spirochaetota; class Spirochaetia; order DSM-27196; family Salinispiraceae; genus JBBRCZ01. Next base: position 74,304 of record JBBRCZ010000005.1, on the reverse strand, counting down.
ACCAAGCAGGCACTGCCAACAATGGTTCGCAAAACGCTTGGATTGGTTGGGGCTTGCGGGTTTTTGCCAACGCTTTGGGCATAGGCAACTACGAGGTAGCCCAAGACTCGGTAAAGAAACTTAAGATAGAAAAAGCCGTCTACGAGTTTGCGCGCCACAACAATCTTTTGTCCATAATCGGACACACGCATAGACCACTGTTTGAATCAATTTCAAAACGAGAGTCACTTGGTTTCCAGATAGAAAGGCTGTGCCGTCTTTACTCCAAAGCCAGCGACGATCGTCGGAAGAGAATCAGGGATAGCATCCAGGTGCTACGCCACGATTTTCTTAAAATTACGGGCAAACATAAGCCCGCTATTGCTGACAGCATCTATGGCGAAGTCTTGACTCCTTGCCTCTTTAATTCTGGTTGCGGAATCGGCAAACGTGGCATTACCATGCTTGAGTTCAAAAAAGAGAAGCTCTATTTGGTATTTTGGTCAGACACCAAGAGAGTTGGGCGACATCTTGACTTTAACGAGTACAAAGAACCCACATTAGTTGGCGAACAAAGCTGGCGCTTTATTTTGAGGCGCGAGTCTCTGGACTATATTTTGTCTAGAATTGAGGCGCTAAGACCTGAACAGGAGCACCCCTAAGCGCCTGGTTTGGCGATGCCAGATTCCAATGAAACCAGTTCAGCTGCAAATTCATTGAGTGCAAACTTGATAATGTAAACCAATTCCTTCTCGCTGCTGTTTTTGATCACATAGCCGTAGGATTTCACCGATTTGCTACGCTCAATAACCTCGCTGCCACCGTACGAGCTAAGAAACACGATCGGGATCCTAGCGTTGGCCAAAATCTCACGGGCTGTTTCGATACCATCAATACCACGGCCCAAATCTATATCCATCAAAACTATGTCAACTTTAGTTTGCTCAGAGAATACAAAGTCGATTGCTTCTTGTCCCTGCAGTAGATGAATCACGCCAAAACCAGCCCGTTTTAGGTGCCGAGTTTCCAGCATTCCCATTATCGGATCGTCTTCGACAAGCAGTATTGTTTTTGAACTAAGGTCTTCCACATTAGTAAGTATAGGGAGCAAAAACACCGAAAACAAGCTTTGTGATATCTTATTTTCACTCGTAAGATAAAGCTATAGTTAAGGAGAACTCTTTTGGGTTTTCGCTTGGGCTTAATGAGCAAGTTCCCCAAACAATTGTCACTGTAAGAAAGTTGCAAAGACGTTGGTCTGGTGGTATTAGGGTTTCCACCCGACAACTTTCTGGGGAAGGAGTATAGTGACAAGGCAGCCATTGAGGAATTTTGCACCACTCAATACAGGGTCAATTTTCCAATGTTTAGAAGAATCGACGTTACCGGAAAAAACATCCATCCTAATGGACAAGGGTCAGCTTGTGGCTCGTTTTGATAGCACCCTAGACTCTTTGGGCAAAAAGTTTGTTTGCCAGTCCCGAGGCTGCCTTGCCCAAAAAATAGAGCTGCTTACTGTGTACGTAGCCTGACCTTGTATGCTATAGTTAGTATGGTTTGCATGACTGACGCACACGGGGAGCACCTCGGGGGAGTGCAAAACCTGCACTCGCCGCGCGTCTGGGCAAACTATCCATGCTAGGAGCAGCCCATGAGTGCCTTACAAAACAAAGATCCAGAAATTTATAGCTTAGTCAAATCTGAAGAAGCTTATCAAAGGGCAACTATCCGCCTTATCGCTAGCGAAAACTACACTTCCAAGGCAGTTCTAGAAGCCTGCGGCACTGTTTTTCAAAACAAGTATTCTGAAGGGTATCCCGGTGCTCGTTTTTATCAAGGCCAGATTAACTGCGATGGTGTGGAAATTTTGGCGATTGAGCGAGCAAAGGCACTTTTTGGGGCAGAACATGCCAACGTACAACCGTATTCTGGCTCACCAGCCAATCTTGCTGTTTACCTTGCTTTTGCCAAACCCGGGGATACCGTCTTGGGCCTCAACTTAAGCCATGGTGGTCACCTAACGCATGGCTCAAAAGTAAGCGCCACGGGTAAATGGTTTAACGCAGTACATTACAATTTGCATCCGCAAACAGGTTTGATTGACTACGAAGAAGTTCGACGATTGGCTCTTGAACACAAGCCAAAAATCTTAATTGCTGGACATTCTGCATATCCCCGTTTGTTGGACTTTGCAAAGTTTAGGGCTATTGCCGATGAATGTGGCGCCATACTCTGGGTAGACATGGCTCATTTTGCCGGACTAGTTGCCGGTGGAGCCCATCCCAGTCCTATCCCCTATGCCGACGTTGTTACCACTACTACGCACAAGACCCTGCGAGGTCCACGTGGCGCCATAATATTGTGTAAAGAAGTCCACGCTAAGGCCATCGACAAGGCTGTTTTTCCTGGACTACAAGGTGGTCCACACAACGCAACCACTGCAGGTATTGCAGTTGCACTTAAGGAAGCTGCCAGCCAAGAGTTTAAAGACTATGCCCACAATGTGGTTAAAAATGCGCAGGTGCTTGCCAAAGAGTTAGTTGCCCGAGGTTTTTCCTTAGTGTCTGGTGGTACCGACAATCACTTGATGCTTGTGGATTTGAGCAACAAGGGCGTAACTGGCAAAGTGGCTTCGATAGCCTTGGAAAAAGCGGGCATAGTGCTCAACTACAACACCGTACCCGGGGAAACCCGTAAGGCCAGCGATCCATCGGGCATTAGACTCGGAACGCCATCGGTTACAAGCCGTGGTTTTGGACCGAGCGAAATGGTCAAGATAGCAGCTTGGATGGACGAAGTAGTTGCTAAAACAGAGGACGAACAACGTTTGGCACAAATAGCAACTGAAGTTGCAGATTTGTGCCAAGACTTTAAAGTACCTGGACTTGACGACTAAATATATGGCTAGTGTTTGCGTATTTTGCGGTGCCAATTTGGGCCAAAAACCTGAATATGCTCAGGCAGCAAAAAGTCTGGGTTTGGAACTTGCTCGGCGTGGCGTCCAGTTAATTTACGGTGGTGGCAACCAAGGTCTGATGGGTATTTTGTCCCACACGGTCATGGCTGCCGGCGGCCATGTGGCTGGCATTATTCCCGAGCGCTTGCGCGACATAGTGAGCCACGAAGAACTGAGCGAGCTGGTGGTGACGCCCGGTATGCACGAACGCAAAGCCTTGATGTACCAACGGGCAGACGCCTTTTTGGTCTTGCCGGGAGGCATCGGTACTCTGGACGAGATGGCAGAGGTATTTACTTGGCGGCAATTGGGGTATCACGGAAAAACTATGGGACTCTTAAACATTGCTGGCTATTTTGATCCGCTGCTCGCTATGTTTGATCGTATGGTTGAAGAAGACTTTATGAAACAAGAAATTCGCTCATTGCTCAATGTTCACGACGACCCGCTTGAGCTGCTCGACCTACTTGACTTACCGCCTAAGCCATAGTTACAAAAACGCTGAGCGAAGCAGCAGAAGCTGAAAATCGAAGTAGTTTGTTTGTCTACCCATTGGTAAAAATGTTAATGACGCCGTTTGCGTTCGTCTTACTCAGAAACTCGCCGAGTCTGTTTGTCAGTATACATTCGTTGGTCGGCGATGTTTAAGAGCTCTCTAAAGCGCTCTAAAGAATGAGGATGTTCGCCATCAACGGTGAAGGCGCTAGTGCCAATGCTAACGCCCAGACGAACGGTCTTGCCCCCAATGTCATAGGGTGTTTTTTCTATTGTGTTCCGGATTTCGTTTACAAGACTAAGCAAGAGTGCGGGGTTTTTTAAGTCGGGCAAGAGAATGGAAAATTCGTCACCGCCTAGGTGCGCCACGGTATCAGTTTTACGTTTGATGACAGATTGTAAACGGCGCCCAATTTCTTTGAGCACTATATCGCCAGCCTCGTGGCCGTGGTTGTCGTTTACCTCTTTAAAATGCTCCATGTCCATAAAGATCAACCCTACGTAGACCGCCGAGTCCCGTGAACGTTTGGCACCATTGAGTGCATTGCAGGCATTAATTTCCAACAAACGCCTGTTTGGCAGGCCCGAAACGGGGTGCTGCAATGCCAATTGTTCCAGTTTTTTATTGGCCTCAGCGAGTTCGCGAGTCTTGCGTTCTAACATATCACGGTCATGCTCTTGTTGGGTGATATCGCGGTCATTGCCGATGACAATCTTCTTAGCGCGCAAATTTACAATATGGTGATTGGACCGCACTAAGATAATTTGTTTGGTTCTAGTAATGTGTTGAATATCCGAGCAGAGCGGTCCGTCCTCAAGCTGCCTCAAGTACTTCTTCCTGTCACTTAGATTGGCATTGTGCAAATTGATAACTGAGATTGGATTGCCAATCAATCGGTAGTCATCGTGTTGAACCAAATCAAAGGCATAGACAAAGAGAGGCTTTTCCTCGTCTTTTACGTAGGAGAGCAAACCATCGAGTTCCACTCTTGTGGCTAAGGGCGTCAAAAAAACTCTGGAGTATTCTCCCGTTTTGCTGCAATCCATGCCCTGTGAACCCATCAAAAATTGAGAAGCTTTTCGGCTGAGCTTGACGCCTTTGAGCTCGACACAATATTCGTTCATTATATGAAAACGCTTGTTTGCCAAAATTATGTCGCCGGTCTCGTAGTCAATTTGAACAATGCCATCAGGGCTGTTGAGGTAGGCGGCGCTGGTCAAGGCTTGGTGGTAGACGAGTTCGGCCTCAAGTTCTTTTTCGTGGGTGATATCAATAGAAACCCCGTCAATACGCGTTACTTTGCCCTGGTCGTCCAAAACAGGCTTTTTGCTTACTTGAAAGACATGCTGTTTGCCGTTTTGGTCTGCGAGTGTTTCTTCTTTTTCGACAGCTTGGCCGTGGGTCACCACATAACAATAGTCAAGATAAGCCTTACTGGCTGAGGATTTTTTGAAGATTGAAAAGTCCGTCTTGCCGATAAGATCAGCTTGTTTGTCTGCCCCGACGGTGGCAACATGGGCAAGGTTAACATATACAAACGGAAAGCGTAGTTTGCCGCCTCTTTCTGTCTCCACCGCTACCGAGTAAACCAAGTAAGGCAGGTTGTCTAGGTGCGTCGTTCGGTCTTTTAGAGCTTTTGTCAGTCTGTCAAGTTCTACTTGGGGTTCTATCCCAGTCTCTTTATCCACAGACATTAGTTTATACTATCAAGAGAGAAATAACCAATTACTCGATTAAGCGAACAAAATGGGGTCCGGGGGTCAACATTTTGGCTTTTCGTAGACCCCCGTAGGTGGGGGTGGAGCGCAACTGCGTGCGCTCCAGGGGGCGGGCTCGCCCCCACCAATATCAATAACGATAACTATCTGGTTTGTAGGGGCCTTGTACGGGGATGCCGAGGTAGTCGGCCTGGGCCTTGCTCAGGGTGGTGAGCTTGACGCCGACTTTTGCCAAGTGCAATCTAGCTACTTCTTCGTCAAGGTCTTTGGGTAGGGTTTGGACGCCAGGTTTTAGGCTTGCGCGTTCGGTCCAGAGCTTAATCTGGGCTAAGGTTTGGTTAGTAAAGCTGTTGGACATTACAAAGCTTGGGTGCCCGGTGGCGCAGCCAAGATTGACTAAGCGACCTTCAGCCAGCAGATAGAACTCGTTGCCGTTTGGCAGGGTGTACTTGTCGGTCTGAGGTTTAATATTGACACGTTTGATGTCGCTGGCCTTGTTGAGTTTGTCGACCTGAATCTCATCATCAAAGTGGCCAATATTACAGACTATTGCTTGGTTTTTGACTTTACGTAGATGGTCGAGCGTAATGATATCGCAGTTGCCGGTGGTAGTTACATAGATGTCGGCCCAGCCGAGCGTGTCTTCAATGGTTAAAACTTGGTAGCCTTCCATGGCGGCTTGCAGTGCACAAATGGGGTCGATTTCGGTTACGACCACGCGGCAACCTTGTCCTCTTAAACTTTGGGCACAACCTTTTCCAACATCACCATAACCGCAAACTACTGCTACTTTGCCGGAGAGCATGACGTCGGTGGCGCGTTTGATGCCGTCAATTAAGGACTCTCTGCATCCGTAGAGGTTGTCAAATTTGGACTTGGTGACTGAGTCGTTTACGTTGATTGCTGGCACTAAGAGAGTGCCTTCTGCTGCCATTTTGTAAAGGCGCTTTACGCCTGTGGTAGTCTCCTCGGACACTCCCTTCCAATCGGCAACTACGCGATGCCAAAAGGTTTTGTCTTCGGCAAGCTTTCGTTTTAATAGTGCTTTAATGACCGCAATTTCGTGGCGATCGGAGGCTTCGTTGACCCAGCCAGATCCATTCTCAAGCTCGTATCCCTTGTGGATGAGCAAAGTAGCGTCACCGCCGTCGTCTACTACCAGCTCTGGTCCGAGCGTCTTGCCGGGTGCAAAACTGCCATCTTTGGAAGGAAAGGTTAGGGCGTCGAGTGTACAGTCCCAATATTCTTCTAAGCTTTCGCCCTTCCAAGCAAAGACTGGAATGCCTTTTGGTTGGGCGATACTGCCGCCCGATTCTGGTCGTCCTACAGCAATGGCACTAGCGGCTTGATCTTGGGTGCTAAAAATATTGCAACTGGCCCACCTCACATTGGCGCCTAGGGCGGCAAGTGTCTCTGCTAAAACCGCAGTCTGGATGGTCATGTGGAGGCTGCCAGAAACTCTTACGCCAGCCAGGGACTTTTTGGGTCCATACTTTTCTTTGGTGGCAATAAGCCCTGGCATTTCGTGCTCGGCGATTTCTATTTCCTTGCGACCAAGTTCGGCAAGTGCGAGGTCTCGAACTGCATAATCAATAGTTTTGCCCATAATTTTTTGTGGCTTAGTTTGTGGCATATTTGGGTCTCCTAGCAGCAGTATACTGCCGGCGCAAGGTTATATCAATGCTTCGTGATACACCGATATATGGTGAAGACCGGTCTGTGCTTGACATAAGCCTGCAGGCAGCGGAAAATCGAGAATACGAGGTACTATGGCGCGTTTTTTGAGCTTGTGGTTCGCATTGTTTTTGGCATGGCTCTTGTTTTCACAAGAGTTGATCTTGACTTCCCTACTTTGGGGTGTGGTGCTCAGTGCATTGGTAAGCATATTCTCTTGGCGAATTTTTTGGGAAGGTAACACGCTTAAGCATGGTCGTCTATTGTACCGGATTGACTTGATTGTTATCTATTTTATTCTCTTGATTGTCCAAAACTACCAAGCAAGTTTTTCTTTGATTTGGCGAATGTTAGGTGGCAAGTACAAATCAGGAGTAGTGCGTATCAAGACGCGAATTAGGTCACCGATGGGGCGAATAATGCTTGCTAACAGTATCACCTTGGTGCCTGGAACCATAACGCTTTGGTTAAGTGGTCGTTATCTTTATGTACATTGTTTTGATCTCAAGTCTCGCCACAGTGTTGAGGCTGGGCGGCAAATCAAAGACACGATTGAGTCGGTGATTCTGCGGGTCTTGGGATAGCAGAATGATGCATTTTTTTTTGGTTGTGCTTGGGTTAATAACTTTGATGTCTAGTTTTCGCTTGCTGAGGGGGCCGAGTTTTCAGGATCGTTTAATGGCTTTGTCGTTGGTGTCGTCTGGTATTGTCTTAATCTTATGCACGCTTGCGGTGATCGAAAATGCCAGTTATTACCTCGATATTGCAATGGTCTATGCTTTGTTGGCCTTTGGCGAAATTGTCGCGTTTGTACGTATTCGCAAACTCATGCAAGATCGAGTAAAAGAATGACTATTTTACTGCAAATATTAGAAGGCTTCTTTCTGATTAGCGGCCTTGTTCTTGTGTTTTTTGGAAGTCTCGGCAGCATAATTTTGCCAGACTTGTTTCAAAGGTTTCATGCCGCGACCAAATGCGGTGTTTCGGGTTCTATTTCGATCATTATTGGTTTGGCCCTTGGCGCACGGCAGACTGACTTTTCTTTGAAGTTTGTCGTGATCGTAATTTTTTTGGTTTTTACCGCTCCGATTGTTGCCCACGTCCTGGCAGTCTCACGCATGGACGAAAGAGTGCGAGATGATAACGATGATAGTGTTTGATGTCCTGATGACGATATTCACGGGCGCTTGTATTTGTGGTGTTCTGGCTTGCAAGCAATTGTTGCGGTCATTAATGTGGCTGAGTGCCTTTGGTATGATAATGACCGTGCGTTATCTTTTGCTCTCAGCTCCAGACATAGCGATAACTGAAGCAGCACTTGGTGCTGGCTTGTCGAGCCTAGTGTTTTTGACGGCAATTAAGTTTACCCATGGTCATGCTGCTGCCGAAAAGGACCAAGACAAAAAAAGCGGCGATACACAAAAAGATAAGGGGAGGGACCATGGTTGATCTCTTGGACTACTTAAAGCCAGATCGAGTTATTCTATTGGATGCTAGTGGCTACGAATCAATACTAAAGCAGGCAGTTAGTTTGTGCGCCGGAAATGCCAAGCTGGAACTCAATGTTTTGCAAAGTATCAAAGCGTCAAGCCGCACCAATGCACCCCAGGACATCAATCTTGGCAAGGGTTTTGCGCTGGTGCATGCTCGCAGTGACGAGGCGTCAGACATCACAATGAGTTTGGGTCTTTTACCAAAAGCAATCCATTTGATAAAAGGTGATTTGGTGCAAGCGCTGTTTTGTATCATCCTCCCGAACGCAAAAAGTAGAATGTACTTGAGTCTTTTGGCGCGGCTTGGGCGCTTGCTCAACCAAGAAGATGCCGTAGAAGTTTTTCAAGAGGCTCGTGATAGGCTTGTAGCTGGTGAAAGCAACGAATGCGCAAAAATCATAATCGACTATATTAGCGCCTTTGAGAGTGCCTAAACCATGAAGCTAATGATTATTATTTTAAAGGATGAAAGTTTGCTTGATAGAATTTCGTCCATCCTCCTGGAAGTTGGTCTTTTTGATAGTTCGGTACTAGACGGCGAGAGCATAGAAAGCCTTAGCGACGAAGGACTGCCCCTGTTTGCATCATTTAAGTCGCTGTTTGGGAAAGAGTACAGCTACAATCGAACGTTGTTTATTCCGGTCGGCGATGCGCGCGACATCAAAGTATTTCTCCATATTTGTCAGAAAGAAGGCATCGATTTTTCCAACCCAGAAAAAGCTTGTCTAATGACGCTTCCTTGTCAAATCTACGATGGAAGCAACGGAGACAGTTTGTGAACTTGAGAGAATCGCCAATTTTTACGACTACTTTGGGCAAGATATTTCCCTTTGCGGTAGTTTTTTCTCTGTATGTGGCGTCCTATGGTGCGTCGTTTCCCGGTGGTGGTTTTCAGGCTGGCGTTATGCTTGGATCGATTATGGTAGTGGTGGAGTTGGTTATGGAGCGCCGTATGTACTCGGACATGGTTTTTCAAAAGATAGAACTGAGCGGAATTGTTGTCTTGTTTGCTCTAGCAATAGCAGGTTTTGTTTTTGCAGGAAGACCGTTTGGCGGCCTTTATCAGTTGAGACTTGAAGGTCTAATTTGGTCAAACGCGGTTTTTCCTATTCTTTCTCTGGCGATTTTTCTTGAAGTCTCGGGGTCGATGGTGCTAATTTTTAGAAATTTCTTGTTTTGGGATCAAGCCCCGAAACTTAATCCAATAGTTCTGGCAAAAAATAACTTATCTTGGCGTCGTATTGAGCGCTGCGTTACCGGCATCGTTTTGGGCTTACTTTTGCTTGCAATAATGCTCATTGTCTACTTCTTGAGTCCAGGCCAGGTTAGTGTTCGAGCTGATAAGCAAGCTTGGCTCGATCTTGCTCAGCATGTGGGAATAAACAATGTGGTAACGCTTGTTTATCTAGGACCAAGGGTTTTTGACACCATGATGGAAGCAATGGTTGTAGTCTTAACCGTAGTGGGTATGAAGCATCTTGGGAAGTGCACATGAATCTTGATCTGTGGCTTTTGTTTGTGGCTGTTTGGGGCTTGATTGTGGTGGACAATTTGATCAAAAAAGTAATGTGCCTTTCGATAGTAGAAAGCATGTTAATCCTTGAGTTTTTAAAGATTGGATTTGTTGCCAGTGGCGCAGCTCCCATACTCAATGTTAGCCAGCGTGTTGTTGTAGATCCTGTACCGCAAGCCCTCATGTTGACGGCAATTGTTATCGGAATGTGTTTTAATGCCTTGGCATGCGCGGTCATAGTCAGGCTCTATCGTCAGACAGGGACTGTCTTGGTCTCGGAGCTTGGCAATGTTTGACGCCTTGTGGATGCTAGTTGCCTTTTTTCCCTTATTGGGAGTCTTGGTGATTTTGAGCGTCAGTTTTCTTTTGCGGCGAGACTGCTCGGCATTTGTTGTGGCCTTGGTTTTGATATTAGAAATAGTTTCGTTTGTCGTAATTTACTTTCTTACTCGGCCAATTGAAGGCAACTATCTGGTTGCACTCAGTGCTCTTCCGTTTTCCATCCAGTTTCACTTTAGCCAAGAAAAGATTTTTTTTATGGCCAATCTCTTTATTCCTATGGCTTTCGCCTTGTTCCGATTAAAGAGTTTGGACTCAATCAATGTTAGGCTGGTATTTCTTTTCTTCTTGGCTGGTAGTATCGGACTTTTGGTTACTGGAGACATCTTTAATTTTTTTGTCTTTTACGAGCTGATGATTATGGCTGCCTACGTCTTAATTGGCCTAAAAGGAAACTACGGCGCTTCTATCAAATACATGCTAACTGGCGGGATAAGTTCGTTGTTCTTCTTGGCTGGCATAATTGTGCTCTATGCGGGCGGCGCTGGAATGGGTTTTGGTTATGATCCAAGTCATGAGATAATTGCGCGACCATGGTTAGATCTCGGATTGCTTTTGTGCGCCATTGCATTTGCGATCAAAGCAGCACTCTTTCCAGCGTCCGGGTGGGTGGCCAGCTGTCATGGGGCGACCAATTCTTTGGTTTCGTCTTTCCTAGCTTCATTCACTGTTTTTTCCGGCATAAGAGGTTTCTATATATTTGTCTTAGTACCGGCCGAGCGAGCTGGTATGATGGAATTTTTTGAACTGCTAAGGTATCTCTCGTTGGCAACTATGATTGTCGGTGCGCTGTGTATGTTTTTTGAAACCGACCTAAAACGAACTATTGCACACAACACCTTGGTGACGGTAGGTTTGGTTGGCTTAATGTGTTCGTTTAAAAACTACGATCTTGCATTTTTGTATATGCCAATACACGCACTTCACAAGAGTATTATGTTCTATAGTTATGAAGACCTTTCTCAGCGCGGAGGACGCTATCTTGTGCGCAGACTCAGTCTTCCAATTATAGGTTTGGCTATTTTTTCAATGGCTGGGCTTTTTGCAAGCCCAGTTTATTTTTTAAAACAGGCCTTTTTGTCTGGTCAGTCCGTCTACAAGGTCTTATTGTTCGGTATGTCGTTCTTTGTTGTGGCAGCATTTGCCAAACATAGACTCGGACTGCGTAAAGCTTTGGGCAAGCGATTCTGGCCAGTCTTGGCGGTGCTTGTCTTTGGCGCGCTCTATCTGATGCTTTTTGGTCACTCACTGCTTGCAAATCCTGGCCTATCCCTGCTGGACCTTGCAATAGATTTGCTGGTCATAGCAGCTGCAATTTTGGTGGGCCGCTACCTTTGGCCCAAACTCAGCTTCTTACATAACTTTGACAGACGTTTGCTATTTGCCAACCTCAACCGCGAGCTCTTTATGTTAATACTGCTGCCCATCACTATGACAGTCTTTATTGTCTTTAAACGCGGGCTCTTGTAAACCAGCCTTGGTGCCGGGTCTATTTTGCAGTTGCAGTTGCAGCGGCTAGGATTTGTTTTCCTTTACCGCCACTGCCACCATTTCTGCTGCCTGCGCGATCAAAATTTCTACGGCGGCCAAGCGTTCGCTGTGTACTTCTTCAGTATCGGTTAGGGCTGTCGCATCTGCGCCTGACAGCTCTTGCTCCGCCTTGCTTAGCAGCTGATCTGCTTGGAAATCCAGATCGTCGGCATCGCCATGGACTAGGGCTATTCGTTTTGATCCACCGCGCAACCTTGATTGAGCCTCTGACCGCAAAAGTTGAATACGAGCTCTGACCGTTGCACTGTCGGGCGAAAGCACGGCATTTACGTTGCCTTTCTTGCCAGCACTGGTAACCATGTGATCGACTAAAACTTGGATAATGGCCGCCAAAGGTATCGCTAAGAATGCTCCAGTTAACCCCATTAGGGTAGAAAAAGCAAACACCGCGACAATGACGGTTATCGGACTAACGCCTACTGATTTTCCCATCAGTCGAGGTATTAAAAACGCATTGTCTAGCACTTGGATGACAAGCGAATAGACCAAAACAGATATTGTCGCCGTGGGAGAAATTGAAAGTGCCACCAGCAGAGCGGGTACTGCGCCTAAGATGGGGCCTACTATTGGAACAAACTCCAAGAGGCCTGCCAAAACTCCCAAAGCGATAGCGTAGGGTAGGCCCATAATAGCGTAACCAACGCTTGCTAACACGGCAACTGAAGCCATAAGTAAGAGCTCGCTTCTAACGTAGCCGCCCAATTTGGCTTCCATGGCTCTCCACACGTTTAAAACTTCGCTTCTTCGTTTTGGGGGCGCTAACGAGACCCAAAATCGCTCAAGCTTGGACTGGTTATAGGTCAGATAAATACTCAACACCACTATACTGACGACCTGCGCCAAAAAGCCGAGTACGCTCGCTCCAATACCTACAGCACCGGTCAATATGGCCCCGCTGAGAGTTTGTATCTGCGTCGCTAATTGGTCTGCATTGGGTAAGCGCTGGGCAAGATCGCGCATAAATTCGTTGCTATTTGTTTGCAATGAGGCTATCAAATCTGCGTATATCTGGGGCAAGTTCTGAATCAATTCGCTTCCTTGGGTAATCAAAACGGGAATAACCAAGACAAAAAGGGCAGCCAATACTCCAAAGCCCAATAGATAAATGATCAGAACTGCAAGTGGTTTGGGAATCTTAATCCTCTGCAACGTTGCGAGTAGGGGGTGTACGGTCGTGGCGATGACCAACGCTACAAAAACCATAACCATGACGTTTAACAATTGCAGCACAATTAACGCTGTACCCAATCCGAGCAGCACAACTAAGGTTGCCTTAGCCATCTGAACGGGGGGTAGTTTAAGTTCGATAGACGAAGAGTCTGTTATGCGACGGTTGGGTCTTGGCAAAGTTGCTTCCTTAGCTAATTGTACTGTCTCACTGCTCGCTGATGCAGTGTCAACGTAGAAGATAACTCCATCTTAGGTGTGGTGCAAACTTTAATTTTTTTCGCAGATGGCCGAGCAGGAACTGTTTGGTTTCTGGTTATGGAGGTAACAAACCTTTGTGAGATTCTACCTTTTCTGGGAATTCAAATCTTGACAGCAAAATAAGCTGATTCTACATTCGACTAAAGAATTGCGTTGCTGGAAATCAAAATCAAGGCAGCCGATTGGAAAGGGAGAAAAGGCTGTGAAATACTTGCTACAAGGAAAATTGACCGCAAAGCTAGGTATGCTGGATGAGCTAACAACCATAATGCTTAAAGCCTCAGAACTAATGCGGGCAAAAGCTAAGGGTTGTGAGATGTATGCTGTAGGACATAGTAACGCTGATGTCAATGCGGTCTTCATCACGGAGATTTGGGAAACAAAAGAAGATCACGAGGCATCTCTCGCCGTAGAAGGTGTTGGAAAACTCATCTCAGAGGCTATGCCACTGTTAGCAGAAATGCCTGCGAAAGGTCAAGAAGTTTCCGTTTTAAATCTTTGAAGTTGAGAGGACGGGAATACAAAAGTTTACTTGCCTTTATAAAAACAAAAGTAGCCCCAAGACTAGCTTTTAAATAGAAAATCTTTGATCTGATTTGCTGCCCATGCGGCTGCTTCACTGTGCAGGCCATGGCCAGTTTTATCGGCGCTTACTAGCTTGGCGTTGGGCAGTTGAGCCAAAAAGGTCTGAGAATACGAGAAGTTGAGCACTTTATCTTTGCGGCCCCACAAAATTAGCGTGGCTTGGTCGAGGGCAGCCAATCGGCCGTCGAGTGGATCGTGACCAATAGTATCGAGTAGGTAGTTCTCGGAGGCTTCCCAAGCACCGGGTCTAAACATACTGGCAAGTCCCAACTGGAGAATGACTGGATCAACATTTTTGATCTGGTAGTAGACCCTAAATTTTGCAAGACTTCGATAGATCCCATGGTTAAAAAAAGGTTTTGCAAGTTTGGTGAGCCAGCGAGCTCGTAGCTTGAGCATTGGGCCTTCCTCCCCTTGCAAACCATTTGGTGCCACAAAAATAAGCCTGTGGATTGAGGGAGCTTGATAGCTAGTGTCTAGTAATGCATTGCAGATCATCTGCACCCCTGTTGAATGGCCGGAGAGCACCAAGCGACTTTTGTTCTTTTTGGCCAATGCTGCTGCCCAGTCAATAAAGCTCTGGGTAAAAGCAACAAATCCATCCATGCCAGGGCTGGTCTGACAGAGCTGTGAAAAGCCACAGTCAGGATAGTCTGGTGCAAGCACTCTAATTTGACCATCAGCTGACAAATGTCGACCAAGACTTAAGGCCTCTGCACCTTGCCCTGCAAAACCATGCAGAAATAGCAGCGTGATTGGCGCATTTTCCCTGCCAAAACTGTAGAGGCTTATGCGATAGTCGTTAATATTTTGGTATCGGTGTTCAGGAATTGATGCCAATAGCGCTTCGTAGTCTGGTAAGGTTTCCGGCATAAAGGAAGGCCAAGACAGTGGTCTTAGATTTTGCGGATCAGTTATTTGCACTGGCATACTAATCCCGCGCTCGTCGTCTTAGATTGTGCTGTTTGGGCCTATGGCGCTGAACCTTGTTATCTCCCGAATAGCGTCTGACCAAAAAAAAGGTAAAAAAGCCAATAATGGTAATACCAAAAGCAAAAAGCAGGTAGCTGATCCAAAAGGGGACCCCGAGGGTCATTTGAGAGAACTCAGACATTCCGCCCATGCTGGCAATCAGATTGAGTGGCATAAAAACCACGTTGACGATGGTTAGTCGTTTGATCAACAAGTTGAGATTGTTGCTTACAATTGATCCACGCGCTTCCATTAGTCCGGTTAAAATATTGGAATAAATTTCGGCTTGTTTGTTGCACTGCGCATTGTCGATGATGATGTCGTCCAAAAACTCTAGGTGGTCATCATCAAGTCCAATGCGCTTAGCGTTGAGTTTAAACTTTTCCATTAGGCTTTGATTAGAACCCAGGCCGTTTAGGTAGTAGACTAAGCTCTTTTCTATAGTGAACATATCCAAGAGATGCTCATTTGCCATAGAGTTGGTGACTTTTTTCTCAAGGGCTTCTGACAAAAGGTTGATGACCTTTAGGTGCCCCAAAAAATGGGAAATGGTGCCACCAAAGACTCTAAGTACAATATCTATGGGGTCATTGATGACGTGTATCGAAGAGCTTTCGTCCAAAGGGACGTTCTCGTTGGGAGAAACGATGATGAGCCGATCCTTAAAGAGAAACATGCCCAACGATAAAACTCTAAAAACAAAATTGTCTTCTGAGCAATAGTTTTTTGGTATTTTGAGAATAAGCGAAATGTGATTTGGGCCCACCTCAAGGCGACCTTGCTCGTCATGATCGATTGCTGAGCTAAGTGTATGAGCAGAAATGTCAAAAGCCTCGGCCAGCCATTCTCTTTCGTTTGTGTCGGGATTAGTAAATATCATTACTGTGGATTCATTTGCAGCACAGGCAGTCATCTTGTTGTCTTTGAGAAGAAAGTCTTTTCGCACCTGAGAATCTCCTATCCGTGATTTTGGGGACGCTAATCAAACCGTAGTTTTTCCATCAAACCAACGATCAGAACATAAGATATACGTTTTTGGTACTCAAAGAAAGCGGGTAAAACCAGTCTTGACAGATTCCGGAGGAACTAGGGTGCTGCGGCGTTGTAAGTTTTTGCTCAAGGATCAGGAAGCACTGATGGACACCATGCAAGAGGTCTTTGTCCAAGTAGAGCGTAGACAAGCGGCAAGTATTGTATGTCGCAAATGGTAGCCCATTTGGCATCATTATTTCCATTGATGGAAGTCAGCATATGACACTACGCTATCCATCAACACTACATACAACGAGTGAAGGCAAGCAGCAAGGTTCAGTTCTATTGCCGTACGCCTATCAGTTTGATGACGAACCAGGTTTTGAAAATTTCTACTTTATTACTGCCAGTAGCGAAATCCCGGTCGATCAAACTTGTTTGCAGATTACTAGCATTCTCAAACGGTCAAACTGGCAATTGAAACTCGAAGACCACTTTAAGCTCAATCTGAGTCCAGCGGAATAGTTGAGAGAATCGCGCTTTTTGTTGGTGCCAACAATGGTGGGCAAGAACGACAACGGCTCTTGTGGGCCATAAATGACGCGCGCCGTAGGTGTAGTTTAATGCAGGACTTGGACGGTGCGGCAGATGCCAATGGTGACGGCAAAGTGACCCTCAACGAGGGCCAAGGACTTACGTATGGTTACAATGAGAAAAAATGCAAAAGGCGCGCCGGGCAGAAATCAGTCCGGCGGTTTAAACCGCCAGGCAATTTTTCGTTTGGCTTTGTTAGGACTAGTATTTTTTACCAGTCTGAGTTCTTGCCTATTTGCAGTTATGCCGAGCGTCGTTGTAGTTAGGCAAGACTATAACTTAGGTTCCTTCGACAGAATAAACATTTCCAGTGCCATTGCCGCAAACATTAGTTAATCAAATAAAAGCACGGAAGAAATGGTTGTTGACTAAAATTTTCTGCCCTATCTTGATGTACGCAAGCTCGGTCAACGCAAATGGCTCTAACGAAACAGCAGCGACAAGTTTAGTGGTGTCGGGAGCCAGTAGAGTCAATGCATTCAACATCTTGTAGTTGACCTTATTCCCCTGTCTTGCACAGCTGTTTTTACTCCCATCCTATGCCTATGTTGACGCCGGTCGACGGCGGATTGATCTGTATTTGCCGCGAAACAAGGCTGGTCAGTGGGCCGTCGTCCGCCATGTCGTAGCGATTGAGCCATTTCCAGATGTAGCGCGTACGTTGATATAGTGAGCCGTCAGCTGCGCCTGAGTTGCATAAACTAATGTAGGCTCCATTAAAGTCGAGGTCGGCGATGCCAGCTGGCTTGTTCAGCGCAAGACTGGTGGTAGCCACCCAGTCACTTGGACTTCCAGAAACTGAGATGAAGTCCTGGTAGCCGTTCCAAAGGTAGCTAGAGCGAAGCCGCGGGCGTTCGCTTGTAGAACCAGTCAGGCACATACCAAGCCGGTAGTTACGGCTTTGACCGCTTACACTGAGACTAAGTTGTGAGCCCTGGTCGACTTGGCTTGGAACAGCAAATTCAAAATCAATTGCTTTCAGTGCCAATGAAACAGTGCTTACTGCTCCGGCAATCACTTGGACTTGGTTGTCGGTGGACGCACTGCCCAATAGACTTGTAGTGCTAGAGCTGCTTGACTTGCGATAGCCTGCCAGTACAACCAAATCATAAAGTCCAGGCTCGAGTGCCACAATCGAGTTGCTACCAGCCTCCAATGCTGTAGTAAAGACAATAATCTCGTTTTGCAAGATAATGACTTCCCAGGTGTTGGCTAGAATAGAAGACTGCTCTGGAACCAGCACCGCTCGTGAGCTAGTGCTCTGAATGGTGATGGCAATGCCTGTAGAGACTGTTGGTATCTCGCCTGTTGCAATTGGAACCAGATTGGGTCCGCCACACGACCCAGAGACCATGCTCAGCATGCTGAGTGCCAAGAGCGCCGCTACACGGCGACAAAACTTTAGAAACATAAATCCACCTCTTGCCTTGTTTACCGCGCCGGCAGAAGTGTGGCTTTTAAAAGAGCGACCTTAAACTGGTTTCTTTTCTAAAAACCAGGTTTGGAGTTTGCCTTTACCCTTGAGCGCAACTAAGCCATTGTCTACAAAGCTATACGCGTCTCCAAGTACATCTTTGACTTCTTGACTAACGTGCACTCGGCCTTTTTGACCGCTGGATTCTAGTCTTGATGCAACATTGACCGCGTCGCCCCAAAGGTCGTAGCTAAACTTGTTGGTACCAATTACTCCTGCAACTACATCTCCAACGTGCAAACCGATACGCACTTGCACGTTTAGGTCGAGCTTCTCAACAACTGTAAGCATTTCCAAAGCAAGGTCGGCCAGTCTTTGCAAGGGCCTGTCACTCGCGAGCGGTAGTCCGCCAACTGCCATGTAGGCGTCGCCGATAGTCTTTATTTTTTCTATGCCATATTTGTTGCACAGGGCGTCAAAGTCAGAAAAAATGCGATTGAGCAAACGAACCACGTTGTCTGGCGTAGTGCGCGCAGAAAATCGCGTAAAGTTGACTATGTCACAAAACAGGATGCCTACTTTTTCAAAGTGATTGACGATAATTTTTTGGCCGTCTTTCATACGACGAGCAATAGAAGAAGGTAAGATGTTAAGCAGCAAGTTGTCAGCTTTTTCTTGTTCTGCAGCAATCAGCATGTTGCTATGTTCGATTTGTCTTTCGTATCTGCGGCTAACCGATCGCACAGCAAACGAAATTGGAAACGCCAAAAGAAAAGCAAAAATAGCAGCGCCGATGACAACATAGGTGCGGATGTTTGCTATTTCGGTTTGGACTCGTTCTGTGTTCTCATGAGAATTTACAACCCAACCAAGTTCTTCAATAACTTCTGAGTGGACAACTTCCTCGGCCTTAAAGTTGTCAAAAGCCAAAAGTCCGCTCCCACTTTGCGGGTTCGTGATAGCTTGTTCCCAAGGTTCAAATTGATTGCGGTTAAAACTACGGTCAAAGACCGCTTTTTTAACCGCCACCGATTGGCCAAGCATCGAAGTCATGGGATGACACAAAAAATTGGTGCTTATGCGGTCCACAATGCAGACATAACCACGTTCGGTGGCACTGCCTTGGATGCTTGCTTGGAAGTCCTCGATCACCTGCTCACGACTTACGCCTTGAGCCACGCGTGAGCGAATAAACTGAGCCATAGCTTTTGCTTGACGGGCGTTAACGTCTGCTTGGATGGAAATGTAGTTTTTTTGAATACTATCCAAGGCCAAAGGCATCGCAAGCGTGCCAACGATTAAGATAGAACTAAATACCGCAATAAACGTATATATGGAGAGTCTGCTTCGCTTGATCATTCCTATAACACCCCCAAGTGCATACGCTAAAATGTAAGGTAAGCTTTACATTTTGGCAAGCGAATGTTGCCAATTTAACTATGCAAGAAACTATCTTATGCCGTAAATACGCACTTCTTCTTCTCGACCCCGCAGGCGACCTTCCAGAACCGGGCGACAGGCATAGGTTTCGCGCACCTCTTGAAAAGTGGTTTCGTCGAGTAGTATAGTTTCTCCTGCTTGTTTGGTGAGAGACTCCAATCGACTAGCGATATTTACTGCGTCACCAAGTACGGTGTATTCTTGCCGTCTAACCGATCCAATAACACCGGCGAAGACCGTTCCGGTTGCAATGCCAATGCCGGCAGCAACTGGTTGTATGAGAAAATCGGGCCTAACATCGTTAAAAGTCTTGAGGTAGTCCCGAATGTGCAAAGCCGCCTCAACAGCATGAAAAGAGTCGGTACCTGTAGAGAGTGGCACACCAAAGGTAGCCATAATGCCGTCGCCCAGTATTTTATTAACCGAGCCTTGGCAGCCGTAAATTAGATCCATAATGTCGGTCAGGATGTCACTCAAAAAAGAAGCAAACTGATCCGGGCTAAGCTTTTCGGCAATTCCGGTTGAGTTGCGAATGTCAAAGAACAAGACGCTCACCCTTTGTTGGCTGGTTTCTAGTGGATTGCGGCCAGTTTTTTTGATGTATTCAATCAAGTCATCAGTCAAATAGCGGGTCAGCATTTGCGTATCAGAAATGAGATTGCGGCGCTCTTGCCTCACTTGATGTTTCTCAGCTTTGAGTCGGTTGAGATAGCTGCGAAACGACTCCATAAGTGCAGCGCGTGTGCGGATTATGCCGTGGTAGCCAGCTATTCGTCCATTGGAGCGCCATACAATGGCGTCAATCATGCCAAACAAGAGTGTGCCATCTTGGTGTCGCAGGGCTATTGGGTAGTCATGTACCACACCATCGGTTTCGATGCTGCGTTGATAGTCGACTCTATCATCTTCGTTTGCTAGCACCAAGCTGACTTGACTGGTCAAAAGATGGCTACGCGAGTAACCAAGTAAATCCTCAAAAGCCGGGTTGACATCTACAAAGCTGCCATCCCGCTCGGTTATGAACATGGCTTCTCGAGAGTGGTGAAAAAACTGGTTGAGCTTGCAGCGCTCGTGATTGCAGACTGGACCGTCAGGGTTATTCATTGCTTGGCTCCCGACAACGGAATACTTAGAACAAACTCAGTGTAGGCACCCTTTTTGGTACGCATACTCAGGCTAGAACCAGTTTCCTTGACCAAGCTGCGAACCAGTGACATGCCTATACCCTTGCCCGCCACCGAATCTGCGACCGCTACCGTGGTAAAGCCACTTTGAAAGATTAAGCCCAGTGCATCGCGTTCACTCATAGCACTAGCTTTGGCACTGTCCATCAAGCCTCTTTTTACCGCTTCTTGTCGTAGTGCGCCCGTGTCAAGTCCCTTGCCATCATCCCTAAAACGTACAACTAGCATTTTATCTTGGCGGAGCCCGCTAATTTGAATAAGGCCGGCGCTAGCCTTTCCTTGGTTCCCACGCACATCGGGCGTCTCAAAACCGTGAAACACTGCGTTTCTGACAAACTGCACCAGGATATCTTTGATGGGCTTTCGCAGTTGCGGTGACAAAAACTGCAAACTGAGGCCGCTTGCATCTAGACTTACCTCTTTGTTGTAGCGGCTTGCCAAACGGCTGGCCATGCTGGCCAAAGATTGGCGCAAGTAACCATCAAATCCGATAGACTGAGTTTGCGCTTGGAAGCCAGTCCATTTTTGTAAAAGTTCTCTCAGTTTGGTAGATGCCGAAGCAAGTTCCGAATACAGCAGGGTCAGTGCCAAAAATTCTTCTCCGCCGGGCTCAGAAACCTTCAAAAGTTCTCGCACACGATTCTCTAGTTCTTCTGCTTTGCCACCAATAAAATCAAGTTGAAGTAGCTCAGCGTCACCTTTTATG
This sequence comes from Spirochaetia bacterium, assembly GCA_038204425.1. Lineage (GTDB taxonomy): Bacteria > Spirochaetota > Spirochaetia > DSM-27196 > Salinispiraceae > JBBRCZ01. The sequence continues at coordinate 53,290 of JBBRCZ010000005.1, read as the reverse complement.
GCATGTGTTAAGCGAAAAACCTGGCTGAGCCTTTCGTGAACATTGCCTTCTCCAGCCCTAAACTGGCCATTTATAGCTTCAAGATCCCGATGTAGACCGTCAAGAAATTCTTGCAAAGTCTTTGGTTCAACGTGCATTACGCGATACAGCATTTCCATTTCCTGCTTGCCTAGTTCGCGCGTTTTTTCTATCTCTTCGCTTAGATTTTTCTCGGCACTTGTGTCACGTACTAAAATTAACAATCGTTTAACGACACTACCGTCTTCCAGGCGCCTAAAAAGAAACTGCAAGTTTTTTTCCAAAAAATCACCTTGTCCGTTGTCAAAATAGGCCATGGCGTCCAGCAATGGATTCATTTTTTCTAAATGACGCCAAGCAATTCTTGAATCGAAGCAGGACTGCAAAAAGTCTTCGGCTACTGCACGTGTTTCTTCGGCCACAAAACGTGCCAGAACAGCGCTGAGTTTTTGGCCTGCTAATTGATCTGTTTCAAATATCTTGTTGAGCGAAGCGGCGTAATACGGCCCAATAACCCCATCTTGGTCCAGCAAAAAAAGACCGTCACTGACATTGTGCAGTATCTGCAAGTATTCATCTTTGGCAATAGTATCGGCTTCCAGTTTGCTCATAACGTTGTTGTACATCCCGGCAATTTGTCCGGCCTCAGTAAATGGTTCTTCAGGCGCGCGTAGGCTCAAATCGCCCGTTTTTGCTTGCTGATCCAATACTGAGAATAGATCGTAGATCTCGGTGCTTACTCCGTGTTCTGCTTTGTTGAGTCCATTGGCTTCGTCTATTTGGCTTACTCTAATTGGCGTGATAGCATTGATAAGCTTTACAACTAACCAAGCCACGCCAAACGACCACATACCACAAACTGTTATACCTAAGCCCTGTATACCAAGCTGTTCTAATGGGCTCAAGCCGGTTCCTAAAATGTCTGGATTGCCAAAAATTGCAACCGCCAAGGTACCCCAGATGCCGGCTACCAAGTGCACAGGAATTGCACCAACCGCATCATCTATGCGCAATTTGTCGAGAAGAATGCTACTTGCGAACATCAGCACGCCAGCAACCAGACCAATCAAGATTGACTGAGGCGCACTGACGGCGTGGCAGCCAGCGGTGATGGCAACAAGTCCAGCCAATGCGCCGTTGATGACTAAGTTGACGTCGGGTTTTTTGAGTAGTGGCCAACCGATTAGCAATGCAGATAGCATTCCAGCCGCACCGGCCAAACAAGTGCGAAGGATTATCCCCGCTACGTTTTCACTCGCTGCCAGAGTGCTTCCGCCGTTAAAGCCAAACCAACCAAACCACAAGAGTATTACTCCCAATACTGCCATGGGGATGTTACTACCGCTCAAGGGCGCAACCGTTCCATCGCTCTTGTAGCGACCGGCGCGAGGTCCAATAATAACTAGAATCGCCAGCGCTACCCAAGCGCCCACACTGTGCACAACGGTAGACCCTGCAAAGTCAACAAAGCCAAGCTTAGCCAGCCAACCACTTGCTGACCCTTGCAAGGCGCCGCCCCAGGCCCAGTGGCCAAATACTGGGTAGATCACCAGCGCCATAAGTATGGTGGCAAAGATGTACGAAATATAGCGCATGCGCTCCGCCACTGCGCCCGACACGATGGTGGCAGCAGTGCTGCAGAACACGGCCTGAAAAAGGCAAAAGACCATTGGCCAGGCGTCGCCGCTGTCAAAGAAGAACTCGCTAGTGCCAAAAATGCCAGAAAAGCTCAGTCCAAACATGAGGCCAAAGCCCACTAGCCAGTATACGATCAAAGAGACGCCAAGATCTGTCAGATTCTTTATAGCTACGTTGATACTATTTTTGGAGCGAGTAAGGCCAGATTCTACCATGGCAAAGCCGGCCTGCATAACAAAAACCAAGCTTGCAGCCATTATCACCCACATTATGTCGAGCATTGAATGTTCCATGTTCTACTCCAGGCCAATCGCTAGGTGACTGTTCATGCCATTCCAGATTATTGGAATTATAAAGACTGGTGGTTTGAGTTTGATAACGATATCATCAATTTTACCCTTCATGATGATTGGGACCGAAATCAAAAAGTTGGAGCCAAAAATCTCTCGCATGTTGCCAGCAATAGTGTTGGTAAGCTCGCCTACCAAATCGTAAAGCGCTTCATCATCGAGTGGCTCATCCCCAAGGATAAAGGCGCCCAATGCTTCTAAAAGCTGTTTGCCAGCGGTGTAATAAACACCACCCTTGCGGGAGCCAGAAATGCCAATCACGCCAGTATAATCAAAGGTTTCTTGGCGTTCTCCTTTGATGTAGGGTAGCCCAAGTTGAGCCGCTGTACCGGTGACGTTGTTAAAGTATTGAGTAACAACACGAGTAAATGCTTTTAGTTCTACTTCAGTCATGATGATAGCCCAAGGATCTGCTGAACTTCACTACGTATTTCTTCTGGAGAAAAAGGCTTGGCCAAGAATCCTTTAGCACCTTTGCGCAAAGCCTGAAGACCAGTAGACGGGTCCTTTAGAGCGCTAATTACCAAGACCTTAGTTTCAGGGCGCAAACGCATAATCTCATCAAGACAAGCCAAGCCGTCCATGCGCGGCATGGTGATATCAAGCGTAACCAATTCAGGAAGATGAGCCTTAAAGAGTTGAAGTGCTGCTTCGCCGTCACCGGCAGTTCCTACCAGTTCGAGATTAAAATCTGTTAGATATTTTTCTATGGCCCGGCGCATGATGTTGGAGTCGTCTACGATTAGCAACTTCATTTTTTTACCTCTACCAATTACATGCAATAATCGTGCCAAGATTGATGTCGATTCAGTGACGTCTGGCTTAAAGACCGACAGCTTAAGACTTTCCTGATGGATCCCAGCAGATTTTTGCCAGCCCTTGTTCACCATAAATATACAAAAGCGTAGTTATATAAAAAAGAGGCAACTAATACGTAGGTAAATTTCAGCAACAGATCGAATAGTAGTCGGGTCGTCTAAGAAAAGCTCGTACACAAGCTAGTGATAGTTTTTTTGAAGTCATCCTGCCCAACCCAGCGCGCAATCCGAGATAGAACCACCAAGTGTTCTTCTGCCGCCTTTTGGGCAGGACTCACCAACAGAACAATACAGTCTATTGGATTCTCGCTGTCGATTGGTCGTCCTAGGTCTGAGTAGACAGCGCAGCCAATCCAAAACTGCTCCACGTTTTCATCATGGTGGTGCAAGAGAATGACACCGGGTTTGAGTTCTACCCCCTGCAACTTTCCGTCGGGGCTAAAAGTATGAAGGAGTCTAAAGGCTTTGTGTTCGTCAAATTGTTGAGCGAGGACTTCTAGAATTGCTTGTTCCGGTTTGCTGGTTCTTTCAAAGTAGCGTGCGTAAGAAATAGGTGCTTGGTCTGCTGGACTGTCATAGTGGCTTGCGTTATCAGACAAATCATCTGCTATAGAATGCTGTCGTTTGGTGTCCGGTTTTGTGCCCGGATAGACAATCAAAAGGTTGTTGTCAAGGAAGGTCTCGCTGAGGCTCTTTGGTAGCCTATCTAGGCTGGGTCGCCAAGCCAATTGGTGCTTGCGGACATGAGCCAAAGCAATCAGGTCAGTCTTGTTGCTCAGCTTAGTCATGCTAGGCAACAAATCTGACCAGTCCTTGAGTTCTACGGTTTCAAGTGATTGGTGAAGACCCTTTATGTTCTTTGACAGGTTGTCTAAAGTGAGAGCTTGACTTAGCAGCAGTATTTTAAGACCAAGTCGCTTGGCTAAGTCAAACACAATTCCAAGACTCGGCCAGATATCTTGCTGGTGTTCGATAAATGGCGGAAGGATCAACACCACTCGTTTGACCTCTGAAATAGAACCAAACAGTCTGGCGACTACCAGTCTCAAGGGGCTGTTGCTGATTAGCTGATCTAGGATGCTACCAAACAAGGCCCGCCCGACACCAAAGTGCCCGTTCCAGCCCAAGAGCATGACTTGAATACGACGTGCTTTAGAAACTCGCAGAAGACCACTTGCAATGTTAACATCCAAACTAGAAACGGGAATAGCCTTTAAGCCCAAGGGCAAAATTCGCGTCATCGCTAGCGCAATAACTGATTCGGCCTTGGCCAAGTCTTCTTCGACATGAGTGCCATCTTGCACCATAACGGTAGGATAAATGGCTTCGCTGCTATTTTTTGGAACTAGATAGGTGGCAAGTTCGGCCAAGGCAGGAGCCGTTTCAGGATTTGATAGACTCACCATCAACCGAATTGATTCTTCTTTTTCGTCATGACTAACGCTCGCAAAGGCCATTTTGAGTTTGCGTGCGCTACGTTCGCTGACTACACTGCCAACAATACAGCTTACCAAAATCATGACGACAGTAGCCGTTACGACAATGTCATCAAACAGGCCCAGTTCCCTACCCACCAAGACGGCCGCCAAAGTAGACGCAGCCTGGTTGACCGACAGACCAAAAATTATGCCTCGCTCGGCCGGGCTAAATTTAAAAGCCTTCTGGGAGACCCAGGCTGGAATCCACTTGGAGACGATGGCTACAAAAACCATAAAAGCCGCAAAAAACCAGGACTGTATATTGCCAAAAAACTGACTTGGATTAATGATTAAACCAACGTCTACCAAAAAAAGTGGAATGAATAGACTATTGCCAACAAAGTTGAGTCGGTTCATAAGTACACTGCTATCAGGAATTAGGCGGTTGAGGGCGATCCCGATCAAAAATGCACCAATAACTGGCTCAAGTCCTGCAGGCTGTGCCAATGCAGCCGAGATAAACATGATGCAGAAAATCAACAGGAACTGAATATCGCCGTCAGCAGACAAACTCTTGAGAGCACGTCGTGCCATAAACGGTATTACAGCAAAAACCACCACACAATAGATCAAGAGTGAAATAGCCAAGCGTACAAAATACCATTGGTCAAGCTTGCCTTGTGCCCAGGTTGCGCTAAGTGCAAGGATCAAGAGAGCGCATAGATTGGTGATCATGGTTCCGCCGATGGTCACGGTAACAGCGCGGTTACGACTAAGGCCAAATCGGCTAATTTCTGGGTAAGTCAACAAAGTGTGTGACGAAAACATAGAGGCCAAGAGTAAAGCCGGTACTGCAGCCATGCCAAAAAGGCCAAAAGCACCAGCAAAGCCCATGCCCAATGGAACAAGAAAGGTCAAAACACCAAATAGGATAGTTTGACCCTTGCGCTTGGACAGTTGGTGTAGATCTATTTCTAGCCCAGCCAAAAACATAATATAGATAATGCCGATTTTTCCGAGCAGTTGAGGTGTTTCGCCACGCACCAATAAACCCAAACCGTGTGGCCCAATCAAAAGGCCCCCAAGTATCAATCCTGCTACTACTGGAATGCGAAGTGGTTTGAATATAAGTGGGACTATCAGAATAAGCCCTATCAGAACAGCAAAAACTGCAACTGGGTTGGTAAAGGGTAAATTGAGGTCAAACATCACTCGATAGTAGCAAGGCACCCAGAAGTGAACAAGCGAGTCTTTAGTTGTTCTTAGGCTTTAACTTATCTAGGTTTCCCGACATTTCTAGTCCAGCAGCTGCCGAACTACCCGATGCAATTGGATTTCCGTGTTCAAAGAGTTCAAAGTCGAGCACGGCATCTACACTTTCTTTGATGATTCTATCCATAGTGCCCAGTCGTGGAGCAGCCAGCGAGCCGCTGCGAGACTCGCGCACCTTAATTTTGAGAAGGTAGGCGCCGCGCTTTATTTCGGCAGAAAAGCCTCCATTTTGGTTAGACAAGTGGAGAATCTTGGCTCTGTTCCAAGTAGCAAAGGTCACGTAGCTGCGTTTGGGCAAGTGAACAAAAGCAATTAAGCCCGGAAACTCAAGCCCCTTAAATGGTATGGTTGCCATGGACACAAAGACGCTGGTTTGCCGATCGGCAAAAGAGTTTGCTTGGGTCCAAATATAGTCTTGCGGAAAGGAATGACCCCAGTCCTTTTCTATATAGGCCTTTCCATTTTCAATCGATTGTTTAATGCCATTTATATCAAAGTCGCCAGAAACAGTGTGATTGGCGCTAACTATGCCGTGGTAGCATTCCAAAAAACCCAATAAACCAAATGGACCCATAATGCCAGGCCTAAAAAGCCCACTCGGGTAGGGCGTCCAAGTGCTTGTCTGGAGCTTGGCTTTACAGACGAAGCCATCTTGTTCCAAGTCAACGTTGAGCGAGTCTTGGCCAAAATAGTTCTTGCCAATTTTTATAAAAAAAGGCTCGTCGCTGGTAGAAAACTCTTCCAATTCAAAACGATGGTAGGTCGTGGAGGCGCTAGAGCCGTCTATAAATTGTATAAATGCGTGACTGTCGTTGGCACTAAGGCTGATGCCAGGAATAAATGAAAAAGAACGCTGGTTTTGGTCGCTAATCTTAAAGTACCAGCCCTCAAAGTAGGTGTTTTTTTTACGTAAGCCTTGGAATAACCAGGGCTTACAACGACGAAGTATACTCAAAATACAGAAACTACGCGAACTGTAGATTTTCTCATATTGGGACGCTCCTCTTCGTTGCACCTTGACCGAATAAATTCCTCTGCAATGTAATGATAATCATTCGTAATTTTCTCGTCAAACTAAAATCAAGATAAAAACCAAGTATGCGAGTCAAATTACCAAGTAAACTTGAGACTAAACTGCGCCAAAGCTTGGTCAAATCCTACGGCTTCAATTGTGCTTGCTCCAAAATGGGTAGTTTTTGATCCAGAGCATTGAGTGGAATCGGAAATAGCGAATTCTTACTTGAGTAAACAGCTTGCAATCCGAGGCGCGGCGCACCTTCGCTATTTAAAATAGTCTCTTAGGTCAAGTCCAGCGTTCCAACCAAAGGCAGGTTTACAAACCATTACGTCCAACGAAGCGGTTAATCCAGCAAGTGCTGCAAAAATTTACACGGGATAACCGATTTTTTGGGAGGCCAGAACATGCGGCCGCTAACTATTGGAACTGGAAATAAAATCCAGCTACGCAGAAAGCTTTTGCGGTTTGGCTCAGAGCTTTGCGCCGCTGGAATTGGAAAAACTTTTCAACAGCTACTTGGAGTTTATGTCGGGTATCATATTTGACCACGCCAAGAGTGGGTCATGCGGTCAATATTGCATCGCGGGTAGAGGGCGCCAACAAACACTTTGCAAGTTCAATTCTGGCGCAGAATCCAGTCTGCTTAACTTAGACATGAGCATCGTTACACGTTGACGCTGGCAAAACCTCCTCGTTCTTTCCTTTGATCATGCACGAAAAATAGTAAAGCCATCCGCGAGTGGGTGGCTTAATGTTGCTCTTGATTTGTCTGATGTTTACAAACTAATAGTGGTGAGCGCGGCCAGCACACCATCGCTAGTGAGTATTTCCGGCAGAACTTGGGTGGCTTTGTTTGCGCGCAAGAAAGCATTAAAGGGAACCCCTGCTCGTTTATATCGTTTGAGCCAAGCAGCGATTATCGGATCGGCATTGGTATAGTCTCCCTGTAGTCTGACGACGTTCGACTCATTAAGGGCATTCAAGACTCTCGGATCCGCGAGCGGTCCAGCTTTATTGATTTGGCAGGTGAGACACCAGTCGGCCGTAAAGTCCACAAAAACAGTCTTGCCTTGCACAAGCGCGGTGTCCACTGCTTGCTCCGAGAAGACCTGCCAACCATCCGGTAGCTTGGCCGATGAGTCCTGACTTGTTGCACTGGTGCGAGGTGACAAGGACAAGAAGGCACAACCGGCTGCGACCAATAGAGCAAGAACCAGGAACTGGGCAAGCTTACGTTTGAGGCCGCCCAGAGCGCTGCGTTGGACGAGACCCCAGATCCATGCAAGAAAGAAGAAGCTGCCCAAAAACCACAGCACATTGCTGAAGCTGTCAGTGGCAAGTTGCGTGTTAAGCACGGTTAAGAGCCAGATACCGGTAGCGATTAGTGCGAATGCCATGACGCCCTTGAAGGTCTCCATCCATTTGCCTGGTTTTGGCAAAAACCTAAGTGCGCCGGGTATGACAGTGAGTAAGAAGAAAGGTAGTGCGAGTCCTATACCGATAAAGCCAAAGACTAAAATTATGACCCACCAAGGGCTACTAAAGGCTAGGCCAAGGGCAGTGCCTAAGAAAGGGGCGGTACAAGGAGTTGCCAAAACAACCGTCAAGAAACCCGAAAAAAAACTTCCGCTAAGGCCTGTTCTTTTGTTTTGTTTGACCGACGGCGCAGTCAAAATAAAAATGTCAAATAGAGAAAGAGCAAAACCCAAGACAAGAACCACCAAGCCTAGCATGTACCAAGGGTTTTGGAACTGTATTCCCCAACCTATTGATAGCCCGGCCGACTGCAGGATGACCAAGATTAGTGCCAAGGCAAGTAAGGAGCTTACAATGCCGGCAGCACTCATCCAGGCATGGGCCCAGCGGCGCTTGGGGTTCTCACCGGCGTTTTTGATTAAGGAAAGTGCCTTTATAGAAAGCACAGGCAAAACGCAAGGCATCAAGTTAAGAATGGCGCCACCCAAAAAGGCAAAAAGTAGGATTAAAAGAACACCTGCAAAATCGAGTCTCTCCTCGTCGTTAGGGCTTTGTTGCTCAATTGCAGGTGCTTCTTGAGCGTCACTTAGCGCAAAGGGTGAGCCAAGTGAGGTTTGACCGCTGCCATCTTGGACCAAGCGATTTATGTTGGTCTTTGCACTGCCTAGCAAGCCAGCCTGGCTCTGCACGGTAAAGATGAAGTCTTTTTTTTGCGGCACCAAGCAGACGCCATCGTCGTAGCACAGCTGCCAAAATACGCTACCTTCAATTTCAAAATTGGACGGTGGTATCTGTTTAAAACTAATCGCTTGTTTGATTAGTACAAATTTTTCGTAAGAAAGTATGTCCAAAATTTTCTTCTCTGATGGTGGGTAGACCAACTTTCCGAGCACTGCTCCAGCGGGCAAAGCGCTTTGATTTATGACCAGTCCAAAGTACTTTTCTTGCAATGTTTGATGGAGCTTTTCGGGCAGGGTAAAATGAGCTTCCAACCAGTACTGATTCTTGTCCTCGGTTGTAGCTGTCTGAGGCACTAGCACAAGCTCTATGCCTGGCGAAGCGCTCGAGCCTTGGGCAAAAACTGCGCCTAGGCCAAACAGACAGAAAGCCACTATCGATAGTGCTATTTTTTTTACCATAATAGTTCTCCCATTCGTCTAAATTGTACTTGAATCCTTGGCAAATAGCCAAGCGGGTCTCTTGCACACATCGATTGCGGTGATTGGTGATTCAGTACTATCTGCAACTTGAAAAATGAAGATTTACCGTCTATGCTGACCGTCATCAGGAGATTTCATGTCAGCCAAAAAAATTAAACTCGCCGTACTTTCCGGGGACGGCATTGGTCCCGAAGTAATGGCCGAGGCGGAAAAAGTTCTCGACTTGCTTGCTAAACGCTTTGATCTTAGCATAGAAAAAACTCATGTCGACGTTGGTGGTATCGCGATAGATAATCACGGCAAGGCCTTACCTGACGAGACAATCGCTGTATGTAAAGCCGCAGATGCCATTTTGTTTGGGTCAGTTGGCGGCCCCAAGTGGGAAAAACTTCCTCCCAACGAGCAGCCAGAACGAGGTGCACTCTTGCCGCTACGCAAGATTTTTGGCTTGTACGCTAACTTGCGCCCCGCAATCATCTTTCCTCAGCTAAAGGATGCTTCTCCGCTTAAGGCCGAAATAATTGGTGACAATTTTGACGTTTTGGTCATCCGTGAGCTTACTGGTGGCATCTACTTTGGTAGTCCCAAGGGCCGCGAGGGCGATAGAGCGGTGGATACGATGGCTTACACAGTTGGTGAAGTTGAGCGCATTGCGCACGTAGCCTTTAAGGCGGCCTTGTTGCGCAACAAGAAGGTTTGTTCAATAGACAAGGCAAATGTTTTGGCCACATCGGTACTCTGGCGCGAAGTAGTTGAGCGCATCGCCATAGACTATCCAGAAGTCCAGCTCTCGCACATGTACGTCGATAACGCTGCTATGCAGTTGGTAAAGAATCCACGACAGTTTGACGTTATGCTGTGCGAAAACATGTTTGGCGACATTCTGTCCGACGAAGCTGCAATGATAACCGGAAGCATTGGTATGCTGCCTTCGGCCAGTCTTGCAGATGGAAACTTTGGATTGTACGAGCCATCAGGTGGCTCAGCTCCCGACATCGCAGGTCAAGGTATTGCCAATCCAATTGCTCAGATTCTTTCTGCGGCCATGTTGCTCAAGTACAGTTTTGGGCTAAACGAAGCTTATGAACTTGTTTATAAGGCGATCTACCAGGTGCTCGAACAAGGTTATAGAACTGGCGATATATGGACCGAAGGCTGCAAGAGAGTTGGCACTAAAGAGATTGGTGACCTTATCTGTAAGGCTATGGTTTAAGCCTGCTTACTGACCGGATGTACTTTCTGTTGACCTAAGTCAATGGTAGTTGTCACTCACTATGTTAGCTTAGTAATAGGAGCCAAAGCATGTTGAGAGATATAATTGAAATTGACGAAGAACTCTGTGTTGGGTGTGGTAATTGTGTACCAAATTGCCACCAAGGCGCACTGCAAATAATCGACGGAAAAGTTCGCTTGCTTTCTGACTTGATGTGCGAAGGATTGGGTGCTTGCGTTGGCCATTGTCCAACTGGTGCTATGCGTGTCTCCAAACGCGAGGCCCAAGCCTATGACGAAGCGCAGGTTATGGAAAAAATCATTGCTGGTGGCAACAACGTCATTAGAGCTCATCTAGAACACTTACAACAGCACAAGCAAGATGTTTATTTGGCTCAAGCTTTAGATATTCTCAAACAGAAAGGAATCGACAATCCAATGCCTACTAAGAACGCCAACTTAAAACCAATAGCTATCCATACGGCAGATGCTGGCCATGTTAGTGCTGCTTCAGTCCACAGCCACCAAGGGGGATGTCCGGGTGCGATGGCACGCAGTCTTGCGCCAGCAGCTCAAACAATGCAAACAACAGAATCAAGGTCAGATGGACCAGCTAGCCAAAGCAGTGAACTGCGCCAGTGGCCGGTGCAGCTGCACTTACTTAATCCGCAAGCACCTTATTTTTCCGGGGCCGATTTGCTCCTGGCTGCCGACTGTAGCGCTTACGCTGCCGGTGGCTTTCATGCCCAGTTTCTTAAGGGAAAAACCTTGGCCATAGCCTGTCCAAAACTCGACGATGGACAAGATTCATATGCTACTAAGCTTGTTGCCATGATAGATCAATCCAAAATTAATACCATTACCGTGCTGATTATGGAAGTGCCTTGTTGCCGCGGTCTATTGCAACTTGCTCAGAAAGCTGTCGCTCAGGCCGAACGAAAGGTTCCGCTCAAGCTGGCGGTTTTGAGTTTAGACGGCAAGCTCTTGGAAGAAAAGTGGGTCTAGGCCGACGATAGGGCTAATTGAGTGATGGCTTGTAGCCGGTTTCTGCTACCAGCCAATAGACTCCGCCCTTGCGTTTGAGGGCCTGTTTCCAGCCACCCTGTGGGTGGGGATTAAAGACAAGATCCGAACTGGCTGGCATGGTCATCCAAGCGCCTTCTTCCAACTCAGACTCAAGCTGACCGGCGGTCCAGCCCGAATATCCAGCAAAGAGTCTAATCTCAGGGGGCTTTAGCTTGGGGTTGGCTAGGATGTGGGTTTCCAAAGCTACAAACTGCGGTTCAAACACTAGATTGCTGGTGAGCTTGATAACATAAGGACTATCGTTGCCATCTGGCAGGCCGCTATGCAAGCAAAACAGAAACTCTTGTTCTACAGGGCCGCCTACAAACAGCGGAAGACCAGCAAAGGGCGAATTTGTATAAGGCTCTGCAGCTTGACCAAGACTTATGTCCGAACGTCGATTGACCACCAAACCAAAGGCACCTTCGTCATCATGACTAATGATAAGCACCACAGTTTCGCTAAAATTTGGGTCGCCCAGTTCGGCTTCGGCAACCAAAAAGTGCCCAGTGAGATTAATTGGTTTTTTGTTAAGCACGTCGTCGGCCATGCCTTAAAGATAGTTTAAAAGCCAAGCGTTGTTCAAATGTTTTTTACACAATCACTTTTTACTCTACATAAGTACAGTCGATGCACCAAAAATTTGGTAAACTATAGGTGCCTATCGAGGCCATTGTGGAGGGTTTGTAGATGGATATTGACGAAGAGAGCTTGATTCCCGTACTTGCCAAGCGAAAATCGTACCGTGCACTGTCAAACAAGAGCCTAGCACCAGAGCTTGTGCAACGAATTTTATTTGCAGCTAGTATTGCGCCATCATGTGCCAACAAGCAGTCCTGGCGTTTTGTAGTCGCCAGTGAAGATCCAATGCGCGAAACCGTGGTTTCCTGTTTGAGTGACGGCAATTATTGGGCCAAAGTGGCGCCCGTATTTGTTGTGGCATGCGCAGACCGGCGTCAAAGTTGCAACCTTGATGATGACCGAGCCTATGCTATGTTTGACGCTGGATTGGCTGTAATGAGCCTCTTGGTTCAGGCTAGTCACGAAGAAGTGGTTGCCCATCCAATGGCTGGTTTTAACGCGCCTGGATTGCGTGAAAAACTCTCTATTCCATCTGATTGGGTGATCGCTTGTGTAATAGCGTTGTCATATCGTGATGAGTCAGCCTATTTGAGCGACAAGCACCGCGCCAGTGAAGTGGGGCCCCGCGACCGTCAGCCCTTTGACACAAGGGTCTTTTATAATTCCGTGCCTAGCTGAATGGCCAAAGACATGGCCAAGGCAGATCTTGCAGTGCTAGCCTTGGCCATCATTAGAACTAGACGTCGTCTTTTTTCTGTGCTTTTTGGCAATAATTGACTTAAAGAACTTAACTTTAAGGAATCCAATCAAAGCTACCGCCAGCACAATCAGTACCCAAAAATACCATTCCATATCATTCCTCCTTGGTGAATCATCGTGTGATTCTCTTCTTAAAGATTTTGAAAACAAGCAAGTTTAGTAAGAGCAAATAGACGATTCCTACCGCCCAAAAGAACCAGAACTCGCCGGAATCGACATGTTCAGTGAGCGAAAGTGAGAATGCTTTGGCCGTCCAAAAGTTTGGTTCTATGGCAAAAAAATACTGCTTAAAGTCACTAAAGAACTGTGATGCAATAGGAAAGGCCACGATAAAGCCGACTGCCTTCATCATTGCAAAGCCCTCAACTTTATTGCTTGCAAAAAAATTGACCAGCATGGCACATAAACTAGAAAACAAGCCGGCCGAAATGGGAACCAAAAAGCGCACGTGAAATGGGATATCGCCAAGCTGGGCAATAAGCGGAATCAAGATGCCCATGACCCAGCCGAGCACTATGCACAGGCCAAGCCGTATGTCCAAGAAAAGCTCAAAGCTGACCGGCGAAACTTCGATGGCTTGCAGTATCTGATCGTCTCTATCGTCTATGATAGAAAAGCCAACCATGCCACCGCTGATGCTTGTTCCAAGCAGAATAAGCCCTAGGACGATAATTTGGTACCAAGGTGCAAGTGAGTACGATAGCTGGGTTTCCAAATAGGGAACCAGCAAGCGCACAATAAGCGCCAAGAGCAATGAAAAGCCAGCCATATAGGATAAGCAAAGAACTTAGCGCTGAAGCGATGGTAAAAGCGATTTTTGAACCGAGATAGCCGACGGCGCTAATCGGACTTACCAAGAGTGTCTTGAGAGCGTGCTCTTATTTTTCTTAGATTATCGAAACGCCGACCAACAAAAACGACATCAGCGTGGCATCGGCCATCACAAAGAGCCCAAAAAACTGCGACAGATTCTTAAGGTCAACAATTTGGATAAAAATTATCCACAAGAGGCTAACGGCCAAGCTCGCCCAGAAGATGCCGTAGCGACGAAGCCGTTTTAGGTCGCCGGCAATTAGGACAAAGAAGTTATTCATTGGGTTGTACCCCCGTGACCTTAATAAAGATCTCGTCGAGCGTTGTTTCGCCACTATGTATAGTTTGAATGGGCTGCTTTTTGATTAGCTCAAAGAATTTCACCTTTTTGAAACGAAAAGCTATTTCCTTTAATGGTGTCTTCTTTGGCACCTGCGTAACGAAACTGCAAATCTTTAACGTCAAACATTATTCTTTTGTCTCCTTTATGCTTCGAATAAGGTGCTCCATCGCGTCAAGATAGGACAAAAAAGCTTGATGACCTTCCATAGTGATTGACACGCAGGTGGAGCTCTTTTTGTCCACAAACTGTTTTTCTATAGACACGTAGCCGGCAGTTTCCAAATTGGCGAGCTGGACCGATAAGTTGCCAGCAGTCATCTCGAGTGAAGATTTGAGTTCGTTAAAACTCACCTTGGGCTCGTCACTGCTGGATAGTTTGGTCATAATCAAGAGTCGAGCGCGTTCGTGTATGACCTTGTCCAGCCCATGCTCAGGTTTCTTGTTCACTTTTGGCCCCGGTTTTGTCGGCGGCTTACCACAAGTGCACCGAAGTAAAGCGCAAGCATTCCAATGCCCAAGTTGCTTAGTATCATTAGTGGCGTGGACAGATAGGGAGCGAGAAACAGACTTGCAATTCCGCTAATTAAGAGCCAAAATGCAAAGCCAAAGAGCTCACGCATGCCTAGGTGGGCAATCATCGAAAATATGATGATCGAAAAAAAGAGCGTGACAATTGGCACTATAAAAATATGCTCACCGCGCCAGGAAAAAAAGATTATCAACGCAATCATGACAAGAGCTTGCGGAATTAAGTGGCGCAAGAGCGGTTTGCTGAATGCTGCATGCATCAGTTGAGAAAAGGTGATGTCTTTGCGATAGGCTCTACCAAGGTTGAGAAATAGGCGAATTTTATAGATGCCTAGCAATACGACACTTACGGCAAGCAGTGAGTAAAGCAGAACCTGAACGGCAAGCTCTTGGCTGGCTTCGATTGACGGGCTTTGGGGTAGCCAAATAACGATGCCACAACTTACAGCCACCAGACCAGTTCCCCACAAGGCCAGCTTTTTTATTCCCTGAGCCAGGGATAAATACCTAAACAGGTTGTTGCTTTTTTGGGCAGCTTCTTTAATGAGTAAAAGGTCTTTTAGGAGCGCCTCTTTTGATGGGTTCTGGTCATTTTCGTTCATTTGTTCCTCCATAAACTGGTTTATAGAATAAACCTAACTACAATGTAAACCCGTATAGTATGTTTGTAAAGAGGGTTTTGTAAAAAAATTAATGAATAGTTGACAAGAATAAGCAAAAAAAAGCGCCTAGCGGGGCGCTTTTTTTAAACTGGATCACTGATCCATTCTTTAATCTTGGCTTCAATGTTGTCTCGTATTGGCCGAATGGCGGCCAACTTTTCGATATCGCTGCCGCCAAGCGCGCTGGGGTCTGGAAATCCCCAATGCAGGCGTTTTGCTTTTCCTGGAAAAACTGGGCAGCGTTCGGCGTTGATCTCGTCACAAACCGTAATGATGTAGTCAAACTGTTCGCTTCGCTCAATATAGTCACTTGCTTTTTTGGCAAAATGTCCTTCCATGCTGATCTTGCGTTCTTCCATGGCCTTGACGACCAAGGGATTGAGTTTACCAGCTTCTATACCTGCGCTATGCACTTCAAAGCGATCGCCGGCCATGTGGCGCAAAAATGCTTCGCCAATTTGGCTGCGACCGGAGTTGTGGATGCAGATAAATATTACTCGTTTTTTGTCCATCATTGTGCTCCTTCTATTTTTGATTGCGGTTGACTTGGTGGAAACCAAGCTTTGGTTCGATTGGCAAACTTAACTAAGCCAAGCATCACCGGAACTTCCACTAAAACGCCTACGATAGTCGCCAAGGCCACTGGTGAGCTTGGGCCAAAGATTGCGATTGCAACTGCTACGGAGAGTTCAAAAAAGTTAGAAGCTCCCACCATGCCGGCTGGAGCGGCGATGTCGTGTGGCAGTTTGAGTGCTTTACAGGCCCCATAGGCAAGGGCAAAAATTAGCACTGTTTGAATAATCAGAGGAACTGCAATTAAGAGTATGTGTAGCGGATTGGCGAGAATCACTTCTCCTTGGAAGGAAAAGATTATTACCAGAGTTAGTAGCAGGCCAATTATGGTGACGTTGTTAAACTTTGGCAAAAATTCTTTCTGGAAGAAGTCGAGGCCACTTTTCTTTACAATTGCCAGCCGAGTAATTATGCCAGCGCTCAAGGGAATGAGGACAAAAAGTAAAACTGACAAGAGCAAGGTATCCCAGGGGATTGGAACGCCTGAAACACCAAGCAGTAGGGCTACAATCGGTGCAAAGGCGACCAAAATGATAAGATCATTGGTGGCAACTTGCACTACCGTATAAGCTGGGTTTCCTTTGGTTAGATGACTCCAGACAAAGACCATGGCAGTGCACGGTGCCGCACCCAAGAGGACAGCTCCAGCCAAATAGTCTTTGGCCAGTTGCGGTGGAATTAGCGCCTGAAATACTACATAGAAGAAGAAGGCCGAAATACCAAACATGGTAAACGGCTTGATGACCCAATTGGCAATCCATGTGACAAACAATCCTTGAGGGTTTTTGCCGACATTTAAGATGCTTTTAAAGTCTACCTTCATCATCATGGGGTAGACCATCACCCAAATAAGTATAGCGATTGGTATCGAGATTTTGGCGTACTCAAACTGTCCAAGAAAGCGCGGTATGCTCGGCAAAAACTGGCCGATAGCAATGCCGGCTGCCATACAGATTAAAACCCATAAAGTTAGGTAGCGTTCAAAAAAACTGATCCCCGCGCCCGAGGGCTTAACTTTGTTCATCAATAAACTCCTCAATCTTGCCTTTTATCTTGTGGCAAAGCGACCTAACGCCTTGCATAATTTCTTCTTCAGTTCCAGTAAATTTGCTCGGATCGGCAAAAGGCCAAGAAAGGCGTTGGACAGGCCCAGGAAAGACCGGGCAGTCGGCCTCGGCTTCCGGACTGCAAACAGTTATCACGTAATCGTAAGTATTGGCGTTCTGATAGACTTCGGCGACCGAGCGCGGCTTATTGGCAGAAATGTCGATACTTTGTTCGGCGAGAACTTTAATCACATAAGGGTTGAGTTGGCCGGGTTCTATTCCAGCGCTCTGTGCCTCAAATGAATCTGGGGCAAGTTGACGTAAGTAGGCGCTAGCGATCTGGCTGCGGGCAGCGTTGTGAGTGCAAACAAACAGTACCCTAGCTTTGTAGGTGGCCGTTTTTGTGAGAGAACTCTGCTGACGGTAAGTGTATACAACGTTTCCGTCGTTTCGCATCGCCAGCCGCCATTGCAGTCGCTCATGGTCGTAGCCACACGTTTTGTTGCCAGGACGCGACGAGCCGTCATTGTTCTTGTTTTTAGCAGCCTGGCTTAAGTCATGGCATTCACAGTGATTGATTACCCAACGAGAGAGTTCTTTTATGGCGGCACCTGTGGCACCGTTAAAGTTTGGTGAGTAAAAAACTAGTTTTCCTTGACGGTCTTCAAGCACGAGCTCTGCTTTACGAAGTTCGGCCAGTGAATGGCTAATGCTGTATTGAGCTTTCTGCACTATATCGACCAACTCAGCTACACATAGACTTACTGGGCTAGAAGCCAAAACCCTAAAACAACGCAGTCGCGTTTCGTCGGAAAGTGCCTGAAAGTAGCTGAAAGAGTGCATATATGTACATATGTACATATATTGACTGGTGAGTCAAGGTTCCATTAGCGCCTTTGCTTGATACCCATCATGCCCCCATCCAAAGAAACAAAGTTCTGGTAACCGTTTTTTTTTAGATAGTCGACTATTATGGCGCTGCGCACTCCGGCGGAGCAGATGATAGTGACTGGCTCATTGTTGGGACCGCAGTGTTGAGCAATGGCTTGAGCTGACATGCTCACCAGTTTGCTTTTGGAAAGGTGGGTGATGCGGCTAGCGCCATAATTTTCTAAGATGCTGTAGTCATCCAGGCCGATTTCGTGGGTTTCTCGAATATCGAGTATCACTTTCTGGTTCAATTGATCAAAGTCGCTGGTCGGGTGTGTTGCCAGGACGTGCGCTTTATCGTACTTGGCGACTCGTTGGCAGCTGCATGTGGTGCAGACTTCCCAGTTTAAGATGCGACTTTGCATGTTACGTCCATCGAGAATAAAGAGCTCGCCGCGCTTTTGGCATGGCAGGCCGAGCAAAATACGTAGTCCACTTAAGGCCTGAAGGCTTCCGAGCGCACCTGCCAGGGCTCCGGCTACGCCAAGTTCACCACAAGTTCCAACACAACCGTCGAGCGGCTGCTCTGGCCACAGGCAGCGTAGACAAGGACCTTGCGTCTGTTCGCCAAAGTCAAAAACTGCCAGTTGACCCTCCCATGTGTAGAGGGCAGCTTGTACAAGGTTGATTGAAAATTGTCTGCAAATATCATGAATTGCAAAGCGACTTGCAAAATTGTCGGTGCAATCAAGAACTAGGTCAAGTGACGCAACAAAATCTGGATCGATGTCTGCTCTAAAATAGTCCTTTATTTCTACGACCTTGATTAAGGGATTTTGTGCGCGCAACTTGTGGCCGGCTACGCTGACTTTGGTCGAGCCGCAGTCGGCATCATCGTAGAGAACTTGCCTTTGAAGATTACTCAGTTCTACCTTGTCAGGGTCCATCAAGATCAGAGTGCCGACGCCAGCGGCCGCCAAATAGCGCGCGGCCGGACAACCAAGTCCGCCCAGTCCAACAATCAATACTCTGGTCTTGCCTAGCTTTTTCTGACCAGCCGAACCCCAGCCTTCGAGGCCAAAGTGGCGTTGATAGCGTTGGCTGGAGGGCGCTTCGTCAGTGTCCATGGTGTCCCACATGCTGGCACAAGACCCATTCGCATGTCCCGTCGGTGTAGCTTTCTTTCTTCCAGATAGGGACGCGAGACTTTACTTGGTCAATAATCCAACGGCAGGCTTCAAAGCCCTCACCGCGATGCGAGGCCCAAACCCTAATGCTGACCGCAAGCTGGCCTATTTCAAGTACACCAAGAGCGTGACTGCAAAGGGCGGCCTGCAAAGCGAAACAGTCAACAGCCTCTTTAACGATCAGACTACCTTCGTGCAGGGCTAGTTCGGCATAGGCCGAGTATTCAAGTCGTAAGACGTCTTTGCCTTCGTTGTTGTTGCGAACTAAACCATCAAAGCTGACTAAGGCGCCCGATTCTGGACTGCAAGAATGCTGGTACTCTAAATGTACAGGGCCTTGACTCAACATAAATTTGGCCCGAGTGTTGGCCTCGTTTTGTAGTGACATACTCAGCCTCCAGCCACAGGAGGAATAAACACTACCAAGTCATTTTCTTGAAGAGCATTGTCCCAAGCACAAAAACGGTCGTTAATCGCAGGACGAGTTTGTTGCATATTCAGCGTAAACTGATATTTTTTGCAAATAAGCTCATATAGATCGGCCACAGTTTTAAACTGGCCGCAATAGGTCTCTTGGTCCAATTGGCAGATTTCTCTAAATGCCGCAAAGTATCGAAGACGAACGGTCATAGCTGTATCCTTAATACCAAGGAAAGAAGCGAACGACGCTTCCCGCCGGGTAGGGTTTATCATTTGGCGGAATTTCTACTATTCCATCACTGGGTATCAAACTAAAAAAGTTTCCTGAGCCTTGTGCTTTGCCTAGGCTGAGTTGGCTCGGGCCAAATCCTTGATCCACAAGGCATGCTGGTGCAAAACGGGTAAAGCCACTGTGAGCAGGATTGCAGTCTTCTGCCAAGGGAAGGTGAAGCATGTTGGCAGCATTTAAAGCGGGGCATATCCAAGGAAGAACCAAGCGTCTAAAGCATACTAAACTAGAAACAGGATTGCCAGGAAGCGCAAAAATCAATTGGCCGTGTGGCCCTTTGCCAAACCATAATGGCTTGCCTGGCTTTTGCGCAATCTTGTGAAAGAGGCACGAGCAGCCCAGTTCTTGCAAGATGGAAGGCACTAAGTCAAAACTGCCCATTGAAACGGCACCAGAAACAATCACAATGTCGCAGGTCTGGAGGGCAAGAGCCAGCTTGGTATGTAAGTCTTCCCGCTCATCAATGGCATGAGCGTTATACTTGCTCGTTAGGCCAAGGCGGTGTAAGGCGGCGGCTATCGCTATTAGGTTGCTGCGCCGGATTTGATGGGGCAAGGGTGTATCTTCCACCGCCACAAGCTCGTCACCTGTAGATACAAGTGCAATTTGAGGCTGGCGGTAGACACTTACGTTGCTTACGCCGTTGCTTGCTAGCAAGTGAATATGTGCAGGTCCGATGGTAGTGCCGGACTGCAGCAAGTTTTGTCCGGCTGCATAATCACTAGCGCGATGATGAATGTGTTGATCCTCACGGACCCTAAGTCCTGCCTTAATGCGCCAACTACCAAGGTTGTCGGTGCCGACTTGGTCCAAGTCCTCCCACGGGATGATGGTATTCCATGGCTCTATTAAGGCGGCACCCGTCATTACTTCCAGTGCATCATTAGCTTGCGTCCATGGTGAACCAAAAATGTTTGGGCTTCCAGCCTGCAGATATGCAACTTTATTGAGTGTTTGGTCCAAAACGGCAGGATCGAACTTGATGGATAAACCATCCATAGCAACCCTGTCAAAAGGTGGCTGGTCTCGGTCTGCAAGCAAGTCCTCGGTCATAGTTCTTCCCAATGAAGACTCAAGTGAGACTTTTTGATAGGGTTGGACGTAAACTCGCTCAGCATAACTCTCTTTTACAGCCTTGCTGATAACTGCGTCGGCTTCAGCTACTGAGATCATGGCTAATCCTTTGGTAGTCCTCGGGAGAATTGGCATTGTCGAGGCAATCTGGGCTTGGTGGCGCCAAAGTCTTGATGCGGCTATTGATCAAAAACTTTCTTGGGCATTCATAAGCACGGGCAATAAACTGCAATAGTCTGCCGTAGGCCTTGGGCTCATAGATGGTACAAAGCGGTTCTGGCAAACCATCGCTGTTGTAAAATGCAGTCGCAAAGCGAAAAAAATCTCTCGCTTGGGTCAATTGGGCCAAAACATGAGCATCCACCTTGGGCAAGTCGCAAGCCAAGACCAACCAAGCAGGCGGCAACCCCGCAGTTTGCTTGGCGCGCTCATTGCCAAAACGCAGTGCCGAAAGTATGCCCGATGTTGGTCCCATAGCTGCAAAGCTATCCGCAATGCTTTCGTACTTGCTCCTAACAGGGTCATGCTCTTGGTCAGCACGGCACGAAACAAAAACCTCTTGGCAGGTCTGCTCCAAGAGCGCTGCGGCTCGTTTTATCTGACTTTGGCCATGGTACGGCAACAATGCCTTGTCGCTGCCCATGCGCTGCGATTTTCCTCCCGTCAGGATCAGGCCAAATAGGGCAGGTTTCTTGCGCTGCCATAAACCTTCTACAAACGAAGCAATTTGGTCTATGTCGTTGCGAAAAAAACATGGAATAGTGCCAAAACGAGCCCGAGCTTGGTCAATGCAGCGTTGCCATGCTGCAGTATTTGTTTGCCAAGGCATCACAACAGCTAGCGGTGGACTGTCTGTCCAGGCTGGATCGTCAAAAATAGTCGCTTCTTGATCCACCAACATTACGCGTTGCATTGAGCTCATTTTGTGACCCTCGACCAAAAGTGCATCACATGACAGGAACTGAAAAGTATCGAGCATGCTGGCTTGCTCGCCGCCACCGTAGTGCCCGAATTTTTCGGCATTAGCAATCGTCACTTCGTGAGCGCCGGCTTGTTTGACGAGCCAAGTGTCTTTGCCTTGATGGTCCAGTTCAAAGTGATGGGCATCGTGTTTGAGATAGGCCAAGTTGTATTTTTTTGATAGAGCTCGAACCAAGGACACGATCAAGCTGGTCTTGCCGCTGTTTTTATAACCGCAAATAGCTAGTTCAAACTGATGATAATGAGGCTGCAAGCCGGGTTTTGGGTGCCTAGTGCTTTCCATAGTCTGACTTTCCGCCCGTTTTTTCCAACAATCGAATCGACCTAATCTCGATGTCGTGACTAAGCGCTTTACACATATCATAAATTGTCAACGCAGCTACGCTGACCGCGGTCAGAGCTTCCATTTCTACACCAGTCTTATGCTGGGTTTTGCAGCATGCCACAATTTCTATCAGACCTGCCTCGTTAACTACTATGTCTATTTCAACCTTGTCTAGCGCGAGTGGGTGGCAGAGCGGAATTAAGCTGCTAGTCTTTTTGGCGGCCATAATGCCGGCAATAATAGCGGTCTGAAAAACTGGCCCCTTGGGACCTATAATTTCGTGCTTTCCAAGAGGAAAGTCTTGGCTTTGTTTAAGCCCCAAGGCCTGAGCGGCTTGATCTGGTAAATAGACCAGACCTTGGGCGCGAGCTGTGCGAGTGCTTGGTTCTTTGCCAGAAACATCCACCATTTGAGCTTGAAGCTTGGCATTTAAGTGCGTCAAATTACCCTCCAATGTAGAACATCTCGACTTTGTCAGCCTGTTTTTGTTGAGCCCTTTCGGCCGAATAGTGGTCATCTCTTAGTCGCCAGTGCTGCGATAGTAGACGGGAGACTTGACCATCTTCTATACTCGAATCTCGCAGGAGTTTACGTAGATCCCAACCTTTTTTGGCAAAAAGGCAGTTGTAAACTTGACCGTCGGCGCTCAAACGTAGGCGGGTGCAGTTTCCACAAAAAGGTTGGCTGATACTGGAAATAAAACCAAGTTCGCCACTACCATCAGACCATGTGTAGCGCTTGGCTGTTTCACCAGCTCGGGCTGGGTGCTGGGCTTCAAGATTGCCAATTTGCATCAGCCTAGCCAGAATCTCACTGGAGGGCACCACTTTAGTACTTTGCCAATCGTTTAAGGTACCTACATCCATA
Organism: Spirochaetia bacterium; assembly: GCA_038204425.1. Classification (GTDB taxonomy): domain Bacteria; phylum Spirochaetota; class Spirochaetia; order DSM-27196; family Salinispiraceae; genus JBBRCZ01. The sequence goes on along the minus strand of JBBRCZ010000005.1, from coordinate 30,527 downwards.
AACTCTATGAAACGAAGAATATCGCCAGTGTTTCTGAAGTATTCAGCCATGCTTAGTACTTCGTCGTCATTGCTTCCTCGCATGACAACCATGTTAATCTTAATAGGTTTAAACCCCGCTTTTCGCGCAGCTGCTATACCGGCGATGACTTGCTCTAAGTGGTGGCCGCGACCGCTTATTGTGGCGAAGCGTGCGGCATCAAGTGTATCGAGACTGACCGTCAGTCGATCCAGTCCCGCGTCTTTGAGCCGTTGGGCCAGAGACTCTAGAAGTAGCCCGTTGGTAATTAGGGCAATGGTCGCTTCAGGAGCGACCTCTCGAATTAAGCCAACTAAATGGTGGATAAAAGGTCTGGTGAGCGGTTCGCCACCAGTAATTTTGAAAGTACGCACGCCAAGCTGGTAGCTAAGTTTCGCAACCCGGGCAATCTCTTCAAAACTAAGCAGCTTGTTGTGCTCTAAAAACTTATAGTTGAGACCAAAAATCTCGGCTGGCATGCAGTAGGTACAACGCATGTTGCAATTGTCAGTAACTGAGATGCGCAAATCAAAGAGTTTACGTTGACGGGCATCCAAGACCTCCGTACTGGCGGCAAGTCTATCCACCGATGCTGCCATCTGTTGCAATTAGTCGAGCCGCACCTATCTTGTACGAAGGTTGGCGGCTAAAGCTATCAAATGATGAGTAGGTCAAATAGTTGGTCTGCGCGTAGTGCATCGGCAAAAAAATGTGTCCGGCTTGCACACTGTCTTTGATGGCGACATCTACCAAAATCGACCCACGACGAGTTTCTACCTTAACCTTGCCTTTGTCGACCAAGTTTAGTCTTTGAGCGTCCAGTGGGTTAATTTCCACGTAGGCCTCGGACGGGTACATTTTTTTTATCAGTTCCACTTTACTGGTACGAGTTTGCGTATGCCATTGATGCATCGTACCACGTCCCGTGAGCAGCCAAAAAGGGTAGTCATTATCAGGTAATTCGCCAGCTGGCTCGGGTTCGATTGTCAGGAACTTTGCCTTGCCATCGGGGTGAAAAAACTTGCCATCGGCAAATAATAAGCGGTGTTGGCCACCAAGTCCTGGACCATCGGGGTTTGCACCCTGTGGCCAAGGCCACTGGATGCCACCATTTTTGACCAAAAGTGCCCGACTGCTGATACCAGAAATATCGCAGGGTCGTCCTTTGCTCAAACTGGCCAAGACTTCAAATGTTTGGTCGGGGGTCTGAAGTTTGGCGAGTACTTGCTCACATCCCCAGGACTTGGCTAGTTTATGAAAGATGTCAAAGTCACTTAGCGCCTCGCCAGGAGCTTGCATTACTTTTTGAACGATGCCCAAGCGACGTTCGCTATTGATCAAAGTACCTTCTTTTTCGGTAGATCCGGCAGCTGCCAGACGTAAGTCGGCGATCATCATAGTTTCGGTTGAGTTGTAGATGTCTTGCACTACCAAAAAGTCCAGCTTTTTCATAGTCTCAAAAAAAGCGTGCTTGTCAATCCAACTGTGCGCCGGGTTGGTGCAGATTATCCAAAGTCCTTTGATGCTGCCGTCATCAACCGCTGACAAGATTTGATCGTAGCTCTTGCCTGCGTTGTCAGGAATGCTTTCAACAGGAATCGAAAGAGCATCCGCAACTTTTTGTCGGTGTTCTGGGACGGCAAAATCATGGCCCGAAATGAGACTAGAAGTATTGGAGAACAGTCGGCTACCCATGGCGTTACATTGTCCTGTCAGGCTGTTGGCACCGGTTCCTGTCCGCCCAATATTGCCAGTCATCAAAGCGATGTTGATCATTGCTTGCGCGGTGCGAACACCTTGATGACCTTGATTGACTCCCATCGTCCACCAAAAGCTGACCTTCTTTTTTGATTGTATGAGCTGAGCCAGTTTTGTGATTTCTGAGGCCGCTATCCCCGTGTCCCGCTCAGCACGCTCAATACTAAATTCTTGCACGTGCTTGGCCATTTCATCAAATCCTTGCGTATGGTCAAGAATAAACTGTTTGTCAAGTGCATCATGATCAATCAAATATTTGCTCAGAGCGTAGAGAAGACTCAGATCACTCTTGGGCTTGATTGCTAGGTGCAGAATTGCTTCTTTTGCTGTTTCGGTCAATCGTGGGTCAATGCAAACAATACTTGGATTGTTTTGGTTCATCTTTACACGTTGCCAAAAAATTGGATGGGCAATGACTGGATTGGCGCCTACGAAGATGAGTAGGTCTGATTCTTCGGCGTCCTGATACGAAAAAGGCGGCGCGTCAAAACCAAAACTTTGCTTGTAGGCTACCACGGCACTTGCCATGCATTGGCGCGTATTTCCGTCACCATGTTTGATTCCCATGCCAAATTTTGCAAGCACACCGAGTACCGCCATCTCCTCAAATGGAACTTGTCCTGTGGAAATAAAGGCAACAGAATCTTTACCATGCCTCTCTTGGATCTGTTTGAACTTTGTAGAAAAAATTGTCGCAGCACTATCCCAGTCAATTCTTTGGTAGCTGCCATCACTTTGGCGTAGTTCTGGGTAGAGCTGCCGATCCGGTGAATCATAGGCCTTGAGCAGATTGAAGCCTTTGGTGCAGGTTCTACCAAGGTTAACCGGATAGTCTTTGGCAGGTAGAACTTTTGTTGCTTTGCCGTCTACAATTTGTATATCAAGTGCACAACCAACACTACAATAGCTGCAGATAGTTCTTACTATGCCGTCGCCGATTTTTGTTTCCATGACACTATCCTTGCTTTTTTTGCTTGTGTTGAATGGTCTTGCTGACAGTCATCAGCGCCAGCAGTAAGGCAATTGATAGTAAGCCTGATATTATAAATATGATATAGCCTTGGTTGTAGCCGCTGTCGTTCTCAAGTCCTTTGTGTAAAAAATTTGACATTACTATTGGGTAAACAAAGCCGCCAAGTGCGCCGAGACCGCCTATCCAACCGCTTGCTCCTCCCATAGCGTTAGGCATAACGGCCGCAACAATTTTAAATGTTGCCGCATTGTTCATGCCCATACCGACGGCAATCAAGACCATGCCAAGCACAGCGGCTGGCAGGAGAGGAACTAACATAATAATAAAGGCACCGACCGTCACGATTGATAGCGCCAGCAAGGCCGACTTTTCGCCTCCAAGTCGGTCGGTGACAAAACCAGAACCAGCTCTGACCAAACTGGCCCCTACCGAGAAAATGGCCGTCAAGATGCCTGCTGTCACTAGGTCAATCTGGTACAATCCCTGCCAAAAGCTTGGAAACCAAGCCGTTAAGGCAAGGAAGCCACCAAAAGTGGTAAAGTAGATAACAACCAAGACCCAAGTTTGCCAATAACTGGCCGACGTCTTGAGACTTTGGATTACTTTGCCAGATGGAAAAAGTTCTTGGCCCTGTTGGGCTGCCTCAAATTTGGCCTGCTCTACGCTCTTGCCTGCTTTGCGCAATTGGAAGTACCAGGCATCTTGAGCTAATAAAAAGTAGACCACTATTCCCATTGCAAGGAAACCAAGCCAAACTAGATAGGTATTTACCAAGCCAATGCTGGTCAAAGCCAATGGAATTAGAAACGAAACTATGCCAGGGCTGGTGTTGGCGATGCCGGCGTAAAGTCCGAGTGCTGTACCTTGACGAGCCTTTGGGTACCAGTACGAAACTTGCCCTATACCTACAGAAAAGGTGGCGATCCCTGAACCAGCAATGGCGCCAAAAATAGTCAGCCACCAGAAGCTTGCTTGGTCGGTAACAAAACCGATAGCCAAACCGATCATGCCAAAAAGCGATGTCAGTAACAGGATCAGGTTTGGAATTCTTCCACCAATGCGATCAACCCAAGCACCAAATGGGATGCGTAAAAGCGATCCTGTCAATGACGGGATCGCTATCAAGAAGCCTAACATGGCAGGCTCAAGCAGCAAGGTTTGGTTGAGCTTTTTGGCAGTCGGTCCAAATAGTGCCACTGATGCCAGGCCAATAAAGAAGGCTATCGTGCCGGCGGCCAATCCTTGACTAGGACTGCCTTTGAAACGTGTCGCTGTTGTATCCATCATGCTTGACCTCTTTAGTTCGATCATAGGGCGGGTCTATGTTACGCGCCTTGACCTAGGTCAAGGAAATGATGACTTTAGTTGTCAGGATTGGTTCTTGATAGCGACATATGGTAGTAAAGCTTGACTCTGTGCTATCGTCTGCTGGTGGAAAATAAACAAGAAATTGAACTTACAATTTGTGGTCGTAAAGCTGTTATGGCAGTGCTGCAAAACCGTATCACCCAAGTCGAGCGCCTTTTTTTTAACAAAGACCTAGCCCCCGATCTCGGCAGAACCTGCGCAAAGTTGGCCGAACAACGCAAGATTTATCGTATGGTAGACGACAAAGAACTAGAACGCATCAGCGAGAGCGTGCACCATCAAGGTATTGCTGCGGCTATCCGCGTACCAATGCCGGCGTACCTGCAGAAGAACGACGTAGAAAAGTGGAGCAGCGAGAATCGGACGGTACTTATTCTCGATGCCGTGGCAAACAACCACAACTTGGGCACTATGGTTCGTACTGCAGCTTACTTGGGCATAAAAGACATCTTGATTTGCGGCCGCGAAGACAAGAGCAACAATCCAATTACTTCTTCGCTGTTTAGAACGGCCGAAGGGGGTCTTGAGCACGTGACTTTGTGGCGACATGCCGATGCCGCTGAGTTCTTAAAGGCCTATCCTTTTGGCGGTACTCCCTCGGTCTTGGGTATAGCTGCCGATCAATATAGTCGTGACGAGTTGCGACAATTACAAGGTCGTATTGCGCTTTTACCAGGTGCAGACAGCAGCACTGGTCGGGTGCAAGGTTCTGCAATTGCCTTGGTAATGGGAAACGAGGAGTATGGCTTGTCCAAGGCAGTCAAAGCCGCGTGTATACTTTCTGCTCGAATTGATGGTGCTGGCCTTGTTGAGTCGCTCAACGTCGCTCAAGCAGCAGCCGTCTTTATGTACTATTTTGCTCCCGCACAAGGTGCACAGGCCGCCCGTCGTGGTCCATCAGTGCGCAGCCAGCAGGTCCATGCCGCCACAGTTAAGGAAGGACGGGAAAGTCGCCAACGCAGCGGCCCTGGTCGCGGTCAACAATCGGACCGTCCGAGTCGAGGACCACGGAGTGATAGCTCGCGAACAAAGCCAGGATCCAGATCGGGCTCGGGTTCAGGTTCGGGAAAACTGCATACGATTAGGCTCAAAAAGAAGTCAGATGGCCCGGGTTCCACAGAAAAAAAATAGCTCTTGAGCGATAAATAACTCTGCGATAGGTTCTATTCTGATAATTTTACTATACAATAAGAATCGAAAGGAAAACGCATGGCTACTAAAATTGCAATGAAAACTCCGCTTGTCGAACTCGATGGCGATGAAATGACGAGGGTGCTTTGGGCTGACCTTAAGAATCTGTTGATACTCCCTTACGTGGACCTCAAGGTCGACTACTATGACTTGGGATTGAAGGCGCGCGATGACAGCGACGACAAAGTTACCTTTGCGTCTGCCGAGGCCATAAAAAAATATGGCGTTGGCGTAAAGTGTGCAACCATTACTGCTAACAATGAGCGCGTAAAAGAATACGATCTCAAGAGTCTGCTGCCCAGCCCAAATGCTACCGTACGAGCAATTTTGGACGGAACAGTCTTTCGCAAGCCAATTATAGTTTCCAATGTAAAGCCCTCGATTCCAGCATGGACCAAGCCTATCATTCTTGGTCGACATGCCTATGGTGATGTCTACAAAAATGCCGAAATTGCAATTCCAGGTGCCGGTAAGGCAGAACTGGTTTTTACTGGTGCTGATGGCAAAGAAGTCAGAAAACTGATTCATGACTTCAATGGACCCGGTATTATTCAAGGCATGCACAATATAGACAAGAGTATGGAGAGCTTTGCCCGAGCCTGCTGCCTCTATGCCTTGGACGAAAAAGTGGATATTTGGTTTGGCACCAAGGATACTATTTCTAAGATTTACGATGGTCGATTTAAAGACATTTTTAACCGGATTTATGCTGAGGAATTTGATGCCAGATTTAAGGCAGCCGACATTCAATATGGCTACTACTTAATAGATGATGCAGTTGCGCGTGTTATGAAGAGCAACGGTGGCTTTTTGTGGGCCTGCAAGAACTACGATGGCGACGTAATGTCGGACATGGTGGCGTCTACCTTTGGATCGCTTGCTATGATGACCAGTGTTCTAGTTTCGCCAGACGGGCACTTTGAATACGAGGCCGCTCACGGCACGGTTCAACAACACTACTATCGTCATCTCAAGGGCCAAAAGACCAGCACTAACCCAATCGCACTTATTTTTGCTTGGTCAGGTGCCTTTCGCAAACGGGCAGAACTCGACAATCTTCCAGAGCTAAAGCGTTATGCAGATCTTCTTGAGCAGGCAAGTTTGGAAGTAATTGAAAGTGGCAGCATGACTGGAGACTTGGCCCGCTTGGCAGTTCCAGCCGCCAAAGAAACGCTCAATTCCTTGGATTTTATCAAGGCTATAGCGGCAGTCTTGGACAAAAAACTAGGCTGAGTAAAATTTAGCCAAATAAAAAAGCAGCTCCACGAGGGGCTGCTTTTTGTATTTTAGGTGCTTGGAACCAAACTACTTAACTAAAGGACTTTTTCGCCGTTGGATCCGGCGCTGGCAAAAGGACCCGCACTGTCATCGCTTCTACAGAGGTCTACGCCAATCTTCTGGTCCATCATCAAACGGCCGGTTACTTTGAGTAAATGGTCGTCATCAAGACCCGCAACAGCAATCAAAATATCATCACCAGACTTAAAGCCACTAAGGCTCGCACCGTATACGTGGGCTTCACTGGCACCCGCGGCTTTTAGCGCTTCTACTACCTTGGTCACCGCTGGACGCAGTGATTCATTTAATGAATCAATCGGCATTTTTTACCTTCCTCTGTCTTCAAAAATAGAACAAGATCCGAGATCAGCATATACTAGTAGTAATTTTATACTATTTTTTTGGTTTTGTGTACGTCAAACTTTTGTAAAAGTGATCCTGTTTAACTACCGATAGTTTAGTAATGCTCAGGATGCACGTAGCGATACTTATCTTTGTCTTTACTCTACCAAATTTGTTAGCTGCCCAAACTAGTGCCGCAAGCGAATGGCCTGGACTTCGTTGGCTTGATGCCAAGCAGGTCCTGACAATACTTAAGCAACAACCTGGTCTTTTGCGAGTTTTACCTGATCAAAGTAAGGTTTCGATATGGGCACGCAAGGTTAGCATCCAACGACGGACGATAGCAGGGCAGGACTTTCCTGGCGCTGATGGTCCTTGGTATTTGGCGTATGGTCCCTTTGACCCAAGTCGATGGGACATTTTGATAAATGGAGTAATTGTTGACCCGCGTGAGTTTTTGATACTCTACGATGGGAGTCTTATCAATTTGGGAATGCTATTTACTTTTAGAGAAGAGCTCTATGATCAAGGCAGTATTCGACCGCCATGGTGGGCAGATGACTAAATGGGTCGTTTTTTTCATTTTTTGCTTGCCAAAAAGCGAAATCGGATATATGCCAGTCTATCTGTCACATGCTCTAGTTTGACTTGTTTCTCAAGAGGTTAGGCAAAATGGAAAAAGCAGTAATTTTAGTTGTGGAAGACGAGCCCTTGGTCGGACTTGAACTGCGTGAAAGCTTACTCGCACTGGGGTACCAGGTTCCTGAAGTGGTAAACTGTGGAGATCAAGTTATGGAAGAAGTGCTTCGGCACAAGCCTGACCTAATATTGATGGACATTAGGCTTAAAGGATTTACCGATGGTATAGAAGTTGTCGGTCGCATCAAGTCAATTTCCCAAGCGGCAATTATTTACATGAGTGCCTTTTCCACACCAGAAATGTTAGACCGTGCTATCAAGACCGAGCCAATTGCCTACTTGCTCAAACCGGTAGATCCCAAACAGTTGCAAATCCATATCGAGCTTGCGCTTTCTAAGCTTATGCCAAGCCAAGCACAGGACAATCAAGCAAACTTAGGCAGTACCATCATCAATGCCCTCTATTCGGCGGCGATTCTCTTGGATGCCGACCAAATTATTAGGGCTGTAAACCCAGCGGCCCGTCAGATACTCAACGAAGAACCAGGCCATCCGTTGACCGGAACGTACTTTCAAGAACACTTGCTTGACGATAGTTGGAAGCGAGAAGCCTTGCGCACCTTTTTTAGATTGCCTTGGGTTGGGCACGACGGCGCGGTACTAAACTTGCATGTCCGCAAAGAATTGTTGCCACAGGATCAGCACACCCGTCCAGGAACTTTGCTCTTGTTAGAGGATATTGACCCGCGTGAGCGAAAGCTCATGGAGCATATTGGAAGCGATATCAACAACGAACTGATGTCGCTCTTGCCCCAAAACACGACCTTTTTTCCTCACTTTTCAATCGATGGCGTTGTGTTGCCAAGCGAGAGTGGTTCGGGCGACATTTACGATGTATTTGACATTGATGAGGACAGGGCAGTATTTTATCTGCTCGATGTAATGGGACACGGCACTATGTCCGCTATGCTCGCCTGTATGTTGCACGAGGTTATCAGGTCCAATTGCGAGCAAGAACTCAAGCAAAGTGTTGAACAGTCGAGAGATTTTTCTCCCGCGACGATATTGGAAAAACTCAATAAAAAGTACCAACGCCGCGAAAGCAACACGCGCTACTTCTCGATAGTTTTAGGCGTAATTGACCGTCGTGATGGAAGCTATCAGATAGTTCATGCTGGGCACCCCTCGGCCGTTTTGCTTGGCCTTAAGGGAGCATCGCAAGTAAAGATTGGCAATAGTCCAGCGATTGGTGTTTTTGAACAAGCCATCTATCAAGCTGCTGCAGGAGCCTTGGTGCCAGGCGAAAGACTGATGCTCTTCTCTGACGGATTTTTGACAAGAATAAATAGGGAAGAAAACGGCAATCTCAGCAACGCACTTGACATGTGCGGTTCGATAGGCCTCAAATTTCTTGGCAATCCAATCCAAGATACGCTTGAGGCGCTAATAGAAAAACGCCGACAGCCTACGGATGCTGCCGGCGAAGATGCAAGCGCCCTGATCGTTGAGTTTCATCAGAGCAGCAAATAATTTTTTTGCTACCGGTCGCCTAAAAGGTGCTCGACACAACTCGGTTGAGACGCTGAACAAAGCCGGCAGCGTCTTTGAGTTCAACACCTTCCATCAACATCGCTTGGTCAAGAAGCAGGCCAGAAACGTCGTCTATTCGTTCTTGATCCTCTACATTTAGCAGCCCTGCAACTATCTTGTGCTCCAAGTTTATTTCTAAAATTGGCTTGATCTCTGGCATTTCCATGCCACGGCCCATGGTTTTCATCATAGCCTGCATTTGGTAAGTAGGATCGTTTTGGTCTACGACGATGCAGCTGGGACTGTCGGACAATCTAACACTTGCCTTGACGTCTTTTACACGTTCGCCCAAGGATTTTTTGATCTTCTCGATTACCGGCGCAAGGTCTTTTTCCTTCTTTTCGTCTTTTTCGTTCTTGAGATCTTCGCCTGCATCGGCTCGGTTGACCGGCTTGAGCTCCAGTTCTTTGTACTTGCCAATTGAAGGCACAACAATTTCATCTATCTCGTCGTCCATAATCAGAACTTCAATGTCTTTCTTGCGATAGGCTTCCAAGAGTGGCGAGGCACGTAGTTTTGACTCGTCGCCTCCTGAGATGTAGTAAATTGCCTTTTGGTCGTTCAACATCCTAGTTTTGTAGTCAGTTAAGGAGGTGAGACCATCAACTTTGCTAGATTTAAAGCGAACCAACTCGAGTAGGGCTTCTTTGTTGGCAAAGTCGCCGTACAAACCTTCTTTGAGCGGGCGATTGAAACTCGCGGCAAAGGTTTTGTACATCTCTGGGTCTTCGAGGCTAATTCTGGCAAATTCGCCAAGTATCTTTTTGACGGAAGCGTTGCGAATATTGGCCATAACTTTGTTTTGTTGCAAAATTTCGCGGCTAACGTTGAGCGGCAAGTCTTCGCTGTCAATTACTCCGCGTACAAAGCGCAGCCAGCTTGGCAAAAGTTCCTTGTCATCGTCGGTGATAAAAACCCGTTTGACGTAGAGTTTAACACCTGGCTTGTAGTCGGCGTAGTTCATGTCAGCGGGGGCCTTCTTTGGAATAAAGAACAGGGTTGAATACTCTAAGCTGCCTTCTGCTTGGGTATGCATCCAAAACAGTGGATCTTCATAGTCGTGACTAATTGTTTTATAGAATTCCTTGTAGTCTTCGTCTTTGAGATCTGACTTGGAGCGCTTCCAAAGTGCACTGGCATTGTTGACCTGCTCACGAGTTGGTGTGCGACCTTTTTCTTTGCCCTTGTCGTCATGTTCCACCTTTTCGTAATTGAGGAAAATAGGAAAGGCGATATGGTCTGAGTACTTTTTGATGAGCTCTTGAACAGTCCATCGGCTCGCGTATTCGTGGCCTTCTTCATTGAGGTGCAATACAACGGTTGTACCTTGACCGGCTCGTTCTGCAGCAGTTACCTCAAAGCCACCCTTGCCGTCGCTTGACCACTTGGATGCTTTGTCTTCGCCTGCCTTGCGACTAATAACGTCTATCTTGTCGGCGACCATAAAGGCTGAGTAGAAACCAACCCCAAATTGACCAATCAGATTGGAGTCTCTTTTGGCATCGCCAGAAAGTTTTGACAAAAAGCTCTTGGTGCCGGACTTTGCAATAGTTCCAAGATGTTCGATCAATTCGGCTTCAGACATTCCTATGCCGTTGTCGCTAATTTCTAGCGTCTTGGGATCGTTCTCAGAAAAACGCAGTTCGATCTCTCCGTGCCACTTAGATTCCTTAAATGTGGGATCAGTTAAGGTCAGATACTTGAACTTGTCTAAGGCGTCAGAAGAGTTGCTGATAAGTTCACGTAAAAATATTTCCTTGTGGCTATACAAAGAATGAATAATGAGTTGCAGAAGTTGGCTGACTTCGGTTTGAAATTGGTGTTGGGCCATGATTGCTCGTTCCTCCAGCGGTGCGGCGCGTTGGTATTTTGTTTGCTGTTAAATATACAAAAGCAGCCATATACGGGCAAGCGCATTCTGAAAACTAGTCGCAAATAGTGCTTCTGCTTGTCGTTTTTGGAATATTTAGCGATCTTAGATTTAATAAATATTTATTTGGCAAAAATGCTCTTATAAATAAAAAAGGAGGTGCCATGAAAAAATTGGTGCTTATTCTCGTTCTGTCAGGTCTCTTTCTAAGTACAGTCTTTGCCGGTGGCATGAGCGATACTCACGGTTCAGACAGTATTCTTCTTGATCAGTCTGAAACTAACCCGGTTCTAGTAATAGGTTCTGTAGACGTAATGACCAGCGATTTTGGTGTCAAACAGGGGCCAAGTTCGATGTCGTTTGTCAAAGTGCAGCCATCTATCGGTCAAAGAATTGTCCCAAAACGGGATGTTCGCCTCTTTGGTGACAAGCGTGTCTTTTTCTTTGACGCAGTCAAACTTGGCGAAGTTTACAAGCTCTACGACTTCGTCTGGACAGTTTCTGTTGACAAAGAGCTTGAGACTTACGTTGTCGCACCCGGTATCTCTGGTAGCGAACTACAGTTTAAGGTTGTTACACCCGGTATAAACTATGTTGGTTCCTATTCTTATAGGCAAGAGATCAGCGGTGACTTTGAGCTGGCCGAAAGCCATGTTTTGGAGTCAGTGTTGCCGCATCTTGATGACACCCCACAATGGAAGCGTCTGGTTGAAGCTCGACTTAAAGAACTAAACGACCTAAAAGACCTACAGGAGTCAACCAAATGAAAAGCTTAATAAGTATCTTGCTGGCAGTGGCTCTGGTCATTGGCCTTGGCTCCTGTGTGAGTCCAAAGGAGCGAAATGGTGTTGACCCACTTGAGGTCAGCGCAACAGACTTACTAGTGGTTGGGCGAGTCTCGTTTAGTCCGAGTATCGTCTACGACACCGAAGTAACTAGTCTTGATGCCTTTGGAAAAAAAACTAAGTCTATGGTTCGCGCCACTGATCCGATTCTGACGTTTGCGAGCCACAGCGAGAACAGTATTTTGAACGCCGGGCTTGGCTCCGCTCAAACAAACCCCTTTGTTGACTACATTCGGGCAGGTCAGACCTTTATAGTTAAGACCGAAGCAACAGAATTGCTCTATCTGCGCGGTTTTGGTTTAGTAATCGACGATAGCTTTGCTCGTGATCCTGCGCAGACTTCAAAAAACACCACGGTGTTGGCTGCCGACTATCAAATGCGCTTTAGCGCTCAAGTTCCAAGGGCTGCCAGAGCAATCTATATTGGTCACATCATTATTAATAGAGACGAAAACTACCTTGCTAGTTCCTATACAATTGAAAACGACTTTGAGGCTGCCAACGCTCAGTTTGGTATCGACTTTCCAAGTTATAAGTTGATTCCTGTACAGCTAGTCGATCTAGAAATCAAGAAATGAACTAGAAGATCTGCCTGCGATCCAAGCAAACATCATAGTTTGCTTGGATCGACAGTAAGAGCTTTTTCTTTGAGATTTGATGAGAACGAAAAATGCGGAACAGCTGTTTCTGGTTTGGCCGCGACAAGCACTTCCGCTTGGGTTTTTGGGTTCTTGAGAATACGAGCTTTTTGCGCTGGTTTGCTCTTTAGCTGAGCCTGACCAAGCTTGCCAAACGAAACACGTTCACCCAAAAGCAGACCCGATTCTATAGTAGATAGATAATCTTCCATCAGTTTTCTGGCCAAGGCTACGGTAATGTCGTTCTTGCGAGCCAAGTAAGAGGCAATGCCTTTGATGGTAAATTGGTCAGCTGATTTTTCGCGATGTTCTGACAGGCCACGGTTAATCTTCATAAATCCATTGGTTAAGAAAATAGCCGCTTCGCGAATACGCTTGTCTTGGTCCTCGGCGGATACGTCGGCCGCACAGACGGCCAGGCGAAAGACCGGCGACGTTTCTTTGAGCGGGCCACCGTTAAACAAAAGAGGAAGCCCAAGTTTTACTTGACCATTGAAATCAATGTCGTGACTCGAGACAATTTCTGGTACGTCAGCGCGCTGGTGGATAGAGACATATTCGATCCAACGTCCCTTGTTCCTACGTGGCCCGATGCTTACAAGTGAGCCCGAATACGTCAATGCAATCAGACCGCGGTCGTCAGAGTTCTCAAGTTCATTGAGTTCGTGCATAGCAAGCAAATGGCTTTGAGAAACAAAAAGCTCAAATTTTTCTGTCCAGTTGATTGCAAGCAGCTCCCGAATGTCGTTTAGTTTTGGGGTCTCAGGGGCTTTTGACAGAGCATCTATGTGTGATCGAATTGGCTCGTCCAGCGATTCAAATACTTTAGTGTCCATGGTTTATCCTTTGTGTGGCGTGTAACTAGAAGGTAAACCAAATTAGTTTAGCTGACTACAACAAAAAATCTCACTATTTTATATGGCCCGGCTCAAGTCAGCAATAATATCTAATAGGTCTTCGATTCCTACGCTAAGTCGAATTGTGCCTGCTGTAATTCCAAGTTTGGCAAGTGATTCTGAACTGTAGGAGCGATGGCTGGTTTTAGCAGGATGGGAAATCGTGGTACTTACACCAGCCAGCGATGGTGCAAATTTAATCATTTTGAGTGTCTGAACAAGCTCGTCCGCCGCGGCAAGTCCTCCACGCAGGTCAAAACTCAAAATGCCTCCTGTACCTTTGTGGAAGAGTGTACGCGCCAACAAGTGTTGTGCATGACTTTCTAGTCCAGGAAAATGAACACGGACCACACCTGGCCGAGTTTGAAGCCATTCTGCAATTTTTTGGGCATTGGCAACATGTCGTTCCATTCTGAGTGCCAGGGTTTTGGCTCCACGCATGGTCAGCCAGGCCTCAAACGGGCTCAAGCTTGCTCCGCCGTTGTGTACAAAGCGCCGAGCGCGGCTTACCCAGTCAGCATCGGCGATTACTAATCCGCCCGTCGCGTCGCTATGGCCATTAATGTATTTTGTAGTTGAATGAATGACCGCGTCAGCTCCGTGTTTAAGCGGCTGAAACAAGACCGGCGACAAAAACGTATTGTCTACGACTAATTTGGTCCCGACAGAGTGCGCAGCTTTTGCTAGCAAGGGAATGTTGGCCAATTTGACCAAGGGGTTCGATGCGGTTTCAACGAGCAGTATTTTAGTTGCTGGCCTGAGTTCGGCCGAAATGGCTTCGGTATGGTGGGAATTTAAAAAATAGACTTCTATACCAAATCGCTCAAGTTCCTTTGAAAGCAAACTTTGTGTTCCACCATAGATTTCTTGCGCAGCGGCGACTTTGTCGCCCGCACCACATTCTGAGGCGATGACGGCCATCAAAGCCGCCATGCCGCTGGCGCAACAAACAGCGTCGGCACCGGACTCCATCTCCGCGGCCCAGATTTCCAGCGCGCGCTGATTGGGGTTGCCCAAGCGTGTATACATAAAGTTATCAGGATTGCCCGAAGAGAAGTCGTCAGCTTGGGCAAGATTGTCGTAAACGAAAACCGATGTTTCGTAGATGGGCATAGTTTTTGGTCGGCTTACCATGTTGAGGTCGGCATCTTCACCTGCATGTAACGACCTTGTAGAAAATCCTTGTTCTGGCATAGTGACCTCTCTTCGTGACGATAGCGTACGATTTATTGGATGATTTAACTATGGTCAAGCAGTTTGCTTATCATAAATGGGCCACCAGAGCACCAAATAGACAGCTATAGCACATTGCAGCAGACTGCGAGTAACGAACCCGCGAATATATCTTGACTAGTTAAGATTAACTAGTTAATATTACTGCATGGATAAGCCGGTAACATTTTTAGTCAGCGAAATGGTCTGGCTCATGAATCAACATGCCGAACGACGGCTAAGAGCCGAGTTTGGCATTTCTTTCAGTTGGTTTTTGCTAATGGTTACTTTACAGCCGGTACAGCCGGTCAGCCAGCACGATTTAGCCAGTTGTCTCAGCTATTCTGACGCCGCGGTTAGTAAATTGCTCGCCAAGTTGACAACTGCCGGTTACGTCAAAGTAATAGTGGATCCAAGCCACCAGCGCAAACGTCTTGTGACGCTGACCGAAGCAGGCGATAGTCTGGTAACCGTAGCGGCCAAGGCCTTAGAGGAAGACTTTCTGCAGAAACTAGTTCGTGCTGGTGTCGATACCGTACAGTACACTGACATGAATACAAAAATTAGAGACCTACTTATAAAGGAGCAGTCATGAGCAATGCACATTCACACCTAGTTCTAGGCTATGGCAACATAGGCAAAGCGGTCGCCGTAGAACTTGCAGCACGCGGGCACAAGTACACTATAGCGGGGCGCCACGATCCTGGTACTGGCGAACATTTCTTATTTGCGGATGCATCAGACGCGGCAAGTCTATTGGCCATTACCAAGGGAGTTTCACATCTCTATATAACTCTGGGCGTGCCGTACGATCTCAAAATATGGAGAAAACAGTGGCCGTTGATAATTGAGAACGTAATTTCTGCCTCAAAAGCCAACGGCTTCAAAATCGCCTTCTTTGACAATATATACATGTATGGACCCGCTCCTTTGGAAAATCCAATTACCGAAGATCACCCTCAGAATCCACCATCTAAAAAAGGTGCGGTTCGAAAGCAAATTGCAGACCGCTTGCTGTCTGCGCATCAGAG
This sequence comes from Spirochaetia bacterium, assembly GCA_038204425.1. Classification (GTDB taxonomy): domain Bacteria; phylum Spirochaetota; class Spirochaetia; order DSM-27196; family Salinispiraceae; genus JBBRCZ01. Next base: position 14,878 of record JBBRCZ010000005.1, on the reverse strand, counting down.
AGGCGAGGTCAGCGTAGTAATTGGACGATCAGCTGACTTTTATGGCCCCAATGTCACCAATAGCATCATGTACGCTAGCGCGTTGGAAAACCTTCTGGTTGGCAAGAAGGCCCAGTTCATTGGCAATCCTCATTCCAAGCATAGCTACACCTACGTTCCCGATGCGGGCCGAGCTTTGGTCCAGCTTGCGACAGATGCTAGTGCCTATGGACAAGCCTGGCACCTTCCTACCGGACCGGCGAGCTATAGCAACGCAGAATTTCTTGACCTATTTGCTGACAAACTCAATGCTCCCAAAGGCATACAAATACTGCCAAAGTTTTTGCTCAAAATTCTCGCTTTATTTATTCCGATTTTAGGCGAGGTCGCAGAAATGGGCTACCAAACCACTACCGACTATGTATTTTCGAGCGCCAAGTTTGAAAAAAAGTATCCGCAGTTTGCCGTGACAGCGTATGACCAAGGCATAAAAGCAACACTCGCATCCTTTGCTAAGTAACAGCGCACTAGAGGAACTAGGTTTGAACATTCTTGAATTTCGCGATCTATGTCTGGAACTGCCACAAACAACGAGTGACTTCCCCTTTGATGCCACAACTGAGGTTTTTCGCCTTGGCGGTAAGATTTTTGCCTTGTGTGATAAGACACAAGGCATGGTATTTAACGTCAATCTAAAGTGTGATCCAGACTTGGCGCTTGATCTGCGGCGCACTTGGCCGCAGCAGATACAAGCCGGGTATCATATGAACAAGCGCCACTGGAATACGCTGACCGTCGACGGCACGATTTCCGACGAGAAGATACAGTGGCTTGTTTGTCACTCGTATGAGTGTATTCAGAGCAAGAGCAAAGCCAAGGTCAAAAAAAGCGTTGTCTACAAGCAATAAAATCAGCTGGAAGTGGCGCCTCAATAATCAAAGGCTTTGCAGTGAGTGGATGTTTAAATTCGAGCTTGCATGAATGAAGCATATGGCGAGCAATTGGCATACCAGCCAGACTTGCGGCGCCACCATAGAGGGTGTCCCCCAAGATTGGTAGGGCGCAGCTGGCTAAGTGAACCCTGATTTGGTGGGTACGGCCGGTAAGTGGCTGCGCCTCAAACTCGAGCATCATGCCACTTGATTGCAGTAGTCTAAAGTCGGTAATTGCCAGCTCGCCATTTTCTAAAACTATGCCCCATTTGGCTGCTTGGCTTTTTGGACTGACCCTTGCGACTTGCTTACTTAATCTAAAGGTCTCGCCCGACATTAGCTGGTCGGGAATCTGACTCGATTTTGTGGGTGTTGGGCAAAGCGCACGGTAAGTTTTTTGTATCTGGTGTTGGACAAATAGCTGGTGCAGACCGGGGTTGGCCGCCGTGTTTTTGCTAAAAAGCAAGAGCCCCGAACTGTCTTTGTCTAAGCGATGGTGCAAGATTAAGTAAGGCTGCTCTATCTTATCGCGCAAACTCAAATAACGTTTTGTAGCAGCCAAAGCATGATCTCGACTTTGCACAAAACTAGCATCACTTGGGATGCCAGCCGGCTTATTAATGACGAGAATGTCTACGTCCTCGTAGACTATGCTTTTTTTGGTTAGGGCAAAGGCTGTGTCTTCCAGTGCCTTAACGGCAAAAAATCGACTTGAATCACAGGCGACTGACACTTTGATGCGTTGAGCAATTAGTAGCTTGGGATTTCGCACTGGCTTTTGGTCGACTTGCACACAGCCGGCCATGATTAAACTGCGAATTCTATGTTTTGATACCTGCATGGTCGGCTTGGCCTGGGAGAGTTCGTTTGCTATTCGATCTAAGACTAGCGACTCCAAGCTAAGACCCGACTCGGTGCTTGAGGTAAAAAAACTAAGACTTAAGAAATCATCTTGGGCCATCGATCCTCACTTGCTATGTGCATAGCACGGCCACTTGGCACGCTGCAAGCAAATCACAAGTCGGCGCTCAGCTTTGACTTGTCATTTGTGGGTCTTCTCGTTACATTTATATAAAGAATTATTCTTAATAAGGAGCCAAAATGTTAAGCATCGGCGACAAGTTTCCAAAGTTTTCAAAAAAGGCAGTTGTATCCCTCGAGAAGGATAAAGAGTTTGCCACCATCAGCAGCGAAGATCATATTAAACAAAAAAAATGGCTGGTAATTTTTTGGTATCCAAAAGATTTCACCTTTGTTTGTCCAACAGAAATTGCAGAGTTTAACAAGCATGCCGGAGATTTTAAGGACCGAGATGCAATCTTGCTTGGTGCAAGCACCGACTCAGAGTTTGCACACTTGGCATGGCGCAACAATCATGAAGACCTTAAGGGTCTCAAGTTTCCTCTCTTGGCCGACACCTCAAAAAGTTTGGCAGGAGACTTGGGTATCTTGCAAAGTGAAGAAAAGATTGCGTACCGAGCCACCTTTATCGTTGATCCAGAAGGAATTATTCGCTGGGTAAGCGTAAATGACTTGAATGTTGGCCGCAACGTTAAGGAAGTGGTTCGCACCCTTGATGCTTTGCAGACCGACGAGTTGTGCCCCTGCAACTGGGAAAAAGGCCAGAAGACACTTTCCGCTTAACGCTGTCGTTTTTTTTTGAAGCCGGGCCTGTGCCCGGCTATTTTTTTATAAAGTGAGCAATACACTATGAGTGAATTTGAAGAAAGTTTTGATGAACTGACACAAGAACTTGGCCTAGCTGCGCAAGAAAAAACGGCAGCCAGCCTAGTCCTGCTTGCCGGGCAGTCAAGCTGGATAAAAGACAGCAAGCTCAATCTCAAAAGCATTCTTGTATCTGAGGCACTCGATGCCAAGCAGTCAAGTTTGATCGCCTACGCGATTGCAGTAAACCAGCGCTGTACGGCTTTAGTTGATGGCTTTGCGGGTCTGGCTAGCAAGGCCGGTGCAAGCGCAGAAGAGATTGCCGAGATGGCTTCCTGTGCCAGTCTCTTGTCTGCCAACAACGTGCTCTATCGCTTTAGGCATTTTGTGGGCAAAGAAAGCTACCAAAAGAGTCCAGCTCGTTTGCGCATGAACATTATGGTAAAACCCGTTTCGGGCAAGCAGTTTTTTGAGCTGGCAAGCTTGGCGGTTAGTGCAGTAAATGGCTGTGAGGCCTGCGTTAATTCTCACGAGCAGTCAGTGCTTGCCGAGGGCGCAACCGAGGCAATGGTGTGGGAAGCTGTCAGAATAGCCAGCGTAGTGGTGAGTGTGAGCAAGCTTTTCTAAGGCAGCTTTGAACTGCAGTCTACCACTGCCTAATGATCCTAAGATTCTTGTCAATATAACAGGATAGTCCATCGCGTACTCGCACCGCAGCACCACCTTTCCAAGTTGCCATAACACTGTCAAAGCGCGGTGGAATTATCCAGTTTCCTTGCAGGTCGGCCAGTCCCCAACGCGTGCCTAAAACGTTGTTTTCTATCGCTAGCCAGACTCGGTTGGCGACGACATTCTGGCCCATTTCAAACTCAAGGGGAATGGCGACTTTACCGTTGAGGTCTAGGTATCCAACCTTGCTACCCTTTTTTACCATGGCATAGCCCTCGCAATAGGGCAGTGCAAAGACGTAGCTTGGTTTGACCACAAGACTGCCCTTGTCGTCTATGTAGCCCCAGTCGGATCCAAGCCTAACGGCGGCGCGCCCTTGGGTAAATGGCTTTGCATCAAGAAAAGTAGGTCGGATTTGCCATTGACCTTGGGCATCCATAAAACCGGCTCTTCCATTTTCTTTGACGACAAACCAACCCTCCGGCCCTGTGCTGGTTAAGCGTGGTTCAAAGCTGCGTTTGGCAAGGGCAATTACAAAGTTATTGTTTAAATCAATGACTCCACTGAGCTCATCCTTCCTTACAATGGCGAAGTTTCCGACATGGGTACTTGCAAAGTCGTAATGAGCAGGTATACGCATCTGGCCAGAACTGTCGCAGTAGCCCCAAAGCTTAGCAATTTTCACAGGTGCAAGACCATTACCAAAGTTTTTTGCATCGTCAAACTGAGCAGCAATCTTAATGGTACCGTCAAGTCCAATAAAACCAACCTTTCGCTTCTTATCAGTGAAGACGGCCAGATTATTGGAAAAGGAGGAGACCGAATAACTGGAAAGATCGCTCAGTGCCCATGTGCCATCTTGTCGCAGGAAACCTGGCTTGAGTCCATTGTAGGCAAGCACTTCTTGGCCGCTAGAGCTATGACTAATGCTGTTTATATCGCCATACCAAAGTACCTTGCCAGAATCGTCAATAATCTGGTCCATATCGTTAACACTTGCTCGAGCTAGATCACCCTGAAATTCTTGGATGTGCAAAAACTTGTTAGTTTCCAGAATCCAAGCGCCGCTCTTGTCGACAAAGCCTGAAATTCTGCTTTGGGAAACTGCAGCTCTGCCGTTGACAAAAGGCTGGGCCCAAATGAAGCGCTGACCAACTTGTTTGCCGGTTCTGTCATAGTAAACCAGGTGGTAGTTGGGCTTTTCTACTACTACCATGCCGTCACTCATATCTTCGACGCGGCGGTTTTCGGCTGCAATTATTAGGTTGCCTTGGGTATCTGCCAGGCCCTGTTTGCCGGCGATGGTAACCACCATGTGGGCTTCTTTAACTGCTTGAATGCCATCAAAGCGAGCACTGACGACGACGGCCCCTGTTTTGTTTATCAGGCCCCATTTTTGACCCAGCTTTACGGGCGCAAAACCCTCAGAAAAAGGCCGGGCTAGGTCGAACGCGGCTGCTATTATCAGCTTGTTGTTACTATCAATGTAGCCATACTTCTGGTCAATTTTGACTGCCGCAAGACCTTCATAAAATCTGTCAGCAGCTTGATAGGAGAACGGAATGTTTTGTTTGCCGGACAGATCCACAAACCCCCACAATTGATTCTTTTTTACCGCTGCAAGTCCTTGAGAGAAATCTCGAGTTTCTTGGAAGCTCGCCGGTATAATGGCGTTGCCGGTCAAATCCAAGAAACCCCAGCTGCCTTGATTTCTAAATCGTGCCCGACCATCTACATAACTTAAGAGATCATCATAGCGCGGCGCAACAAGGATAGCACCGTTGGTGCTCACTACACCCCATTTGCCACCGGCAACAGACCCGTCCAAGTCGACTTCGCCACCTTTGTTTACGACAGATCGTGCCTGCTCAAAGTACTCCACCGCGTCAAATTGGGGATCGAGTATGGTCTGGCCCCAGACGTTCATCAGACCCCAAAGATCAGTCTGGGAGTCTTGAAACCAGTAGGCATGCGCGGGATCTTGACTACCCGTTGGAGCTACGCTGGGAATTTTGCTGTTGTCGCCTGTGGTAAATTCTATTGTTTGCTGGTAGGGTTGACCATTGATCTGAGCCTCAAGGTTTGCGATATACTTGGTGTCAATGCTCAAGGGGTCCTTGGGTATTGCCCCGATACTATCAAACAAGTAGCTTCCGGGAATCCCAGCTGGGGGATTGTCTGGCCAAAACAGGTAGCATGGAACAGGACCCAAGGGGCCGCGAAGTTCAAAGCTAACCTTGGCGATGATAGTCTTCTTAGGAAAGGTAACGGTTATCGGATAACCCGCGCTTTGATCGTCGCCGAGCGGGTTGGGAGACTCGTGAACCACAAGACCTGGTCTCGCCAGACCAAAAGTAGTTGGTATATTTTGACTTTGATTGCCAGGGACCCAAATTGCTTGCTTCCAATTGCTTGTTTCGACGCCACTTTGGACATCAATCACACTCGCCCAGACCCAGGGCTCTCCTTTGACGGCACCAATACCAACTCGTCGTAAACCGGGGTTTAACAAAGGAAGCCTGTGAAAAAGTGTGGACAAATGGAAGGCTATAACGTCGCTGGGTGGCACCTTTTCCATAATTATTGACGCTTGAGCGGCCTTGGCCCCAGCAAGGCTAGCGCCTCTTAGCTGAGGGTTCTGAGTATGCACGTCGTCCCTTGGATCTATTTTGTTGACAAGCAAATAACTGGCATGTTCCTGTGCTGCGCCGCTGAGTATTGGGTCGACGGTTATTAATGATAGTCCCGCCATTGAGCGAGCTACGTTGATTTTGTCTACGCAGAGCTGTCGTTGATCTTCAAGTTCAGAAACTGTCTGGCCAAAGACTTGGCTGTTCATTGCCAGAAAAAAAACCAAACAAATAACGCACGTTCTACGGTGCCACTGCTTGTCATTAGTTGCTTTCATGCTTCCCACCTCTACCAAACTATAGTCCAATGTCGACTTGGTTTTGACATCAGCGTTTAAAAAAGCTACTTGTAAGCATCAACTAATCTCTGTAAAGATAATAAATTCTGAGGAGACGCCAAATGACAGCGATAGAAAACAAGAAGACAGGACTCTATAGCAAAGGGGCTGCAGTTTTTTTCTTAGTACTGACCGGTGTAGTTAGTCTCTTTGCCGACATGAACTATGAAGGCGGCCGCAGCGTTGTTGGCCAGTATCTCAAATTATTGGGATCTAGCGCTTTGGCGCTTGGTATGGCCGCCGGGCTCGGCGAGTTTGTGGGCTATGCTTTTAGACTCATCTCGGGTGCCTTAGCAGACCGCACACGAAAGTACTGGTGGTTTATCATCGGTGGCTATATCATCCAGCTTTCGGCACTTCCAGCGATCGCCTTTGTATCTGGATGGGAGTTGGCAATCGTTTTCCTTTTTTTGGAACGTCTAGGCAAAGCTGTCCGCAAGCCGGCGCATGATGCCATGATTAGCTTCGCTGCCAAACAAACTGGTAGTGGCTTTGGCTTTGGTTTGCAAGAGGCCATGGACCAAATTGGAGCCTTTATTGGACCTGTTTTGTTTTCTAGCTTGCTGTTCTCAGCCCAAGGTTCTCCTAGTTTAGAAGTTTACAAAACAGGTTTGCTTTGGCTCTTTGTACCAGCCGGACTCGCGGTGGCAATTTGTGTGGTGGCGCGTTTTCGCTTTCCCCATCCAGAAAAGTTTGAAATACCAAACAAAACGCCGCAACTTGCCATAGCTGGCTTTCCCGTGGTCTTTTGGCTAATTTCTGGCGCTGCTGCCTTACTTGCCATGGGCATCACCGACTTTCCGCTGGTGGGATTGCACCTTACCAAGACTGGTACTTTTCTAGAAGCTGCCATACCACTCTTGTATGCCGGTGCGATGGCGGTTGATGCTGCCGCCGCCATGGTAGTGGGTTATCTGTATGATCGCTTTGGCCTCAAGGCCTTAGCTGTTTTGTTTGTGGTAGAAATTGGCACTGCACCACTCTTGTTCTTAGCACCATTACCCGGCATCCTGGTTGGCATGGCATTGTGGGGCATAAGCGTTGGCACCCAAGAATCTATCCTAAAAGCTGCTATTGGCGATCGAGTGAGCGAAGACAGGCGTGCCCGCGCTTATGGAGTCTTTCACACACTTTTTGGGGCAGCGTGGTTTGTTGGTAGCGTGATCATAGGTGCACTTTACGATGGCTTGGGCGCTTGGCCGATGGTGGCGTTTTCTTTGTTGGCGCAAAGTGCGGCCGCAGTGTTGTTTTTTGTAGCAATCAAGAAAGAAAAGGCGCAAAATAATGCGCAGGTCCAATAAGGAGACCATATAAACATTGAAGAACAAGCCTGCCATAACAAGCAGTCAGTAAGTGATGCTGTGATCTGTCGCCAACTGGCGGCAGTCATTTGATGAGCCTATCCTGCGAGCCCTAGGTAGTTTTAATGCAGCAACCGCACACTTTACCGTACTGGAACGACTAAAATAATCGGTCGTTTAGCCAGTAGGTCCAAGTTTTGAGCGTGAGTCACGATGTTGCCACACGGCAAGACCAAGTCGAAGCTTGTCATAGTGGAAGCTACCGGCAAACATTTGGTAGATGGATTTAAGTGGCACTTCAAGATCTGCCATGCTAGCAAAATGGGCGCTCATAATTCTATAGTCTTCATTTCCCAAAAGTTTGCGTGGTATTTCCTTCCACGAGTCATCGGGCGCCGTAGCAATCCAGTCGCACAAGTACTGAACTATGGTATCAGCGCTTCGGTCGAGCCTTTTGGTAATTTCCTCAATACCACTTCCTGCCGCGAGCAAAGCCGCTGCACTTTTGCGCAGCTGGTGCAATGTTTTTTTTTCTCTTTTGGCTTCCATCTGTGGAACTACGGCCGTCTGATGCAAACTTCCAGGAGCTAAAGTAGCAACAAAGCACTTAACTATCTCCACCAAGTCTTGGCCATAAATACTCAGTTTGTGTGGGCCAACCCCGCGGCAGGCAGCCAGTAACTCAAGATCCACCGGGGCAGCTTGGGCAATTCCCATTAAGTCACGGTCGCCAAAAACGATGTAAGCAGGTAAATCGGCTTTTTGAGCTACTGCCGCTCGCCATTCTCTCAGTTGTTCAAAGAGTAGGTCAGCAAGTGCATCACTTAGAAGCTGAGCAACATCATCTGGTGAACGCGAGCGAGAGCTGGGACTTGTGGTCTTTGAGTTTTTTTTGATTGTTTTTGCAGCGTAGAGGGCGCTGTCAGGGATGGTCAGCGGATGACAGGTCGAACAGCAAACAGGGTTCTTCCCGTCGTGTGTATCTCCAAAGTAGTCCAGCAGAAAACCACGTCTGCAGCGATCGCCAAGCCAAACCCAGTCACGAACTTTGGCAAATCGAGCAAGTGCTTGGCGGTCAGAGCTTTCGCGCATCAAAAACTCACGCCTTTTTACATCGGAACCCGGCAATAGGACCATCATGCAGCGCGCGCCGAGTCCATCGCGGCCGGCGCGGCCAATTTCCTGAAAGTAGGCTTCTAGACTGTCCGGGACGCCGGCATGTATTACTTGCCTAATGTCGCTTTTATCAATTCCCATACCAAAGGCATTGGTAGCCACTACCACCTTGAGGAAGCCCGACATAAATCGATTATGTACCGAGGTTCTTTTTTCGGCATTCATGCCGGCGTGATAGGAAGCTACTTGCTTACGGTATTCGGGCGGCAGGGCTTGTGATAAATAGTCTGCCAGCTCTTCACAATCCTTGCGACTGGTGGCATAGACTATCGTGCTGCCGCTTGTTTGATTGGCGATCAACCAAGCAATACTTGAGCGTCTGGCTTGCTGGGTTTCGCAATGCTGCATTCCAATCCACAAGTTGGGCCTATCAATGCTCGCTTTAAACATGGCCGCATGCTCAATGCCAAGCCCTTTCATCAAATCAATTTGAACCTTGGCTTGGGCGGTTGCGGTAAGTGCCATCAAGGGCGGTGAGCCTATTTTGTCATGGAACTCAGGTATGAGTCGGTATTCTGGTCTAAAGTCGTGGCCCCATTGCGATACACAGTGAGCTTCGTCAACCGCCAAGAGAGAAATCTTACTTTGTGAGCAGGCGTACAAAAAACGCTCGTTGCCCAATCTCTCTGGTGAGACAAAGACTATTTTGGCCTGACCCGTGGCCAGGCTGGCTAGCTTTTGTCTCGCTTCTTCCAAAGTATCGTGGCTAGTGATGGCCAGCGCCTTTATGCCACGCTCCAGAAGGCCATCAACTTGATCCTTCATGAGGGAAATCAGTGGTGAAATGACTATGGTGCAACCGTCGAGCAAGAGGGCTGGCAATTGGTAACAGATCGATTTGCCGGCACCAGTCGGCAATATGGCTACCGCTGAGCGTCCCTGCATAACTTCGGAGATAATATCCTCTTGCAAAGGACGAAACGATTCAAAGCCAAAGTGTTCTTTGAGACTTTGGCCTAAGTTCGATAGTCGAGAAACGGCCAATTGGATTCCTTTGCGCGTCGACGCAAGGGTCGATCGGGGTTGGTTGGCACGGGAAATCCAACTTCCTTTAAGAGTGGCAAGTCGTTGATGCTGTCGGAGAAAAAAGCTACGTCTTCCTTAGCAATGCCATGTTCTTTGATATAATCATTGACTAAGTGCACCTTGCCTTCGCCAAAGGCCGGCATACCGAGTATCTTGCCATTGCAGACGTCGCCATCAAAACCAAGCTTGGTCGCAATAACTTCATCAATCTTTAAGTATTCTGCCAAATGTTTAACCATAAAGTCGACAGAACTGGTGCACAAGATCACGTGCTTGCCAGTCTCACGCAGGTGCTTGATGAGTTCTTCAACCTCAGGAAATATGTCATTCTTAATGATCCGGTCAAAGGTCGATGTTCCCCAGGATTCTAGTGTCTGTTTGGTAATGCCAACAAAGGGTGCAAGTTCACCAGGAAGATTGTTCAAGTTATAAACGCCTGCACGATAGCGTAAATAATACAGTGGAAACTTCATAATCACCCAGCGCGAAACATGGCCTTGTCGCACGCCATCTTGTCCCATGCGAACACCGGTGGAACGACTGGTAATGGTATGGTCAACATCAAAGATAAAGAGTTTTGCCTTCATGGCTTCTAGTTCGTCAACGCGGCGAGAGAAGTCGCGCATGATTTTAAGCTGCCTATTTTTTTTTCTCATGAGCTATGTCCTTCTTCGGTTTGGGCTCCGAGTCTTGCCAAAATTTCAAAAAAATCAGGAAAGGTAACTGAGGCGGATTCTGCACTGCTGATGCGATTTGGCGCCGAAGCTCGCAGAGCAGCCAAAGCCAAACTCATCACCACGCGGTGGTCGTCATGGCCATCGACGGTGGTGCCTCGTATCAATTTTGAAGACGGCTTAATCTTGAGACCATCAGGCATTTCTTCAATCAAGACACCCATTTTCTTGAGCTCTTGGCACATAACCGCAATGCGATCGGTCTCCTTGAGCCGGGCTTGAGGGACATTGCCCAAAACTACAGCTTGGCTGGCATAGGCGGCGGTAACACTTAGGGCAGGCAGAGCGTCTGGAATATCGTTGAGGTCAAAACTACCACCCAAGAGTTCTTTCTTGGGGTTTTCGGCATGACCAGGTCCAATAACGGTAATGCCTTGGGAAGAATCTTTGGCATCATAACTCACCAGGCAGCCCATTTCTTTGAGAATCTGCAAGACCTGCTTGTCGCCTTGACTGTCGCTCATATCTAAGCCAAGCAAGGTTAGCTTGCTCGCACAAATGGCGGCGGCACAAGCAAAAAAGGTAGCGCTAGAAAAATCACCGGGGACTACTTTGCTAAAGCTAGAGTAGCTCTGGCGGCCAGGGATTATAAACTTCTTCCATGCAGCGTCCACATTTTGATAGCTGATGTTTTGTTCGTCCAACCAACGCAGCGTCATTTCTGCGTAGGGTTGCTCATGCAAAAGCGTTACATTGATCTCACATTGTTCAACATCTGCTAAGGGCAGGGCGATCAATAGGCTAGATAAGTATTGGCTGGTTGGGCATTCAATCGTGGTGCTGCCACCCTTTATTGGACCGCGGATCATTACCGGCGCACATTCGTTTCCTTTGGCAGAAATGGCTTGTGCCCCGAGGTCGCGTAGTGCAGTCAAAAGTTTGCCGATTGGTCGGTTACGAATCTGGTGGTCGCCGGTAAAGATAGTCCATTCTGGCGAGAGCGCCGCCAAACTTGCAGCCAAATAAAGTGTAGTTCCTGAGTTACCCGTGTCGACTACGTTCTCGGCGGCTTTGGCAAGTATGCCACGTTTTTTTCCTGCAGCATCCGTTCCACCAATACCTTGGACTGTGATGGCCCGTGCAGCACCCCAGGGTTCTCCTGAAATTTCTTCTATTTGTGCACCAAAGAGTTTTACTGCTTCTATGCAAGATCGAGCATCTTTAGACTCGAGAGGATTAATGATCGTGCTTTGTCCGTCAGCGAGTGCAGCGATAAGTAGTGCGCGAATGGTGTGTGATTTGGAGGCCGGAATTAATATGCTGCCTTCCAAGTTCTGTGTTGGCCCAAGTGGCCGAACGGTCTGAATCATCTAAAAAACCTCCACAAGCGTGCAAGTCAGTATGAAGAAAAAAGCGAAAAAAGCAAGGGTTAAAGAAAAAACTTGTCGATAGATAAAGTATGAAGCTCTCATTTTTTTCCAGCAAATGCAATGCGATGATCATTCTGCTCGCGTCGTTGCTCATAGTTCCCTCAATTCTTTACGCCGAAGAAGTCACTTTTGAAGCCGAAGCCTGGGGTTTTAACCTGGTGGAAACGTGGAAGCCTATCGACATAGATTCGGCTAAGTCCTTCTATTCGTTTTCTGACTCGCGGCAAATGGCATTTTTTCAAGTTTTTTCCTGGCCGAAAGAGAGCAGCAACGCCAAAGGCATTTCTGCCTTTATCGTCAATACGCTCAAGTCAACCTTAGCCGATGCAGGCACATCCAGCTTTGTTTACAATAAGCGGCCCGCTATTTTAACTGATGCAACCTGGAATCATGGTGGCACCGAAGTCAGAGGCTATCAAATGGCAATTGAAGGCTCAGTACGCAATTTTATGGTTCTAGCCTTTTCAGTGATCAAAGACTGGGAAGGTTATCATGACTTCTTACTATCCTTGCTTGATTCGTTTCAATCCGATCTGGCAGGGCAACTTTTGCCGGGACCCATTTCCCAATTAATTGCCGACGATGGCTGGTCTGGTGGCGTTATAAAGGACAGGAGTGTTCAGATTGACGCCTCACAAGCAGTAATCGAACGAGAAGCAAGAGTTTTGTTAGCCTACGTCAAAGCAGAGACCGAAGTACAAAAAAAGGCATGGCGCAGATTCTATCAATTGACCTGGCGGGACAGTTTTGGCAGGCTTGAGGGCTTGGCATCAGACCTTAAACAAGCCTTTGACAACCTAAAAGTCAAAAAAAGCGACATTCCTGCGAAACTATTGTCATGGGTCCAGAGTTTTACTTACGAGGAGCCTGACTCACTTTCGGATCTGCGCGCACCGCTGGATGCGGCTTACGCAAAACTTGGTGATTGTGACGCACGCAGCCTCGTTTACATGAATTTGTTGAGGTATATGGGTTTTGACAGTATCTTGATGATATCCCCCGTGCACAAACATAGTTTGGTGGGCGTTGATATGCCCGGTGAGGGTGCCCGATTTGAATTTGAGGGCAAGAAATGGTTGGTTGCAGAAACCACTGTAGTGGTGCCAATTGGGATGATTGGAGAGAAAGTGGCCGACCCAAAAGATTGGATGGGAATGGATCTCGACTTTTTACCATGAGGCAACCGGACAGCACGTCTGGAAACGACAAAGCGATATAAGGATGTATAGATGTGGAACAAAAAGAATAAGCTGATAGTTGGATCAGTTGTAGTGGCTACCATCTGGAGCCTCTTGCTCCCAATCAGCCTGAGCGCACAAAACAATGCGCTTGATTGGTATAATCCGCGAACGATGGCTTCAGGATCTAAGGTAAGTGGTGGAGAAACGCCGGGCGCCGATGCGGCCAACCCCGCATCCTCGGCCTTTATCCAGCGCCCGACCTTGGATTTTTCGTACTTTATGATACCCGGCTTTGAAGCCGAAAGTGGCGTAGGCCATTGGCTCAATTTGGGGATTGGTATACCAACTAACATTGGTGTCTTGACGGCATCAGGTCGCTTTGCAACCTCACCCTTTACCAGTCTAGACTTTGGTACTTTTGGCGGCATCAACCTTGGTTTTTCCAAGGATGTGCTTGACGACCTAGCTTTTGGCTTTGGTTTGGGATTTCAATATGGTGTTAACAGCCTTAGTCCTTCTGGGGATTGGGGCCTGGGATTGGACCTTGGCTTTGTGCATCGACCCAAAGACACGGGTCCTTTGACCGATTTTTCGTGGGGTGTGGCGTTTCAAAACCTTGGTAAGGTTTTGGGCACAAACTTTGGTGGAGTACCTGCCAACTTTACGCCAGTAATTGGGACAAGTTTTAACTTTGTTGATGCCCAAGACATAAGACTTGGGTTTTCAGCCGAGCTGGGCTTTCCTGTTTTTCAAAACCTGCAACTTAGCACTGGCCTAAACATTGGCTTGTTTAAGGTTTTTGATTTTGCTTTTTCGTATGACCTTGATGTGGCACGCATGGTTGCTGGGACTGACCGACCTGTTCCGTTGACCTTTGGCATTGGCTTTAACTTGAGTGCTGCTACCGCTGGTGGTGCTGATGAAAACTCAGTGCTCAATCAAAGTGAGTTTAGACCGAGTCTAACGGTAGCGCCGATTCGCAATGGCATCTGGGCATTTGGCCTTGGACTAAACGTACCAATTGGCGTTATCGATAAAGACGCACCCAAGATTGTTTCGCAAACAGCTGAGACGATTTACGTGAGTCCCAACTTCAATGGTGTACAAGACGAGTTGATCTTACCATTGGCGATTACCGACGAACGGTTTATTACCTCGTTTGCACTAATAATTAAGAACGATAAGAATGAAGTAGTACGGACTATCCGTAACAAGCAATCGCGACCAGAGAACAATAATCTTGACGTACTGCTTGAACGATTTGTACGAACCAAGACCGGACTTGCCATACCCGAGCAGATGGTGTGGGATGGATTGGGAGACGATGGCAAGGTAGTGCCTGATGGAACTTACGCATACTTTGTTGAGGCTGTTGATGACAATGGCAACATTGGCATCAACCCTGAGCGCAAGGTTGTTATCGATACCGTGGCGCCGGCCTTAACGCTAAAAGCCCCGGACAACCGTGGTTTTGCACCAGGTGGCGACCGACCAGAGTTTATATTTGAGCAGGCATCAAGTCCTGAAGATAAATGGCTGGGAGAAGTGATTGATGCTCAAGGCAAGGTAGTAAAGACTTTTTCGTCCAAGACTGAGACCGGTGGCTTGCCAGCCAAGGCAGCCTGGAACGGCCAGACCGACGGTGGTGCTGTGGCTGCTGATGGAGTTTATAGCTATCGACTGACATCGACCGACCGAGCTGGCAATAGCAGCGAAACACGCTTAGACAACATTCTGCTTATTAATCAAATAACACCCGTCAGAATTACGATAGACAATGGCTGGTTTTCGCCCAATGGTGACCAAGTCAAAGACACGGTTATGGTTTCCTTAGAAGGCACTGACAAGGTGGAAGTAAAAACTTGGAAGGCCGAGCT
>JBBRCZ010000004.1:0-198584 GCA_038204425.1 Spirochaetia bacterium | reverse complement strand
CCGCGAGCAAGATCGGCGGCGAAGCGCGGGCGATGGTGGTAACCAGCGGCATCGAGCGGGCGATCCAGTACTTCCACGCGTTCAAGACGTATCTGGTTGAGCGCAAGAGCCCGTATCAGGCCATCGTCGCGTTCTCGGGCGAACACGAGTACGGCGGCGAGAGGGTCAGCGAGTCGTCGCTCAACGGATTTTCTAGCAACGACATTGCCGCCAAAATCCAGACCGAGCCGTACCGCTTCCTGATCTGTGCCGACAAGTTCCAAACCGGATACGACGAACCGCTTTTACACACAATGTATGTGGACAAGCCGCTATCAAGCATCAAGGCCGTGCAGACCCTCTCTCGCCTCAACCGTGCGCACCCGCAGAAGCGCGACTGCTTCGTGCTTGACTTCCAGAACAACAGCGAGGCGATCACGTTTGCGTTTCAGGACTACTTCCGCACCACGCTGCTCGCGGAGGAGACCGACCCCAACAAGCTGCACGATCTGAAGGCCGCGCTCGATGCGGCGCAGGTGTATTCGCCGGAGCAGGTGAACCGCTTCGTGGCGCTGTTCCTCGCGGACGCGGAGCGCGACCAGCTCGACCCGATCCTCGACGCATGCGTGGCGGGCTACTCCAGCACACTGGACGAGGACGGCCAGGTGGATTTCAAGGGCAAGGCCAAGGTGTTCTGTCGCACCTACGCATTCTTGTCGTCGGTCATCCCCTACAGCAACGTCGAGTGGGAGAAGCTATCCATCCTGCTCAACCTGCTGCTGCCGAAGCTGCCGGCCCCGCAGGAGGAAGACCTAGCCTGGGGCATCCTCGAGGCGATCGACATGGACAGCTACCGCGTCGAGAAGAAGGCGGTGCTGAAGATCGCGCTGGCGGACCAGGACGCCGAGATCGAGCCGGTGCCGACCGACGCCGGAGGTCGCAAGGCCGAGCCCGAGCTGGATCGCCTGAGCAACATCCTCAAGACCTTTAACGAGCAGTTCGGCACGTTGTTCGGCGACACCGATCGCGTGGCGAAGCGGATACGCGACGACATCGCACCGAAAGTCGCCGCCAACGCGGCCTACCGGAACGCCAAGGAGAACACGCCGCACACCGCGCGCATGGCGCACGACCAGGCGCTCGGCAAGGTGATGCAGTTGCTCTTGAAGGACGATACGCAGGTCTACAAGCAGTTCGTGGAGAATGACTCGTTTAAACGGTTTGTCGGAGACATGGTGTATGCGCTCACGAGTCAGGGGTGATGTGCATGCCGTGGCGCCGCAACCAGTCCTCTTTTTGGTCTTCCGTCAGGGACTTGCTCTCCAATAGCAACCGTAGCTTTTCCGACGGACCTCGTGCAGCAGGTGTCGGTTCTGGACCTTCTTGGCTGACACCCAGCTCCTTTGCAACCGAGTAGATGCTCTGACTCTCAGACGGCAGCACCTACCTCTAAGCTAAATTCCGAAACTCTTCGCTGTATTTCATTGTTACCCTCCCTCAGGAAACATCTATATTGACAGAGAGTGATAGCTTTGCTTTGGGTCTTCAAGAAGAATACGCGGTTTAAGACGTGGACGATTTTTTTTACCTATCTAGGTGAGTAGGAGTTTTTGTTTATTGGCCATCGTCTGTGCTCCCATTTTCCGGTAAAAGTTTCTTTATTGTTTTTTCCAGTTTCTTTTCTTCATTTGAATAGCAAAGTAACTCTGGGCAAATGCAATCGCCTCTTTACGCGGGGCGCTATTTTGAGCTATCAGGTAACAGGCATAGCTAGTAAGAATAAAATCAGTAATTTCTTTAGCCGCACTTTTGGGTATAGGTATCGTTTTGTTGACCTCAACAAAACCATCAAGTGGGTTTTTTCTTTCTGCGGCGAAGCCAATATCTGTCATGATAGTTTTCGCCAGAAAGAGGCGATAACTGATGAAGTATACGGATGGATTTCGAAGCTCCATTCTCAAGCAAGGGTTTGGCTGAGGATGCTCTTGGCGAATGGCTACGGATGAACGGCTTGCATTCTCAGCA
Source organism: Spirochaetia bacterium (assembly GCA_038204425.1). Classification (GTDB taxonomy): domain Bacteria; phylum Spirochaetota; class Spirochaetia; order DSM-27196; family Salinispiraceae; genus JBBRCZ01. The sequence continues at coordinate 196,580 of JBBRCZ010000004.1, read as the reverse complement.
CTTATCCCTTTGGGAGCAGGACTTGATCACTATGACCAACGACAATGTGTTCATCGAGGCCTGGCACAAAACCTAGAAGTACACCGTCGGTTACCCTGCCGCCTTCACGTCTTTGGAACACGCCCGTACTTGGTTGGCTGACTTTGTCGATAGTTACAACCACCAGCATATGCACTCGGGACTGGACTATGTCACTCCTTGGCAGGCCCAGACAGGTCAGGCTCTAGAAATCTATCAGACCCGCAATGAAACCTTACTTGAAGCAAGAACTATGTTGACAGATTCCGCCCTCTAGGGCAAAAAAAACAGCACCAATACTGGTGCTGTTTTAACATTTGTGCCCGAGAAGGGACTCGAACCCCCACATCTTGCGATACTAGTACCTGAAACTAGCGCGTCTACCAATTCCGCCACTTGGGCAATGGTGGCGGAATTGTACAGGTGCTTTTGAGCGACTGTCAATAGTGGGAAGACTAGGCTGGTTTGGCTTGGGCTTTACTTTTCGTTGGGTGACTCTTTTACTATGTTGATTGGTCTGCCGCTGGCTTCTTTTATTTCTTCTTTGGCTGGGATGGTAATGGTCAAGATGGCGTTTTTTAGTACGGCTTTTACGTTTTCTTGGTTAAACTTTTCTGCTGGCACAAAATAGCGTTGTTCAGTAATGCTCTTTAGTTTGAGGCGTCTCTTAAAGTAACGAACACTATCGTCGGGTTCAAAGGTTTCGGGGGCGTTGGCACTAAAGATCATGTAGTCTGCTCTAAACTCAAGGTTGACGTCTTTTTCTGCAAAACCAGCTAGGGCAATCTGAAAAACCATTGACTTGTCGGCGGTCAAAAAAACATTTAAGGGTGGGTAAGAGTAGCTGGGGTAGTAGTCGCGGTTTTCAAACCAGTCTTCTGCCATGTTGGCGTGGGCGCCAAGTCCCATCTCATTGACAACGGCGTGTCGGATTTCTTGCGCTGCGGTAAATACTTGGTCGAGTATTTCTTGAATATTAGGAAATTCTTTGTGAGACATAAAAATGTCCTCCTTTTGGTTCTGACTCCTTTTTGGGCAGTCACTAGCAATTCCTGTCGGCAATTGCGTCCATAGCAACTATAGGGCAATACCGGTATATTGAACACACATTTATTAAAAAAGCAGGGGACAAGATGGGACTGCGCTTACTGTACATAGCGGAAATCGTTGGCAAACCGGGGATTTTTGCACTCAAGACCATGCTTCCTGAGCTCAAGGAACGTTTTAAACCCGAAGTCATCATTGGCAATGGGGACGGTGTAACCAATGGCTTTGGCATTGGCAAAAATCATGCTATGTACCTTCGCAAGATTGGCATCGACGTAATCAGCGGTGGCGATCAAACCTATTACAAGAAGGATCTGGTGGCTACTTTTGACCAGACTTGGCACGTTATCCGCCCAGCCAACTACCCACCCGGCAATCCTGGCAGGGGTTGGCGTGTCCACCAGGTGGCAGACAACAAAGAAAAAAAGCTCGCCGTAATCAGTCTCTTGGGTCTTTCTGGCTTTAATCGCGTCCACCTGAGTAACCCTTACACTTTCTTGCCCGAAATCACCAAACGCGTGCTTGCAGAAACGCCCTATGTTGTTTTGGATTTTCATTCCGTAACGACTGCGGAAAAAGCAACCATGAACTACTTTGCCGACGGCAAGCTCTCTGCCGTTCTTGGCTCGGGTATCAAAGCCCAAACAGCTGACGCAGAAATTTTGCCCGGTGGAACGGCAGTCATCAGCGATTGTGGCAGAACCGGCAGCATACTAAGCGTCGGTGGCTTTGATCCAACAATTGAAATTGACCAGTTTATGCTCGGCGTACCGCAGAGATCGTTTGAATCTTGGGAAGGACTCGAGGTTCAAGGTTGTTTTGTTGAGCTAGATGACCACGGCAAGGCGATCAAGATTGAACCGTTTCGTCTGCCATGTAAGCAAAAAGCAGACCCTGCTCAGTCGTCTTTGCCAGAAGAAGAATCCCCTGCTGACTAATACTTAGCCGCCACATTTGCCAAAAACTACCTACGTGCCTCTTGGATCTTCCAACCAACCTAGCTGACTATAGTTGAGTCTTTGTGCCAGTTCACGCGCAAGTTGGTGTGCGATTGTGCGCAATGGCAATAATGCATCTGTAGCATGACTTGCCTGCTTGCAAAGCTCTGCCAGTGAGGTCTGACCGCGGTCACGGATGCCGCAGGCTATAATATTATTAAAGTGACTAAGGTCAGGTTTAACGTTGAGTGCCAACCCATGCATGGTTATGCGGTTGTGGACAGCCAAACCAATCGCGGCAATCTTTTGGTTTGCTACCCACACGCCCGGGTTGTCAGGGTCAATTGACGCTTCTATGCTATATTTGGCAAGCAGAGCAATTACTGCTTCTTCAATGTCGTTGACAAGACGCCGCAGCTCGCGACTGTCCTTGTAGAGATGCACTATAAAATAGACCACAAGCTGCCCGGGACCATGGTAGGTAATCTGGCCACCGCGGCTACTTTCTACTATCGAAAAACCCTGCTGGATTAAGCTCTCACGGTCAACTACAAAGTCACTTTCTGTGGCTCTCTTACCAAGGGTATAGACAGCAGGGTGTTCTAAAAAAAGTAAACGATCGCCGATCTGCTCGTTAAGGCGAGCTGCAGATAGCTGTTTTTGCAAGGCAAAGGCCTCTTGGTAGTCCATAGTTCCAAGCCAGACAGCTTCAATAAGTTCTTTCTCTGAGGTCATAAAATCAAGTCTACTTTCTGGCTTTGCCTATCCGGTAAGTTCACTGGCATAACGGCCAATGGTGCCGGCAACAGCACTCAGCGCCACTTGCTCGTGTACATAGCCATATTCGTAAGCTACACGCGGCATGCCAAATACCACTGAGCTGGCCTCGTCTTGGGCTAAGGTAATGCCACCGGCCTTGTAGATCAAGCCCAAGTTGCGAGCTCCGTCTCGACCCATGCCGGTCATAATCAAACCCAAGGCTCTGTTGCCATAGACTTCGGCTACGGATGCAAACAACACGTCTGCAGACGGTCGGTGACCGTTAACGTTGCTGCCCTTGTCTAGTCGTATCACCTTGCCCAATGAGCGATGTTCCACTTTTATATGATGGTCTCCTGGCGCAATAAAAATCCGACCAGGAATTATCAAATCACCGTCGCTGGCTTCTTTGACTTCTAGCCCGCAAATTCTGTCAAGACTCTTGGCAAACTCGGTCGTAAAGCCAGCTGGCATATGTTGCACAACCAAAATTGGCACCGTCAGGTCCTTGCTAAGTTCTGCAAAGACGCGCCGCAGCGCACTTGGGCCGCCTGTCGAAATCCCAATTGCTATCACTTCTAACTTACCGGGTTTGTTTTCGGGTTTAAAATGTGGCACTTGCTCAAGGTCGGAGCTCGTTTCTCGTTTGGGCAAGACCATCGTTTGACTGGCATCAAAACCCAGTGGCTCAGGGCTGAGCTCACGTTTAGACAGCGGATGTTCTTTTTGATATTTGTTGCCAAAGTAATGCAACAAGTCGGTTAGCTGACCTGCTATGGTGCCAATGTCTTCGGACACGGCTCCCGACGGCTTGGTGACAAAATCACAAGCACCAAGGTTGAGCGCCTCGAGCGTCACTGCCGCGCCCTTTTTGGCTATCGATGACAAAATAACAACCGGAATAGTGATCTTACGTGCTTTGAGTTCTTTGAGTAGATCGATGCCGTTCATCTCTGGCATTTCTAGATCCAAGACAATAACGTCAGGTTTGAACGTTGGTATCTTTGTTAAAGCAAAGCGGCCGTTCATAGCAGTGCCAAGCACCGTCAATCCCGGTGAGGACTGTACAATTCTTGCTATCAAGTTTCTCATCAGCGCCGAGTCGTCGATGATCAAAACCCCAATATCCTCTTTAGTTTGCATGGCAGGTCCTTCTAGAAGTCGTTGATACAATTTTAAGTAAGGTGCTAAACATCTTTTTTGTAAATACAAGCCCAATCGGTCTTCAAAAACTCAAACTTGGTCTCCATGCCAAACAAAGACTCAGAGTGCCCAATAAAGAGAAACGAATGGTTGGCCATTGAGTTCCAAAAAAAATCGATCACTTGCTTTTGAGCTGCCATGTCAAAGTAGATGAGCACGTTGCGACAAAATACTACGTCCAAGTCGCGTTGGCTGCTATCAAACTTGAGATTGTGGTAGTCAAACTTAATCTTTTTTTTGATCTCGTCTTTGATACGATAACTGGTTTCGCTCTTGTCAAAATACTTCCGCAAAAAATTGTCAGGCACGCTATCGCCCATTCTGCTTTCTGGATAGTTGCCCTCCTTGGCTATCATCAATGACTTGAGGCTTATGTCTGAGGCAGTAATTTGATAGTCAAAGTCATGCGGCAAGTGTTCTTGTAGCACCATGGCCAAGGTATAAGGTTCTTCACCAGTCGAACAGCCAGCACTCCAAAGCTTAACGGACTTTCTGCCGGAGGCGCGCTTTTTTTCTATTAGATTGGGAATTACATACTTTTCAAAGGTGTCGATATGCGCCATGTTCCTAAAAAATCGAGTCAGGTTGGTCGTCACGGAGTCCAAAAACGACTTTAATTCCTCGCCGTCACGACTCAGCACCACAAAATATTCTGCTGCTGTTGAAGCCGCGCTAATGCGCAGACGTTCTCTTAAGCGACTTTCGAGTATAGATCGATTGGTGGCCGTAAAAGTAATGCCACTGGCATCGTAGATTAGTTTCTTGTATTTTTCAAAGTCTGGGTCGCTTAAGTCCGACATGGTTCCTACCTTGGATGGATTGCGGTTCTAACAGTACCTGCAACTTTTTTTTTGCAAATTGCCCTATCTAGCCATTATTATCTGTACAAGGATTAATTTCCTGCATTTGACTTGCATTGACAAGGGATAATTGCATAGTAATAATTCCCTCACATGAAGAAGTATGTTTTTGTTACGGGCGGAGTCTGCTCGAGTCTAGGAAAAGGTATTGCAGCTGCCAGTTTGGGAAACTTGTTAGAGACCCGAGGCTTGGTTATTCGAATGGTCAAAATCGACCCTTACATCAACGTTGATGCTGGAACTATGAGTCCCTATCAGCATGGAGAGGTCTACGTCACCGACGACGGAGCAGAGACAGATCTGGACTTAGGTAACTATTCGAGGTTTACCAATTCTACGCTCTCCAAGGACAATTCCATAACCACTGGTCAAATCTACTCGGAAGTCATTCAGCGGGAACGCGAAGGTCGCTACTTGGGCAAGACCGTGCAAGTAATTCCTCACATTACAGATCGAATCAAACAAAGGATCCTAGCGGTGGGAGAATCGCCTGAGGTTAATGTCACTATCATTGAAGTTGGTGGCACGGTTGGCGATATAGAATCCATTCCCTTTTTGGAAGCCGCAAGGCAGATGATGATGGAACTAGGACGAGAAAATGTCATTTCTGTTCATCTGACTATGCTGCCCGAAGTTTCTGGTGGCGAACTCAAGACCAAACCAACGCAACACTCGGTCAACAAGATGCGCGAGATTGGAATCCAACCTGATGTCTTGATGTGCCGCGCCTCCCGTCCAGTGGACGACGACCTGCGTCGCAAGATAGCGCTCTTTACCAACGTACCAATGGACTCGGTGATTTCTGCCCACGATGTAGAACACTCTATCTATGAATTGCCTCTTAACTACGGAGCAGAAAAGCTCGACGAAATTGTCTTACGCAGACTCAACATGAGCGACGTCAAGCCGCGCGACTTAGGTCCATGGCAAGCGATTGTTGACACCCTTATCAATGCGAGCCAGACCATTACCATAGGCATAGTTGGCAAGTATATTGAGCTTGCCGACAGTTACAAATCCATAGACGAAGCACTTATTCACGGTGGCATTGCCAATGGTGTCAAAATTAAGCTGGAAAAAATTGACTCAGAAAAGCTAGAAGCACTCAGTGACGAAGAACTTGTGGCTGTCTTGTCCAAGATGGACGGTATTCTTGTTCCTGGGGGCTTTGGCGCTCGCGGCATCAAAGGAATGGTAAGGTCTGCACGCTGGGCGCGACAAAACGGTTTGCCTTACTTTGGCATCTGCCTTGGTATGCAAGTTATGGTTATCGAGTATGCAAGAACCGTGCTTGGTTTTACTGATGCTGACTCGACCGAGTTTGCGCCGGAGTGTAAGTTTCCGGTGGTGAGCCTGCTCGAGGAGCAGCTTGATGTTAAGAACTACGGCGGTACCATGCGGCTTGGCTTGAGTGAGTCAGTGCTGGTGGAAGGTTCTTTGATTCATCAGGCCTACGGCACAAGTAAGGTTCTTGAACGCCATCGCCACCGCTACGAGGTTGCCAACAAATATCGCGCTGAGCTCCAAGAGGCCGGACTAATTGTTGCAGCAACAACTCCTGGCGGTGAGCTGGTGGAATCAGTTGTCTGGTCCAACCATGTTTGGGGCTTGGGTGTGCAATACCATCCCGAATTTTTGTCCAAGCCAAAGAACTCTCACCCACTCTTTAAAGCTTTTATTGCCGCTTGCAAAGCAAGGCTCGTCTAATACCATGACAAAACTAATCGCTATTTCGATAACCGTAACGTTTCTATTGCTCGGATGTTCCTTTGACTATGATGAAGATGTGTTGACTGACGCCCTCAGTGAAGAACAAGCCGACTTAATTATTAAGGACGGCGAGTTTATCATTTATAGAGAAAGCAAAATCAGCATGCGTATAGAATCACTCGAAGCGTCTAGCTTTACGGCACGCAGCCAAAGAGTCTTTAAGACGCTCAAGTTTTTTCAGTTTGATAGAGATGGTAAGATACTAGCCGAGGGTGTAGCAGACAAAGCAACCTATCAAATTCAGGCCGAGATTGTAGTTTTTGAGGGAGCGATTAAAGTGGCAATAAGCCAAGAAGATGCCTATATTGAGACCGACTATCTTAGCTGGGAGTCCAAAACTGATATGCTCAAAGGTATTCCCGGAGGCAAGGTAGCCATTGTGCGCAACGATGGCAGTCGAATCAGTGGCACTGATTTTTTTGTGGATTTGAGAACCAAAGTAATGGAGATTTCCGGTGGCGTGGAAGGTGTGATAGGTGGCAACTAGCTTTAGTTTCAAAAAAGTATCGTTTATCTTCCTCATCTTGTGCTTGTTGGCAAGTGCGGCTTTTGCCGAACCAATTAAGTTTACTGCCGGCAAAGTGCGTAGCGTCTTTGCTTCGGGCCGCGAACAAACCGTTTTGAGTGGCAAGGCGCGCATCGTCACGGGGACTTTTGAAATCCAGTCAGAAGAAATAGTGCTCTATGGCAAAAACCAGCGATACTTAGAAACTAACGCCCGTGTCGTAATTGTTGACACTGAAAAAGGACTTAACTTAAGTGGCAATCAACTCTTTTACGACCGAGATACCGACATCCTTACGCTTAGGGGCAACACTATGCTTGAGGACTTTAAGAACAACATGGTTGTAAAAGGCGATATACTTGAACATCGCAACAAAGAGAATATAACCAACGTTCAAATTGGCGTGAGAGTCTTTAAGAAAGATATTACGGCTCGAGCCGAAAATTTAGTCTATCGTCGAGACCAAGACTTGGTAGAACTGTCGGGAATGCCGGTGGTGTTTAAGAACAAAGATCAGTACAAGGCCAGTCAGATAGCTATTAACCTAGAAAACGACGAAATTAGATTGCTTGGACAAGTTCAAGGCAAGATCGAGAGCACCAATGATTGACCTTTTAGGCAATACCACTGAGCTTAGAGTTGAGAATCTCCACAAAAAGTATGGTCGCAAAGAAGTCGTTAAAGGCGTTGGTTTTTCTATGAAACCTGGCGAAGTAGTAGGCTTCCTTGGTCGCAACGGAGCCGGCAAGACCACGGTATTTTATATGATTGTAGGTTTTATTAGACCCAACCAAGGCAGCATTTTTCTTGGCGGCAACAATATAACCCACTTTCCTATGCACCAACGCGCTCGCGCCGGTATAGCTTATTTGCCGCAAGAGGCAAGCATTTTTAGAAAACTGAGTGTAGAAGACAATATCTGGGCTATTTTGGAAGGCCGCGTTGACCTCGATAAGCCCGCCAAAAAAAGTCTCTTGGAACAACTACTCGGCGAACTTGACATCAATCACGTCAGAAAGCAGCAAGGTTTTACTTTGTCAGGTGGCGAACGTCGCAGGACCGAGATTGCACGCGCTTTGGCAATAGAACCAAAGTTTTTGCTACTTGATGAACCATTTGCTGGTATTGACCCTAAGGCTGTCCACGAGATTAAGCAAATAGTTGGCCTTTTGACAGCCCGCGGCATCGGCGTTTTGATAACCGATCACAATGTGCGTGACACGCTTTCTATAACTGATAGAGCCTACATTGTCGAAGAAGGCTTGGTGGTGGTCTCAGGCAGTCGGGAAGAAATCATGAACGACGCCCTGGCACGAGAGGTTTACCTCGGCAACGATTTTCAGTTTTAGATTCGCTTAGCATTTGTTTTCGTTGACAAAGCCACACTTGTCACGCAGAATTCAATGAGCGGGATAAAGCCTGGAGGAAAAAGTGCAAGTCCAGAAGCCGGCTCTAATACAGCGGCAAGAAATGCGGATGAGTCCGCAGTTATTACAAAGCATTCAAATACTCGCACTTCCCATGCTCGATTTAAAGGCACGCATTCAGCAGGAGATAGACGAAAACCCTGCTCTTGAAGTGTTAGAAGACCGTTCTACTGTGTCTCTTGACGAGCCACAAGTTCCAGTCAACCACGACAGTTACGGCGACCGTACCGAAAGTTTTGATAGTTCGCTCAATTTCGAGGGCTATGATGATGAAGCAGGGGACAACAAACACCGTTTCTTGGAGCAGATAGTAGCCCGTCCCGAGAGTCTACAAGACCACTTAATCTGGCAACTTCGCTTGCAACCTATTTCCGAAGAGCATTTTCAAATTGGCGAAATTTTGATTAGGAATCTTGATGCACATGGTTTCCACCGCGTTGAACCGGAGGCATTGTTTGCTGAAGAATTACACGCGGTTATGCTTAGAATTATGCAAACCATTAGGGCGTTTGAACCAGCAGGAACCTGCACCAAGGACTATCGAGAGTCCCTTAAAGTGCAATCGGCTCAGTTTTCCTATGTGCCAGAGGGTGTGGAAGCCATTGTAGAATCCCACTTGCAACTTTTGGAGAAAGGAAAATACAAAGAAATTGCCAAACTGCTGCACATCGACAGCGAAGATGTTGAAGAAGCTCTGCACTTTATTCAACAGCTCAACCCCTTTCCTGGCAGTTCTTACTCTTCCTTTAATCCGCAGTACGTAATCCCGGATTTACACATTACTCGGCGAGACGATGACATCGTGATTATTCTCAACGATGAGGAGATTCCAGTCTTAGGCATTGATCCTTTGTTCAATGATCTTTTGCATGCGGCGCCGGCAGGTCATGAAGGCAAAGAAGTTAAATCCTTTGTAGGCGGAAAAATAAAAGACGCACGTTGGTTTATCAACAGCATTAAGGTCAGGAGCGAGACTTTGCTTAAGGTGGCTGCGGCATTGGTGGAGTTTCAAAAAGAATTTTTTTTACATGGACCCAAGTACATTGTTCCGCTGACTTTGCGCGACATCGCCGGCGAAATCGGCGTTCACGAAACCACGGTTTCGCGGCTTACTAATGGAAAATATAGCCAAACCGATTGGGGCCTCTACGAACTCAAATACTTCTTCTCGTCGGCAATTCAGGGTACGGCGGGTTCTACCTTTTCAAAAGAGGGAGTAAAACAAGTCCTCAAAGAGTTGATACATGAAGAAAATAATGGCAGTGTGTCAGATCAGCGTCTCAGTGAGCTCTTGGAAAAAAAGGGAATTAAGGTTGCCCGTCGAACCGTAAGCAAATATCGCAAAGAACTGGCTATTGATTCATCGTATCAACGATGATTAGTAAGTAAACAAACAGGAGGAAGTCATGAAATTTGACATCAAAGGCGTACATTATGACATTGGCGAGAACACACGGGAGTTCATTACAAATAAACTTGAAAAAGTTTCCTATGCAGCAGAGCATGTAATGGACCTTTCATTTACTCTAACCAAGCAACTCAAAGACTGGAAGGCAGAAGTTAAGCTAAACCTGCGTTGGGGCATTCCAATCTACATGGAAGAAGTTGCCTATAATCTTCATGAGGCTTTAGAAAAGCTTATAGACAAACTCGACGTCAAAATTTCCAAAGAAAAAGATAAGATTCAGGATCATCATCACGAAAAGATCCGCCCTGAGCCCATGGAAGGTTAATGACTCAATGAAACGATTTACCGTACTGGACCTGCTCAATTTAGATCTCCAAGAACACAACGCACTCGATCTTGAGTGTATTGGTGGTCGAGCAGGCCTAGTAAGGGAAATTCGTATTCCGGATCTCAATCGTCCTGGCCTTGCTCTGAGTGGGTTTTTTGACAATTTTGGCAACGAACGTGTTCAGATTTTTGGCCGCGGCGAGCATTCTTATTTGCAAAAGTTAGAACGAGAGAACACCAGCGAAACCATTCAGACTCTTTTTACCTTAGAAATTCCTTGTACAATTTTTACTCATGGCTTGGTGCCAAGCAACGATTTTATTAAAATTGCAGAAGAAGCCAAGTGTCCAATCCTGAGAACTTCCTTGCCAACGGCGGAGTTTAATTCTCGCCTATTGAGAGCCTTTGGCGATGTCTTTGCCAATACCATAACTACGCATGGAGTTTTGGTAGAAGTTTTTGGCATTGGCATCTTTATCGCCGGTGATAGTGGAGTAGGCAAGAGCGAAACGGCGCTTGAGCTTATTCATCGCGGACATCGTCTGGTAGCTGATGATGCAGTGGAAATTAAGTGTATTAACGGTAACGTGCTCATGGGTTCTGGAGCCAACAAGTCACTTGGTCATCACATGGAGATCAGAGGACTTGGCATCATCAACGTGACGCATTTGTTTGGGGTTGGCGCCATTCGAGAAGAAAAACAAATCCAACTAATCGTTGAATTGGAATTATGGGATTCCAGCAAAAACTATGATAGAATTGGCGCCGAAGAAAAAACGCGAGAAACCCTAGGCGTAGCAATCCCCTATTTGCTCATACCTGTTAAACCTGGAAGAAACATACCAATTATTCTGGAAACAGCAGCGATGAACGAAAGACTCAAAAAGATGGGTTACCACTCTGCCAAAGAGTTTAACCAAAGCGTGCTTAAGTGGTTAGAAACAGAGAACGCACGCAAGCTGTATCAAGAAAAGAGAAAGTTAATGCAGTCCCTTTCGGGCGTAACGACAGGAAACGAGTTGAATAGCAAGGATCAGAGATGAAAGAGCAAAAAGTAACCGTAAAAAATAGGGCAGGCATTCACGCGCGGCCGGCCTCCTTAATTGTCCAAACAGCAGGCAAGTTTCAGTCAAAGATTATTTTTTCTAAAGAAAATGAAGAAATCAACGCCAAGTCAATCATGGGAATTATTACACTGGGAGCTTGTTTTGGCACCGAGATAACCATGACAGCCGACGGAAGCGACGAGCAAGAAGCAATCGACGCCTTGGCAACACTTTTTGACAATCGATTTGAAGAGCAATAGAAGACTCCCATTATGAGACGTTCGACTTCAGTCTCCTTCAGTGTTCTGGTGGGGATGGGTCTGCTTTTTTTTATCCTAATTATAGTCGCCGTAATTCTCTCAAACCAAGTCGTTTTGTCTTTTTTGCAAGATCAGCCCAAGCCATTACTACCCTTGGAGTTTATTGGTCTCGTTTTTATCGCCATATTGCTCGGCTTCTTGTGTGTTCAGATCGTGCATCTCTACCGTGCTTGGAAAAAGAACGAACCTGGAATCCGCTTTAAGCTGCGCTTGGTTGCCTTTTTTGGTGGCATAGTTTTCTTGTCTGGTTTTCCCTCGGCGGTACTGACCGCCAATCTACTACGAACCTCGTTTGACGTTTGGTTTGTAAAGGATACCAATCAGGCCCTAAAATTTGGCTTGGAGTCCACTCTAAGTCTGTATCAGCTGCAGTTTGAGGGTCTCAAGCGGTTTTGGTCATCGGACGTGGTTCCAAGTCTGGTTAGATCAGCATTGAGAAATCCAGAAACCGGATGGCGCAGAATTCTGGACTTACAGCCAGGTCTAAGCGCCTTGCAGGTCTTTGATGAAGATCGGCTTATCAGCCAACAACGATCAACCGCCTCACTTTCGTCCTTTGGCGACAGTGAGGCTTTTCTCTTAGTAGAGGATCTTCAAGGTTTAACGCTTGCTCAGGTTGTCAAACAAACTAAGCTGGGGCAAAACTATTTACGATTTATGATCACCATCGAAGAGGGCAGCGATCAAGCAAAACGCTTAGTTGCCAGTGTCAAACTCGGCTTGGGCTTTGATCAGCAAGCAAATCTCTTAAGTCAGACCGAATCGCGTTTGGCCAAGTACAGCCAACTTGGACCGAGTTTTCCGCTAATCGTTTTTTCTGCTTATATTTTCTTTTTTATTCCGCTGATTCTCTTGGCACTAATGATGAGTGTCTATGTCGCCGAAATGTTAATTGCGCCACTTGCGCAACTAGAGCGCGCGGTCTGGCGAGTAGGCAAAGGTGACTATGGCACGCGGCTTTTGGTTAGAAAAAATGACGTTATGGCGACCTTCATCATGGCCTTTAACGACATGACAGGAGAACTTGAACGCTCACGAAGGCGTTTGATGCAAACTGAAAGACTACAGACTTGGCAAGACATAGCGCAAAGACTGGCTCATGAAATCAAGAATCCGCTGACGCCTATCAAACTTTCCGCTGAACGAATCTTGCGAAAATATCGTCAAGCGGGCCCCGATTTTGCTGGTGTTTTGGAAGAAAGTGTTGGCATCATCATCCAAGAAGTTGAGGGTTTGTCACATATGCTCAGTGAGTTTAGGGACTTTGCGCGCCTTCCCGCACCAAACCCAGAACTGATAGATCTGCGTGAGCTGATTGGAGAAACCTGGGCATTGTTTGCAAGCGATACCAGCGTAGCCTTTGATGACTCCGGACTTGCCCAAGGCTTGACCCTGCGCGTAGATCGCGGTCAGTTTCAACAAGTCTTTAAGAACCTTTTTAGAAACGCTTTAGATGCGGTTAATGCAAAAGCGGGCGCCCTATCTGTTAACAGCTATGAGATCGACAAAACAGGGCGCAGGATGGTGCGCATCCACGTCAAAGATAATGGAACCGGCATACCAGAAGAAAAACTTGAGGCTATTTTTAACCCCTACTATACCAGCAAAAAAGACGGCACTGGTCTCGGACTAGCCATAACCGAAAAAATAATCCTGGATCACGGCGGTAGAATTTGGGCAGAAAGCAAAGTTGGCCAAGGTAGTAGTTTTTTTATTGACATCTATCTTCATCAAGAAGAAGATGATGCAAACAAGGTTAAACAAAATGAGCAGCACTAAGATTCTCGTCGTTGATGACGAGCCAAACATAAGAAAGTTGATTAAAAACATACTTGAAGACGAGGGCTACGAGGTTGTCGAAGTAGAGAGTGGCAACCAGGCCTTTAGACTAGTGCAAGAACAAGACTTTGATTGTGTCTTACTTGATGTCTGGATGCCAGGCATGAACGGTTTGGAAGTGTTAGAACTAATCAAAGCCGGCCGAGAATCCTTGCCTGTTATAATGATTTCCGGCCACGCTAACGTCGATCTTGCGGTTCAAGCACTCAAGAAGGGTGCCTTCGACTTTATAGAAAAGCCGCTTGGAACCGAGAGAATTTTGGCCGTAGTTCACAATAGCCTTGAGTTCAATCGCCTCAAAAAAGAAAATCGCTTTCTGCGAAGCCGCCTGAGCGGACATAGTGAAATGATAGGAACCAGCAAGGCCATGCAAGACCTTAGAAAGCTGGTAGAACAAGCTGCAAAGAGCGAAGTGCCTGTCTTTATCACTGGTGAGAACGGAACCGGAAAAGAGCTGGTAGCGCGTGAAATACACCGACGTTCCCACCGTCAAGGAAAACCCTTTGTGGCAGTCAATTGCGCCGCCATTCCTGACGCTTTGATAGAGAGTGAACTATTTGGGCACGAAAAAGGCGCTTTTACCGGTGCTGCAGCCCAAAAAAAGGGACGCTTCGAAATGGCTAACGAGGGTACGCTCTTCCTTGACGAAATCATCGACTTGTCATTGTCTGCTCAAGCCAAGGTTTTGCGAGCTTTGCAAGAACAGCTTTTTGAAAGAGTTGGCGGCACAGGCTCGGTTAAAGTTGACGTGCGTGTGCTGGCAGCTTCCAACAAAGATCCACATCTTGCTATGCGGGACAAGCGCTTTAGGGACGACTTATTTTTTAGATTGCACGTGCTACCAGTTTTTGTACCGGCCCTACGCGATAGAACTGAGGATATTCCACTCCTGGTTACGCATTTTCTAAGCGAACTTGCGGTGGAAAATCTGAGCGCCGAGCCGCTTGAATACAGCATGAGCGCCACAGCACTCAAGCTTTTGTGCGACTATTCTTGGCCCGGAAACATTCGCCAACTCAGGAATATAATTAGAAGGATCTTGGTAATTTCTAGTGCCAACGAAATCGACCACGAGATAGTAGAACTGGCCTTGGCAGCCGACCGACCACTTGAGCAAGCGCTGGCTATCGACAACGACCAAAGCACTGGCGACCTTGGCATCGACTTTTCTGGTCTAGGTTTATCAGAAGCAAAAGAAGTTTTTGAAAAAAACTTCTTGATTCAAAAGCTCAAAGAGTATGATTATAACGTGAGCCAAACTGCCGAGTCTCTCGGCATGTATCCGAGTCACTTGCACGCTAAAATCAAAAAGCTGCAGATAAACGTGGAAAAATGAAAGAGTTAACTAAAAGACAAGCGGCGTTGCTGGAATACATTCAAGATTTTCTCCTAGAACACAAGTTTCCTCCCACTTTTAGAGAGATTGGTGATTGCTTTCAGATTTCGGTACGTGCCGCATATGACCACATAAAAGCGCTAGAAAGAAAAGGCATCGTTACGTGCGACAAAAACCGTTCTCGCTCAATCGAAATTGTGGCCAATGAAAAGGTAGAAAACCTTGCTGCGGAAGAAGTACTCAGTATCCCACGCTTGGGAGTTGTAGCTGCCGGAATACCAATATTAAGTGAAGAGAACTGTGACGGCTACATCACTATCCCTTCCTCAATGCTGCGCCCCGGAACTTACTTTGCCTTGGATGTCCGAGGCGAGAGTATGATTAACGCCGGTATTCTCGATGGCGACACAGCAATCATCAGGCAACAAGTGGTAGCCCAAAATGGTGACTTAGTAGTGGCTATGATAGACGAGGCGGTTACGCTCAAACGCTTTGTTAAAGAACACAATAGAATCCAACTCAAAGCAGAGAACCCAAATTTTCCGTCAATATTTACCCGAGAAGTTAAAATTCTTGGGGTAGTATCCCAAATTATCAGATCGTACTCATGAAGCCTTGTCAGCTATTTCTTGGTTCAGACAGGGGCAAGCAACAGGCCGAGCTGGCACGGGTGCTGGAACGTATTCGCAAAGACTACAAAGAAGAGCCTGAGATTCTACACCGCTACGGCGGACAGGATAGTGCCCAACTAATAGTAGAAGAGCTTAAAACTGGCAGCTTGTTTAACGACCATTTGGTGATGGTAGTCTTTAGATCAGAAGAATTTCCTGCTTCGGAGCTGAAGCATATTCAGGCTTATTGGTCCAAACCAAGTTCTAGCAGCCGCGTAATTTTTGTGGCAGAAAACTACACAGAAGGCAAAAAAGCCTTTAAGTTTGCCGCACGTGATGAAATAGTCACCTTTTTTGAACCCGACGAACGAGAAAAAGTTTCGTGGATCAAGGGCTACATTCAAAAAAATAGCGGCTCAATAGACAGTGATGCTTTGTTGCTTTTTGCAGAACTTGTAGAGTCTGACACCTTGGAAATGCAAAAAGAGTGTGATGTGTTACTTGCCCTTCACAGCGACAAAAAGATCACCAGTGCCGATGTGGATAAGTACATCTTCCACAGCCGCGAAGAAACAGTTTACACACTATTTGAGACGCTCTTAGATCTCAATCTAGAACATTCCCTATCTGCCCTTCAAAAAATATTGCTTTCACAACAGACCGATCCTGTTGGACTCGTGACTGGCCTGCAGTGGCAGTTTCGCAATCTGCAAACTTTGCATCATCGTGTTGGCAGAGGGCCGGCATCAAAAGATGCCTTTTACGCGCTATTTATAAGGCATCCACATAGCCAAATTGTCTTTAACAGAGCCCTGCTACGTTGGTCAGAAGAAGACATCGCAGTTCGTCTGGCTGTGCTGGCCGACTACGATATTCAGCTGCGCATGGCCAGACCCGGTACCCATCGTCTTATTTGCGAACTGTTGGTTTATCAGATGGTCAAGCATCCGCGGGCGCAGTTAGTTTCTGAAGGCCGCAAAACGCTCTTTGCCGACTAGCTTTCTATCTGATAGTCTGTCGCAGTTTCTGCAGCAAGTAGTTCTTGGTTTTCTTGAGGGTCATAGGTCGAAACTTGCAAAGCTTCCAGAGCAAAATGGCGCTGAACTTCCGCGGCCAAGTTTGCCGGCAAACCACCAATTTTTATCAAATCGTTTACACCTGCTTGTTTGACTGCCTCGAGATTTCCAAAGGCTGCCATCAGGGTTTTGGCACGACTTGGTCCAATACCAGTGATGCTTTCTAATGCATCAAGCTTAACGTCAGAACTTCTCAGGCGCTGATTGTGATTGGTGCCGAAGCGATGGGATTCATCTCTCACGGCCTGAAGGATGCGTAGCGACGGACTTCCATCTGGTAGTCGGAAAGCCTCGGAACGGCCCGGCACAAAAATTTCCTCGTTTTCTTTGGCGAGAGAGCAAATGTTGAGCTCGGCTAGCCCAAGTGCTTGCAATATTTCTTGGCAGGCATTGAGTTGGCCTTTGCCACCATCGATAAGAATAAGATCAGGCAAGGTCAGCTTTTCGTTGATCAGGCGTGAGTAGCGTCTGGCAAGTGCCTCACGTAATGATTCATAGTCGTCAATTGCACCATGCAGACTCTTTATGTGGTAGATACGATAGCTCTTTTTGTCCGGAATACCTTTGTAAAAACTTACCATCGCAGCAACTGTATGTTTTCCATGCAGGTGGGCTATATCAAAACCTTCTATGCGCATTGGCAGTTTCTCAAGTCCAAGTACCGCCTGGAGATCCTTGAGTGCGCTAGTATCGCCGGTTTCAGTCTTCCAGCGCGAGAGATCTTGACGGGCATTTTCTCTAACCATGCCTAAGACAGCCAGGTCTCTGCTTCCGTTTGGTGCTTGTAAAACGGTTTTTATTGCGAAGTTCTCCACAAAAAATCGCTCAATGTCCGCTGCGTCCTCAATACCCTCAAGAATCAAACGTGATGGAGGCGGCTCTTCGGCGCTGTAAAATTGCAAGATAAATTGGGACAGCTCTTCTCGCGCATCATGATAGGTTTTTAACCTAAAGCTTCGATTGCCCAAAAGCTTGCCATTGCGCATCTGAAACAGCCCGACACAAAGTAAGTTTTCTTCTTGAAACCAAGAAAGGTAGTCGCGACTTTCAGGATCAAAGTCCTGAACTTTCTGGTCTTGAACCACCCCACTCAGGGCTTTAATCGCATCGCGCAGTTTGGCAGCTTCTTCAAAACGCAATTGGCGCGAGGATGCTGCCATTCGTTTTTGAAGAGACGTTTGCAGGCCTTCAATGTCACCCTCCAACATGCGCATGATGGCCTTGACCTGTTTCATATAGTCTTTTTTTTCCATTAGACCGGCACACGGCCCGCCACACCTTTTGATGTGATAGTAGAGGCATGGACTCTCCCGTTTTTTTAGCGGACCCTTGCATTTGCGCAAGGGAAAAAACTCTTCGATTAGCTCAAGGTAGCGATCTATGGCGTCTAGATCGGTATACGGGCCAAAATAGGTTGACCCGTCTTGAACAATATTTCTGGTGCGAAAAACGCGTGGGAACTCTTCATTGGTAAAACGAATTACTGGATAAGTCTTGCCGTCTTTGAGGCTAATATTGTAACGAGGATTGTGTTGCTTGATGAGGTTGTTTTCGAGAATTAGCGCTTCGTACTCGTTATTGGTGACGATAAAGTCGATTCGCTCAACATGGTTAACCAAAATCCGGGTTTTTGGGTCTTTTTCACCGCTGAAATAAGAACGAACGCGGTTTCGCAGGATTTTTGCTTTGCCGATGTATATAATTACATCATCCCTATTCCGCATTATATAGATTCCGGATTGGGCTGGAAGTAAGGAGAGTGTTTCAGAAATGCTTAGCTTCACCCTGTACCTCGATTCAAAACTGTCGATACTAAGATAAGTAAAATGACACAAAAAAAGACAATTTCCTATTCGTTTGTTCTAACTCTTGTTCTTTTCTTGATAAGCGCTGGTTTTTTGTCCGCTTTGGAAGAAACAATTGAACTCAGAATTGCTGGCGATCCGAGCAAATGGAAGTCCGGTCAGAACTTGCTCGTGCAATTTAGCAATGCCGACCAAGCCGCGGTAAATCTGGAATCTAGTTATCAGGGTTTGGAACTTAGGAAAGGTCACCGGGGCCTAACTGAGCTTGGTATTCGGGCAGCTGAGTACCTTGGCGACGCGCAGACAGATTTACTCTTGCACTTTAACAAAGAAAACCAAAAAAATTATCACCCCAATTGGGCGCTGCTTGGTTCCTCTGCAACCGTCCAGCTGCGCGAAAAGAAGTACGGCGACGGCGCAGCCTTGTTTAGCTCTCAGCCAGAAGGACTTCGCTTTGAAGCCCGGCAAGGTTCGCTCTTTGAACCAGGTACTTTTATTGGCGATTTTAGCCTTGAGTTTTGGCTGTTCAGCAGCATTGGCAAAGAAGGCGAGGAGATTTTCTATTGGGAAGGCTATAGCCGACTTCAGGGCAAAGAGATTCCCCAGAAGATCCGCGTTGCATTGCAAGACAAACGTTTGACTTGGACCTTCGAGAATTTTTTTGTTCAGACCAAGAATCTTTCCAACCGAGAGATTGGACTTGACATAAAAAACATTAGCTTAAAAGGCATTCGGTCGGTCTTTCCACGTCGTTGGCAACATCACTTGCTGCGTTACAATGCCAGACGCGGATTGCTTGAGTATCTTGTCGATGGCAGGCCAGAGGGTGTCACCTACGCCACGCTTGATGGCCGAGAGTCCGCAAGCATTCTGCAGGCCTACGTCGGCGAACGGGGTAAATCAGAGGTTCATATTGGTAGAAACCTGAATGGTTTTTTGGATGAATTGCGATTGAGCAAGCGCTGGGTCGACAGTCCTCAATTAGAAACTTTTGACAATCGACCTGCCTTTGTGATTTTTAACGCAATAAATTTTAGAGAAATTGGCGTCGGCAGCAAGTTGCTAACCATCAACGCCGATTACCAGCGCAGCCAACAAGCTGATCTTTTATTTTATTACAAGATGGGAGAAATGGCTGGTATGGTGGGCAGGGATGACCCAGATTGGATCAGTTTTAAGCCGGGTCTGCCAATAACAGAAAACAACAGTGGGCAATTCTTGTGGCTCAAGGTGGAGTTTTTGCCGGATGGTAGTGGTGACCAATCACCGGGGCTGCAATCTATAAAAATTGTCTATCGTCCCGATCCACCGCCGCCCGCGCCAGGTGGTTTTGTCGTAAGTCCAGAAAATGGCGCCCTAATGCTTAGATGGAACAAAGTGCCAAGCAACGATATCAAGGGATACTTGGTTTACTACGGCACCAAAGCCGATCAATATTTTGGTGACGAGGCCGACCAAGGACCATCACCAATTGACGTCGGAAATGTCACTGAACTACGCTTGGATGGGCTGCTTAACGGTCGGCTCTATTATCTTAGGATCGCAAGCTACGATACATCAAACGACCCACGATACGGACTTCACCTTAAGCGAAGCCTGTCTAAGGAGGCCAGTGCACGACCTGCACGATAAAGTTATGGACAGAAGATTCATAGAGGACCTTTTTAGCCGCGCCAAAAGCGCTTACACGCTTCAAGACTACGAAGTCACCGAGAACTTGCTCAGGCAAATTCTCAAGGAAGCCCCACGTTTGATTCCGCCGCGTATTATGCTCGGAACCATTTATGGTAATCGCGGAAGCTATGCCGAGGCCGAAAACGAGTTTAAACGCACGTTGGAGCTCGACCCAGTCAATGTCGAAGCCCTCAACAACTTGGGCTGTTTGTATCGACTGCAAGGTAGATTGGAAGAAGCTGAACATGCTTTGCGCAAAGCATTGATTCAGGCAGGAGAACGAGGAGATATCCATTACAACTTGGGCAACGTCTATAAGCAAAAAAATGAAATAGATTCTGCCGTCAGCGAGTATACTCTAGCAATTAGTCACAACCCCGATTTTGTTCTTTCCTATAACAATCTCGGTACGCTCTATGACATGCAGGATAGACCCGAAAAAGCAGTCGAGACGTATCTTGAGGGATTGTCGCGCGATCCAAACCACCCTACCTTGCGTTATAATCTTGGCAACAGTTACATGACTTTGCAGCGCTTTGAAGACGCAGAAGAGGCTTTTAGAAAGACCATCAAAGTCAAAGCCGGTTGGGTTGACGCCTACAATAATCTTGGCATTGCGCTGCAGCGCCAGAATCGCTATGACGAGTCACTTGAGTCCTTTAAAGAGATTCTTACTATTCAACCTGACAATTTTACGGCGCTCAACAATATTGCGACCACTTTGGTAAAACAAGGCAAGACCGAGCAAGCAGTTGGCTACTACAAGCAAGCTTTGAGCAGTAATCCTCACTATGAAAAAGCTGCCGTCAATCTCGGCCAAATCCTAGAATCGTCCGACGATACCCTGCAAGCTCTCAAAGAACTAGAAAGTTTAGTCGAACGTAATCCCAAGAACTTTGATCTGCGCATGCAGCTGGCCTTTAAGTACCAAAAAAATCAACAGTACAAAGCAGCCGAGAACCTACTCGCCCAACTCAGAGAAGAGCGAAAAGACTCCCCTCGGATTTTGGAGGCTTTAGGCTTGCTTTACTACCGGCAAGGAATGAGCACCGAGGCCGAAGAATGCTTTTTTGAGCTCAGTGCTCTACATCCTGACTACCACGACTATCGAATTGAAGTCGCCAAAATTTTGTTTGAAAAGCGCAAAGTTAACGAAGCGATCTACGAACTTCAAGACCTGGTTGAGTTGCACCCCGAAAATGCCGAGGCCCACTACTTACTGGTTAGCTACTTGATCGAATCTGAACAGTACGAAAGAGCCAAAAACCATCTTGAAGTGATAAAGAGCCAATTTCCTGACGACGGCAGATTCCTTTCTCTGCTAGCAATGGTCTATCAGCAAATGGGCAACCGCAGCCAAGCCTTGCACACCGCAGATGAGCTGATCAGTTTACAAGGAAAACGAGCCAATCCTGACGATATAACTGCGCTCAACGAAAGTCTCGAGCTGTACGAGAAGGCGGTTGAGGCCTTTACCAGTGAACACGGTAGAGCTTGGGAAAAGAGTCTAGAAAGACTAGGCGCCTTAGGTCTCGGCGAAAAGAGAAAAAGTAAAGAGGTTCTTGAACCACAGTTGGAAAGCGCACAGGCTAAAGAAATTGAGGCGGATTCTGTCCCTATTCTGGATTTTGGTGACATGAGTATCGAGTTTAGTGACGAAGACCTAGTAGAAGATCCGATTATTGACCTTGAGCCAATTATAAAAAAAGAAGAACGAAGTGAGGATGTAATACGGAGGGTAGAAGAAAAACTTGACGGCATGGCACCAAGTTTGATGAGCTTAATCGACGAAGCGGGCGGCAATTTTACCTCGCCTTCACCTAGTCCGGCGCAGGCGCCCCCACCATCTTCGCAAGCTAGTCCATCAAGGCCTGAGCCTGCAAGCAGAAAGCCGGCCAACCCAGAGCCTCAGGAACCTCGCTATCAACCTCAAAATTCGATCCCTTCCTATCAGCAAGAACCACGGCAAAGTCCCCAAGCTGCTTACCCCCAACAGGCTCAGCAGCAAGCTGCACCTCAGCAACAGCAGTCACCCAACAACTACCCCCAACAGGCTCAGCAGCAAGCTGCACCTCAGCAACAGCAGGCAAGGGCACCGGTCGCGCAAGAGCAACAACAAGAAGCAATACGACAACAAAGTGCTCAGGTGCCGGACTACCCTAAATATCCCGAGTATCCACGCTTTGATCAGGACCCAGAAACAGACCCACCAGTAGATGCTCGTCACCAAAGTCAAGAAGAAGCATTACCCGATGCCAACTTTGGGCCTGCAGAAGCAGAAGCTGAAGCTGATGACATAGATGAACCAGAACAAGAACCAGAACTTGGTGACAACGATGAACAAGGCTTGCCTGAAAACGAAAATGAAGATTCAATAGAGAGCACCACCCTTGAACCCACTCCAGAGGAAGAATCTATGTTCCAAGAAATAGAAGAGAACTTTGCGGACGTATTAGAAGCAGAGTCCAGCGACCCAGACCTAGATCTGGAAGAGTATTTCCTTGATAGCTTTGACGACGAGCCAGCGCCACATGAGTCGGCGAGGCACGTAGCGCACAAGGACCAAGAGGAAGAAGCCCAAGAGGAAGAAGCCCAAGAGGAAGAAGCCCAAGAACGCAGTCGCGACTCAGGCAGGCGAATGCCAGCTACGATTGATGGGGAACTTGAACCCGATAGTTTGTTTCAGAGCCCCGAGTTCTTTACCGACTTTGGTCGCGAAGATGATCTTTCTGCCGAAATCGTCCCCGGCGTGCTGGAAGAGACGCCAACTGTCAGTCAAGGTCAAGCCAAGCAGCCAGACAGGCGAGCCGCTCCAGCGCCAAACAATACTTCTAAACCAATGCGAGCTGAAGCTAAGTCGGGAGTCCCATCAGCCGAGGCTCAAGCTAAACTGTTCGATTATCTTTTGAATCTTACCAAAGAGTTACCGGTCGATAAAGTTCGTGAAGCGCAGGCGCAAAAGATTCCTGAGCGTCTGTCTAATATTCGTAGCGAAATCCTAAAACACAATCCTTCGGCAGCAAAGTCTATGCCTTTCAGTCAGGCAAAAGATGAAGGTGCTTTAATCGGGAATACGTTCTCGGTGATGGGAAACATTGGCAAGCTGCTTCCTGAAGAACAGAAAGTTGACTTGCGTTTTAGAATGAAAAGAATTATTGATATGATGGAAAAATACCGGTAGTCTGAGGCAGTTTCAAAAGTCTTTGAAATTGCCTCGCCTGTATTCACTTTACAGTCGTCTTGATTTGCCATATAAAAGTCCGTTGAGGAGAGCGCCATGGACGTCAACAGTCTCGCACGGAGCCTGCACCCACTTGAGGTTCGGGTTCTTTTAGGTTTTACAGAAGATACCATCATCAGTTCTTCCAAGCTTGAATCAACATTGGCTTACAATGTTGGGCAGGCTAATCAGGCCTTAAACTGGCTTGAGGGCAAGGGCGCGGTTGTCGAACATGGTCGCAGCACTGAGATTTTTTATGAACTAACCGAACTTGGTGAAAAAGCTGGACTCGAAGGCACAGCTGAAGAAAAAGTACACAAAGCTTTGATTGAGTTTGGTCCTTCAAGTCTTCCTGAACTAGCGCAACATGCGGGGCTAGAGAACAAAGATGTTGGCTCCGCTTTTGGTACGCTTTCCAAGCTTGGCATTGCAAACATGAGCGGCGAAAAAAAGGCGACACTCTTGCTTAATGATCTTCCGCCTAGTTTTTCCAAGCTTAGCCAGATACTCAAACAAGCAAGCCAGGCCGAACTCAAGACCCTTGCTGCTTCAAGCCTGTCAGCTGAGCAGCTTGCACTGCTAGAACCGGTTAGCAAAAAACGTGGCGCCGGAAGTGCAATGTTTCGACTGGTTGACCGCGAAACCGTTGAGTATAAGTTTACAAATTTTTCTAATGAGCTTCGCGAGGCGGCCAAAAAAGCAGGCGTTACTGGCGAAGAAATTAACTCACTGACTAGTGCAATGCTCAAAGATGGATCTTGGCGCAAGAAGACCTTTAGGCCTTTTAATATTGGTGTGCAGGCCGCTAGGGCCTTGCTTGGAAGACGAAACTCCTATTGCGAGTTTTTGGACCATGTTAAAGACAGACTAGTTGGTTTTGGTTTTGAAGAGTTTGACGGCCCCTTGGTAGAAACCGAGTTTTGGAACTCTGATGCGCTCTTTATGCCTCAATTTCATAGCGCACGCGATATTCATGACGTCTATTACGTAAAAGAGCCACGCCAGGCAGCCTTAATTGAGCCGCAGTTTCTCAACAAAGTAGCAGCGGCGCACGAAAACGGCGCCGGGACGGGCAGTAGGGGATGGAACTACAAGTTTGATCGCGACTTTACAAGACGACTAATTCTGCGAAGCCAAGGCACCGTAATGTCAGCCAAGACGCTGCATAAAGCCAAGATTCCAGGAAAATACTTTGGAATTTTGCGCTGCTTCCGCTACGACCAAGTGGATGCAACGCACCTTTCGGATTTCTATCAAACAGAGGGCATCGTTCTTGGCAACGATGTTAATCTAAAGAATCTTTTGGGATTGCTCAAAATGTTTGCAGAAGAACTGGCTGGCGCTACTGAGGTCAGGTATGTTCCTGGTTACTTTCCCTTTACCGAACCATCAGTCGAAGTTCATATAAAACATCCGGTCTTAGGCTGGTTTGAACTTGGCGGCGCAGGAATTCTTAGGCCAGAAGTCACGATTCCAATGGGTATCGACGTACCGGTTTTGGCTTGGGGTCTGGGCATCGACAGAATGGCGTTGATGCACCTTGGCATCAACGATTTGCGTGAGCTGTTCTCGCCCAACATCGAGAGCGTGCGCTTGCGCCGCAGAGACTGAACTAAACGAGGTAAATAGTATGCCAAAAATAGAAGTAAACTACGCAGAACTGAGTAATTACCTTGGCAAGAAGCCAAGTATGAGCGAGCTTGAGCAAGTGTTTCCTGCTGCCAAGGCAGAACTGGATGAGGCGCTCAATGCCGAAGGAACTATAAAAGTAGAGTTGAACGACACTAATCGACCCGACCTGTGGAGCACCGCAGGATTGGCACGCTGTATTAAAACTTATCAAACTGGCGTCACCAAGCCATGGAACTTTTTTTCTGGTCACCTACCAGGTGTCGAAAAATCAATGCCAACGATCAAAGTTGATCTGAGTGTACAAGAAGTCAGGCCCTTTGTTGCAGGATTTGTTGCCAAAGGCAAAGCGGTCGATCAGACCATGCTTGCGAGCTTAATTCAGTCACAAGAAAAGCTGTGTTGGAACTTTGGCCAAAAGCGCAAAGGCATCGCAATGGGCATCTATCGAGCAGATTTGATCAATTTTCCTGTCAGCTATAAAGCCGTTGCACCAGATTCGGTTTCATTTGTAGCGCTCGGTATGGAGAAAAAAGCAACGCTCAGCGAAATCCTTCGTGATCATCCCAAAGGCAAGGAGTTTGGGCATATTCTTGCTCAAGCCAAAAACTATCCTATCTTGCTTGACGCCAAGGGTGATGTGCTCAGTTTTCCGCCCATTATTAACTCAAATGACTTGGGCGCAGTTAAGCTCGGTGACGATAAACTTTTTGTCGAACTAACGGGAACTGAACTGCAAAGTCTCATGTTGGCATGCAACATTATCGCTTGTGATATGGCGGATATGGGTTTTACAATTGAGCACATAGAGATCGAATATCCCAGTGAGAACGTCTTTGGCACAAAAGTTGTTAGTCCCTTGTATTTTCAGAAAGCAATTTCTACCAACATTGCCAGCATCAATAAACTTTTGGGCCAAGAGCTCAGTGGCAAAGAAATTGTTGAAGCCTTGCAACGCATGGGCAACCAAGCAAGCATAGAAGGCCAAAATGTGACCTTATTGCCGGCCGCGTATCGCAACGACTTTTTGCACGAGGTCGACATAATCGAAGACGTGATGATTGGTCGCGGCATGGATAGTTTTGAGTCAGAGCTGCCCCGTGCCTTTACCGTGGGTCGCCTGACTGATACCGAAATTTTGTCCCGAAAAGTCAAAAGTCTGATGGTTGGGCTTGGCTATCAAGAGATGATTTTCAATTATTTAGGATCTGCTAGAGACTATATTTGGAAAATGGACCCTGATTTGGCTCAAAAAACTTCCGCACTTGGCCAAGGCGAGAGCTTGGGCGACGTTATTCCTAACCCTGGTTTGGTTCAGATTTCTAACCCGATGTCAGAAAACTTTGAGTTTGTTCGCGCTTCGATAGTACCTTGCTTGCTAAATGCCGAGGCCTTTAGCGCCAACGCTCCGTATCCGCACTTAGTCTTTGAAGTAGGCAAAACCGCAATTCAGGATCGAAAAGAAAACTACGGTTCTAGAACAGAAACAAGCCTTGGTTTTTTGGCAGCCAAGAGTGATGCTGACTTCAACTTTATCAACGCTCATCTGCAAGCTTTGATGTATTATCTCGGCTGGGACTACGTGCTCAAAGAAAGCGATAAAAAAGAGTACATGCCAGGACGTCGCGCGGAAATCATCGTCAACGGAAAATCAATCGGGGTATTTGGCGAGCTTCACCCAGGCGTGCTCGAAAACTGGGGAATAACCGTGCCTTGTGTGGCCGCCGAAATGGTACTCGCAGCGCATTAGTCAGCTGGTCTTGTGATTGAAGACTATCAGCAGTAGGATATAAGCCATGCTAGTTCTGATTTTTTTGATACTGATTTCTTACTTGGCTGGGGGACTCCCGGTAGTCGAATTTGTCGACAAACTTTTTAAAAGCTCGAGCCAGCTGTCTGATCAGCATTCTGACCACCAGTCCGATCAAGGAGAAAAAAAGCGCCTCAAGACAATTTTGGTAAGTACTTGGTATTTTATGCTTGCCATGGTGCTTGTCTTACTTGCATCTGTAACTGCATTTCTGACAGAAACTAGCCAAGTCTGGTTCATTTATTCTTTTTTTCTGAGCGCAGCTGCACTAGTCGGCGCACGGTTTTCGGTGCTACGCCACTTTGGTGGCCACTGGAGCCTTGCTATTTTTTTTGGCGCCTGTTTGGTTATGCTGCCGCTCCCTTTTATGCTCTCTATGATCGTTTTTGTTGTCACAGCCTTGGTTTCCAGAATTGCTTGGCTGTCGTTACTGTGCGCAAGTTTTGTTCTGACGCCGCTTTACTTGGCCATTGGTCGAGGCGATCTTCAAGCGCCGTTTCCTCAAGGCCCATCTGATATGGCGGCCTTTCTATTTTGTACAGCACTATTTGCCTCATGCGCCGGAATAAGCTTTAAAAAAGTAGATATATTGAGACTTGGTGGCACGGATAACATAGAAAGAAACGAACTATTGCCGAAAATCATAGAAATATTTGTGTCAGATTATGATTTCGGGCATTAGAATGGAGCATCATGACCTCAGGCGATAGTATTCTACCCACGCTCATACTGCCTTATCCAGGACCTAGTGATCGCGAGGACGAACAAGACATTTTTGTCTATCTACGGCCAGAAACCAATGGTGTCTTGGCTGAGAGCACCATTCTCAAGATAGTCAAAGAGGCCAATGTTAACCAAGCCTCAATCAAACTAGTTTTTTTGGCCAACTTTCCTGGCGAGTTTATCGTTGGTAAACACATTGTCGAACAATACTACGCCGTTAAGCTGCACTTTGCAGTGTCTGGTAAGGCAGCCTTTACTGAATCGATGAAAGAAAGATTTAGTAATTGGTTTGGCATTCGTTTTGAGGACGCGCCAATAGTAGGAGCATTTGAAGCGCTTGAGATCCTCAATTTGGAACCAGAACAGTTATTTGACACTTGGGTCGAGAATCACAATGTTTGTATCGCCAGTGGACAAAACGTAAAACATTACGGAGACCTCTTTATAGTCAACTACGATATTCCTGCCTTAATCCACAAAAATTCCAAAAACACTGACATAGCCGTAATGATCTTTAGAACATCGATGAACTATGTTGACTTTAAACAATTGGTAGAACGCATGCACGACGCTTTGTGTCTCAACGGCATTCTCAACCCGCGCTTTGACGCGGCGCGCGCTTTTCATTATTCCAAGGGTCCTTTTGAACAAATCAAAGATGGTGTTACTTACTTGGGTTCCGATGAAAGACTTGGACTAAAGCTTTCTGATTTAACCTTTATGCGTTACTTGGCAGCGCGAGGCATTAGCGAAGATCAGGTTAGACAAGTACTGCTCAATCCAATTGTGTACGTTCGCAATGAAGAAACTTTGCGTGAGGAATACATCCACCAGTATACGCAGTTTGATTCGTTTCAGAATGCCTACCACAAATTCCTCAACATAGAATCAACAGCTGAAATCATCCACCACAGTCCACTGATTGTTGGCAAGGACACAGGAGCCAAAAATGGCCAAGGATAGCCCGACTTTGGTGAATCTTGTGCGCCAAGTTATTCCGTTTAGATTCATCAGCCCGACGAGGATGACCTTATTTTTGAAGCGCTGCGATCAAATGCGTTACGATGCCAACGAACGTATCATTGAACAAGACGATGTTCATGACAAGCGCGTTTTTTTGATCCTTAGTGGCAAGGTTGAAGTAACTGACAAAGTCAACGGCAACTCAGAACACGTAAGTGTCATTGAAACCTTGCACTACTTTGGAGAATGGGAGGCCATCTTTGACCTACCTCGGCACTATGGTATTCGAGCACTTGAGTCATGTGATTGCTTGGTCTTTAGCCAGCAGGAAATGCTGGATCTGCTTCGGCAAGAGCTGGCCTTTTCTCAGGCACTTGCAAGTATCTTAAGAGAACGTCAAGGCATCTTTCGTGCATTTGAGCTCTTTACGGCCGAACTCGTCAGGGCAGTTGCTTACGGCTACATCAGCATTCAAAAGCTCTTGCCCTTGTATCAGGGTCTAGAACCTGCCTTGCATCCTTTTGTGCGCAGCAAAGAAGTCTTAGACGCTTCGGCGCTAGACTATGCAGTTAGGCGACTTCCAAAAAATGTTACAACGACCTTTGCGTTTTTAATCCGGGACGAACTCCCTAGTGTCTATCAAGACCCCGATCTCTTTTTTAAGGCAGTTCTAACCGACGGTCGCAGAAGGTCAATTTGGGAAGTAATGCCCGGAAAAGACATGGTTTTGGCGCGGGTCGGCATGTCTGATATTTGTGACTTGGTTAGCTGTCTTTGCCTCTATGCTACCGAGGCGCGCAAAATTCGTCGCTTTATCTATACCGTTAAAGGGGTTCAAAAAATTAAAGATTTCTTGAACCGCACTGCCGCGCTTCAAGTGCTCCCAGAAATAGCAGCCAAGAACGAGGTTGCCAAAGGCGAGGATGCTTTGCTATTGGAGATCGGTTTTCCCCAGCAATGGGTGGCAGGAATCAGGCGAGTCTGGCCCAATGATCCAATAGGGCGGGTATGGGATCTCGTTAACCATCGAGAAATGTTTACTATTGATGTCAGAACGCGCCAAACAAGCTACGATCTTAAGGACTTTGCTAAGTGGTCAAGTCAAATTGGCGAAGCCACCAGAATGCTCTTTGGCTGTGATCCAGCCGAACTAGATAACACTGTTCACGTGCACATTATTTCTAGCAATACTCATTCCGTAAGTAACTGTCTGAACCCTTGGTTTACTAACCATGCTCCAGAGATACTGGCCTGGGCCGAGTCCATTGATCACCCGTTTGCTCGACAAAAGTGGGTAGAGAAGTCAGACCAGTTATATGCATTGGCACGAGACTATTTTAGAAGTCACGAGGGTAGTGAAGAGCAAATGCTTGAAGTCGAGCGACAAGCCGGGATAGTTAGGCTCGGAGCTACGGCAAGCACTGGCATAGAAGTGCAGTTGATACGGCCGTCGTTGATAAAGAATCAGAAAGTTGACCCAAGCATCAAGCTCGGCAAAAACTTAGATAATCTGCTTATCGTTAATATCGACTTTGCTTTTGGCGAGCAGGCCGAAAACATCATCCATCAGCTCATTCTGCTGTTTGGTCGTACTATTAAAAGTGCAAACTTTCTCGGCAAAGCCGGCTCTCTGCAAGGCAAGCGAGGCGACATATTGGTGCCAAGTTCTTTTCTCGAACAAGAGCACGATTTGTTTATACCCTTGGCGAGCGAGAATGAGAGTGAAATCGACTCGCTTAGCTCTATGGCTCAAGGCCGGTCAATCTTGCGTGGTCCGATGTTGACCGTCAAGGGCACTTTAATGCAAAACAAGTTGATGTATCTGTTTTATCAGCGAATGTGGGACGTCGTTGGTATAGAGATGGAAGGAATGTACTACCACCGTCAGATGTTAGAGTCGATACACACTGGGCTGTTGGACAGTTCTACGCGTGCGCGATTTCTCTACTATGTTTCCGATCTTCCACTTGATCCAAGCGGCAACTTATCAGAACGCCTGGATGCCTCCGAAGGTGTTCCGCCACTTTATACCATTACTAGACACGTCCTGCGATCAATATTTTCAAAATAGGCGCAAGATTTAGGCAAAAAGTGACTTGCCTAAGTCGTGGCAGGCTGGCTGCTTTCTCGATGCAAGGGAAGTGACAAAAAGAAGGAACTTCCCATGCCTAGCGTGCTTTCGAAGTAAATCTGGCCTCCAAGGTTTCTGGCCAAATCTCGCGCCAGACTGAGACCCACGTTTTTTTGACCTGACCTAGCAAGATGACTGACCTCTTTGGACTCCAACAAGCTACTCAAGGTAGCTTGTTCCTTAATGCCTATGCCTGGGCCAGAATCGCGAATTTCAAACGTAAATTCCGAAAGGTACTCGTGGTAGTCTTTGCGATGCAACAAGATGTCAATTCTGCCCTCTTCAGTGTAGCGTAGCGCGTTGTCAATCAAATAGGCTAGGATCTGACGTAGTCGGTTTGGTTCGCCTTGATAAACGGCACTGTCCTGATGGTTTTGCAAGTGCACCTGCCACTCAAGCCCCAACGAAAGGGCTTGCGGCGCATATAGAGCGTCAATAGCAGATAAAAAATTGCGTATGTTAAAACTAGTAAAACCCTCTTGGTGGTCGCCCAGTGCGCTATCGTTTGTCAGCTCATTAGCAATGCCAACCAAACTAAGAGAAGATTCGGCGATTGACTCCATCCAAATACGTTGATCTTTGTTGAGATCAGTTTGCAAGAGGAGATTGGAAATATTTAAGATAGCGTGGAGAGAAGTTTTGAGGTCGTGACTAAGGTTGTTTATTTGCAATGCGCGCATCAGGTCGACCTGGCTTTCCTGCTCACGCGCTAGTAAAAGTTTGTCCTCGAGAAGGCGCAGATCAGGTATTTCTACCAAAGAACACATTATCAAGAGCTCGGTGTCTAGTGAGCCAGCTGCAAGCAGAAGACTTGCCGCGATACGCCTAGAACTCAAGCGCATCGGCTTTTCTTTTCCAGTCCTAAGAGTAAGTGTTAAATCGAGCGTAGTACGCGTTTCAATTTCTAAGCAGTGCTTTATGTGCTCCAAGAGCGTGGCGGTTTGAGTTGGCGCAACAAACTTATAGAGCGTATCACCCCACTCGCTCACTTCCTGAGGACTTAGCTCTAAGACCTGCAATACCTGTTGGTTGTAGGCAAGAATTCTGCCAGAATGATCGATGGTCAGCAGCGCCGCCGGCGAAAGCTCTAGCAAAAGTGAGGATTTTAGAAATGAACTGGGGAAATCGACTGCTAACATAGTTTCAGTTGCTACCTATTTCTTAGACCAAACCTTGAGTGAGAAAATCAAGGAGACCAGAATAGTCTTTGACTACTTGAATTTCCGGACATTCTTCTACTATTGACGCTGGCGGCTGAAAGAAGGCGCCTCTATCCGCGGATCTAATCATCGAGAGGTCATTGTATGAGTCTCCTGCTGCATAGACTTCGATATTAAGTCCTTTGAGGGCTTCAACTGCCCTTTTCTTTCCATCAACTTGCCTGAGAACGAAATCCGTTAAGTAGCCCTCAGTATCCAAAACCAAAGAATTGCAGAGCAAGCTGGGCCAGCCAAGTTTTTCCATCAGTGGCTGAGCAAATTCCTCAAAGGTATCTGATAGCAAAAGGACCTGCATCTGCGAACGTAGCTTGTCCAAAAAATTCCGCGCATCTGGCAACGGGTCCATTTGCGAAATAACTTTACGAATATCGGCAATTGTTAAGCGATTGCCACGCAAGATTGCTATTCGTTGACCCATCAGCTTGCCGTAGTCGGGTTCGTCCCTGGTTGTCCGCTTGAGTGCTTCGATCCCGGTCTTTTGCGCCACGTTTATCCAGATTTCTGGCAACAAAACACCTTCAACATCAAGACATGCGATTCTCATTTTACTTCCTCAAAAAATGTTTGCGTTAGTTGGCTTATTATTTAGCCAGAGAGCAATAGTACTCAAAAGCAGCCATACTGTTCCATACCAAGTCCAAAAAATAAAAAACTGTCGAAATTTTGACCAAATTAGTAGCTTATCAAAACACTTGCCTATTGTTTTACAAATTCCAATTTCGTATAATGCATTCTGTTGGCACAGTCTGTTATGGGGGCACCGTTGAAAAAAATAGCACCTCAATCTGGCATATTTGGAAAAAAAGTGAATGGTGTTAGGGTTACACCTATTTCGCTAAAAATCACGGCAATATTCATTTTGTTCTTGTTGGCCTCAAATTTTATTAGCAATTTTATCAATTTGACGCTTAATCGCGGTGAACAAATCAAACTAACCACTGAACTTTTGGTTAGAGACTTGAAGGACGTTTATGTTTTTTCGTCCAGTCAATATAGGATTTACAAGGACTCAGGCCAAAGTGTGGATCTCTATTTTGGCCAAATAGAGGAATATTCCCGCATTAGTTTTACCAATCAAAAATCAGTCGTGCTCGGCATAAGTGAAGACGGTCTTTTGGACTTTAAGGCTGGTGGAGCCGGTATTGATCTTGCGACTCACTCGGCCTTTACGGACAAAAAAGTGTTTTCAGAAATTGTGCAAAAGAGAACCGTCGGCAAAGAGGACGGGGCAGTTGAGTTTGACTTCAATGGCGAACGGTACTTTGGAGTCTATCGCTACCATCCTGACTGGAAGCTGCTTTTTATCAGAGCCGAAGAGTGGAATGAGTTTTATGAGCCAGCGGTACGGACCTTTACCAACATAAGTCTCTTGATCTTTGCCTTAACCTTGGTGTCGGTCTTGGTTGGAACGTACCTGATTAGATATATCTTGCGCTTTGTAAGTCGCATGACGACCCAAATCATGGCGATGCAGCAAGACCAGAGTATGGAACTCATTAAACTAGATGGAGCGGTTAACGACGAAATTTCTTATCTCGGTGTCTCAATTAATACCTTGACCAGCACCATCAATAATCTGCTCAATATCTTTAAAAAGTTTGTTGCGAGGGACGTTGCCGTCAAGGCCTATAAAGAGCGTGAAATCCGCTTGGAAGGCAACCGGCGTGAACTGGCGATCATGTTTAGCGACATCAAAAGCTTTACTGCTATGACGGAAACCCTTGGTACCGACATCATTAAACTGCTAAATCTTCATTACAATCAAGCGATCAGCAAAATACATGCCTACAACGGTGACATTGGATCAATCATTGGTGACGCAGTGCTGGCCGTCTTTGGTGCTTTGCCACAGCAAGGCGAAAACAAGTCACTGCAATCAGTTAGGGCTGGTTTTGAAGTGCTGGCCGTTGCCGACAGTCTGCGTAAAAAAATGTCAGATCGTCGTTCAGAGTTGCTCAAACAACGGTCGCTTACCGAAAGTGAAGAGCGCGTCTACGAAGCGGTTCTTTTGGAAGTTGGTGTTGGTATAGACGGCGGCACTGTATTTTACGGCAACATTGGTAGTCGCGAGCGCATGGTCAATACCGTTATTGGCGACAACGTAAACTCATCGTCAAGACTTGAAGGACTGACCAGAATCTATAAAGTCCCGATGATAGTCTCAGAATTCATTAGGGACGAGGTGCTTTCTGGTACCAACGAATTTGTATTTCTTGAACTCGACCAAGTCTTGGTTAAGGGCAAGACTACCGGAAAGCGTGTCTACTTTCCGGTTCAAAAGTCCTCCGTCGATACAGCTATGGCTACTGACTTTGAAAACTACTCCCAAGCTCTACAGTTCTATTATCAAGGTGACTGGGTTAAGGCACATAAATTATTTTGTGAGATAAAGTTTACTTCGGCCAGGTTATTTGAGGATCGAACACGATCTAAACTTGCCCCTAGCGATTGGAAGGGTATATGGACCATGAACGAAAAATAGCAAGTGAATCTGGATTTGGGACCGACAAATCTAGATCACTTGAGTCAATAGAGAGTACTAAAGCCTTCTTTTTGCGTGAGTTAATCGAAGAATACAAGAGCAACAAGGACAACTACGTCCTTGAGACCGAGTTTGCCAAAACCAAGAAGAACCGCAATTTTTTGGTGGCTGGTGTTTGTTTGTTTGTGGTCGCAGCCTTTATTTCTATAGCTATTTTGATAAACAACAATATTGAGAAAGAGAACAATCAGGTAAGCATCAAAGCCAGTGAATTTGAGAGTATCAACCTAAGAGACATCTTAGAAAAAGCCAATACAATTCAAGGTGAAATTAATCAGCTCAACATAGAACTCTCCTTGGCTCAAAAAAATCTCGATTTGGATCTGGGCAAAATTCGACAATCTAACGAGCAAGAGTTAAGCTTGGCGCGCAGCAGATATCTTGATCAAGTAAGGTTGGACAAAGAAGTTGAGACTTTAAACAGACGCTTTGCTGCTAGGTCTCAAACGAGTTCGAGGGCGGCCAATCCAGCTATTGTCGAACTTCGCCAAAAAATAGCTGAGAGCGAACAAGCTCTAGCCAAAATAGACCAGAACAAGCTAACCTTGGCTCGACAGCAAGAAGTAATCATTAACGCTGAGAGGACTCTCAACGATAAAGAGAAGCAGCGTCTGATAGATGCATATGAAAGTCGTTACAACAGTTTGGTACGAGACACCGACGTGAGGGATCAACGGCAACAGTCATTTATGCTCAATTTGGAAAAAAGTTACGCTGAGACTATACAACAACAAATTGATAGGCTAACGAGCCTTTACAACCCAAGTGTGGCTGATACCGAGCTGCTTAGCTTTTTGCAACGTGAACTAACACGTCCAAGTAATGGTATTAGCCTTGCACCCCAGTATTACGAAGCTGGCTTGGTCGTGCGAGAAGAAACAGAACAAATCAATGCGGTGATCGCTGGCTACCGGAGACTATTGACAGTCCTCAAGCAAACCCCTTATGTCAATGACGTTCCTGCTGTGTTGAGTCAGTTGGAGAGCCGATTTTTTGAAGTCTTAAACTCAACTACAATTAGTTTTGACCGATTCTGGAAAGCTATAGAAGCTAGAAATTCTCTCATCAGCGAACTCAAGTCAAAAAATGAAAGCTTTGCTCAAAGAAGTTCTAGCTATCAAGGGGCTCTCGATGAGTATTTGCGCATCAATGCGATCAATGCCTTTTTGATCGAGGCTCAGTCAGAGCGACTTCTCATTTATCCAAAGAAGGAATACAAACTGGACAAAGGCAGCATTATGTTAGTATTGAGAAAACAAGCCAATGGCAATCAGTACCAGAATGTAGCCGAAATACAAGTTGACGAGCTTAACCAAGAAGGCTTCTACCCAGCAACACTGACTCGGCCACTTCGACTGGGAGTTTCGTTGCAGAAATTTGACGTTGTAGCCAAGGTCGGCGAGCTTCCTGTTCTTCCTGTGCGTTAATGTGATACTATGATCCAATTGCTCATAAATTCTTGACATAAAACGTCTTGAAAAAATTACGCGGTCCGCGATAGTATAGCAAACTAATAAAAACCTGGGTACGAACCTTCGGGCTAGCCGTTAGGGATTAAGACAATCCCTGTCCGGAGGAAGCACAACGAAGCGATCTAATCTGGAAATCGAGAGGATAGATACATAATGGCTAAAATTGAATTGACAAAAATGCGCAATATTGGAATTTCTGCGCATATCGACTCTGGGAAGACTACACTTTCCGAACGCATACTTTTTTATTGTGACAAAATTCATGCAATTCACGAGGTTCGAGGTAAAGACGGTGTTGGCGCAACCATGGACTCCATGGAGCTTGAACGAGAACGCGGAATTACTATTCAATCTGCGGCAACCAACGTAACGTGGAAAGATGTTTTTATCAACCTTATAGATACACCAGGACACGTTGACTTCACTATAGAGGTAGAACGGGCTTTGCGCGTTCTTGATGGTGCAATCTTGGTTCTGTCTGGTGTTGAAGGCGTGCAATCGCAATCGATCACCGTCGATCGTCAAATGCGCCGGTATAATGTACCAGTTATCGCCTTTATCAATAAATTGGATAGAACCGGTGCCAACCCGTACAAAGTCGCTCAACAATTGCGAGAAAAACTGGCTCACAATGCGGTTTTGACTCAGATGCCGATTGGTTTGGAAGACCGCCACAATGGTCTGGTTGACTTGATCACGATGAAGGCCTTTTACTACGATGGCGAAAGCGGTGAAACAATTCGCGTGGAAGAGATTCCTGCGGATATGCGCGCCGAAGCTGAAGAACGCCGAGAAGCAATGATCGACGCTGCCTCAATGTTTTCTGACGAACTTGCAGAGGCCTTCCTAGACGGCAACGTCACTGAAGAATTGATTTACAAGGGTATTCGCGCCGGCTGTTTGCGTCGTGAGCTTACGCCCGTCTTTATGGGGTCGGCCTACAAAAACAAGGGTGTTCAAACGCTTTTGGACGGAGTAGTTAGTTTTCTTCCAGCTCCTAACGAAGTTGTTAACCAAGCACTTGACTTGGATGACAACGAGAAGGTTTTTGATGTAAGGGTTGCAAATGATGCACCGACTATTGCTCTGGCCTTTAAGTTAGAAGATGGGCAGTATGGTCAGCTTACCTATGTACGTATCTACCAAGGTAGACTCTACAAGGGTTGTGAAATCACCAATACTCGAACAGGTAAGCGGGTAAAGGTTGGCCGATTGGTCAGAATGCATGCCAGCCGCATGGAAGAAATTGAAGAATCACCAGTTGGAGACATTGTGGCTTTGTTTGGAGTTGATTGTGCTTCGGGAGACACCTTCTGTAGCAGCGAAATCAATGCCTCCATGACTTCTATGTTTGTTCCAGAGCCGGTTATTTCTTTGGCGATAGCACCAGTTGATAAAAAGGCAGCCGATAACCTTGCTAAGGCACTTGGCCGTTTTACTCGAGAAGACCCAACTTTCCGCACCTACGTTGACCAAGAATCCAATCAGACTATTATTCAAGGCATGGGTGAGTTGCATCTTGAGGTTTACATCGAACGAATGAAACGAGAGTACAAGGCCGAAGTTACAACCGGCATGCCTCAAGTCGCTTATCGCGAGACAATTACTGCCAAGGCTGAGTTCAACTACACCCATAAAAAACAAACAGGTGGTGCTGGGCAGTATGGTCGTGTAGCCGGATATATGGAACCACTGGAAACTGGCGTTTATGAGTTTGTGGACAACATTAAGGGTGGCGTTATTGCAAATGAATACGTGCCAAGTTGTGACAAGGGATTCCAAACCGCTATCAAGAAGGGAACTCAGATTGGCTTCCCGATTGTTGGCGTACGCATGGTTATAAACGACGGTGCGATGCACGCTGTTGACTCCTCGGACAACGCGTTTCAACAAGCGGGTCTTGGTGCTTTCCGTGAAGCCTATCCAAAAGCTAAGCCTGCCATTCTTGAGCCTATCATGAAGGTAGAAGTAGAAGGCCCAACTGAGTTCCAAGGAAATATCTTTGGTTCACTCAATCAGCGTCGTGGTGTAATTCTTTCTTCGACCGAAGATGGTGCGTTTTGCCAGGTTGCTGCTGAAGTTCCACTTTCCGAAATGTTTGGTTACTCAACTATCTTGCGTTCGCTGACACAAGGTAAAGCTGAGTTCAGCATGGAGTTCCTAAAGTACGGAAGAGTACCTAACGGCATTGCTGATGAACTTAAGAAGAAATATGAAGAAAAACGTAAAGCAGAGAATAGCTAAATAAATAGCTTTTAGGGCCTGTACTTGATTAGACATGTACAGGCCCTATTTGCTACTTCAATCGCTTAGTTATGGGGAGCTCTTAAGCTTCGTCCTCGTCTTCTTCTTCCTCGGCAGTTTCGTTGCGAGGCCTTACGTTGTCGGCTTCATCCATCAAACCTTCATCTTCTTCATTGTAGCCAAAATCATCAAGCGCGTATTTTTTATCGGCCACAGGATGGTCTTTTTCCAGCTTTATAAAGATGATCTCTTCTACTTCTTGTTTGGATTTGTGAAGCGACAGGGAGATTTCATCAACCAAGAGTTTAGTAGCTGAGTCAAAAAGTTTTCTTTCCATTACGGGCAGTTCTTTAATCTTGCTACGGTGGTAAAGTGTCCTAACCACCTTGGCGATGTCAGCAACCGAACCTTGTTTAAGCAGGTCATGATTCATTTGGTAGCGTTGCTTCCAATCAGTTGGTGCGGCGTCGTCAGGTTCGGAGATCAATGCCAATGCAAGTTCTGCCTCTTCCTGGGGAACAATGGCCCTAATGCCAAGCTGAACTGCCTTGTCAACAGGCACCATGACTGTCATATCTGATATCTCGAGGTAAATGGTATAGTACCACAACATCTTGTCCTTAAAAGGACGTTCATCAATGATGATGATTTTTCCAACACCTTGCAGTGGATAGACCACTTGCTCATGTAGTTTGAATTGGCTAAAAGGAACTTGATCTGACATGGGCACAGAATACGCTAAAAATGCATCAAGGTCAAAGACTTGCGATATTTCTGGGTGGTTTTCTCGCCTTGAAGTACATGTTCTTAAAAGGGTGGATATTGAGGGGATTCTCAAACCATCCTGCTACAATCTCCAAGTCGATAATGTTGAGCGCAGGAGAATGTCCAAGAGGTATAACCTGGGCGGTTTCCAGAACCCTCGATTCTGCCTTAGATAGAGTTTTATAGCGTTCGGTTCCCTGTTGCAGGTCAGAACTGATCAGAAGCTGATCGTACTCTGGGTCAGAGAATAGACTCGAGTTGAGACTTGAGTCACTTTTCCAAAGGTCAAGAAAGGTCATCGGGTCAGCGTAGTCACCAATCCAAGACATGGAAGCCAAAGTAAACATATCCGGCTTTAGGACACGGTAATATTCGTCCGAGCTCAAAAAGCTGAGTTCAAACTTAATGTCTGTATCTTTCCATGCCGAGCGGATCATCTCGCCAATTTCGGAAAATAGTTCTGACTCTGGAAAAACAACGCGAATAGGAGGAAGTCCCTTGCCACGCGGAAAGCCTGCATCAAGCAATAATTGCAAGCCTTCAGTTTTGTTTTGATTCTCAATAGCGCCTGCGCGAGGGTAGTAGGGGATCTGAGGTATCATGCGAGAACTTGGGACCAAGAAAAGGTCTTTTGATCGCATGTTTTCGAGTGGTAGCAGTTTGGTTAAACCGGCGCGCACTTTTTGCTTGTTAAAGATTGGATCTTGGTTGGAGAAGTAAAGCATGGTTGTTGAAAATTGTGGAGTTAGCTTAAGTGTGTTGGGGTTTTCGATTTTTTTGGTTTCTACGCCGGATTCGATCCAATGAATCTCGCCAAAGTTAAAGGCTTTGGTCTTGGCCTCGTCTCCAGCACTAAAAATCCACTCAAGTCCCGAAACTTTAACTGAACTGCGATCCCAGTAGTTTTCTGATGGTGTGAGAACGACTTTTTCATCTGAGGATGAGCTAATCACAAAAGGGCCGTTACCTACTATTTTTGACGGACTCCACTTGGTTTCCTTGAGCATTTTGGGGTGAATAGGAACAAGACTTTGGTGGCAAAGTACTTGGACAAAGTAAGCTGTGGGTGCCCTAAGTGTAACTACAAAGGTGGTGTCGTCGGGACACTTGATTCCGATCAAGGCTGCGTCTTTAATTTTGCCGGTACGGTAGTCGCTCGCTGCTACAATTGGATCGAGCAATCCTGCAAAGGGGCTCGACGCTTGCGGGTTGAGAAGAGCCAGCCAGGTTTGCCTAAGAGTTTCGGAAACCAGGGCAGTGCCATCGCTGAAAAGTAGCTTTGGACGCAGTTTAAAAGTGATAGTTTTCTGGTCGTCAGATAGGCTCCAGCTTTCAGCAATTCCTGGCATTGGTTTTAGGGTTTCTGGATTATAGACAACCAAGCCTTCGTAGAGGGCAGTGTAGAGCTGCGCCTCGACCGAAGAGTAAGTGAACAAAGGGTTCCATTGAACAGGCGCCTCATCAAAGGCTACCACAAGGTTTTGTTTGCTTCCAGTATCTGAAGTGGCTCCCAGCTGCACCGCTGAAATTACGGCTACCATTATCAGTATGAGAATTTTGTATTTCCTTGGACTTGATTGCATTCAATTTACCCTTTTTCTAGGTCATCAGGTTTTAAGATACTGTCTTAATATGTCAATATACGCGGTAGTTCGAAGTGGTTTTATAAATATTTCTCTAAATCCCGCGCTTCTCAGTTTGTCGATCTCACCATCGTCGCTGGTAATTGCTATCAAGGGTAAATCTGGATACTTGGCAAGAATTTTACGGGCAAGTTGGTCACCATTGAGACCGGGCATATACTGGTCAAGGATTACGACTTCGTAGCTGTTTTCTTCTAGTTTCTGGTAGGCTTGAAGACCATCTGAGGCCACATCACACGAAATACCACTTTTACTTAACTGAATCTCTATTAGTTTACGATTTGTGAACTCATCCTCAGCATACAGTACTTGAAAGCTAGCCATTCAGTTCCTCCCTATAATCTGACCAAGTCGACTCCAAATCAGAGCACGCAGTCTCTAAAGCCTGAATTGCCTGTTTTAAAATATCGTAATGTTGGTCTTTTATAGCAATTTCTATCGACTTTGCACGTTGAACAATAGCTTCGGCACAGACATTTAGCGCTCCGCCTTTTAATGCGTGGGCATGTCTATGGGCTTCTTGCCAATCATCTTTGCTTATGGCATTGATCAATAGGGTCAGATGACGGCGAGAGTTCATCACAAAACCTTCGAGCAAGGTTAGGGCTATCTCCTTGCTGTCATAGCGAGTCTTGAGTTCCGACACATTGACAACTGGCTCACTTCCAAGCTGCAGAACGGATTCAACGGGAAACAAAACGACAACAGCTTGCCCCTCGTCCTCGACAATGGTAGTTTCCGCACCGGCGAGCTTGAGTAGCTTCTTGAGTCTTCGGTCTTCCTCGATTGTTGTCATCAATTGATCACGGGCAGCTCCACTGGTGCCGGGTAAGAGAAAGCTGGTCTTTAGCAGTGCCAGCGGATTGATTTGTGACGAAACCCTAATGACTGGTGTTATGAACTCGGGCAGTAGATGTCCAAAGACAAAAAACAGGATTTGTTCATAGTGTTGGCGGTTGCCAATAAAGCTATTTGATCCCTCTACCTTGACTGATATGGTGTCACTTTTGGAGGATATAATCCCTGAAGAATAGTAGAACTCCAAGACGGACTGAATTACTTTTTCGGCTTCAAAACTCATGTAGCAGGTTGGTGCCCTTTTCACCTAGTTTACAATATGTCACTTATCCAATCATAACGCAATCTATCACGTATTTTCTAACAAAACTGGCCGAAATGCCGAGATACAAGAAGGAAGCTTTTCTGTGGAGGCATGTTGTGCGATACGTTTTAATAGGTTCTTTGATCTTCTTACTCTTGAATAATTCATTACTTGCTCAAGATACCCCAATTGGCGAGCAAGTTGTTCCGCCCAGCGAACTGACGAGTCTCTTGCAAGATATTCGACTGCAAGAGCTGGATTTTTCTGATGCCCAGGTAAGTCTTGCAGGACCCGCGGCCATTTACTTGCGAAATGTGAAGAAGAATAACGAGAACTATTCTTTGCTTTTTAAGAAAGACAATGAAGAAAGTTGGATTCTTTTAGAGGTAACACAAGAGGGTGAGAATGTGTTTCCAAAAAACAGCGTCTTCGAATTTGCCCGATTGACTAGCTTGTCTGATGGTCAACTTGAACTTGACGGAATCTTGGTCGACGGCAAGCCGTACCGAACCATCGTTAGTTTCACTGGCGACAGAGCTCTCAAAATCAATCCAGTATTAGAAGCCGGAACTTTGATAGGTTCATCGCTCAGACGCGCACGTCAGGCAGGCTCAGAGGCTTACAAAGACGAGATTGCGCGACTTGAAGCGAGTGAGACAGACCTTTCCGATTTGCGCCGCATAAATCAGGAGACACTTGCCAAAATTGGAAGTTTGGAAACCGAAAAAGAGCGAGCTGCTTACGAACGCGGCGATCTTCTCAATAAGGTCGGCGAGCTCAACCAAAGAAATCAAGTCTTGGTTCAGGAATTAGATGGGCTTAAGGGTGAGTTTGAGTCAATGCGACAGGCTAAGCTGGAATTGGAACAAATAATTCTGGCCAACACCACTACTCAAACGACACTTGAGACTGCTCACGTGGTTCAAAGGGACGCCAGGGTTCAGAGTGAAGGTGCAAGCGACGATCAAGGTGTATTAAGTCGCATTGAGTCTTCAATAGACAAATTGCAAGCACAAGTCTTGGAACTGGGAAGAAGAATCGACGGTACCAGTTCCAGATTGGTGAGCGATTCCGATGGACCACAGCCTGTTTCGGCCGGCAACGGCACCGCCAATCCAGAGCTCGAACAACAGATTAAAGACTTGCAGAAAGAAAATGAACGTCTAATGGCTGAGCGTAATACCTTAGAACAAAGCCTACGAGAAACGTTGCTGAGAGACGGTTACTTGGCACTGCTAAAACCCAGTCTAAAGAATCAGATTCTTGCTGGTTTTGATCAGGCCAAGTCAATTATTGGTCGCTGGAAAGTCAGTCCAAATCTTGCGGAGCAGATCGATGCTCGCCAATATTTTTCGCAGCTAAAAATTCCCCTGGAACAGAGCAAGAAGAATACCTTGTACAAATTTACGCTCAAGTCTACAGGAAAAGCATGGGTGGGTGCTGGTCTCCATCTTTTCTCAACAGGTTCGAGCAAACGAGGTTATGGCCAAGGCCGAAGCCTCTTGGTATGGCTGACTCGCGATCCAGAGCACTACAAAAACAATCGAACTTATTTGCAAGTTTACAAATCAGATGATGATATAAACATGGGTCGGGTACTCGATGCTGCAATTCCTGAACACATTGGTGAAGACTTGGATATTGAAGTTCTCTATCAGCCTAACCAAGAGTACATAACCATTGCAGTAAA
This sequence comes from Spirochaetia bacterium, assembly GCA_038204425.1. Classification (GTDB taxonomy): domain Bacteria; phylum Spirochaetota; class Spirochaetia; order DSM-27196; family Salinispiraceae; genus JBBRCZ01. The sequence goes on along the minus strand of JBBRCZ010000004.1, from coordinate 153,457 downwards.
TGGCGTCGAAAAAGTTCGCTACAAAACTTGGTTTGGTGTCAATGAAGGTGTTGAAGTGGCCTTGCGTACCTTAGATACTGCTCAGTTTTCTAATCTCGAAGTATGGACTGAGTAAAAGCCGCCTCACAAAGACCTTAGTGAACGGTAGCGCAGCAATATAAAGTTTTGATCTTGGCCAATTGGAGAATGTAAATCAGTTACTCTCCTCTTGGCCACTAAATCTTTAGCAAGGTCATTAACACTAGTTGAAGTCTTTTGAAGCAAAGCTTTTTTTAGGTTTTCCAAATCCTCTGGGTTTGATTCTGACGATTGGTTTGATAGGTGCTTGGGGCCAATAATAATCAAGAGGTCGTTGTCTTGAAGCCCAAAGCTAAAAACGGCTAGCTTGTCTGAATTTGCTTGGTCGCTTGGTTCGTTGTTGGCAATAGATTTTAGCTTGAGAAGTTTGTCGTCACGTAGCAGGTAAGCAGACCCGTGGTTTCTATCACAAACCAAAAGCTCTCCGCTAGATGTGTCAAGATCAGCAAAAAAACCACCAGCTGCTTGTTTTTCGCCAAAGCATTCTTGAGAGAAGCTCTCAAGTGATGTGACGAAGTTATGAACACCGCGCCTAAAATCAAATGTTCTAACAATTCCCCACAAGGTCATTGAGCTGAGTGATCTACTCAGACCCTGACCAAAAACTTTGGTGAGTGCCAACGCAAGACGGCCAGGAAGGTATTCTTTTGAGTAACAAAAGTCAGTGCCAAGATTAGCTTTTGCCCTATTGGTGAAAACAAGCTCAGAACTCTGACTCTTGAGCTGCGAGGGATTCTGAAAGATGCGATCCTGAATAGCCGTAACAAACTCCAGGTCAAGCTTGCTTAGTTCAGAGACATGCAACAATAGATCATACGATGAAAAAGTGCCTAAGAACTCCCCCGTTTCAGATTCAACAGCAAAATAACTGGGTTCCGGGTCCTTTGCTATCGTTAGCGACTCAAGAACTGCCAGTATGTTCTGATCGTAACGAAAGCTTTGGGCCGGCAATGCAATCTTGCTCACAAACTCTTCCTTAATCACATCCCTACCAAAAGGTCGACCCAGAAGATCAAATATGATCTTGCGCTGGACAATACCAATTATCGAATTGCTTTCGCGATCGACGACTGCCACAACTTGAATTTCTTGCTTTGACATCAAGTCGTCGGAAAGATCAAGCAAATTGGCGTCTTGTCCAACATAGGAACGGTTGTTAGCTAATTGAGCAATCGAACCCGGCGGAAAGGTTATAGCCCTCGCTTGTTGGAGAACTTTGCTTTGATTTTGAGTTTCAGCGTCTGGGGCAAGCTGCATCGTCCGCTCCTTATCACTATAACTTAGCGCAATTGTGGCGATTTTCCGGGTTATTTCTCAATTGATCCGTGATTATCATCAGTTAAGACCCGTTTCGTATACTTCATACGTAGTGCCGTGGACAAAATTTATGATAATATTGTCGATTATCAGTCATCTTGTGGAAGCTCAGTTTGCTAATCAGTATAATCGTAATAATTTTTTTATTGGATTGGAATAGTTAAAGGAGTACAGTTTCCCTACAAAGTTAACAAACGTCCCAGGAGTTAAAAATTAATCGTCTAATCTATATCATTTTTGCCGTATTCTTGTTGAGCGGAAGCACTCCATTTTCCAATCTATCCCGACCAAATCTTAGCCTAAGGCAGTCCGAAAGCAGGCTTTCTCGCAAAAGTATGGCGACTCCAGTAAACATGCCAATCAAAGGCCAGGCAATTGAGGGTCGCGGTCTTGGTCTTCGCATTACCGAAATTGACCTAAACAATAAAAAAGACCTTGTTTTGTTTTTGTATAGGCATCCTGCCAGCAGAGACAAAGTAATTGATTTTTTTGTCAAGCTAACTGGTGCTGAGGAAGTCGCCTTAGTCACTCTTTACTATTCTGACAAGTTCCAAATAGATCCTATTTTGTCTTTTTCACTTGTCTATCACGAGAGCCGCTTTGTTCCTCTAGCTGTTAACAACAATCCAAGTTCAGTCGACCGCGGTTTGTTTCAGCTTAACAACCGGTCTTTCCCAAGTCTTGAGAATGACGATTTTTTTAATATTGACGTCAATGCGAGGCACGGTGTTCAACATTTAAACTGGTGCCTAAAGCAGGCCAAAAATGATCAAGACACTGCGTTAGCAATTTATAACGCTGGCCTTGGAAGGGTCAGCACTGGTAGCATCCCAGTGTCAACTCAAGCATATATACGCAACATACATCGCTATCAGAACAGTTTATTCAAACAGTTTAAGACCTATATTACCGACTATTTTAGTCAGGGTGCCACGAGTGAGTCTGATAAAGAAGAATAGAGATAATCTGATAAACGAGAAGAGCGGAGGTGGGCTATGATTTTTCTGTCGCTTCCAGGTCAATTTTCCAAACTAGACGAGTCCAACTTGTCATCTATTGGCTTTGTAAGCAGGGCTTATTCAGACAGGCAAGTTTGGTACTGTGTCAAAAATGTGCAAGCTGTCGCAGAAGTTTTAAGCACGGTTAGTCCAATTGTCGAACTCGACCATCCGGCCGTATATGCGATGCTTAAACAGTTGGTATTGCAACAATCTTCTTGGCAAGAGCCACATTTGATTGCTTTTCAAGGTGCGCGAGGGGCCTATAGTGAAATGGCAATCAAGCAGTTTTTTTCATCGCAGGACACGCAGTTCCTACCATGTTTGCAGTTTAGGGACGCTTTTGAAGCCGTTAACAGCGGTAAATCCCGTTTTGCTGTACTGCCTATCGAAAATGCGCTTACTGGTTCTATCCACGAAAACTATGATCTACTCTTGGCTTTTCCTCAGTTGACCATAGTTGGCGAACTATTAGTCCGCATACGGCATCACCTATTTGGACTCCCGGGTGCCAGCCTCTCAGATATCAAGCACGTTTATTCTCATCCACAAGGGCTCTTACAGTGTGCAGCTTTTCTTGCTGACTACCCCAGTTGGGAGCAAATTCCATTCTATGATACAGCTGGTTCTGTGGAACATATTCGCGATACCGGTGACAAAACAAATGCGGCAATTGCTGGCGTACGAGCTGGGGAAATCTACGGCGTGCCAGTTTTGGCAGAAGGCATAGAGACTAACCAAAAAAACTTTACGCGCTTTGTGGTCTTGGCTCGTCAGAATGATGAGAATCTTCCGGTAAAAATAGCAGAACAATCATTTAAAGCATCAATCGTTTTTAGTCTTCCGCACAAACCCGGTGCTCTCTTGCAGGCTATGCAGATACTTGGTGAAAAAGAACTAAATTTGTGCAAGATTGAATCTCGGCCGATACACGGAAAGCCTTGGGAGTATAGTTTTTACCTTGATCTGGACATCGGCACCGCGGTTGATGATTTTTTGCAAGCTTTGCAACAATTGTCTGCGGTAGCTGATCACATTAAACTCTTAGGAGTCTACCCAAAGGCGCTGTAAAGCTCGCTATTCGTCTGTTCCAATGCCAAGTTTCTTTAATTGGTCCTTTTCATCCTTACGGGCAACGTACTCGTGCATTTTTTGATTGACGAGAGCAATACTGTTTTTGATGTTGCTTAGTTCTACCTTGATACCGTGCATCTTACTGCGTTCCAAACCGGGGGCTTCTGATTTAAAGTAGGTGTCTACAGCGTCCAAATGGTCGTGAAAGCCCTTAAGTTCAGCCAAATTTTTTTCTAACATGCTGTAAATCTGATCCTCCGGACTAGTTTCCAGTTTTACATAGTTTGCGCTTGTTCTGACCATAAGCGAAGTAAAAAATTTCGCACGCCGGCTAAGTTCCTGACTATAGGTCGTGAAATTAATCTTGACTAGCCTTTTCATGGTGGTATGAGGGTCAACAAGTTCAACCTCAAATATTTCATCTTTCTGTTTGCCTTGCGACAATGAAACTATCCACAGCTTAAATTTTTCCATGAAAGTTCGCGGCCTCGATTGAAGAATTTCCTGGCTTTCCTTAAGTCTGATTAGAGCATCGTCCAAATGACGACTAGACCCACCCAAGTGTCGCACACCTTCCATCAGGATATCTCTCAAGTTGAGCGCCTGATGAGACTCGCTTTTCTTCTTTTTTTGCTCGTCGGGTTTTAGTTTTTCAAGTAAATTATGTTTGGTGCTTTCTGGGTCAGCAAGGTAGATTTCTTCATAGAGCTCTTGAATTAACTCTGGAAAAAAGGCTTCTCCTTCCATAGCGCGCGTAAATTGATTCTTGACCTGTTTTAGAAACTCTTCTTTGTTAATGTCAGTATGGAAAACAGGAAAGTGCTGAACGATTCTTTGTCTAATGAAGAGTTTGTATTCTTCGCGCTTGAAATCAGCCAATGCTTTGAGTTGGCGCATTATTTCTTTTGATGTTTGATCAAGCTTGTTATGTGAAGATTGGATCGACGCTGTTACCATGGCTTCGTTACCATTTCTTGCTTTCTCGACGATGTTGGCTAGTCCTTTGGTTATTGACTGAGGGTTGGCAGGAGTAAGTTTGCCCCATTCTACATAACGAACAATTGACGACACAATTTTGATTCGCTTTAGACCCATGCTCGCTGATTTAAACTGGGTATAGTTGTTGAGAAAGTCTAGCAGATTATCATACTCAGCTATTTTTATGGGAAGCTGTTCTTCAATTTCGTTATCAGTAAGGAGTAGGATTTCAGGAATATAGATGTCAGACAAGTGGCGCTCGTTCTTGTACGGGTCGGGCTTCATGACCCCTTTTTGCAAGAGAAGCTCATAAAAAGATCTGAAAACGGCCTGAAACAACAAAAAATTGTCCTTAATCGCTGGGAGAAGAAATCTGTCAAGTTCTTGAAGTTTTTTATCGTAGGCTTCGATTAGTTCAAGAATTAATTCCGGAGCATTATTCATATCTCCATTGTAATGAAAAAAAACCAGAAACAGCAAATTAGATTGAAAGTTTTATAGGTAGAATCTTTCAATGATAAAAAAAGCCACAACTCTGAGTCTGATTACAGTGATGATGCTCACCCTCTGTGGGTTTGCCAGCAGCTGCAGCTTGGTTTCATATGCAAGCTCCACTTACACTCTTTCTTTGACGGAACTTAAAGCTGAGTGCCGCGAGTGGATGTCGGTCATTCGTTTTGACTGTCGTTACACCAGCGGCGACGGGCAGACTCGTCAAGCGGACCTCAATAGTGGGCAACTTGAAGACCTAGAGTTGGACCTAAACCTTGCCAACGAGCAAGGCTATTGTCTGCTCATAGTGCCCAAAATTTACCTCGGCGGCCAAAGTTTTGAACTCGCATCCTGGGGATTAGTTTGGCCATGGGGTCAAGAACAGATTTCTGAGTCCAAGTTGTTAAAGGTAAGCAAACAAGCAGGACTGGTGGCACGCTTGCTCTTTACGCTTAACGAAGCGGGCATAGACCAGGGTGATTTCAACCGAGCTAAGCTCTTGGACACGGTAAGAAACAAGGCACTCAATACAATTAACTGTGACCAAGAGTCCGCGCTTGAGTCAATAGCGCAAAGGCAGATGACTGTCTATAAGCTCAAAACTCGGCTTTTAGCAGACACCTTACCATTAGAGCTTAGTCAAGGCTTTAAAGATGCCAGCAGCGCCAGCCCTGCACAGTTGTATCAGGGTTGGAACCTTCTTTTGTCGACCGGGCAAGAACAGCGTCTAAGGATTGTCGACGTTAAACAGGATCCAGCTAGCAAGTGGCAATTTAGCTACCTTGATTTGTCTATCCGGCAACAACCAAATTGACTATTTTATCGACTACAGCAATCACTTTTAGCAGCTTTTTACCAAGCAAATGAACTGCTATTTTTTCATCTTTGAGTGCAAGTGCCTCAAGCTCAGCAGCACTGGTTCCCCTAGAAACTCTAAACTCAGAACGCAGTTTTCCGTTAACTTGGACTATTATTGTTAGTTCGTCATCAAGCACTAGATTTTGATCAAAGTCAGGAAATTTGGCAAATGCCAAGCTTTCTGAGTGTCCTATCATTTGCCAAAGTTCCTCGGCGATATGAGGGGCATAAGGAGCGAGGATAAGCAAGAAGGGCTCCATGATTTGCAGGTAAACAATGTCGTGTTTGTACATTTCGTTGACTAAAATCATCATTTGGCTAATGGCAGTATTAAAATCCAAGTTTTTGCTATCGTCGTCTACTTTTTTGATGCTTTTGTGAAGAACTCTCATCAGCTCTTTGGGTGCGGGTCCTCGGTCCATTGTTTTTTCTGACAAGCGCCAAACACGGTCGAGAAAACGGTGAATACCAACCACGCCTTGGCTCGCCCAAGGTTTTGACATGGTAAGTGGCCCCATAAACATCTCGTAAAGACGCATTGAATCCGCGCCAAACTCTTGGATAATCTCATCTGGATTAACGACATTCTTGAGACTCTTTGACATTTTGGCAACCACACGTTGCAACAGCTCGCCGGTGGCTTTTTCTACAAACTGCTCAGTGCCCTGCTCGCTGACTTCGTCAGTTGGAACCAAGGAGCCATCCTTCCTTTGATACGAAAAAGAAGTGATCATGCCTTGGTTAACTAATCGTTGAAATGGCTCCTTGCAAGAGACAAGCCCAATATCATAGAGAACTTTGTGCCAAAAGCGAGCGTACAGCAAGTGCAAGACGGCATGTTCGGCGCCGCCAACGTATAAGTCGACGGGCAACCAGTAGTCGATTTTTTTTTGGTCGGCAAAAGTCTCTGTGTTATGCGGATCTAGATAACGTAGATAATACCAACAACTTCCAGCCCACTGCGGCATAGTGTTGGTTTCACGTGTCCCGCTTCGACCATCTGGCAGGGTTACTCTGAGCCAGGACTCAACTTTGGCCAATGGTGAGTCGCCGCTTCCGGTGGGCTTAAAAGACTCTACTTCGGGTAGTTGTAGAGGGAGCTGCTCGTAAGGAACGGGAACAATGCTTCCATCGTCGAGATGGATTAGCGGTATAGGTTCGCCCCAATAACGTTGGCGACTAAAAATCCAGTCTCGCAGTTTGTAGTTTACTGTTCGCTTACCTATGCCGATTTTTTCGAGCCATTCGCCAACTTTTTGCTTGGCGTCAGCGGTGGGAAGGCCGTTGAAGTCACCTGAGTTTACTGCAAAGCCGTCTTCGGTATAGCAAGCAGTCATAGTACAGGTTTGATCCGCGCTGGCGACAAAACGCTCGCCCACACCGTCTGCGTTTGGAATTTTTCCTTGACTTGTTGCGATGTGCGGAACGACAACCTCAACAATCGCGAGGTCAAAGGTTTTGGCAAATTGCCAGTCGCGATTATCGTGGGCGGGGACCGCCATTATCGCACCAGTTCCATAGCTTGCCAGTATATAGTCGGAGATCCATATAGGGATTTCTTGTTTGGTAAGTGGGTTAACGGCGTAGGCGCCCGTAAATGCACCGGTCTTTTCTTTGCCAAGATCAGTTCGTTCTAGGTCGCTCTTGAGGCTGGTTTTGGCGACATAAGCGTCTACGCTGGCTTTCTGGGCTTGACTGGTAATGCTTGCAACTAAACGGTGTTCTGGTGCCACCACCAAGTAAGTGGCGCCAAATAAAGTGTCCGGCCTAGTAGTAAAAACCTCAACAGAATCACCTGATTTGCCAAAACCACTTGCCAGAGGAAAGCGCACATTTGCTCCCTCACTTCGACCAATCCAATTGCGTTGCATGGTCTTAATGCTTTCTGGCCAGTCAAGGCCATCGAGGTCTTCCAAAAGGCGGTCAGCATAGGCGGTAATTTTGAGAATCCATTGGCGCAGTGGACGTCGATCCACCGGGTGCATGCCACGTTCGCTGCGGGGGCCCTCTGGCGTGTTGAGCACTTCTTCGTTGGCTAGTACTGTGCTCAAGGCAGGACAGTACCAAACAGGAATTTCTGCCATGTAGGCCAGTCCCTTTTCCCAGAGTTTAAGGAAAATCCACTGCGTCCATCGGTAGTACTCGGGATTGTGGGTGCAAACCTCTCGGTTCCAGTCGTAGGAAAAGCCTAGACTTCTTATCTGCTGCCGGAACTTCTCAATGTTTTCTTCGGTTGTTTTTTTGGGGTGAGTGCCTGTTTTAATTGCATAGGTTTCGGCCGGCAGCCCAAACGAGTCAAAGCCCATAGGGTGCAAAACCTTGTAACCCTTCATTCTCAAGTAGCGACAGTAGATGTCAGTGGCGGTATAGCCCTCTGGGTGACCGACATGAAGACCAGCCGCCGAAGGGTAGGGAAACATGTCTAAAACGTAGGCGCGCTTGTTCTTGGGGACATTTGGGTCCTCGTCGACTCTAAAGGTTTGGTTTTCTTCCCAATAATTCTGCCACTTTTTTTCTATCTCGCGAAAAGGATACTTTCTCATAGACAGGGATACTACCGTCAGCGGGGTTTAGCCGTCAATCATTGTGTCTCTTTGGCATCTGTTTCTGGGCTATCTTTTTCAGAATGTTTCTGCTCGGCAAGAAAGCGCACTTTTTTTATTACCGTGCGGGTCGATTCTTCTACCATAAACGTTCCAAGTGGGGTGTGTATGGTTTCTCCAGGTTCCGCAATATGTCCTGTGATAGACTCAAGGTAGCCAGCGATAGATGAATGCTCAACTTCACTCGGTTCCTCTAGTTCCAATTCTTGAGCAAACTGATAGATAGAAATATCTGCATCTACTCGCCAAGCGTGTAATTCCGGTACATAGACAATTCGATCTATATTGGTTTTCTGTGGTAGGTCGCCCTCGTCAGATAATTCGCCAATAAATTGCTCGACCAAATCATTTATGGTCAAAATTCCTGCCAAACCACCGTATTCGTCCAAGACGATAGCCATGTGAATTCGCGAGTGCTTGAGAAGAGCAAAGACTCGTTGAATGCGCCAATTTTCCTGTACAAAAACCGGGCTTACCATCAGATCTTTTAGGGCGATCTCTCCCCGTCCAAGGTGGTATTGGCGTATCACTTCTTTCTCAAGGACGATGCCACAAACATTTTCTGGGTGATCCTTGTAGACAGGAATTCGAGCGTAGCCAGTCTGGATTATCTTGTCGACAACTTCGTTGATGCTAAGGTTATAGGCAAAACTAAAAACATGGGTTCTGTGAGTCATAACCGCGTGGCTGGTGACATCCGAAAATCTAAACGCACTACGTACCATCTTTGTTTTGGTGTCGTCCAAGACGCCGATGTCTTCAGCATGATCGATTAGGTAGAGAATTCCTTCGGCGGTAATGTTTGATCTGGCTTTGTTCTTTTTGCCAAGATTTAGGAGTACCGTGATTAGACCCAAGAATAAGTTTAACGGAAAGAAGATAAACATCAGCAGTCGAATAAAAGGGTAGCTGTGTGTGATCAAGAATTTATTGCCCTTAATTGCCAGTTGCTTGGGAGTCACTTCGCCAAAGACCAAGATGATCATAGTGATGATGCCGGTCACAATACCAAGATTGGTGTCTCCAAAGGCTTGAATCGCAAACTCTGTCGTCAGAACTGAGATTGAAGTGTTAACGACGTTGTTCCCAATTAGTAAGGTGGTAATTACTCTTTCCGGAGTATGGTACATAACTTCAATTTGCTTACCGCGTTTGGGTCGTTTCTTTTGAATTTCTTTGATCTGCATGAGGCTCAAGCTGGTAAAGGCAGTTTCACAAGCCGAAAAAAAAGCTGAGCCAACAAGCAAGAGTACCAGCGTTGTTAGTGTCGTTTCCATTGATATTTTAGTCTAATCCAGTGTGGCAAAGAGAACAAGTGTTGCAACCAGCTCTTGGAATAGACAAGCGAGTCCAAGACGGCTAGTCTATTCCAAAACCGATGGTCAATGCCAAGCAGAGGACTAGACCTTCAGAATTTCCTTGATGGCCTTTAGTAGCCCCGGCTTGGGTAGAGCACCAGCCGACATTTGTGGTTTGTCTTTGAGTGGAATAAAAAGCAAGCTTGGAATACTCTGGATTCCAAACGCCGAAGCAAGTTCCGGCTCTGCATCGGTATCAATTTTGTATACTTTTAGCTTTCCGTCGTATTCTTTGGAAATTTCTTCAAGTATCGGTGCTACCATTTTGCAAGGTCCACACCAATCGGCGTAAAAGTCAACGATAGCTGGAACATCACCGAGATAGTTCCATTCTTGGCTCTTTTCAAAATCGAAAACTTTGGCAATAAAATCAGCTTTGGTAAGTTTCTCAGACATATTTTCTTCCTTGTATATAAAAAACTATATATAGTATACTCAATATTAAAGGCATGGTAAAGCTATTCTTTGCCCTTTCTATACAAAAACAAACTATCAGGACGCTGTTATTTGGTAAAGACGACGCTTTGGTAGCCTGCGCTCTTTAAAAGTTTATCAAAAAAACTTTTGGCATTGTCCTCGGCAAGGCTTAATATGCCCTCCTCAAGCGCCTTCTTTTCGGCATGAGCAAGCAAAAGAGCTGAAATATCTCTCCAACCCTGTGGAGTTATTGGAACATCCGGAAAAGGGTACTCGCTGCGCAGCGGGTCTTCTACGCGCTTATCCAAGATAAGTGCCTGTGGTAGCTTGACGCTAGCCGTGAGTATTGTCTTGTTATCTGTTTTCAATGATTCAGAACTAATAAACGAAGTGCTGTCGTTGTCGCTCAGACCATCAAGTGGAAAACCGGCTCGCAGAATTACCGTAGCCACCAAAAAATGGTAGTCAGGCGCACCGAGGTTTAAAGAGTAGTCTTTGGCAATTTTGAATACTCTCAGATACTCCAACTCTTTCTCGGTCAGGTAACTCGAGTACTGCTTATTTACGTTTCGCCTTAGCTTTTGCAATAGTCCTAGTTGCGAAACGCTCTGATCGAGTAAATCATAGGGAAAAACAACGCGGTAGAAATATTCGATAGTCGAAAAGCGATAGATATCCTTCATTTCCTCAAGCGCGATTTCGGAAACGTTACTTTCGGTTCTAGTCACCAAGCTCAATAGTGGTTTACCAAAAACCGGTAAGAACAGTAAAGCTATGCTTAGGATTGCGGTGCCAACAAGGACATACGGCAAAAGAAATCGAAAAACTGGCCAGAATCTGGATCTTCGCTTTTCTGATTCTTGGGCTTCTTTGTCATTGCTCATAATTTTATCTCTTGAATGATAGTTGTTGTGCTGGTCGATTCGAGCACAAGTTTGTCAGAGAATTGAATCACCGGCTCTGCGTCCGTGCTAAGTCTCAGTAAGTTTTTTACAATTGTTCGAGCGTTAGTTTCCGCTTTCTCAAGTATCCCCCGCCTGATAGCATCGGTTCTTGCTTGTGTTTTGTTCTTGTCCAACTGGTCGGTAAACTGAAGCAGTGAAACGCGGCCTCGCTCCAAGAGCGCAAACTCTTGCAAAAGGAACTGTTTAATGCTCGATTCATCAGCATCAACGACTAAAATGCGAGCTCTAGGCAGGGTCACTGTCAACTTTTTTTGGCCTGCTTCATCGGCGCCAAGGGAAACTTTAAGGCCTTGTTGAACATCGATACCAGCTATCACTCGTAGTTTTATTTCTACCAGCGACCGCGTGTCCTTGGTAACGAGACCTAAAAACTCATCTCTAGTAGAAGTGTAGACGAGGTCTCGGTAGACAAATTCTGCGGTTTCGAGTTGTAAGATGGTCCGGATCTTGTCCTCAATTTCCCGCGGATCGGGATTATTGTTGGTGCACGAGAAAAGTGAAACTATGGCAAGAAATAAACAAAGATAAGGCAAGAGCGGGTTTTTTGAGATGGTTAAGCGCGTAACTACCAATTTATTCATCTGCTTCACTATAGGGGAAGCAATGGCACTTTACAAGTCGTCATAATTGCCGATGATAGACTGAATAAAGATTAAAAATTTGGAGCACCTGGTGATATCAAGAATCGTTTTTTTTACTGTTTTGGCCTTGATTGGAATTTGTTTTGAACTTGCGGCACTTGACCCCGACCACTTTGACGAACATGGTGTTCTAAGAAGCCCGATTGCAACGATTTTGCAGCAGCGTCAACCCCTGCCTCGAGCAGCAAGTGCAGGCAAAGAAAGCGTAGTCAATTTCAAAACTGGAATTGTGGTAGCTTCACGACCCAAGGATAGTCCTTACCCAAGTTTGCTAAGTAAGAACATTATTGTTGGTTTCTATGGAAGCCCCTATTCCAAAAGAATGGGCATTTTGGGAGAACAAAGTATTGAGGAGACGGGCAAACTTTTAAAGGCAAAAATTGACGTTTATGACGCAATAAACGGTGACGAAGGCGTAATTGGAGCTTTTCACCTGATTTATGCTACCGTTTGGGCAGATGCCAATCTCGGTTTTTTGTCAGACAGTAAGATTCTTGCGTATGTTGAATATGCCACAGCAAACAATATGATCGTAATTCTTGATCACCAGCTTGGCCGTTATTCGGTTGCAGATAGCGTAAAAAGAATGCTGCCTTGGCTCAAGTATTCCAACGTCCATTTAGCCATTGATCCAGAGTGGAAGACGTTAAACCCCGGAAAAGAAATCGGAAGCATTAGTGCCGAAGACGTAAACTTGGCCCAAAAACTGATTCAGGATTACATGGTCAAAGAAGGTCTTGAACAAAGGCGAATGTTTATTGTTCATCAGTTTCACCATAGAATGATTGCAAACCGCGACCGCGTCACTGACATTTTTGACAGAGTTGACTTGGTCCACAACGCCGACGGCTTTGGAGCACCCCAACTCAAAATGGACACGTATCGTTATATTGCTAACGCCACCAATATGCCGCTTAAGGGCTTTAAACTTTTTTACCCAAAATCTTGGAAGACCCTTGGTTTTGATAAACCGCTTATGAGTCCTGAGGACGTTTTGAAGATTAACCCGCGACCTATGTACATTAACTACCAATGATTGGACTGGAAGGATAAGGGTGGCAATCGTGAACGACGACCCGATGCAAGGACAAGTGGACCTGATACGCGAAGTTTTTATGTATGCTCATCGGTTTAAAGGCAAGCGATTTGTCTTTCAGATAGGCTCACACATTATTGAAGATTCTCGATTTCCAGCCCTGGTAAGAGATTTATCTATCCTGCACAAAGCAGGTATCAAAATAATATTGGTTCCGGGCGCAGGCAAAAGAATCGATGATGTACTAGAACGCTATGGTGTTGAAACTCAACGTATTAATGGTGTGCGAGTGTCCAGTTATGAGGCCATGCCCTTGATCAAAATGGCCGCATTCGACATGGCAAACATGGTTATGACCCAGCTTGCAAGTCAACAAGTAGATGCCGTCATCGGAAACTGGGTTAGGGCCAGGTCGATAGGTGTCAACAATGGTGTCGATTTTCAGGGTACCGGATCAGTTTATCGAGTTAACCTCAACCTGCTCGATAGAGTTTTGGAAGACAATTTGGTACCTATTCTCCCATGTATTGGGTGGTCGGGTTCGGGAAAACCCTACAATATTTCTAGTCTTGAGTTGGCATCGTTGCTAGCAGAACAAGTACAGGCCGAGAAGCTCTTCTTCGTCTCCGATGGTCTAGAGTTGCGCAGTGAAAATCATCAAACTCCGGCCGAAGGCTTAGTGACCCGTGATGGTTTGATAACCCGATTGAGCGCACCAGCAGCGGACCAGTTCCTTGTCCTAAATAAGCCAAGTGTTCCCAATCAGGACGTCCGCTGGAATGGCGAAGAACTGGCAATGGAACTTGTGCGTTTGGCGGCTCATGCAGCAAGAAACGGCGTGGAGCGAATCCACTTGCTTAATGGTCGTCTTGATGGCGTGGTCCTCAAGGAGATATTCTCAACGATTGGCATGGGAACCATGGTACATGCTGATCCCTTTGACAGCATTCGACCGATGCGTTCTGGAGACATTCCAGAAGTTCTACGTATAATGGAGCCCAATATCGAAAAAGGCATTCTCGTACGCCGCGATGAAAACGATCTGCTTAGCATGTACAAGGACTTTGTCGTCTACGAAACGGACGGAACCATAAGAGGCTGTGCTGCCTTACATGCCTACCCAGAAGGTCAGGCCGAGATAGCCGGTTTGGCTGTCGATCCAGCGTTTGCATACTTGGGTGCTGGGCAAAAAATGGTTAGATTTTTGGTTGAAAAGGCTCAACTAGAAAACTTTGACCAAGTTTTTCTATTGACCACTCAGACTGGTGATTTTTTTGAATTGCTTGGCTTTAAGCAAGACGATCTTGATTCATTGCCAGAAACAAAAAAGCAACACTACAACTTAGACCGTAAGTCACGAATCTACCTCATGCCTCTAAACTAAAAAAGCCCTACGGATATCTGCCGAGGGCTTGTTTCTAAACTAGTGTTTGAACTACTCAGAAAATTACTTTTTCTTGCTACAAATTTTACAGACTTTGGCCTTGGTGCCGTCTGCAGCTACTTTGTCGTAGAGAACCTTAATGCGAGTTTTTCCGCAAGCCGGGCAGTGGCCGTTGCCGCTATTTACGGTGCTTATCAAACCTTTTCCTCGGTGTGCTTTAGACATATTCTATTCCTTTCTTAATTACAAACGAGTCAATTCTTTGTTTGACAAGGTAAATTTCATCGCGTGTGATTGCGCTCCACGGTACTAGTACTAAACTTGGTTGGCTAAACCTATACAGGAAGCCAGACTATATACTAAGTCATTAAAAAACTCAATCGGCAAGTGGTGCGCAATCTATTGCAAAAAACCAACAAAGTTTATCAACCGCCACTCAGCAAAGACGCCTGGATGTTGATTGTCATCAATTTTTGCCAACGCTTCCAAATGCAGGTGAGAAACGCCGCAGTTGTTAAAGTGAAACAGTGGCATCCATGACTCATGACCAAGTCCGATGCTCGTTCTAAGTAGCCATTGCAAGAATCCACCATGACTTACACTCAGGATAGATTTATGGCCTGCATTTGCATGAGAAACCAAGTAGTGCCAGTGCTCCAAGGCCCTAGTCTCAAGTGCCACAATTTTTTCGGCACCGGGGACTGCCTGCCAGCTTTGAGCCCTAAACTGGTGGTAGACTTGGGCTTGACTTGCTTCAATTTCTTTAAAAGTTCGAGCCGAAAAAATTCCGGTGTCAATTTCTTTGAGTCCGTCCAAAACGTCAATCGTCAAGTTGGAATTGCCAAAGAATGAGCTCGCAATTTGAGCCGTCTCAAGCGCTCGGCTTAGGGGGCTGGAACAAAGATGGCTTATATTTTTGGTGGCCAACCAAGCGCCGGCACGTACTGCTTGCTTTCGTCCTAGGTCGGTCAATGGAAGGTCGGTATGACCTTGTACCAAGTTTTCTTTGTTGCCAGCGCTTTCACCGTGGCGCATAAAATAGATATCAACAGCGTTTGAGATGCCCTCAAAAGCTAGGATCTTAGAAACTGACTGCACTATTTCTTCCTATCGGTACAAGATTACCAAGTCGCCTTGGACGCTGTCATCAAAATACTTGATCATCAGGGTTCTCGTTTCTGGGTTGTAGAAACGGCCTTTAGAGTAGACTTCAAAGTCTCCCGCATTTCTCCATACACGGCCAAAGAGTTGTAGCCCAACCTGAGCATCTATGTTGGGGAAGCTCTTAAAGAACAAAAAGTGGGTTCGGCTTCTTGGATAAGAAAAGTTAAATCGGTACTCATCCGGTCGGATATTGATCGTGTTAACCTTGGCTATCGTGTAAAACCAGTTGCCAGGTCCCAGCTGGCGGTTGAGCGAAACGTACCTTGGGAAGTTTGGATTACTATTGAGTATCCAGTAGATCGACTCAGGTCCTAGGTAGCTAATCGTTGAAGAAATGCTTCCTGCCGAAAACTCTAATTCTGCTGGCACATAGCCGACCGAATCGCCAAGCTTGATAATGGACATAACCATAATCTTGCCTAGGTTAGTCATTCGTTCGTCTGCCAAGCGTTCCCCGGCTTTTTCAAGAACCCGACCAGCCATAACTGAGTACAGTGATTGGCTGCGATTGCCAGTAGATTTGAAGAAATAACCTTCGTCGGCACCAACAATATTGCTAAGTATCTTGTCTTTGATTAGTGAATTGAATCGTTCAAGTTGCACATAGAGTCCGTCATCAGGAAGTTCGCTCAAGTAAATGTTTTGGAGGATACCGAGCGCTTGCACTGGACTTAGCTCACTCAGTGTCAAACTCTCTGCAAACTGCAAGACCTTGGCCGAGAGTCCGCCGGTTCCGCGGTCTATTGCAAATTGAAACAAACCAGGTTTCAAAAACACGTCAGGGTTCTTCTGGTTGATCAAGTCGCTTAGGCGACTTGACTCTACGCGATCTTGGGCTACAAGTTCATTGGTAATGCGACGTAAACTGCCCAGAAAGACGGACGAACGATGAGTCAAATTTGCTTGGTGCAAGTCAGCTGCAGAACGCATATCGTTAAAGGCGCGCGCGTAGTCGTTTCTCGCCCAAGCTTCGGAAAGCAGGCCAACTAGAATTTCTTCATCAAATCGACCTTCGCTGTCTCTGAATGACCAGGTTCCGTTGCCCGAATTGTATCGTGTAGAACGCCAACCATTAAAGGAAGCGTCAACATAAGTCCCAATTGCCTTGCTGTAATCTGCCGCACTTATGTTGGCAACTTGATTTTTGACTAGGTCCTCAAATATGTCGCCGCTTGTACTCTGTTTTTTTGCTATGCGCAGATTTTTGTTGCCGTCTCCTGGAATAACTATCTGCTTTTTGTCAGTGTTGATAAATGCTCGGGAGGGTAAGGTCAATGCAAAGGAATTGGCGCCCGAACGAAGTTCCATTCCCGTCATGGTTTGTCCATTGCTTTTGAGGCTATCCTTAGGCGCTATAAACGAAATCATTACTGCCTTTAGTGGAAGCATAGAGTTAGCTGGACGTACCGAAATCTGTATATCTTCAGGCTGACTGGCAGTGTAGCTGACTTCGATTTGCATATCAAAGTCAAAACCAAGCAAAAATCCATTTTGAGTTGAAGAATAGGAACGAATAGGTAGTTCCAAGACAGAGTCGTTCATATTCTGCACAATTAAGGGGTGATCTTTGTCAAAAATTAATTGTAGCCCTTGAGCGTTTACAGTTATTGAGGCGAGTTGTTTGTCTTTGTTCCCACCCTTGAGTTCAAAGGTGCCGGAAAGTGAGATTGGCCCCAAGCGGCTGTTAAATAGTGAGCCGCCAGAGAATTGCAGCAAGACTAAGCCGAAGATGATTACCAGATAAATAAGTGGAATGTATACAAAAGACAGTTTACGACGCATTTGTGGTGAGTCTAACAGGCTTTTGCCACATCATGCAATATTGCACAAGCAAGAGCCTAAAAGTATTATGGTGAGGTGAATAATAATAATGTCTCGCAATCCCTTAGTAATTTGGCTTGTAGTTCAACTTCAAAAGGCAGATCTGTGATTCCAGTCCTGCTATTGGGTACAATGATCGCTTTTGGCTTAATGTCCTGCGTGACCGAGGCTCAACGTGTTGCACTAAACAATGGCATGACAGAACAGGTGCAAGCCTTTGAAGGTTTAGTTGCAAGTGGCAACTTGGAACAAGCTTTGGCGGATATCGAAAAAAACCCCGACTTAGTTGGTAACAGTACCAACGCTAGTTTGATTAAAGCCAATATTTACTTAGCATCAGGTAAAACCCTAGAAGCAGAAGAAATATTTGAAGGCCTCGTGAGCTTGGACAAAACCAACAGTGAAGCATATTTTGGTTTGGCCATGATCGCCCTGCAAAAAGGCGATGCAAGCAAACACAAGTTGCTGCTGCAAAAAACTCTTAACCTTGATTCAAGCCATGCCTTGGCCTTGGCTTTCTTGGGCGAAAGTCAAATGTCTTCCAAAGATTACGTTGCAGCGGAACGTTCTTTTGTCGCCAGTCTCAAGCGTGACCCGGATGGTTTTGTTGCAATTAGCGGCTTAGCAAACCTGCTGGCTAGGCAAGATAAAATGCCAGATGCACTCAAGGTTTTTGATCAAGCTCTCAAACTTTACCCTGATGAGGCTTTTCTTTTGTCAGGTAGAGCCAAGGTCTTAGAGCAGCTGGATAGAGTGCCAGATTCACTCATAGACTTTGCACGAGCGATAGAACTTGAGCCGCTTTCTGCTTGGCACTATTTAGATCGTGGTCGCATTCTAGCTCGCGCCAACAAAACCATTGAGGCAATTGTCGATTTTTCAAAAGTTCTCGATTTAAATAAAGACATTTTTATTGCGCAAGCTTATCGAGCCGAATCGTATTGGCAACAGGGAAAAACAGAGCAGGCTATTGCGGATTTTGAAGCTGTTCTACTGATTAAGCAAGATTACTATCCGGCTTTTGAACCGTTAGCATTGGCGTACTATAAAACTGCTGAGTTTCAAAAATCTGCAAGTTTGTTTAGCAAAGCTTATGATCCTATCAAGAAAAATGAACGAATGCTCATGTTGGCAGCCTTGGCTTGGTTTCAGGGCCAAAGTCCCGAAGAGGCAAAAAAACAAATATCTTCACTGATGACCAAATTGCCACAGAACGGACTATGGTACTCGGTTTTGCGTTTTTACATCGAGCCAAGTGCCGAGGCATGGATCGTCAACTCAATTCAGACAGCAAAAGCCAGCGACGAAAGGACGCTCGCGGAGTTTTTTGTGTCTTTTCCTTTGCTAAAAGCTGGGCGCACCCAAACCGGTTTGATCTTTCTTAAGAAAGTGTTAGAGTCATTGCCAGATGTTGGTGCAGAAACACAAATCGCACGCTGGAAGCTCAGCGAATATGAACGATGATATAGATCGCAATCCACTCGGGATTGATGAACTCATAAAGAAACTTGATTTATCAAGACCAATCGTCATTCAAGCTCACGACTTTCCTGACCACGACGCAGTTGCTTCTGGGTTTGGTCTACACGTTCTCCTAATGAACCGAGGAGTAAAAAACACGCTCTGTTACTCTGGAAAAATTCAAAGTGCGAGTCTGAGTGAAGCTATCCGACGACTAGAGATTCCTATATTTTCGAGTACAGCTCTGCGACTTTCAAACAGTGGACAGATTATATTGGTGGATGGTTTTGTTGGAAATCGAAATGTAAGCAATATTCCCGGCGAAGTGGTTGCCTTGATTGACCATCACATTCCGCCTGTTAGGCCGGACTTAGCCTATTGGGATATAAGGATGGGCTACGGTTCGTGCTCAACTATAATTCATTCGTACTTTGTTCAAGCAAAAATGGAAATCCCGCCACATTGTGCAACTAGTCTGTTGATGGGCTTGATGATGGATACCGCATTTATGACGCGTGGTGTTAGTGAAGTCGACTTAGAGGCATTCTCGGACCTTTTCTTCAAAGGCGACTGGAGTCTTGGCAGCCATCTGCTCAAGAACTCACTTTCTCTGGCTGACTTGCGCTTCTTTGACGCCGCTCTAAAGTCTTTTCAAGTTCATCTTGATTTTTGCTTTATTTCTATCGAACAAGACTGTAGTCCTGAACTTGCCGCATTGATCGCAGACTTCTTTTTAAACCTTCGCGAGATAGAGTTTGTGGTGGTTTTGGTACCTTCGATCGATGAGTATCGCTTGTCTGTGCGTAGTTCTGATAGGCGCAAACCAGCCGATCTTGTTATCAGGCGTGCACTTGATGAGATCGGTTCAGGAGGCGGGCATATGCATATGGGTGGTGGACAAGTTCTTAGAGATAGGTTTCCTGGCGAGCAGATTCTTAGAAATCGATTTATAGAAGCCATTAATCACGTACAAGCTACACATAGAATGTAGTCAGACTATGGATAGAAAATAAACAGTAAGGAAACAGCAATGAGTCAGGAGTCAGACACCCGTACCGAACTTGTCTTTGGCCAAAAAAAGTACACCATTATCGGAACCGCTCATGTTTCTAACGAAAGTGTGCAGGAAGTCAGTCGAGTTATAGAACAAGACAAACCCGACAGAGTTTGTCTAGAACTCGACGCCGCGCGTTTTGCTTCCTTGAATGATGAAGAATCATGGAAGAAGCTCGACATTTATAAGGTCATCAAAGAAGGCAAAGGTTTTTTTATGATGGCCCAGCTGGTGTTGTCGAGCTTTCAAAAGCGCATTGGTGCTGACACTGGAGTCAAGCCCGGCATGGAAATGAAACAGGCGGCCTTGGTGTGTCAACAAGAATCCATTCCGTTTAGCCTGATTGATCGCGACATAAGTCTCACTCTCAAGCGCGCTTGGGCAAAGAGCAGTTTTATCGGCAAAAGCAAGCTTTTGTCCGCCTTGCTTGGCTCAGCCTTTTCCAATGAAAAAGTGAGCGCCGAAGACATCGAGCAACTCAAGAAAAAATCGGCCTTAGAAGGCATGATGGCCGAGCTTTCCACCTTTTTGCCTCAGGTAAAAACGGTCTTAATTGACGAAAGAGATCAGTATCTGGCATGTCGCCTGTATGAAGAAAAAGAAGATCATTTGCTGGCTGTGGTTGGCGCTGGTCATGTTCCGGGTATGGTGCGCTGGCTCAATGAGCTCCACGAAGGAAAAAAAACGTCAGACACTAGCGAAATAGTTAGTTTGCCAAAGCCAAGTTGGTTAGCAAAAGCCTCAGTTTGGCTATTGCCGGCCCTTATTGTTGGCTTGTTGGTGGCAGGTTTTGCTATGTCGGGTCTGCAAGGCGGCATGGAAAAGCTCTTATTCTGGGTCCTGTACAATGGTGGTTTGGCAGCTATTGGCACGCTCTTGGCCCTAGGCCACCCTTTGACTATTCTATCTGCTTTTTTTGCAGCACCGATTGCTACACTCAATCCCTTTTTGGGTGTTGGTATGGTTACAGGACTACTGGAAGCTGCATTGCGTAAACCGCGTGTTCAGGACTTAGAGAGTCTGCAAACAGACCTTGGAAGTTTGCGTGGCTTCTATCGCAACCGCGTTATCCGCGTCCTGATGGTTTTTGTGCTATCAAGCATAGGCGGTATAATCGGCAACTCGATTACTATATTTCCAGGAATCGCCGAGTTGATTTCAACCTTTGTGAGCAGTTTGTTTAGGTAGAAGCGCTACTAACTTTGGTTAGTCTTGGTTCGATTAGCGCCAAAAATAAGCGACAAAGCATCTTGTAATCGAGTCACCGCTTGGTAATCTTGGCGGTCCTCGGAGGAGAAGCTTGGGCCTACGAAACTCGTAATGCCAAAATCTCGAGCTGCACTTAGTCGTCTTTTAAGGTGATTTACTGGTCGGATCTCTCCGGCCAGACTTACCTCGCCAAGCAGGGCAAGATCGTGCTTGACTGAGATCCCAGAACGGGCCGAATACAGGGCAGCTGCCAAGGCAAGATCAGTCGCTACTTCGTTGATGCGGATTCCGCCAGCTACATTTACATATATCTCTTGGTCAGAAAAACTTAGGCCGCCGTGTTTTTCCAAAACCGCAGCAATACGGGCTACCCGTCGTTGGTCTATACGGTCAGAGTAAACGCGAGAGATGCCTGCTCGGTTGGGTACGGTTAGGGCTTGCAGTTCTACCAAGAGGATGCGACTGCCCTCATAGACGGGTGTTAGAACGATGCCAGCCGGCGCCTCTCCGTTTCTCTTCTCGAGCAAAAGCCCGGATGGATCAGGAACTTCGGTCAGGCCTTTAGCATCCATTAAAAAAAGACCAATTTCTTCTGTCGAACCATAACGGTTCTTGCTTGCTCGTAGGACGCGTAGACCAGCCTCAGCTTCTTCGAAGTAAAGCACCGCGTCAACCATATGCTCAAGTAGCTTGGGGCCGGCAATGATGCCTTCTTTGGTAACGTGAGCCACTAACAACAATGCGGCGTTAGCTAGGCGGGTCGCTTCCGACAACAATTGAACGCAAAATTTAAGTTGGTTGGGACTGCCGGCTGAGCTGTTGGCCTCGGGAGAAAAAAGTGTCTGGACACTATCCATTACAACTAGGGCTGGCTGCACTTCACTAACTGCTTCGAGGATGTCGTCAAGATGAGCACTGGCCAAAAGATGAAGCGGACGTTCGCCAAGGCCTAAGCGATCAGCTCTCAGTCTAATCTGTTGTTCAGATTCTTCGCCGCTAACATAGAGTACTTCGTGGTTTTGAGCCACAAAGGCTGCCGCCTGCAGAAGCAGCGTGGATTTTCCAATGCCTGGTTCACCGCCCAAAAGAACCGAAGAACCTCGCAAAATGCCGCCGCCGAGTACGCGATCAAATTCATGTGCCCCGGCAGAAAGTCTGTCTTCGGGTTGGATGCTAATTTCAGACAAAAGGCGCGCCTTAACTAGGCCCTGCGTGCCCGAAAGGGCAGCGACAACCGCAGCAGAAGGTTTCTTGCTGGATGATGTGCCGCTACTTGCTTGGCCATACATAGCGCGGGTTTCTTTATAACTATTCCATTCGCCGCAAACTGGACATCTGCCGAGCCATTTTTGGCTAAGATTTCCACAGGATGCGCATTCAAAGCTGGTTTCAGTTTTTTTGGCCACTGTATCCTCCAAAAGCCAGTTTTGATATGAGCTCGTAAAAAAAGCCGCCTAATTTATTAGGGCGGCTTTAAAGCTTATTTAATCGCCAGCAACTCAAGTTCAAAATAGAGCCATGCATTGCCAGGTATCACGCCACCAGCACCAGCTTCGCCATAGGCCAGTTCTGGTGGCAAAATGATGCGACGCTTTTCGCCAACGTTCATTAACAAGACAACCTCATCCCAGCCTGGGATTAGGTTGCCTACGCCAATCGGTACCTCCAAAGGAGTTTTGCGAGGAACACTTGAGTCAAAAGTAGTTCCGTCAAGCAGTTTGCCCGTGTAGTGGACCGAAACGGTTTGGCCGCTTTTTGGTTTGACACCACTGCCTTGTCGGTCGATTAAGTAAAGAATCCCGCTGGGGGTCTTTTGCGGATTTGGCAAAAGCGCTTCAATTTTGGCTTGGTTTGCCTTGAGCACTTGACCTTGAGTCGCTTTGCTCTTGTCTGCAATTCCTGCCAACGCTGCATCCCAAGCGGCTTGATCTGCCTTAAAAGCCTCAGCTTCGGCGCCTTTGCGGATAATTTCAAGTTTGACTATGGTGTCGTTTTGTTGGATGGCGTTGACGATTTCTTGGCCTTTGACAACTTTGCCAAAAACAGTGTGCTTACCATCAAGCCATGGCGTGGCTACGTGGGTAATAAAGAACTGGCTGCCATTGCTGCCAGGCCCTGAGTTTGCCATCGACAGGACACCGGGGCCCGAGTGGCTTAGGCTTGGATCAAATTCATCAGGAAAACGATAGCCAGGACCGCCTCGGCCGCTACCCTCTGGGTCGCCACCCTGAACCATAAAGTCTTTGATGACACGATGGAAGATCAAACCATCAAAGAAAGGAATACCCTTGCGGCTGGTATTCTTTTGCAAGCTGCCCTCGGCCAGGCCTACAAAGTTGATTACGGTGAGTGGAGTTTTCTTAAACTCGAGTTGAACAAGTATCTCGCCTTTGCTTGTGTTAAAGGCGGCATAGAGGCCATCAGGATTGGATGCCATGTTTCGGTTTCCCCCTTGGGAACAGGCTGTGCTGGGCAGAATCGACGTCATAATGAGGGTCAAAAGTGCCAAGCGTCCAGCGTTGTATTTTCTAAGGTTCATTTCTACACTCCTTGGAATGCAATATGGTAACACACCTTAGGTAGTTTGGTCAGCGCCCCATTTGAGACTTATTCCGCCGAACTGAGGCTGCCGTTTTCCATCTTTGAGTGCAGATACTTATGCAAGTCTTCCATTCTGACTGGTTTTTCCATAAAGTCAATGTGGTAGTGGCTTAGTTTAAATGTGCCTATTTTTTGCGGGCCATGGCCGGTCAAAATGCATAGCGGGCTGCTCTTTTGGTTACTGAGTGCTTCCCATTCCCTAAACATGATCGCGACTTCCATACCGTCGAGACCCGGCATTTGATAGTCGAGTATGGCAAGGCCTAGCCGATTTTCCGACTTGAGTCTTTTCATCGCTTCAAACGCATCTGCTCCACTAACAAACTCCTCATGACTCAGTCCCGCCTTGTCAACCATTCTGCCCATCAGTCTTAAGTTGACGCCATTGTCATCAGCAATCAAGACCACCAAATTTTTGTGCTTCATTGTTTCTTGGCCAGAATAGTTGCTGCTTGGTTCGCTCTCAAAAGGAAGAAATTGGTGATCGCTTTCCTTAGGTCTTTTCCAAAACTGATGAGGTTCTTCATAGACCAAGGGAATAGTCACCAAAAAAACCGATCCTTTTTGTGGAACGCTGCTTACAGAAATATCCCCGTTCATTCTAACAATCAGTTCGCGCGTTATAGACAGTCCTAGGCCAGTCCCACCGTAGCGCTTCTGAATTTCAGCACTTTCTTGACGGTACTTGTCAAACAAATGTGGAATAAACTCGGCGGGAACGCCTATGCCGGTATCCGAGACTTTGATGATAAGATCGCAACGGCCAGGTTGTTCTTTTTTTGGAATCGCTTGTACGTGAATAGACACTGCGCCGCGAGAAGTAAATTTTACAGCGTTGCCAACTAGGTTAAACAGGATTTGGCTCATTCGAGCGGAGTCTCCCACCACATGGGGCGGGACCGTTGAGTCGTAAACCAGCTCAAGCTTTACTCCCTTATCAGAGGCCGCTAATTTGAGATTGTCTCTAACAAGATCAAAGAGACTGTGTAAGGCAAAGCTACGACGTTCGAGTTGCAAATAGCCGGCGTCAATACGGGACATGTCAAGTATGTCGTTTATCAGGCTCAGTAGTAATTCAGCGGAAGACTTGATAGTGCGTGCAAACTCCTGTTGGTCGGGCAGCAAAGGCGAGTCGACCAAGAGCGTGGTCATGCCCAAAATCCCGTTAAGTGGGGTACGAAGCTCATGATTAATATGCGCTAAGTATTCGGCTTTTTGTTGGCTTTGCTGAGCCTGCTCGTCTCGGCGTGCT
This sequence comes from Spirochaetia bacterium, assembly GCA_038204425.1. GTDB lineage: Bacteria > Spirochaetota > Spirochaetia > DSM-27196 > Salinispiraceae > JBBRCZ01. The sequence continues at coordinate 128,696 of JBBRCZ010000004.1, read as the reverse complement.
TTTATTGACCTAAAAAATGACGCGGCCTGCAAGAAGCCGCTGCGCAGCAGCCGTATCAAACTGGAGTTAGCAATTGCCGTCAGGACCATAATTGATGCCAAGGCCAAAGTGCTATGATCCACTCGTTGATTGAGCAAGTCCGCTAACACCAGGCCGCAGATGCCAAACAGGGCTATTGCAAAACCAAGATACTCCATCAAGACGGGGATGGCGACGTTTAACAAAGGAAAGTACAAAAGAAACAGAACCAAGCGCGGAAGCAATTCTGGGGGAGACAGACCATAAATAATTGAAACAAAGACGGTATCAATCAGGGAGCTTACTATAAAAAGTTTGGCTTTGCTGCGCTTTACAAGTCCCACTACAATTATGGTAAACGAGAAGACAACAAAAGCAGCCGCAACCACAAAAGAACTGGCTGGCATGTTAAGAATGCCGCATAGTATTAGTGCAATAATTGCAAGAAAGAAACGGCGGCGATTTTGGATATCAATGATGGTTCGACGAATTTGGGTTGGACTAATATGTGCTTGCGGATGGGAAAATCCCTGCGGGCCCAGTAAGGCGCGCAGGGAAAGGCGAAAAACATTGAATGTTTTTTCAGGTCCAATCAAGCCTTGATCACCCTGACTAGAATTACACCTTCGATGGCTTTTAGCTTTGCGACGGTGCTATCTTTAACGTCCGCATCAAAGTCGATGATGTTGTAGGCTAGGTTATCTCTTCCTTTATTAATCATATCAGCAATGTTAATTCCTTCTTGAGCAAGTATAGTGGTAATTTGACCTACCATGTTAGGAATATTTCTATTGGCTATCAAAAGACGGCTTGTTCGCCTAAAATCCATCTCGCAATGCGGAAAATTAACTGAGTTACGAATGTTCCCTGTCTCGAGGTAGGCGCGAAGTTGTTCACTTGCCATGATTGCACAGTTATCTTCTGCCTCCGGAGTTGATGCGCCAAGGTGGGGAACTGGAATGACTTGATCAATGCCCAAGAGTTCTTCTTCAGGGAAGTCGCTCACGTAGACAGCGACCTTACCAGCATGGATGGCGGCCACCATGTCGGTATTGTTTACCAACTCACCGCGCGCAAAGTTAAGTATGCGGACACCTTCCTTCATCTTTGCAAAAAGGCTGGCGTTAAATGCGCCTTTTGTTTCGGGAACCAAAGGTGTATGTATGGTGATATAATCAGCTTCGGCCACGGCAGCATCGATGCTCTTAGCTCGGCGTACGGTTCGTTTTAGCCCCCAAGCGGACTCAACCGAAATAAACGGATCGTAACCAATTACGTCCATGCCGAGGTCACTACAAGCATTGGAAACCATGACACCGATGGCACCGAGACCAAGAACTGCAAGTTTTTTGCCAAAAATCTCTGGCCCGGTAAAGTCAGCTTTTCCCTTCTCGACGAGTTTTGCAACCTCGTCGCCTTTGCCCTTAAGGCTCTGGGACCAGTTGATGCCTTGGTAAAGTCGACGGCTGGAGAGCATCAAGCCAGCAATAACCAATTCTTTAACCGCATTGGCATTTGCACCTGGAGTATTAAAGACAACGATTCCTTTTTCGGTACAACGATCAACAGGAATATTGTTAACACCAGCGCCGGCGCGTGCAACTGCCAAGAGCTTACTTGGAAGTTCCATATCATTCATTTTGTAGCTTCGTACCAAAATGCCATCGGGGTTCTCTTCGGTTTCACTCAATGAATAATTGTCTTTTGGCAGAAGGTCAGTTCCCTTTGGGGAAATGTTGTTGAGGGCTCGAATCTTAAACATGGTATGCTCCTTGTCTTGTGCCGTTTAGGGCGGGGTTTTGTGGGCAATTGCCCGAAACTGTGCTGGTATTTTTAATCGTTTTCGCGCGCTTGAATTTTAATGCCAAGTTCCTGTAGTTGTTGCTGATCAACGCCAGCCGGCGAATCGTCCATTGGAGAATAGGCGTTGGTATTTTTTGGAAAAGCTATTACCTCACGAATGGTGCTTTCTCCTGCCATCAGCATTATTAGTCGGTCTAGGCCCGGGGCTATGCCACCGTGCGGCGGAGCACCATACTTAAATGCATCCAACAAGAATCCAAACTTCTTTTGACCTTCTGCTGCATCAAATCCTACAATGTTGAAAACTCGCTGCTGAAGTTCTGGCGTGTTGATTCGAATGCTGCCAGATGCTAGTTCATAGCCATTGCAAACCAAGTCATACAGATCTCCCTTAACGGCACCAGGGTCGCTCTCCATGGTTTCTAGGAACTGTTCTTGAGGCATGCTGAACATGTGGTGGGCTGCATCCCACTTTTTTTCTTCTTCGTTATATTCAAACAGTGGAAAGTCGATGATCCAGGCAAAGGCAAAGGCCTTGGGATCGGCAAGGTTAAGGTCTTTGCCCAGGCGAGCCCTAACCGCGCCCAGTGCAGAGCAAGCGACTTTGTGTTTATCTGCTACAAACAAAAGCAAGTCGCCGGCTTGAGCTCCCGTGGAGCTAATTAAGTCAGCAGCTTGTGTGGTAAAGAACTTAGCGATACCGCCATCGAGGCCCGAAGAATCGAGTCCCGAGCCAGCTTCGCCGACTTTTATCCAAGCTAAACCCTTGGCTCGGTATGTTTTTGCAACGTCTTCCAGGTCGGTGATCTGCTTACGTGAGTAGGTGCCGCAATTTTTGGCAACTAGCACTTTGACGCTGCCGCCTTGTGCCAAGGTGGACGTAAAGACATCAAAACTGCTTTTGGCAGCCAGCGACGCAAGATCCTGAATTTCCCAAGCAAAACGTAAGTCAGGTTTATCTGAGCCGTAGAGTTCAATCGCTTGATCATATGACAGGCGCCTAAATGGAATCTGCAGGTCGATATTGAGAGTGTTTTTGAAGACATGAGCAAACATGCCTTCCATAAGTGCAAAGATATCTTCTCGACCGACATAACTCATCTCAATGTCGACTTGGGTAAACTCTGGTTGTCGGTCACCGCGTGCGTCTTCATCTCGATAGCAACGAGCTATCTGGAAATATTTATCCATACCGCCAACCATCAAAAGCTGCTTATAAAGCTGCGGACTTTGTGGCAGGGCATAAAAACTACCGCGATGAATTCTACTTGGTACCAAGTAGTCACGAGCTCCTTCTGGGGTAGAACGAATTAAAGTTGGGGTTTCAATCTCAAAAAATCCTTGATTGACCAAGTACTCTCTAACGCGCCAAGTAACGTCGTGCCGTAGTTTGAGCTTGCGTTGCATGGAAAAACTACGCAAGTCCAAATAGCGGTATTTTAGGCGTAGCTCTTCGTTTGCATTCGAGACGTCATCAATCATAAACGGCAAGACATCACAAGCATTGAGGACAATCAGTTGTTCAACCGCAAGTTCTATTTCACCCGTACTCATATCTTTGTTGATTTGATCGCTTGGTCTGGTTCGAACCCGACCAAGTACCGCAACGCAGTATTCAAATTTTAGGTTGGCAGCCAGTTGCTTTAGTTGTGCACTTGCGTCGGCATCGACAACAGCCTGGACTATGCCATAACGATCGCGCAGGACGATAAATTGTACGCCCCCAAAATCTCTGTTTCTATGTACCCAAGCATTGAGAGTCACGGACTTTCCGGCGTCACTAGCCCTTAGCTCGCCGCAGGTGACCGTTCTTTTGAATGATTCCATGCAAAGAGATTACCTCAGGGCTTTTGCAGACTTCAAGACGCAAGTCTGTCGTAGAACGAAAGAGAACTACAAAAGGCTACTAATTGGTAGGCTTTTTAAGCTAATCGGGTTTCGGCACCGCGTGCAGCCCAAGATACGAAGGTGGTTTCGTTTGTCAGTCCGCTCAAAGTAGCGACCGATAACATAGTCATGAGCTGCTAAGTGCGACTTGCACGCCGGGCAGATCCTTACATGTTCTGGATTGGCTGGCCAACACCAGGGACAGCCATAGACAGTCGCAATTGATTCTTTGACGCCCATCTGGTTGCCCGACCGCGCAGGCAGTTCTGTCACTTTGGTTTTTAGCGTTTGTCCAACTTTGAGTCCCGTGAAGCACAGGGTGCACGTTTTGCCGGGTAGATTCCCGGCCTTTGTTTGGTGTTGCGATTTGCCCAGTTTGGCAGGAACAGCTGGCTTCTTGCCCATAAGCGATAGCAAGAGTGCGCCAAGAACTATGGCCATTACGATGGCGATCGCAGTTTCCATGGGGTGATTGTATCATGTATTGGTTGCCGTTATCATAGCGGCTATGTCTTGTTTATACGTGGTAGCAACGCCCATTGGAAATCTTCGTGACATCAGTTTGCGAGCGCTCGATACACTTAGAGAGGTCGATATTATCGCCTGCGAAGATACGCGACACACCCAGCATCTTTTGCAAGCCTATGAAATTCGCAAACAACTTGTCAGTTGCCATGGTCACAATGAACTGCCAAGTGCCAAGCGCATAATAGAAAGTCTGCGCGAAGGAAAAAATGTAGCCTTTGTGAGCGACGCCGGAACACCCGGTTTAAGTGATCCAGGTGGTATCTTGGTGCAGGCGGTTGTTGACGCTGGTTTTGAAGTAGTACCAATCCCCGGGCCCTCTGCCTTGGCGACAGTCATCAGCGTCATGGGTTTGGCAGGCAAGAGAATCGCCTTTGAAGGCTTCTTATCGCCCAAGTCCGGAAGGCGTAGAAAACAGTTAAGTGAACTGATGTTAGCCAGTGATATTGCGGTAGTTTACGAATCTCCTTTTAGAATTGTTGCATTGATGGGCGATTGCTTGACAATTGATCCCTTGGCTGCAGTCGTCGTAGCCAGAGAGCTAACCAAGATTCATGAGGAAGTAATACGAGGTAGCCCAGCGCAAATTCTAGAGCATCTTTCGCAAAAGACCGTAATTAAGGGTGAATTTGCAATAGCAATACAGGCAAGTATGGATTTTCATGCTACTAACGACAAAAAATCACTTGAGAAAAAATCGAAATATAAGGATAATAGCTATAAGGGCGATTCTGAAGAGCAATAGCAATCGAGGTGCTTTTCTTAGTCTACCGTTTTTATTCGGTTAAGTGGACACAATTCATTTAACTTTTGGCAGGTTGCGGACGATACTTAATCTATCGCACTTGGAAAGGATCATGCAGAAATGAGCATTGAAAGACTTGGTTCCTTAGACCCTTTATCGGCTTACAATAAAAACCAAAAGGTTAGCCGTGGTGCTCGTGCCGATGGTGATTCGGTTTCTGTATCTTCCGAAGCGCGAGTCAAAGCCGAAGTGCTTCAGATGAATACCTTGGTACATGCTGCTTCTGACGTTCGTATGGATAAGGTAGAAGCTGCTAAGTTGAAACTACAAGATCCTAACTATATAAATGATACGCTGCTTAATTCGCTTGCCGACCGACTGATGGATTCGTTTGGGATCAATTGATCGTTGGCTGTTTATAATCGCGGAACATGATTTTCCGAAAATAAGAGGGTGACCTAATGGTTGGCTCTCTTTTTTTTTAGCTCTAACAAAAGGGGGTGGTTTTATGGCTTTGGATATTAAAAGTGCTGGGCGGATACTTTTTGGCATTGATACCCTTTCACAAGCCGGAGAAGTTGCCCGAGGCTTTGGCGAACGTAGCGTAATCATTTCAGAAGCAACTATTCATGATAACCCCTATATGAGTCAACTTCGTTCCATATTGGCCCGATCAAATGTCCAAACCCTAGTCTATGACGAACTACAAGCCTCAAGCGGTAGTGAAGTGTTTCACACTATTTTAGGTATGGTCCGAGCTGGTAAACCAAATTGCGTTATTGGAATTGGTGGCATCAAGGCCCTAACTGTGGCTAGGACTATCGCAAGTATCGCGCCTTCTAACTTAAGTATAGAACGTTTTTTTGCTGGTGAAGTTCCCGGTGATAAAACGTTGCCGTTCATTGCGATTCCCGGGACTTGTCGTGATCATTTTTTGGCCCAATCCAGCTACGTAATGACCGACAACTTTCGTCGCAAACCCGTTGTGCTACGTTCACCAGCCAAGATGGAACGCGTAACTATTCTTGACCCCAAAGTTTCAACCAGTCTTTCTCCAAAGTACTATGCGGTAGTTATGATGGACGTGTTTTTGGCAGCCATCGAGGCATTTACCTCAAGTCAGGCAAATTTCTTGTCAGATGGGTTTGCACTGCGTTCTATTGAAATACTGTCCCAAGCAATGATCGAGTTTTCGCAAAGTCCTAAGGATATACGTCCCCGCCTAAAAGCAGCGGAGGCTGGCTTACTTTCTTCGCTAGCCTTATCTACTTCTACTCAGGGCATCGGGGGTGCACTCAGCTATGCTATCAACAGTCGCTATGCAGTTCCAAAGTCTTGGGTGGCAACGGCCCTAGTTCCCTTGGTACTTGACCTACATGGAAACCATCAACCAAACAGAGTTGCTGCCTTGGCCAAGGCTATGGGCGAAGACGTGGACAACCTGAGTCCGGAAGACGCGTCGCTTTTGGCTTCAAAGGTTGCAAGGCGCATTGTTGCAAGACTTGATCTTCCAAGTCGCTTGCGAGATTTTCATCTGTCGCTCGAAATGGTGCCCGAAATTTGTGAGCTTGCCTTAGATCTACCTTTTATCCGCTCGGTTCCTTTTTCGGTCAACCAGCAAGTAGTCAGTGATCTAGTTAGGCAAGCGTTTTAAGCCAGGCAATCAGAAAAAGAATCTATTCTCTTGAGGCACGTGATTCTCTTTGGAAAGCGAGGTAGAGCCTTTCTTCCAAGTTTACAAACTGTTCTTGCGTTTTTATACCAAACTCGGACAAGACATCAGGATCTAATTGATCAAAGGTGAGAATCTTATCTCGATAGTTACACAGCGAATTGGCCAAATAGACCGTGTTTACCACTTGCCTATGATGTGGTTTTGAATTCTGGGGCACGTGATGGTGTCTAATTGCGTCCGCCAAGACTTCTGGAAAATTCCATTTTTCTGCGATTAGGCCGCCGATTTCGGCATGACTCATCCCGGCGCTCATATCTTCAAAAAGCAGGCGAGGGATGTTCTTTTCGCCGCAAAATTTTTCTATGTTGCTGATCAAGTCAGGATGAACCGAACTAAACACTATCTTGCCCATATCATGCAGAATGCCGCCAATATATACGTCATCCAAAATAGCCTTGTTGCGCAGAATATTCTTGCCTATTGAATAGCTGTAGTAGGCAGTGCGGTAGGAGTGCTGCCACAATGCTCTGGTTTTTTCACTTTCGGCACCTAAAACCTTCTGTGTTCCGTAAGAATAAAGTAAGTTTCGCAAGCCGCGCAAACCGACCAACATTACTGCCTCGTGAATATTGTCTACTTTTTTGGGTAGCATAAACGCGGCTGAGTTGACTAATTTGAGCAAGTCAGCAGTGAGGGCAGGATCGATGGCTATCGTTCTTGCAACTTCGGCCATTTCTACATCGGGGTCATTAATCTTAGCCTGTAATTGGGAAATATTTTCGGGAAACTGCGGCAAATTGTCAATGTACTTGATCATCTGCATCGAGACTTCATGTACATGGTCTTTACGGATTTGTGACATAGGAATGCTTACGCGGGCTATGGTTTCGCCTCGATCCACGTCAATATCAAAAGCATCTTCGTTGAGGCCAATTCGCTTGAGCATAAGAACCATGATAACGAGACCGAGACCGGCACCTTCGGAATCATCCAAAACAGTCGCCAAGGCCTCTTCCATGCTCTCAAAGGCGCGTGAGCGGGCAATTCGATCGTAAACCCTAATTTGTTCTTTGCGGGTCATCTCTGAATTATTACAAACGTAGAGGTTAAACAAGTCACCCTGGGTATGAAAAATGATCTTGATATAGAGACCCGCTTCTTTTTGCTTCTGCAGATAATAGTCAATATTATCAAGCGTTTCTCTCTTGAAGGCAATCATGCCTTCTGCATAATGGGCGTCGTCACTGAGATCGAGTTCGCGTTCCTTAAAGAATACGCGCTTGGTGTTGGCCTTCTTTGCGTTTACTGCCAGTTCTCGCAAACAGTAATAGAGTGCATCTTTGATGCTTTCTTGTCCCATTTCGTTAAGGAAGACTTCAAGAATTCCTTCAAGCTCCTCTTCGGTATCATGCGGAAGAGTATAGGTCTTAATGGTTAGAGGAGCAGAGTTTCGCGCAGCTTGAACAATGGTAGACTTATCCAGTTTCATTTCATTTAACCTGTTACTTTCATCATAGTGATTTTTTTACGAAACGCAACGGACCGTGTTGAATTGTTTCGAATTATCTCTAATGTTTTTCCTAATTTCCAAACTCTTTAGATATTCGCGCCATTTCCCGCAATCTTTTTTCAATTATTGCATTAAAGCTATCACTTTGGTAGACCCCTTTGGCGTTTTTTCTTCCTACCGTTAGCTGGGAAAGTATTTCAAATCCTTCATCTATGGTCTTAATTGCCCAAACTCTAAACTGGCCAGTTTGGATTGCATGTTGAACATCCTCACGTAAGATAAGGTTCTCAATATTCTGGTGAGGAATGATTACGCCTTGTTTGCCATTGAGGCCAACCTTTTTGCAAACTGCGTAAAAGCCTTCGATTTTCTGAACCACTCCACCAACTGGCTGGATCTGCCCCATTTGGTTTACTGAGCCTGTGACCGCAATATCTTGCCTAAGTGGAATATTTCCGATAGACGACAAGAGTGCATAAACTTCGGTGCTTGAGGCACTGTCACCGTCGACCTCTGAATATGATTGCTCAAAACAGATACTGGCGCTAATGGAAAGTGGAAAGTCTTTGGCGTAAATCGCCTTAATATAGGATTCGACTATCATGGTGCCCTTGTCATGGATTTCGCCTGACAGTCCCACTTCTCGTTCTACGTTTATAACGCCATCGCTTCCAGGCGCAACTTGGGCACTTATAACTGTTGGCCTGCCAAATGCGTAGTAGCCACGATCCATAACGGCAAGACCATTGACCCTGCCAACTTGACTGCCTTCTACATGTATAAGTAGTTCGCCACTTAAGATTTGTTCGTCAATTTTTTCTTCTGGCAAATTGTAGAGAAATTCTCTTATACGCAGTGCCGATTCGATGTGTTCTCGGTGGATTTCTTTGGCTCCAGTCTTGATGGCATGGTAGTTGCCTTCGCGCAAAATGTCCGCCAGACTTGAAAAACGTGTGGATAGCTTATTGCGAAACTCGGAGTCCCTTACCGCGCATTCGTGCAGTGCGGCGACCGCTGACTTGGTAAGGGTTAAGAGCTTGTTTTCTTGGGCTATCATATATAAGAAATCGGTGTAGGTTTGAGAAACTGCTGCCGTGCGGTCGACCGATGAGTCAAACTCGGCCGGGACCTTAAAGAGCTTTTCAAAATCTTCATCCCGATCAAATAAGGCCTCGTAGAGGCCGTCTGGTGCCATCACAATTAGTTTGAGATCAATTTTGATTGGCTTTGGCTTTACGGCACTTGGGTTGCCTTGCCCGTAGGAGTTTGGTACATTGCGAATTTCTACTGAACCTTCTTGCAAGGCGCGTTTAAGTGCCACGTAGGTATCCTCATCACGCAACAAGTCTTCTGCTCGTAAAACCAAGTAGCCACCCGACGCCTTAAGCAAACTGCCAGCACGAACCAAATGGTGACTTGCTCGTGCATCACTCCCTTCTGCGCTTGGTTCAATGATGCCAAAAAGCTTTGGGTAGTCGGGGTATTGCTCAAAAAGAATCGGATTGCTTGGGTCATCGCTATGGTCAATCAAAACGTTAACGTCGTAGAGCTTTAGGTGCTCAGGTACATCAGACCCAGACCATGGCAAGTCAAGGTTATCGTTGGATTCCGCTTTGCCTGAGCTGTCGCTAGTGCTCTCAATACCTTTTTTTATCAATCCACCACTGGAGTCAAGGTGCTCTTCCATGTCTTTGAGAAAATTTTTGACTTCCTCAGAGTCGTAGGCCAAGGCAATAGTTTCTAAACCATCATGGATAAATGGCTGTATGATTTCGCTGCGCAGTGTTTCGAGCGAGTGCTGCATTTCTTTACGGCGTCGACGCAAGGTTTCAAAAATCGCCTGCATTTCGTCAATGAAGCCGAGCTGTCGCTCTCTTAGTTTTGAATAGTCGGTTTCACTCATCTCACCACGGGCAACCATGCCTTGTAAAGTGTCAAAATCAGATACTTCGTCGTTGATCAAAGGTAATATGTCGGTCTTTGCTTGTTCGTCGCCTTCTAACTGAACTATCTTAAAGCCTTCTCGGCTCAACTTACCTTCAAAATCAAAGATCAATTGATGCTCTTCGGTTTCGGTTTGCATCAAAATTCTGTCTTTGATGCTTCTGAACTGTGGTTGGTGGCTGAGTTCTAGTAAGGCTGCCGAAAGGTTGCGCAAAAAATCTCGCAAATCTTTCTGAAACATTCGGGCAATTCCGGCCGGAAAGTAGAGCGGACGAGGGGCATCTGGATCCTTAAAATCGCAAGCCAAACACAGGTCTCGCATCCTTTCTGGTTCAGGAGGCAGCTTGTTGAGCACATGCTTTATAGCGGTTCGCTTGCCTGTGCCTGCTGGTCCACTGACAAAAAGGTTATATCCTTTTGCACGTATATTGATAGCCATCTCTATCGCCATCATTGCCCGTTCTTGGCCAATGATAGCAAAGTCTGAGGATATACTGTTTTGAAACTGTATATTTGTTTCGTCAATACGAAAGGTACAGGCTTCGGGACTCAACAGGCAGCTAACGCTGGCATGGTCGGGGCTAACAGTCTTGTTTTCAATGGTCATGATAGGCTGACTGTAACCCAGAACCAACATTCTTTCCACAGTCAAGGCTTTGGCGTATACTGGTCCAATGAGCAAAGTCACTTTACTTGAAATCGATCAGTACCTTAGATCGATTTTTCCCATAGAAGAACTAAAGAAGATCGATAGTGCCTACAATGGCCTTCAACTTGGTCGCTTGGACAAGACGGTCACCAGAGTTGCCTTTGCTGTTGATGCATGTCTGGAGACTTTTGAACGTGCTATCTCTTGGAAGGCCGATCTGCTCTTGGTTCATCACGGCATCTTTTGGGGCTCGATGTTTCCAATTACGGGCAATGCCTACGATAGAGTGTCATTGCTTTGCAAAGAAGATCTTGCGCTCTATGCTATCCATCTACCGTTGGATATGCATCCCCAACTTGGCAACAACGCCGGACTAGCGAATCAGCTCGGGCTGACTGATCGGCAAGAATTTGGAACCTACAAGGGCGTAAAAATCGGCGTTGTGGGAAATCTACCAGAGCCCCAACGTATCGAAGTGATAGGCGACAGACTGTTTACTGATGACCGCAGTGAACTAGGGCGCCTGCCTTTTGGTAAAGAAAAAAATGTCAGCGTGGCTATCGTTTCGGGTGGCGCATGCGACTTGGTTGATGAAGCAATAGCGCTAGGAGTGGATCTATTTATAACCGGGGATGCAGACCATACCATCTATCATCGTTGTCTTGAGGCCGGCATCAATGTTATTTTTGGTGGACACTATCAAACCGAGATTTGGGGTGTTAGCTTGCTTGCTAAGAGAATGTCGCAAGATCTGGGCTTGAGTACCTGCTTTATAGATCTGCCGACTGGCTTCTGAGCTCAATAAACTCAAACGGGATATGGACTATAAATGATGAACAAAAAGATTAATTCGATGATCTTCGTAATAGCGGCGACCTTGGGCAATTTGTTGATTATTGCCTTACTTGTGATACCGCCCTTGTGGATCTACATGACTTTTATTGCAGCTAGTGCCAATGAACTGGTCACTACGATAGCTGTGCTCGTTATATTTCTCGGCCCCATCATCGGAACCTATCCGATCTACAATTTTTTGATGAAAAAGGCTAATCAAAAGTTTGGTCTCGAGAAGTACTTAGAGCCGAGCTTTAAGTCTAAGAAGTCTGGCAGCAAAAGCGCTTAGTAACCGTCAGACATTGAACGGTTGAGGTCTTTTTTCGCGAGCTCCGCATAAACGAACCCGCGGTTTTTGAGCGAGTCTTTTCGTTCTTGTGGAAAAGGCATGTAACGCCAAAAAATTTCACGTACCGGCCGTTCCAGCTTTTGGGTGCCTTCGGCTTCTTTGGTTATCCACAAAACATAGTCTTCTATAAATTTATCTTTTACGTCACCCTTGAGTTTCTGTTCTGAGAACCATTGATAGTACCAACCAGTGAGTCCTTCTTCCATCCAGTAATGCTGCGCTTTTTCTTTGGCAACTTGCCAGCGCAAGTCACCACATGCAGCGATTACTGCCACCCGTAGCTCTTTAGGGTACATGGGCAACGCAATCCGGCCTCTGCTGGTAGCCCGATTAAAGCGTTCAAACGGCTCCCAACACACGCCAAAATCACCGTAACATGGCAGCAGAATTATGTTGGGCACAATTCTATTCGTTTGTTGCTTAAAAGTGCGAAGAAAAATGCCGCCGTCAAGGTATTCTACGTCAAACAAGGCATTGATGGCATTTTCGCGCGTACAAATATCGCGAAGCGTGCCTCTAAAGTATTGTTTTGACAGCATTGGAAAGTGATTGCCCTGTCTACCGACGGCCATCTTGGCCATTTGCTTGACAGTGTTGACTTCCTCTACAACGGCTTTGGCGTCGGCGGCGCTGTCTTCAGGCATATCCTCGCCGCGAGCTCGCAGACCATCCAACTGTTCTTGAACTGTCGACAATTCGCCAAAAGCAATTTGTAACTTTCGGTTATTGACACCAAGGCGGCGCAAAATATCCGCGACTTCCGAAAAACTTGAGCGTTGACTGTCATTGTAGGGGCCGGCTAAGTTGCCGTATTCTGAGCTTGGATAGTGATTGGCAATGTTCTGCGCGTGTTCGACTAACATTTTTTCTGCTAAGTTCATGTCTTCAAGAATATTGGTAATCAAAGAAACCTGAGCATCGTAGCGGCCGCGAGTTTTTTCCATAAGAGCGTTTAGTTTGACGCCCTCGCCTTTTTGCGCGCCCTTGGTTTCATCAATTGCACTAGTGCTAACTCGACCGTAGGCCACTTCTTTGAGCCATTCGTCAGCATAGAAAATAGGTTCTCCACTGTCGTTCTTAGAAATTATTGAAGAAATGATCTGTCGTTGATCTGCATCAATCGCCGTAGGCAAGAGGATGCCGAATCGTAGCAAGAGTTGTTTTGGAATTGGCATCTTGCCACCAATTTTGCTAGCTACGCTGGCATAGAAATCCCAATAGGCAGGCACCAGTCTTTGACGTTGGACAGATTTTTCTTGAGGATCTTCGGCCTTAATAAATTCTTGCAGGACCTGATGTACTCTTTTGGCGGAATCGCCTTCGTTGCCAAGCAGAACTTTGTAGTAGTCGGAGTCTTTGAAGTAGGGTTTAGGATCCTCTGATAACGGCTCACATTTTTTAAATGTTCTGATTTTGAGGTCGGAAGCACTTAGGCCACCGGGGGTACTTGGCTCGTCGTCAAAAAGATCTGCAAAGCTTGGCGGTCTCGTCGAATCACCACTTCCCATTTCGGCCTCTGGGATAATGATTTCAAGTTCCTCACCAAAGCCGCCTGAATCAGACGGCCCCAACATCAGATCTATGCAAGCGAATTTTCTAAGCATGACCCGTCCAAAGGCGCACAATAGAATGGAGATAATGGGACTTGAACCCATGGCCTCTTGCATGCCATGCAAGCGCTCTAGCCAACTGAGCTATACCCCCGTTGTGCAAGCAAACTATGGTAGAAAGTTATACTAATGTCAAGGACTGGCGCTTGATTTCGCTAAGGTAGCCGGTGCGCAAGCAGGTCTCAAAAAGATGTTTTGGCAAGTCTTCGCGACTCTCATTTTGCCCCCATGCCGATTGTGTGGTAAGCAGTATTGAGAGACTATCACTCTGTTCCGATAGTACTGCCATCGTTTTTTCAAAGCCTTCGCTGGAACGAATTTGATAGGACTTGCCTATATACTTCATTCTTAACTCCCTACGCAGGAGAAAAATATGATTGCATCCTGCGTTTTCTTATTTTCGAAGAACTGGGGGTAATTCTTTAGCTCAAAGGGTTAGTACTCTGTTGAACTTTCTGGTTTTAGCTACCAAACTAGAAAGTTGCCTCCAAAGGTTAGTCCTCCACCGAAGCCGAGCGTGATGATTTTTTGGCCGCGCTTGATTTTGCCAGCTCGGTATAGCTCATCCATAGCCAGGGGAATGCTGGCAGCCGAAGTATTGGCATATTCTTCCATATTCATGAAAAACTTGGATTCGTCCCACCCCGCACGCTTGCAAGATGCTTCAATTATGCGACGATTGGCTTGATGGGGTACAACTAAATCTATTTCTTCAAAGGTGAGCTTGTTGCTCTCGAGCAGTTTATTGACTGAATCAATTATGGCTGTTATTGCAAAAAGGTAGACTTGCCTTCCGTTCATCTTAACAAACTGATCTTCTTCTGATGTTACGCCAGGAATCAATGCTTGTTTGCTGCCCCCGGCAGGACGAATGAGATGCTCAGCACCAGTACCGTCTGATGCCAAGTATCCAATGCCTAAATGACCTTGTTCCCAAGCTAAACTTGAGTTGTCTTCGGCCGCACAAACAAGCGCTGCTCCCGCGCCGTCGCCAAAAAGAACGCAAGTCGAGCGATCTTTCCAATTAACAATCTTGGAGAATACTTCGCTGCCAATCACAAGTACCGTGCGTGCCGACTTGGCGATGATAAATGAGCGTGCGACTTCAATTGCGTATATAAACCCAGTACAAGCGGCGGAAATATCCATGGCGGCTGCTTTGTTTGCGCCAATAGCGGCCTGGACAATGCAGGCGGTCGACGGAAATCCGATGTAGTCGGGGGTTGCTGTTGCCAAAAGGATGAGGTCAATATCATTAGCCTCTAAGGCCGGGCCGCCGTCATGCTTGGTTGCTTCTATAGCGTTTAGAGAGGCTTCAATAGCAAGATCGCTTGCTGCTTGGTCAGAAGCGGCAATATGGCGGTTTCTTATTCCGGTATGGCTATAGATCCATTCGTCAGAGGTATCAACTTGGTGTGCCAACTCATCGTTGGGCATAACTCTAATGGGCGCGTACGAACCCAGCGAGCGGATGACAGCTTTCATGAAAGCTCCTTGAACAATTTAGCGAAACTCACTTAGAACTTGTTGAAAATCCGCTGAGGCAGAACGGATAGAATTATTTAAATCGGCCGGCGTGGCTTCGTTTGGATTGGAAAGTCCGGGAATTCTCTTTGCAAGTTCAGAAATATTGCTTGTTGTAATAAAGTTGTCTATAGCTGCAACGGTGGTAAACTTCCTGACCGAACCCAAAATGACAACACTATCACCGAGTTGGCTGAGTTTTGTTTTTTTACCGGGGTCAAAATCATGCAAACTCAGCGTAATACTGTCTAAGCGTTTGGACCCCAAATCTATCGCTAAGGGCCATGGGTTAGTATCTCCAAGTTCTAGCGACTCAACAACTTTTTCAAAAAGGCCGTCAGCAAAGTAACTCAATCCAAAATCTGAGCTCTTGAAAGGCCATGGCGAATTAAAATGAACTAAATGTACCGAGGCGTCACCATACCTTTCTTTGAGGATCTGAGCGCAGTGCCTTAGCTCAGTAAAACCGAGTCGTGACATTTCGGCCTCAAAGCCAAGGTTGAATAAGTAGGCAAAAAGGTAGGGTTTTTGACAAAAAACAAGCACCCGGCGCTCAGGTTCTTGGTCTAAATGGGACTGGATTTCGCTTGCCATAAAACTATCGGGTAAACCAAGTGGCCAGACCGTCCTAATGATTGTGGGGTTTCTAAAGTCTTCATTAGTCTTAATCAAAGAAAAATCAGCTGAGTAGGACAGTCCCAGCAGTCTCAGATCGGCACCAGACTGGCGCTTTTCCCAGACGGCCTTGGCAATGTTGATGTACTCTTGATAGCCCCAGACCGGCGAGTTGTTAAAGAAAAGGCTTCTAGCTACGGATTCGTCCCAAACCGGATTGTCGATGAGCATGCTGAGCTCTTCGTTGTCACTGACGAGCAAGGTATCAAGCCCTATGCTGCTTGGGGCATCGTTTGGAATTTGGCTGATGACCTTGATAAAAAAATTAACCTCGTCCCGAATAAGTCCAGTTTCGCCTATCATGGTAACTTTGTTTGTTTTGAGGGCGTCAATTACTGACTCTATTGCTGGCTTGGCTTCTTCTAATACAACGGCTCTAACTAAATCGAGTTGCTGTTGATCAAAGTCTAATCGTGGTGGTCGTTTTTGGTTAAAAAAATTAAATGGATCGATAAAGAGGATAATCGCCATAGCAAAAATAATTGTGAAGGCAATCGTGCGATTGCGTTGTAGCTTCATGGCCCTGACTATAACGGTAATGACAAGGTGTTTCCAGTATTTAGGCCAAGAAAATAATAGCACTGCCTAGCGCAATTATAGAATAAGGTTCTATAGATCGACCACAATAGCAACCTGGCTAGTTGACTAAGCCTTGGGTGGCCGTTAAAAAGTTTGTAGTTAATCTGCAGCAATTATTTTTTTGAGGAGTTCAATATGCTATTGCAAGGCAAGAAGGCTTTGGTTACCGGAGGTTCCCGCGGTATTGGCAGGGAAATTGTTCTCTCGTTTTTGGAGAATGGTGCGAGCGTTTATTATGTTGATATTCAACAGGGTGACTCTTTTGAGGAATATCAAAAATTGGCTAGTGCCAAGGGTGGCAAGGTAGTTTTTAAGCAAGGAAACGTTACCGACGAGACTGCAGTCAATGCTATTGTGGACGAAATGGCCAAGGCCGAAGGCAGTATCGATATCGTGGTAAACAACGCAGGAATTACTCGCGACGGCCTTCTAATGAGAATGAGCACTCAGGATTGGGACGATGTCTTAAATATCAATCTCAAGAGTGCGTTCTTGATTTGCCGCGCAGTTATACGGCCAATGATTCGACAGCGATCGGGTTCCATCATCAACATGGCTTCAATTGTAGGCATCATGGGCAATCCAGGGCAGTTTAACTACTGTGCTTCAAAAGCGGGCATGATAGGACTAACTAAGTCATTGGCACGCGAAGTTGGTGGCAAGAATATCCGGGTAAACGCCATTGCCCCAGGTTTTATTGTATCTCCAATGACCGACAAATTAAATGAAGAACAGAAGAAGGTCATGCTCGACCAGATACCAATGGGCCGCTTTGGTGAGCCAGCAGAAGTCGCCAAGCTTTGTTTGTTTTTGGCATCTGACTTATCATCGTACGTCAGCGGAGAAGAAATCAAAGTTACCGGCGGTTTGGGAATGTGATGCTAGCGGACTTGCTTTTGCAGTCCGCACTTTTGCTTCAGATAAAAAATAAGGTGGGGCTATGCGAAAGCGTGTTGTTATAACCGGTATGGGTACCGTTAATTCTATCGGGAATAATCTGTCAGACTTTTGGGCCGGGATTAAAGCAGGCAAGAGTGGCGTTGGCCCCATAACTCACTTTGACCCTGTCAATCATGTTACCAAGATTGCGGCTGAAGTAAAGGGTTTTAAGGCTTCAGAGTTTATGGAGCTCAAAGAGGCACGAAAAATGGAGCCTTTTTGTCACTTTGCAGTGGCTAGCGCTCTTGAGGCCTATCGTGACAGTGGACTCACGCCAGAAACCATGGATCCTGATCGCATTGGTGTAGTACTTGGCGTAGGCATGGGTGGATTTGAAACTCTGGAGAACGCTTTTTCAATACTTTTAGAAAAAGGCCCCACGCGGGTGCCACCTTTGACAGTACCTAAAGTAATAAGCAACATTGCACCTGGCAACATAGCTATTTTGCTTAATGTTCAAGGCCCGAGTTGTGTGGTGACTACTGCTTGTGCAAGCGGCACCGACGCGATAGGCAACTCCTTGCGGCTCATCCAAGATGATGTTTGCGACGTGATGATTGCAGGCGGATCGGAAGCCTTAATCACCCCCTTGGGTATGGCAGGTTTTAATGTCTTACATGCACTTTCGACCAAGCGAAATGATGATCCCACCAAAGCGAGTCGCCCTTTTGACGCCGACCGAGATGGTTTTGTTATGGGAGAAGGAGCAGGTATTTTGATTCTCGAGAGTCTAGAGCATGCATTAGCACGAGGAGCAAAGATTTATGCCGAAGTCTTGGGCTCAGCAGCCAGTACCGATGCCTACCACATGACTGCGCCTCACCAAGAGGGCTTGGGAGCATCAAAAGCAATCAAATGGGCCTTAAAGGCTGCTGGAATCACACCTGAAGATATAGATTATATTAACGCACATGGCACAAGTACTGAAATAAATGACGCCGTAGAGACTAAGGCTATTAAGGCCGCCTTTGGCGCCCACGCCTATAAATTAAAAGTTTCTAGCACCAAGTCCATGACCGGGCACTGCATCGGGGCAGCGGGCGCTATTGAAGCAATAATCTGCGCAAAGGCTCTAGAAGAGCAGTTTTTTCCACCGACTATCAATCTAGAGAATCCAGATCCCAATTGCGACTTGGACTATGTGCCAAACAAAGGTTACAATGCAGTTATGAGACATGCGATTTCAAATAGTCTTGGGTTTGGCGGGCACAATAGTATACTTGTGCTTAAACGCTATGAGCGATGAGATTCAAACCAAGCACCTTTTCTCTGGGCTTTTTAAGTGGGCAACCCTAGTTTTTCTTTTACTCGCCGCAATTGCGGCAGTGTTTGCACTCGTCTTTGAACTTCGCTCGGTAGTAACGTTGGGTACTGTCGTTTCTGCGCGTTTTTCTCAAAACGCACTCGTTTTTACCGAACCCGATTCGGGTCGACTTTACTATCCTATCATAGAATATGAAGCGAGTAAAAACGTGTTTCTACGTTTTGAATCGTCTTTACCTTACTTGGGAAAAGCACCGAATAGTGGTGAGAAAATTGCTATCAGATATGTTCCTGGAGAAGATAGGCAAGCATCAATTGACAGCTTCGTAAACAAATGGATTATTTTCTTGGTTTTTTCTAGCCTCTCACTCGTATTCTTTTTGTCCTGGATCGTCAAAAAATAGCCCGGCCCAGCATTTTAATTGAAAAACCGGGCGAGCTAATGGGCAAGTTTTTGGGCAAGTTTCAACTATTGGTTTGCCAGTTGAGTTCGGCGTCGGTGGGTCCGGGCCAACTCTTCGATTTTGGCAGATAGTGTTGCTATATCAATTGGCTTGGTAAAGAAGGCATCGGCTCCAGCATCTGCGATTCGCTGTGTGGTCTCAGCATCATCAAGGCCAGAAACGGCTATAATAATTGGATTGTTGAGGCTGGGGTCGTCTTTGAATATCTTGCACAACTTAAATCCATCGATTCCTGGCAAATTAATATCTAACAATATCAGGTGAGGTTTCTTTTCGGTACTTAGCCGACCAGCGTCAAAACCGTCATAGGCTTGAAATATAGTCATGCCTTCATTGATAGCTTCTAAGCTGCGTCGAAGCGCCATATTGGACTCACGGTCATCATCAACGATAAGCACCAGCTCAATCGTCATCTGTTCTTCAAGAATTTTTTGAAGTTCAGGTGGAAGGCGCATGTTTCTTTCGTGCAAGAAGTCTGCAAGGTCCTCTGCATAAACGCGGTATTGTCCGCCCGGGGTTTGAAAGGCCTTGAGGTAGCCGTTCTTTATCCAGTTGATAGCCGTCTGATTTACGACGCCGCAATGATTAGCTACCTCTAGTGCAGAGAAAATTCTAACCTTTCTGTCTTTTTTTGCCATGTCGAACTCCTGTTTTTCGAGCGTAGTAATTGTTGCTCGACGTTAAAAAATCTCTTATCTAAAAGATTTTGAAGAAATAATTATTGAACAAAATAGGCTAAGTGAAGCTTTTTGTCAAGAAAAACTGCCTTAATAGAGATTATAAGCTAAAGTGTAACTTAAAAGCCATTCATCTTTAACTGTTAAATAGTAAAAAATCTGTAGAAAATGGATAGAAGTGTCTGCGAAAAAATGTCTGTGCAAGCCTCTCCCTGTATTAGCAAAGGCTTTCTTGATATAGTAAAAAAATGCTTCGGCTCCGTTTTGTATTGCTAACATTGTCATGTCTATTTTTTTCTTCTTGTCTGTCCACTGATCCGCGCAATTGGGCCGATTTTGGATATCGCAAGGTATCCAATGAAACTGACTTTTTGGCGGTTGCAGCTTTACTTGCTGAGTATGTGCCAGAATATAACGGTAGGGTATTTGCCTACTCAAACTTGGCTGAGGCGCTTTTGCGAAAAGCAGATTTTGCCTCAGCTCGTGAAGTTTTGCGGCGCGGTCTCTTGAGCGCCCGAGCAGCACGCCCAAGCAGGAAGCCCGAGCTGATTGTTGCCTTGGCGACTTACTATTTGAGACTTGGCAACTACGAGACTGGTCGGTCGCTTATCCGCGAGGCCCTCGAATTATGCCTCAAATTGGATTCAGAACTTGATAGAGTCAACTCCCTGAGTGCGATTATTCAGTTATGCTTTAGATACCAAACAGCGCTGGCGCCATTACTCCGAGATGCTGTCGATTTTACTTACATTATTGAGAACCCTTTTCAAAAAGTAGGGCTCTTGATGGACATAAGCGAACGATACCGTGAGATCAACGTAAGGAGCAAGGTTGACGTCCTAATTCAACACTCAATAAACGCCGCCCTTTCGATTGAAAAGCCGCATCTGAAGGCCAATGCTTTTGTAAGAATTGCACGTGCATGGTTGGGAGAAGATAAGCCGGATGAATATAACAAGTACATTGCCTTGGCACTTGCGGAGCTGGACGCAACCGTTGGTGAGCAAATTGCACCAAGCGAAGCACAGGTTATGCAGTCAACCTTGTTGATTTTGATAGATTTGGGTTGGATTAGAGAAGTTGTGAGGTTTTATGGCCAACTTCCCTACGAAGAACAACAAGTTACGGTCCAGCTTTCGCTGATTAAGCGATACCTGTCAGCTGGTCCCTCAGGCGTGTTTCAGGCTCGACTTACTACACAGAGATTGGTAAATAGTGTACTCGGGCAGCAAAATCCGCAGAGGCTTGCGCTCTTATATGCGAGAATAGCTGAGGTTTATTCCTTAGACCGAGTCGAGACCGAGGCTCTTGCGTACGCAAACTTGGCGGTGGAGACAATAGAAGCTAGTGGTTTGATAAACGCCGACGCTACACTTGCTCGCTTGGTTGAAATTTACCAGCGACTCGGCAAATTGCAACAAGCAAAAAACCAAATTTCTAAGATTGATGACGGTTACCAAGCCTCTTTGACTATTTCAAAGTATGTAGATGGTCTGTCTAAGATTGTTCCCAAAGGCGAGCTTTTGAATATAGTTAAAGAAGAAGCTTGGCTCGAGCGAGCATATGCAATGGCACAGAAGGCTAGTTTTCTTAAAGAAGATGCAAGTGCATTGGTTGTTATGCAAGGTGCGATAGAAGGTCGTCTGGAAGACGTTATTCAGCTTGCAGATGGCATAGAAAATCCCTTGCTCTTGTCACAATTACTCAGTGATCTGGGAATGCTTGCATTGTCAGATGAAGAACTAAGTCAAGTACAGCAGAATCTCAATATCATAAAGAGTCGTTGGGAAAAAATTGCCTTGCCCAAAATACGTTAAGTCACTCAAGGATAGCTATCGTTGTTATGCATCGATCAACTAATAACTGTCCCAAAAAAATCTTGACCATCCAGAATTTTTCTTAAATTGTTGAGATCTCTACCTCCGGCCACAATCACCTTTAGTCCAAGTTGCTCTGCTTTTTTGCTGGCAATCGGGTCAAAAGGAACGTTTCTTCCAGGCTGCCATGAGTCACCAACCATGGCTCTAAAGTCAGACCAAGTCATAGCATCTACAGCTTTGGCGTTTGGATCCTCTTTTGGGTCAGCGGTAAACACTTTGCTTATGTTTGAAAGATTGATAACTGTCTTTGCGCCAAATCTATCGGCCAAGTAAACTGCATCAAAATCAGTAGAAAACCCTGGTTTCCACCCAGCTGCAACGAGCACTTGTCCTCCAAACTCGATTGCTGCGCTTGGATCAGTTACTACGGGATCTTGGCAATAAGGTACAAAGCTTGCTCTTATCAGTTCTGCATTGAGTCTAGTAGCCATTATCCCAATCCAGTCCTGGTCGTCGTTAGGAGCATTAGGGACTATATTTTTAAAGGCGTTTTGGTAGGCTCTTGCTGGTGCGCCGCCTCCGACAATTAGTATGATCTTGTTACTAGCTGCTTCTTGTAGGTATGCCACTATCAATTTTTTAAACTTGCTGACAAAGGTTGTATCAACCTCGTCCGGCGCGACGATAGAACCGCCCAATGAAATTATGCTGACCATGACCCCACTATAAGAAACTGCACAACATTAGACAATAGTAATATGACTTGGCAATCGGCGCCTAAGTATTTTGAGACTTGCTAACAAAGTAAGTTACAGCAAGGTTGGCACTTTGATTCTTTTTGTGTGGCCTTTTGTGCTATACTACTTTCTAGAACTGTGGCGCAGAGTAATGCGAATCTTTTGGCTTTATGGGTGACTGCTTATGAATATGGATCTGCGACTTATACTAAATGAATGGGAATTTGACCCAGAAAACACCTTACGCGTGATAGATGTGGGTGCAAGCCGAAAGGTCTTGCAAGTAAGATTGCCATTGGGTATTGAGCAATACGAACTTGAGGGTCGGCCTGATGGAAAGAGACCGCAAGGATTCTCAAGCTACCTTGACCATGTTGAGTCCAAGCTTGCTGACTTTAAGGCGGAGCTACACACTGACCGGGGTTTTGCCATAGAACCGCAAGAAATGATGAATCTTCAGAACGAGGGCATGTTGTTTTATTATCGTTATTTGCTTTTGTTTCAACTTAACGATTTTGAAGGTGTTATTCGTGATACTGAACACAATTTGCGATTGTGTTTGATGGTTGGTACCTACGCAGAACATGAAGAGGACAAGCTTTCTATTCTTCAATTTAGGCCCTACATTATCCGCATGAATGCAGTTGCTCGGTCGATGCTATTTGTAAATTCTCAGTCGTGGTCTAAGGCAGTTGCCGTGCTAGATAATGCTATAAAAAGCATAGAGGACCTAGATAACCTCGCTTCAGCTGTCTTTCAATTTGAGAGATCTCGATCTCTTACTCACTTGAGGACGGCGCTTGAGCAATTGAAAGGTAAAGAAGCCAATCCATTAGAGGAACTCAATGAGGAGCTAAAAAAAGCACTGGATGACGAAAACTACGAACGAGCCGCCGACCTACGTGATAAAATTCGCAGTATGACTTAGTAGGCTTGGCTTATTGACAAAGGATACCTCTCGGTCAATTATACTTTATTGTGCAGAAATTAATTATTAGTTTTTTTTGTGTTTTCTTTCTTGCAGTCTTGGGGCTTGAGGCTCAAGAGATTACTAGCGCTAGTAGCTTTTTTGAAAGTGTTGCCGAAAGGTATGCTGGAATCATAGACTACTCAGCGGATGTGTCGATGAGTGTTGACGACAATAAAATGTTTGGCCGACTCATTTACCGACGCCCTGACAGAATAAGAATTGACTTTAGTCAGCCTGCAAAACAAGTTATTGTATCAGATGGAGATATCCTCCAAGTCCACATCCCGCGCTACGACGTTACTTTGACGCAAAAGTTGGCAGATGCCCCACAATCCGCACCCGGTTCTATGGCGACTCAAGAGGGCTTGACTTTGATGAGACGGGCATACAACATCGCCTATAAATCAGGGCCTGGCACAGTGTTTATTGATGAAGATAGAGGCACAGGTGAAAAAGTAACTAAGCTGCTATTGACCTGGCGTAATACCAATCAGGGTTTTCGGCAGCTAGAACTGTCGATTAGTTCAGGAAAGTTCATTCGTCGGATCGATGGTATTACCGCTGATAGAAAGAATGTTCGTATCGACTATTCGAATATTCAGATTAATATTGGCATAGCTTCCAGTCGTTTTGACTTTGATTCTCCTCCGACTGCCAATAAATACGACAATTTTTTGTTTGGAACCAACTAGCATAAAATCGAATCATTGCTGAACGCCCTTGTCAGAAGCTGCAGAGAATTAGTGTATTAAAGGATGAACTTGTGGAATCAATTGGTGACAAAATAAGAAAGACTAGAGAAGAAAAAGGCTACAGCATTGATCAAGTGGCCAGGGACACCCATATTTCCAAGCGATTTCTAGAAGCACTTGAGAGCGAAAACTATTCTTCACTACCTGGAGATTCTTACGTTTTGGGCTTTTTGCGTTCCTACTCTGAATACTTGGGCATGAACGCAGATGAGGTGGTGCAACTCTACCGAAACATGAAGTTGCAAGAACAGCCAGCCCCCATGAACGAACTAATTGTCAAAAACGGCCTTTCATTTACCAGTAAAGTGAGTATCGCCGCTGCCTCGGGAGTACTTCTATTGGTACTCTTGATTATTCTATTTAGGGCGGCTTCTACGCCTCTGGAAAGTGAGAACGTGGTGCAGGTTCAGGTACCTGCTGTTGCCAGTGATAAGTTAATCAGAATGGATACCGCGTCTATGGTGAGGACTTTTACGGTAGAAAACATCATTAGAGTGCCTGTCAACGGCATTGATACTGACCTTAACTTCTTGATCAAAAATGATGAAGCCTTTGTAAAAGTGTTGGCCCAAGACGTCTTGCTGCCTCTTGGTCAAGAAAACCAACTTGACCTCAACCAAGACGGAAAATCAGACATAAAGATAATGGTTCAGTCACTTGATACCAAGGCTAGTCCCAATCAATTGGTAGTTTCGCTTGATAGGCTTATTCAGTCTCCTGGAGGCGCGCGAACTGCAGAACTTACTGTTGCAAGTATTGCTGCAGTTTCCGACCCCGCCAGCCTTGGCAACACTCGGATTGCTTCAAGAATCAAACCAAGCCAAAACTTTCCTGAGTTTTCGGGAGACAAAGTAGCAGTCACGTTAGTTTTTGAGGGTCAATCCTTCTTTAGGTATGAGATCGACGGGGCAAAACGCGAAGAGCGATTGTCACAGTTTGAAGAAACACTTACCTTGTCGGCAAGTTCGCGCATAAGGCTGTGGTTTTCCAACGGTGGAAGAGTGAGTTTACGCATCGGAAGTCGCACGCTTAAAGCTGGCACTGATGGTGAGGTAGCAACTTGGCAGCTTGCTTGGCTAGAGATTGACGGTCAGCGCCAATTGAGTTTGGCTGCCCTCTATTGAAAGGGGTAAGCTTGGAGTCTATATATGGCAGATGATACAATTTTTGACAAAATCATTAATAAAAAAATTCCTGCCACTTTAGTTTATGAAGACGATTATGTGATTGCCTTTAATGACATTAACCCCCAAGCCCCTGTCCACGTTTTGGTGATACCTAAAACCAAACTGATAGACTTTGTTGCTATCGCAGCGGCCCCAAGTGACCTTGTTAGTGGTTTTATGCAGGGTGTTTCAAAAACGGCCAAAGCACTTGGTCTGGCCGAGCACGGATTTAGAGTGGTCTTTAATACAGGGAAAGATGGGCAACAATCGGTGGCCTATCTCCATGCTCATATTCTTGGCGGACGACAATTGGCTTGGCCACCGGGCTAAGTGGTTCACGATTTAGATGTCCTATAAAAAATCCCACCATGGGCTGCTCGATGGGCTAAATGAGCATCAAAAAGAGGCGGTCCTACACAATGACTCGCCACTCTTGATATTAGCTGGCGCTGGTAGCGGTAAAACTCGCGTTATAACCGTAAAGATTGCTTGGTTGATTAGCGAGTTAGCAATGGATGCGCAGTCGATTCTTGCAGTTACCTTTACCAATAAAGCCGCAGAAGAGATGCGTCAACGAACAGTAAGTTTGGAGCCACAAGCCGCCAATGTCATGATTAGAACCTTTCATTCATTTGGAGCGTGGCTGCTCAGGAGAAATGCCGCCTTGGCTGGGCTTAGCCCAAGCTTTTGTATCTACGATGACGATGATTCGGTAGCACTCTTGCAAACACTTTTTCCCCAGCAGACACGACAGATCTTGTCATCATATGCGCGTATGATAAGTCGTGCCAAGGATTACGGTCTATCACCCGACGACGACTTAACGCCAGTAATGGACAAGCCCGACTTGGCGGAGGTCTACCAACGCTATCAGACGCGTCTAAACGAAATAGGGAACTGCGACTTTGGCGATCTTATTTTGCGCCCTCTTACCGTCCTGCGCAACGATTCAGTGCTTAGAAACAGAATGCATGACCGTTTTAAGGTTATTCTTGTCGATGAGTATCAGGACTCAAATGTTGCGCAATACGAACTGTTGAAGGTACTGGCAGGACCTGGCTGTGTGATTTGTGTAGTTGGGGACGATGACCAGTCGATTTATCGCTTTAGGGGAGCTGAGGTTCGCAACATTCTTGACTTTCCAGAGCGATTTGCTAACACGCACATCGTAAGGCTCGAACAAAACTACCGCTCAACTGACCAGATACTCAAAATTGCTGATGCCTTAGTTTCCAACAACACCAGCAGGCTTGGTAAAACCATGTGGACCAGCAGACTATCGAGCAAGCAGCCCGAGCTGCTGCTTTTTCCCGACTCCGATACTGAAGTGGAACAGCTAGTCAAACGAATCGCTGGGCAGGAGCTTGAGGGCACAGCGATTTTGTATCGCACCAACGCGCAAAGCAGGTCGTTTGAGACAGCACTTTTGCATGCTGGTATCGCCTACCGCATCATCGGTACTTTAAGATTTTATGAACGAGAAGAAGTTAAAGACGCACTTGCTCTTTTGCGTTTGCTGGCCAATCCTCATGACGAACTTGCGCTGCGTCGCGTTATCAACAAACCCAGCAGGGGCATCGGCGCGGCCTCGCTTGAGAAGATCCTAGAACAGCGCAGCTACGAAGCTGGCGACGTATTAAAGGGTGCTGTGCGTGCTTTGCCTCTACTTAGCAAGAAGGCCGCCAAGGGACTAGAGATGTTTTTGAGCACTATGAGCCAGGCTCGCGCCATGTTTTATGCCCAAAGCACCGGCTTGGACGATTTTCTGCCAGGTATTGAGCCGAGTCGTTCATTTCAAAGTTTGGGCGAGGCAATCTACTTTGTAATGGAGAAAAGTGGCCTGAAGGGCCACTACGAAGAAGAAGATCGTATTGCAGGAAGCCAAAAGCTGCAAAATCTCGGTGAGCTTGCCAATGCTGCTGGTCTGTTTAGCGCAGACTTAGACGGGCTGGTTGCCTTTCTGGAGGCTGTAGAACTTGATAGTGCTCGTGAGAACGATACAGGCGACGACAAGCCCAAAGTAACTCTCATAACTATGCACAATACCAAGGGGCTTGAGTTTGATCGAGTCTATATTACTGGCTTAGAGCATGGGCTATTTCCAAGAGAAGCTGACGATGAAGATGAGCTGGAGGAAGAACGTCGGCTTTTTTATGTGGCACTTACGCGGGCTCGCGACGAACTGGTTCTGACTTCATGTGCAACGAGGCGCGTTTATGGGCGGACTATGGATCTGAGGCCGTCACAGTTTTTGGCCGAAATTCCAGAAGGTTTGCTTGAGATCAAGCGAGTCGGTATAGGTTCTCAGAGGTTTGCCTATGGGCCAAGTCAAGGCCTGGGACCCATGCCCCTGTGGCCCAAAGGTACCGCGGTCTATCATGACGACTACGGCAGCGGTCATGTAAGCAAGTCTTGGTTTGCAAACAATCAAGAGTTGGTACAGGTGCAATTTGAGTCGGGTCGCAGTGCGCAGTTTGTTCCCAAATATTCTTCTTTGGAGCGTCTATCTAGATGAAAAAAATCCATGTCTATCAGGTCTTGCCTGACTATAGTCTTGACGATCTAGAAAATTTTGCGACGATCCCCTTCATTAGACGAGCGCGTGACTATCATCTTTACGATGTAAAAGCCAAACGAATCCTTGATCTCTACCGCGGCGATGGCAGGCAGCTTTTGGGATATTCGCTACCAGGGTCCAAAGAATCGGTTGCCAATCGTCTCGCCCATGGCTTTGTGAATAATTTGCCACATGTCTTGCATCAGCAAATGCTGACGTCACTTGCAAAACAGTTTAGTGACTATAGAGTTTTGATGTTTGTCGATAGATACCGCTTAAGTCATTTTATTGAAACATTCCTTGCCAAGTCGAGCGATGCTGAACTCGAGGTTTGTCTGCCATTTTTGTCCAACCATTTGGCAGCCACGGACAAGATACTCTGTTTGCCGGGGTTAAGCGTCCAAGGACCATTTTTTCTCTTGCTAAATAAAGAAGGCAAACGATGTCTTGCCTTGCTTGGTAACAAAAAGATCAGTTTTGACAGTCTCATCCAACATGAGGCGCGCTTGGTGCCTTTCTTTACCCTCGGGATAGCCTTAAAGAGTTTTCTTGCACTAAAGTCACTTAATGCATTTGTTGTCAAAGAAGCTAAAGAACCAAGCCCAGCAGAAGTCCGTTATCAAAGCAGTCTCAGACGCCGAGTTGGCTCGTGGCAAGAGTCAGACTGGTCGCAGTTAAAGCTTGAAGAGCCTTGGCATCGTCTTGGGCCCTACCTCATGCATAGTTATAAAAATGTCGACTATAAAAAGGTGTTCAGTCGTGCGCTGAGTCACGGCATTTTGTTGAACCCTACTTGTCGGGGCCTGTCGATACTGCCAGGCATAATGAGTCACGGAGAAAAAGCACTGCTAGAAAAGGTTCTTGCCCAAAAAAACGAGGAGACAATCGATGCCTGAAGGTATTGTTGCGATGACCATTAGCTTGTCAACAGGAGCGCTCGCCACATTCTTTGCTATTATGTTGTGGCCAAGAACCAGAGATATCGCCTGGATGTTGGTCATTATCGGCATCATCATACACTACGGAGCCTTGGTCTTTCAGGCACTTGAAGTGTTTGGCATCGCTCGCGTCCAACTAGATGATCCTGTTGCTGCGGAGCTACTAAGGGCGATCTTAACCAATGTTCCCTTGGTCTTTTACATAATTGCTAGTCTAGTAATGATAAAGAGACGAGATTAGTTTTCCTTAGTCTTGGCCAAGATAGTTGTCACACAAAAAAAAGCATGATACTATGCACCCCTCACTTGGAGGATGCGATGGTTGCTCTGATAGTTGGATTGATTTTCATTGCTTTTGCCGTAATTGCGGTTATTCCGGTACCGGGATTGTTGCAATGGGGACAGTCGGTTCTTGAGTTTTTGAAAGGTGGCGCACCCGTCTTGGCAGGGTTTGTTGGCCTTATTGCGATTTTTATCGGAATTGCCGATATAAAAGACCGCATTGAAGCCAAGAAAGAAGAAACAGAAGAAGCAAAACAGGCAGATAAGCAAGCAGAAACCAAATAAAGATCTTAGCGACGTAATGCTCACGTTGCAGATATCTTGAGCGACACTGGTCCTTTTCCTAACCCGTACAAACAAAGGCCCGGTGTCAAAACCAGATGAAAATGCTTGATCTCCTTGCAGGTAGAGAAGGGTAGATGAATATGAAGACTATATTTTTGAAGAACGATCAACTCGATCGAAAATGGTACATTATTGATGCCGAGGGAAAGAATCTTGGACACATTGCCGTTAAGGTAGCCAATATTCTTCGTGGAAAGCATAAGCCTTTTTATGCGCCTCATCAGGAATGTGGTGATTACGTAATCGTAATCAACGCAGAGAAGTTCTCGGTGAGTGGAAGAAAAATGGATGACAAATTGTATTACTATCACAGCCGCTATCCAGGTGGTTTGCGCAGTTTTACACTTAAAAAGATGTTGGATCGTCGTCCTGCATATCCACTTGAGCAGGCAATAAAGGGCATGCTTCCCAAGACGCGATTGGGCCGTAAGCTTTTTACCAACATGAAAGTGTATGCTGGAACTGACCACCCACACGTGGCCCAGCAACCAATTCCGCTTGAGCTTTGAGTTACAGGAGACATAGGAAGTGCTTAAGAATTTAAGTTTAGGAACCGGAAGAAGAAAGACCTCAGTTGCACGTGTTTATATGCGTCAAGGAAAAGGCAGTATAACTGTCAATGAGAAGTCTGCAGAAGATTATTTTATGAATAAAGACATGATGTTTATTGTTAACCAAGCGCTTGATGTTACTGATAGCCTCGGAAAATACGATATAGTAATCAACGTCTATGGTGGCGGCAAGAACGGTCAATGCCAAGCAATTAGACACGGCATTTCTCGTGCGCTTGCTGCGCTCGATGAAACCAACGCCAAAGTATTGCGCGCCAATGGTTTTATGACTCGAGACCCACGCATGGTGGAACGCAAGAAATACGGACAGCCTGGTGCACGCAGGAAGTTCCAGTTCTCCAAGCGCTAAGATTTATATGGATTTTTTACAGTGCCAAGCTTAGCTTAGCACTGTTTATGCCGGCGTGGCGAAATTGGTAGACGCAACAGACTCAAAATCTGTCGCTAGTAATAGTGTGTGAGTTCGAGTCTCACCGCCGGCAAGAAGCTGTCTGATTGTTCAGGCAGCTTTTTTTATTAGTCCAATCCTAAGGGCACGTACTTGACGGAAGAATGACTTGGGCCTATAAAAAGGTTGGGGTAGGGAACATGAAAAAATCAATCGTTATCGGTATTGTAATATTGCTACTTATAGTAGGCGGTGGCTTGCTGTTTAGATTTATGTCAGACAAGGCCGAGCAGACCACTAAGACGCCCGGGGTAACTGCGGAAGCTGTAAAGCCTGTTCCCTTAACGGTTGGGCCCGCGAGTGGCTATGTTCTGGGTAGTACTGATTTTGGAAGTGGTCCTGTTCCTGTTTTTAGAATTCCACTTGATACATGGGGCGGATATGCGGCCTTGCTTCTTGCTAATGGTGGCGCAAAGCCAAACAAAGACTCCTTGTTCTACAAAAAAGGTAAATTTGCTGTTGAGCTTGTAAAAGTAGAAGGTGCAAAAGCTCAATTGGATGGTTACGCGGCCGGCAAATACCACCTATTGTGGTCTTCAATGGACAGCATGCCCTTGCTCTACGACGCTCTCAAGGCCGACAAGCGTTTGATTCCTCAAGTTATTGGTCTCTTTGATTGGTCCAATGGTGGCGATGGCATTTTGGTTCGCAAGAATATAAGGTCCCCCAAGGATCTAAAGGGCAAAAAGATTCTTACTAGTGGCAATACGCCCTTTAATTTCTTTTTATTGTGGTTGCTTGCGCAAAGTGATATCAAGACCTCAGAAGTGCAGATGATGTATGTTGGTGATGGTCCAGCCGCAGCCGAGGTATTTAGAGATGATAAGACTATCGATGCCTGGGTTACCTGGGAACCATTTCTGGCCGATGTGCTCAATCCTGCTTCACCTTATTATCAAGAAGGAAGTCGCGTATTGATTAATAGCCGGGATGCAAACCAGTTGATTGCCGATGTTTACTTTACCCGACTTGATTTAGCGCGCGAACAAGGACCGCTTTTAGCCAGTTTTGTGGAGTGTATGATAGAGGCGGAGAGCCAGTTCACAAAAAATCCCGAACCAGCTCTTCGATTGGTTAACTCGTTTTTTGGTCTCTCCGGTATCGCCGAAGCACGGTCCTTGGTCTCAAATGTACATCTTCCTAACTACACTGAAAGTCGCATGTTCTTTGATATAGAGAACCCTATCAATGCGTCCAAGATTTTTTATCTGGCGCAGGAGTATTATAAGGCCGTAGGTTCCCTTGCTGCGGATGCCTCGTACGAACCAGAGTCAGTCCTGCTGACAAAGTTTCTTGAGCAACTAGAAAGCAACAAGGTTTATAAGGCACAACCCAATAGAGTTCTCAATAGTTTTAATAAACAGGCTGCTTTTGACATAGCCGACTTGGAAAGCCAAAGGGTAGTGCTTACCGGCGACTTTGAACTTTATTTTGATGCTCAAAAGATTGATTTTGACTTGAGTTCCAAGAGACCAGAGATGGTGAAGAACAAAGAGCTGCTAGCGAGTATTATTGAGCAAATGCAAATTCTTGGAACTACTTTGGTCAAATTGGTTGGTCACTTGGACACATCTAAAGTTGAAGAGTTTCGCTCGCAAGGCATGCAAGCTTTTAATGAGGCAAGTTCTCAAGCCAAGCTGATATCAAAACGTCGGGCCGAGTTTGTAAAGAAGGTTCTCGTTGAACAGTATGGCGCTGACCCAGAACGATTGATTACTGAGGGAAAAGGCTGGGATCAACCAGCCTCCAGCGGTGATGCAGCCCGCAGCCGCCGCGTAGAGGTACGATTTCTGTCCTTTGAATAGATTTATTCTAAGGACTCAATTTCAATAGTCTTTTTGCAAGAACCTCTTAATTGGCGGGTTTTGTTTTGGTCAGAAGGAGAAGAAGGATTATGGCAGGTAAGAAGAACAGTCGCTTGGTGATAGCCGCCTTTGTAGTCATCATTGGTCTTGGTTTATATAATTTTTGGTTTGACCCAAGTTCTGAGCGTGACAGTACTAAAGTCACAACGACTACCAGCACGATTGTAGAGGACACTAGACCGTTCAAAGGCAAAGGCTACATTCTTGAATTTGACGAATCATTTAACCCTGGGCTTAATTCGATAGACGACCTTGGTCTATCCGTCGTGATTGCTATTGACGTTAGTGGTTCAATGATCGATGTTCCTGCTTCTGGGGGAGCCCTAGCCAAGTATATCGTTGCTTCACGTGCCTTGACGCAAATTGTAGACTTTTTGGAAACACTCTCCAGAGACAAGGATTTCAAAGAGTTTAAACTTAACGTAGCGGTAATTGGATTTGACAGTGAAGTACGCATTATCAGTGCCTTGGCATCCATCAGGGGCAAAGGTTTCTCGGCGCTTAGACGGGCAGTTTCTAACCCAAAAAATCTTGAACCGGGCGGTCGGACAGCAATTGGTTTGGCGATCGAAAAAGGCACAGAAATTCTTGCGCAGTCGGGGACCATCCTTAAGAGCTTGATAGTGATCTCAGACGGCGAGAACACCGAAGGGGTTTTGCCGGAAGACGCGCTTTTTGCACTCAGCAACAACAGAAACGACAAGTCTAATCATGAATACCCGGTCTACACCAGAGGTACGCTGGTGAGTTTTGTAGGCTTTGATATTGAGTCTGAAACTTTTGCGAGTATAGAAAAGCAGGGCGCGCGTTTGGTAACTGCCTCCAACCAAGAAGAACTTCGTGACGCGCTTAAGAATATATTGGTTGCAGACATAACTAAATTAGAGGCAGCAGAAGAGAAAAAAGAGTAAATGACCCTTGTGTTTTAATCGTAGCCTGGCTACCTTGTGCCAATGAGCGAAATTATACAAGTAGAAGCGTTGAGCAAACGCTATGGCGAGGTGGAAGCCGTCAAAGGTGTTAGTTTTGGCATTAAAGAAGGCATCTGTTTTGGCCTTCTGGGGCCAAACGGCGCTGGAAAGACTACCACTATAGAAATGATGGAAGGTATTATTCGGCCAAGCAACGGTCGGATTTTGTTTAGAGGACAGCCGATCGACAAACACTTTCGGCAGAAAGTCGGCATTCAGTTTCAATCAACTTCTCTACCAGAGTTTATAACGGTAAGGGAAACCATAGAGATGTTTAGAGCTTTCTATGATAACCCCCGCTCTATGGATGAACTGATTGAACTGTGCTCACTCTCGGATATTCTTGAGCGTGACAACCGCAAGCTTTCTGGCGGACAAAAACAGCGCATGCTGCTCGCTTTGGCGATTATCCCCCATCCAGACCTTGTCTTCTTAGATGAGCCAACCACCGGTCTCGATCCGCAAGCCCGGCGCCACTTCTGGGAGTTAATTGGCAGGATTAAAGCCGAGAATGCAACCATAATTTTGACCACTCACTACATGGACGAGGCACAGCTCTTGTGTGACCAGATCGCTATTATGGACCACGGTAAAATAATTGAACAAGATACGCCAAGCCAATTGCTTACACGTCACTTTGGCGGTGTTATTCTACGCTTGCCCAAAGTGCCTCAAACCCAAGCGGTCAGCAAAATAATCTCTGCTGAATCCACTTCGACCAACACTAGTGGCGCCGACAGTTTGGTGGAAAAGGCAGATACCTGGGATATTCTTTCTTATCAACTCGAACATACGATTAACAAGCTATTGGCCAGCGGCGTTAATCTCGAGGGTCTGTCGGTGCATAAACCTGACCTAGAAGACCTCTTTATCAAGTTGACGGGAAGCTCTTTGCGGACTTGAACGATGGCTGTACTGAGAAATAAGGAACTACTATGAACATTAAGCATTTTGGGGCGCTTTTTAAGGCCCGGACGATGGAGTTTTTGAGAGACAAAGAAACATTTATTTGGAACTTGGCCTTTCCGGTCGTCTTGGTATTTGGTTTTGCATTTGCTTTCTCCGGTAACAATCAGGCTGTCTTTAAGGTTGGAACCTTGGGCAGTGTGCCGAGTGACATATCTTTTGTAAGTATCGAACACATCAGCTTCGTCGCCTACCCTGACAATCCAAGTGACAGTCCCAAAAAAGGAAGAGAAAAGGCCTTGGCCCGTTTGAGTCAACACCAACTTGACTTGGTGTTGGATTTTGAAACTGGATCATATTTTGTGAATGACCAATCTCCAACCAGTCTTTTGGCAAAGAGGATTTTGGAAGGCTCAGATCAAAAAAACACCTTCGCAAGACTCAAGCCTCAGCTCAGCTCTGGAGAAGCCATCCGCTATGTTGATTGGCTGGTTCCAGGTGTAATTGGCATGAACATTATGTTTAGTTGCCTATTTGGTGTTGGTTATGTGATCGTTCGTTATCGAAAAAACGGTGTCTTGAAGCGTCTAAAGGCCACACCAGTGACAGCGAGCACCTTTATTATCGCCCACGCTATTAGTCGGCTTATGATCGTGCTGGTAACCTCGGTGCTGGTCTATACGGCAACCAATCTCTTTTTGGGCTTTATGATGAAAGGAAGCTACTTGGTCCTGCTTTTGCTGACGGTCATGGCCGGGCTTTGTATGATTTCACTGGGCCTAATTTTTGCTTCTAGACTCAAGAGCGAAGAACTTGCCAACGGTCTGATGAACTTGGTTACCATGCCAATGTTGCTTGGATCGGGAGTCTTCTTTTCGCTCGATGGAACACCACAAGTGCTGCAGTCTTTGTCTAGAATATTCCCACTTACCCATTTTATCGAAGCGGCACGTGCGGTTATGTTGCAAGGCGCAGGAATCGTTGAAATCCTGCCCAATCTCATCGTTTTGGGAAGCCTCACTCTGGTCTTCTTTTTGCTCTCAACTCTAAGCTTTAAGTGGGAGTAACGTTTCTTGTAAAAGCCCTACATACAAGTGTAGGGCTTTTGAAATCCGACGTCAGCGAGCGATGGAACTTGGGCTCAAATATAGTAGGCTTTTAGCGGTGGAAACCCATTAAACTCGATACTTGAGTAGGACGTGGTGTAAGCACCGGTTGAACACCAATAGAGGCGGTCGCCAATAGCGAGGTTCATCGGCAGGTTGTATTTAAAGTCTTCGTAGAGGATGTCCATACTATCGCAGGTTGGCCCAGCAATGATTACTTCTTCACACTCACCGTCTTCTGGACTATGGAGCGTGCGATCGGTAAACAGTGGGTATTTGATCGATTCTTCCAAGGTCTCAACCATGCCCTGAAACTTACCTATGTCGGTGTAGATCCAACGATTTAGGGCGTTTACGCTCTTGCGACTTATGAGCACCAGTTCACTTACCAATAAGCCCGCATCGGCCACCAAAGAACGACCAGGCTCCAGAATTATCTCTGGAATTTCATCACCAAAGTCCTCGCTCAAAAAGCGATGGATTTCACTGGCGTAAGTGCCAAGCTCATGTGCTTTTGCCAAGTACTGGGCAGGAAAACCGCCACCCATGTTGATTAAGCTCAACTTGATGTGGTCCTCTTCCCAAAGTCGATTAAAGATTTGGTTTACCTTGGCGATGGCTGCGTCCCAAGCACCAATATCTCGTTGTTGGCTACCTACGTGGAAGCTAATACCGACTGGGTGCAAAGAAAGCCGCTTAGCCATGTTGACCAAGTCCAAGGCCATGTCGGTTTGACAACCGAACTTGCGAGATAAGGGCCAATCAGCTGTTTGGTCGCCCTCAGTTAGGATTCTAATATAGACTTTACTTCCGGGCGCATTCTGGGCAATGTTTGCCAAGTCAGCGTCCGAGTCGCTTGCGTACAATCGAACGCCATGGTCGTAAAAGTATTTAATATCTTTGCGTTTTTTTATGGTGTTGCCATAAGACAGTCTGTCCGGCGTGACACCGAGTGAGAGGATGCGATCCAGCTCATAGATGGAAGCAACATCAAAACAGGAGCCCAAGTCGGCCAAAAGCTTGAGAACTTCCGGTGACGGATTTGCCTTGATAGCATAGTAAATTTTTGCTCGAGGAAAAGCCGCAACTAGTTCGCGGTACTTGATCTCAATGCTCTTAAGGTCGACCACCAGAAATGGTGTTTCTTGTGTGTCCGAAAATTTCTTAATTCGGTCCCAGGTATCCCTGTCATAGTAGCGTTCAATGTTCATCTATGTTCATGCACCCCCTTCTTATTGCAAGTGATTTATGTGGACACAATGGGACAGGGTGGGCGTTTGGTCAAGGACTTTTTTTAAAGTTTTTTTGAAGTGGATTGTTTTTTTGATAAATGAACCTTGCCATCTGCCTGGCTGCTTATTGCTGCACGCTTGCCAGCCAAGGGAGAAGGAATTTTTTAAATGTTGCACTTTGGTAACGATCACTATAGCTGCGCAACTTAACCAGGTCAAACTTACGAAGCGCAGAAACGTCGAGTCCAAGTTCGTCCAAAATAAGCGCCTCAAGTTTTTTTTGGCTACGCAAAGCGCCTCTAAAACTTACTGCGTCTAAGAGCGCTTTTTCGGGCTCTGCCAGATGGTAGAAGCTGCCGTCGTTGCTGCGAATCTTCTTGTACCCAAAATCATAGCGCTTGGATGGAAGGTGAAAAAAGACGAACTGGCCAAGCGATGATTCAAACGTGCGGGATCTGCCTAGGCAGACTGAAGTGCAGTAGTCAAAGTTTTTGTTGGTGAAGCCGTACATTTTGAGCGCCCGTTCCATCGAGATATATGAAGGAGTGTACAACATGGAGGCCAACATTCCCAACGAAAAAGGACGCGACTGAAAGAGCGTGTTGCTGGCATACAGGCCGCGTCTGACGCGAATAAGCGAGCCATCCTTGAGCAAATGCCGAATTGCCAGACGTGGGGCAGGGTGCTCAGCAAAGATTTGTTTTAATTGCGTGCTGTTGAGTTCAGGTGGAAGCTGAGGCAAAGGATGTTGGCTCAGGTCGATTTTTTCTTGGCGAGTCGATCCAAATCCTGTTCTGGCAGCGCTTTGCTTCATGTTGATAGTATAATACAACTTGGTCAAAAGAAAAAAGACCGGCGCTATAAGGCTCATTTTTAAACGAATGCTTGATTTAACCAAAAATTAGGCTATTATTAACAAATGAAGGTCTTTTTGTTGATGATTTTGCTTGCATCGCTTTTTGTAGGCTGTTACGATCTCAGTAACCCCAATGATCCCAACTCCCGCAATTACGGAAACACGAACCCGAGCACCACAACCATAGCTTTAGCAACTACGACTTCTACGAGCACCACCACAACGATTGCCTTAACACCTCAGACTACGATCCCAGCCGGGCCGGGCACTTACAGGATTGAGGCCGAAGATGCTCATTTTGACGCTCCGCTAGTCTCAGGTAACGCTTATGGTGGGGCATCGAGTGGATTTTATGTCGAGAGTTTCTATGAAGGACCCAACCGAGTTATTAAATGGGTTGCAGATCTTGTCGAAGCCGGCAGCTATTCGATAAAAATCGGATATGCCTGCGCCATGTATGGCTCTCCTCAAAATATCCATTTCTACTTAAATGGGGTGCTTACGGTCATACCCGCGTGGGTGCAGCAAGATGATCTCTTGTGGTCAGTATGGGGTACAATCGATTTTACTCTTAACCTTGTAGTTGGCCTCAACTATCTCGAAGTGCGAAGTGGTGGGCTTGTGGAAGCTCGCGCTGTCAATTTGGACTACCTTGAGATCAGCAAGCCCTAGCCCCAAGCGTTAATGGTGTTGCCATTCCCTTTTTCCGACAAATCAGGTAATCTTTGCCCCGCGCTGGAAATAGTCCAGGGGCAAAGGAACGTATTGAATGTCAAAAAACTTTTATCTAGAAAATTTGGGTTGTTTTCGCAACCAAGTTGATGCCGAATACATAATCGCCAGCATGGAACAATCGGGCTATACGCTCGTCAAAGATTCTTCAGAGGCACAAACCATAGTCGTAAATACTTGCGGATTTATCGAAAGTGCCAAGCAAGAATCGATAGATACCTTCTTTGAGTTACGCAAGGCTCACCCGGATGCAAAGATTATCGTTGCCGGCTGTCTGGCCCAGCGATATGGCGACGAGCTTTTGGAAATGTTGCCAGAGGCCAACGCCATATTTGGCAACAGAGCACCAGAACTATTACCCAAAATTATGGAGCAAGTGGAGAAGGGAGAGAGAGTCACCTTTTTTCCACAAGAACTTACCACCTCACCTATGCGTAAAAACCTTCTGTCTCATGCCCGCAGCGCTTTTCTCAAAATCGCCGAGGGCTGCATCCACCACTGCACTTTTTGCGCCATCCCCAAAATCCGCGGCCAGCTGGTCTCGCGAACCATAGATGATGTACTTCGTGAGTTTGATGAACTCTTGGCGCGAGGCATCTTTGAGATTAACTTAATTGCACAGGACTTGGCTAGTTTTGGTCGTGAGCAAGGCGGACCTGGCAACCTTGTAGAGCTTTTGACTCGCATGTTAGAGCGCAAGGGCCACTTTTGGATTAGACCCTTTTATATTCATCCTGATACTTTTCCTGATGGTCTAATAGAGTTGATGCAGGCAGACAGCCGCCTTTTGCCCTACTTTGACCTGCCATTTCAGCACGCTGATGCGCGCATCCTAAAAATGATGGCACGCTACGGCGACAAAGAAAAGTATCTTGAGCTACTAAAACGTATTCGGACTGCCTTGCCACACGCCGTAATTAGATCTACCTTTTTGGTGGGTTTTCCAGGTGAGAACCGAAAAGACTTTGGCGAACTGTTAGATTTTCAAGAAAAGGCCCAAATAGATTGGGTGGGTATCTTTACTTATAGTAGGGAAGAACAAACGGCGAGCTTTCGTCTCCAAGATGACGATTCGTTTGAAAAGTCAAAACCTGAGGCTAAGCGCAGAAAGACCGTAATTGAACATCGTCAATCTAAGATTACCGAAGCTCTCCTGGCCCGCTGGACTGGGGTAGAAATGGACGTATTAATTGAAGAGCGAGTCGAAGGCAGTGATCTTTACCTTGGCCGTTCTTATTTGCAGGCACCTGAGGTTGATGGATTAATAGTTCTAAAGGGACTTTCTAACGCGCCCTTGTCACCTGGAGCAGTAGTGCGCGCACGCATAAATGCACCTAAGGGAGTGGACCTCGAGGCAGAACAAATTGCCTAGCTTGATAGCCAAATAACCAATTAGAAAGGCCAGCTTTGTGATGCTGGCCTTTTTTAAAACAAATCTGGGTAAGCAAGTTTTGCTTACTTGCTCAGTCTACTTTCCTAGCGCAACACCGTTTAAGTACTTATTAAATTCTTTAACAAAGTCGCTGGCAACTGCTTTTTCTATGCTTTTGATGGCAAAGGCGCGAGCTTCTTGCTCGCTAATCGCGTTTTCGCGTGACTCCTTAAAGAGGTTGGCGATAGTTGCTCCGGTTTCGTCGGTCAAAGCCACAGTGATGGTCCATCTGACTGACTTAAAGCGTGGGTTAACTTCGGTTGGTTCAATTAGGATAAAGGCGTTGACGCCAAGTTTGCCCGCTTGGTTGGCCACCAGCTTTAGATCGGTTAGTGTTTTGCGCACGATGCTGGCTATCTTGCCATCTACATCACCATCTACGGTTAACCGGTAGCTAAGCTTGGAAGCTATTTCGTCGCGAGCTCGTAGCAAACCAGCAGTGTCAACCTTGGATGCAAGGGCAAACGCAGTAGCCGGGTGTATCAATTGTAGCTTTTCTACAATTGAGTCATCGTTAAGACTAACTTGAATCGCCGAATCATAGAGTGCAAAAGCAACTATTGATGACACAGCCGTGCCGGCTCGACTTTTGAGAGATGCTATAGTCTGCGCATCTTTTTCTACTATCTTTCTATACAGTTGTGCAGTTGGCTCCCTCTCTATGTAGGCTACAATGCTTACGGTTCCACGGCTGTCGCTATAGGGTTCACTGTAGCGTAGATTGAGCAAGCTCTCATTGGACGAAGTACTGACATTCTGAATTATGTTGCGTTCTTCTTCACTATAGTTTTGGTTCTGCTTTACGATCTCGCGATAGCGCTGTTGGGCGTTAGTATCTACCTTGATGCTTACCTTAAAACGGCTTGCCAAGGCGCCAGCCGCTGCTGATT
This sequence comes from Spirochaetia bacterium, assembly GCA_038204425.1. GTDB lineage: Bacteria > Spirochaetota > Spirochaetia > DSM-27196 > Salinispiraceae > JBBRCZ01. The sequence goes on along the minus strand of JBBRCZ010000004.1, from coordinate 88,449 downwards.
CTGCGCTACGACGGTTGTCACCGGTTCCAACTGCAGCCACATAAACCTTGTCAGGATAGCCGTTGTCAAGATTGGATAGCCAACTGGGCGCATTGGCTGAGCTTCTCGTAACCTGAGCAGCGACCGGTGCCGACGCACAGGAGCCCAAAATGACAAACGCCAAAACTGCCACTGCTATCGAAAAATGCTTTTTTAACATCTACAATTCTCCTTTGACTCTCGCCTAGTCTCGATTGGTAGAGGTGACTAGATTGAGACCCTTGGCGTTAAAGTTTCTTGTTCCCAAATCGTCGGTATACAGTAGTTTGCCATTTTTGCCAAAGTAGCTCAGGGCCACCGAGTGCTCGCCTGGACTTACAATAAAGTCACCTACATGGGCCTTGCCAGGGAAAAAGCGGCTACTGCGTAGGTCCGCCGTCTCACTTGCTTCGATGGCCACGTCCGCAGCAACTCCAGCAAAAAGTGCGAGTAGTATTCCGGCATCACCCTGACTGGCTGCAGCATCATTGGCAGCTTTTCTGGCTTCTTGAGCCAAGATGCCTTTGACAGTAGTTCTCACCAAAGTTTTTACAAAGGTCAGGGGTTCTTTGACCTTAAAGGTCTCCATGGCTACGGCGCTTAGGTCTTCAAGTAAAGAAAGCTGTCCGACTTCGGCACCGTCAACAAGGACTGCAACCCGAAAAATATTGGAAGGGAGAGCTTCAAGATAGGGGGTCTCACACTTAAAGTAGAACCCTGATTCTATTCCTTTGATAGAGAGCCTATCAGACAAAATGTTGAAAAGCTTTCCGTCACTGCCCTCACGTTGGACGTCAAAACTGATGGAATCGATGCCGGTGGAAATCCTAATAGTGTTGGCCTTTTTGACGGGAATGCGTCCCGTAAAGCTCACGACACTCAGCCTAGCTTGGCTGGTATTGTCCAAGAGTCCTTTTAGATTTGGTTTTGCAAACTTAAAAATATTGGGCTGCTTAGCAAAGGCCTCATCAATCTTTTTGAGGTCAATAGCCGCACTGTCTAAACGACCGTCGGCCCGATAGAGTAGAAAGCTCAGATAGCGGGCCAGCGCAGAGTCGTAAAACTCGGAATCACCAGCTGCCACCTTGGTTTTGGCGTCGTCGGAAGAGTTGAGCTCCTGAGCTAGCTTTTTGTAGCGATCTTCTAAGAGGTTGAGCTTGTTCCCCAGTCGTCGAATTTCGACAAAACCGCCGTCAAAGCTTCCTTGCTTGATGAAGTCTATCGCCTTAAAAACATTGAGATAGAGATCCTCATAAGCTTCGCCGGTATATTCCATGGCTAGGTCGTTGAGCAAGAAAGAAGCAGCAGCATTGGTGATGCTCTGTGTAAAGTTTTCTTCTATTAGTTGCTCAGCTTCAGTCAACTTTGCAATCGCTTCTTTGCTTTCTGCGCGCAAGTGGTGCAACATGCCAACGTCGAGCAAGGCCACCACTCCATCGAGATCGGAGTAGTAGATCTTGCTTTTGTTTTCTTTAAGCTCTGCAAGAGCCGATTGAAAGTCACGTTTGGCAACGTAGGAGTCTACCTTTGAGTATACTTCATTGCGGTTAGCACATGAGGACAGTCCAAGTACTGCCAAAGCCAGTACTGTAGGAACTAGTTGGTATAGTTTCATTTGTTTTCCTATTGCTGCTTAAAATCGCACGCGTGATTGTTCGATGAGCTTCTTAATTGATTTTGAACCAATCCAAACCTTTTGGTTGGTTTCGATGTTGATTAGCTCCAAGTCCACCTTATAAACGATGACTCTTTTGCCTTCCACAGCATCTACTTGTGTGGTAATTACGCCTTGTAGAAAAAAGTCTGCTCCAGTCTCGTTGCCTAGACGCTTAATGGTGTCAGGGTTGGCTTCCATCTGTTGGTCATTTCGTTCGGCGCGAATCGCCTCGCGGTCTTTTTCGTTAGCGACGAACGAAACTCTTCCACTATTGATAAGCTCTCGTTCTATATCTTTGGAAAAAGTTTCCGAGTCGATGTGTTCCGAACTTCGGTTACGAATGCTTCCAACAATTACTACAGGCTTTTTTCCGGCTTGATCACGAAAATCTTCCAACCAAGGTCGTTTGAGCACATCAGTAATCATGCCTTCGGCTACTGCTTGTGAGTCGACATCGTTCCATCGGCCTGATAGGTCAATCGCAGTGTCGGTTGAAAGGCGAGATACGCTTCTACTGGCGCAAGAGCCAAGCACAACCAAGCACGCCACGAGTAGAACTATAGTTAGAACCTTCTTCATAAATTCCTCCATTTGTTTGACTGTTATCAAATAACCGTCACCAAAAACTATAGTTCAACATGTCGTCTGCTGCAACTATTGAGTGGCAACTATTGACCCCGAAGTTGTGCACCACCATGGGGATCTGCGACAACTGGGACAGGATTATTGTTTTGATCTACTAGTACTATCGTTGGGCGGTGTTCAGGAGCAAGACGTGCTTCGATTGAGCAATAAGCTGCGATAATCAATAAGTCGCCTGTCTGAACTAAACGGGCCGCTGCGCCGTTGAGGGTGATCTCCGCTTTATTGCCCACGATGACGTAGGTAGAAAATCTCGCTCCAGTGTTGACGTTATAAATGTCTACTTTTTCCCAGGGTAAAAAGCCTGCAGCTGCTATCAGATCAGGGCAAATGCCAATTGAACCCTCGTAGTCGATTACTGCTCCAGTTACGGTAGCGCGGTGGATTTTACCCTTTAATAAGATGACTTGCATTATTGTTTAACTCCTTTTAATTGAATAAGTTCGCTCTTGTTTATCTGCATGGTGTGGTAGAGACCCTCGAGTACCAAGTCGGGTAGAATGTGATCAAACAGTCCACTGTCAGCAAATAAACTTGCAAATCCGCCTGTTGCGATCAAGAGCACTTTTTCGCCAGAGAAACATTCTTGGCTAATACGGGAGCTGATTTCCTTAATCATGCCCATGTGCCCAAAAAACAAACCCGCTTGAATACTCTCGATAGTCGTTCTGCCGCAAGCAAGGTCGGCCGCAACTATTTCTACTGAAGGAAGTCGAGCTGTGCGCTCCTCAAGAGCTTCCATGCTAATGCGCAGACCTGGCAATATTGCGCCACCAAGATATTTTTTGCTGGCGCTGATCGTATCAAAGGTAGTGGCGGTGCCAAAGTCTACTACAATGCAGTTGATGTTTGGAAAGCGCACCCCGACTGCAACCGCGTTGGCAATGCGGTCGGCACCCACATCTTGAGGATTGCGATACATAATGTGTAAGCCAGTCTTGACTCCTGCCTGCAACAAAAATGGTTCGCTAGCAAAATACTTAATGCAGGCTCGTCGGATTGAGTAAATAGCATCTGGAACCACCGAACAAATGCCAATTGAATCAACTTGGAGCGGATCTATGTTATTTTCTCGTAAGACTGACTTCAGAAAAACACCGTACTCGTCAGCACTTGAACCACCATGTGAGGTTTTTCTGAACCTAAGCAAGATGTTTTGATTCTTGTCGTATACACCAGCGTAAAGGTTGGAGTTGCCAACATCCAAACATAAGGTTAGGCCAGCTGCTTTGTTCTGATTGCTTGCCATCAATGCGACTCCTTGGGTGCAAGTTGCTTAGATTCTAGGCTTTTGAGGCATGTTTTGTAGAGCAGTTTTGCAAGGCTTTCTTCATCGTTGGCTTCACCGCAAATATTTGGGCCGACTGCATCTTGGTCTAGGGTATTGTCTTGACTTGAGATGAGCGTATAGTGGTGCCGCCCGGGGCCAATCTGATCAGTGTCGTTCCAAACCACAAAGTCTGCTTTGTTGTGGTCCAAGAACTTTTGAGCTTTTGCAAGACCACTCACGGGGACTTGGCCGACGGTGAGTTTAAAGGCACAAATAATTGGCTTGCCTTTGGCTTTTTCGAGCAGCTTATCTAGTAATTTGGCCGTTGGCTGTAGAATTAAGTTGAGATTCTGGCCCGACTCAAGCTTTTGTTGTTTAACCAGTTTTGGTTCTTTGTGCAATCTATAGTCGCTGACGGCAGCAGCATGAATAATAAGATCCCATTCTTGGCGCTCAAGGCAATCGTCTAGCAAGCCCTCAAGATCTTGGTAGTCATGATAGCTGCGCTGGAAAGAACCCTCGCTGCCCTCCAAGCTCGCACTATCATGGTGCAGGTAAGTAAGCTCCCATCCATTGTCAAGGAAACAGGCTGCAATCGCACTTGCTGTCTTACCCGACGATCTGTTGTTGATTTCTCTCACACCGTCAATTTTTTCGCTCATGGCGCCGCCGGTAATAAGTAGCTTGCGATGTGGTTTGCCAAAGGTGGCCAAGTTGCTGTTGGCGATGAGGGCTCGTTTTTGTTGGCGTGCTTCGGCTTGGATAAGTTCAAACAAAACCTGCGCTTCAATTGCTCTGCCGACACCACTGTCTCCACAAGCAAGCAAGCCGACTTGGCCATCTAAGATACGGCACCCCCACTTGGATAGGGTTTCGATACTTTGACAGGTGGCAGGGTGCTCGCGCATGTTGGTATTCATGGCAGGGCAAATCCAAAATGGTTTTTCAAAATTGTTTGCCAAAAAGGTAGCACCAATCAGGTCGGAGGCCAACCCAGCTGCAAACTGATTGATACGATTTGCACTGGCAGGATAGAAAACAAACAGGTCAGCCCAGCGTCGCAGGCTTACGTGAGTCATGTTTTCGCGCCTGGCCCACAGTTGACTGTAAACTTGTCTTCCGCTTAGAGCTTCCAGTGTAGATTCGCCGATAAAGTGCAGCGCACCTTCACTTACGACGGTTTGCACTGTATGGCCAGTCTTTGCAAGACGACTGACAAGCTCGCATGCTTTGTAGGCGGCTACAGAACCAGAAATAATTAAGCAAATATTCAATTGCTGTCTCCTTGCTGTGGGCCAGAAAAAAGCTCAACGTTGTCGATTAGTCTTATAGGGCCCAGTCGAATGGCTGCAAGTCGGCGGGATGACGTGCTGTCAATAAGGTCCTCTACATAGTCCACGTCAAAACCGACTGCAGTGAGCTCGTTTTTGACGTGGTCTGGACTAACGATGTTGACACCGAGCTTAGTTTGAACCGAATTTTGCAGAATCTTATAAAACTGAGGTGCTAGCTTACGTTGACTTGGACTCAGCCGCACATTGCGAGAGCTCATTGCCAAACCGTCGGCCTCGCGCACGGTGGGACAGCCAACAATAGCCGTCTTTAAAAAGAAGTCGCGGGCCATATCTCTCACAAGACTATACTGCTGATAATCTTTGAGGCCAAAGTAGGCCGCATGAGCTTGGGTAAGGTTTAAGAGCTTTGAGACTACCGTCAAAACGCCATCAAAATGGCCCGGCCTGTGGGTGCCGCAAAAGCGGGTAGAAACCTGCTCTTCGCTTACCCTAAAGCGATAACCGTTGGGGTAGACGCTCGCCGCCTTAGGAAGAAAAACAGCCTGTACTCCAGCTTCTTGCATGAGAGCCAGGTCGGACTCAAGCGTTGAGGGATACGACGCAAGATCATTTGGGTCATCAAACTGGGCCGGATTTACAAAAATACTTACCAAACAGTAGGACTGCTCAGCAAGCGCGCGGCGAACTAGGCTAAGATGGCCTTGATGCAAGGCACCCATGCTTGGGACAAAGCCCAGAGTATTGCGCTTGCGCCCTCCATTTTCCGAGCTTTGGCGCAACATTTCACAGTATTCTTGCCACTCTAAGGGATCACTTATTAGTTCTATACTAGCCATGTTGAGCCTCGGCACTGGTGGATTCGCTGTTTGATTGATCGTATGATTCACCGTAAGATTCAGCGATATTGGGAAAGTCACCTTGACGGACAAGACTGCAGTAACTCTCGACGGCGTCTAACATTTGAGTGTTGGCATTGAGAACTTGTCTTACAAAACGTGGCAGTGGGCGCGTGCCCAGCCCAAGTAAGTCGTGGAAGACCAATATTTGGCCGTCGGTTTGATTGCCAGCGCCAATGCCAATAACAGGAATTTTGACTACTTTAGAAACGGCTTTGGCAAGTGAGCTTGGAACACATTCTAGAACTACAGAAAAACAACCCGCTTTTTCTAGTTCTTGGGCCTCTTTGACTAAGGTGTCTGCAGCAGATTGATCACGACCTTGCACTTTATAGCCGCCGCTAAGATGTACCGACTGGGGCAGCAAGCCGAGGTGTCCCATTACAGGAATACCAGCGTCGACCAAGCGTGGAATGAGCTTTTGGTGCCCTCGCCAACCTTCTATTTTTACTGCCTGCGCACCGCAGCGCATTAAGCGGGCAGCGTTGTGCATGCCTTCTTTGACGCTGGCGCGACTAGCCATAAAGGGCATGTCGGCTATTATGCAAAGCTTGTCAGAACCACGTCTGACCGAGGCAGTGTGGAGACACATCATATCCATGTCGGCCGCCAAGGTGTCGGGCAAGCCATGCACGACCATCGCCACACTGTCACCAACTAAGACAGCGTCTAGACTGCTTGCTTCCAAGAGGCTTGCCGACCAAGCATCGTAGCAAGTCAGCAAAACCAAGGGCTGCCCTTTTTGCTTCTTCTTTTGAAAATCAGGAATAGTAAACATACCGTCTCCTCTCAACTCCCGAAAAAGGAGCAGGGTAGAACGGCACAAGTCTGTGATTGCTAGATCACGGGCGTGGGCTGTCAGTTCCTTGCCGGTACCCTTCCAACTGGATAGGGTCCTCTCGGGAGACAGTGCGCTTGCCATATGGGAAAGCGATGCTTCTAAATTACGCACAGTAGTCACCAATGTCAAGGTAGCTTGTACCGGGCCAGCTGTGCTATGCTAAGGGTCTTATGCACAGTGATCGCGACATAACCTTAGTTCTCAAGCTTTTGGGCGATCAAACTCGCTTGAGGATACTCTCGGTACTTCAGGGAAACGAACTTACTGTCAAGGAACTAACCGAAGTGCTGCGAATTGGGCAGTCAACACTTTCTACCCAACTGGGACAGCTCAAAGAGGCAAACTTAGTTAGCTTCCGTAAAGAAAACCAATTCGTTTACTATCGACTCAGCCAAACTTTTGATGATGAATTTACGCGCAGAATCTGCGACGAAGTTTTGCAGCAAGCCCAGGCCTACGAATGGCACGAACGTGACCAGAGACGTCTGTTGGATATTTTTGAACGTCGCAGAGAAGCTTCGCTCAGCTTTTTTGCCAGCCGGGAGGCTCAGAACCAAGTAAGTCCAGGGCAGACTTGGGAGGCGCTTGGCCGTGGATTGATTGAGTTAATCAGCGAGCTTGACGTAGTTGACCTTGGTTGCGGTGTTGGACGCTTGTCGGCCATGTTGGCGGCAAGTGGTAATCGAGTTACTGGAATAGACAATAGTGATGAACAGATAAGTGGGGCGCAATCGCTGCATGCAGGCTTGGCGCTGCCAAACCTGAGCTTTAAAAAGGCCCCCATGGAAGCAACTGGTTTGGCCGCCAATTCTTGGGATCTGGTGGTCGTTAGCCATGCCCTACATCATGCTGCTCAACCGCGAGCGGTCATTCAAGAGGCTTGGCGTTTGCTAAAAGATGGAGGCCGACTTCTGATACTTGATTTGCATGCCCATAATCAAGAGTGGATCAAAGAGCGGTTTGCAGATTTTTGGCTGGGTTTTGACCAAAATGACTTAATTGATTGGCTCGGGCAGTGTGGTTTTCTTGATGTTCGCTGCCATATTGCCGGGTCTGACCCAGCTTGGCCAGAGATTGAGCCGCTTGTTTTGATTGGACGCAAACAAGCTTAGTGGTCAAAAACTTAAGCGCTTACCGTCCCAGTGCATAACGAGGTCGTCAGACCTAACCGACTGCCAATCAAACACCGACAACGCCGCATGAAAGCTTAGTTCGCGGGCTTGGCCAATAAGTCCACAAGCATGGGCCAGAACACCACGGAGCTGGTCAGGTGAATAGTGCTTTTGCAAGTCGGTCAAACAGACAGCTCCATGAAATTTAGCAAATTTTTGTCCCCGTTCTTCTAAGAGCAGCAGGTGATGCCGGTAGCTTGGAACTGGCCAGCCTAGCAGCTGTCGCAGGGCCACCTGAATGGCACTGGAGCTTGCAAGGTCACGACCACGAACTATCCGATTTACACCAGCCAAATGATCGTCTGCTACCACCGCCAAATGATAGGTAAAGCTGCCGTCTTTTCTGACAAGCAGCGGGTCGCCCATTGCAATGCTCGGCTCTTGACTGAGATCAGCTCCCGATTGGTCTTTGAGACTAATCTTTATGCCTTCCAAGTTGATGCGAATATTAGCATTTGAAGACCGCCAATCTTGCAAAGTCAAGGATCTGCAGGTTCCAGGATAGACCCAGCCGCCGGCTAAAGATGCCTGGCCAGCACGTGCAATTTTAGCTCGACTACAGTTGCATGCATACAGACGCTGGGTGAGAGCCAGCTGGTCCATCATAGACTCATGGGCACTCGTGTTTTCTGATTGCCAGCTAAAGCAGTCGCCCTTGATATCAAACCACTCTAGATCCTTGAGCAAGGTTGAGCGCCAATGATCAGTGACACTTGAGGGATCAATATCCTCCATGCGTAGAACAAAGCGTGCGTCGTTTTTTTTGGCATCCAAATATGCCAACATGGCTGCCAACAAGGTGCCAGGATGGGCAGACCCCGAACATGTTGGAGCAAAGCGGCAGACTGCTCTATTTGCTAAGTGATTTGACAACGTATTCGGCAATCCTTGCAGCGCCATTGCCATCGCCTACTTGTGAAAGCTTGCCTAGCGCTAGGCTAACTCTGTCGCTTCCAAGTGCAAGTTCTTCTACCATGTCAGTAAACATGCGTGGCTTTGGTGTGTACCAGCCCATTCCTTGGCTGGTAACATACTTCATATTTTCTTCTTCGTTGGGAGCGCCTGGCTGGCAAATGACCAGCGGTTTGTGCATCTTGATCGCTTCCATAACACTGCAGGTACCTGACTTTCCAGCTTGGGCGTCGCATGCCATAAATATTTTGGTTAGATCAGGCATAAAAGAATAGGCTCTTATCAAAGCACGGCCGGTGCGATAAGGAAGAGAACGCTCGATCTTCTTTTTTAATTGGTTGTTCTTGCCGGTTAGTACAATAATCTGAGCACTTTTTCCATTATGGTAATAGTCAGATAAAAAGTCCATCGCACTACCAATACCCTCTCCGCCAAGAGAATAAAGCACGGTATAACGCTCGGGATCTAGGCCGAGCTCTCGTCGCGCTTGTACTCGAAGAACAGGATCATGAGTCAGTGAGAGGCGCTCTTGAAGATAAGACTGAATAATAAAGTCAATGACTTCTATTTTGCCTGGTTCTATTCCGGTAGAAATTAAGTCTTCCTTTGCTAAGGCCGTCAGGGCAAAATAATGATCTGCACCGCAGTTGAGCAAACGATAATGACCGCCAAGCTCCGAATACACATACCAAATTGGTGGGCGAATGCCCTGGGCGTCAGGCAATTCTCGCGCCGCTGCAAAAAGGTGACTGCAGCCCCAATGGGTAGGAACTATCGCATCGGGCTTCCACTCGGCCAAAAAACGGGCCGCCTGGGGGGTGGCTTGGGCGACGATGCGACGGTGATTGCCTAGGTAGATTCCGGCAAAGACAGGCTCCAAAGCAAAAATTGATTTTTTTACAATCCACGGGAGTGCAAGAATATTGCGCCATTGTTCTACATATGCGTGATCCAAATTTTGGTCGGCAAGCTCTTTGCCAGGATCAAAAAGCCGATATTCCCATTCTGGTCTCAACGCTTTAAGGTGGTGAACCAACGCCTTGGCAAAGGAAACGTGTCCGTAACCTGCCGCATAATACGGCACTAGAACTCTTTTTTTTGGCTTATTCCTGAACACGCTACGAAACACCTTTTTTGAACAAGTCAGCACTAATAACCATAGTGCGGAATAATACTATATTATATCTTGGTCGACAACTGAAAAATAAATTACAAAAGACTTAACCTTTTGTCAATTTTTTAAAACTTATAGTTTCATGTCTGGGTCAGTAACGCTATATTTTCAAATATACTATACTAAGCAAAGGAGTATAAAATGGGCGAGAAAAGTAAGCAGAAGAAGGAACCTAAAAAGGAACCTCAGAAGTCGATCAAAGAAAAGCGAAAAGAAAAACAGGAAAAGCAAGACAAAAAATCCAGCAGCACTGAATAGACAGTGTGAATAAAAGCTAATTCGTTTTTTTTAAATTGGGTGCCTCGTCAGCTCTTTGCTGACGAGGCACCAATACTTATTGTGCCAATAGAAAAGTATAGCCCTTTTACTTGATGACGACTGGCGACATGCTGGGGTGATCAAACACTATTCTAAACCCTGCAGCAGAAATCCAGTCAAAGCCAACGGGTGAGGAGTTATAGAAGCTGTAATAGCTTGAAGAGGCGCCGCCACCAATTTCAATAAAGACATTGAACGGCACTCTTTTGAACGTGTACTCCCAATGCAGCTTAACAAACGCTCCCCAATAAAGGTTGCTATTAAATTGAATGCCTATGTAGGCTGCTGGCCCAAGCGACAATGGTAATATTTCACCACCAATCACGACATCTGCCAAGCGGAACAACGCGTCGGTACCCAAAAAGGCGCTGCCCCAGTTGGTGCCGATAAGACCGTTCATTTCAAAGTCTTTGTCAAAGCGATAGGCTATCGAAACACCTGATGGATAGCCGCCGACGAGGCCGAGCTTAAACCCGGGATCATGGGCTGTTTGAGCACTGAGACCCTGCACTGCACCAAAGGACAGCAAAATGATGGCAATTAATAATGCCTTTGTGCTTCCGATTTTTTTCATGGATTCCTCACTTTCTTATAACTGGACATTGATTAGTCCAAACACTATTAGCACGACCACAGCAAGCCCAATTCGATACCATCCAAAGACCTCAAAATCCCTCTTTTGGATGAAACGCATCAAAAATGCTATAACCGCCCATGCTACCACAAAAGATACTACAAGCCCTGTAATAAGTACAAGGATATCGTTGAGGCCCAAAACAAGTCCTGCGCGCAACTGTTTGTAGAGCGAGTAAGCGCCAGCAGCCAAGAGCGTGGGAATACCGAGAAAAAAGCTAAATTCTACTGCAGCAACTCGGCTTGCACCCAAGAGCAAGGCGCCAATTATAGTGGCTGCCGATCGACTGGTCCCGGGTATCATGCCAAGGCACTGAATAAACCCAATTGCTAGTACTACTGGGATAGTTAAATCTGCCACCGTGTCATATCTTTGGTTTAATCTGCCACCCTTGATAAAACGCTCTATTACAATAATGACAATACCCCAAAAGGCTAGCGCAGCTATGACCACCCCTGGTTTAAAGAGATAGGTGTCGATAAAGTCCGAGCCCAAAAACGCTATCACAGCAGTTGGTACAAAGGCGATAAATGCTTTGAGCCACAGTTGATAGACAGCTTGCTTCTGGACAAGATCCTGACTTTTATAGACTGGAAATAGGCGTTTGCGAAACGATAGAATAACGGCAAGAATTGCGCCACTTTGGATGACAATATTGAACATATTGGTGAAGGCAACCGATTCAAACTTAAACCATTGATTGAACAAAATTAAGTGGCCAGTGGACGATATAGGCAAAAACTCGGTAAGTCCTTCAACTATACCAAGTACCGTAGCGCTTAGGAAATCGATAGGGTTCATTCTCACTTACCTTCTTTGTTTTGATTTTTTTCGGCGATGATGTAGCTTGGCCTAGCCTTAAGTTCGTCATACATGCGAGCAAGATACTCGCCCATAATGCCAAGGCAGATCAAAATCATTCCCGAAAAGAACGATATCGCCAAGATAACCGTCGTAAAGCCTTCGACGGCGTTTCCTAATGCAAAGGTGACTATGGTTTGAATTGCCAAGATAACCGATCCAAGTACCGTCCACATTCCCAATGCTGAAATCAAGCGAAGCGGTGTAGAAGAAAAAATGAGAATATTGTTGATAGAGTAGCGTAGCAGACTTTTAAATGACCAAGATCTAACACCACCTACGCGTTCGGCTACGTTAAACTCGATTCGTTTGTGGACAAAGCCAGCCCATTCGGTGAGTCCACGAAAAAAGCGAGTCCTTTCTGGGATTCGACGCAAGACTTCAACTACGCTACGGTCTAGCAACTTGAAGTCTGATGACGAACGTAGGTTCATGGCGGCTGACTCGGACATTATTTTGTTAAAGATGTTGGCTGCAAATTTATAAAAGATTGATTCGCGACCACGCTTTTTTTTGACGCAATCAACCACCTGGCAGTCACCAGCAAGCCACGCGTCTACCATGGCTGGAATCATTTCTGGCGGATGTTGTAAGTCTGAGTCCATAACAATTATAGCATCACCCTCAGCGCCATCGATTCCGGCCGAAAGTGCTGCTTCTTTGCCAAAATTGCGTGACAGACTTGCGTACTGCACTCGTGGATCCAAGTCGGCTAGCTCTCGAAGAATATCGAGTGTTTGATCTTTGCTGCCATCGTTGACAAACGAAAACGAAAAAGTCTCGTTACGATTTTGTACTATTTGACTAACTTGCTGGTGAAATAGCCGTAAGGTGTCTGCTTCGTTGTGGCAGGGTACTACCAGGCAAATATGTGGGTTTGTTAACTTTTTTGGCATGCTTGGTCCTTAAAATGAGCTGGCAACAGTATGGCGATGACATTCTAAAAATGGCAAGCCGTTTTTAAGCTATTTTCTTGCTCGCTAATACAAGAACCGTTATGCCATAGGTAAATAAATACACAAGCAGTTGCGTTTAAACAAAAATGTCCATTATTGGGGAGAAGGAATGATGAAGAATATATTAGTGGCATTGGCCAAAGTGCGGGCAAAGGCGCCATGAGCCCATCGATAGTCTCAGCGCCACCGTCCAGCACAGGTGCGCGAAGCATTGCAATTACTACAACCTACAGTGGTCCCAACGGTGGCAGTATTTTCTTTACCGGCACAGCTAGCATAGAAGGCCTTAGTGGCAATGCAAACTATTCTGATGTAAAAGCTAGCCTTGAAGGCAAGGACTACATAATCAATGGCACCGTCGAATTGGCCATAATTACGACTAGTAACCTCAATTGGGATGGAGTGGACTTTGTAGTGCCTGACCCTATCGAAACGACAAGTCTTATTACCACTAAAGGTGTCCTAAATGTTGCTCGAGCAGTTGCAAACACGGGGACTATCAACGGCGAAGCAATTCCTAGCACCAGCTACTCCTATAGCTTCAGCTCCACCCTGCCAAGCTTTTGAAAGCTTAGTCCAAGAGCATTGACTGAGAGCTATGTGCTATGTGATCATCCACAGGCGCCTGCGTTGTTACGCAAGCGCCTTTTTTTGTGGAGTAACTATGAGTAAAAAACAACTTTTTGCACGAATATTGCTGGTTCTCGTGGTATTTGGTCTTAACGCTAGCGTAGATCAAATTACTAAACACTGGGCCCGAGAAGAAGTCAGGGGTCGACCGGCAAGTGAATACATCGGCGGTATCGTAGTTATTACCTATGCAGAGAATACAGGGGCGTTTTTGGGCCTTGGCTCCAAGCTGGAAGGGCCGCTACATACTTTGATGTTACTTTTTCTGCCATCATTGATAACCTTGGCAGGCTTAATCTGGTTGTGCGCAAAAATTGGCGCAATGAGCATTGCGGAACTAGTCATCGTTTCTTGCTTTTTGGCTGGCGGTGCGAGCAATCTCTATGACCGGATTGCATTTGGAAAGGTAACTGACTTCTTGTTGTTCCGCTTTGGTCCTGTTTCTACTGGGGTACTCAATGTGGCCGATATGTCTATTACATTTGGAGCTATTGCATTTGTAATAGTAATGTTTGTCAGGGAGCGTAAAAGCTTGGCTGCCAAAAAAATAGAGGCAGCCAAGTCAGACAATCAAGTTTAGGGTGTCAATGAAACACCCAAGGTAACGGCCAAAGTTGCCAAGGAATTGTAGGTTTCGGCTCCTGAACTAGTTGTTGCTGTCACGTTGTCATACGCGTTATTGCCCGAAGCCCCTCCACCTATGGTTCGTATAGACAAAAAGGCAGTTGCGCCCTCGATGAGTTGACTTTCTAGACGCAGCGCAGCATCCCAGATCCAGCCTTCAAAGGGTCTTCCGGCTCCATTGAAGACGGCGCTTGAGGCGTAGAATCCATCTGCTTCAAAATCTATGCCAAACTCGGGCGCAAATCGGTGTGCTGCTTTAATTTTGATGATCGGAACTAGGCCAACATTGTTCTGAACTACCCTTTGTAGGCCGTCGGCCGACGAGAAGTCTATGTTGGCATTGCGTAGTTGAAAACTCAATCCAATTCCCAACTGACTGGCTTCTTCTGCAATAAAGTCATACAGATAGCTCAATCTAAAAAAGTCAAAGCCATAGGTCAGGTTGAGCGGTGTTCCTGGCGCAAACAGGACGTCATCGATCTGCACGGCACCAGTGCCGTTGCGACCAGCAACTGTTTGGGTTTTAATTGTAAGAGGTTGATAGAGGACCGTAAATCGATGCTGCGATGCAACAATAGCGTCTACTGAAAAGCGAGCATAAGGAAATAGTACATCCTGAGCACCTTGTTTTACAAAATCAAAGGTGGTGTTGCCATTGGCTTCGGTTCCTACCCGGTAGACGTGATTGAGAACAGAAACAAAGCCGAGCTCGGCATGGGGTACGATCCTAAAAATGGGCTCAGTTTGAGAGAAGGCTTGTTGGGCAAAGGTAGTCATCATGAGAATGACGAATACCGTGCCGAGTTTCTTTAACATGGTTAGCTCCTTGACTTACTTGGTCGTAGCTACTTGCAAAAGTAGTTGCAAAAATTGCTACTATCTAAGTTAGCTACGCATCAACAAGAATAGCAAGAGCAATTGAGAAGGATCCCAAACTATGGCTCTAAATTTGGAACAAGTGCGCCAAGCTTTGGACGGCGACAGTAATCAAGAAGGCCCAGACACCAAGAGCCAATATCGAGATTTAGTCCAAGGAAACTTTCATGCGGCTGGTTTTGTGCCCCCTGCCCAAACACTTATGCTCGCCATGCAAGACTATCTTGCACAGCGGCGTTATCAGCCAGAAAGCAAAGGATTGCTTGCAGCGCGACAGGCGATAGCTCAGTTCTACAAAGACGGTGGCCCGGTGAGTCCAGGCTGTCGGGTAGCCATTGATCCAGAAAACATTCTTATAACAGCTTCTTGCTCTGAGAGTTATCACTTGCTGTTTTCTGTTTTGACCAAGCCCGGCGACAATGTGCTCTTACCGCAACCTGGCTACCCGTTGTTTGATGACTTAGCGGACTACTCGAGCCTCGAGACGCGCTACTACCCACTTAATGCACACAAAAACTGGGAGATCGACTGCGACCTTGTTGATGTTTTGATAGACCGTCGGACCAAGTTTTTGGTGCTCATCTCGCCAAACAATCCATGCGGAAGTCTGGTTTCAGAAAAGACACTCAAGAACTTATTGAAGATCTGCAAGCGAGAAAAGGTAATGATAATTTGCGATGAAGTCTTTTCTGAGTTTATCTATGGCAATGCGGCCAAGAAACTTCCGCGTCCGGCGGCGTATTCACCTGGAGTTCCTGTCTTTACGCTCAATGGTGTATCTAAGCTCTTTGCCTCGCCCGATTTAAAATTGGCATGGATTGCTTTATCGTACGGTCAGCCGGGTCAAAAGCCAGCTCTGGGTTTTCCAGACCAAGAAGATATGATCTCAGCGCTTGAGTTACGCAATGATACGTTTCTCAATGCAAACAGCTTTGTTCAATTTGCGTTGGTCCGATTTTTTGCCGACTATGGCGACTTTGTGCGCAGCTTGCTAGTGTCGCTCTCGTCCAATCGAGAACATCTTATCAAGATTAAGCCTGGTCATAGCTGTGGTTGGACCTTCCATGCGCCGCAAGCCGGAATCCATGTGGTTTTGACCCTAGGAGGACAGTACTTGCGTTTGTCGCACATAAATAGTCAAGCATCATCCGAGTCGGATGGCATTCCCGAGGACGAAAAACTCGCCATCTTCCTTCTAAAAAAACACAAGCTAAGCCTGCACCCAGCTTGGTACTACGGTTACTTTTCGGACAGCGATGATGCTGAAGAAGATCGTCATCTAAGTCTCGTCATAAGTCTTTTGGCGCCCCGGGAAGAGTATGGAGAGCTATTGCGTAGCCTCGACGCTGGTTTGATTGATTATTGCAAGAATCTCTATTGTATAAGTTCGGAAAAAAGTTTGCCCACCTGAGTATTGTCGACAAAACTACCATATTGTTGGTCTCTCCGGCTTGGCAAGGATAGAAATGCCTTGGCACCAATGCCAATGGCATAGATCGGAACCAAGGAGTTAGTGTGTTCATAAGAATGCCAAAAGAGTTTGGGCTGCTCGCCCTTGCCATGGCTTTGGATTGGCCCGTGTTTGCCTTTTTGGCCGCTTAGGTGACCGGTCTCATGGTCGCCAAGCACCACAACCAGACTGGTCTTGAGGTAATCTCTTGTGGCCAGCCATGCAAGACTTTCCTGAACTGCCTCTTCTAAGGCTAACAATTCTTCAATCATGCGGCCAGACTGATTAGCATGGCTGGCAAAGTCTATTGAAGCGGCCTCGACCACCAAAGTAAATCCGCGCGGATTTTTGTCCAAGACTTCCAAAGCTGCAAGGCACAGCGTTGCCAGGGTGGGCAGCTGAGCATTGCGAGCAACTTTGTAGGGGGCAGCAAAAGCGTTGCCGGGTCGGTTACGGTTCAAGCTGGATTGAGCTTGGATGATGCCAAAAAGTCTGTCTGGAACTTCAGTTCCTTCTGCAATACGCTCAAAATCTTTCTTGCTTTCGACCAAATCCCAGGGGTCGCCTTGACCGTCTCGATCTAGGTCGTTACCCGCAACTCCATCGGCTAAGTTTTGCCAATCTTGCTGGCTTAGGTAGCCAAAAACAGCATGGTCAAGTTTCTTGTTCCATCGATCATCGAACCAAGGATTACCTGCACCAATGACGACCGTGGCAAGACTCTTGTTTATTAGCGCGTTACTGATCTCATGGTAGGAATTGCCTGACCTATTGTGGACTGCAAAGGCAGCAATTCCTGCGTTTACAAAGGATTCGTTGCTGACAATGCCAGCCGAACGATAACTGCGGTAAGTTTTCTCCAATAGGTTTCTTGTGGCTTGTCCGTCTGGTGACACGCCCACAAAAGCTCGATGGGTTTTTACTCCGCTAGCTAAAGCCGTTGATGCAGCCGCGGAGTCGCCTGCACCTTCCTTAAGATAGTTAAAGTCTGACCAAGCGCGCTTGGAGTCATATGAGCCGCCGTAAGCGTACGTGCTCATTGCGAGCCTTGTAGGAAATTGTTCAAAAATAAGCCCTTTTACGTGGCCTGTTTTAAAGATACTCGCTGCATCCATATGGTAAAAGCCCGCGCCGTTGGCAACAAAAATAAGCAGACGTTCAGGGTGCACTTCTGGAGAGTCTAGTGAGCCACAGCTGAGAACTAAGAACCCCACAAGCGCAATTGACAACTTAGAGCACATGGCCTGATTATGGACGGCTTTCTCTTGCTTCATCAAGCCTTACTTTGGGCACTGATTTCTTGCAACAAGAACGCTAATGCAGTATTCTCGCAGAGATGAAAATTCCTTTGTGGACAGATCATCAAGCAAGGACAGTTCATGAGACAGAATATTTGTATCAATGGTCAATGGCGATTTGCACCCATCTACGATGACAGTCAACCGGCCGACAGTTTGGCCAGTCCTGTCTGGGATACTGTGCCTATTTTTGTACCATCTTCTGCACGTTATCAGCTCTATAACGTTGATATGGCCGTCAAAACTCCCGAAGAAAAAGACTTTTTTAACATTTTTGACTATCCAGCGGCATGGAACCAAGCAAAGAGTGGCATCATCGGGCGTAAACTCTTAGTCAAAAAACTTAACGACATGCGTACCGTGATTGTCCTTGACGCCGTTTTTCAACGTTCTAAAATTTACGTCAACAATAAGCTTATGCTGGCGACAGCTGAAGCTTTTATGCCTCTTTCGATAGATATCACTGAGCAGCTTAGCCACGACGAACAAGAGATAGAACTGCTTGTTTGGTGTGGATCTTATGAGACAGTCGAAACACCATATGGTAAGCGCCGAATTGCGCCCGATGGCACTTGGTTTTCGTGGATGTCCTTGGGTATTTGGCAGGACGCCTGGCTGCGCTACATACCAAATAAGCACTTTAGTGAAGCAAGGATTGAAACACGCTTTAGAACTTCCAAGCTGATTGTCGACGTGGCGCTTGCGGACAGTGGCAATTCCGACCAAGCTTTTAAGATCGATGCAGCAAGCAATAAAAAATATCGCATCGTAGCTAAGGTTTTGGATGGCAAAAAAACAGTTTTGACCTTTAAAAGCAGAATATCCGGTGCTAAAACGTGTTTAGAGCAGGATTGGGGAAACCCAAAACTGTGGGACATAGAAAATCCAAACCTCTATCATCTGCAGCTTGAGTTGTTTGAAGATGAGATCTTGTTGGATCGTATGACCGAGCGCTTTGGATTTAGAGAAATATGGAACCAAAAACACAAGCTCTTTTTAAACGGTAAGCGCATAAATTTGCGTGGCGACAGTTGGCATTACCAAGGGCACGCTTGTCAAACACGCGAGTACGCCAAGAGTTGGTATACGCTTTGCAAGCAGACCGGCGCCAATTCGGTACGGCTGCACGGCATGCCTTACCCAAGTTTGTTCTATGATGTTGCCGACGAAATGGGCATGCTAATCATAGATGAGAGCGCCATTTACGGTTCGTCCAAGTACATGATTGCTGACAATGCTGAGTTTATTAACAATTGTAGAGAACACTTGCATAGATTTGTTAGACGCGATCGCAACCACCCCTGTATCGTTATGTGGAGTCTGCAAAACGAAATGCGTTGGGTGGACGGCGCCGACACTTATAAACAGTACATTCCTGAGTTTATGGCGCTCATGCATTCACTTGATCCCAGTCGCTTGGTCTCCTGCGACGGCGACAATCGACTGCTCACCGAAGAGCAGATGGAAGTTGTATCGATGCATTACAATATTGACGGTACCGTTTCGGGTTGGAACAAAGAAAAACCGTTGACTTTTGGTGAGCACGGCAAGTGGCACTATGTTTCACCAGTGGTAGGGACCGAATACGCCGGCCCACGGGCCTACCGCAATTTTGAAGATGCAATGTATACCATCGGTATGACCGAGAGGCATTTTCTTGAGTACGCTCGCGAGCAGGAAGTAAGCGGACTCGGTCCGTTTAATATGATCAATTACATGCTTTACGCGTTTCCGGACCAAGACATTCATCTCAAGCACAAGGCACTCGATACCCCCGGCCCTAAGCCAAAAATAGTACGCAAACGCTCGCTAACGGTGCCAAATGGTTTTGTGCCAGACAAACCTTTTATGGTACCTAACGCCTCGTTTTACGCTTGTACTCCTGCATTTGCTGCCGTGCTAATTACGCCTGCACAATACAATACTCGGCTTTACGCCGGACCCAACACCCGGCACTTTAATGTCTTTAACGACACCTTTGGCACCAGCCAAACCGAGCTTAGGCTGGAAGTAAAGAACGCCAACGGCAGGCTGATTTTTAAGCAGAAAAAGAAGTTTGAACAAGAAGCAGGGACATTTGAGAAGGTATCTTTTGACTTTAATTTTGAAACTACCGTGCCGCAAACCTTTGTGCTCCGCTTTGACCTTTTGCATCAGGGCAAAAAAATTGACGACATGCAATTTGAATATCACGTCTATCCTCGACAGATTGCTCTGGACAGTTGTTATAGTGGCAAACGCATCGGCTTTGTGGGCAATAAATCAGACTTGCAGCGTTTGGCTCAAGTTTGTGCAGGCATTGAACCCTTTCAAAGCTTTGCTGCTGCCAGTGACGCCAAGCCGCAGGTGATTATTGTTGGACCAGAATTTGCAGAAGCCTATGATGCCTGCCAACCCTTGATGGAGGATTTTTTAGAGCAGGGTGGAAGCATTGTTGTTCTTGAGCAGTCCTACTTTGCCCCCGGCGAGGCAGTACTTTCTGGTCGCAAGTTCTTTAGTTCCTTTGTCTTGGACTACCAACATCCGATTTTTGCAGGCATGAGTGAAGATGATTTTATGCTTTGGGATACTCTCAACCCAAACTACCCAGACTGCCGCTACCTTACTAACAATGCTTTTGAGAAACCACAATCAGGCGCTATCTCGATACTGCTGGAATGCGGCGAGGGTGATTTTGGCAATGGTGGTTTGGATTGGTCGAGTCTTTTGGAAGTCAAGCATGGAAAAGGTAGTCTGATACTTTGTCAGCTTGGCATCTGCTCATTTATTGATAGTGCACCACAAGCAGCCTGGCTGTTTAGAAACATGCTTGCTTACGCACTTGACTACCGCGCAAGGCCTGCTCGTTTGGGCCTTAACCTGGCGGGCGATGTAGCTGGTCTTAGTTCAGTCCTTGCTGAGTTTGTTCAGGCAAAGGGCCAGCAAAGTCAAATACATGGCGATTGTGTTGCAGTTCTGGCAGCACAAGATCTTGCGCAGCTGGACATCAAAACCTTGCACAGTCAGATAAGTCAAGGTGCAAGCCTAGTGGTTTTTGGTGCACAGGCCCTAGACTCGACGATCTTAAGCGAACTTGCACAAAAAATAGTAAAGATTTTTCCTCAGCCTGTTTACCAGGTGGATGTAGAAGAACACCCACTGGTTAATGGTGTTTGTACAACTGACGTTTACGGCCTCGACCGTGTGACATACATTTTTTCCAAAACTAATCGCTTGATTGCCAGCCACGCCCTGGTAGTAGAAGACGCTGAGTATTTTTTGACCTCACTTCATAACCCTTGGGAAAAAATGTATGTCCAGGGCGTTGACATGGAAGCCCTCAAGATTGCGGGCATCACCAACAAGTTGGCCGAAGATTTTGTTGGTGCAAAATATGGGGCCGAGGTCAAAATTGGCAAGGGCTCACTAATAATCTGTCAGGTTTTGCCCGATGACAACCCGCGGGTAGCGCGATTTTTTGGCAGACTTTTGTACAATGCTGGCTTAAGTAGCCAGTTGCGATTCTTACAAAAGATCAAGAGCGACGCTGACTTTGCGATACCTGCCGTAATGGCGCTTGAGCATAGCAGCACCTACGCTTTGGATGAGATGATTGCCTATTACAAGAGTCGTGATTACAAGCTCAACAACCTCGGGGAGGGACTTTATGGTTGGATGTCGCGAATCTTTAAAACTGACGGATGGTTGACCGCCAAAGCCAGCGCTGGAAAGACAGTATTGATGACAGCCTATGTCCAGTCGCCGGTCAACCGCAACAACTTTGAGCGCGAAGAAAATTCTTTGCCCGACCCAACTATTACCCCTGACCTCTTGATAAGCTGCAACTGCAACGCTCGCATTTGGATTTCTGACCGATATATTGGTCAAGTTGGCCCCAGCATACAAAAGGCCAGCAAGTTGGAGGATGCTCCTCTCAACAAAGGCGTCAACAATATTTTGATTGTGGCAGAAGGTGCCCAAGAAGATCTGCAGGTCAGCATCGTCTTTATAAACAAATTTGGGGAGTTCCTAAAAGATCTTTCCTATCGCCTGACTATCGACGAGATTTTTGGCTAGGATAAACGGAAAAAAATATGCTGCAATTTCAATGGTTAGATAGTATCGCCCAAGTTGCAGCAAGCGAATGGGACAGCCTGCTTGGAAAGCAAACCAGCCCTTGCCATCGACATGGTTGGCTTGCTGCCATGGAGCTTTCTGGCAGCATCGCGCCAAGCACTGGTTGGCATGCAAGTCACCTCTTGGTGCGTGAGGGTGACGGCAGCCTTGTGGCAGCCGCAGTAGCCTATGGTCGCAGCAATAGCTGGGGTGACTATGTCTACGATTTTGCTTGGGCTGACCTGGCCAAACAGATGG
Source organism: Spirochaetia bacterium (assembly GCA_038204425.1). Lineage (GTDB taxonomy): Bacteria > Spirochaetota > Spirochaetia > DSM-27196 > Salinispiraceae > JBBRCZ01. Next base: position 66,572 of record JBBRCZ010000004.1, on the reverse strand, counting down.
GACAGACGTACTACCCAAAACTGGTGGCAACTATTCCTGCTACACCAAGTGCTGACTACCGCTTTTTGATGGCAGACGAAACAAGACGAGAAGAACTGTCACTTGTTATTTTGACGCAACTGCAACAACGGGTCTCGCAACTCGGCTGCCATTCGCTGCACGCCCTTTTTGTTGAGCGCACGATGGAAAGTGCACTTGAAGATCAAAATATGCTGGCCTGGACGCATCATCGCTACGCCTGGCGCAATCGCCAGTGGTCAGACTTTGAAGATTATTTGGCCGTCTTTGGCAAGAATCAAAGGCGCAATATTAAGCGTGAGCGCCAGTCTGTACAAGATGCAGGTATCTTTACAGGCGTGGTGACCATGGAGCAACTGAGCCAGCCGCAGCGCAAGGCTTGGGCCGCCCACATGGCCGAACTTTACTACCAAACCAACCAACAGTTTGGCCCTTGGGCGGCGCGTTTTCTCAATCACGAGTTTTTTGCCCGTGCTGTGGTGGACTGTGCAGACTTTATTGTCTTTGCTTGGGCTTCGCGCAACCCCAATCTACTTGAAAGTCCAGACGAAGTTCCGATGGCGATGACGTTTATGTTTAGGGGCAACGGCTATCTATACGGCAGGTTTTGGGGCACTCAAGAGTTCCACCCCGACTTGCATTTTGAGCTGTGCTATTATCGCCCAATCGAATGGTGTATCCAAGAAGGCATTGAAATCTTTGACCCAGGCGCAGGCAGTCCTCACAAAATTAGGCGCGGTTTTGTGGCCGAAGAAACGCGTAGCTTCCACCGCTATTACAATCCAGACTTTCATGCGCTCTTTTCTCAATATATGCCGCAAATAAATGAGCAAGAGCAAGAACAAATCCAAGCCCTTAATCTGGATTCGCCCTTGCGGCGCTAGTTTTAGTCGCTAAATACTTTGTGCTCGGCAAAACGACGCATTAGTTCCTCGACGGTCATCGGTGTCCCAAAAAAATGACCCTGAAACAAGTCTGCCCCGCTAGAGGTGAGTTTTTCAAACTGAGCTTGGGTTTCAATACCCTCCAAAAGAACTATTATGTTGCGCACTTTGCACAAGGCAACAATGTGGTGCAAAAAGTCAAGTTCTAAAGCTGATTCCACAATATCGGTCAAGAAGCTTTTGTCAATTTTGGCATAACGCGCGGAAAGATCCTTGAGGTAGCTCAGAGACGAGTTGCCGACGCCAAAATCGTCTATTAAGACGTCAAAACCATGCTGTCGAAACGATTCTATGGCCGTTTGCGCACGATCGTAGTTTTCCATAAATTCGCTTTCCGTAATTTCTATCTTGATCTTGGATGGATCCATCTTGCCCTTGATGGCGGTTTGGATACTGATAGGCAGGTACAAGTCCTCCAAGTCTACCGCCGAGATATTAAAAGTGCAGAAGATGTCCAGTTTACTAAAGTGCTTCTGATAGTCTTCTATTAAACGATAGAGAACCCAGCGCGTCAAAGCCCCAATGATGTGGGAATGTATGGCTATCGGCAAAAACTGGTCTGGGCCCAAGAGCCCTCGCTCTGGATGCATCCAGCGCACCAAGGCTTCTACCCCGCAAATCTGGCCCTCGGCATTGACCAACGCCATGTAGCGAAGCTGCAGCTCATTTTCTCTGACAGCCTTAGTTAAGCCACTGCGCAAGAACAGGCGATCAAGCGCTTGTTGATGGACATCGTCGTTAAAAATTAACCATGGCTTGCCAATTTCTATGGCTTGGGCCAAGGCAGCTGTGGAATTGCTAATCAGTTGATCCTTCTCACTACCATCCTCAGGAAAAATGGTGATGCCAATACACGCGCGCAGATGGATGTCGGTCTCTTGGTGATGAAAAGGAACCGCAATTTGATCCTCCACTCTTTCGGCCACGATCAGTAGATCGCTCTTCCATTCAAACTGGGTAACAATGGCAAGTATACGGTTGTCGTCGTAATGAAAAATCATGTCAGACAGTCGTAGCGCCTCACGAATGTTGTTGCCAACTTGCTCAAAAATAATGTTACTAATTTTGGGTCCAAAAGCCAGTTTTAGTCCTTCTAAGTTGGTGATCTGAATCATCATCAGCGCCAATTTGGCTCGGCTGCTTGAGCGGCTGGCCTTTTCTAACTCTGTTTCCAACACAATGTCGAGTGAGCGGCGATTGAGTAGGCCTGAGCTGCGGTCAAAAAACTCGTCCTGCGTCATGCGCTTTTGCAACCGTTGGTAGGCGGTGCTGTCCTTAAAAACCAAAACAACCCAAGGTCTATGTTGCTCGCTACTGGTGGTTTTGGGACCCGGCTCTACGGTTAACCCGCCAGTATATTCACGTTCATTGATGAACATAACTACGTTTTTTTTAACGCGTTTGCCTTCCAGACCCAATGCAACCATGTTTAAAACTACTTGGCGATTGCTAATATGCTCGGCTACGTCGGAAAACTGGCTGTGTTGGCGCATGTCACAACGTGGAAAGAATTTAAGCGCGGCCTGGTTGTGAATTACTACCCGCATTTGGTCGTCAATGACGAGAACAGGGTCGGTGATGAGATTAAATAGAATATACTTTAACCTGCCAGGTTCCGACTTTTCATGGTGAGACATAAGCTTGATTTAATTGTAGGATTAAACGCAGAAGAGGTCAAACTATGATAAACGTTTCATTAGAACAGGCAGGCAATCAATCAAATTTATTAACTTTCTCTCATGAGGACCTTATTGTTGCTGCTTGTATGCCTGTTCTGTTTGTTGTCATTGGCCTTGTGCTAAATTTTTTTATTGTTGGGCGGCTAACACGCAAACTAAAAAAACAGCAGAACCCGCGTGCAGCACTGCTTGGCGAATCGATACGAAAAAGCACTCGTTTTTTGATAGTGCCACTCTCTCTCTTGCTTGGACTCCAAACTGCCCAAAGCTGGCTCAAACCGATAGGTAGTATATTTGAGTTTACAGCAGGTGCTCTCAAAATAGGTTTGATTGCGAAGTGTGTAGTCTTTGTGGCACGTTTGGCCGAAATATTGATGACCAAATTGCCACTCAACCCCACTGATCACGCCCATCCGGTTGTGACATCAATATTAATTAACTTGGTACGTGCCGTTATCGTCTCACTGGGGGGGGCTCTTGGCGCTCAATGCCATTGGAGTAGAAATTACGCCGATGCTAACTGCCCTTGGAGTAGGCGGTTTGGCAGTTGCACTAGCTTTGCAGGTTGCCTATGAAAGCCACCTGCCAACCGTGGAAGAACTCACTCTCAAGGTAGCAAGAGAAACAGCAGCATGCGTAGAAGGTGCAGTCAAGGACTTTGAACCTCTGGTGAGATTCTATGACTTTAGCCAATCAGGCGTTAAGTTTAGACTCATCATGCGCATTAGCGACTTTCCACTGCAACATGATTTGCGCCACGAACTGGTCAAGCGACTACACGCTGCGTACCAGCAAGCTGGTATAGTAATTCCTTATCCCACAAGAACTCTACACCAAGCTGCTGGGCAGAAGACTCCCTTAGATCAAGTTATAAACAAGACGGCAACGTAAGCAACGTAGCAAGCCATAAATGTCCAACCCTCTGGCTTGGACAGTCGGCGGCTACGTGGCAAAAAGACAAATAAGCAAAGTAGAACTGAGGCACCAATGTTGACCCAGAGGTCGAGATTGGAAGCCGGGTTGAGTGGAATAGGCCTAATTACTGCTGTTGCGCCTAAAATAAAGAAGGTGTTGAATAAGTTGGAACCAACGATGTTGCCGATCGCAATATCAGAGTTCTTCTTAAAAGCAGCAACCGCCGAGGTGGCAAGCTCGGGGAGACTGGTACCAATTGAGACAATAGTGAGGCCAATCACGCGCTCTGCCATGCCAAAACTGCGAGCCGTCTGGACAGCACCCTCTACTATCATTTTGCCACCCAAAATCATGGCGGCAAGTCCCAAGAACAGAAAAGCAATTGAAACGCCAAGTCCCCAGTTCTTAATCTCAAGTGAGTCGTCGCTGCTGCCTTTGATGGCCATCGAAACGGTGTAGCCAATAAAAATGACAAAGAAGGCCAAAAGTATCAAACCATCGATGCGACCAATGCTGTTGGTGCTGGCCCCGTCAAAAAACAGGTCATTGGCGAGCACGGCGACAACCAGAGCTGCCAGCACGACTAAAGGAATCTCTATCCAAGTGGTGCTGCTTTTAATCACAATTGGATAAATGGCTGCCGAAACACCGAGGATAGCCAGGATGTTAAACACATTGGAGCCAATGATGTTGCCCAAGGCTATGTCGGTGCTGCCACTCGAGGCGGCAAACAAATTGACTATCAGCTCTGGCATACTGGTGCCAAAGGCAACTATGGTTAGTCCAATTGCCAAGGTGGGTATGTTAAGTCGCTTGGCCAAGGCAGAGCCGCTATCAACCAACCAATTGGCACCAAAGATCAGGGGCAAAAAGCCCACTAACATGACCGGTATGGCAAGCCACGACGCGGTCAAAAAAAGTGTGTCAAACATGAGTTTTAGATGACTTCTTTCATGGCAGTCATATAGGCGCGCAAAATCTTGCCAATTTTTTCGACAGGATGGTTGCGAATTTCTTCGTTTACCTTTACCAGCTCGCGGTTGGGTACAGCGTTGGAAATACCAAACAGACCCTTGCCCAAAACATCATGATCAATCTTTTTAAAGAATTCTGCCAAGAGAGGACGGCAGGCGTTGTCAAAGAGATAACAGCCATATTCGGCAGTGTCAGATATAACTTTGTTCATTTCGTAAAGTTTCTTGCGGCTGATGAGGTTGGCAATCAAAGGCGTCTCGTGCAAGCTTTCGTAGTAGGCGCTCTCGGGTTTGATGCCGGCGTCTACCATGGTTTCAAACGCAAGCTCTACACCGGCCTTAACAATAGCTACCATGATGATACCCTTGTCAAAGTATTCTTGTTCACCAATAACGTCGGCTGACGGTGCTGTTTGTTCAAAGGCAGTTTTGCCGCTTGCTTCTCTCCAGGTCAAAAGGTTCTTGTCGTCGTTCTTCCAGTCTGCCATCATAGTCTGGCTAAACTCACCAGAAATGATGTCATCTTGGTGCTTTTGGTACAAGGGTGCCATAATAGACTTGAGTTCGCTTGCTAGTTCAAAGGCCTTGAGCTTAGCAGGGTTGGAGAGGCGGTCCATCATGCCGGTTATGCCACCAAACTTAAGCGCTTCGGTAATGGTTTCCCAGCCAAACTGGATAAACTTGGCTGCCCAGTTTTTGTCGATGCCGTGTTCTATTAGCTTGTTAAAACACAGGATACTGCCAGTCTGTAACATGCCACACAAAATGGTTTGCTCGCCCATGAGGTCGGACTTAACTTCTGCCACAAAACTAGACTCGAGCACACCTGCGCGGCTACCACCGGTACCTACCGACAAAGCCTTGGCCACTGCCCAGCCCTTGTTTTCGGGATCGTTCTCTGGATGGACGGCAATCAGGGTAGGGATACCAAACCCGCGTGTGTATTCAACACGAACTTCGGAGCCAGGACCCTTGGGGGCCATCATTACTACGGTGATATCTTTGCGAATCTGCATGCCTTCTTCTACAATGTTAAAGCCGTGGCTGTACCACAAGGTGGCGCCCTTCTTCATCAATGGCATGACGGCGTTAATAACCGGACTGTGTTGCTTATCGGGAGTCAAGTTGCCCACAATATCGGCACCTGGAATGAGTTCGTCATAGGTGCCAACCTTAAAACCATTCTCGGTGGCACTCTTCCAGCTCTGACGCTTTTCGGCGATTGCTTCCTTGCGCAGCGTATAGCTAACGTCCAAACCGCTGTCACGCAAGTTAAGACCCTGGTTGAGACCCTGGGCGCCACAACCAACAATCACAATTTTTTTGCCCTTGAGAATGGCAATACCGTCTGCAAATTCGTTTCTGTCCATAAAGCGACAAACGCCCAATTGTTTGAGCGCCGCACGCCATGGAATACTGTTGAAATAGTTCACTTGATACCTCCGGGAAGAAAGGACGACAGGGGCGCCTGCCCCTTTGCTGCGACCAAAAAACTGGCCAATCATAATCCTGTCAGACTTTATACCTCTAAAATGCGCTTTTGGTATAGCACCCTGACACCCGACAAAAGCACAGAGTGGGCCACCTAAGAATTGATTGCGCCAAAGCCAAGCTGGCTCAAATGTGCTATGGTGGTGGCATGATTACTGAGGACTTTATCGCAGCGCTTAAACCACGTTTGGAAGCCGGCCAGTTTGTAGCAATGACACTATCGAATCCGATTAAATCCTACAAAGAAAACAAAAAAATAAGTATCAGTCCGGTACAGCTTAAGTCGGGCTATCACTTACAGTTTGGATTTGACGCCGGTCGCCAGATGCGGCATCAAAACCTAGCGCTTGAGGCAGCTATTGCCAGCTTGAGTGAGCTCTTGCCCAAGTTTAGACAAGTTAATTGTCGTTTTGTGCACGAAGAACTTCAAGCGCACCTAAGTCCAAGCGGCACAGTGAGTGTACTTTCAAAAAACACCAAAGAAGTGCTGCAACCCGTTGCCGAGCATAACCGCAGCAAGCACTACGTGCTCCCCGACGGAAAGTCGCTCGATTTTTTGATAGCCTTGGGTCTTATGAGTCCGGCCGGCCAAGTTTTTAAAGCACGCTATGACAAGTTTAGGCAAATTAATCGATTTATCGAACTGGTAGATAACGTGTTAGCAAAACTACCAAGCGACAAGACGCTCAAGATCATAGACTTTGCTTGTGGCAAAGCTTATCTCACCTTTGCGCTTTATCATTATCTGGTTGTTATCAAAGCACGCAGCGTAGAAATTCTGGGGCTCGACCTCAAGCAGGACCTGATTGAGTCATCAAACAACTTGGCACTTCAACTTGGTATGAGCGGGCTGCGTTTTGAGACCGGAGACATAGCTGGCTACAAAAATGAAGGTGACGTAGACATGGTGCTGAGTCTGCATGCCTGTGACACAGCTACTGACTTGGCGCTGGCTTTTGCAGTTACTCACCGCGCCAAAGTGATCCTGAGTGCGCCCTGTTGCCAGCACCAACTTTTTGGTCAGATTGAGGCGCCAAGTCTCAAAGTACTGCTCAAACAGGGGCTCATCAAAGAGCGTTTTGCAGCCTTGGCCACCGATGCACTGCGCTGTTCGCTCTTGGAGCAAGCTGGCTACCAGGTTGACACAGTTGAATTTGTTGACCCCGAGCACACACCCAAGAATCTTTTGATTAGGGCCAGCCAAAACTTGCCAGCAGCTCAGCAAACAGGTATTCTTAAGGTGCACGCCGACTACCAAACCCTGCGCGACTCGTTGGGTGCGCGGCCCTTGCTAGAAGCGTTGATTGTGCAAGACTCAAGCCAAGCGGATCAATAGAGAGGAAGTGACATGAGCAACTTAGATAGCTATCTACTTTTGATCGAAGAAAAAAAACTCAGAGATCAAGTACAGGATCTTATAAGCAATGGACCAATAGAGTCGTTGTTTCATATAGACGTCTATGGCTTGGCAAACAGCTGGAACGTGGAACGGGTAAAACTCTTAAACCTTTTTCTTAGAGGTGTGCAGGCTGGCGTTTTTTCTATCCACTGGGAGTTCCATTGCCCAAGTTGTGGCGGGGTAGCCAAAGAGAGTCTTGGACTAGACACTGCCAAATCGGGCGACTATTGCGGCATTTGCAAATTGGATTTTAAAAATGCGCTCGATGACAACATAGAAGTGATGTTTTCTATCAGTGAAGAAATTAGAACCATACCAGATGAAATTAGCGCCGGCTATATGAAGCAAATGATGCACTCGCTTAAGCACGAAAATAAGTTCCATTGGCAAAAAAATACCGTCATTAGAGGTATCGACTGCATCAACAACCAGGTATTTAGAGAAATTTTTGACGGCGACATTCTACCGCTTGACCAGAGCTTGGACGTCAAACAAGTCTCTATTTTATTTACGGATATCAAAGGTTCCACCGCCATGTATGAAAAATTTGGTGATAGCCAAGCGTTTCAATTTGTACGCGATCACTTTAACATCGTTTTTGGCCACATAAAAAATCACGACGGAGTTGCTATCAAAACGATAGGCGATGCCGTAATGGGCATCTTTAAAACACCCGCCAAAGCCCTGGAATCTGCTTTAGAAATTCAAAAAGCTTTTAAAATTTTTAACAGTACGCGTGACGAAGAAAAAAAAATAGAAATAAAAATTGGCATACACTCAGGACCAACGGTGGTAGTTACCCTAAACAATAGGTTGGACTATTTTGGCACCAGTGTAAACATTGCTGCCCGCGTACAAGGTCTTTCGGCACCCAACGAAGTACTGTTTTCGGAACCGGTCTTTAAGCACGAAGGCTCACAGCTGATCTTGCGCAAGTATGTTAGCAAACTGCATCGATTTAATGCGCGGTTAAAGGGCCTCAAGGACAAGTATACCATTTACAAAGCGCTGGTTTGAGAGCGCGTGCGTACAAAGCGGCAGAATCGATTAAGTCATTAAAAAGCCTCAGATCCTTCGTTGCGCCCTCCATTTTGCGATATACTATTAGTGGGCAGCTTCAACGCGAGTAGATTGTTCCCAAATTTGGTGGGGGAAAGCCTTCCCCCTACGTTGAGCCAAGGTCTCAACGTACCCCCTTAGCCTTGGGGGCCGCAGTCAATCCCGTAATTTGCGTCAAGCAAATAAGTGTATGCTGTCCAATAGAATGTGGCCCCCAAAAACCCCCGAGTTTTTGGCAATTTTGGCCGATAATTTGACCAAACACGGTCAATTGCCAACGGAGGCATACATGCGCAAGCATTTTCAACATAGTTTTACTCACAAAAATTGGTATTTAACCCTAGTTCTCTTGTTGGTGGTGGCAGTGGGTGCGGTCTGGGGACAGAGTCCTAGTGTAATCCCCAGTCCAACAAACTGGTTTGTGGGAAGCAATACCCCCGATGTCGGTGCATTGGATCCATTTACGGTGGTTTTTTTGTCAGTTCCAGATTCTGTTTCACCCAGTACTTATATTCACATACTTGCTGAGAGCCCAGGCGGTGGAACTGGAAATAACCCTGACACCGGCTATGGCTCAGGTAATACTGTGTTTACGGTTTATGGTGGCACTAGTGCTTATTCCAATCTCAATGCCCGTAAATTGCGCGGTTTGGTCGCAGACTACGATACAGGAACACAGTTAGCGCAAAGAACCTTTACCACGGAAAATGTCGGTTGGTATTCGATTGGTAGTACGCAGGTTGGAGCCGGGGAGCATATTGGCAGTAGGTATTATTTTAAGATTTTGGTCTACGTAGCCAGTACCACTGTGGGCAAAAACGCCTTTAGAATTGACGTATCCTATGCAACGATTACAGATGCAACAGTAGCTGCTCCAACTGGAATTGCTGGTTTTAATTTTTTTGCCTATAGCTGGCCAATGCAATTATTAAATGCAATCAATCCAACAATATATCCTTTTGTACCCAATCTTGCGGACGCAAAGTACTTGGTAATAGGAGATTGGGATGCAGATGCTAACGTCGGCAGCCCGGGGGAAGGTAGTACTTTCAATTTAAACGACAAGACAGGAACTACACTTGTCACTAATGGTGCCTTGTCGCTTAACAACACTCATAATCGTAATTCATACCTGATAGCAGCAGCTACACAAAATGGGACTTGGACCTACCAAATAAATTCATTAACTGCTCTTAACAATACCAACCCAGCGGAGTTTTTTGCTTATATTAATACTAGCGCAGATGATAATGTTGGGACGAATAATGATGGCGTATTACCTAGCAATACTTACAACTTAACTCCCATCTACTCATCTCCCCTTGCTATTGGACCCACTCCTTATCGGGTAGTGCTGAGCCCTTCTACGTTAACAGCAGTATCAGATGGATCGGCCAATGCCACCATTTCTGTGTATGTTTTGGATAATAATGGAGATCTGGTTCAAGAGTCTGTTAGTGTGTATCTTACACTTTCTCCTGGAACCGATGCAATATTCAACTCAAGCAATAATTCGCCAGGTCTGGGCACCTTAGCTGGCCAAACTACACTTGTAACTACCGATGGTTTTGGAAGTGCTTGGGTGCGTATTTCTAGAAGTGGAACACCCGGCACAACAACGGTAACCCCAACTACTGATGGTAGTAATGGGTCTACTTCTCTGCCGGGTGCAGCATTTAATACAAATGCTGTTATTTCATTTACTAATGGAACGGCACCTAGTTTTGCTTCGCCTGCAAATCAAAATTTTAACATTAACACTAGTCCTACTTTGCCAACGTTAACTATTACTGCCGGCACAGCCGCCATATTGACAGGCAGCCAATTGCGGGTACGGATACCGGCGGGTCTTAATGCAAGTTTTGACGTTTCTGTTTTAACAGCCACACTTGCGGGAGGCGAAGCCGCTAATGTCAATAATCCAATAACCTACTCGGCTGCAAATACTGTAGCCCAACTTACCACTACAGGCAACTTCTCTAGTGGTGGTGTGCTAACTATTGCTGGTTTGAGATTTAACGGTTTGACTACACCAGCTAGTGGCAAGCTGCAATTTAGCTGGGACGGTGGTGCCACCTGGGTAGATGACCCTTACCTCATTTTTGTCAACGATCCCAATGCTCTAACTTGGACGGGTGCCACCAACAACGACTGGAACACTGCCAGCAATTGGAGTCCTGCAACGGTTCCAACGGCGGCAAGCAACGTAACTTTGCCACCAGGTAGCACCGTAAATTTAAGCGCGGCTGGTCTAGTCAATACCATTACTATCAATGCCGGGGCTACGTTAGCAACAAGTACCCACAATCTTACAGTTTCGGGCAATTTTACCAATGCTGGTGCCTTTAGTCAGACAAGCGGAGTATTGACATTTAATGGCGCAGCTGCGCAAACGGTCGCACCGGGTGTGTCAACCTTTGGTGCAGTTACAATTAGTAATGTTGTTGGTGTTCAAAACAGCGCGGCATGGACAGTTGGAAACCTGACGGTTAATGGTCAACTGACACTTGCTGCTAATTTAGTCACCAACAACCTTACTATAGGTGCAGCAAATAACTTAAATGTAAGTGCTTCCAATTATAGTGTTACCGTTAATGGCAACTGGACAAATAACAATGGATTATCTGGTTTTACAGCCCAAAACGGCATGGTGACCTTTAGCAATGCGGTAACTACAACTCACTCTATTACCGGCAACACCACCTTTTATAATTTATCGAGTACCGCTGCCGGTACAGCAGGAGGTGCCAGCCTTGTGTTTACCGCTGGAAGCACCACCGCACTTGCAGTTGGTGGAATAGCCACCTTATTAGGTACCGATGGCGCTCATCGGCTTGCACTTGCCTCGTCTTCAAGCCCCACGCAATGGACATTTAACTTGCCTGTTGCTGCACATACGCTTACTTGGTTAAACATAAGTGACAGTATTCGTACTGGAGGAGTTATCCCAGTACCAACAAACACAATTAGTTCTAATACGAGTAACTGGGGATTAACAAGTATTTATACATGGACTGGTTCAGCAGCAGCCACGGTTTGGAACAACACAGGAAACTGGATGCCGGCAGGTATACCAGCAAACGGTGACAGCATAATTGTAAGTGTAATTACTGGGGTTAATTTTCCCATAATGCCCGTGACCGTTACTAGTCTTTTAAATGTAACTCTCAATAATGCAACATCGGTTTTAGATTTGGCTGGCAATCCTTTGACTATTACCGGAACGTATTCAGCAACTGTTGCTGCTGCGACCCTGCGTTTAACAGGAGTAGCTACATTAACTGGTTTTCCAGCGACCATACCTGCAACGGTCGAGTATTATGGAACAGCTGCGACTTTGAGTGCAGGTAGTTCCTATAATAATTTGCGATTTGCAAGTGGAGTTAACTGGGCGCTTTCTGCTCCAACAACCATAGCCAGTGCACAATCTCTGACTATCGCAGCAGCTGCTCAACTCAATTTAAATGGACAAACATTAACTGCTGCAGGCGCAACTATAAATAATTCTGGTACATTACTTTTAAGTGGACCAGAAATAGCTGGCACACCTACTATAAATAACCTAGCTAGCAGTACGGTCAGATATGTGGGTACCAATCCTGCATCGGCTACAGCTGGGCTAAGCTACGTCAACTTAGAAGTTGCTTTGGCTGCAGGAAGTATCCCCTTGTCAGGAATATGGACAGTTTCCGGCAACCTCACTATCTCCGCAGGTACTCTTGTCATGGGCACCTACAATCTCAGCGTTACTGGAAATCTACTTATAGGAACTGGCACTATAGCCAACCTAACCCAAGGAACAGGTAGTCTAACTGTTACTGGCGCTACCACCATCAATGTTGGAGCTGCCAATGATGTAACACTCAGTGATGCAGGCAATAATTTTTCTACAGTTATAGCAACAAGCGTGCGAGATCTTACTATTACCGACATTAATGCGATAGTTTTTAGTACTGCGTCGCCGTCAACCATAAGTGGAAGCCTTATGGTCATTGCAGGGGGTTCTATCACCGACGGTGGTACTATTGCCGTGATTGGCACAGCTACTTTCGAAACACGTGCTGTAGCAGGTTTTGCAGCCATTACCCTTGACGACGATGGTGCGCCCTATTCTAACACCTTTGGAAACTTGACCCTGCGCACCATGAATGCAGCCGGGGCCGCTGCAGTAGCGACCAACATTACGGTGTTTGAGAATGCAGCGATAGGTATTTCTGATATTACTTCAAATGGAACGGTAACCCTTAATGCTGCTGGTGCTATAACTGACGTAGCTACTCCCAGTATCACAATGGCAAGTGGTACCTTGGTTCTTACCGCCACTGGACTTATTACTTTAGATGATGACGCCGATCTAACTTATACCAACAACATTGCCAATTTTGGTGCTATTAGTGCTGGAGGCGCCATAAGCATTTATACTAGTAGCACCACAAGCTTTGTCGGTGCCATTTTGGCACCCGCAGCAAGTAACATTTTTTTGCATGCTGCAAGCGGTAACTTGACCACAACTGTTGCGGGTACTATCACAACAAGTACTACGGGAACAATTACCCTTGTCGCCGACGATATGGTTCTCGGCGCTGCTGTTAGTACTGGCTCTGGTGCCGTTTTCTTGCAACCTGTCACCAATGGTACAATTACACTAAGTGGGCCAGGTGGTTTAGGCTTAACTGCCGCAGAAATAAACCAAGTCTCAACCACCGGAACTGTGCAGATTGGGTCGCCAACGGCTGGCGCAATTTCTATTGCAGCAAATACCGCTTTGACAGGTACTAAACCTTTTTTATTGCGTAGTAACGCAGGCATTAGTGGGATTGGAGTGCTTACCGCTAACAATCTAGCTTTTAGCGCAGGTAACACTGTCAATATTTCTACAGTGGCTCAGACTTTAGCTGGCACAAGTACTACAGGGACTATCACTGTTGGTAACAATAGAGGAGCTGCTCAAACGCTTTTGATCTCTACGGTCGCTGGGATTGTTGGACTAACCACAACAGGGGCTGCAAGCGATATTTCGTTGACTGAGACCACAGGCTCTATCCAACTCAATCAAGATATCAATGTTGGTACCAATGTACTTACCCTTTCGTCTGCACAAGGTATTAGCCAAACTGCTAGCAATAACATCTTGGGCGGCGGCTCATTGCGGCTTTTGGGAAATGGGACGGTCAACTTGACCCTAGCTGGCAATCAAAGTGCAAACTTGGCAGCAAATCTTGGTGGCACTGCAAGCCTTTCATATACTGACACCGACGCTTTCACGGTGGCAACAGTCTCGGCTACCGACGGTATAACAACCGCAAGCGGTGCCGTTACTCTAGGCGCCGCTGCAGGCAACATAAGCATTAACGTGGCCGACCCATTGTTGGCAATTTCGGCACTTAGCAACATTATTACCATAAGCAGGCCAGTGACACTCTTGGCCAATACCTTGCTAAGCACTGGAGTCGGTGCAGGCAACATCATCTTCAGTGGAGCCATATCTGGTGCATTTAATCTTGGACTTACTGCAGGTACAGGGACAGTATCTGTGGGTGGTATTGTCGGTGTAGCCGCATTAGATCCCGGCCGCTTAACAAGCTTTATCGTTAGTAGTGCAAGTACAGCAACCTTAAGTAGCAGTGTGTTTACAAGCGGCATGCAATCAATAAATGCAACAACAAGCCTTGTTCTAAGTGGTGCAATCTATCAATCAGCTACTATATCAGCTAGCTTGTCGTTTACTGGGCCTATAACTTTGGCGCAGAACGTTCAATTTATTAGCAACCAGGGAGACATCACCTTCTCTTCGACAATTAACGGACCTATCGGCGGTATCAATTTGACGGTAACAAGCGGTGTTACGGCAAGCGACCCCGGTAACATAAGCTTCGGTGGCAGCATAGGTGCAAACATAGACCTACTTCTAATTACAGGTCGGTTTGTTAGTTTTGGACCAGGGGTCGCCACCGTTAGCACTGTTGGTGGTGGGGCAGACACTGGAGACAACATAGCCATTACAAGTGATGGCTTTACACTTGGTACTACTACCGTAGTCAGCGCGGGCACAGGAACCTTCCAGATAAGACCACGCGACGCGGCTGCAAATATAGAATTTGGATCGACCAATACTTTAGGTGGCGGATTTGCTTTTATAGATGCTGATTTTGGTAGCATAACGGCAGCCAGTTTTACCATTGGTGATAGCGCCCACAGTGGTAATATTGTTTGGACTGGTAGTACAGCATCCCTACCGTATGCTGCCATTTTACGCAACAGCGCAGCAGCTTCAGCTTATGTCAGGTTTGATGCCGACTACCTAAGCACCAATTCAAGCCTCACAGTGCAGTCAGGAACCGGCGGGTTTGTTGTTGCTGGCGGTGGAAGCATAAACTTAGGTAGCGGCACGTTCTTTGCCAATGCAACAGCTCAGCCTATAAGCATTGAAACCAATAGCACAATAACTGCCAATGGGGGCATAAACTTTGGTGGTACTATAGACGATACCGCTGATGACATAAATACACTTACACTAAATTCATCTGGTATAACAAGTTTGAATGGTGCAGTTGGGTCAACATTTAGGTTAGCTCAAATTGTTACAGATGCTGCTGGTAGCCTCACTATTGGAGCTAATATAACTTCAGACCTTATGACGTTTAATGACCCAGTAAGTATATCAACTGGAGTTATAATAAATGATGGCACTGACAATGTGGCCAGTCCTGATGTAACATTTGCAAGCACTGTTAATGGTACAAATGCTTTAATACTTTCAGGATCAGGAGAAAAGTATTTTAATCAAACTGTTGGAAACTCATTTAATTTAACAAGTATCACGCAAGCTGGCGGTAGTGGGGCAATAACTTTCTTTGATAATGTTACCCTATCGGCTGGAGCAACATTTAACGCCAATGTTGTTTTGGACGGTATGACACTCCAAGCTGGTGCTGCTGTAACATTTGGAGATGCTGGTACAGATCAACTAACCTTCTCGACTGCAGCCAATACTATTAATCTCACTGCCGGAAACCTTATTTTTAACAGTTTGGTTGATGGTTCTCAAGACTTAGCATTAACCGTTGTGGGTACAACGACCTTTAATGCAGCGGTAGGTTCAAATTTTAAAATAGGTGATGGAAATGGTGCAAGTATTGTAATAAATGCTGGTGGGGCTACTACTTTTAATACAGGCGCAACAGTCCATACAGCTACAGGTATAACGCAAAATAATGCATCAGGAACTTTAACATTTAGAGAAAATGTTACCATCGACACTAACAACACAGCTAATCAATTTAATAGCACAGTAACACTTTATGGTATGATATTTGATAGTGTGGCAAATACAAATTTTGGCAATGCAGTCGGCGACACAATAACATTATCAAGTGGAACAGTTACTTTAAATGGCGGTGGAACTAAAACCTTTATCGGTGCAGTCTCAGGTACCGTTGCACTGGTTCAAAACACTGGTGCAGTTACTTTTAATGAAAATGTAAGTGTGGCTGGTGCAACACTTAATGCCAATGTAACTTTGGCAGGTTTGACTTTTACTTCGAGTGCCGATGTTACTTTTGGGGATGCTCCTGCCGACACACTCGATTTTACCACAGGAGCGGTCACTATAAGCACGAGTGCAAGTGCTTTACTGACAACAAATGCTACCGTTAACGGTAATCAAAATTTAACATTGACTATATCCGGGGATACTATTTTCAATGCTGCAGTCGGTGGTGCAAGTGTGGCAAATCAAATTGGCAATGGTACTGGAGCTAGCTTAACTATAAGTTCGACTGGCGCAACGACGTTTAATAGCACTTTGCGCACCACTACTGGGATCAGTCAAACAGACGGAACTGGCTTATTAACCTTGACAGGAAATGTCGATATAGTTGGAGCGGGCACAGCATCTAACTTTTTGTCACGAGTACGATTAGATGGATTAACACTTACATCAGCTGGTGCGATAACATTTGGATCAACTGATACAGATGGTGATGGAGCAAACTTACTTGATGGAGATGAGTTATTAATTTCAGGTGCTGATACCACCATTACATGTTCTACTGGTAATTTACTTCTTAACTGCCAAGTGACTGATAATGGAACTTTATTTGGTGGCGTTGCTACTGATAGGCAATCCTTAACCTTAACTGCAAGCGCGGGTGCAATTACCCTAAAAGGTCTTGTAGGGTCACTAGTAGGGGGAAGAGCGTACTTACAAAACTTAACAGTAACTGCTACAACAAGCATTTTACTTGGCAACGATACTATTGATGCCTTGAATATTAACGGCAATCTTTCCATGACTACATCTGCCCTCGATCTTCGTGGAAGCTCAATAATTACAGCAGGTACCCAAACATACACTGCTAGCACTCAAATAGTAGCAGATCTTCATGCAAATGGAGCGTGGGATGCACAAAATGGTCAAAATATAAACATCAGAACACCGCATTTTTTTATCAACAATGCGACCGGGGCCACAACGCAGCTAAGTATTTCGGATAATGTTAGCTTACGCAATCATTTGAACGCTCCAAATACAGGGGACTTAATTTTCTATAGAGGACGTCTAAGTGTGAGTGGGATCATCGTTGATATCGGTGGCAATTTAGCGATCTTTGGCTCAGCATACAATGCTAGTGATCCTGATCGCTCTCCAAGTACAACCGAATACCAGTATCCTGACCCAAGCTCTGCTTTCACTATTATTCCACTACCGGGAACAAGGTCAGCGAACTTTGCCGCAGCCGGTCTTAATGGAACTACGCTAACTGTAAATGGCAACTTCTACGTAAACGGCACAAACCTTGATGGCGCCGCAAGCTATAATTTGCGTTTGCCAGATAACAATTCAGTGCCGGGCATGCTTACTGTCGGCACAGGTTATGGTTTTGGAAATGGCACAACTGGTAAGTTTGCCCGAGTGTATAATTCTTCTATTACTAGTTTAACAGTTTTACCCCTAGTTGGCGCGGTTGGTAACAACAATGTTTGGCTTTCAGCTGCCGAAAACGTCATGGATGCTGGAATTAATTCCCGTGTAGCCTTCGCTGCCGATCGTCCGACTATAGTAAGCGCCCGCTCAATTTACGACGACATGGTCGAAGTAATATTTGACCGAGATATAGAAAACTCCAATAGTGAACTATCAGCCATTGTGAACTCTGTTACACCTTCTGACAACTTGCGATTTAACAACGCTGCCTCATCATTCCAGGGTGTTTATATTTGGGATGATAGTGGTAACAATGTATGGGCTCCTGGAGAAGCCGGTTCGTTTGTAGCCATCAATACAACGGCAACTTCTTTCCTAAACTCGGACGTACCCACGACCATTCCGTTATACTTCCGTACCCATACAGGATTATTTGCAGGAGTACGTGCACCAGTCATCACTTGGAACACCGACGCTACGGGCGCAAGTGTCGGCAACGCTTTAAGTACCGATCGTAGCGGTGTGCAACGTAATGTTCTGTTAAATCTCGCATTGTCCAAACACCGCATCTACTCAGCCTTGGGCAAAGTGACCATGGCCAACACCGGGGTGCAGCTAAATGGCACCACTTTTAGTTTGATGGCAGGCGGCACAGGGGGTTTTGCTGGTGGAGGAAATCAATACCTTGCTGCCTTTACTGCCACCACTGACGGCACCCGCTCAGTTCTGGTTGGAGCATGGGCTGGTAAGTCTAACTATGCAGCTGGTACAGCAACACCTTATAACGGCCACAACCTGCTGCATATTCGTTATAGTGAGCCACTTGACTTGGCGGGGCTCAGTGGATTTTCTGACGTAGGGGCTGCGACCATGGCTGGTAATGCAGCACCAGGCAACATAAGCTTCCGCTCATACAATGATCTAAATGGCATTGGCTACATCACCGAAACAACTGGCACTGTTTCTATCAACGGACTCAACCTTACTTATCCAGGCAACTTCGCTGCTGGTGCTCGGCAATTTGGCGCTGGACTAACTCACGAAAGTCACCCAGACAAAATCCATCTCATCTATCGCAGCACGGCAGCGAGTGCCACCAATCCAGCAGGATCTGCTGGACTTACTATATTTCTAGCTGGATATTCCATAAACAGTGCTGGGACACTCAATTGGCCAGGCTATTTGGGTAGTCCAACTGCTGCTGATGATACGATACCTACCATAACAGACGTTGTTGGTCTCAGTCTTGTTCAAGAAATTGCCACGGAAGTTTTGGATGCAAACGGCAATCAAGTAGAACCAAGCGTCAATCCATATCCTGGCAAAGTTGGCGACACAGTAGGAGTCACAGCAAAAAACAATGCAACCACTGCAGTCAATCTATCCGATATTTCAAGCGGTGGTGCTGGTTTTGGCGTACTATTTACTGATGACTGGGACACTACTCGGCCAGCGGTCAGCCTTGATGGAGGCGGCCCAAATTTCTTGATCTATAGCGGGCTCGAGGTTGGTAATCAAATAGACAGGCTCGAGTTTGTAATGACTAAGCCAATCCGCGACAGCTCATGGTCCTTCCCAGATGCCGATGCGTCAAATCTGTATGACAATGAGCTAGCGGCTTTTAGAGTTGGTAATCTACTGGACCTCGTTCCTACAACTGCCAATAATCTTAGCATTGATAGCAACGTCAGTCCGCCTACGACACTTTCAAATGACAATGATCCTGACGACGAGTATTTTAAAATGGCTTTGAACCCGGTTTGGAACTCCCGCATTTCGCTCTTTGTCTTGTATGACGCAAACATCGGCTTCCTCACTGACCATCGCGGCAACCTCATGCGGTCGAGAACCGACATCGGTGACCGTTTGGAAGGAATCGAACGTACTCCACCCAATATTGAGTTGAGCCTCGGCGCTGTTGGTGGCCGACGCATCTACGTACAGTTTGATGAGCCAGTCTTCCGTTTCAATGGCACCGACTTAGAGGAAATCCAAGCAAGTGACTTTGACATTAAGCGAGCGGGTGTTTCGGAAGGTAGTCCAGCCTCAGTAAGCATTCTGGAAACAAGCGAAGTTCGCACTGGTCAGTTTGGTGTTACCAAGGCCTTCTTTGACCTCAACTTTACCATAGCTCCTATAGACCTTATGGAACTGCGCCTAAGCACGGCGATGGACAATGTTATTTCCGATAAGTCCAACAATAGCATTTTGGCGGCTACTGTTTATCGCTTTAGCAATATTGGACTTGGTATCGCCGAACCGGTGCAAGCAATAGACGATATTCTCAATCCAAGCAACGTTGGTAGTCTGGCACCCATCCGAACCTTTACTGGTAACGAAAGTCTCCTAGGCGAAGGTCAAATACTGCTGCAAGTCAAACTATCTGACAATCTTGGGCCAAGTTATTTGGATCAGCCCTTGCGCTTGTACTACGACGTCAACCCGCCCTCAAGTGTCTTGTCGCCAATTGGAGGCAAGTTCTGGTTCCCCAACGCTATCAAAGGTTTGCTGGACCTGCCCAACCCTGCTGCTCGGGTGGTGCTTGGTTCTAATCTCGGCGCAGGGTCTGGGCTACGCCAGTTTGGCTTTAGTGGCAAGGATAGTGAGTTTACCAACGGTGCCATGGTGGACTTTGTCTTGGATATGAACGGTTTGTCCTTGGCCTATACCCCCGATCCACAGGATCCTCGCCTCATACGGCCATGGTCATTTGGCATAGATACCCTAGTAAAACAACGTGCTGGAGTTACTATACTCAACAACGTCATCAATCCGCTGGTCAACGACCGAGCGATACTGCGCTATCAGTTGGACGCACCGGCCAACGTTAATGTAATGGTCTTTGCTGCTGACGGCACCTTGGTTAAGATCCTAAGGACGGGCAGCCAAGCTAAGGGCGACTATACACTCAGTTGGGATGGACGCAATGCTAACGGCGATGTGGTAGCACGCGGACTCTATCTGATACGAGTAAGCGGTGGTGGTATAGACGAGTTTAGAAAGGTGATGGTAGTCAAATAAAGACTGAGTGACTTATGGGCAGCAGACTCTCAGTAGTTTGCTTCCCAATATAGGCGCGGGTAGGCAATCAAGATGCTGCCCGGCGCACGCAATGCGCTTGAGTCCATGTTGGTGGCGCTAATGGTAAGCTGCAAGGGGTAGTCAGCACCGAGAATCTGGTCACTACGTAGTACATCGCTAAAGTAGGCCGTAAGTTCTGTCCAGTTGTCCCAACTTGCATGGTTGGTCCAACCGAGTTTGCTCATATCCAGCAAAATTACTTCCATACCAAGGCTATGTACCACAGTTTTGCCATGCAGACTGGTAGATAAAGCTTGATCGTGCAAAGAAATACTCACAAAACTTGCTTTAAAGCGGTTGTCGACTCTGCTCGCTGGGGTCGAATAAGTATGCGTATTGTCAGTGCGGACCCACAGTTTAACAATATAACGACCACCTGATTGCAGTATCGGCCGCTGACTGTTGGTGCGTGGTATGGCAAGCCGGATGGCAAGATCATCGCTGGCAGATAGTAGCTGAAAGTCATCAAATCCGCCCTGAAGTAGATCCGGGCCATTATCTGGCGAACTACTTGGGTTAAACCACAAATACTTGGTTGGCATGGAATTAGTATCCCGTGGACTTAGTAGTGCTTCTCTAGAGTTAGCCGGTGTGGTAAAAGGAAACCTAAAGATGCTATTTATAGTGTTGTTGTTTAAGCGTAACCAGTGCCATTGTTGGTCGTAGACATCCGTATCTTCTGGGTTATCGTTGAGGTTCAGAAAAAAGTCACCAGAATAACCTAATGCAAACTTAAATCCAAGGCTGTAGCTCTTGGCATAGTTTGCTGTGGCGTTATCATCCACCATGGCGGCGCCAAGATCAATAGCAAAGCGGTCGGTGGCGGCGTTGCCAGAGTTTAGACTAAAGTACTTATCAGTTCCGGGATTGCTATAGGCACCGGAATCATAAATATAGCCGGGACTTCCCACTGTCACCACGGTAAGTCCAGCAGCTTCTTGGTCGCCGTTGGCAATCAGATTTTTGGCTTCGAGGCGGTATACGAACGGCAAACTGCCATCCGGCAGGCGCGCGCTGTCAGGATATGCTTCATATAAGTCACCGGCCGCAGTGCCAGCGCTGGTGTAACCACCAAAATCGCTATTGTCCACTCGTTCAAAGGTCATATAGCGGTTGCCAGGGCCAGGACCAGAGGCAAAATCCGGCGACCAACCAAGTCTTGGACTGGTGGAGCTTGCGGAGACAAAAGTAAGATCAGCCTCAGGAATTAAATTGACACCATCATAGGCCGAGAAGTCTGGCACCTGAGCTACGCAGTTAAACACAAGACTTGCGGCCGCCAAACTTGCCATGAGCAAAGAGACACGACATAAAGTAAGTGATCCATTCTTGTCCATTACTAAATACTATCACTTTTATAACCTTATTTCAAAACAATTGTCTTTTTGTTTATACTCTGGCTATGGGGAAGAAATGATTAGACTATTTTTTGCGACAAGCCTCCTGACAGTTATCTTTGCACTCAGCTCATGTGTGGTGGATGCCGACATGCTGGTGGCCCAAAACGGCAGCATAGTGGTCAAGACTCAGACCACGTTTAACCCGGTCTTTATGGCATACCTAAGCGACCTCTTGGGCACTAAACCTGGCAACTCACTCATAGATCCGGTCAAACTAAAAGAGCGCCTTGGTCAAGAAAAGGGCATCAGTTTGTTGAGCCTAGACCACAGCAAGCCAAGCAGCTTTGAGCTGCAGGTAAACATTGCCAATCCTAACCAAGTCCTGTCCAACCATAAGCCGCAGGTACGCAAGCTTAGCAGTCTCAGCACCCAATCCGGTGTGCGGACGCTCAGCTTTACCTTTAACCGTGACATAATAGAAGCACTTGCTGGGATTGTTGCAAGCGAAGGCGGCGATCAGTTGGCCTATCTCTTGCCACAAAAGCAAGGCATCAGCGCCAAGGACTACCAAGTGAGTTTGGACTGGGCAATGGAAGAGTACGGCAGTAAGCAAGAACGACAAGCTATGTTCAGTTTGGCCCTAGTGACCTTAAACGTACAAGTACCCTCGGCGGTCATCAGCGCCACCGGTTTTACCATAGTCGACCAAGCTCGCGGGCGCCTCCAGCTCAAGCTTAGTCTGCTTGACCTAATGACAAACCGTAGCGACAAGGTTTATGCTGTGCGCTACTAGAAGAAACTAAAAAAGACAGTGAGGAACTATGAGTAAACCAATATTGTTAGTCTTGGCCGCTGGCATGGGCAGCCGCTATGGTGGGGTTAAGCAAATTGAACCAATTGGTCCAAATCAGGCTATCATTCTTGAGTATTCGGTATTTGATGCCATAAGAGCCGGTTTTGGAAAAGTGATTTTTGTCATCCGTCGAGATATAGAAAAAGATTTTGTGGAGCATGTTTTGCCACGTTTTTCGTCAAAGATTGAAGTCGGTTACGTTTTTCAGGACATGACTGATATGCCTGTAACTGGACTTACGTTGGCTGAGCGCAAGAAGCCTTGGGGCACCTCGCATGCGGTCTATGCAGCCCGTGCAGTTATTGATGCACCCTTTGCGGTTATCAATGCCGACGACTTCTATGGTTCTGATGCATTTTTGGTGGCCGGCAAACAACTTGCAGCAAGTGACCCCAGCAAAAATGACTTTTGTATGGTTGGCTACGAGCTTGCCAAGACCGTCAGCGACTTTGGCTCGGTGAGTCGAGGTTTGTGCCAAGTCGACACGCAAGGCAACCTGACCGATGTGGTAGAGCACACCAAGATCAGTAAAGATGCAGGCGGTATCAAGAGCTTGCAGGCCGATGGCTCAACGGTAAAATGCAGCGGCAACGAAACAGTTTCGATGAACTTTTTTGGCTTTACTCCGCCAATTTTTAAAGCAATAGAAACACAGTTTGTTGACTTTATCAAAACCAAGGGCCAGGACCCTGGCGCGGAGTTCTTTATACCTTTGGTAGTCAACAGCATGATTCATGATGGTAGCGCCAAACTCAAGGTGCTGCGATCCAATGCCACTTGGTTTGGTATCACCTACAAAGAGGACTTGCCAGACGTCAAAGCGGGATTGCGCACCTTAATAGACAAGGGCGACTATCCAGAACAATTGTGGGCATAAGCCAATAAGCGAAAAACCTTACAAAAAAAACAGCCCAGACTCGCAAGTCTGGGCTGTTTTTTTTGACTGTACCTCTACCTATTCTTGATTGCGGGCTTGGTCGAGCGTGCCTATGTTTTCGTCCTGGTAGGCATCAATCTTAACTGGTTTGACGTTCCAAATGTCTGTGGCGTATTCGTTAATCGTGCGGTCAGAACTAAACTTGCCTGACTTGGCAGTATTGATAATCGCCTTCTCCCACCATGATTCTGGCTTCTTGTAGAGTTCTATCATCTTGGCGCGCGTGTCTGCGTAAGAACGGATATCTGCCAGATGCAGGTAGGCGTCACCTTTTTCAAACAAGACCTGACGGATTGGGTCAAAGATTCCGGGTTCGCCAAAGTTAAAGTAGCCTGAGAACAAGAGATCAAGCGCTTCTTTAACTTCGGTATCCGCATGGTAGTACTGGTAGGGATCATAGTGCGGCTTGAGATCTTCCACTTCTTCGGCCGTCAAGCCAAAGATAAAGATATTGTCTTTGCCGGCTTCTTCCATAATTTCTATGTTGGCGCCATCCAGCGTGCCTAGAGTTAGAGCGCCATTGCACATAAATTTCATGTTGCCGGTACCTGAGGCTTCGGTTCCTGCCGTAGAGATTTGCTCAGAAATATCTGCCGCCGGGATAATCTTCTCTGCCAAAGAAACGCGATAGTTGCCAAAAAAGTAAACCCGTAGGTACTTGCTCACATCAGGATCATTATTGATTACCTGGCTTAGGCTGTTAATCAGTTTGATGATTAGCTTGGCCATCGCATAACCGGGTGCTGCCTTACCGGCAAAAATAAAGGTTTGCGGCACCAAGCCTTTGTGGTCGCCCTTTTTAATGCGGTTGTAGAGCATGATAATGTGCAAGGCATTTAATAGCTGGCGTTTGTACTCGTGGATACGCTTAACTTGCACGTCAAAGACATGCGAGGTGTCTAGCGTTATGCCGTATTCCTTCTTTGCTTGCTCAGCCAAGCGTTGCTTGGCTTCTAGTTTTACCGCAGCAAATTGCCTTTGAAACTCTTTGTCCTTAGCGAGTGGCAAGAGCTTAGTAAGCTCGGTCAGATCAGTAATCCATGCATCGCCAATCTTTTGGCTAATCAAGTCGGCAAGTGCTGGGTTGGCTTTTAACAAGAATCGACGTTGGGTTATGCCGTTAGTCTTGTTATTAAATCGTTCTGGCCACATCTGATAAAAGTCATTTACTAACCTTTCTGTCAAAAGGCGAGTGTGCAAGGCCGCTACTCCATTGACGCTATGGCTACCAACAATTGCTAAGTAGGCCATGCGAATGTGCTTAGGCTCAGCTTCTTCGATAATACTCATGCGAGCCAACTTTTCGTTGTTGCCGGGCCATTTGATGGCTACTTGCGACAAAAAGCGGTAGTTGATTTCATAGATTATCTGCAGATGGCGCGGCAAGAGCTTTTCGAACATCGGCACTGGCCATTTTTCTAGGGCTTCGGGCATCAAAGTATGGTTGGTATAGCCAAGCGTTGCCACAGTTGTCTTCCATGCCTTGTCCCAGTCTAGGCCTTCTTCGTCTATTAAGAGACGCATCAGCTCGGCCACAGCCAAGGATGGGTGAGTGTCGTTCAACTGGATAGCGGCCATGCTGGCCAGCTGGTCAAAGCTTTTGCCTGACTTGCGAAAGCGGCGCATAATATCCCAGAGTGAGCAGGCAACAAAAAAGTACTGTTGCTTGAGACGCAACTCTTTGCCGAGGTAAGCCTTGTCGTTAGGGTAGAGCACTTTGGTTAGATTTTCTGCATCTACTTTGTGAGAAACAGCTTCTACATAGTCGCCCTCATTAAACGAGGTAAACTTAAACTCTTCGTCGGCACGAGCGCTCCAAAGGCGCAAAGTGTTGACCGTGGTGCCGCCGTAACCCAAAATTGGCATGTCATAGGCCACACCAACTATCGGCTGTGTGTCGACCCATTTGTGCACCGTCTTTCCCTTATCTTCGGTCACAATCACGCGACCGCCAAACTTAACCGCCACCGACACTTCCGGACGTTCAATTTCCCAGGCGCTGCCATGGCGCGTCCAGTCGTCGGGGTATTCTACTTGGTAGCCATTTTCTATGCCCTGTCTAAAGATGCCGTAGTCGTAACGCAGGCCATAGCCAAAACAGGGCAAGTCGAGCGTCGCCAAGCTGTCAAGAAAACAAGCTGCCAAACGCCCCAAGCCACCATTGCCAAGACCAGCATCGGTTTCCATTTCGCGGATTTCTTCTAGATCATAGCCGAGTTCGGTCATGGCGTCTCTAAAAGCAGTTTCTACGTCAGGTCCAAGATTAATGATGTTGTTGCCAAGCGAGCGCCCGATTAGAAACTCCAAGGACAAATAGTAGACTCGCTTTGCCTTGACGTGATGGTGGGTACGTTGTGTTTGCAGCCATTGGTTGATGAGTCGATCACGGACGGTCAGAGCCAATGCCTTAAACTTGTCGTGCTGCGAGGCTGAGTATTTGTCTACAGCTTGGTTATATTTGAGCTGTTCGGCAAAACTCCAGGTAATAGAATCCTTGTCATGACCGTTGCGGTTGCGGCTGACGGGTTCTTTTGGTGCTTTGGTGCTAGCCATGGTTCTGTTCCTCCGTAAATTGAGTCAAGCTTACCCATATTCTTAGGCAATCAGCAATAACTTAGTTTGCGCTACGTATGTTACTATATAAATTCGCTCAGTACGCCGAAAATTGCAAAGGGACATACTGTTAAATTTGTGTGATTGTGCAACAATATATGCATCTACACGCTTAGCCCAGTCTGTGTTATGTTTAATTGAGGAGTTAGTTTTTGAGTTCAAATGTATCCGATGCCAAAACTGAACTTATAGTCGGCCCATTGAGCTTGGGGCTTAGCCCTCCTGGTATTGAACAATTTATCAAAATGGGGCAAAAAGCCCGTCGAATTCGTTTTTTTGATGGAGCCGAAGAATTTGGCGTGGAACTACCACAGGTAGAGTTTAAGTCTCTACTCAAGATGGCTATGACCGGTATGGTGCAACGGATAGAACGTTTGGTTGACCGCTTTGGGCACCAGCGCGTTTCTTTAATGGATTTGACACGATGCTTTGCAACTGCCATGGTTTACCGCCAGTTTGAGACCAAACTTTGGGAAGTGCTCCAGCGCTCTGATGTGGTAATTCAATGGAATCGCAGCAACGCCAAGTTGGTGCTCAACCCCAACACCAATACGCAAGCCCAAATCTTCCAACTCTTGGTTGCCAAGTCCAAAGATACAATCTTGACGTGCAAACAGACAGTCTTGGCCGTTGTACAAAAGAAAATCGTACAAGATGTACGCCTGCTGGAAGAAGAACGAAAGTCACTGCTACTCTTGTCTATCCGCTACCTCAACACCATAGATCCGGTAATCTGGCTGGTGCTTGCCAACTCGCGCGACGACCAAGCCACCAGTCAACTTGAACAAGACCTGCAAAACTTATTGGCGCAATATATCAGTAGATCGGAGCTGCCAGAATATCTATCCTATCTCATGACTGAGCTTACCTTGATGCTTGCCAACATTCAGCCGGATTCCTCGCCCATGCCCGGTGACGACAGGCACGAACCCGTCTGGGTCAGCTTTGAGCTTGGCGTACTTAAAAAAAGCCAACAAGAACGAACCAAGGTTAAGATTCTCATTGGCAACGAAGGCTCCGACTTTGAAGGTCTGCGTGGAAAGATTGATCAACAAAGTAAGATTTCCAATAGCGGACAACGCAATGACGGTATAGAAGGTCTCGGTAATGCCTCAGAACTCGGCCTTTATTATATGACTTGCCTCAAAGACGCTTGTCGCACCATGGATGTAGGTTTTGAAAGCTTTGTAAACGTAGTCCCTCATTCCAAACGTACACTCATAAACCTAGTCTTAACCGTATAGAATTGCCCACTTAAGCAAATAGCACTATACTTATAAGGGGTCCTTCGACTGCATGACAGTGTTTGGCCCAAAATCTTGCCTAAGGGGAGAAGAAAGTATGAGCGACAAAAAAAAATCGTTTGAAGAAGAATTGTTCGTTGCTGGCGAAGAACTAATGGCTTCGGTCAAAAAGTTAGTAGCCGAAGGCAACGTGCGTTCCATCGTTTTGTGGAGCGAAGGAGGCAAAAAGCTGCTTGAGATACCACTCAATGTTGGCATTATTGCCAGCGGTGCAGCCTTGTTGCTCGCGCCCTTTTTGGCGGCCATAGCCGGCATTGCTGCCCTTGCCAAAAAGGTGCGAATCCAAGTCATCAAAAAAGATGAAGAAGAAGATCACAAGGACGACACTAATTCTCAGGCTAAGTCCCAAGCTAAATCTTAGGTCATGTAGTTTTGGTCGTTGAGTTTGTTGCGCTTGTTAGCAATAGTACGCTGATTTTGGGTCAGGTAGATCTTGCGCAAGCGCAGCTTGGTGGGTGTAACCTCCAGCAACTCGTCGTCCCGTAAAAAGTTAAGTGCAACTTCAAGAGTTAGCGGCGTAATAGGCGTAAGTACTACGTTTTCGTCGCGTCCTGCAGCACGAATATTAGTCAATTTCTTCTCGCGGCAAGGATTAACGTCGAGGTCGTTGTCGCGGTTATGCTCACCAACTATCATACCCTCATAAACTTTGTCGCCAGGTACAACAAACATACGTCCGCGTGGTTCGAGGTTAAAGATGGCATAGGGTACTGCTTCACCTTGGCGGTCAGAGACTAAGCTGCCATTGGTGCGGGCAGGGAGATCACCACGGTAGGGCTCGTAGCCCGCCAAGTAACTATTCATTAAGCCGGTACCCTTGGTATCAGTCAAAAACTCGTCGCGGTAGCCGATTAGCGCGCGGCTTGGTGCCGAAAACTCAAGCCGCACGCGGCCGGTGCCGTGGTCGGTCATGTTGGTCATACGGCATTTGCGGATAGAAAGTTTTTCGGTGACAATACCTACATAGGCGTTTTCTAAGTCTATAAAAAGCTGCTCTATTGGTTCTAGCCTTTTGCCCTTCTCGTGGCGGTAGATAACCTCGGGGCGTCCTACACAGAGTTCAAATCCCTCGCGGCGCATGGTTTCAATAATAATTGCCATCTGAAACTCACCACGTCCTTTTACCATGTAGCCATCACTGTCCTTGGCTTTTTCTACCCTGATACCAACGTTGCTGAGAGCTTCTTTTTCTAGTCGTTCGCCTATGCGCGCGCCTTGCACGTACTTGCCTTCTAGTCCCGAATAAGGGCCGTCGTTCTTAGTAAAGAACATACTCACCGTTGGCTCGTCTACGGTCAGTCGTTTAATAGCTCTCGGTGCGGCCTTGGTGGCAATCGTGTCACCAATGGTGACGGCGCTGATGCCTGACAGCACCACAATGTCGCCTGGTTCGGCAGCTTGTGCCTCAGCCAAGCCGATGCCTTGGTAAACCTGAAGACGGCTGACCCTAAGCGGCTTGACTACTTCTTTGATACTACCGTCGGCGTTGGTATCTATGCCAATACAAGCAAGCTCTTCGTTGGCTTTGACCGAACCGTGATGTACCTTGCCAATGGCAAGTCTGCCCAAAAACTCCGAGTAGTCGAGGTCGGAGACCAACATTTGAAAAGGTTGCGCAGGGTCGTGGTAAGGTGGGGGCAAGTCAGAAATAATAGCGTCAAGCAATGGATGCAAGTTGCCGCCTTCTTCTCCGTCTGGTACAGGACTGCCATCTGGTTTTTGGGCATCAGCTTGACGCTCAAGCGTCTTGCGAGCGATACCGTCTCGGCCAATTGCGTAAAAGAGTGGAAACTCAAGCTGCTCTTCGCTGGCGTCAAGGTCAATAAGTAGACTATAAATCTCGTCGAGCACTTCTGCTGGCCGTGCATCTTTGCGGTCGATCTTATTGACAACCACCAAAATCTTTAAGCCTGCCTCAAGAGCCTTCTTGAGGACAAAGCGAGTTTGTGGCAGCGGGCCCTCGCTGGCGTCAACCAACAATATGGCACCTTCAACCATCGACAAGGCACGTTCAACTTCTCCACCAAAGTCAGAGTGACCAGGGGTGTCAATAATATTGACCTTAACACCATTCCAACGGATGGCACAGTTTTTTGCGGCAATGGTAATGCCTCGTTCTCGTTCGAGGTCCATACGGTCCATCAGGCGTTCGCCTGTTTCTTGATTGTCACGAAAAAGTCCGGATTGACGGAACAAACCATCAACCAAAGTAGTTTTACCGTGGTCAACGTGGGCTATAATTGCAATGTTTCGGATTCCGAGATTGGGTATATTTTTAGTATTCATTGCCGACTACTATATACGCTTAGGTCGGCCTGCAAAAGGGGGCCAAACCATACATCGGCATGCATTTTTGACACCAAAATGTATCTAATTTACTCAATAAATACACAAACGTAGCATTGTGCACGAAGTTATACCGATAAGGCGGCTGGTGGCTCAGCTTAAAAGGCTTTCGTAGGCCCTTAGTTGGCCTCAGGACGCTACCTTTTATTCGTATGCCCAACCATAGGCTTGGCCATGTTGCTTGCTGAGAAGTGCAAGAATCGACAGGTGCCCAAAATCCTTACATTACAAACAGTTGTCGCTGCGCCTGACTAAGTCACGCAGCTAAAAAAGGCCCAAAGGCAACAAGCAAGTGCCATTAAATGATAAGCCACCAGCCCAAAGCAACGGCAGTTATCAGGCCAAATTCTTTCTTTGATCAAATTAAATAGAAAAAATATTGAAGATGGCACGGTATTTGCAATTAGTGTACTGAGATTTAATCAAGTAACTTTCTTGTCGAAAGTAAAAAGGAGTTAGGTATGAAAAAGAGAGCACTTACGGTACTTGTCGTTCTTTTGTCGCTTATGGTTTTTCCAGCCATAGTTTCAGCGCAAGAGGCGGAGTATGTGACTAAAGCTGACCTCGACGGTATTACAACCATGCTGTGGTTAGTGGTTGCAGGGGCCCTTGTATTTTTGATGCAAGCAGGCTTTGCAATGGTTGAGGTTGGTTTGACTAGATCAAAGAACGCCGTCAATATCCTAATGAAAAATTTAATGGACTTTGCGGTTGGTGCCTTGGCCTTCTTTGCAGTTGGTTGGGGTCTCATGTATGGCGCTTCAAGCGGCGGTTGGTTTGGAACCAGTGAGTTCTTCCTCAACATTCCAACCGAAGAATGGGCCAACAAGATGCGTGACTGGTTCTTCCAGGTAGTATTTGCCGCAACCGCCGCCACCATTGTCTCGGGAGCCGTTGCAGAACGTATCAAGTTTGGCTCATATTTGATATATAGCGTCTTTATTTCGGCCATTGTTTACCCAGTAGCAGGGCATTGGATATGGAATGCAGAAGGATTCTTAGCAGTAAAAGGATTCCATGACTTTGCTGGGTCGACCGTAGTTCATAGTGTCGGTGGTTGGGCAGCCCTAGTTGGTGCCGTAGTGCTTGGACCACGTTTGGGCAAATATGTCAAAGTTGATGGCAAGATCATCTCTAAGGCATTCCCTGGTCACAACCTGACTTTGGCCGCCTTGGGTGTGTTTATCCTCTGGTTTGGTTGGTATGGCTTTAATGCCGGTTCTACCCTCAACGGTAGCAGTGCCGACATAGGTCACATTGCCGTAACCACCACACTTGGTGCTTCTGCCGGGGCAGTTGCCGCCATGATACTGAGCTGGATATGGTTTAAGAAGCCTGACGTTTCTATGACTATGAACGGCGCATTGGCAGGTTTGGTTTCCATTACCGCGCCAACCTTTGCCGTTAGTCCAACATCGGCCATAATCATTGGTTTGATTGGTGGTATTCTGGTGGTGCTCAGTGTCGAGTTCTTTGACAAGGTTTTGCACATAGATGATCCAGTTGGAGCCATTTCTGTACACGGCATCTGTGGTGTCTGGGGAACCTTGGCAGTAGGATTGTTTGCCGAACCCGATCGAATCCGACAGGGTACCGCAGGACTCTTTATGGGAGGCGATGCTACACAGTTGGGCGTGCAAGCTTTGGGCGTAGGTATGGTATTCGGATGGGTAGTGGTAACCATGGGTGCGGTATTCTTGCTGCTCAAAGCAGTTAAGTTCCTTCGCGTAAGCAAAAAAGAAGAACAACAAGGCTTGGATATCAACGAGCATGGCGCTGATGCATACCATGGCTTCCAAATCTTCAGTAACATGTAATAGCAGTACAAGGAGAAAATGTTATGAAATTGATAACCGCGTATATACAGCCGCACAAGTTAAACGATGTTAAACAGAAGCTTTTTGAAGCTGAGATTTACAAGATTTCCGTGACCAATGCCTTGGGTTGTGGACAGCAAATGGGCTACACCGAAAAGTTTCGCGGTGTAGACATCGAAGTAAATTTGCTCAAGAAGATCCGCATAGAGATTGCCGTTAATGATGACTTTGTAAAGAAGACCATAAAGGCAATTATCGACGGTGCCCACACTGGGGAAATCGGTGATGGCAAGATTTTTATTACTCCCTTGGAGGAAGTAGTTCGCATTAGAACCAATGAGACTGGAACCGTAGCGATAGGTTAATCTTCTCGCAGAAGATACTGCCCCGGAATTTTCCGAGGCAGTATTTTTGCCCAAGAAGCAAAAAAAAGCTGTTTGATCTTGTATCAAACAGCTTTCTCTTTTGGCTCAGCATGCTCTACTAAACGGCTAGTCGTCTTTTTTCAAATCGCTTGCCGACAGCAACCGAGGTTCGTTTTTCATCATAAATCATGCCTACATCCCAGTATTCCAGGGCTGCAAAAAGGGCGTTGCCACCGTCATGTTCATCAGAGCGATCGGTTCTAAAGGAGACGAAGTTGTCTAGGTCATCAAACTTACGGTCTTGCAGCAGGGCAAGGCGCTTACTGTTAAATTCGTTCCACTTTTCTAAATCCTTAAAGCCTTCGCCTTCGTCTTCCACTATCAAGCGTGCTTCGTCATTTGAAAAATAATACCAAACGTGCACTGACTTTGATGGGTCGCTGTGGTTGCCGTGTTTGACCGCATTTTTCAAAAGCTCAGAGATTTGTTGTTCAAGCAAGTTGATTTCCTGAATCTCTGGAGGTGCTTTTTGTACAATAACCAAGGCGAAATAGCGAATCTGGCGCTGATCCGAGGGAAATTTCTTATAGAATAGGTTTGTTTTGTCAAACAAGGGATTTTTTTCGTCAACCCTAAGTTCTTTGTGTGCCATCGTAATGCTCCTAAGCAGTATTATTCTGAGTTCAGCTGTTCCATTGCTTCGTCTTCTGAACGAAGGATGGGGAAATAATCATCAAGCTTAGTTAGCTCGATAACTTTCTTGACTGAACCATGAATGTTGGCAAAGAACATTTTTATGTTGCGCTTTTTGGTTTCTTTGTAAATGTTGAGAAGCGCGCCTATGCCAGAACTGTCAATGTAGGTAACATCCTGAAAGTTAAGAATGATCTTAGTATGGGAACTTTCAAAAATTTTGTTGAAATACAACTTCAGCTTGTTGGCATGAAAGAGGTCAATTTCCTCTTGAAGCTCCACCAACAGGACTCCGTTTTTGGTCTTAAGTTTAACTTCCACCGGTGCATGCTCCTTTTTACTAATGAATCCTATCACAAGAACATGGTAACATTATAGCACATTAATCTGCTTTAAGCACGATCATGGTCATATCATCATGCTGTTTTGCTTGGCCAACAAAGCCATCAACCGCAGACCTAATGATGTCTATAAGTTCCTTGGGAGACTTGAGCACATGCTCTTCAAAAATCTGCACCAATCGTTCTTCTTCAAACTGCTCGCCACGATAGTTCATAGCTTCTATGATACCGTCAGTATAAGACAAAAGAGTGTCTCCTGTCTCCAGATAAACCTTAACCAAAGTATATTCACTGTCACGTTCTAGCCCAATGGGCAAGCCTGGGCTGTCAATCCGTTCTACTATGCCCGTCCCACTTCGGTAGAGCAATACAGGATGGTGGCCAGCGTTAGAATACTCAAGCAAGCGTTCTTGTGGATTGTAAGTTAAATATGACAGTGTTGCAAATCGCTCTATGTCGATTCGACCGGCAATACCACGGTTAATCCAAGCAACCACTTCGGCAGCGTTCTTTTTGGCTCCACCAATGGTGTGAATAATGGTTCTAATCATAACCATGATTAAGCTGGCAGGGACACCCTTGCCGGCCACATCACAGATAACCATGGCAAACTTACCCATAGCGTTTAATGGGATAATGTCGTAATAGTCGCCCGAGACTCCCTTGGCTGGCCGAGTAAAGGCGTGCACCATGTTGGCGATTGCTTTAGGTGTTCGAGTAGGCAAGAGTTTCCTCTGAATAGTGGCGGCAATGTTAACTTCGCGCTCGATTTCCTGCTTTTCTAGCAACTGCGCATAGTTATAGAGAGAGTCGAGCGTAAGTGAGGCGTACTCGACAAAAACGCGAGAACGTTCGTACTCAAGGTCGGTAAAGAGACTGTCTTTGCTGCGGCGCATGATGGAAATAACACCAAAAACGTCTTTATTGACAATCAAAGGGATGGCGATTATTGAAGTGATCAATAGCGTGTCGTCTTTGATATTGGACTGCATACGCGGATCTTCTGACGTTTTACGTATGT
The DNA here is from genome assembly GCA_038204425.1 of Spirochaetia bacterium. Taxonomy (GTDB): domain Bacteria; phylum Spirochaetota; class Spirochaetia; order DSM-27196; family Salinispiraceae; genus JBBRCZ01. The sequence continues at coordinate 32,456 of JBBRCZ010000004.1, read as the reverse complement.
AAATTGCCTTGTTGGAGGCGGCGCACTCGCCCAAAATAGTCTCACCAAGCTTTATAGGTGTGTTCTCAAAAAACTTCTGCACACCGGTCAGTTTGGTTTTAACAATGGCTGGCACTTCAAAAGGCGGAGGAAAATAGCCTTCCATGGCGCCAATGCGTAAAACTCCATCGTGGCCATCTTTGAGCATTACCACGCCCGAGTCGGCGTTAATGTACTTGGTAATAGAATTGATAACGTAGTTAAGTATGGACTTTACTTCAATTCTCTCTGTCATGGCGCTACCAATGGTGCGCATAAAATCAAACAGGGAGTTGATGTAGGTGCTACTGTATTTTTCTCGTTCTTCAAACTTTTTGGCAAAATACCCGATGTAGCGAAACAACAAGAAAAAGTGCGGCGTATAGGCAAGGATGGCAAGCACATACTGGGCAAACGGCGTTTGGATATTGAATTCAATTAATAATAAGAGACGCGTGGCAAAAAACATGACCACAAGTGGCAGACGAATCTCGACCAAAAACTCAACACCTTGTGTATTGTTAACAGAAAAATTGGAGATTAAGACCGTAAACCAAAGCGTTGCAGCCAAGCCATAGATGGCCATCACAATATAAGATACGGCAAAGTTGCTGAGTACAAACGAGAGCACGGTTGCTACGGCGACGACCAAAGCGGTAACAATGTTAAACAGCTTAGCTGGTACTAGTTTGGGATTGTAAGAATGCAGCCACCAGGTGTAGATGCACAGTAAGGCTCCGTCGCTGAGAAAAAAGAACATGGGGTGCAAAACAAAGAAGCTAAGCAGGTCACGCCCTGCCAAAACCAAGGGCAAGTACCACAGGCCTTTGGCAAGAGGAATCTTGTAAATCTTCGCCATAACGGTAAAGAGCGCAAACAAAACCGCATCGAGTACCAGTCTAAGCCAGGACGAGGAGGTAATAAAACTTGACATGTAATCAAAAAACATAGATTTTCCTTGCTGCCACTAAAAACATAGACTCTTTTTACATCATCGGATCAATCAAAGGTGCACGTGAGATAATGCTAATTTACTTTAGCACGCTTGCGAACATTTTGTCCAAAAGAAGACAAGTTTTTTGACGGGCATCGGCGCGGGTAGACAGAATAACGGCCAAATTGGGGTGTATCTTGGTCTTTGGCAGCACTTATCCACAAAAATACCAAGTTATCCACAGCTTATGCCAGCATCTGTTCCATAATCTGCCATCAACCGCACTTGCAGTGTATGCCACTTTTTTTGTAGAATATCAATCAATCGTGAAGTAACGATATACAAAAAAGGGGGGACGCCATGCTGGTTCGCGATATTCTCAGTAGCTGCACCGAAGAGCGAAAGATTCCGTTTAGCTTTGAGTTTTTTCCTCCCAAAACAGAAAAAGGTTGGCAGACACTTTACGAGACTATTTCTCAACTGGTAGAACTTAATCCGGCCTATGTTAGTGTTACTTATGGTGCTGGTGGTACAACGCGCGAAAATACCCATAATTTAGTGTCCAGAATCAGCCGCCAAACTGGCTTGACGGTGGCCGCTCACTTGACTTGCGAAGGTAGCGTAGCTAATGAAGTTGAGGCCATTCTCGATGCCTACGACCAAGAAGGAATTTGCAACATACTTGCGCTCAAAGGCGATGTGCCAGCAGAACTCAAACAGGGCAGCTCAGGTCGGTCTGACTTTTCTTATGCCGCTGATCTTGTGTCGTTTATCAAAAAAAAGAAGCAACATTTTGGCGTCGGTGTGGCAGGATTTGCTGAGGGTCATCCGGGCATGCCCAACAGACTCAAGGAAATTGATTTTCTCAAAGCCAAGGTAGACGCAGGTGCAGACTATATTGTAACGCAGCTTTTTTTTGACAATCGCGACTTCTACGACTTCCGTGAGCGCTGCGAAATGGCCGGAATCAAAGTACCAATTATTGCAGGCATTATGCCGGTAAGTACGCGCGCTGGCATGGCACGCATGGCCGACTTGGCGGCTGGGGTTCGCTTTCCCGTTCGGCTACTCAAGTCAATTGCTCGGGCAGACGACGACGAGGGTGTGACTAAAGTTGGTATACAGTACGCAACTGAACAGATAAGCGACTTGCTCAACTATAAGGTAGCAGGTGTACATCTTTACACGCTCAACAATAGCCGTTCTAGTCTCGAGATTTGCCACAACCTGGGTCTGGCAAAGTTTAGCGTTAAATCGGTTTAATGAGACCAACGGGTCAGGCATGCGGGTCAGGTTAACTTGTCAGGCTAACTGGTCTGGTCGCTTTGGTCGGCCAAGAGAGCTTGGCTCAAAAGCGAGAATCGTTGCGTTCTTCGATTGACAATCGCCTGCAAGGTGGCCTGATCAGAAAAAATAACGACTTGGCGCGAGGCGCGTGTTAAAGCTGTGTACAAAAGCTCACGACTGGCCCAATTGGCAGCGGTGTCTGGAACGGCCAACAAGATCAATGGGTACTCCGAACCCTGACTCTTGTGCACCGTCATGGCAAAACCAGCTTCCCATTCGTCCAAAAGTGAGACTGGAATACCCTGGTCCTGGCCAGAGTTGGCAAAGAAGCAAAGCTCGTTGCTGCTTGACTTGGCCAGAACACCTCGATCGCCATTAGAAAGATTCCAACGTGGATTGTTTTTCTTGATGAGCACAGACAGACCGACACAAGGGCTGACATCATTGTAACCATCGTCGTTTGTCAGCTTTAAGTTTCTGATTATGCTGCGATTGAGCGTCTTAGTTCCCAATGGTCCTTCTTTTTGTGGACTCAAGATTGCCACCTGCCCATAGCGGGCCAAGAGTTCTGCTGGGCTTGCAAGGCGGCTTGTCTGGTCTTGGATAGAACCCAACGCTGAGCAAAAGGTCTTGCTTAATAGGTTGGAATCGGGTCGTGCCAAAAAAACGCCTGGGCTTAGATGATTGTCTGGGTCCCAAAGTGGCAAGTCAGGTATCACACCTGACCGGATCTGAGCAGCTGCGTCGCTAATGCTTTGATTGGAGCGGTGGCAGATGCTTAGGCGATGAATAAAGTCGTTAGCTGCAGCTGAGCTTGGTTTGGTGTGTGTCTCTTGGCCAGCAAGGTCGGCAACTATGGCACCTGCGTCTATAGATGGAAGTTGGTCGGGGTCACCCAAAAGTAGCAGTCCCCCACTGTCTGGCAAAACATCAAGTACTTTGGCCATCAACGATAGGGCGAGCATGGAGGCTTCATCGATCAGCAAGAGGTCAATCTGAGCCAGCGGCTGGGCCCGTTGCTGTGCTCCGTAAAGCAAGCTGTGCACGGTGACTGGCTTTTCTTGATCTATCCAGGCAAGAAAGCCGTCGTCGTTGCGCTCGTGGATGCTTGCACGGGCTTTGGCAAGACTCTCGGCCAAACGGGCGGCAGCTCGGCCAGTAGGTGCGCTGAGCTTGATATGTGGCTGGCGTCCGTTGTGGGCAACAAAACTCTGCCACCAGTTCCATAGCATAAAGAACGCAGTGCTAGTTTTGCCCGTGCCAGGTCCACCTGTCAAAAGTGCAAAGTGTTGGCGGCCAAAGCTCTGGCAAGCCTGCAGTTGGTCATTGTCCAAGTGCGAGGCGTGTTTGAGCACTACTTCATTATTGCCACCGGCAGATGAGGGGCGATTTTTGCCCAAACGGTTGAGCTCCAATAGGCGGCGGATGCGCTTAACCACGCGAGTTTCAAATACAAAACTGGCATGGCTGTGGCACCAAACTTGGCCTGCTCTATCGGTAACCAGCAGCAAGGGTTTTTGGCCAGCTGAGATGGCGCTATTTTGGGCGGAAGTATCTGCCCAATGCAAACACAACTCTTGGTAGCTAAGTTGCTGGCAAATCTGACGCATAGCGGCTGTGTCAAAACAATCTGGCACTAGGCTGGGCGCTCGGAGTTGCACATCAGGTGACTGCATTTGTGCTTTATCAAGTGCTTTCTGCCAAAGTAGATAGAAATTTGCAAGCGGGATACAAACATGGCCTTCTTCTTGGCACGCGAAGATAAAACTGATGGCCAGAATGCTATCGAAGTGCTCCAAGGCGCGCGCACTGTCGTAGCCAAGTGGTAGGTTTTTTTGGACACCAAGCGGTACCGACAGGCAGGATAGGGCCGCCCCAAGTTGATGGTAGGCGATTCCAAGGCACTGGCACAACGACCATAAGTCAGGCTTGAGCGGGTTCGGTGCTAACAATTTCATGCGTGCGCTCCCCTTAGTTTGAGGCCAGTTTGAGGCCAGTTTGAGCAATAAATTGTTCCACTTTGGCTTGCAGTTGTTGGCCAAGGTCGACTATCCAAGCCCGACTGTCGCTGCAGCTAAGACTGCCTCGTACAAAGACATAGTAGACCGAACCGAGCTTGGCCTCTTTGCCCTCGGCTTCTAGCAAAAGTTTAAGAATAGATTGATAGATCAGCCCCTGCATGTGGTAGTTGGAGTGCTGCATTATGGTCTGACACTCGTTCTGCATCTCTTGGGCATCGCCAGTCAAAAAGTTGGTCTTCCAGTCGATTATGTTCCACGCACCGTCTTCTGACTGATAGACCATGTCTATTGATCCTGTCAGAAAGCCTTCACTAAGTTCTACATTGTCTAGCATAGCTGGTCGCTGCGCTTGGTCAATGCGTGCCATAAACTCAAGCTCGCATAGTCGTTTTTTGGACTTTACCAAGCCCAGTTGCTCGGCGTTTAGTGCACCATACAGCATCTGGCACAAGATATGCGAGCGGATTGGGCCATCGTTGAGGCGCAAGGCGGCATGGGTGCCGAGACCAGAAGCTGTTAGTTGTCTGGCCAAAACTTGGGCTATGCTTGGATCAGCCTTTAAAAAAGATTGATCGTGGTCCCAAGCTTGCAAAAATAGGTCAAGGTCCATCGCCGCAACGAGTTCGTGAAAAAGCGTACCAAAGGCTGTGCCACGTGGCAGTTGATTTGGCTGTGCAAGTTCGCTTTGTACTGGGGCATCGTGGTCCTTGAGGGAAGGGTCCCAGCTGCCTTGGGCAAAGCCCAAACGTCTTTTTTGTAGCGAGGTAAAGCTACACAGTTCTTCGGCACGTAAGTCGGCATCACGCAGGCGGCACGCTGGCGGCAGCTCAATCTGGTTTGCAGCAACCAAAGTTTGCGTTGCATTTTGTGTTTGAGCCTGGCTATCAGGCCTTTGGATTGCATCAAGTTCAAATGCTTGCACAGAAAAGGCGACGAGGTCATCGTTTGCATTAAACAAGGCAGGATCTTGGTAGAGCAAGGCGCTTTGGCGATGCTGGCCCGGTTGTGCTTGGCACCACTCATGTAGCCACATCGGCGCCTTATTTTTTAGTGTAACTTGGGCAAGATAGGGCACAATCAAGCCTGACTTGGCGCGAGTAATGGCCACATAATAGAGGCGCAGTTTTTCCAGAGCCTTGTTGTTCCAAACCTTTGCTTCTAAGTGGCTATCGGAATAGCCGAGCTTGGGTGCCAAACTCCGCACTGTTTTGTCGCCGTGGCTGTCCTCCCAACTGTTCCATGAGCCCAAATCCTTGGTTGCAGCCAATCCGATCATAGCGTAGACAATTTCAAACTCGAGACCTTTGGCACTGTGCTGCGTCATTATTCTAACGGCGCCGTCCTGTCGTTCGCGCCGCAATGGACTTTGCTCACCAAGACTCATGCTTTCAAGCAAGTCAGCAAAAATCCAAGCAATCCGCTGGCCGTCGCCAGCCTGCTCGTCGCAATGATTCTGTAGCAGGTCGGCCAAATGTTGATAGTTTGCGTAGCTTCGCAGGGCTCTGTCGCCGTAGCAAGTAAAAAGTCTGCGCCACAAATCGCATGCTAAAGTGTCGTCATACAAGGCGCTTAAATGCTGTCCACGTTGCAGCTGGGCAAAAACTGCCAAAAAGCCGCTCTTGGGGACTTCGCTCTTCCAGACCTGTAATTGTGCGGCCAAACTGGTGTAGCTTGGACCTTGGCAGTAGGCAAGCAAATCTTCTTGTCTCAGTCCACCCAAGCGCGTCAACAAAAAGGCCCGGACGGCCGACGCATCACTTGGGTCTTGCAAGGCGCGACAAAATAAGAGTAGCTCATCAGCTTCTTGACAGCTGCGTAAGTCACCGCGACCTTGGATACTTGCGGAAATCCCGGCTTCTTGTAAGTTGTCACGTAGGCGGTAGGCGTCCTTATAGGATTCTACCAAAATTGCGATGTCGTTGGCCTCGACTTTGCGCATGCTTTGGGCACTAATACCCAGATAGGCCGATTTTACCAGTCCGGCAATACTTTTTACACAGTTTTTGTAGGCGCGCTGTCTCAACACTGGCAGGCCGTCGTCAGCGTTATTGGCCTGCATATGTCCATCAACACTGAGGGGAAGTACACCAAAGCACGGTAGTACGTTGCCGCTAGCGTCACGCAGAACTGCTACCTCATCTGCCACTAAGCCAGACGTAAGCTCGCAGTAAGTCGAGCTGGGCGAGTCGTATCGACTGGCTGCCAAAGTAAACCAACGACTAGCCAGACGATTGAGGTGCTCGAGCATAGCTGGGTTGCTGCGGTAGTTGCTGTCCAAACTCGACTGTTGGTCAAAGCTGGCGCGACTGTTAAAATAGGTGCCGATATCAGCCCCTCGGAAGGCGTAGATCGCCTGTTTGGGGTCACCGACTGCCGTCAAGCTACTGTGATTGAGGAACTTTGAAAAAATTGACCATTGACGCGGATCGGTGTCCTGAAACTCGTCTATCAAAATTGCACGATAGTCGTGACGTAAATTGCTTAGTAGATTTTGACCCTGTTTAAGATTGAGCAAGTTGGCCAGTTTTTTGATGAGGTCGTCAAAATTAAAGGTGCCGGCCAGTTCCTTGCGGCTAAGTAGCCAGTGTTCAAAGCTATCGTGCAGGCACTTTGCTAGTACAAAAGCCGAGGTCTTGGCTGCAAATTTGAGCAAGTTAGCTGCCACTATTTTGCCAAATCCTTGGTCGCGTTTGCCACGAAACTGGTCGTTGAGACTAAGCTTGCCAAGCTGGCGGGTTTGACTATGGAAATCGTCAAAAAAGGCGTGTATTTCGACGCTTTCCACCTCAAGTTGGTCTGACTGATGTGCAAGAATTGAGGCCGCATGTGGCACAAAAACATCAAGCCAGAGTTCTTTGAGCTCGTCCCAAGGGTAGGCGTAGAGGCTAACGTCAAGGATACCTTGCAAACCAATCTGGGCAAGTACGTCGGCAAAGTCGTCGGCACCGGGGTGGGTTTGCGCGTTGCCAAAAACCGTGAGTAGATTGCGTATAGCAAGTTTGCGCGCATCAGTCTCAAAGACAAGACCGCCAAGCTGCCAGGTCTCACTGCTGACCAATGTCTCGCGCAAAAAATCCTTAGAAGCTGTCTGGCGATAGCGATTGTCTATAACCTGTCGAGATGGAAGTCCAAGCTCCATGGCGTAGCGAGCCAGAATAAGCGTGCAAAACCCATGAATGGTAAATATCGGTGTGCTCGAGAAGTCCTGCAGCTGGGTTTTGAGCCGGCTTAGCATGACAGCAAGCTCATCTTGGCTGGCAAAAATGAGTCCGGCTTCGGCGAGAATTGCCAGACTTTGCTCGTTATTGGCAAGAACCTTAACCAGTATGGCCCTAATACGTTCTCGCAGTTCTAGCGTGGCTGCATCGGTAAAGGTTACCAACAAAATTTGGCGCAGACTCAGTGGACTTTGTTGACGTGCTACAAGCGCCAAAACTCGGCGTTCTATGGTCCAAGTCTTACCGGTTCCGGCTGAGGCTTCTATCAGTAGACTGCTGTGGTGCTTCATGTTTGCTCACCGTCCTGACTGGCTTGCTGTTCAGCGTTGCTCTGTTTAGTGTTACTTGGTTCTTTAGCGCTGGCCACTAGGGCTTCGCGTGCCATCTCTAGCACCTTGGCATAAAAGTTGCCAACAAGATCATCAAAGATGGCGCTTGGTTGGGGAGTGCCATCGGGGAAAAAAAGTGGCAGCCAAGCACAGCTAGCCGGCTTACTGCTTTTTGGTTTGAGTTTGCTCAGTCCACCAGGGATAAAAACTTGCTCGTCCAAGGCTAGCTGCCACCAGTCTTGCCAGCGGATGCTGTGGTCTTTTTTGTCCAAAAAGTCTAAGTAGATGGCCTGCGGCTCACTAAGCAGTTTGACAAGCGCCTCTTCTAGGTTTGATTTTAGCTGCTTACTTTGCTCGGATGAACTGACACGATAGTAATCTTTGTAGCTATCGACCTTGGCCGAGACCAGAATATGCTGACTTACCGTCTCACTTGGCCACAAGGCATCAAGCAGCACTAGCGGAAGGTAAAGCCCAAGCAGATCTTCTGCGCCAAGATTACAAGTGCCATCTTTTGCCAACGGGTTTTTAAGGTCCCTGTTAACCATGCTAAAAAGAAATCGCTCACCACGCGGGTTTTGGAAGACTATGGCTGAGCTGGCATCCACCAAAAAAGTTGTACTGACAAGGCCCAATGGCTCAATGGGTACGAGCCGCACGAGATCAAGCTGGCCGAGCCCTAGCTGTGCAACGACGGTGGCCATGCGGGCACTCAAAATGCTTGCTTGGCGCTGCAAATCTTGCTCGGCAATAAAGTCAAAGGATGAGGCTGTGATCGCCTGCGAGCGATGGGCTGCCGCCAACTTGCGCTCAATAAAGTCATGTTGGTCAAAGCTGCGGAGCGTGGGTACTTTATTGTTGCCTGGCATCAAGCACTCAAGCATAAGACTCTTGAGCCATGCTTGGCCATCCCAAAAATCGAGGGCCATATTTTCTTGGTCATTGGAGAGAATATCGCGCTTGGTCTTGAGGCTCAGCTGCAAACGATAGCGAGCAAAGCCGTCGAGTGGATACATAAATACAGAGCTCAGGTCGCTCAAACTGATTAATGTTTGGCCAGGCTGGAGTTCGTTGATGGCAAGTGCTCTCTGGGTGAGAGCGGGCAGCCTTGGCCCAGCTAGAGCTCGGGCTCTTTCTATAAAGCGGCTACTGCGTAGACTGTCGGGTCGAGTTTTTGCTGTCAGATCGTAGCCGTGCAGACCGTCGCTTTGGACAATACGGCCGCGTGAACCAGAGTCCAAGAGATCAAGCAGACTGGTCAAAAATGGCGAGGCCAATTTGCTTTTGCCCGAGTAGGGATCGACTGCTTGATAGTACAACCACAAGGCTTGTGCGGCCGAGTATATGGTCTCAAGCCAGGCCCAACTGTCTTGAACTTCGGCTGCAAGGCGGCCGCCCAAGGGTCTATGGCCGAAATTGACCTCTTCGTGCGCAAAGTCTGGCAAAACCGAAAGGTTGCCGAGAATGCCAAGGTCAAAGGACTGCCATTGATTGCGACGTGGAAAGTCTGCCTCATTACAGCCAAGCATAACTATCAATTTAAATCGTACAGCTCGATACGGTTTGACCGAACTAAAGGTTATGCCGCTTGCCATTCTTTGTCCCAGACCACCTTCAACTTGGTCGAGCTGGTCGTTAAAAAAGTGCCAAAATGTAAACCAGTCGAGCTCGGCTTGTGGGTCGGCAAGGGCGTTGTTGCGTACAAGATGCTTGAGTTGAAACATAGTGCTGAGCACTGCACTTTGGTGATGTTTGTCGTCATCGTCAAGTATGGCGATGTTTTGTTCGATTAGTGCCAAACATTGGTCTACCCATTGGTCGAGCGTGCGAGGGTGAGACTTAAAGTCTTCAAACCCGGTGTAAATCTGGTCGAGGATTGCAAAGAGCTTACCTATCAACTGGGCTTTGCTCTGGTCAAAACCTGACAAGCTACCTTGATCTTCTGATGGTGCGTAGGGGTAGTCTTCGCAGAAGCGCCTAAAGGCCGAGAACCAGGTTTGTTCTTGTTTGTCGCCACCACCGCGTGTCTTGCGTTGTTTGCCGTCATAGCCCCATCTAATGTTGGCTTTTTCTATAAAACGCAGCAGAGTTTCTTGGTCGCCGGGTGCAAAACCATGCTTGCGATAAAAGCATGGATTGCCAATCAAAGCGCCAAGCAAGGACCTTTCCCAGCGACTGTTGGCCAGATCAAACAGAGTTCGGCTGGCTTTGAGCCAAGGTGAGGCAGCGCCAAATCCCAAATCTGCCATGTTCCAGCCAAGGTGCAGCGTCTGCGGGTCGTGAGCGGCGCTTCGTCGTGGACCCGCTGGGCCAAAGATTGCCTCTATGGCAGCACGGTAGCTTTGGATCTCGGGTGCCATAACCAAAATGTCTTCTAGTGCGAGTTTTTTGCTTGGATCTTGATCCTCAAGTCGGGCCAGTAGACGTTGAAACAAGCCTTCTACTTGGCGAAAAGGCGTGCTTGATTCTATAACAACAAAGCTATTATCCCCAAGCAGTTGCAGGTTGTTTGCCTGGCCTGAGTCCTGATTGACCAAGTGACGCACGCGTTCTAAGTCACTCGCGTCTTTGTATGCAGTTTGGAGCGCACTGAGGGACGTCACAAGGTCATGAGAATGGCTGGACAGCACAACGGTTTCTTGCTTTTTGATGCTGGCCAAAAGTTGGTGATCCAAGTCACGAGCAAGTCTCGACCATTGATGGGATAGAGAGTCTTGGTGGGCACCAAGTCCAGGTCTAAAAAGAAAATGATAAACGTCGAGGCTCTTGGACAAATAGTGAACAAAGTCAAAGGCTCGCCGCGACAAAAATGCCGAACCAAACAGAATTACTCGTTTGTAAGGCCCATGGTAGACCCATTGCTGCGAGATTGCACGTTGCATCAAAAGCCCCAGGATTCCATGGTGCTCACTAGTGGCGGGGAAGAGCCTCAAAAACAAGTCGGCCTGCCAGACTTCGTGCTGGCGCAAACGCGACAAGAAGGCGTTGTCAGTGCTCAGACCGCTGATTTGGGCCAGTCGGTCACAGAGGTAGTGTGGCTGGTCTGGTGTTGACCAAAGCTTCAGCAGCTCATTGCCAGACTGGTCGTCGACGGGGTTTTGGGCGTAGCTAAAAAGCACCCCTGCAAGCTCATTGGCAAGGTCAAACATTAGGCCAGCTTGGGTGTCCCTTTGAAGTTCTGCTTGGTTCTCAAAGCCTAAATAGTTTAGCACCGGGGCATAGATGGCAGCCAAACGCTGCCCCTGTTGATCTGCCTTGCCAATCTGGCGCGCAATTTTTTGTAACTCTTGGTGGACACCCAAAATCAGGTCATCGAGAAAGAGTGCCTCAGGCTGCTTGGTCGCCATCTTGGAAAGCAACAAGCGCATCGATTGGTCAGGCACCAAAAGTGGCGGTATGGCACTTACGCCGCTAAGACTTGCCAGCCTAAACTTAAACCAACGCTGCATAACGGTACTTTGGATCACGTAGAGCGTCTGCTGATCGTCAAAATGCGGCCTAATAATCGGCAAGCCGTCTTGCAAAAGAGTATCCAGATTGTCTGACTGGTGTAGATGGTACATTGACTATAGTTTATTCGATTAAAAATACCTTCGGCAAGCTGCTTGAGATTGAATTAGACTATCTGCAAGAGGCATTGAAAAGCTATGGCATCGGCACAAGAACTAGGGCAGGATTTGAGACAACTAGGTATAAGCGAGGCAGAGATGCTCTTGGTTCATACATCTTTTAGATCTTTGGGTCCGATAGAAGGCGGCCCCGAGACCTTGATATCTGTCTTGTTGGAGCTTGTAGGCGACGAAGGTACGCTGATTATGCCCTGCAACTCTGCAATGGCGCCTGGCAAGCAAGAAGCAATCTTTGATCTCAAAAACAGCCCCAGTACGTCGGGCCTTGTCAGTGAAACCTTTCGCACGCGCCAGGATAGCCGCCGAAGTCTGCATCCCAGTCACTCGGCTTGTGCCAGTGGCGCCAAGGCTCATGCACTTGTTTTGGCACATCAGCTTGATGCCGTGGCCTATGGGCCTCATTCGCCTATCGCACTTTTGCCAAGCTACGGCGCCAAGGTGCTGATGATAGGCTGCGGGCTCGAGCCCAACTGTAGTATTCATGCTATAGAAGAATTGGTGGAAGTGCCGTATTTGCAAGAGGCATGGCGGACGTGGACTCTGATTGACGAAGAAGGTGCAAGCATTCAAAAAGACTACCGTTTTCACCGGTATGAAAACGGCTACCAAACTTGTTTTGAACGTATAAAGCCACTCATGAGTCCAAGCGGTCTGCGATGGGGAAGAGTTGGCGCGGCGGATTGCTGGTTGATAGACAGTGCCGAACTGTGGGACAAGTTGGTCAAGGTGCTGCGCAAGGATCCATTCTTTTTGGTAGAAAAGCCAGGTGATGGAACTTTGCTGCAATAATTGCTACCCTAAGCAACAAATTGCAGAAGACTGGCTGGAGGCTTGATGCGCGTATATGGAATTGGAAACCCGCTGATCGATTTGATCTTTAAGGTCGAGGACGCCGAACTTCTGGCGCTGGAGCTCAACAAAGGCATCATGCACCTGGTTGACGAAGCACAACGGCACAAGATTTTGGATTTTTTGCAGGGGCGTGCGCACACCCGATCACCGGGCGGAGATGTGCCCAATACACTGATTAACTTGGCACTTTTGGGCAACAAGGTTTGTTTGGGCGGCAAAGTTGGCGACGACGAGTATGGCCAAAGCTACCAAGCCCAGCTGAGTGACTGCAGAGTCCTGTCGCGCTTGTCACTTATGGATGGCAAGACCGGCTCAAGTCTTATCTTGGTTAGCCCGGATGGCGAACGCACGATGCTTACCTACTTGGGTGTTTGTCAGGAGTTTTCGGCAAGTGATCTTGACCAAAATTGTTTGCAAACCAGTGATATTGTCTATTTTACTGGCTACATGTGGGACAGCGTTAAACAAAAGGCAGCCGTGCGAGAGGCAATCCGCTTGTGCGAGCACCACGATAAGACGCTGGCCTTTGATCTTGCTGACCCCTTTGCCGTGCGGCGCAATCGTGATGACTTTTTAAACCTAATAACTGACCACGTCGATATTTTGTTCGCCAATGCCGAAGAAGTACGCATATTGTGCAATCAGACTAAGCTAGAAGACTGTGCCAAACAGTTAGCAGAGCTTACTTCGGTGGTGGTAATCAAAGATGGCGCCAATGGTTGCGTACTCGCACGCGGCGACCTGCTGCTTAAGGTAGAGGCTTTTACCGTGCAGGCGGTAGATACCACTGGAGCCGGAGACACTTTTGCATCGGGCTTTATCCATGGCATTTTGCAAGCCAGCCAAGCCGGCGATAAGGTTTTGCTCGGTCTAGATCAGGCCAAACTGCGACGCTCGGCTATCATCGCCAGCTACCTTGCCAGTAGGGTGATTAGCAGGGCAGGCTCGCAGCTTACGGCCCAAGAAATGCCAGCTATAACAAAGTTTTTGTCAGAGCTCGCGTAACTTTGCTCACAGGATAGCTGACCTACTCGATTGGCGGCTGCCGGTGTGATAGATTGCTCGCATGCTGGGATTATTAAAAGAGGGCCTCACTGCCGCCAAAAAAAACCTTGTGCCAGGTTTGTTTATCCAAGGAATTGGAATATTGATTGTGGTCGCCTATGGGCTAGTGCCTTGGTTTAACCAAATTTTGGCGCAACTGGCCCTGTTAAAAAACTCAAGTGGATTGGTCTACAGTTTTTTTTCTACCGCACTTTTTGGTGGTCTAATCCCCTGGTTGGTGCTTTTTGCCGGGCGGCCTGCCGTCTATCCAGGAAAACTCAAGACTTTGATCTTTTACCTCTTGTTTTGGGGTGTCAAAGGCATGGAGATAGACCTCTTCTATAGATTACAATCGCTACTTTTTGGCTCAGGCAACGACCTTGCAATAATTGTGAAAAAAGTAGTCGTCGATCAATTTATTTACAACCCATTGTGGGCCGTGCCATCACAAGTGATTGCCTATCAGTTTTTGGCTAAAGGTTTCTCTATCAGCGCTTTGCACAACTACAACTGGCGTGAGTTTTTTACGCGCAAAGTCCCTTTGACCACAATTTCTACCTGGGTAGTTTGGATACCGATGGTCAGCATCGTCTATTGCTTGCCACCCGACTTGCAGATCCCCTTGTTCAATCTGGTCTTGTGTTTTTGGGTGCTTATGGTGGCCGTCTTGAGTAAAGAAAAGGACTCGACGCCTCTTGAGTTGAGCTAAATAAAAAAAGCCTTTGCGGGCAAGCATTGAGGAATCCTTGCCAGTCTCTTAGACTTAAGTAAAGAAGGGAGACAGCATGCGATTATTTTCTGCGCTTTCATCAACAATGTTAGTGGCGTTTTTGTTGCTAGTACAATCGTGCACCACAAACTCGACTAGTAGCACCAACACGCCGCGCCTACCGCAAAGTGAGACGGCAACCACCGATGACCGTACTCAAACGGTATCAGTAGCAGTACCAAATTGGCTCATTAGTCAAAGCAAATCTTATTATTCTGATGGCGTACTTTCGGGGTACACCAGCTATAGTTATGGCAACGACGGCCGATTGAGCCTAGAAGAGCAGTTTAGCGGCACCGAGGTGCTAATTCTCCAGCGGGCTTTTTCTTGGCAACTTGACAACAGTCTAAAGATTGAAACGCTCGATGCAGAAAAAAAGCTTCAAGCGACTACTATTCAACAGTTTAGTCAAGGCCGACTCCAACGTGAGTCGATTCTCAATACCCTGGGCGTTGCGCAGATTTTTTCTGAGTACAGCTATGACAGCGCTGGTCGCAAGAGTTCTTGGGTTATACAAGGTAGCGGTATCAGACCAATTACTACGCGCTACGTCTTTGCAGATGGAAAAAACACTCAAGTCCAAGTGCTCGACAGCGGGCAGGCCGTTCTCAAGCGTTACGAGAAAAAATTTGACGAGAGCGGCTCGCTAGTCAGCGAAGACAAGTTTGACAGTAGAGGGCAGTTGCTCAAGCGCACGCTTTTTTCTTATGAAACCAAAAACCTAATCCACGAGCAGACGCTCAACGCCGATGGTAAAATTATCAGAAGCGTCAAATATCAATACGGCAAGAACAATGAACAGTTGATTAGGATCGAAGAGTTTGACGGCGATGGCCGGCTACAAGAAGTTCGCACCCACACATGGTTGGCGAATCCGCGTGCTGCTGGAAGGGCAAGGTGAAGTTACTATGAACATGAACAAAAAGAACATTATTGGTACCGTGATAGCATTTCTTCTCGTCAGTCTGGCACTTGTCCCAGTTGTGGCCGATGAGATGGTAGACGTTTGGATGCAAGTCTATCAGGATGCATCAAATGATTCGCAGCGAAACCTAGTCATCATAAAGATCCAAGAACTACGTAACAAAGACTTTGCGCCGATGCTCTTAGAAGCCTTGGCAGACCTGCACGTGCGCGGCTTAGAAACTGGCACCAGCACCGAGCAGTTTGACAAGTTGACTTTGGCCAAGAGACTCATCCAAGAGCTCGGCAACTTACAAGCCGCTGACGCCGGCCGGCAAATCTTTACCTTTTATCGTGACGGCAAGGACCCTGATCTCAAGTCGATAGCGGCCATCGCCTTGGGAAAAATCCGCGCTATGGACTATGCCGGGCAACTGGCGCGTGACTTGGCCGACATCAATTTGATTCCTAACTTGATTGATCCCAAACCTCAAGAAAAAGTCGCGGTTGGTATTATTCAAGCGATGGAAAGCATGCGAGCTGATATTGGTTTTGAACCAGTGTTTTTGGCCTCAGTTGCTTGGTACTCGCAATTGTCTGGTATCAAAAAGCTGTCAGCGGTAGCCGTGGAGAAAATGATCACCAACTACGGCGACAGTTTGGGCCAGATAATCGGCAAGAATCCGCAAATCTCAGTCAAGATACGCGCTATCGAAGCTGTTCAGCGCTCTACACTTCCCAATGAACAGAAGAACTCAATCGGTCGTACCGCCTTGCGTGTCGCACTTGATGCCGCAGTCGGTAGACCCGAGAATCAGGCCGAAATCAATCGTCTAAAAGTTATATCTATGGGGCTTTTGATGAGCAGCGCCGACAAGAATGCAAGCACGGCCGAACTATTTATTGAGCTAGTCAGGCGCGACGATGGCAGTGACCGCACACTCGATGATACGCTTAAATCGCTTACTGGCTTGGGAATCAACGGCAGCGAGAGCGCGGTTACCTTTCTAAACAATCAACTTCTGGACTACAACGAACGTCAAAAGGCTGGCAAAAACACCGATCGAGACGTTAGGCTCATCAGAGAACTTCTTGCATCCATCAAACGGATCAAGAGTCCAAGTAGTCAAGCAGTTTTGTTTAGAACCAAGTTTGTAGAGCAGTACGATACGTCAGTACTGCGCGATGTTAACGATGCACTAAAAGTCTATGGAAATTAGACCAAAGCAGCGCGGCTCAGTGGCCATCAGCAGGGTGGTTTTTATTCCAATTCTGCTGATGTTGTTACTTAGCTGTGTCTCGTCACCGGGCCCGGTTGGCGATGCGCAACTTGAGACACAAATGGCAAGCTACGACCAGAGTTTTGCTCAAGCAGGAGATCATGTTTTTGAGGTGCAAAGTGGGGTTTTTGAGACACGCCGAGGTTTAAAACTTGACTATCAAGTCTATAAACCTCAAAACCTTTTCTCCGAACTTACCATTTTTGTTGCCCATGGATTTTTGCGTTCTTTGACCACCATGCAAGGGTGGGCCCAACACTTTGCCAGTAATGGTTACAAAACGGTCGTTTTGAGTTTTGTAAACTCAAGTATTTTTGCAGGTAACCACGATTTAAATGCTCAGGATCTGCTCGGTCTTGCAAGCCTCTTGGCTGGCAAAGGTGAGCGCATCTACCTTGGTTTTTCGGCCGGTGGCCTTGCGGCCTTGGTCGCGGCCAGCCAAGATTCACTTGCGCGAGCCTATGTTGGATTGGACCCGGTCGACGGGTCCGGTCTCGCCAGCAAGGCTTTGGCAAGGATCAGCACACAATTAAGCACACAGTTATTATTCCTTTGGGCCGCACCGGGACCTTGCAATGCCAACAACAATGCCAAAGCTCTGGTAGATGACGCGCTCGCCAGAGGCAGCCAGACTATTGGGCAGCTTAGCTTTGACCTGGCTTCGCACGCTCACTTTGAGTATCCCTATTCTGCCGATGCTGGTGCCTTTTGTGGCAACAGGCTCAGCCCCAAAGGCACAGAACTGATGATGGCAGCCATTAGGTCCACCGTAACACAATTTATCTTGTCTCTCGCAACTATCGATTAGTGATTAGGCAATAGTCGCTGGCCGGCAGTACGAACGAGAACACTCAGTTTTTTGTTGTTCAAGTGGACTTTCTCGGCTATGCTCTTTTACCCAAGGAGTATTTCATATGAAAGACGCGCTACGAGTTGCCGTTACCGGTGCCGCAGGCCAGATTGGATATAGTTTGCTTTTTAGAATTGCCAGCGGTGAGATGCTCGGCAAAGATCAGCCAGTGATTCTTCAGTTGCTGGAAGTGCCTGTAGAAAAGGCGCAACAAGCGCTCAAGGGCGTAATTATGGAGCTGGAAGATTGTGCCTTTCCTTTGTTGGCCGGCGTCATAGCCGCGGATGATCCTCTGGTGGCCTTTAAAGATGCCGACATAGCCTTGTTAGTTGGCGCTCGTCCACGAGGGCCTGGCATGGAGCGCAAGGATCTACTTATGGAGAATGCCAAGATTTTTACCGTACAAGGCAAGGCTCTCAATCAAGTGGCCAAGCGAAACGTAAAAGTTTTGGTGGTTGGAAATCCGGCCAATACCAATGCCTACATAGCTATGAAATCTGCTCCTGATTTGGCAGCTGAAAATTTTACTGCTATGTTGCGTTTGGACCACAACCGAGCGCTGTCTCAACTGGCTGCCAAAACAGGCAAGCCAGTTGCAGCTTTTGAAAAACTGATAGTCTGGGGCAATCACAGCCCTAGCATGTATCCCGACTACCGATTTGCCCAAGTGGATGGCCAAGGTGTCAAGAAACTGGTCAATGACGAGGACTGGAACCGAAACGTTTTCTTGCCTACCGTTGGTAAGCGCGGCGCAGCAATCATTGATGCCCGTGGACTTAGTTCGGCAGCATCAGCCGCCAATGCAGCAATTGATCATGTTCGTGATTGGGTGCTTGGCAGCAACGGTCGCTGGGTAACCATGGGCATTCCATCCGATGGAAGCTATGGAATCCCCAAAGACATCATCTACGGCGTACCAGTTGTCTGCGAAAAAGGTCGCTATCTACGCGTTACTGACTTGGAAATAGACGAGTTTAGTCGAGAAAGAATGAATCTTACCCTAAAAGAACTTGAGGAAGAACGTGACGCTATAAGTTCGCTTCTGTCATAAATCCGCTGTTTTTGCTACTGCAATTTTTTTTTGCCGAACACCAGCCACTCTTTTGATCTCCCCGCAAGGGCGCGGTGTTCGGACATTTTGCTGGTCAATATCTCCATTCTCGGGTAGTATATCTTGACGCAAGGTTATTATTTTGAGACTGACGAGGAGCATTGATTGGAAGTCGAAAAGCGCAATTTTCTTGAGGACATAGATGCTTTTAGGGGTCTGGCGATCATATTGGTTGTCTTGACCCACATGCGCTCGACGATTCTACCCGACTGGTACTACTACCTTGTTGGCAATGCCACCGTGTTCTTTGTCTTTGTTGGTGGTTACCTCTTTAAGCATCTTTTTAAGCCTGACGTGAGCTATCTCTCATTTGTACAAAAAAAGCTGATGCGACTGGTCTTGCCGTATCTGATCGCTTCTATACCAGGAATAATTTATGTCATTGTCAACACTCAAAACTACGATCTTTGGTACTATATCAAAAGCATTTTGACTGGCGTTGGGCACTACAACGACACGCATTGGTACATACCTTTTATTATGCTTGTTTTTTTGACCTATCCTTTATTGAGACTTCTGGCAAAAAAAACAATTGTCCTTACGGTGCTTACGGCAGTCTCTATGGCCATAAGTCTCTTTACTTACCGGTCTTGGGGAAACGGCAATCCATTACTTAGTTTGGTCCACCTGTACGGTGTTTTTCTTTTTGGTATGTTGTATAGCACCCATGCTGCACAGATTGAGGCCTTTTTAAAACGATTTGCCTGGCTAGTGCTTCCTGTCTTGTTGGCGTTGGCGGGCTTAAGCTTTGCCTTTATTCTGCCAAGCTTTTTCTACATTATGGAGCCAGTTTGGAACCAAGGCATAGTTGCATTAAATATGTTTATTTTGGGCAAGATATTGCTCATCGTGCCAATTTTGGCGGCTCTACGCTGGCTGATTGGCTTTAAGTGGCCGCGTAAATTCTTTCATTCACTTGCTAAGAAGAGCTTTGGCATCTTTTTCTGGCATACCTATATCATCTATTTTTACAATGACTACTTGAGCGCTTGGGTGCCGCAGGACAACTGGCCAGTCTATTTGCTTCAAACCGGTGGTGTATTTCTTATTCTCTATCTCTTTCTAAACCTGAGCAAGAGGATTTTTGGCAACAACAGCGCCTACCTAACTGCCTACTAAATGAGCCAGAGTGAAACATGCTCAACTGGAAATAATTTGACATATCAAAAAATATTTATTAATATGTAAAAATAGATTATTGGAGGTTTGATATGAAATATTTTTATATACTTTGCGCCAGCTTGGTTCTTATTTCTTTAAGTTTGACAGCATGCGCAAAGGCCGAGTCTGTTAAGTCCAGCGCTAGTGAAAAACCACAGGTCTTGGCGACAATTGGCATGATTTGGGATGCTGCACAGGCCATTGGTGGTGACTTGTTCCAAAGTGAAGCACTGATGGGGGCTGGCGTAGATCCACATACCTACCGAGCCAGCGCACGCGACATTGATCGCCTGAGTAAGGCCACGTTGGTACTATACAGTGGTTTGCATTTGGAAGCAAAACTCGGTGAAGTTTTTGAGAATATGCAGGGTGCAGTCAAAGTTCGGGCTGTGTCAGAATCTATTCCTCGCGCTAAGCTAATTGAGGTTCAAAAAGGACAATATGACCCACATGTTTGGTTTGATGTGAGCCTGTGGTTGCATTCCGTTGCGGACATCTATCAGACACTCAAGGAACTTGTTCCTGACCAAGCCGAAGTCTTACAAGTGCGCTACGAGACCTACGTTGCCTCTTTGCGAGCGCTTGATGTGGACATTAGACAAAAACTTGCCGCAGTTCCTGTCGAAAACAGAATTTTGGTAACTGCCCACGATGCTTTTGAATATTTTGGACGGGCTTACGGCTTTGAAGTGCGAGGTTTGCAAGGCATGAGTACGGTCAGCGAAGCTGGTAGCCGAGATATGATTCAATTGGCTGACTATATTACCAAGAAAAAGATTCCTGCCATCTTTGTAGAAAGCTCGGTTCCTCGCAAGAACATTGAGGCCTTGCAAGCAGCAGTACGATCCAGAGGCTTTGACGTCAAGATTGGCGGTCAGCTCTTCTCTGATGCCATGGGCGACGAGGGCACCTTTGCTGGTTCATACGTCGGCATGCTCACGCACAATGCCGAGACCATTGCCAACGCTTTGAGCGCAGGCATTGGTGTTCAAAAGCAATGAGTGTGGCGATCAATAGTAGTTAGTAAGGAAACAAGAATGATAGAAGTCCGAGATTTAACCGTTGCTTATCAACAAAAACCAGTGCTGTGGGACATAGACTTGAGTATTCCTGATGGCGTTATGGCGGCCATAGTTGGGCCAAATGGTGCGGGAAAGTCCACCTTGCTCAAAGCTCTCTTGGCCCAAGTTCCGATAGCAGCCGGCAAAATTAGCCTATTTGGCAAAGCATTTAAACAAGTCAGGCAGCGTATTGGCTATGTGCCTCAGCGCAGCTCAGTGGACTGGGACTTTCCAACTTCTGTGCTCGATGTGGTGATGATGGGCGCTTACGCTAGGCTTGGCTGGATACGGCGACCTGGTAAAAAAGAACGCAGCGAAGCCTGCGTTTGCCTAGAAAAAGTTGGTATGTTGGATTTTCAGAAAAGACAGATTAGTGAGCTTTCGGGAGGGCAGCAACAACGCGTCTTTTTGGCGCGCGCCTTGATGCAAGACGCCCAACTCTACTTGATGGATGAGCCTTTTCAAGGCGTGGATGCAGCAACTGAACGCGCGATTGTTGGACTGCTTAAAGACCTCAAGCAAGGTGGAAAAACATTGATTGTGGTCCACCACGACTTACAAACCGTGCCAGAGTATTTTGACTGGGTGCTGATGTTAAATGTCCATGTCATTGCTGCAGGTCCTGTTAAAGAAGTCTTTACCAGCGAAAATCTGCGCAAGACCTACGGCGGCTACATTAGCTTCCTCAAGGAGCCGGCATGATCAATCTAAGCGAGTTTTTTAGCGACTACACCTTGCGAAATGTCTCTTTGGGGGCTTTAATTCTCGGTTTTGGATCCGGCGCTTTGGGCTGTTTTGCCTTGTTGCGTCGGCAGTCACTCTTGGGCGATGCTGTCTCTCATGCCGCATTGCCTGGCATAGTGCTTGCCTTTATCATCAGTCAGAGCAAACTATCCTTGGTTTTGTTGGCTGGTGCTGGCATTGCCGGTTTGGTGGGAACTCTTTTTATTTTGGGCATCATCCGTAGCAGCAAATTGGACGCAGACAGCGCGCAAGGCATAGTTTTGAGCGTGTTTTTTGGTCTTGGTTTGATGCTGCTTACCTGGGTGCAAAAATTGCCCAATGCCAGTCAGTCAGGTTTGGATCGTTATCTTTTTGGCCAAGCAGCAACCATAGTTGAGTCGGATCTGCTCACTATGGCGGTGGTCGAGGGAGTCGCCTTGCTAACAATGCTTATTTTTTGGAAAGAATTTAAGCTGCTAAGCTTTGACCCAGGCTTTGGTACTGCCATAGGTTTGCCGCGCAAAGTCTTGGACATTGCACTGACTGGCTTGATAGTTGTTGCCATAGTAATTGGGCTGTCGATGGTAGGGGTTATTTTGATGAGCGCCATGTTGGTGGCACCAGCAGTGGCAGCACGACAGTGGACCGACAAATTGGGTAGCATGGTGGCCCTGGCAGCGGTATTTGGGGCGCTTGCCGGCCTTGCTGGCAGTGTGGTGTCGGCTTCTATCGCCAATTTGCCAACTGGCCCGGTTGTGGTGCTGATCTTGAGTGCTATAAGTGCTATTTCACTGCTTTTTAGTCCACATCGAGGTCTCTTGAGCAAGATACTAAGGCGCTATCGCATACAGGAGAAAACAACATGAGTTTGGAAATAATTGTTATCGCTGCCTTAGTTGCTGCGGCCTGTGCAATCCCCGGTGTTTTTTTAGTGTTGAGACGTATGTCGCTGATGAGTGATGCTATTAGCCACTCCGTTTTGCCAGGTATAGTGATAGGCTTTTTTTTGGCAGGAAGTCTTGAGTCGCCGTTGCCACTTGTTGGCGCGGTCGTTGCCAGCATGATTACGGTGGTTTTGACTGAGCTTTTGTATCGCAGCAAACTACTCAAGTCAGATGCTGCCATAGGTATGGTTTTTCCTGCCATGTTTAGTGTCGGTGTCATTTTGGTTTCGCTCTATGCTGGCAATATACACGTGGATACCGACGCGGTACTCTTGGGCGAGCTTGTATTTGCACCATTGGATCGCGTCAACTTTTTTGGTTTAAGTCTTGCCAAGAGTTTGGTCTGGATGAGCGTAATTTTGTTGGTCAACCTGGTCTTGGTGACCTGTTTCTACAAGGAACTCAAGCTGGCTACTTTTGATGGTGGCATGGCCCAGAGTCTGGGTTTTAGACCGGTTTTGCTGCATTACGGCTTGATGCTGGTTGTTAGCATTACCACGGTTGGCGCCTTTGACTCAGTAGGGTCGATCTTGGTTGTGGCCTTTGTAATCGCCCCCGCGGCGGCGGCTTTGCTTTTGACCGACCGACTCTCAACCATGTTGGTCACTGCAGTAGCGATTGGTGTGGTGTCGAGCGTCGCAGGATTTTTTGTTGCCCACAGCTTGGATTTAAGTATCGCGGGCTCGATGGCAACCATGACTGGATGCGCCTTTTTGTTGGCCTTCTTGTTTTCTCCCAAACGAGGACTCCTCAGTCGCATCTTTGGCACGTGGAGAACCAAAACTGAGTTTGCCATAAAGATGCTCTTGGTTCACATCCTGCACCACGAAGGTAACGTTGAAGCTATTGACGAATGTCGACCTGAGCATTTGACAGAGCATATCAACTGGAGCCAAGGCTTTGCGCGCAAGGTAGTCAAGCGCTCCCTCGACCGAGGCCTAATTGAAATCGTCGGTACCATGATGGTTTTGAGCCGTCAAGGCCGTGACGGCGCTCGAGAAGCGATGGAGTACTAGGTATGTCAATGCTAAGTGAATTTACTACAGAGAATTATCTCAAAGTCTTGGTAAAAGACTTAGCCAAGACTGGTCGCGACAGTCTAAGCACCGGTGAAATTGCTCGCTTGATGGGTGTTACTCCAGGAACAGCTACCAGTATGGCAAAGAAGCTGGAGAAAGACGGCTATTTGACCTATCAGTCTCATCAGGGTTGCCAGTTGACCGAGCAGGGAAGATTGTTTGGCATCCGCATTATACGGCGTCATCGATTGTTGGAACTATTTTTGGCCAAAACGCTCAATCTGGATTGGACGGAGGTCCACGACGAAGCCGAAAATCTCGAGCATGCTGTTTCTGAAAAGCTAATTGACTGCATCGATGCCTATTTGGAGCACCCCGACCGCGACCCCCACGGGGATCTGATCCCCGCCAAATTTCAAAGCCAACTGCGGACAGATGACTGCGCATTTTCGATTTTAGCCGAAGGGCAACGTGCCTGCATTTCTCGCGTAGAGGGAGGAAAAACCATCCTATCTTACTACAAAGACGAGGGTTTGGTACCTGGCACGCGCCTCACGCTCTTAAGGCGTAGCGAGTTGAGCGGCTTAGTAACTCTTGACTTGGCAGGACGCAAGCTTACACTTGCCATGTCGGCCATGCTTGGTATTTTTATCAATATCGATGACTAGGTCAAAGAATGATTGCTTGTCAACACATGATGGCCTAAACTAAATTTGGCACGATACTTTGAGGCAGGTGAGGGCAGGGGAATGGGCAGTATAACAATTCGCAGCAAGATAGCAATGGGGTTTTTGACGGTGTTGACATTAATGGTCGCCCTAACGGTGATTGGCATAATTCAAGTTAACCAAATAAATCAGGGGCTTACTGTCATTAACGATGTAAATAGTGTGAAGCAGCGCTATGTAATCAACTTTAGAGGCAGTGTTCACGATAGGTCTATCAATGTCCGTGACATGGTCTTGTTTACTAACGACGCAGAAGTAGACGAAGTCATTAAGGACACCGAAGGTCTGGCAAGCTTCTATCAGGACTCTGCGCAGAAACTCGACGCGTTGTTAGAGAAAAATGACAGCGATGGCAAGGATCAAGAGCAACGAAAACTACTGGCTGCCATCAAAGATGCCGAAAAAAGAACCCTTCCTTTGGTAGACCGTATAATTGCTTTATGCAAAGAAGCCGACTTTGAAACTGCCAAGTATGTTTTGTTAAATAGCGCAAGGCCGGCCTTTGTAGTCTGGTTGGCAACAATAAATGCTTTTATTGATCTACAAGAAGCGCGAAGTAACCTAGAGGCCGACACTGCCCGCGCTATAGCTGAAGGATTTCAGCTTTTTATGATGGCCTTGTGTGCCAGTGCCTTATTGCTCAGCAGTGCACTCTTTTTTTGGTCGGTGAGAGCCATCAAACCATTGCGCAACTTGGGTCAAGCATTAGCCGAGATCGCCCGCGGCGAAGGCGACCTGACTAAGACCTTGCTTAACAAGTCCAGCGACGAAGTTGGCAGTCTAGCCAAAGACTTTAACCTCTTTGTTGGCAGTTTAAGAGACATAATTTCTACCATCAAGACCTCTACCAAAGGATTGGCGGACACAGGTGATGGCTTAACTGCAAGTGTAGCGGCCAGTTCGGCCGCCGTCAGTCAGATAAACACCAATATCGGTAGCGTCAAAGCCAAAATTCAAGATCAGTCCACAGAGGTAAGCGACGTTTCAGCCACCATAGAACAGATAGTTGGCAACATCGAAAGCCTCAACGACATTATAGAAAAGCAAGCCAGCAGCTTAGAGATGAGTTCGGCCTCAGTCGAAGAGATGATAGCCAATGTTCAGTCAGTTACCAACGGCTTGGGCAAAAGCATGGAACAGTTTAACAAACTCAAGACATCCTCAGAGGCCGGTTACACCAAGATAAGCGACGTAACCAGCAAGGTCATGGACATTGCGCGACAATCAGAAGGCATGTCTCAGGCCAACGCCGTCATTACCAATATAGCCTCGCAGACCAACTTACTGGCCATGAATGCCGCAATTGAAGCGGCCCATGCTGGCGACGCAGGAAGGGGATTTGCGGTAGTCGCCGACGAAATTCGCAAACTTGCAGAGAGCGCATCTACCCAATCTAAATCTATCTCGCAAGTGCTCAAGGGACTTAAGAAATCGATAGATGCCGTGGTTAGCAGCTCAGAAGAAGCCGGTCAATCCTTTGACTTGGTCAAAACAGCCATTGACGATGTCATCAACTTGCAGACGCAAATCCAGACCGCCATGGACGAACAAAGTATTGGAAACAATCAGGTTATGGAATCGTTTAACCAAATTAATCGACTCACTGACGAAGTTCGCAGTGGATCAACCGAAATGAACTTTGGCAGCAAGAGTGTTTTAGAAAAGATGGGCCGACTGGTAACTATCACCCGCGAGCTAACCGGCAACATGGACGAGATGAGCCACGGTACCGCCGAAATAGTCAGCGCCACAAGTAAAGTTTCGGGACTGGTAGCCAGCACACAATCGGGGATCCAAGCCGTCGAAGCCGAAGTTGCTAAGTTTGTCCTAGAATAACTGCAGACACAAGCGAGACCAAACATTGGGCTGCCAGCTTACCGTTGACCAGAACGCGCAGGGAGTAGTTGCCTTCTTTGTAGCGGCGGCCGGCAGTGTTGCGAAAGCTATGGGCTTTGACAAAAACTGTCGAGTCTGCCATGTGCAAACTCAGCGCTTTGCCCTTAAAAACCTTGGCTTTGTCTACCGTGGTGCGACTAGTCTCACTGGCCTTAACTATTTGATAGTCAATAGAATAACGGGCGTCATGATCATCGATATTGCTTAGCTTCATGCTGATTGTGGCACTATCGCCAATGGCGACGGTGCTCGGACTCAGGCTCAGGTCGCTAGCAACAAAAGAACTCTGTGGGCTAAAACCCATCAGGATCAAAGCGCTTGGATGGCCACGTTTTATGAGTGTACGAGCAGCATGGCGCACCAACCATTGCGTATCGGAGCTTGCCTCGGCTGCCCAACGGACGAGCGTCGCACATGCCAAATCTGGGTGATCCTTGGCAATATCGTTGAGGTTGTTTGCAACCGAACGACGAACATAGAGTGATGGGTCGGCCTTGAGTTTTTCTAGCAGTCCAAGCACTGGCAGCGGGTCATCCACAAATTTTTGTATACGAGCAGCCAGGGGCAGGCGCGGTCGAGTGCCTTCTGAGACAAGCCTACGCACATGAGCATTGGGGTCTTGGGTCCAGCGGTCGAGTGCTGCCATGCAAACCTGGTAGTTCCAGCCCAAGAGCACACGTAAGTCACCTTCTGCACTAAAACGCTTGGTCATTTGGTAAAGCGCCTCAAGCGAAAGCCCAAAGTGATTGTGCCCATTGCGGGTAATAAACAGACATTGTGGCATAACAATAAAACTGTCCAAACTTGCTAGCGCATCGTTGGCGAGCTCTGGCCCCAAGCAGTCTATCAGCAAACGTGCAGCCGACTCAAAATCTTTGGGCAGCTGCGCTTCGAGTGTTGCGCAAATTCGCTTGGAGCGATGGCTAAAGCTAAGCTCCTGCCATGCTTCCAGGCAGCTAAGTATAAACTGCGCTTTGTCAAAAGCTGGCCAAGCCTGCTTAAGCCTATTGGCCAAAGCCTCAACATTCTGCGGGTTAAAAACGTTTCTAAGCGGATTGTCCGCGCTGAGTCCTGCCATTGCCTGCTCCTAGTTTTTGAGCTAGATGTGAGACTACAACGGTAAGGTGTCTTAGTCTACAATTTGCAGGTCGCTCAGCTCGTACTGTGGCTTGTTTCAAAAGAATCTGCTCGGGTGAGTGCACGCACGGTGACTTTAGCGCACACGGAAACTGTTTTTTGCTCATACTGGCCTACGAGAGCGTACCAGTCTTTCTGAATATGCCAGTCTCGGCCTTCAAATTACTGTCAATCGGATAGCTGATAGGCAAGCGATTAAGTGCGGGTCCGGCGAGACTGCTGCGGATTGAGAGGACAGGCGGATTTTGAACCGCTGGTAGTCTACCAATTTGGTCGCCAGAAACAATAACTGTATTGGAATGGTATACTAAGACTACGTCACCAAGATGAGGACTTGCAATGTCATTGGCACCAGTTGCCAGATTTAAGCCGGTGTATTTGATGTTAAGTCCGTTGCCGCCATAAAGCCTTCGCCAGAGGAGAAACCCCAGTTTGTTGCTGCCGTATTATTAAGTGTCCAAGCAGTAATGGCAATCTCTCCCAAATAACCTTGATAGCCTGACGGTGCGTTGCGCATATTGGCGATCACCCAATTGCTCAAGAGATTAGACCATGAGTTAAAAGCCCCGTCACTCGAGAGAGTTCGAAGCCATTGAAAAAACAGATAAGCAGTTGAATAGTTAGATAACTGATCCACGTCGCTAGCGTCATTTTCCCAGTAGCCCTCCCATACCTAGAAATTATTGCCATAAACAATGGTGTCGAGTGGATCGGCGTTGTACCAGTCAATGCGACTTGCTATCAGGGAGCCTTGGTACAAGTACTCGGCGCCCGTCGAAAGGCCCTCATTGATCCAAACATCTTGTTGAGTTGTAGTTTGGCCAAATGAGTTGGGTCAAAATAGCCTGCAACATATCCACCAGATCCAGTGTATCCGTCAACAATATTTAGCGACAAAATTATCACTTTGCTGTTGTTATCAAGGTCGGACTCGTTGCCAAAGTTGCTGGCAATTAAGCCATGTATGTTGTCATTAAACTCATCAGCGATTTCTTGAGCAACAGTCTCACTGACTGACTGGGTGTCTTCAACATAAACGACAGCTTTAGCGCTTTCTCCTTTTTTGGTGCTTGGAGCATCGTACCAAGTTTGGTTGGTTGCTCTTTGTGCCTTAAAGATTCTTGTGGACGGAAAATGGACGGTATAGTTTACAGATAGTACGCTGGATATACTCCAGTTTGTTTTGTACGCAACAGCTTTAAGAGCATTTTTGACTTTGGAGTCCAGTACTATAAAACTGACATAAACAATGCCACTACTAGAAGTAGGAGTGCTCCCATCTATGGTGTATCGAATGCTGCTCGAACTTAATCCAGGCTTAAAGGCAATCGCCTTGAGTGTGGTGTTTTGATCAATAGTTAGTGCATTTTCATACTATTGGCTGGACACTGTATTGTGCGTTGTACCGTCAAGTGTGTAGCGAATCTGTGCGCCAGCCGTAGCCGTCGAAAGAGCTACCAGTTGCGCACTTGAGTAAGTCCCAACTGCTATATCGCCAACCAGCGCAGCAACCGTGATAGTGTATGTTTTTGAAACTATTGTTGAAGGATCAAGCTCGTCTTTAATGCTCGCGCCTGCGATTAAAATGCTAAGTGTTGCAGATCTGACATCACTATAAGAACCTGCAGATAAAGAAACAGTTGGAGCGCTGGCGGACCCTAATGGAATGCTAGTGGTGATAGAGGTGACTGCAGAAGGCAAATACCTGGTTTTAACGGCTATAAAATATAGTAATTCATAAAAATGCTGTCAATCGTCCAACGTCATATGGTATTTTCTGGAAGCAAAAACTATGCTTCATTAGTCGCGTGCATTGATGGCGTTGCAGCTGGAGACTCCAGCTATGATGCGAGCAAATATAAAGTAGTTGATGACCTAATAGGAACCTTGGGTCAAGTAGGACTTGAGATAAACATAACAAGCCAAGGAGACAGCGCAGGAATAGACACTGTGCGCCGATTGGGAAGTGGTATGGATAACTTACACATAGGCTTTGCTAAGGTAGAAGGCGGAGGTCGCAATATATATCTTGCTGGACTGAGCAACGGCATAGAAGGAGCGATTGACCTTGCCCACGAAGCATGGCGCAGTGGCGGCACAACCACCAGTGGCGAACTGTTACGAGCAGCAACTAGTCATACCAATATGGCAAGTGCACTGGGTATAGATATGTTTAGGGCGATAGGTATGGGTCGCAGTGACCTAGCGAGAGATCGGCTAGCGATGATGCAAGGAGCTGAGTCCTTTGCTGCCTATGTGGGAGATGCGTATGACAACAGTGATGCATTTTGGAAACTTACCAAGGATGGTGGCCTACAGGAAATATTAAGCATTACCGATCCCAATTTAGCTGCCAGGTTAATAACCGTTATAAGATTAAAAGCTGATACAAACGCCAAAGGCTATGACGCTAACTCGCCGGAAACATGGATATGGAATACAGGCGACGCTGACAAGAAAAACCTTACAAGCAGAGCTTATGTAAATGCGCCGTCAAGTTTAATGTTTGAGCTCGCGGTAACGGGACGATTTTCAAAGGAAAACATGTATAGTAGTTTGGTGAGAACCGAGCTGTTACCCGAACGGTGGGACAATCCAATTGAGCAGGCTAAGTCTCTGTTTGGCTTTAATCCAATAGATTATAAATCTTTTGATACCATGTTTGAGAGTGAATATGCCAACAGTTTAGTGGACAAAACCCTAAATCAAAGTTCTGATTTCCTCAGTATCGGCAATCTTACCCGTAGTGGCGAATCCTTAAATGAAATGCGTGGTATAGCTGTACATTGGAATGGTATGAATACAGGGCAATCATCTCAGGCAATCCGAAACTATTTTGCAGAAGGTCACAAATCTAATTCAACCTTTGCTATTGGGCCAGATGGCAAGGTGCTACAAATGCTTCCTTATGGTGAAAAGCCATGGACATCAGGAGGAAGATACGGTGGAAGTGCAGATACCAGTTTGCCCCCTTACGCAACCGAAAAGATGCAAGAGTTGTTCCCTATAAATAGTGTTCCTTTTGGAGCACCCGACAAATACACCGAATCAATTGAGGTGAGTGGTATGGCAAACCGTCTTAAAGGAGCTGCCAATGCCGGATTCTGGAATAAAGATAGTTATGATGCCAATCATACTTACGAATATAACCAAAATTACCTGACATTTATAGATAGAGTTACGAACTATACTAAGCTTAAATATTTCAAAGGTGGAAAAATTGCGTATAACTAATTTTTTATTGATAATTCTTATATTAACACTTTGTATTTCCTGTGGAAGACAGAAAAGTATGGTTGAATTAACTCACGAAGAAACAAGGGAAAATGCAGCTAAAACAGCGGCACGAAATGCTGCTGATCCGGTATGGCGAGAGCGGGAAAAAAAATACCTTGAATTTGTTGAGCAGGCCAAACAGCCACCGTCAATTACACCTGAAAAAGCTCAGGTTATTATTGAGGATCGTTCTAATCAAGTTGCTGCTGCTCTAACGCATGATGATATTATCGCTCTTGACGCCATGATACATCCGCAAAAAGGCATGTGGATCATCCTTGATAATTATAGGTACTCTTATACCCACCCTGATGTTCATTTGAACTCTGGTAAACTATCTATTCAGTATAACGAACCAGATGAAGTAAAGTGGGGAGGTGTCTACAATAATCCCGAAGAACCAATAATGATGACGACAAAGGACTTTTTTGCCAAATACTATTTCAGGGATTTTAAGACAGTCACCCAGGTCGGCTATAACGAAATTATAGTTAATCTTGAATACAACAAAGGACGAGAACCCGAAAGTTTGTTTTACGATATGCCTAAGGCGATCATGGTAGAGTACTATTTTGAGCCACTAAAAACTGCTGTCTTTGAATTTGATTGGAAGATGGTTCGTTTTTTCTTTGAAGAATACAATGGGCAGTGGTACTTAATTGGCCTAATGTATGATGAGTTTAGAATGTAGTAATTTTTTAGAAAACGACATCTATCACTTTACGTTATCTTTGCGTCCCCCACCGTGAGGTGGCTATAAGATCGGGCCTTTCAATTTGCGCCAAAACAAGCTATTTTTGAACTATGGATATCAAGCATCCGCACGACAGTTTTTTTAGGGAGTTCTTTTCGTATAAAGAAAACCTTTTGCCTCTCTTGTCATGTGCATTGCCACCCGAGGTGGTGAGCTTGTTTGATGTGGACAGCATTGAAATAGACAAAGGAACTTGGATAGACGAGGATCACAAAGAACACTGCAGCGACCAGTCTGCTATAAAAACTTCCTTTGGCGAGCTTTTTCCACTCAAGTTGCTAAAAGTGCTGGAGCATTATCTGCCCAACTTTACGGTAGCATTGTTTGACACCAACACCAACGCCATGACCCAAGAGACGCTACCACTAGTTCCCCAGGTAGATGCAGCTTTGTGGTCGTTTAAGTATGCCCCAACCCAGATGGAAGAATTGTTGAAGGCTTTAGACAATAAGTCGCTATCTCAAGAATACTTACCTAAAGGAGGCCATTATGAGTACCGCTCAGATGTTGATCAATGAAGGAATCGAGCAAGGCAAGGAGACAGCGCAGGAATAGACACTGTGCCGATAGAAGTTTGTACTACTGGTCAAAGCTGTATGCTTAACAGCTTGATGCAGGTGATGAGTATAAAAAGTTGCAGCCAGCAATAAGCATCAATATCCTCAATTATGTCAGATTTGTCGGACCCAAGCAGGCCGAGCTTTGTATTGACCGACCACATTGTTATTCATTACGAAGAGTTGTCTAAAATTGGCAAAGAACTAAACAGCTGAAGATTGGTAGATTTACCGGCCTTAACATTCCAAAAATTGCCAAACTCTAACACCACAGACTCTAAGAGCAGGTATGAAGTCGCAGTACTATGTTTGAGCTGGCTAAAGAAAATGGTGTGTTACGGATTTTAGCTAAGAAAAAATAGTATCAAGATCTGCAGGCAGACGTTCCTTTGGTGTCTTGTTAGCACAGTCCCGGTCGATCTAATACAGTTAGCCAATCTTACTCGCGTTCCCGGAAAAGTACTATATACCTCTGTTTGTGGGCAAAGTCCGTTTCTTTAAGCATTAAAAGGCACTAGTATCCTGTAAGCTGCTGTGCATAGATGCTTTGATAGTAGATAATATTGACGGAATAGAATCCACTTCCCAAGCGTAAAGAGAAAAAAATGGCAAAAAAAGCAATAATTTTTAAAAATCCTGCTTCTGAAACTTTAGAAAAGTTTCGCCGAATGGCGACCGTTATTAAAGATTCCAACGATGCAATTACCTTTCAGGATCTAGATGGCAATATCTTGGCATGGAACCAGGGTGCAGAAAAAATGTATGGCTATTCAGAAACTGAGGCTCTGCGGATGAATATTGTGGATACTGTTCCTTTAGAATATCAAGAACAGGCCCGACAGTTTCTCTACTCTCTCAAACGTGGAGAGCTGGTTCCAAACTTAGAAACAAAACGTAGGCATAAAAACGGCCGGATCATTGACGTGTGGCTGACTAACACCAAGCTGACTGATGA
>JBBRCZ010000003.1:0-214382 GCA_038204425.1 Spirochaetia bacterium | reverse complement strand
AAATCTCGCGTCGCTTACCCCACAAGCATTGGGTTTAGAAGTTTCTTAGTGCAGGATTTTATTGCCTTGGTTCTTGTACAAATTACCTAGGACTTTTTCTTTCTCATAGAAAGGAGGTGATCCAGCCGCACCTTCCGGTACGGCTACCTTGTTACGACTTCACCCCCCTTACCGAACCTACCTTCGGCGCCGGCCTCTTTTGACAGTTAGCCCAACGACTTCGGGTAATTCCAACTCGGGTGGTGTGACGGGCGGTGTGTACAAGGCCCGGGAACGTATTCACCGCATCGTGCTGATATGCGATTACTAGCGATTCCACCTTCATGAAGTCGGGTTTCAGACTTCAATCCGAACTGAGATTGGCTTTTTGCGATTTGCTCCACCTCGCGGTCTCGCATCACTCTGTACCAACCATTGTAGCACGTGTGTAGCCCAGGGCATAAGGGCCATGATGACTTGACGTCATCCCCACCTTCCTCCGGTTTGTCACCGGCAGTCTCGCCAGAGTCCCCAACTAAATGATGGTAACTGGCAATAGGGGTTGCGCTCGTTGCGGGACTTAACCCAACACCTCACGGCACGAGCTGACGACAGCCATGCAGCACCTGTATACCGACGGCAAGCCGCTGATGAATCTCTCCACCATTCCGGTATATGTCAAGCCCTGGTAAGGTTTCTCGCGTATCATCGAATTAAACCACATGCTCCACCGCTTGTGCGGGCCCCCGTCAATTCCTTTGAGTTTCACCCTTGCGAGCATACTCCCCAGGCGGTGCACTTAACGCGTTAGCTACGGCACTGAAGCTGATCGCCCCAACACCTAGTGCACATCGTTTACAGCGTGGACTACCAGGGTATCTAATCCTGTTCGCTACCCACGCTTTCGCATCTCAGCGTCAATACATGGCCAGGAGTCTGCCTTCGCCATTGATGTTCTTCCAGATATCTACAGATTTCACCCCTACACCTGGAATTCCGACTCCCCTTCCTGTATTCAAGTCTCGCAGTTTCCAACGCGTGCTCCCAGTTAAGCCGGGAGATTACACATCAGACTTACAAAACCGCCTGCATGCCCTTTACGCCCAATAATTCCGAACAACGCTCGCCCCATACGTGTTACCGCGGCTGCTGGCACGTAATTAGCCGGGGCTTATTCATGGACTAACGTCATCAGCAGGGCATTCCCTCCCCACCTTATTCCTCGTCCATAAAAGGGCTTTACAACGTTTCCGCCTTCTTCACCCACGCGGCGTCGCTCCGTCAGACTTTCGTCCATTGCGGAAGATTCTTAGCTGCTGCCTCCCGTAGGAGTCTGGGCCGTATCTCAGTCCCAGTGTGGCCGACCACCCTCTCGGGCCGGCTACTGATCGTCGCCTTGGTAGGCCTTTACCCCACCAACTAGCTAATCAGCCGCAGGCTCATCTTCAGGCGGGGCCTTAGCCCCTTTCATCTGGTCGTCAAAACATCCAGACCTCATCCGGTATTACCCTGTGTTTCCACAAGCTATCCCCGTCCCAAAGGCAGATCACCTACGTGTTACTCACCCGTTCGCCACTCGCCACCAGGTTGCCCCGTGCTGCCGTTCGACTTGCATGCTTAAGACGCGCCGCCAGCGTTCGTTCTGAGCCAGGATCAAACTCTCCATGATATATTCACGTCTCCTTGCGGAAACGCTATTATTTAATCATAAATTATTTATCACCTAAGCTAATCAATCAAACATTGACGTTTGCTACCAAGCCTAAACTTAGTAGCCTACTTAAGGTACCCGCACCAAAACTCTTCCAAGTTCTAATGCTTGCTTCCTTCCCCTTCTCTATTAACTGTTAAAGATCCACTGCAGGAACATCACCGTTCACAGCGGAGTCGCACAATATCACAGCGAGCACTTTCGGTCAAGTACTAATTGTGCGCCAAGTGACTATTATTTTAGTACTTGTTTTGCGTCAAAGTAGCGACGAAAATCTCTACTCTGACACGGCGTGATTTGTAACAAATACCATCCCTGACTGTCAATATGGATTTAAACTATTTTACATTTTCTTGACGCGAAGGCCTTAGAACCATAGTATAGGAAAAGTTTACAAACCTTATCGTCGGGAGCATTTATGAATCTTATTTTTTTGGGCCCTCCGGGCGCCGGCAAAGGCACCATGGCAGTTCGCCTGTCGAACGAATTGAATATTCCACACATTTCAACAGGAGACATTATTAGAGCTGCCATTCGCAACGAAACAGCACTTGGTAAGCAAGTCGAACAAATAGTTGAGGCTGGCAAACTTGTATCGGATGACTTGACAATCGCGTTAGTCAAAGAACGGCTTGAGAACGATGACACTGTAAATGGTTTTATACTGGATGGTTTTCCGCGGACTTTAGTCCAAGCCGATGCCCTTGCCAAACTATGCTCTATAGATTGCGCTGTCAACTTTGAGCTTAAAGAAACAGAAGTTGTTAAAAGGCTTTCGGGCCGCCGGGTTCATAAGGCATCGGGCAGAACCTACCATGTTCTGTTTAGCCCACCAAAAGCTGTCGACAAGGACGACCTTACAGGCGAAGAGCTGTGGCAGCGCCCTGATGATCAAGAAGACTCAATTCTAACCCGTCTTGCCGTTTACCATGACCAAACAGCACCCCTTGAGAGCTACTATCGAAATTTAGGACTATTGGTAGACTTGGACTCAAGCCCTGCTCCCGACCAAGTATACCAAGACCTCAAAAAATCTTTGTCAATTTAGACTGGGTAGTAAAGTCGTAGTTGTGGATGGATTTGTTATGGTTAACGTCGTTGTAGAAGTAGCCAATTTGGCTGCTTCTAAGTTCTTCTTCTCGAATGCCTCGGCCTCATCCTGCTTGATAAGCTCAGCAAGGAACTTTTCTTGCTTGGCAGCAGGCAATGACTTGGTCCAAGCGAGTATCTTCTCGCGCATAGTTGCTTGACTCTTTATCGCCAAGAGCAGATCTGCGATTACTTCATCACTATCTTGGCCGGAATCTTGCCTAACGGTAGCTCGCAAAAAAAGTGCATCAGGATTGTTTCCTGACTCAAGCAAGGGATTAATAATTTGCAACGCTTGTCCATAAAATTTGTTTTTAGCATATACCTCAGCGAGAGCTAAAAGTTTCTTGGCGTCGGTGCCAACGGAGTCGCGATATTCCTCAAGCAGCGGCTGGGCTTCCTTTTCTTTCCCTGCCTTTAGGCCGGAAACGGCGACGCGCAAACGATATTCACTTGCTTTTGGGCTAAACTCCAACAAGAGCGAGCCATAGTTCCAAGCGTCCTCAAATCTTGCCAACTCTTCGGATAACAAGATCAGATTATAAAGTATTGAATCTCGGCGATTTCCATCGACATAGAGTTGGCTCAGTATTTGAAACGCAGCATCAGCCTTCTTGGCCACGGCCAAAAAATAGGCCCTATTCTCCAGAACTACAACGTTACCTGGATCTTCGAGCAATAGTTGTTCATTTAAGATATTACCTTCCTCAAAGCGCATTGCAGCAATATAGGCAAGCACCAGATTGAAGCGAAGTTGTCTAGACTGGGGGTCAAATTCGATTGCCTTTAGATAGTAGTCTATTGCAGTTTTGGTATCCCCCTGCTTAGAGGCAAGATCTGCAAATTTGATATAATCAGCGGCGATTGCAGCTGATTGCCTGTCTCCTGCTGCATTTACACAGCTAAGACTAAGTACAAGAAACGCTACAACAAGAAATAATGCACCAAAAAAATGGCGCTTGGCGAATCCCGTTTGCCCTGCAGCTTGCTTTGATCGGCTCAACAGATGTGGCTTTATACTCAATTTGGCTTCCCTATCCCCTAGCTTAAAGATATGACTTGCTTGTTATTGTATAGCAGCATGGTAATCACAACAATGCTTAAGCACCTTGAGAAAAATCTGACTTTGGGAATATACTCATGCAATGCGAACTGGAGTATTTGGATTAGGACGATTTGGAACCTTTTGGGCCCAAATCCTAGCTGCGTCATTTGGCGAGGTATGTGCCTACAATCGTAGTCCACGCGAAACAATTGCAGGAATCAAGTTAGTTGGTATTGCTGAGTTAGCTCGCTGCGATTCGATCTTTTTGTGTTGTACTATTTCATCTATTCCTGATGCATGCAAAGAACTTGCACCACTGTTAAATCCAAATACTGTCTTACTGGACACGTGCTCGGTAAAGGTCTGGCCTCTGCAACAAATGGCACGGCACCTGCCCAAGAGTACGAGCATTATAGGAACCCACCCTATGTTTGGGCCAGATTCCGGACGCAACGGTGTAAACGGTTTGCCGATTGCGCTGTGCTCATTTAGAGAAAGCAATGAACAATTCCAAGAATGGCAGACTTATTTCAAGCGACTTGGCTTAAGTGTTAACACTATGAGTGCTGAAGAACACGACGCTCAAGCGGCAATTACGCAAGGCGTAACCCACTATTTTGGCAGGCTTTTTTCTGAACTTGAACTAAAACAAAGCCCTATTGCTACACTTGGATATAAGAAGCTTCTAGAAGTAATGGAACAAACCTGCAACGATCCATGGCAACTGTTTGTGGATTTGCAAAATCACAATCCCTATAGCCAAAAGATGAGGGATCAAGTCACGCAAGCTGCCCAACGCATCAATGCGCTACTCGATGCAGCGAAGAGTGATCAATAGTCAGTTTTTTCTCGATCTTAACCTATATCTGGTAACTATTTACCACTTTATCCCAAAAGCGACTGCTATTCTATAGAATTCCAAGCGAAACGGCTCGTTCTGGTCTATCACCCGATCTTGGTAGAAGGCATAATTGGCTGTGCTGTCGGTAAAGTTTCGCCAAAGTTTTAGCTGACCAACCACTGCGAGTGAAACACCGCTTCCCAAGTTGAACTGTACCAATGCACCAAATTTCCATCGAAATAGGTCGTCGCCCCAGACTTCTCTTCCTAGGGTATCATAGAGAAATAGCTCCGATTCAGCGACCAAGGCGATCAAATCCAAGGCAATAGGCATTTGGTAACCCAAGACGTAATTTCCATAGTAGTTCCAACCATTGCGATTCTCGGGGTCTTCTGCTTCAAAGGTCCACGATACGTCACTACCGACACCCGTCATGGCCCTGTAAAATCCCTCGTGATAGGTTCTAAATACAAGGTGATTCCAATCGCCTTGAATCAGAGCTGCAAGATCAAACTGAAATGCAGCACCACCCTTAAGCTTCCAGACGGCGGCGGCAAAGGGATCTTTTGTAACTGATATCGTATTTAAGTCTATTTTGGTGTTGATTCCCAAGCCATTAACAAAGCCGATGTCCCAGCCGCTACCTAGTTGTCCACCTAGGTTAAACTCCAGAAAAGCTAGTGGACTTAGAATAGCGTTAAATGATGCACCAAGAGAAATGGGTGTCGCGCTGATTCCAAACTCCAATTTGAGCTTGTTGTCTTTGGTCAAAAAATCTTCGCCTTGTATGGCCGGAATGGTAATTGTATGTGTATACGAGACAAGAGCCTCCGGCGAAGTTGTTGCAAAAACTTCAACTTTGTTCTCATGGACAATCCCGTCTTCTTGGGAAGTCCCGCTCTCTTGCGCGCTCAAATGCAACAAAGGAAAAGATACAATCATGAGACAAGCAAACAATCGTCGATACAAACCAATTTGGTACATAATCCAACCCTTCTTCCTACGGTCAACATTCTCAAACTATAACTCTAAACTAGGCCAAGTAATAATACAA
Source organism: Spirochaetia bacterium (assembly GCA_038204425.1). Taxonomy (GTDB): domain Bacteria; phylum Spirochaetota; class Spirochaetia; order DSM-27196; family Salinispiraceae; genus JBBRCZ01. Next base: position 208,663 of record JBBRCZ010000003.1, on the reverse strand, counting down.
ACCAATTTATCTGACCGCCCGAAGTAAAAAAACCGGTTTTAATAGGGCCTTGTTTTTTGAATCATTTAAATCTATTCTTGACCAAGCATTTTTGATAGTGCTTCAAGTATTTGATACTTGAAAATTTTTTTATTGGTGGATTTATTATGCGAATTATTCTGACTTCACTTCTCGCTCTAAGCCTTTTTTTAATGGGCTGTACCGGGAATACGAGCACTACGACAACCATCGAAGGTCAAGCACCTGTTGCTGCTGAGGTTTCTAAGGCAGATGCCAGCTACGCTTTTGGCATATCAATTGGAGAAAGTCTCAAAGGTACTGGTGTGTCACTGGATGTTGGCACTTTGGCCGATGGTATAAGAGACATCTTGGATGGAAAAACTGCCCGCTTTGATCGAAGCAAAGCAGAGGAATACATTCAAAAATCAATTGACGCAGCTAAGGTCAAACTTGAAGAAGACAACAAAAAAATTGCTGGCACCAATTTGGTAAAAGAAAAAGAATTTTTGGAAAGCAATGCAAAACGAACTGGCATAGTTCAGACAAGCAGTGGTCTTCAATATGAAGTCATTCAACAAGGTAGTGGCAGCAAGCCTATGGCAACTGACACGGTTACTATCAACTACGTTGGTACTTTGATTGACGGAAAAGAATTTGACAGTTCTGTCAAAAATGGCACACCGGCTACACTTTCTTTGGACAGGGTCATACCTGGATTTACCGAGGCACTACAACTTATGCAAGTTGGCAGCAAGTTTAAGTTCTATATTCCTTCCCAGCTTGCCTATGGTGAACGTGGTGGTGGTCAAGCGATACCGCCAAATAGTCCATTGATTTTTGACATTGATCTGATTTCAATCGCACCACCGGCAGCAGGCGGCCAAGCACCTGACCTCCGTCTAAAATAGTCTACAAAAGGAGTTCTTCTATGAAATTCGCCATGGTTTTCTTGACAATTGGCTGTATGTACTTGGCCTCATGTACCAGCACCAACGTTGGTACGACTAATTCTGACAGTGCAAGTCTCAGTTACGCATTTGGTGTGTTGGTTGGCACCAGCTTGGCCGAAACACACCTCTCAATTGACTCCAATGACTTTATTGCCGCAGTCAATGATGTTCTAAATAAAAAAAACCTATTGGTGACAACAGAAAAGGCTCAGGAGATTGTACAAGCCGGCCTCGAAAGTGCAAAAGCCCTTGTCTCGTCTAAGAACGCCAAAGAAGAACAAGCCTTTTTGGAAACCAATGCCAAAAAGACTGGCGTGGTGAGTACTGGGAGTGGATTGCAATACCAAATTATCAAACATGGCGACGGTGAAAAACCTAAAGCAAATGACACCGTCACCGTGCATTATGTCGGTTCGCTGATAGATGGCACGGTCTTTGATAGTTCCGTCGAACGGGATTCGCCCGCATCGTTTCCGTTGGATGGCGTAATTCCAGGCTTGTCCGAAGGTATTGCGCTTATGCAAATTGGATCCAAATATTTTTTCTATGTTCCATCTAAGCTAGCCTACGGCGATCAAGCCCCTGGTGGTAAGATTGGCCCAAATCAGCTATTGGTTTTTGAAGTTGAACTAATTAGCTCAGAGGATAGCCCAGCTGAGGATCAAGCCTTGGCTCCTGATCTTAACTAAAAAAGTTCTTGCAAATCCCTTTCTATTTGTTGATAGAAAGGGATTTCTAGTGAATCAGTAAAACCATTAATTAGGTATTTCGAATACACCTTCCAAAACGTGCATGGGCGAATAAGCAAAACGTTTGATGTCTTCTTCTTTGCTCACACCTGACAGTACTAGTACTGTCTCTATTTCAGTTTCAATGCCGGCAATCATGTCAGTGTCCATTCTATCGCCAATCAGGGCAGTAATTTCTCTCGTGGCTGCGAGTTTCTTAAGTGCATGGCGCATCATCAAAGGATTAGGCTTACCCACAAAATAAGCCTTGCACCCAGTTGACAATTCTATTGGAGCAATTAACGCGCCGGTTGCAGGCACCAAACCCTTTTCGGTTGGTCCAGTCATGTCGGGGTTGGTCCCGATCAATCGCGCCCCTTGATTTACTAAATGTACCGCTGTCTGCAAGGTCTCCAAATTGTACGAGCGAGCTTCGCCTACAACAACGTAGTCGGGGTTTATATTATTCATTGTGTAACCTGCATCGTACAATGCACTGATCAAGCCGGGTTCGCCGATAACATAAGCGCTTCCGCCAGGTCTTTGGCTTGCCAAAAAAGTGGCCGTAGCCAATGCACTGGTGTAAAAGTGTTCACTCGCCACCTCAATACCCAGCCGAGCCAACTTCTGGGACAATTCAGCAGGTGAACGCTCACTTGAATTGGTCAAGAAAAGGAATTTTTTATTGTTTGCTTTGAACCAAGCCACCAGTTCAGCCGCACCGGGCAAGAGCCGGTTTCCGTGGTAAATAACTCCATCCATGTCAACGATGAAGGCCTCTTTCTGGCGAATCCGTTCTAAATCTTTCTTAATGCGCATACCATATTCTGACTGGATATGATGCTGAGGTCAACTATCTGAACCCAAACTAGGAACTAGGTTTTTAAAGTCGAAGAGCTTGGTATCAGCTAAATGAGAAGGAATTACGTGTTTGATGGCTTCCATCATATTATCGCTGGCACCAGGGAAGAGCCGGTCCCACTGTTCAATCATTTCTTTAAGCTTTTTTCGTTTGAGATTTGGTTGGCTGCCACACAAATTGCATGGGATTATCGGAAACTCACGCGACTGTGCAAATTCGATTAGGTCTGATTCCTTGCAGTACGCCAAGGGCCGGATGACAACATGTGCACCATCGTCGGAAACAAGTTTTGGCGGCATGGCCTTGAGTTTTCCACCAAAAAACATATTGAGCATTAGGGTTTCTACAATGTCATCGCGGTGATGACCCAAGGCAACTTTGTTTGCACCAAGTTCTTTAGCGGTCTTATAGAGAATGCCGCGTCTTAATCGAGAACACAGACTACAAGTAGTCTTGCCTTCTGGTACAAGTCTCTTGACGATACTGTAGGTGTCCTGTTCGACAATGCGATACTCAAGACCTAAGCTTTGCAAATAGTTTGGCAGTATATGTTCAGGATAACCTGGCTGTTTTTGGTCCACATTGACGGCGATTATTTTGAACTTAATAGGCGCACTTTTTTGTAACGCGAGTAGCAAATCCAAGAGACAATAGCTGTCTTTGCCGCCGGAAAGGCAAACCATAACCACATCGCCGTCTTGGATCATATCAAAATCTGCAATCGCCTTGCCGGTGTAGTGGCGCAGTCGCTTTATTAGTTTGTCACTTTCATATTTTAGCTTGACTTGTTTTTTAGTAACCGGCCGTTGACGTTCGGCAAGCGATGTAAATTTTAATGGGCTATAGTTTTCTGACATGTGCGGCCATTTTAATGACAGCCGATTGTTGGGTCAAGCAAAAAACCTGAGTTCTTTGCTTGCTCGTATTGACAATACTTGTTTTGTCCTTAGACTTTAACACAGGCGCAAAAGAATCCTAAATGATTAGGAAAAACGCCACAAAGGAAGGATCGTCCAAAATGAAAAAAATAGTTGTGTTGGTAGCAGCCATAGTTCTTATGATATTTGTTGCAGGTGCCGCCTATGCGGAACTGCCTCAAGCGAGTAATGATATTATCAAGCATCTAGAATTTTTAGGTTACAAGATAGAAAAGAAGGACGCTAGTTTTTCTGCTAAAAAAGCAAATGCAGCCACTATCACCTTTAGACTATACAAGAAGAACATCATTATGATGGCTTATTTTACACTCGATGAAGCTCACGGTGATCGAGCTGGCCTGCTTGAAGAAATTAACACGCTCAATCTCAACGCCTCACTCTGCAGATACTATGTCGATTCCGATAACGACTTAGTTGCCGAGTGTATGATCGCTGATAGCTACGATAAAGTACTTTTTGGAGCTACCATGGATTTCTGGGCAGTTGATTCGTATACGACGGTATACGACAAAAAAGCCGAACTTTACAACTATTTGAAGTAGAGCGCGACTTGTGAGCCAGAGACGTAACAATCTCTGGCTTTCTTAACGTTACTTACCATCTAAATTTTGCCAGTTTCTATCATACCAACCCTTCCAGGTTGGCCTATCTGCTTGACGACCAAGAAGCATAATGTCTGGTATGGCTGGATTGAGCGTAAGGCTGCGTCTTGATTGACCAGTCTTATAGCCACATAGCCAGTACTTAAAGTCTCGATGCCAAGCTAGCTGCTGGTCACTACTAGAAAAAAAGTCTTCTGAGACATGGAACAAAGCGATGATTCTGGACCGATTGTAGGGGTTGGGTTGCACCAAGGCCAGATCTGCCTTTTCAAGACTTACACCACCAAAACTAAACACCCCTTCTTTATAAATGTCCCTCCACAAGGACATAGCATGCTCGCTTACTGTTTTTGTGACCGAATTTAGCGTTTCATCGCCTAGCAAAAGTACACTATTGGATTCCAACAAGTTGGGGGAAAACTCGGCATCGCTCATGACCCGAATTTTTGCTGTTTTTACGCCAAGTCCATCGTACAGCATTCCTGGCCCCCAATCGGCTAGAAGCAATGCATCAATCTTTAATCTATCGCCCACGCCGCTTTTGGTACCGTAGACTACAATTAAATTCTTGCGAAATAAACTTGCGAAACCGGTTTCGTCATGTCTAAGTACTAAAAGATCCGACGGTAACTCAAGTTGCCATTGCTGCTTATCTCCGGCTCGATAGAGATGAACAAAATCACTTTTGAGCGCTTCCGGCATTACTTCAAGTGTGGTGCCATCTACTGTTAAACTCAGATTCTTGCTCTTGGACACTTGGGCCTTGGTCAAATTGAGCTTAAAAGCCCTTACTTTATTGGTTTTGAGACTAAGATGATCATCCGAAAGCCGACTTCCTTCCACAAGGGCGAGCTCAGACTCATCTTGTTTGTGGTCAATTTCTTCAACTGTCAACCAATGGTGTCTACCGTATCGTGCGCTTGCCATACGTACGGAAAAATTCTCAACAAGCTCGGGATACTTGAACTGCCTTAGGTAAGAAAAAAATTGCTGCGGTCCGTGTTCATCTAACCAGGATCCAAGAGCATGATGACCTACATTGGCAAGCTCATCGTAACGCACCAAAAAACCTCTGTTTTGCAAGTCTCGGACTATGTTCCGACTAAAAGAAACGTCAACGATATCGTCAGAATTGCCGTGTATGGCAAACACCGGCAAGTTTTTTAGGTTTTCACTCATTAAAGTATTGCCTCCGCCCATAATGGGAACAATGGCCGCAAACTTGTCAGCAAAATTCTGCCCAATCTGCCAGGCGCCAAAACCGCCCATCGATTCTCCGGCTAGATAAAGACGGTTTTGATCGATCGGGTACCTTTTTAATACGTGAGCCAACAGATCCAAGACTTCTTGCTCCGCCATCAACTTGTAGTACATGTCTCCACGAGAATAAGGCGAGACAACAATAAAATCGTCCGGTTTGGCCTCAACGAGTGATCTAACTGCTACGAAATCATTTGAACCAAAGCCGTGTAAAAAAAACAAGAGTTTGTAGTTTTTCTCGGGGCTGTAGTTTAGTGGCAGATAGATGGAATAGGGCTGAACCGAATCATCAATGGCTGAGAACCAGGCCATCTGGCGATAGCCGGTCAAGACTAAACTGTCAGCGGAACGCGGATTTTCTATGGCCTCAAGTATGTCCTCCACAAATGCTACTGCCAGTTCTATAAGTTCAGCAGACAACAAGCTCGAGCTTAGCCTTGCATCTATGCGGTCGGCCAAAAAAGCCAAGCTTGGCTTCCAGTCCTGTTTGTTTGAATCAGCCAAACCGGAAGAAACAAGCCTTGCCCGGCTAGAAGTCTGAGCACCAACTTTATCAAAATCACCCTGACAAAACAAACGCCAAACATCAAGATTCCGCAGCCTGACATGTTCAGGCTTAGTTATGGTTTGTGCTGATTGATCGATTTCTGCATGTAGTCTTAAGAATCGATCGGCGCCGCTTGGAAGCGCAATCGAGCTCCAGACGCCAGAGATTGTCTTGCCTTGGTCAAGAATATTGCCCTTGGAGTCCTTTAGGTACCAAACTATGGGCAGCACAATATCGCTAACAGGATTTGTTGTAGCCCTAAAAGTAAGCCTATCCTTGGCAGAAACGGCACCGGTGCCGGGAAATCCCAGATTTAAGACGCGATAGCTAGAGGTCTGCTTGCCTAGTCTTTGCGGATCCAATGGCCGAAGTATTGCTTGAAAACTAAACTTGGGTGAGGGATGTTTGGATCTTAGCACCAGCTGATGAAATCCTGCGGAAAGTGACAACCAGAGCTCTTCTTTTTGCAAGGGGATTGCAAATGGCTGGTAGTTTTGAAAAATCATGCGGTCATCTAACCACAATTCAAACTGACCTTTGGCAGTGAAGCTAAGAGAATATTCGGATTTTGCGCTCAGAACGCGAGTTCGTGCCACTAAGGACTCAATGGGCGCAGGCACAGTTGCAATCAAAGCAGAAAAATCGACCATACCAGCTTTGCTATAGATTGGAGCCTTGGTTAGGCCCAGCGCTGCCTCGATTTCACATGACCACTGGTTGGCATCGACAAGATTCATTTGAGAACTTAATTGTGTCTCAAAGTTGGTACAACTCAGACTGACCATTGTTAGAATCAAAGGAAGTAAACCAAGTGCAAGCTTCATAAGTTCAATTATGACTCACTGGCAAGGAAATATCTTGAGAACAAAGAAACAAACTGATTCATTCTTGGAACTTTTTCTTGTGTTCTGGCTATTTTTTGCCCGATTTCGGGCATATATCTGGCGAAAACTCGTCAATTGTGCGACAATACTGTGTATGGGCACGTCTTTGCTAAGCCAAGAACAATTTTTGGAACATTTGTGTTCCAGCTTTGAACTAAATAGAGATCAAGCGCAGCGAATGACCGAAGAGTTTTTGTCGTTTTGGTCACAAGACCTAGAGTCTTGGGTGGCAAATCGCCACTTGCAGTTGCAAACCGATGGCTGGCGAAATAGTGAAATCTATAGCCAGATAAAAACAGAATTAAGTAAACGAAGATTTTCGGAAGAAAATCTAAGCGAACGTCAAATTAGGCGACTAATCTACGGATAAAATGAGGACTTATTTATGTGCGGAATTGTGGGATATGTTGGTTCAAAAAAAGCCTTGCCTTTATTGGTACAAGGCCTCAAACGACTTGAGTACCGCGGATATGACTCGGCAGGTCTGGCTTATTCCAAACGTGGAAAACTCCATGCGGTTAAGAGGATAGGCAAAGTAGCAAGTTTGGAAGCCGATCTAGCGATTGATCTCGATGTAAAATCTGGAATTGGTCACACGAGATGGGCAACACATGGTGCCGTAACCGAAGCCAACGCCCACCCTCACCTCAGTCCAGATGGGCGCATAGCTATTGTCCACAATGGCATAATTGACAATTACACCGCACTCAAGCAAGAACTTATGGCCGATGGCGTAGTATTTGTAAGTGAGACTGACAGCGAGGTTGTAGCTCATTTAGCAAGTCGCTACTTGGACAAGGACCCTGTCGAGGCCGTTATCAAAACTCTTTCCAAACTAAAAGGAACTTACGGTCTCGTTTTCATGTTTTCTGAACATCCCGGTCTGTTGATCGGCGCCAGAAAAGGCAGTCCGTTGGTAATCGGAATCGGGGAAAAAGAGCTGTTTTTGGCATCAGACCCGCAAGCTTTTTTGGGCCACACCCGAGAAGTTGTTTGGCTTGACGACGGTGACCTTGCTTTAATTAGAGAAACCGAGTGGGAAGTCAGGACTTTTGAAAACAAACCAAATCCAAAAGAGTCAAGCATGCTCGAATATCATGCTGATGCAAGTGAACTTGGCGACCATCCCCACTATTTTCTCAAAGAACTTATGGAACAACCCGAGAGTATCAGAAACTGTCTCGGTGGCGGTGGCAGGCTAATTCCGGGCTTTGGCACGGTTAAGCTAGGTGGCCTCAATATGAGCGCCTCTGAACTTGCGTCCATCAAACGAGTTGCCTTAATCGGCATGGGCTCTGCACTTTTTGCTGCTCAAGCCGCCGCTGAATTAATTGAGTCCATGGCACTCTTGCCTGCTCGAACCCTAGATGCCTCAGAACTACGTAGTTCCCAACCAATTTTTGAGTCTGACACATTATATCTTGCACTGAGCCAATCTGGCGAAACCACCGACACCATAGTAGCAGTCCAAGAACTTCAAAACAGAGGTTTTAAGGTACATGGCATAATCAACGCGGTAGGCTCAAGTCTTGCTCGACTTTGTAACTCAGGTGTTTACCTGCATGCTGGTCCAGAGTATTCAGTTGCAACCAGTAAGGCCTTTGCTTGTCAGAGTCTGGTTGGATTGTTACTTGCTTTGCTCTTAGGTAGACAAAGAAACATTGGCCCAAGCAAAGGGCAGGAAATTGTAGCTCACCTTCAAAACTTACCCGAGTATATGAAGGTGGCTTTGGTAAAGGCACAAGCAATGGGTCAACTTGCTCATACGCTAAGTGATTCCAAGCACTACCTATTCTTAGGTCGCAATAGTCTTTTGCCCTATGCTCGTGAAGGCGCACTCAAGCTAAAAGAATTGGCCTATATGCCAGCCGAAGCCTACCCTACCGGCGGCCTAAAACATGGCCCACTTGCCTTGGTAGAAGCTAAGGTTCCCAGTATCGTGCTTGTACCCGGTGGAGCAACTCTTGACCGCGACTTGGCCAACATACAGGAAATTAAGGCCCGATCCGGCATCGTGATTGCCTTAACTACCTCAAGTGATCCACGGATCGCAGCGATAGCCGACCATACTATTTCTTTGCCGGAAGTACCTGACTACTTGACTGGGCTTGTGATGTTGCCAGCGCTGCAACTATTTGCCTACGAAACGGCCAAAGTGCTTGGCCGCGACGTAGATAGACCACGTAATCTTGCCAAAAGTGTAACAGTAGATTAGTCTCTGCCTGGGAGCGCAGAAATGAATAGTCAGGACATTGAAGTTGATCAACAAGCCCGTTACCTTGATACCCATGAGTGGGCCAGGCCAGCAGGGCCTGGTTTATATACGATTGGTATTTCGCGCCATGCCGAGAATGCACTTGGTGACGTGGTCTATGTTGAGTTGCCCAAAGTTGGAAGCATAGTAAAAAAAGGTCAGGTTTTTGGCGTGATTGAATCTGTAAAGGCAGCAAGCGATCTTTATTCTCCGGTATCAGGAACAGTCATTGCCGTTAACACCAACTTGATAGACGATCCTTCGCTAGCCAATCGGTTTCCTTACACCGAAGGCTGGATAGTAAGCATTGAAACGGATTCAAAAGCCGACTTTGACAGCCTCTTGAGTCCAGCTGATTACCAAAAGCTTCTCTAAAATTCTATAGAATCTAAACCTCGCCCAGACTAAAGTCGCCGGTAATCTTGTAGTTCCTTCCGTCCCGCTCAAGCTTGAGATTACGTTCGGGGAAAATTTGGGCAAGTTGATGCTGCATTAGTTCGGCAGCTTCCTTTTCCCATTGAGCTCTAAGTGCGGGCGATGGCAGCTCACTGGTAGAAAGTTGAACGTCCAAAAGATATCCGCGACCATAGAGGGAGCCATATCCAAGGGTAAACTTGACGCCAATATTGAAGATCCCATCCATTTGGGGATTGGCGGTCGTTCCTGAAGCCGCGCGATTCCAGCCCAACTTAAAGCGCTGCCCGTGTCGCCTTTCCATTTCTCTATCGACTGCTTCCACTGCGGTCTGAAGTGCTCGGTCCCAAGCTTCAGACTTTGGATGTTGCCCGCTCACGATTGTTGTTCCACAAGTATGGTCGATAAAGTACTTGCAAGCAGGTGAGCAGCTTCCTGGAGCTCTTCGGTGCCTCGCGCAAAACTCAACCTTAAGCAGCGACTGCCGTGCTCCCTGAGCCAAGATTTATTTTGGCCTTCAAGTCCGTAAAAGAAGTATGAACCAGGGACAACAATCATGCCCAAGGACTTTAGCCGTTGGTAAATTTGGTGAGCATCGACCGGAAATCCCGGCAAGAAAATCCAAAGAAAGAAGGCGCCTTCGCTGAGATGCAAACGATAGTCGATACGGTGGGCGTTTAATTCTCTATCCAAAAAAGCCTGCATTAGCTGGCTTTTCTTTTGATAGTAGGGCGCAATCGTATTTTTGGCTAAAGAAAAAATACTTCCGTCGCGAATCATAGGCAAGGTCAAGGCCTGACCAATACTACCGCAGGACAACGATACAACTGCATTGATGTTGGAAATCAGTTGAATCAATTCTGGCCTAGCCACAATGATGCCCGTCCGCGTTGATGGCAAGCCGAGTTTGGACAAGCTCATGCTTAAAACAACATGTTGATCCCAATAGGGTTTAGCTTCGCAAAAGACGATCCCTGGAAATGGCAAGCCATAAGCATTATCAACAAATAGTGGAATTTCATTCGTCTTGGCTATGCTAGCAAGCTGACTCATTTCAGTGTCTGTCAAAACATTGCCACTTGGGTTGGTTGGGCGAGAAACACACAATGCCGCAACTGGCTTGCGCTTGGATTGCTCAACAAAGTGCTGTTGCAGTGCCAAAAAATCCACTTGATACTTAAAGCGCCTGTTGGGAAGTTCTTGTATCTTAGCAGGCAGACCCAACAAGTCATGCTCAAATCTACTTTGGTCGGCGTAACCTATATACTCGGGCATGAGCGGAAAGAGTACATGGCGGACAGTGCCGTCACGATAGCGGCCGGCAAAGATGTTAAAAAGATAAAAGAAGGCGCTTTGACTGCCGTTGGTAACGGCAATATTTCGCTCGTCTATGTTCCAGCCATAACGTTGACGCAATGCCTCAGCGATAGCGGTTAAAAACTCCTGCCTACCGCGCGGTGTGTCATAGTTTGTAAGCATACGTTCAAACTCATTGCCGTTGTCAAGAATTTGCTGCATACGTTGCCGCCAAACTTTATTGACAGCAGGGATATGGTCAGGATTGCCACCGCCAAGCATAAGCACTGCTTGCTCACTTGAACCGGCTTCAGCTATTGCTTTGGCCATATCATCCATCAGGGCCAAGATGCCTGACTGTGAGCTAAACTTGTGCGCAAATGCCGAAAGTTCCATATAAAAGCCTATACTGCCTTGTTCTTTTTGTTTGCCAAAACTATCAGATCTGAGCCCGCATATGGCCCTGCCAGTATTGGTCACGAAGAGTCTTGACGTCCAGATTGTTGAGATATTCATCAAAAGGCATCAGCCGGTCGATAGTTCCACCTGGGCAAAACTCTATGATGCGATTGGCTATGGTTGAAATAAACTGGTGGTCATGACTGTTAAAAAGTACCACTTGATCAAATTCAACCAGTCCATCGTTTAAGGCTGTAATTGACTCCAAATCCAAATGGTTGGTTGGCTCATCAAGCACCAAAACGTTGGGACTCGTTAACATCAGTTTTGACAACAAGCAACGTACCTTCTCCCCGCCTGACAATACTTTTACTGGTTTGAGCGCCTCTTCACCAGAAAACAACATACGTCCCAAAAATCCACGCACATAGGCCTCATCTTGCACAGGACTATACTGGCGCAACCAATCTGTAATAGAGATGTCATTAGCAAAAATAGTGGTATTGTCCTTAGGAAAATATCCTTGCTTAATGGTTACGCCCCATTCAAACTCACCTTTATCAGCAATAAGCTCACCACAGATGATGTCAAAGAACGCTGTTTTGGCTAAGTTCATCGGCCCGACAAAGGCGATTTTTTGGCCAGCTTCAACGGTTAGATTAAACCGTTCAAAAAGCTGCTGACCTTCGATTTTTTTGCTCAGTTCGTGAACATTGAGTACAATTTTGCCACAATCGCGCTCGGCCTTAAAGCCACAGTAAGGGAAACGTCTAGTAGTACTTGGCATTTCATCAATAGTTAGTTTTTCTAAGAGTTTCTTTCGACTAGTAGCTTGTTTTGCTTTGGAAGCGTTTGAAGAAAATCTCTGGATAAATTCTTTGAGCTCACTTGCTTTGTCTTCTCGTTTTCTCTTGTCATCTTTTCGTTGCTTGGCAGACAACTGACTAGCCATATACCAGAAGTCATAATTTCCTACGTACATTTGAATCTTGGTAAAGTCGATGTCACAAGTATGGGTACAAACTTGGTTGAGAAAGTGACGATCATGGCTGACAACAATTACCGTATTCTCAAATTTGGACAAAAAGTCCTCAAGCCAGGTTATGCTCTCAAGATCCAAGTTGTTGGTTGGCTCGTCAAGCAAGAGCACATCAGGGTTACCAAAAAGCGCCTGTGCCAAAAGGACACGCACTTTTTGACTGGGGTCAAGCTCGCTCATTAGTTTGGCGTGATCACTTTGTTCAACACCTAGGCCTGCCAAAAGGATGCCAGCCTCGCTTTCTGACTCATACCCCCCCATTTCTCCAAACTCGGCCTCAAGATGGGCAACACGCATGCCCTCTTCGTCCGTCATTTCGGGCTTAGAATACAGTTGGTCTCGTTCAATAAAGACCTTGTACAAAACTTCGTTGCCCATGACAACCGTATTGAGCACTGTAAAGGCATCAAATGCAAACTGATCTTGCTTAAGAACCGAAAGTCGGCGGCCATTTTCCAAACTAATCTCGCCAGAGTAAAAGTCAATTTCTTTGGACAAACACTTTAGAAAGGTAGACTTGCCCGAACCATTAGCGCCAATGATGCCGTAACAGTTTCCGGGAGTGAACTTGAGGGAGACTTCTTTAAACAAATAGCGAGTGCCAAAAGTAAGCGACAGATTAGTAACGGTTAACATGATTTTTTATATACTCCTAGGAGAAAATATGGTGCTTAAAAGAATTTCTATTTGGTACAAGTAATTATGCCAAAGTACTATGGATTAGATTTGCGGTCAAGATACTTGAGTTGGCAGTTGCATTGAGTTAATGCTAAAATGAGCCGGATCAGAAGCTCATCATACGAGCACCAAAAAAAGGAAATTCAGCAGCTACTATGGCATTTGACCTTACTAAAGACTTTTTAGATCAAAGCAAAATTTGTGGACTTGATGAAGCTGGCAGAGGGCCGTTGGCGGGACCTGTCAGTGCCGCCTGTGTGGTTCTTAACCCAGACTTACCGATAGAAGGACTTGCTGATTCCAAAAAGCTAAGTGCCAACAAAAGAGAGCAGCTTTTTGAGCTGATTAGTGCCAAGGCACTTGCTTGGGGACACGCCTTTGTTTGGCCAGATCAAATTGAATTATTGAATATTCACTTTGCAAGCCTGCTCGCCATGCAGATGGCTTTTGCACAAGCAAAGGTAAGTTTTCCGGACGCTATCGCTAAGGTCCAAACAGCACTAGTCGATGGTAAGTTCTGCCCCAAGCTGGAGCAAGAGGGTTTCCTGGGTCGCGTTACTCCAATTGTCCATGGCGACTCGTTGATACAATGTATATCCGCCGCCAGTATTCTTGCAAAAGTGTTCCGCGACCGATATATGTGTGCATATGCTAAAAAAGATTCCCGTTACGGCTTTGAAAAACACATGGGCTACGCAACAGCTGCTCATAAAGCTGCGATTGGGATCAACGGCCCCTGTCCGATTCATCGTCTCTCTTGGCTTGAGCCGCCAGATCACGTTTCTTCTGAATAATAGCAGCAGCCTTGCCAAACTCACGCGCAAAGGCCTCTATTTCTTCTTCATATACCATAACCTGATGACGATCAAAGTCACCAGACTCTTCCTTCTTACTTTCCACTATGGTAAGGAAATAATCACCAGTTCTGTTTTCTTTTACATTGAAAAAGAAGGTTCTTTTTTCTCCATTTACTCTTGTCGAGTAGACTTCGCCTCGCAAACCCATCGCTTAATTGTCCTTCCTCCTGACGACTTTTGCCGTCAAATCTTATAGTTGAAATATATGGAGGATTGCACCATAGCACCCTCAAAGCTGACAAGTCAATCCGAGCCAGTCATGGAATATAGGTTCAAAAAAGTGCAAGTGAATGAATTTTGGCATACTACCACAAAACAGGGTGGCCAAAAAAAAACATTCGTGTTAGGATATTATTGATATAAGGAGCATTTTGTGTTCTTTGGAGTTAATAAACTTGTAAAAGAACTAGGTATACCGGTCCGTACTGTTTACGATAGGATATCTCGGTTCAAAATTGGTTACATTGTCAACGGTACATCTCGTATCGTATTTGACGAACTAGAGAAAGAATACTTTCTCAAGTGTAACGATCTCAGGTCCCCAGAGCGCAGGAAACATCCTGCACTCAAGGGTTATGAATCTACGGCTAGCGTTGCTCTACTACTTGATCGGACCACACGATGGATTCAGTTCATATGTGCTCGAGAGAATATTGGCCAACGCATCGATCCGCGCTTGGTTTTGATAGACAAAGAAAGCCTTGCGAAGATCAGGAAAATCATCAACAATGCTATAAAAAGGCGGCGTTGATAAGAAATGGTCACGGACGGCAAAAAATCTGATGCTTTGGACAGTTCCAGCGCATCTTTAGACAACCCTGCTCTTAGGAACAGGGTTGTTGTTCTAAATGGTTTTGATAACGATGAAATTGTAGCCATAATGCGCGCTGTTAAGGGCCTATGCAAGCCCGGCGTCAATGGTGAAGCACCTAAGCTTAGCATTGAGTCTTCCGAGCTCATTTTTGCCAAAACCACACCAAGCAGTCTGCGCTCAGTACTTGCTGACCTTATTGTGGATATGTCTGGCGATCATGCTTATTTAAAAAAGAATCCACCAAAAATCTAAAACCTTTCTTAAAAGAACGGAAACTCAAGCTGATAAAGCTCAAGTCCAGACGATGACGCTTTGAGTTTAAATCCTCTTGTTTTAAAATAAGCTCTGCTGCGACCTATTTCGTGGTTGCAAACGGTAAAAATAGACTCAAACTCGCGCGAACCAAGATAGTTGAGCTGTTTGTACAGTTTTGTGTAAAGGCCAAGATCTCGATACTTTGAATCTATATAATCTAGCAGCAAAAACACAGCATCACCAATTTTGCTTATTTCTTCTGCAGATTCAACACACTTCTTCAGACCAGCGTAGTTTCCCAAGTCAATGTTCTTGAGCTGGGACAAAGGAATGTAAACCGCAAAACCACGGATTTTAGATTGATGAAAGGCAATGAACACTTGGCCACCAAACTGCCAAGCTAAATCTATAAATCGTTTCTCAAAATGTGGATAGAAGGAAGCAATCCTCGCCGCATGCACATCATAGTACTCCATAATCTGGTCGTGACGTTCCGATCCTACCGCGATATAGTCACAGTATGCGCGTCCATTGCGAAATGATTTGTTGAGATGCCAAATGTTAACGGCAACTATAAACAAATTAGCAATTAAAACGGGTACTGAAGGCAGAAGCAAAGCATATACTATAAATAAGGTAGAACCCAAAAGATTTATGATTCTAAGCCTTACTACTGAAACCATAATCATTGAAACAGCAATGAGAGCCGAAGCTAAATATCCCAAAATCTCGATCCACATGCAAAAAACTCCCTTTCTTAGCGCAATAAGTACATGATACTATGGCTTGCTTAATATGAATAGGAAAGGTTAGCTATGCCTCAACTTCGCTCTTGTTTAGAAGTACTCAAACCGTACGTTCCAGGTGCCCTAATTCCAGGCAAAACAAAAATGGCCTCAAACGAAAATCCACTTGGCCCTTCTCCACTCGCCGCCTTAGCCTTTAGTGCTTCGGCTGCCAGCCTGCAGTTGTATCCTGACGGTGGAGCTTGCGCGTTGCGAGAAGGCCTGGCTCACTTTCATCAACTTGCGAGCGGCAATTTTATTGTTGGCAATGGCAGCGACGAGGTGCTTACCATGCTGGTGGCCAGTTTTCTCAATCCTGGTGACGAGGTTTTGATCGCAGACCATACATTCTCGGAGTACCGGTTTGCTAGCATACTATTTGACGGGCAGTTAAAAAAAGTGCCCCTAGACAGGGGATATTTTGTACTTGGTCGCTTTGTTGAGGCCATTGGCCCCAGAACCAAATTTATTTTTCTATGTTCGCCCAACAATCCGACTGGAAGCATAATTCTCAACCATGAGTTTGAGCACTTTATGGCCAAGGTTCCATCACAGACTATCGTTGTCATGGACCAAGCCTATGCGGAATATATCACTAATCCAGACTACGCCGACCTAAGAGATCAAGTTTCTCGCTACCCCAACCTAATTCTGACGCGCACCTTTTCCAAGATTTATGGCCTTGCAGCCTTAAGAATCGGCTACGGCATTGCTCATTGCGATACTATAGCCAAAATACTACGGGTAAAGGGCCCCTTTAATGTAAGTGGACCCGCATTAAATGCTGCTCAAGCAGCACTTAACGACAAAGGTTTTTTTGCACAGACCTACAAGCTCAATCTAGACGGTTTGCGCTTTTTTGAAACCGAACTCAAGCAGCTAGGCCTCGCTTTTGTTGAGTCTCAGGCCAACTTTGTGTGTATTGACACTAGGCGAAACTCAAAGCAAATGTATACTGCCATTTCCGAGCTTGGTATCACCATTAGACCGCTAGAGAGTTTTGGACTTGAAGATTGTATTCGAGTTAGCACCGGTTTGGCCAAACATAACGCCCGCTTTATTGTGGCACTAAAGCAGTGCCTCGACGCGGTTCCTTTGTCGGGAAAACAAGCCTACCTGACAATTGCTTAGAATGGTGCTTGTTGGGCGTCAAGCAAGAACAGCTCAGGCAGCGTCAGACATTGACCAATAGTATCGCCGTGAGCAAGGTAAATATTGTGTTCAAACTGCGCACACAGTGCACCATCTTGCGTTTGCCAACTGCCATCATCTTTTTGCAAGACCGCATCACTTCCTAGGCTCACTATCGGTTCGACACTCAAGACAAGTCCAGGGCCAGGGATATCCGAAAATGTTAAGCCGGCTTGGCAAGAATAGCGCGGCTTTTCATGCATCGACCTTCCAATTCCATGTCCACCAAATTGTGAAAGAATTTGTACTCCAAGCTGCCTAGCAAGTGTTGCGCTGTCGTAGATCAGACCTGACAAACCCTTTCCTCTCAGTAGAGCTTTGCTTGCCACTGCCGACACTTGCCAAGCACTAAAAACGGCTTTCTGAGCGGCACCTGTATAAGGCGGAAGCAAATAAGTCCAGGCCGCATCGGCACAAAAACCTTTGTAACGAACCGCTGTATCTACCGTAACAAGGTCTCCGGCTTGAATTTCCTGAAAAGCGGGAACGCCGTGGGCGGCTGTTTGATTGATATTGAGGCAGATACTGGCAGGAAAGCCTTGATACCCTAGAAGCAGGGGCTCCAACTTGTTTGTCTTAAAGTAATCATTGCAAAAAATCTCCAAGTCCTTGCCCAGCAAGCCAGGCCGAATCTTTTTAGACAAAATCCTAAATAGTTGGTGAATCAAGAGACCGGCAGTATTCATATGTTGGAGCTGCATTGGTGTCTTGTAGGGAAGAGCCACGCTTAGGCCGCCTGGCCGTCGATTAGCGTCAAGACAAAGCCTGCTACCAATACCAACAGCAAGCCCAAGATCAAACTAGATAGAGACATAGCTAGCTTCTTAACCAATAGCTTTTTGAGTCGAAAACTTCTAAGCACAATAAAAAGCAGCGCCCAAGTATTAATGCCAACAAATGCAATTCCCATAACGCGCATAATTGTCAAAAGTTGTTCTTGGCTCTTAGACACAAAACCTTGGAAATTGCCTATAGCAAAAATAAGTGCCGACAAAAGCATCAAAAAAAAGCCGATGGTTGAAGCAGTTTCCAAAAGATGTAACGAACGCTGTAAATAGTAATCGACTTCAATTTTTAGGTCACTGCGATTGCTTGTTAACATTAACTTGCACCCTTCCCCACGTCGATTGCGTTCATTGTACGGCAATTCGACGCGATACCGTGAAAAATGTCCAAAACTATCTCATCCTAGACTTTCTCTTCTTCCAATAGTTTTTGGTAGCGGACTGCTTTGGCCGCCATCTTCATTTCTTTTTGAATATCTTTAAATCGTTGGAAGTAGCCACCAGCGATAGTCATGCCGCTAGCGGCTTGGAATCGTTCATTAATCACGTCCACAGGCATCTTGAGCACGTCTTCCAACAAGTCAATTAAGGCTCGCAGGTGCTCGAGCCCTTCTTCTAACAAAGGCCTTAGTTCCTTATCCTTTTGAATGACATAGATGCGATACATACGTTCTTGGCCAATATCCTTCTCCATGTTGGACCTTAGCCGACTTAGATTTTTTCCCTCGGCGTTTTCAATAGCAAAACTATTCTCTAGAATCTTTAAACTTTCAAAGATGTTCTCAAGACCGTTGATATGAAAGGTAAACTCTCCTTGATTGTCTTTGCTTCGTGACGGCAAGGCCTTCATTAAAATACGCATCAAGTCACGCACGTAGGCTGCAAAAATGGAACCAAGGTAGTTGTGGAGAATACACAAAGAATCAACATACCTAAATGGAGGCAACGAACTTCTGTTGATGCCCATTGGGAAGCGCCGATAGTTCTCAAATTCCTTGAAACCAAACTTAAAGACACCTCTTATCAAACGCTTTATCACTAACTCACGCAATGACGAGTAACTTTGGTCAAGCTCTTCCAAGACATGCATACGAGTTGACGCGTAATAAAAATCTCGCAGATTTAGACTTGGTACATATGCAAGAAACTTGTAGTAAGGATCATTGCGAAAGAATCGAATCAGATCGGCAAGTTTGCCATTCTCAAGCACCAAACTGACGTCTTTGACAGTGTCACGGATCATGCGCCTAAAGTTTTTGATTAGATCCTCTTTTTCATTTTTTACCACTTTAGTGATAAGATCTTGTTCACTAGTGGCGTTGGCTAGGTCAAACTCTTCATCTAAGGCCTCTAGTGTTTCTTGCTGGGGAGGGGAAATTTCTCTATCCACTGGATCGAAGAAGTTCTGCGGCGCGCCTATGCTTTCTGTTAGTTTCTTTTTTTCGAGCTCTTTCTGTTTGTCTTGATAATGTTCATAGATCTCAGCATGTAAACGATCGCCATCTCCACCTTTGGTCGCCGTATGCATCGCAAAGTACAAGTGTTCTAGCTCGTCAAGTACTTTCTCAATACTGGAAGACCTAAAGTCAGGGTTGGGGATCTCCTTGAGCAGTTTGCCGCCACCCAAAAAAAATGACAGTAGTCCAGGGAAGTTGTAAAAGCAAAGCTCTTTGAAATAATATAAAGGTAGCAAGCCTTCTTCGATGTTTGCAAACACATCAGGAGCAATATTGTCGAGATAGCTATTAAGTCGATTCAAGAGTTCCTGTCTCAAGGCAGCCTTAGTTTCTGATTCTTCAAAAAGCTGCTCCATTTCGTCCTGGGTCAGAAAATCATTGAGACCGTTTTTGGCATTTGGTATTTTAGCTTGCAGCAATCCCTGGATCGCCTCGCGCATATTGTCGTCAGAGCCCCACAGAAACACAAAGAATGGCTTGAGCACCAGTACACGACGATAGAGTTTGAGACACATTTCAGCAAAACGTGGCATCACCGTCTTAGAGGCAGTGTCTGCAAGGTTTGCGTTGCCCAGCTCGCGCCCCATGTCGGCTAATTTGAGTTCCACAAAAAGCTCTTCATTGCTACGACCACTCAAGACTTTTCTTATCCATAGCTTGAGTCGTTGGACCAGCGTAAGGTCATGTAAACCTTGACTGACCATTTGCGCACGATAGTCGGCGTTAATCGTACCATGGTAAATAGGAGCTTGATCTTTTTTAACAAGCGACAAACTACGTTGGATTCGCTCAGACAATTCACGACGCTCGTTGTCCGTGAGAGCTTGTACTAACTGACTGACTGTTCTCGGTGGCACCGCGAGCTCCTTTGCTGCCAATTAGCTATCAGCATCTACCTTGGCCTTAAATGAAATGATCTTAGAATCATCTGATAGATTTCTCAAAAACAAAAGAGCGCCCGACAAAACACTCAGCTGCACTTGCTTGGCAATTACCCTATTTGAAAGACTCAGATGACTGGTATCTAAGACCAGATTGTCCAGTGGCCAAAACAGTCCCTGAGACTTTGCACTAACGGGCTTGCCCGGTATCGCAAAGATACTCACAATTTGTTCCAATGGCGCGACAATACTCATTGATTCTCGGACAAAGATTAACTCATCCTGAGCCGTATACCAACGACAAGGTGGATTCGGCAACCAAAACAGTGTCATAATTGCAAAAAGATGATCCATTCGTCCACCACCACCACCAATTAAAACTATGTTTTGCATGCCTTTTCTTCGTAGCCAAGCAATACCCAGTTCGGTGTCAGAGTAGTCCTTATCTATTGGATGGTGCTCGAGTTCAATTCCGTCCGGTATAGCAGAGGTAAAACTGTCCATATCACCAATAACTGCTGCAGGAACAACGCCCGAATCTAAAGCCTTTTGTAAGCCACCATCAGCCGCCGCGATAAGGTCTGCATCTTGGCAGATTTGAGCTACCCTCTGCTCAGAAGGGCCCTCCCCGCCTATAAAGAGTACACCCCACTTCTTTCTTTGCATTAAAGCAGTCTGCATACTTTTACAAATTTGAGCAAGATCTCTCAAGCTTGCTTGGTTGTTTGCCGAGAGTAAATACAGGAGTGCCCCAGTCACACCGGCGTTGCCGAAAATGAGACTGAGCGTTTGCAAAAAACGTAGTTTTTTGTGACGACGTAGACAAGGAAGTTTACGTGGACCAATGTCAAGGAGGATTGTATGATAATCAATCACAACCTGAGTGCTATGTTCGCTCAGCGCCAGAACAAGTTCAATGATATTGGACTAGAAAAGAACATCGAAAAACTGAGTTCTGGCCTGAGAATCAACCGTGCCGGTGACGATGCGTCTGGTCTGGCAGTGTCAGAAAAGATGCGTTCACAAATCCGCGGTTTGAACCAAGCCGAACGGAACGCTGCCGATGGTATTTCTCTAATCCAGACTGCCGAAGGTTATTTGCAAGAATCACAAGATGTTTTGCAACGTATTCGTGAACTCGCTGTTCAGTCTTCAAACGGTATTTATTCGTCAGAAGACAGAATGCAGATCCAGGTTGAAGTTAGTCAGCTCGTAGACGAAATCAATCGCGTAGCCAGCCATGCCCAGTTTAACGGCATGAACTTGTTGACCGGTAGGTTCGCTGCAGACACCGGTACTAACACTGTTACCGCTTCTATGTGGTTCCACATTGGTGCCAACATGGACCAACGCGAACGTGTTTACATCGGTACCATGACTGCCCAAGGTTTGGGTCTCCAGAGTACATCAGGCTTGCCACACACCGCCAGCTTTATCAGCCTGTCAACTCCAGACAAAGCAAACACAGTAATTGGTGTCTTGGATAAGGCCCTCAAGGCTGTATCTAAGCAACGTGCTGACCTCGGCGCCTACCAGAACCGACTCGAGCTCGCTCGTGCTGGTTTGAGTATTGGTGCAGAAAACTTGCAGGCTAGCGAAAGCCGCATTCGTGATGTGGACATGGCTAAGGAAACTGTCGAGTTTACCAAAAACCAGATCCTTACTCAGAGCGCCAATGCAATGCTTGCACAAGCCAACCAAAAGAACCAACAGGTTCTGCAGCTTCTTCAGTAGTCCAAAAGCCAAAGTCTTTTGGGTTCGCAAGAAACCGCTCCACAAAGGGGCGGTTTTTTTATTGACAGTCTAACAATCTGCATGAAATAGTATCTTGTGCCAAATCAAATTAGCATTGAGTCCTCAGCAGACCAACTCATCAAGCTCGCCCAATCAGTACTCGGCCATGAATGGACTGCACTTGGAAGGGTTAGGACACGTCTCTCAAAGGCTGGTTTTAGAACAATTTTGGTAGGCGGAGCAGTCAGAAATTTGGTTTTGGGCTACAAACCAAAGGACCTCGATCTGGCAGGAAATGCACTTCCGCATGAAATTATTCCACTTTTTCGCACGGTCATTCCAACTGGCATACAACACGGAACAGTCACCATTGTAGAATCAGGCATTCACTTTGAACTAACCACCTTTAGGATAGATGGCGACTACAGTGACGCTAGGCGTCCAGATCAGGTTCACTTTACACAAGATCTTTATCAGGACCTTAAACGTCGTGACTTCACGGTAAACGCTATGGCGATTGATTTAGATCGATCAATCTTAATAGACCCTCACGGAGGGCAAGATGACCTCAAGGCAGGCCTGATTAGGACCGTCGGCAAGGCACTTGATCGTTTTAATGAGGATGCGCTACGCATTGTAAGAGGTATTCGCTTTGCATGCCAGCTCAACTTTACTATTAGCCCAGAGACACTCGCCGGAATGAAGAAGTCTGCTCAGGGCCTAAGTGGCGTTTCGGTGGAGCGCTTTAGGGACGAACTGTTTAAGATTTTGACCTCAAAGCAAGCAAGTGCCGGCCTAAAGATGTTGAACCAACTCCACATTCTTACTACCTTTATGCCAAGTTTTATGTTGCTCAATGAGGATGAATTTTTGCTACGCCTCAACTGCCTAGCTACCATCCACGATGACTATTTGCTGAGCTTAGCTGGTCTGTTTATTGGCAGCACTGATCTCGCAGCATTGGAGCAGACCCTGCGGTCGTTGAAGCTAAGTAAGCAAGAACTGCGCTTTGTTCTCAAATCAACGGAGCTATCTCTTGATCTCTATCAGGAAACGTGGTCCGATGCCCGATTGCGCCTTTTTATGGCCGATGCGGGCCGAGAAGTCGCTCTATCGCTCATCAATCTCCATGAGACCTATGCTGCCTTCAAAGGCAATCGCCCTAACTCTGCCAAGGCCCTAAATCGCTGTCAGCTGCTGCTCGAGCAAGACCCACCGCTTTCCCTTGGACAATTGAGTGTCACTGGGGTAGATCTCTTGGCTCTTGGTATAGTAAAGGACAAAAGATTGGGTGTGATTCTGCAGTCCTTACTTGCAGAGGTTATTGCTGATCCAAAAAAAAATCGACGTGAGTATCTTTGTGCACAAGCAATGCTCTACTATCAAGGACTAGGTTAAAGAGAAAAGTGCCTGCCACGCGATTTGAGCACAAGCTTGTTCGGCCATTTTTTTATTGCTACCACTTGCCGGACCAAAACTTTCTTGAGCAATATGGACTTCCATCCAGAAGATCTTATCGTGATCTGGACCAGACTTGCTGGTCAAAACATAGCGTGGAAACATTTTGTAGTTTTTTTGAACGGCTTCTTGCAATAGTGTTTTATAGTCTTTTTTGTGTTTGTCGTTAACTACATTCTCAATTTCCGGAATCAGTACGGCCAATATAAAGTCTTGAACATTCTTTATGCCAGAATCTGAGTAGATGGCCCCGATGACGGCTTCCAAAGCGTCGGCGAGAATTGCCTTGCGATTTCTGCCGCCGGACATCTCTTCACCCTTGCCCAAAAGCAAAAAGTCAGGCAGGTGCAAGCTAAGCGCGATTGATGCCAGACTCTCTTCTGACACTACAAAAGCCTTAATTTTGGCGAGTTCTCCCTCGGAATAGTGCGGATAGTTTTCAAAAAGATAGCCAGCGACAACCATGCCCAGAACCGAGTCACCCAAAAATTCTAGCCGCTCATTGTTATGGGGATTGTCAGATTTTTCATTTGACCAAGATCGATGACAAAAAGAAAGGTTCAAAAGCTCTAAGCTCTTGAACCTAAGTTTACATTTTTTTTGAAACGATAGTAATAAACGTTTTCGCTCATCGTCAAAGGCTGGCTTTACGCTCATTCTTTTACAATCAGCAGTTACAAAAGCTTACTTCTGAGCAGAACGAATAAATTCCAGAGCGTCCTTGACGGTTTCGAACTCGTTTGCTTTTTCGTCTGGAATTTGAATTCCAAGCTCTTCTTCTATCGCGTACACCAATTCATACGTGTCAAGGCTGTCTGCACCAAGATCTTGGCGAAAAGATGCTTCGGGAGTAATTTTAGACTCCTCGACTTCCAATTTGTCAGCGATCAACTTCTTTAACTTCTCGAACAATTCATCAGCCATTGCTTCCTCCAATTGTTGTATCCGGACATGTACATTCCGGTATTATGCCAGATTTTCAGGATTGATTACTTGCTTTCCTCTATAAAAACCACACTTGGGACACACTCTGTGTGGCATTTTCATACCACCGCAGTTAGGGCATTCCGACAAGCTTGAAACTACAAGCTTGGAGTTTATGGAGGCTCGGCGTCGTGTCCTCGCTTTAGAGGTACGATGCTTTGGTACTGCCATGTTAACTCTTCCTCACTTATTAACAATAATTGTTTAGCACCTTACCGGATAGCAACATAGATGTCAATAGTCGCCTAAATCAAAAATGCTATCATCGGCTTATGCAGGTCAACTTATTTTCGCATTCTGGCGATAACGTCTTTCACTATTTCTTGAGGAACCATCTTGGAAATATCACCACCAAGGCGAGCAAGTTCTTTGATTGCGGACGAACGTAGCACAAAATATTGGGGATCAGTTGGCATAAAGACTGTTTCGATATCTGGATCAAGTCCTTTGTTTAGGATAGATAACTCAAACTCGTAATTGAAGTCTGCCAAGGCCCTTACTCCTCTTACCATGACGCGAGCCTTAACTTGACGCGCAAATTCAACCACCAGTTTGTCCCAGAGGTGAACACTTACATTGCTAAACCGCGCGCAAATTTTCTGCATCATTTCTAGTCGCTCTTCGGCACTAAAAGTATACGACTTTTGGTTGTTTACGGCCACGACTACATGTACATGGTCATAGATAGTCGCTGATCTATGGATCAAATTTAAGTGCCCATTGGTTGGAGGATCAAATGAACCTGGAAACAGAACGGTAAGCATAGGCGATAGTAACTGCCTATCTAATTGCGGTCAAGTCGTGTTAGACTGATCTCATGTGGCGCTTTCTTGCCTTGTACTGCCTAGTTTTTGTACTCTTGCCCAGTCTTGCAGCCCAAGAATCAACTTGGGTTGCCGTCTCAAGGCCCCATCTGGACCAAGGCCAATATGAGCTGTCTTTGGGTCTGCTTTCACACAAGAACAAAGACCTACAGTATCTTGCACTTGGCCAACTAGAGGAAGCAATTAAGCTTGGCCAGACCGGTGCAAACGATCCAAATTTATTTAATTTACTCAAAGTTGTGTCAATTGGCATGTGGACCACTACAGTGCTACCAGAAAGCAAATCAATAAACAGACAGGTGGAGGTGAGACTTCAGGCTCTTAGCCTATTGGTTTTGTGTGGAGGTGAAGCAGCAATCGACTTGTTGGCGCAGATTATTGCATTGGAAAAGGACGCCACAGTTCTTGGTGAAGCTTGGCGAAGCTGGGCTTTGCTAGAAGCTGAACCAAAGCAAGAAACCACTCTGCACTTGACTCGGCATCTATCCGACAACTTTCCCCATGGACCTCACAATGACCTAATGAACAACATTTGCTTGGTTATTGAGAAGTACTACCAACGAGGAAAAAAAATTGCATCTGATGAATTGTTTGAATCACTATTTAGGCTGTCGCAGAATTATTCTTATCTAAAACAGACCCGTGATCGAGCTATGAATTTGATAAGGAGCATTTCCGGCTTGCCGCCACTGTCTCAATGAAAAGAAATACCGTACTGATTTTCCATTAACTCTATGCTAAGTTCGCTTGCCAAGCTCTGGACGGCATCAAGCATATAGGGATTGCTTTCCAGCTTCTTTCTAATGTCTTCAATTTGACTAGACGAGAGTTGGCTGCTATCATTTTCTTGCCTATGTTCATGTTCAAAAAAATGCATGTAAGTTCCTACCCTCTTTTTAACGATAGTCAAGCGCTGATGGAAAATACTCAACACTTCCCGAAATCAAGTCTACCAAGCACAAGTCGAGTCGCAAACTATCTACGCCGACCAAACCCACACAAGTTTGCAACCAATCTTGAGCCAGAACACGCATCCTTGCACATTTGGTTTTCCCAAGTGTTTTTGAAAGCTGGCTCAAATTTTCTGGTTTCCAAGTCTTAACTTCTACAAAGCCAACGCTTGAACCATCCCTGACTATAATATCGACCTCTCCATACCTATTTCTGAAGTTCCTTTGCAGAATTTGCATCCCCTGTTCTTCAAGAAACTTTGCTGCTAAGGCTTCCCCGTGCGCGCCTCTGTCTCGGCGGCCCTGGTCTGAGCGTATCGTTTTTTTAAGCCCCAACCGATGCATTAAGTTCTTTGGTATTGACTGCTCTAGCAATAAAAATAGATCGGTCTTCCATTAGGTCTATAACTTGCCCTTCATCTTGGAAATGTGTTTTTCCAAGTGAGTCTATCATAATTTTGATCCTCGGACGCAAAGGAGCATCGCCGTGGTTCTCGACAACCCGACCTATACTCGCGTCCGAAAGCAAGACTATCGAACCTATTGGATAAATACCAAGAGCCTTAATAAACACTTTAAGAATCTCTGGGTCAAACCGCCTACCGTTGTCACTCATGATGGCGCGCATGGCGGCATAACCATTCATGCTGTCGCGATAAGGGCGTTCACTTACCATGGCTTCAAAAGCATCAGCTACAGCGACTATACGCGCGAAGACGGTGATTTCTTTGCCTTTAAGTCCTTTGGGGTAACCCAGACCATCCCAGCGTTCTTGGTGTTGCAAAGCTGTTTGGCCAACTTCTTCTGGCATTCTTATTTCTTTGCTAATAACCCTATAAGAATGAACTGGGTGAGTCTTGATTTGTTGTAACTCTGATCCTGTCAGAGATTCCGTCTTTTGCACTATTTCTTTTGGAACACGTAGCATACCAACATCGTGCAACAATGCTCCGGCAGCTAAGAGGACAATTTTGTGGCGCGGGAGGTTCATGTTTTGAGCCACCAAGGTACTCAAGACCGCACAGTTGATAGCGTTTTCGACGTAGCCGCTCTCACCTTGCAGTCCAAACAATATGTACTGAATAAAATCGTTGCGACGATCAACCAAAATCTTGAGAATATTGTCAACTAATTGGTTTATATCCTGTGACTCAACAGCTTCGTTATTGCGAATATGATCGTAAAAGACTTCGAGTGCTGACTGAAATTCTAAATACGTATCGGCCATCTCTCGTTGAGAATTGCCGGTAAAGGCCATACGAGCCATGCCTTCTTTTTTTGCGCCTGTAGCAATTGCTGGTGCGTCGGAAACAATGCTGCCATCAGTCATTACGTCTTGAATGTTCCACTTCACAAGTCGGGCAAGGTCTTTTTCTTTGAGGGGAATGTCTTTTGGCACTAGCAAATTGTTGCCGTCAACATAGACATCATCGCTAAATTTCATTCCCTCTTTTAAGTCACTAACTTTGATCGTTTTCATCTAGTTCCCCGTAAACTTGCCTCTTTGTTCGTATACAAAACGATAAAGAGCCGCAATAACTTCAAAACAGCGTTCAGGAATCTCTTGACCTATGCGCAAGTCCATCAATTCTGAACTTAAAGCCAGGTCTTGTTGAACCGGAATCCCGTTTCGTTTGGCCACTTCTACAATTCTCTCCGCGAGCTGCCCCTGCCCTTTTGCTACAAGCAAAGGTGCTGGAACGTCTTTTGTATACCAAAGAGCCAAAGCCCTCTTATGACCATCGGCGTTTTGCATATATTACTGTAACACGTCCACGTTATGGATTATATGGCTATTTGGAAAAAAATCAAAGCCGTCGTACCAATCCTGTGAATTCATTGCCTCAAATTTCGCAAAACTATCTCGCGGTAGGTAGTTCTTGAGCTTTGCTAAGTCTTCTTGTGACCACAGGTGCTCAGGATAGGCTCGATAGCGCAAAACCGCCTGTTTTTTGTCTTCCCAAAAAAAAGACACAAACCAGTCTGCGGTAAAAAAATCGACCCCAATTCTTAGGCTGCTCGTTGCCCTACTGGAATGAGCAAATCTCAAATTGCCCTGAAACCCACCCATTTGACTGCTTTCAACAGTAAGGACATAGTTCTTCCACTTCCAATCTTTGTTAGCATGCTGGCTCTCTTGTTCTAAGCTGCGCCATGCTTGTGTCAGGTCAAGTTCTATTGGCTGCAACGCTTCACTCACCTGCTCGGTTTCATTCTTGTCTTTTGTGTCTTCTGTGTTGAGCTGCGACTTTGACTTTTGAAAGGGATCAAACTTAGCCAGACTTTTCCAGCTTTTGACAAGACTTAATAGTTGTTGATATATGGTCGCCGTGAGAGTCTCACCTTGCCAAACTTGAAAAAATAGTGCGGTGGCTCTTTGGCGAATCAATGGTGTAGCGAGGTTTCCAAGTTTACTGAACAAAGCTTCAAGTGATTTTTCGGCCAGTGTGGGCACCATTATACTCTTGCCGTTTAAACTGTAGAACGCCAGCATACTGCGGGCCGATTGAGTCACTGCAAGTAGCGGCAATGTGCCTTGCTTTAATGCAGCATCTTTGGCCTTCGCAGAAACAAAAACATCCTGCTTTTGAACAGGATGTTTTTGACTTGACGGCAAAACTTTTGATTCATTTTGCTTGTCTGTTACGTTTTTCACGCTAAAACAAAGCCCAAATGATTAATTGTCGTTGCTTGTTGGTTCAGCGCTGACCACAGTCTTCCTGCGAATCAGATCCTTGACCTTAGCCTTCTTGCCTACGCGACCGCGCAAGTAATACAACTTGGCTCGACGTACTCGACCATGTCGAATAACCTCCAAACCGGCTATGCGTGGTGAGTGCAAAGGAAAAACACGCTCAACACCAACGCCGTACGAAATCTTGCGAACCGTGATGGTTTCGGCGATTCCGTAGTTGTTGCGTGCAATCACAATGCCTTCATATGCCTGAATACGCTCAGTCTTTCCTTCGATAATCGTAAAATTGATTTTTACGGTATCGCCAATATTGAAGGGAGTAATCTCCTTCAACTGAGCTTGGTTAATCGATCTAATTAAGTCCATCATCTTCTCCCTGGTTTTCCAACCTTGAAAAAATTTCATTCTTTATTTGTCTCAACTCTTTGCTCAAAGTTTTGTCCTGACATAAATCAGGACGAAATTTAAGTGTCTTGATGAGACTCTGCTTAAGACGCCATCTCGAGATCATTTTGTGATGACCCGATAAAAGCACCTTAGGCACCGCTCTTCCCCGAAAAACTTCGGGTCGCGTGTAGTGCGGATACTCAAGAAGTCCACCACTGTGGCTTTCTTCTATAAGTGACGCTCCATTTATAACACCATCCAGCAAACGATAGATAGCATCGATAACCACCAAGGCCGCCGTCTCACCTGACGACAGAACGTAATCACCAACAGAAATCTCGTCGTCAACGTACTCATCAATAAGTCGTTGATCCAATCCCTCGTAGCGACCGCATATTATCACAAGTTCGCTTTCTTTTGCCAGCCCCTGTGCGTAAGCTTGATTAAAGCTTCTACCAGAAGGACTCATGTAAAGGACTCGCTTGCTCTTTGCACGCACAGCGTCTAGCGCAGCAGCCACTGGCTCAACTTTAAGGACCATACCCGCGCCACCACCATAAGGTGAATCATCACAGTTTTTGTGCTTGTCACTGGAAAAATCACGGATTTGAATCGGCTTGTACTCGATCAAGCCCTTCTCAATGCTTTTGGCCATAATAGAACTGCCAAAAAATCCATTCAAAATCTCAGGAAACAAAGACAAAACAGTAAATGTCACGCAAGAATCCATGCGGTCAAAAGCTCTATGCTTGCTTTTTCGATGCTTACTTCGCCGATAAACTGCTTTAAAAAAGGCACATTGACTTTCGATTGATCGGCACGAGTCACCACGATTAAGTCATGGGCTCCGCTATCCCAAAACGATTCAACAGTGCCAAGAACTTTACCTTCAAAAACCAAAGAAAAACCGATCAAATCAGCTTGATAGTATTCGCCGGCTGCCAGGGGAGCTGCCTTAGAACGATCTAGGACAATCTCATTGCCAACTAAACTGCGGGCCGACTCGGGGCTGTCAACGCCCTTAAATTGAATCAAGACGTGAGGAATCACTTCACGTACTGTCTCAACAAAACGTCTTGACCTAGAGCCCTTGTTGACAAGCTCTACTTCTTGTCCGGCCAGCGCAAACAAATGTTCCCACTCACCGGATAGACTATGCAGCTTGTTTTCTCCCTTGAGGCCATAAGGCGCCTTGATCACTGCAACAGAAAAATCTTTTTTTAACACCAAAACTCACTCAGTCAAGTATTTCTAGCACGACTCTCTTGCCAGATCGCGTTGAGGCTGCCGACAAAATCGTCCTTAAGGCTCGAGCAATTCGACCGTGCTTACCAATAATCTTACCTATATCGTCCTGCGAAACTCGAAGTTCTACAATAGTTGATTTTTCGCCCTCAATTGTATGAACCTCTACCTTCTCTGGCTCATCAACCAATGATTTGGCAACGTATTCAATGAGTTCTTTTTCCATCTCGGCTCCTTTCGCCTAGTTTCTCTTAGCGAATGAATTAGAAATAGATTTTGTTGTTGTTGAGCAATCGACGAACAGTGTCACTAGGTTGAGCACCCTTGGAAACCCATTCTCTGATACGATCTTCCTTAACAACAAACTGATTTGGACCAGCTTCCACTGGACGATAGTAGCCAAGTTCTTCGATGGCCTGACCATCACGCGGCTTGCGGGAATCGGATACAACCACTCGGTAGTACGGACGTTTCTTGGTACCGATTCGCTTCATTCTGATAACAACCATGTTTCTCTCCTTATTATGAGCGTCTTTTGAGGCTCTGTAGGTCAAAATTTAATAAACCCAATGTTGGCTCAATGGGTCGGGACAGGATATTAACCAGGCATGCCCATCTGTTGCAATACCTGAGCCTGATACTTCTTGTTTTTGGTCATTTTTCGCATAGAATCGCGCGTTTTTTCGAACTTTTTGAGCAACTGATTGACTGCATGCACCGAAGTCCCCGATCCATGCGCTATTCGTTTGCGTCTTGAAGGGCCAATAATCAGATGGTTACCTCGTTCGTTCTTGGTCATAGACAGAATAATGGCTTCTTCAGTCTTGATACCCTTTTCATTGATCTGCTCACTTTCAACAGCGTTTTTCATGCCCGGAATCATCTCTGCTAACTTTTCCAGACTACCCATTTTGCGAACTTGTCTAAACTGGTCGAGATAGTCTTCTAAGGTAAAGTTGCCAGTCGCCATCTTTTGTTGCAATTTAATCGCTTGGTCTTGATCAAAGACCTCTTGAGCTTTTTCAACCAAACTGACAACGTCACCCATGCCAAGAATACGGCCAGCAATCCTTTCTGGATGAAAAACTTCCAAGTCAGTCGATTTTTCACCAGTACCAATGAACTTGATTGGTTTGCCCGTTACCGATCTCAATGAGAGAGCGGCCCCACCACGGGTATCAGAGTCAAACTTGGTCAAAATTAGACCAGTCAGACTGAGGTTCTGGTCAAAGGCTGTCGCGATCTCTACCGCGTGCTGACCGGTCATTGCATCTACAACTAGCAAGGATTCAAGCGGTGAGACGCTGTCTCTGAGTCGCTGCAATTCTTTCATCAAAGGTTCATCAACTTGCATGCGACCCGACGTGTCAATAATTATCGTGTCAAAGAGGTTTTTTTTGCCAAAGTTAACGCCGTTTTTGGCAACTTTGACCGGATCTGTAGCTCCATCTTCGCGGTAAACGTCGATCTCAAGCTGCTGCCCTAAGATTGCCAACTGTTCGATCGCAGCGGGCCGCACCAAGTCAGCCGCAACCAAGAGTACTTTGCGGCCTTGCTTCTTTAATCGTAAGCCCAACTTACCGGCACTTGTAGTTTTTCCTGAGCCTTGCAAGCCATACAATAGAATAACACTGGCAGTGTCTGGTCCTCTTAGCTGAAGGTCTTGCTTGGTATCCCCCAAGAGGGCAACCATTTTGTCATGAACAATTTTTATAAACTGTTGCCCGGGATTAACCGAGCGCAGTACCTTTTCGCCATTTGCCTCTTGCAAGGTCTGATTGACAAATCGCCTGACCACTCGGACACTAACGTCAGCATCAAGCAGTGCAAGCTTTATCTGTTCAACAGCCTCTTCTACATTTTTTTCTGTTACACTCGCCTTGCCAGCAACTGTTCTAATAATATCACTAAAGGCCAAACTTACTTTTTCTAGCATCTAATCTACCAAACCTTGTTCATTTTAATTCATTCTTCCTGACTGGCAAAGTTTGCGTTTTGTTGATCGGGCACACGAAGAATGCCTCCTGCAAACGTAAAGCCTCCACCAAAGGCGCATAGACCTATCGACTTGGCTTGGTGGCCTTCGTCCAAAATTTTGGCCAAGGCAATCGGAATCGATGATGATGAAGTATTTCCGTAGTGTCGGATATTACTATAAACCTGATCTTCGTCGAGTTTTGCTTTTTGTCTGACAGCATTTATGATTCTTTGGTTGGCCTGATGTGGTACAACTAAATCTAGGTCACTAACCTTGATACCACTTTGTGCGCAGGCTTTTTCTAGAAGTAGCACCATATGGCGCACCGCTTCTTGAAAAACCTTGGGTCCATCCATGTGGACATATTCGCCAGTCTTGAGCGGCACACTCAAGGCTTTGCCACTTTCGGCCTTGGCAGCCAAAACGGGTCGTTCTATCAACCACTTAAACTGTTTAAAGTTGTCCCAGCCAAGTATCAGCGTTGCCGTTGCCGCGTCGCCAAAGATCGGTGCGGTACTTGAGTCAACGGGGTCAGTTTTTCTAGAAAGCACCTCACTGCTTACCAACAAAACTTTGCCACTAGGCTCGTGCAACAAGTGATCCCAGGCAGCCTGAAGGCCATATAAATAGCCTGAGCATGCAGCATTAATATCCCAAGCCGGAATCAAGGGCGACTCTTTGAGATCTTTGGACAAAGCATCAAGCACCAAACAAGCAAGGCTAGGCGTCATTATATCGGGAGTCCCGGTTGTACAGATGACCGCGCTCAAATCAGACGCCTTTAGTTTATGCGCCTTGAGCAATTTTTGTGCTGCCTTAATAGCTAATGAGGTTGTGGTTTCACTCTCAGCCACCCAGTAACGACTCTCGATACCGATCCGCTTGAAAATATCCTGAGCATCCCAGTCACTACTTTTGGAGGCTATCTGTGTGTTGGATACTGCAATAGAGCCAGGAACTGCCACTATCCCAGCAATACCAGCAACCGGCATAGCCCGTGAAAACTTGGGCCGATTGTAGCGGCCAGACTCATGTAGCTCGTGGTGGTCACTGACTATGCTTTTTGATTTTTGGATTTCAGGTAAAACGATAGTTGGTATACCTGGGTTTTCTCTTGTAAGTGGTTTAATTACTGGTTTACGCCCCTCTATAGCAACCACCAGTAAAGGTGTACCAACCTTTACCATCATGCCCACTGGAACCAAGACTTGAGTCAGCGTGCCGCCGATTGGGCAAGAAAGCTCAAAAGCAGCCTTATCTGCTTCCATCTCAGCTAGCGGCATGCCTGGTTTGAGCACATCACCAGGTTTTACTCGCCATTGGATAACGGTGACTGACTCATCTGAAGGGCTAGATCCGGCTGCCTCAATAAAGGCGTATCCGTCTTCGGCAACCTGGTCTTTTTGCCAACTAATACTTGCACCTAAAATCTCAACGGCGGTTTCTAGAATTTTTTGGTAGGATGGCAAAACTTCCAATTGGTTGCCAAAATTACAAGGCACGTACGTGTCAGGTCGCGAGACTCTTTTGACTACAATTTCGCCAACTATCAGTTCAGAGATAGTGGCACTTATTTCACTTGCCAAACTGGCGCTATGACTATCTTCTTGAGCAATAATCATACGACGACTTCGTTTTACGGAACTTAAAACAGTTTCTTGATCCCATGGAAAGAGCGATCTCAGGTCAATTACATCGCTGTTAATCCCCACTTTACTTAGTTCGTCTGCGGCTTGACGACACAAAGCCACGGTATTGCCCCAGCCAACAAAGGTAAAGTCACTACCCGATCGCACCAAGCGTGCTTTTCCAATCGGAACAAATCGTTTGTGTATATCGGTGGATGTCGCTTGACTGCGATCATTGAGACAACTCTTGGGATAAAAGAAGACCGTGGGTCGTTTTGACTCAAAGGCCGCATTTAAAAGACCCGCCGCATCTGCCGCCGAAGAAGGCATAAAAACGTCCACACCTGGAGTGTGAACGGCAATCGACTCCATACTCGAAGCATGAAATGGACCCAAGCCCGGCTTGTAGCCACCGCAGGTGACCATTAATATTACCGGGCATTTCCAAGCACCGTCAGTTCTCCAGTGCATCGAGCCCAGTTCAGCAAATATCTGATTGAAGGCGATAGGGAAAAAATCGGCAAATTGCAAAAAAGCCACAGGTTTTTTGCCAGCAAGGGCCTGCCCTACTGCTACACCCACAATGGTAGCCTCTGCCAAGGGCGAATTGACAACTCTATCAGGGAAAGCCTGACTAAGGCCTCGGGTGACGCCAAAAACATCACCCTTGGGGTCCTCAATATCTTCTCCAAACAAACAGACGTCTGCATCAGACTCCAAGTGGTTCTTGAGAGTCACTCTAAGGGCCTCAAGCATAACCACCTGTCCCTGGGCCTCATCACCTCTATTTTCTCTGGCTAAGTCAAATAAACTTGCTGGTAATACCGCTTTGGCGTCGTAGATGGCCTTGGGTTCTGGGCTGTATTGAGCTGCCTCGGCTGCCTTGCGGACCGTTTCTTTAATCTCTTGACGGATAGCACTTAAGTCTTGGCTGGCAATACCTTGGGTCTGGAACCATGCCTCTAGGGGGACTAGGGGGTCACCACTGGCTCGCGTGGCCTCTATTTCTTCGGCACTGCGATACATACGGTGGTCGTCAGCGTTGGTATGACTGTTAATACGAGCAACTTTAAAAATAATTATGGCCGGCTTACGAGTTTTGCGCATAGACGCTACTACCTCGCCAAATACGTCGTGACAACTATGCGCATCTTTGCCATCGACACGCACAATAGGAATGCCGTAATACTGCTCAGCATCGCCATCAGGTGTATTATAAAAAGTCTGCCCTTCGGTTTTGGTTGAAATTGCCCAGGTATTGTCTTGGATCACAAACAAGACAGGCAGTGTCTGGCGAACTGCATGAGCAATCGCCTCTAGCACTTCACCTTGTTGCGATGTTCCATCGCCTAGACCACATAGTACAATTGGGTTCTGACTTTGGTTTTTTATAGCCGAAGCTGCTCCCACCGCTTGAAGGGCATTGTTTCCAACCGGTCCGACTAAACTCATTATGTGAAGGTCCGGATCCGACAAATGAGCAGACATTTGCCTACCACGACTGTGACTATTGTCTTTACAAAAAAGACTTAAGAAAAACTGTTCTATACTCAAGCCCCGTGCCAACATCAAGGATTTGTCACGATAATGACAATGGAGATAGTCAGCTGGAATCAAATGTGTATTGAGGAAGGCAATGTTCTCATGACCAGTGCCAGAAACATGAAAAAACGCTTCACCGCGCTGGGTATAGTCCTGTTCCAGTATGTCTATCTCTCGTGACGCCACCATGTTGCGAAACACTGATAGAAACAACTCAAGCTGGAGGGCATTCTTACTCACTATAAACTCCTCGAGGCCAAAACAACAAATCCAATTTTATCTGCTGGCATTCTATCGCCAGCTATGGATGATGTCAATTTGACTTGTTGGCTGAGTTGGAAGTCTTTGGAGCTATAGCACCCATATATTTGCGAAATTGCTTTGTCTTACTGCCTAAAGAAGGTACGCTGCAAGTAGCGCATCCGCTCCCGCGCTGGCTCTACTAAGCTACTGTAAGGGTACAAATTTTGTAGCTGCACGTAAAGGTCACGCGAAGCTTGTAAATCCCGCACGACCGCATCATTTTCTAGTAGTTTTGCTAAAGCAAACATTACTTGGTCCGTTTTTTCATAGGCTGTTTGTTCTTTGAGGATTCTTTTGTACAGATCTCGTGCGGGGACTGCATTTTTACCTTTTTCCCACGACGCTGCCATAGAAAACATACTTTCAGCATCACCAGTAACCTTCATAGCGTCTAAGGCACTGGTACTTTCTACACTCAAATTTGCTTGGGCCGCACTTGTTTCTGGGCTGTTGGCGCCTAGCTCACTGCGCGGCCCTGTTTGATTCCAGTTTGAACCAGCTCGATTTTGAGAATTGCCAGCAGCTGCTGAAACCAAGGGATACTCTGGTTCAAAACTTCCGGTAGCGCTTGTGGCAGGAGAGTTTTGTTGCTGTTGCATTCCAGTTGTTGGATTTTGAATGCTACTATTGATTGGGAGAACAGCTGAGTTGCTACGAGGACTGATAGTGAGTACCACAACTGCCTTCTCGGTCAAACCGCTTTGCAGGTCCTGTCGCTGGAACTGCAGGCTTACCATACCGGTTTTTTCATTTCTGAATCTAAACTTTTCAGCGTCAAAACCTGCTGTTTTTTCCAAGAACGCCACGGCGTTTGGCTGTCCAACCGAGCCAAGATAGAGCCATCCGCGTCCCTTGAGACCAATTTCTACGGGGATCCCGAGCTGCCCAAACACTGTTTGACTAAGACTTGGTAATGACGTGGTCGGAGACTGGATTTGTTGGACCAAAGGCGCATCAACCAGCGTAGAACTCTGGGCCTGGGCATAATTGATGGCCTCCAGCGCTTTGGCCCTAATGGCAGCTGGACTTGGAACCGGATCCTTAACGTAAGCGCTCCGAAGGACCGTAGTTGTGCTCGTAGAAGCAGCTCGCGCTACCGGCCTGACAGTAGTGCTAGTACTCGATAAGCGCGCAACCGTCAAGGCAGGCCTAGCAATGGTAGTTGTAGTAGTTTTTGGTCGCACAAGAGCTTGAACCACAACTTCGCTATCAACGGGAACAATAAGCTGCTTGATTGGCGCAAGTTCTAGCTGCTTGCTGACAAGTTGGTTAGCGTTCTGAGCCGACAGGGCGACGACTTCCAATCCCAGATTGGTCGACGCAACTGCAATCGCCGAAGCGTGAATCAATTTTTGCGCATCTTTATTGATTGTTGCCAATGTCCGGGCGTCATTCGCCTGATTGGGACTTAGGTTTACTAGTGGACTTCGGCTTGCGGATTTGAGTTTAAGCCTCGGAATTATCAGCTCAATTGCAGGTAGCAACTTATCAGAGTACTCAATCTTTGGAGCAAGCAAAGCATCCGATTCTGGCCCTTGTAATTCTTGGGCCGATATACTGCCCAAATAAGACAATAGTATCCCCAAAACGAGCAGCTTTTTGTTGATTGCTATCAAACGAGTCTTCAGTTGCATAGTACCCCCCCCCGGAACTTTTATACTATCGGAAAGAATATCTGCTGAGTTGACTAATTATGGCAGTGGTCTAATTACTACCGTGCTTAAGCAAACGCAAAAAATCCTTTTGATTTTGTTCTCTTAAAACCCGTTGCAAGTCTTGTTTTAAGCTTGGCCAAAAAGGCTCAAGGTCTTCAATTGACCAATATGATTGTGGCGGTCGGCTCAGTTCTATCTCGCCCCCAAGGTAAAGCCGAGGCTCAGGCGGCAAAATAGGCTTCTTTAAAAAAGGGTCGATTCCTTGTGCAGCGACGGTGGTTTGGGTGCTAGGTCCCAAAGAAAAATCTGTGCCGTAGATGCTTGCCTGCTGAGCAATTTCAAGTGTAGTCGAGCTTTTTGCAGCGACAGGAGCACTTGGCATTGACAAAAGTACAAGCAAAATTAGTAGCACCATAGTCAAAATTAAAGCCGCCAAAAGTGCTAATTTGAGTTTTGGACCTAGCGATTCTTTTGCTAACGACAGCTTATCGCTTAGATTTTCGGCAAACGACCTCAATGCGTCAACAATCACCGTCAGGAAGCTCAAATTTATTTTAGCCATTGTTTTCAACTATCTCTCTACTCGATGCGTCATGTGACAATCGAATTGCGATAATTTTTGACACCCCCGACTCTTCCATAGTAACCCCGAGTAGTGTCTTGGCGCCAGTAACGGTCTTTTTGTTATGCGTGATAATGATAAACTGGCTTGTTTCACCAAATTCCATCAGCATCGAAACAAAGCGATTGACGTTACTTTCGTCCAACGCCGCATCTATCTCGTCGAGCAAACAAAAGGGCGAAGGTTTAACGATGTAGGTTGCAAACAAGAGCGCAACGGCCGTCAACGAACGTTCACCACCCGACAGAAGGGCTATGTTTTCCAGCTTCTTTCCTGGTGGCTGGGCGTAGATTTCTATGCCCGACTGTAAAACTGCTTCTGGACTGGTCAGTTTGATCTCGGCTCGCCCACCGCCAAAAAGTCGCCTAAACAAGACATGAAAATGCCGTCTAATTTTTTCGTAGGTTTCTGAGAACAAATGAGCGCTCTCTTGGCGGATCTCATCGGTAACCTTGACCAGATCGTCCTTAGCTTTTCTTAAGTCCTCAAGCTGACCACTTAGGAAGTCGTAACGTTCTTTGACTTCGGCAAACTCTTCGACGGCCATCAAGTTAACGCTGCCGAGTGCCCTAAGTTGTTCTTTAATATCTGAAGCCTGCTCACGAAGCTCGCGAGCCTCAGCTAGCTGCTCAAGTTGTCGCGATTCAAACTCAAGCAGGTCACGTGAGTATTTTTCACGAAAATTGGCACAAATATTCCTAATTTCTGAAGCAAGTTCGGCTCCCGTGATCTGGGACTTCTCTACCTTATCCTGAAATGCAGCCAACGACAGCATCTGAGATTTGAGCTGTTTTTCTTTATTTAGAAGAGTCTTTGAGCGCGTTGAAATGCCCTTTTCTAACTCATCAAGTTGCTTTTGCAGTTCTTTTTCTTTGACACTTAAGTCAGACAAGTGCTGCTTAACTTCTTCTATTTTTTCCTTAATCCCATTAATCCTGCCGCGATCCTCAGCGCTTTGGGCCTCA
This sequence comes from Spirochaetia bacterium, assembly GCA_038204425.1. GTDB lineage: Bacteria > Spirochaetota > Spirochaetia > DSM-27196 > Salinispiraceae > JBBRCZ01. Next base: position 169,817 of record JBBRCZ010000003.1, on the reverse strand, counting down.
AGTTCACCAATCTGGCTCCGTAGCTCAGCCAAGCTCGCTTGGTCGCGCTTAACCTGCTCTTCAAGTGATTTTTTTTGACCGATACTTCGTTCTTTTCCAAGTCTCAATTGTTCAAGCGTATCGCGATACTCACCAATTTTTAGGCTCAAACCGGTGTTTTCACGCCCAAGATCGGATATTTTTTTTCGTGCAGCTATAATTTCTTGATGGGTTTTTTCCAAAAGCGAGTCCAAATCGCGCTTTTTGGTGATGGTGCCCTCCGGTGCAAGAAATTCATCAAGAAAAAGTGGCATTGAGGTACTAAAATCTTGCATGCCCAATCTAAGTTCATCTAACAGTTTTAGCGTTTCGGGAAAACCCTCACAGACCTTGGCAATTCCTTGCCGCAACGAATCTTCCGAGTCAATTTTCTGAAGGTCAGCAAGAATATCGCGCCTTCCAGTCAGATTGATGGTGAGTGAGTCAAGCAGAGCAAAAACTTTGTTTTCTATTTCTTGCCGAGAACCGGCGTCATAGTCGCTATCACCAAGGCCCCTATCCAACTGACTAACGATGCGATCGGTCAAGGCCGTTAAGTCGGCCTGAATTGAACTCATCCGCAGGTCGTTGGCTTTAATTGACTCCTCCAAGGCCGTGCTTTCGTCACTATTGGTTTTGATCCTTGACTGTGCAGCTTCGACATTAGAAGCAAACTGTTGGATATGTTCATCAGTCTTCTTTAGTTGCTCACCAAGTTCGCTGATACTTTTTCCATGCTGTGCTAACTGATTTTGCACCGCCAAGGCTTTTTCTTGGGCTGCACGACTCCTTTGCACATCTTGGACAATTTTTTCTTCAATTTCACGAATTCGCTCGGCCAGCATCTTTATTTGGTTGTCGTGATTGTTCTTTTCTAGTTCAATGCCATAGAGCTTTTTCTGATTGCCAATTAACTGAGCTTCCATTGCATTCATTTCGTCGAGGCTAGATTCTAAAGTCTCATTAGTGTTGTCGATGTTTTTTTTGAGCTCATCTCGTTCGCGCTGATGGTTTTCTAGTTCTTTGCTTTGCTTTTGGCTTGACTCTTTGGTTTCTTTTAATTTGAGCAGTTGAATGTTGAGGTCAAGTTCAAAAGCTTGGTCCTTGAGACCACGATAGCTGTGAGTCTTGTCTGCCTGTTTTTTAAGACTGTCATAGCTACGTTTAACTTCACTGAGGATACTTTCGATCTGGCGAATATTTTCGTCGGTTTTCTCAAGTTTGCGCTCTGCCTCAAGGCCGCGCACCTTAAAGCGCGTAATACCCGCCGCTTCTTCAAAAAGATTACGGCGTTCTTCGGGCCTGTTGGATAGAATCTGATCGATCTTGCCCTGTTCCATAATCGAATAGGCGGTCTTACCAACTCCGGTGTCATAGAATAACTCACGCAGTTCTCGCAGCTTAACTGGAGCGTTGTTGATGTAATATTCGCTATCACCATTGCGAAAAAGTCTTCGTCGTATGGTTATTTCGCTCATGTCCAGCGGCAAGATGCCATCTTCATTACCTAGGGTTAAGGTTACTTCGGCCACGTTGAGTGCCTTGCGGGTCTCGGTGCCGTTAAAGATCACATCTTCCATCGCTTCGGCACGCAGGGACTTGGAGGCTTGTTCGCCCAAAACCCATTTTATAGCGTCGACAACATTTGACTTGCCACAACCGTTGGGTCCAAGCAAGGCAGAAATGCCATCGGCAAATTCGATACGTGTCCTATCAGCAAAAGATTTGAATCCAAGTATTTCTAGATTTTTGAGAAACACAGCAGCTCCCTAAGCGCACTTTTCCGTTTAAAGCTATCCCTTCCGAGTAGACAGGTCAAGGCGGTAATCGCTTAGTATCTTAGCAACTTGTCGGCAAAGCAATCAAGCTTGTTCTTGGGAAAAATCTATCCGCAAGACACGGCTTTTAAAAATTGCACCATCAAGGGCTTTCTTTGCCGCACGGGCTTGATCTACTAGGGCAAACTCAACAAACCCGTAACCCTTGCCTTCGATTACTTGGATATCGTTTATTTCTCCGTAACTCTGAAAAAGTTTACGAAGATCTTCGCCTTGTACTACATAGCTGAGATTGCCAATATATAATTTTTTGTTTGACATTTATTGAGTGTTTGTTCGCCGTAGAATGTAAGTAACTCCCCCGGAGGCGCCAGATAAACGAGTCGAACGAAGATAGAGACTGCCGTCACTAAGCGGCAAGAATCGAAAAAGGTCAATCTGTGGTCTGAGACGTGAACCGTAAGCGATGGTGAGTTGACCATCTCTAATGTCAAATTCAAAAGTCTGTTCGCCAATTTTTCCTGGAATCACAAATGCTCCTGCAGTTGCACTGTCAAACCTAATGCTTGAGAAATACAATGGCTCTGTTCCGTTGAGTTCTTTGAGGTTGCCAAACAGTTCCAAAATTGCTTTTTCTGCGCGCCAAGCACCTATCAATCCTGCGCTCGGCGACATGTTAAACCCAGCAACTTGAGTAGCAAGCGTACTTGTAGTACTAGTTTGCATATACTGCAGAGTAGTTGTGCTAGTAGCGGTGCTTTCTTGTGCCACTAGGAGACTCGTCAAAGAAAACAGGCCAACTATAAGGCCAAAACGACCCACTAGGCTAACTAGGCCTGTTCGATTGGTGCAAAGTTTGTTTCTTTTCATTTGTGCCCTCCTTATAGAACGCTTTCAAAAATCTTATACAGTGTTCTTGATCACGACTGCCAGCCCATTCCCGGCTGGCGTGCATGGCCAAAAGTGGAATGCCACAATCTAAAGCCGGCATGCCCAACTGAGAACTCAACAAAGGTCCCAGTGTAGAACCACATCCCATATCGGCACGATTAGTGTAGTCTTGCAGATCTATCGCGTGTTTAGAGCAAAAATCGCGCATCCAAGCGGCTAAGCTGACTTGAGTTGCATACTTGTGGGCAACGTTATGCTTGAGAACCAATCCTTGGTTTAACTTTGGTGCATAGGCCGCATCATGTTTATCGGGGAAATTTGGATGCTGGGCGTGAGCAGCGTCGACACTTATCAAGAGCGAGCGTGCTAGGGCTTGATCAAAATGCTCTTCCCATAACCGCTGATCTTCATCCACATAGTGAGCAAGTAGACAACGAAATAGTCGCCTGAGTAGACGCAAGGCTAACACGGAGTCCGCCCCTGCAAGAGATTGGCTTCCAATTTCCTCGTGGTCAAAAAAAAATGCTACGTTGATATGCTTGGCGTTCTTAGTGGCCCAAAAAGCTTGCGACAGAGCATGACACCCAGCCAAGTTGTCGAGCCGCGGCGCACTGAGGTGCTGTCCGTCGTGATCTACTAGCAATGCTCCCTGTCGGTCAGCCAGAAAAAGATCCAATGCCAAGATGTCATCAGTCGAAGGAATGCTCGCACTCAAGCCAGAGTCAAAGAGTCTGGCCGCCGCTATCCGTTCCCAAGCCTTGGCAGGGCCATTGGTATCCACAACAGGACAAAAAGCCCGCAACTGCGTCTGTGGGTTAAACTCAAAACCCTTGTTTACTTCTCTATTAAAGTGAATTGCCAGCTGCGGAATACTCAAGATAAGATCAGGAAACTCAAGCAAGCTTTCCTTGAGAGCCTTGCTAATCGGGTCACGCCAGACGACAGTTCCAGCAACTTTGAGTGGCCTATCCAACCAAGAGCCCACTATGACACCGCCGTAGGGTTCTGTCCCCGTAATTAGTAAGCCTTGGTCGTAGATAGTGGCATTGGTTTTGAGCCTAAAGCAAGGACTGTCGGTATGGGCCGCAGCACATGCAAATGACAGAGGCAACGAGGCATCCTGCAGGGTTGGCAAGCTAAAGTACAAAGCAGAACGAGCATAAATTGGCACTATATAGCTAGTGCCAGGCTTAAGACGCCAAGCTTGATCCAGCGACAGGTCCAATGCACCACTTTGTCGACCTAGATCAATTAGAGCCTGCACTACCTGTTGTGGACAGCTTGCTTGGTCAATAAATTCGCCTAAAGATTTTGCTATTGCCTTGGACATTTAGTCTAACATTTCCTAATAAGGTCAAGATTTCTGAGCAAGCAAAGTATCTCACAAGCAACTTGCTTTCGCAAGCAAGCTCTTAAACCTACTGAATGATAGCTTTCCGAGAACTAAATACTACATCGCCAAAAATTTTGGCAAGACGTTCGGCACCGGCTGGTTTGGCTTCAAATACTGCATCGTAGGTTTCTGCAAATAATCCTGGCCCAACGTCGACTGTCTTAGAAGTTGCTAACTTAGTAAACTGTACCAATCCTTCTTGTACACAAATCCAATCCTTTAAGCCAGGATTGACCATCATGACAAAGTCGGTTCCTCGCACACCAGCTGCAGCGGTCGGTGTCACTATTTTGAGTGACGGATCGCTGTTAGTTGATTTGGCTGCGGCTATTCTAATTTTTCCGACCAGCAGTCCTATCAGCGTTTGTTCACCTGATTTTTTTGGCAATTGGTCAAAACGCATGCGAGAATTAGCGTTAATTCTAAGCAAGGTTCCCGTAGCCTTAAGCTCAAGTTCAGCTGCTGTCTTTTGACTCACAATGGTACTACCTTGCATAAGTTCCTCACCAATTCTGATTTTGTTCGCCTTGCCACTTTTGTCGATAACCTGGAGTTGATCCTCATCGTCCGCGTAGACCAAAATCAATCTAAAATCGGCCTTGACGCTCGTGCTTGTGGCGGCTCGTTGGCTACTATTCTGAGGACTTTGTGACATCAGTAGCGCCAAGGATAGCAAAACCAAAGCGAAGCAAACTAAGCTTGATATTTTTTTCATCTTAAATCTCCATAAATTAACCATAAAGCCAGTCCTGCCCAATGTCAAAACTATTTTGTTACTAATTTTGTAAGCTATTATTGCATGAGACAATAACAAGGCAAGCAAGTCAGCATGGTTGCCATTTGGGCGATAGTACAGGCATAATAGCATCGAGCTTGAGCTAACAGTCTTGCACGCCAAGCAAGCCTTTGATACTTTACCAAAGTTCCCATTAGTGTTTGAGCGAAGAGGTTTTTTGATGCCAACAGAGAAAATGAAGCAGGCCTTACATTTAATATTGAAGATAGTGGTCTTGGCGTATCTGATACTCGGCATATTAAAAGGCATGATTATGATCTCGGCCACCTACCATCAAATGGCAATGTACGATTGGAGAGAAGCCGCAAGAAAGACTTTTTTGATTGGTGAAGAACGTGAACAATGGCTCAAACTCGATAAGTTTTGGGAAAAACATGTTAAAAAAGAAGGCTTTTTGCCAGTTTATGGTACCAGTTCTCAAGGCGATCTTACTGATTCCGCCGAATGGCTTGAGGAATTTCCCAAGGAATTTCCAGAGTACCGCAACATATTCTACTACGCTATAGTAAGCTCCGGTTTGTTTACCCCGCTTGATCTCTATAATAAAGATGATAGCCTTACTATAGAAAACCGACTGCAGATGTTCAAAACATTGTTACCCCACCATGTAGCCTTTGTAACCGGCGGCTACCAAAGAACACCAGTCAACAGCCCACTATCGGTCTTTATTCATCAAGTTACTATGTTTTTTACCCGTGGAGCAATTTCTATTTTTTCGTCATTGCTGTGGCAGCACCCTTTTTGGTCAGGTCTAAGCATTTAAGAAAACGCGAGATTAGTTTAATCGAGACTGGTTTTCCACCGGATCAAAAGAACCGTCTGATCATCGTGGGCCTTCTCACCCATTGAAAAGCTATCTACATCGGCCAATAATTCGGTTACAATTTCTTTTAAAGTGTGCGTCCGTTTGGAACGAATAAAATCAGCCATACGTTCGCGCCCATAAAACGCGCCATCTTTTGTCCGTGCCTCACTAATACCGTCAGTATGGCAAACAATGAGATCCCCAGGAACAAGTTGCACCATCTGTGAAGTAAAACTACTGTCTTCAAGGGCACCGATAACTCGCCCACCGGATTTGGTTCCCAAGTCGGTGCAGTCCATTTCTCGCACCCGAATTACTGCATCGTGCCCTGCCGAACAAAGCTCCATTTCGCCACTGGTGGTGTTCAAAATCATGCCAAAAGCGGTCAAGTAAAACCCTGTTGTATTAAAGGTATCATAGACAAGTTTGTTGAGAACGGAAAAAAAACTGCCCAAATGTTGGTGCTTTGGAAAAAGATCATGCACCCAAGCTCTAAGAATCGTCGTTACCAAGGCCGGAGCAACTCCATGGCCTGAGACGTCAGCAACTATAAATCCCATATGATGACTATCGAGTTGGATTACATCGAGGTAGTCGCCGCCAATTTCTTCACTCGGCCTATTGGTTCCAAAGCTTTCAAAAGCCAAACTAGTGGGAAAATGACTGGCGATGATACTTTTTTGCACCGTTCTCGCTACATCGAGTTCTTTGGTAATCCTTTGCTTAAAACGCGACAAAACGGTTCGTTGCATCTTAATGCGTTTAAGTGCGTCATCCAAATTTATGGTCGTTTGAATAAAGTTGTCAAAACTAGACTCCATGATATTTTCCATGGCAGATCGATTGGTTATATCCGTATAAACGATAAGAAAGCTCGATCGGTGCTCCCCCAAATGAGCAACCAGTCGACTTGCAACCACTATACCGCTGACAGCCGGTCCATCATCATTTTTAAACTTAAGATCTTTTTCTAATCTATCGTTCTCACTCAGGCCAGATAAGGCTTGATAGAGCGTAGTCGCGAGAGCTTGTTCTAGCATTCGCTCACCAAGTGCGTGCCCTGGTCTAAAAGGTCGTGCTAATGCTCGTTGGGCGGCTGGGTTGTGGTAAATCACCATTAAGTTGTCGTCAAGAAGCACAATTGGTACCGGCAGACAATCAAAACCTGGCATCAAGAATGCGGCTTCATGAATCATGTCAAAGTTGCTCACCAGATAAGTATAGTCTGAGCGACTTTGGTTCTGCCAGAATAAGAAAAGAAAGTTGACAAGCAAGGACTAATTGTAAAGCAAGACGCTCGAATATCGTGGTGACTTTGAAGAAATTCCGTGTTATAACCTAATCACGAGCTATAAGCTAAACCAGAGATAATTAAGGAGCAGCTGTATGTCAAACCCGAGTGAAGCAACGCTAAGCAATAGATCTTTTGAAGTCCCTTCTCACTTAAGCCGTTTGGGCCTTTTCAACCTTTTGGTGGGTTTGATAGGCCTAATACCGGGGATATACGGACTTGGCCTACTGATTCCAAGTTTTTTGACACTTCCTAGCAACAGCTTTATCTTTTCTACGCAAACTGCTGTTTCTTCCTTGGTATTGGTGCTCGTACCAATTTATTTGCTGGTTTCTGGCTTATTTTTGCTGCGATCTAAGCGAATCGGCGTTGCAACTACCCAATGGGGCGCTGTCTTAATGATGCATGTCGCGGTGCTTGGCGTTGTTACCTGGTATGTGAGCAACCTAAATGGCTTTAACGATACCATCTCGCAAATGCTAAGTGGCGGCTTTGCCCAGTTTACCCGCGAGGCAAGTTCGGCAATTGTTGGGCTTTTTGACAAGAGCGCTAGCGCGGTAGACAGTTCACAAGCTATTACCGTCGCAACAATAGCAGTTATTCACGCCTTAATCAAAATCCTTGGCATAACGTTTTTATTGGCTCTGGCAATTGCCTACCCACTTGCAATCCTGATTGTTGTCAATCGAAGCAAAGAAACCAAACTTTTTCTAAGGCACAACAAGTTACTCAGTCTTAATCGCTTGGTAAAGAAAAAATCTTTTGTTGTCTTGAGTTCCTTAGTTGGCCTTTTTGTGATCTATTTCTTTATGTTGTCTCGCTTTGAACTCCCACTTCTCTTTACAGATACTATAGTTACGGGTGGAGACACGGCCTCTTGGTATCAACCACTCCAAGCACTAAAAGAGGAGTTTTTGCCCAACCTAAGACTTTTTGGCTACAGCCACTCAAACTTTTTTGGCTACCTCGAAGGTCAGCATTACTTCGTTCTACCTTTTTTGCTTCCCGCCTTACTTGGCTACGTAATGCCGCTTACTGTGGCCCTCAAGATTGCCACCTTTCTTGGGATCTTTGCCCTGCCCCTAACAACGTTCTTTGCTGTTAAGTCGATGAGCAAGAATCACTGGACGGCACTTGCTGGCAGCAGTTTAAGCTTACTGTTCCTATTTAACGAGAGCTACACCATGTTTGGCGGCAATCTCTTGTCGACCTTCGCTGGTGAGTTCTGTTACTCTTGGGCCATTGCTTTCTTGCCACTTTTTATTGCTTCAGTTTGGAAGGATCACCACAGCCGAACCTGGTCGCTAAAGTCTGGCGTGCTGCTGGGCATAATTGGCCTATCTCATATATTTGTCTTGATGGTGGCCTTCTTTTTGCCATTCTTTTTTGCGTTTAGATCACGACATTTTTTTGCTAAGGAAAAAAAGGCCAGGCTGCCGGCGTTGGCACTGCTAGAAGCCCGTCCCCAAGCACTGGTTCTACAGATTCCCTTTACTTACCTGGTTGGCGTACTTATGATGGGTTTTTGGATTGTGCCAATGGTACTGACGCGGAAGTGGGCCCAAAGTATTTCTATGATTTGGCACTTTAATAGCTTTGCCGAGGCCGCTGGCACCATGTTGATGCCCGTTTGGGTTGGGGCAAGCATAGCAGCAATTGCCATAATATTTCAGAACAGGCGCAGCAAAAACGCTTTACTTGCAGATGGAAGTCCCAATCGCTTTGCTTATCAGGGGGCGTACATTCTTTATGCGATGGCGGCCTGCGCCTTTATGTTTCTCGCAGCGACGGTACTGGAGATTCCGGGCATTCGCTTTGTACCTGCTGCACTGATTGTCTCAATCTTTGCTTACATGATTTTTATGGAGTCAAACTTTTTGGCCATGAAAAAATTTAAGCAGGGCGTGGTACGTCCGCTAGCAGTACTAGTATTTTTGATAATAGCACTTGTGCTTATACCTTTAATTGGCGTAAATGCCCCTGGCTGGTTCCGCTGGAACTATACAGGTTACGAAGACAAACGAGAATGGAACAACCTCACGGCAATGTCAGATGCGGTGCGAGGAAACATTAATGACGGAAGAATTTTGTGGGAAAAACAACCACAAGCCGATAACGCCGACTTTGGTTCCGAGCGCGGTTTTGAAAACCTCTTCCACTTTACGGGTCGACCTTCTATGGAAGGCATACATTATGGGTCTAGTTTTATGTCACGTCAGACAACTTATCTACAGAGCACCTACTCACCAAGTCCAGTTGACCCAGAGGCCCATCGACTCTATTCAAAAGTTGATCCGCCAACCTGGCCACTTCGCTTTACGCAAGCCAATGCCCGTTTTATAATTGCCTACTCTGATGGTATTCTTGAACACTTTCGCAATCACCCCGACTTTCAGCTGTTTGGAGCATGGGGCAAGTTTCATGTCTTTGAATTTAAGGGCTTTAAGAGCTCCTATATAGACATTTTGCCCAGCGATGCTTTGTCGATAGTCAAAGACTCTGCGGGTGGATTTAAGACTGATTTCTACCGCTTCTATAGAGACTATGAACTAGTGGCACGTCCTTTTGTGCCCGAGTCCTTTAGCGATGACTTGTTAAAACAGAAAGTAGCTAGCAACTTTGGAAGTTACGATGATATTCATCAACGCTTCTTCCGCAGCGACGAATGGCGGTCCTATGCTCAAACACATACTCTGGCACAAGTTAGCAACGAATCTGTAGGCGATCACTTGGTGACGTTTAAAACCACGCAAGTTGGCAAACCTCATATTATCAAGATTTCTTTTGCGCCAAGTTGGAAGTCCAAAAACGGCGAGAAGCTCTATCCAGTGGCGCCAGGTTTTATGTTGATTTATCCAGAACAGGCAGATGTTGAATTGGTTTACCAACGCAGTGCTGATGAATATATTGGCCTGATTCTGACACTGCTAATGATACCGGTAATCATCTTTAGGAAGCGCATAGCGGCTTTGGAGTTTAAACACTTTAGACCCGTCTTTATTGTGGCAGTTGTGGTTTTTGTAATCGCGACGGGGACGTTTTTGGCCATGTCATTAACAGGCCCCGGCAAGATGTACATTGATATAGAACGAGCAAGGCTGCTCAACAATATGCCTGAACAAAGTAGCTGGATTGAGGCGATGGAGTTAGTAAAACCATATGCGACCAAAGCCTATTTAGAAAAATACGATAACCGCCAAACCTACGATGCTTATCGAATAATGGGTGATTACTATAAGAAAACCAAACGTCCCGATGAAGCTCGTAAGTACTTTAGTGTTTTGCTGCGCCGCTACCCACACTCAAGAGACCTTGGTTACGACAAGGATTACTTCTTATCTGAATAAAGTAAAAAAAAGGCCGTGATGAGATTTTTGCTCTTCACGGCTCTTGTATTGGTTCTTTTAGTCGTTACTCGTCAGGCGATTGGTAGTCTAAAATGGTCTGTTCTGCTAGTTCAAGTTGTGTCGATTTTACCAAGACTTGGTACAACTCTGCTAGGGGATTTTTTCCAGCGCTGCTTCCAAAAACTCCCGGCAATCCAACATTGCGGATGGTGCAAGCAATACCATTAGTACTAAGTAGGTTTTCAATTACCGATGCTTCTATCTGGCTGTCGGCTTCATAGATAGTTTCTAGGCTTTGTTCGGACATGCAATTCTCCTTGAGCATTCCATTAGAGTCTTTGTGCTCTACTCAAGTCTAATACAGATAGAGGACTTTTGCCCCACTATAGTTGGCTAATCAAGGTATGTAAGACCGTCACCAGACCTTGGGTGTCCATGGTGCAGTACAAGGTTAAGTCTCTGCTTATCTGGTCTTGTTCAGCGCGAGATTTAATGCCGCCCAAGGCCGGGTGGCACAGTTCATAGTAGCGCTGGTTGGCATCGCCACCAGATCTAATGGCTAGTGCACTGTGATTACGGCCACCAATTAAGGGTAAGATTTTTTTGAGACTAAGCCTACCCATTTGCCCAGGATGGTAAAACCAAAAATTGGCAAATGGAATTTGAAGGTCTACAATCCGCCCTGCAACGTGCGTGATTTGGTGTTTTAAATCTGGATGGCGCTGGGCAAGTCGATGCAAAACATTTCGTTCAAAAGCCGCACCGTAGGCCAAAATGCTTCCTTGCGCTGGCAGCTCTTTTAGCAAAGCCTCTATCAAGCACCGTTCGCCCTGTTGACGATCTGCGCCGGGGTCTATCAGATAGCTATGGTGAAGTAGATCATCGTCTAGATCAAAGACGTTGGTGCAGGAGGCAATGCTTTGCAAGGTGTGCCCCAAAAGTTGGTGGGTACTGAATAAAAACGGCAAGTGCTCCCAGACTCTGGCCAGATCTAATGGAGGAACAGCTTCACAGGTACTTTCAAAATCCAAGAACGAGTACGGGCTGCTAAGGCTGCCAAGGAATGCTGCAAGTGCAACTTTGTCTACAATAACTTCTTGCTGCAGATGGGCTCGGATTTGAATTAGGTGGCGTTCTTTTAGTTGGGAACGCGTCTTTAGCGATGCCGTTTGTGTTTCTGCCAAAGTGTGAACACCCTCTTGCTCCAATAGTTCAATCAGCTGGCCAGGCCTATGTAGCGTGTGAACACTATCCGGGCTAACGGCTTTGGCTTGCGAAGTACAAAACAAGCATTCTTGTTTACTGTCACAAGGCTCTGCTTCAAGTGCCTTGGCAAAGATTGTTGGAAGCTGCGAACTCACGCTTGTGCTCAAATGTTTGAGCTTTTGCCCCAGCGGACTTAGCGAAAAGAACTGTCCATTGTCAATCTGACCTTGGCCGCTTGGTCGAGTGTAGGATTCATTAGGATGAAGCAACCAGACCTGTGCGACTTCCATACCAGAGTTCTCGAGCACATAACGGGCAAAATCTGCTTCTTGAATAAGTGATTCTTTGATTCTTGGACTCGCGCTCACCATTAGCACGACAAACTTTCCATCAGGCATGACAAAGAGAAAGTCTACCTGGGCGCATAGATTTTTCCAAACAAACGTAGCTGATTCCAATCCAGGAAGGCCTTCTAGTTCGCTCTGCCAATTGTCTTTATGCAAAACTAAGGCTTTCTTTGTTCGTAGTTTTCCATCGGTCTTAGCCGAAAGCCATCCCAGTTCACGCAGCGTCTCACCTTCCATCGCAAATAACGTTTGAGATTCTATGATGCTTACTTGCAAAAAACACTGCTTGGCAAGATCCATAACTTGGCTTTTTTGAAAGTTCAAAAATCGATCTTCGGCAAATAGTTCCTCGGCTGATTGGCTATTGCTTGCGCCGAGTAAATTTAGTCGAACCTGTTCAAAAATGCCTGCCAAGCTCCCAAGTGTTGTAGACTTGCTGGAACTTGGCGCACCCGAGCGCAGGTATTGCTTAAGCAAGTATGGGCAGGTCCGAGATTGCCAAAGAATGCTAAAAGTGACCAAGGGTGGAATCAAAGACTAGATCACCTTATCATTGAGCAAGTTTTGCGTGTCAGTCGCTATTTGCAGTTCTTCATTGGTAGGCACTACCAAAATAGTAACTGGCGAGTAGGGTGTACTCACTACCCCCATCGAGGGGCCGTTGCTGCGATTTTTTTCGTAGTCCATAAAGATACCTAAGTTTTCAAGGCGACTACAAATTCGTTCACGCATGTGAAAAGCCCACTGCCCGATGCCACCAGTAAAAACTAATGCGTCGACCTTTACCAATTCTGCCATGTAGGCCCCAATGTAGCGCCTAACCCGGCGAGCATAGACATCCAGAGCATCACTTGCAATTTGATTTCCTTCTATTGAAGCTTTGTAGACATCACGCATATCACTGGAAATACCGGTCATGCCCAATAGGCCGGATTTTTTGTTGAGCATAGTGTTCAATTGTTCATGGGTATAGCCGTGTTCAAGCAGGAAAATAACAATTTGAGGGTCTATGTCACCACAACGCGTACCCATAACTAAGCCTTCTAATGGGGTAAAACCCATCGACGTATCGATGGATTTGCCAGCTTCTATGGCAGTCAAACTTGCCCCATTTCCGAGGTGACACGAAATAATATTGGTATTTTCATCACTGCGTTTCATGTACGAAACGGCTTCTTTATAAACGAAGCGGTGACTGGTACCATGGAAACCATATTTTCTAATCCTATACTTTTCGTATAGTTCTCGCGGCAATCCATAGAGATAGGCCGCTGGTGGGATAGTCTGATGAAACGATGTATCAAACACCGCAACCTGGCTTGCTTTAGGAAAAAGCCTGATCGACTCCCGAATACCAATTAGGTTAGCGGGATTATGTAGTGGTGCGAGCTCTATACATTCTTGTATAGCATTAATTACTTGTTCATCAATCACTACTGACGTGGCGTACTTTTCGCCACCATGCACTACGCGGTGACCTACGCCACTTATTTTTTCTAGCGAAGAAACAATCCCCATGTCTGGGTCTATCAAGGCTTGTATCATCAAATCCATAGCGGTGGTGTGGTCTTCAATAACTGCGTCACGATGGTAGTTGCCCTTTGGTGAGCTTTGGTCAAGATTACCAATAGGCATGCCTATTCGTTCTACCATACCCTTGCCGAGGCTGGTACCAAGTGGCATAAAGAAGACTTCATATTTTAGCGAGGAACTGCCACAATTGACCACCAAGATCAATTTAGATTGAGACTCCTGATTCACCACGACCTCCTGATATCCGCTTTAGTGACACCAAGTGTCAGGGTGGATAATCTCTTTTTGTTATTATTTTGCCAGAGCTGACATAAAGTTATTCTAATCAATGGGGCTTGTTCTGTATAGCGATACTAGCTGCTTGCATCAAAAATCCCCTGTCACTTATTGGGCTAATTGATTAGAGTAGTCTGATGCCGTCTCAGCTTGCCCATTTGATTTTTGCGCTCGAAAGTCTGAAACCTTTTTTGGATCTTGCGCCGCTCTTAAGTGATCTTAGTCTAGATCCAGATAGTCCTCTATCAGAGTTTAACCATCAAGCGTTGGTGGCGCTCAACCACGGAGCACAGATGCCCGACATGTTTTACCATAATCGCAGAAGCAAACCCTCAGGTCTGTACATCAGCGTAGCTTTACATCGACGCGGTTTTGCTCAAGTTACTAAGTCCTTGCTTACAAAAGCCAGCGGCAAACTTGACTTACCCACTGTTTTTTCACTTGCATTTCTCAGTCATGGCATACTCGACCGCAATTTGCATCCTTGGATAAACTTTCGCTCAGGCTGGGTAGTACCTAGTCAGAGTCATACCGACGCGTGGCGGCACTTACACGTTGTCTGTGAACGCCTGATAGACCACTACTGCTGCTCTTGGAAGAATATGAAAAATCTCAATAGCGCACTGTTTCCAAAGCTTTACGCAACTGATCTAGTCCCTGAGATTGCAAGCCGCTTAGTGGACTCACTAAAGCAGGTTTACCCTCGCTGTTTGAATGACACTCAGCTACAAGAGCGATTTGAGAATGCAAAAAATGATGCAAATGGATTTTATCATTGGTCAATGGGGCTAAGTAGTACTGAGTATTGCGACCTAGCCAAAAAAACTCAAGCCTGTCTGCATGCGCGTTCCAATGGGTACGTTGAAACGGCTGAGCAAGAAGACATCTTACACTACGTTTCGCTTTTGCATCCACGCGTGGTAAATGGTATAGAACCGTGCAATCAAACCATCTTGTCGCTCTTAAGTAATAGCAATCGACAGGAGTGGGTCGATCCATGCTACAAGACCCAAGTACGGACTGAGTCTTTGCAAGACTTGTGGGGCCAAGCTCTTAAAAAAAGCCACACGGTAATCGATGCCTATCTACATAACAACAAATGGCAGCTGGTCTATGACCAACTCATCCATGATGGCGATCTGAGATCGGAGTTTCAAGAAGGCGCTTGCCACAATGAGGATTGTCAGCCAATAGATTGGATACGGATGCTCTATCAAAACTTCCCGGATTTATCTCTTGAGAACTGAGACAACACGTTCAAGAACTTTGGCCCGGTCAAGCGGCTTTACGATAAAATTCTTGGCGCCTAGTATGAGTGAATTCTTAACTAAGTCATTCTTACCCAGCGCGGAGATCATTATCACTTGGGCGTTTTTATCAAACTCAAGTATCTGTTGCAAAGCACTTACTCCGTCAAGTTTGGGCATCGTAATGTCCATGGTTACTAGGTCAAGGTTGGGATGAAGTTCTTTGTATTTGTTAACACCTTCTTCGCCATCACTTGCAATACCTGCAATCTCAAAACCTTCGGAACTAAGAATCTGGCTAAGTTGTTTGGCGATAAAAAGTGAGTCGTCCACAATCAAGACTCGGTAAGGGGTCCCCTCTGGTTTAAGTCCTTCCGGTTCACGATCGTTTAAATTGGGAAAATCACCTTTGCTTCTCATAGTTTTAGCCTCCACTGCTGCATCATAGATGCAAAATATATCACCATATTGATCAAATTCCACGCAAAAGAGCTACTGGTCTACCTCAGCCTGCAGTGCTTTTCTAATAAAAGTGTAAATTTTGCCTTTGGTATTGCGATCAAGTTCTTCAAAAATCACTACAAACAGACTTTCGCCTTTTTCCCCAGTTCTCACACCAGCTTGGCGACCTTGTAGTTTAAACAACATACCCCATAAAGACAGTTGCATGTCGGAAAAATCGACAGGTGGTATCATTGTCTCAGAAAAGACACAAGACAGACCAGCAGAACTAATGTCCGAGACGCTTCCGTTAATTACTCTACCGCCGCTAGTAATGTTAAAACTTGCTTTACCAGCCGGACATTTTACACGAACATAACGCCGTCCACCCTTTGCTTCGTTGACTTCCAAGGTCTTAAGTATGATGCGGGCGCTATCTGCCAGTCCCAGCTTGATGCCAACAAAGCCACATTGCACGCCAATCTCCATTAGATACTTTTGTGCCAAGTCTGGTCTGGGATTGTAAACAACTATACCGATCCGAGCATCGTGTTTCTCTCGAGTTCTCATCAACTCACTTATAAATTGTTCCCAACCGGACTCATCGAGTGCGGATTCAATATTGATAAAGATCACCGACGAAGGGTAACGGTAGAGTATCGGCCCCGCTTTTTTGTAGTCATTTATCAAGGCCACTTCATATTCTGACTGAATGAGTAAGGTAATCATTTGATCTTCGACTACACTATGCGGATAGAGAAAGAATATCTTTTTGGCAAAAGGCCTATTGGTATCCACAAATTAATCCTTTACTTCAGCTTGGGTGCGCAGCCAACGAGAAAGTGTTGACTGTGATACGCCAATTATATGGGAAGCAGCGCTTTGATTACCAGCCTTTTTTTTGAGGGCCAATTCAAAGAGTATGGATTCTAACTGATCTAACCTGGGTAGCCCATCTTCACTGAGGATCTTTTTGATTTTGGCTAAGCTTGCTACGGGGTCTTCGGTGAGAACCCTATTGTGGACTTGGCTAATAATTGCATCATCACTTTCTGGCTGCAAAGTTTCTTTGATGGCGGCATCTATTGATTGACCAAGCAGCACTGGTTTGTTAAGTCCGAAGTGCTCCGGCCGCAAAACTGAGCCTTTGCTTTTACCTACAGCATCAAAAACTTGAGCTTGCAGCTCTCTGATGTTTCCTGGGAACTTATGCTCTTGCAATGCTGAACATAGCGATTCATCGATTGCCGGGGCAGGTCTAGCCAGAGCAGCAGAAGCCTCAGCAACAAAACTCTCTAGCAAGAGTGGAATGTCTTCAAGTCGTTCGCGCAAGGGCGGAAGTACAATTTGATGCGCTATTAAGCGATAATAGAGGTCCTTTCTAAAAGAACCATTGGCTTGGCTCTCGTGCAGGTTAGCATTGGTAGCGGCTACCACACGCGCTTGTGACTTCATGGCGGTGTCGCTACCTAGCGGATAGTATTCTCCTTCTTGCAGAAGTCGTAGTAGTTTAATCTGGGCGCCGCTGTCGAGGTCACCTATTTCGTCCAAAAAGAGCGTGCCGTGCTTAGCTTGTTCCACCAGACCTTTTCTTGCCCCCTCGGCACCGGTATATGAGCCGCGCAAGTGCCCAAATAAAGAATCAGAAAAAACGGTTTCATCCAGACCAGCTACGTTGATCGGTACAAAGTTACCCGTCCGACCAGAAAGCTTGTGCACTATTTCTGCAATACGTTCCTTACCGGTACCACTTTCTCCAGTAATTAGTAACGTGCGCGGACTTGCTGATATAGCTTCCATATAAAGAAAAACTGACTTCATTAAAGGAGAACGAGTAATTATTGCAGAAAAAAGCTCAGGATGAACCAAATCGTGGTCATCACGACGCGACGAAAGCAGTTTGACTTCTTGCTTGAGCTGTTTTATGGTCACAGCGTGTCTAAGAGCCGACAAAAAGCGGTTGCGATCAATGGGCTTGGTCATAAAGTCAAAAGCGCCACGCTTCATACACTCGACGGCCGTTTCGACCTTGTCTTCGTTGGTAAGGATAATTACTGGAATGTCAGGAAACTCAGGTCCAATCTGATCCAGCAGTTCTTGACCCGTCAGGTAAGGCATGTTGAGATCCAAGAATATAACATCGTAAATTCCATCGCGCAAAAGACTTAGCACTTGTCGTGAATCGTTACATTGTTGCGCAGTTCCAAAGCCCGACTCTTTGACAATGTAGGCGTTGATGCGACTTGAGAGTGGTTCATCGTCGACAAGTAGCACACGACAGGTTTCTTCCGGCAAACTGGCCATAAAGGCAATTATAGCACAAGCAAAATCAATAGAAGAAGACCCCCTGCGCCAGTGCAATTTGTTTTCAAAATGTGCCAAAAATGGCTGACATATTTCCAGAGACGTGTTTACCATTGAGTTATGGAAGCAAGCCGGGTTCAGTGGCATATCAAGGCTCAAGAAAATAAACGGGGACCCGTCATCTACTGGATGCAAGCCTCAGCACGAAGAAATAATAATCTTTGTTTGGATTTTGCACTTTTGGAGTCCGGCCGCAGAGGTCGGGACTTAGTTACGATTTTTGTTACTTCACCACATGTACCCAATGCACATGCAAGTCACTATCGTTTTCTACTTGAAGGCATACAAGAAACGCGTGCTCGTTTTGAAGCTGACCGGCTGGAATTTGTAGTGCTTGTTTCTGAATACACTAACCCGGCTCAGCGCGTATTTGAACTAGTTGATCAAGTGCAAGCGAGCTTGATTGTACTTGATACTGGCTATCTTGACTGGCAAAAACAATGGCGCACGGTGTTAATCGAGACGCTCGCAAGCAAGCAAAGCGGCTGCGACTGTGTCCAAATTGAAGCAGATAGCATGGTTGCCGCTAAGCTTGCTTACCCAAAGCAAGCCTGGTCAGCGGCTGTCTTTAGGCCAGCTATAATGAAACATTTCCCCGTCGCAATGGAAACCGATAGCGTCAAGACGGATTCATTGGCTACGGTTTATACAGTACCGCGACATCAGTCTCAAGCGCAGACCAAAGCCAGCGCTAAGGTCTGGCGCAGCCTAGACCAATGGCAGCTAGTAGAACAACGCTATTTGGGACAAGTGAGTGGTGCAAAGTCCTTGCTTCTCCACGGAGGAGCACAAGCAGCCCAGTCAGCTCTTGATAGATTTTTACAGTTTAAGTTAGAGTACTACCATCTCAAACATAACGATCCAGCCTTGGATGCGTCCAGTCAATTGTCGGCCTGGATCCATTTTGGCCACGTAGCGGTTTCCGATATTTTGGCACAAGTGTTAGACTTTCTCAATCAGGAAGGCATTGTTTTTGACTATAGACCGCATCAAGAAGCCAAGTACTTCAGAGCCTTGGAAATACTCAACCCCTATCATCAACGCCTAACCTTAGCAGCAAGTGCTTTTTTTGAGCAGCTAGTCGTGCGTCGTGAACTGGCCATTAACTATGTCAACTACAATCCACACTACAAGTCGTTTGAAGGTATAAGCCCTTGGGCCAAAGCAAGCCTCTTAAGTCATGGTGCTGACCCGCGTCCTTATACTTACAGTCTCAAGCAACTCGAACAAGCCCAGACGCATGACCGCTGGTGGAATGCTGCCCAGAAACAATTACTAGATCATGCAAGCATGCACGGCTATATGCGTATGTATTGGGGCAAGAAAATTATTGAGTGGAGCTCTAGTCCTCGTGAGGCCTATGATATTGCAGTTTATCTAAACGACCGCTATCAACTTGATGGCAGAGACGCCAACGGTTATACCGGCATCGCATGGTGTTTTGGTGTCCACGACCGCCCATGGTCATCTAGGCCAATTTTTGGAACTGTTCGATATATGAATGATAAAGGTCTTGAGCGGAAGTTTGACATGCAGACTTACGCATCAAAGCAGCTTGATTGACTTTGCCACTTCAAAAGGTATAATTCAATCGACACTATGGAACGATTGTCTGCAAGTCACTATCTAAACCTCTCTCTAGACGCGCTTAAGGATCACGACCTGCAAAAAGCACGCAAGGCCCTTGACCAGGCACTAGCTTTGGACTTTGAGGATCCAATTGTTCTTGGCTTTTTAAAATATTTGATTTACTGGCATGAAAGACAAGGCTTGCTCGATCAGGCAGAAAGCAACTTTGAAAAATGTGAGCTACTCATTAGCCAATGGTCCAACTTTCAAGCTTTTAAAGACCGCATTGGCCTGGAAGACGACCGGATTCTTTATGGAATCAGGCAGTACGTTTTTGGACGCGCTATGCGCTTTTTGTCAGTTTATAACAACGAGGCTGGAGCCCATGATCCTGAGATTCTGTCACGGATGGGCATATGTTTTAAGTGTCTCGGTAACTTTGATATGGCAGTCCGCTTTTTGGAGGGAGCCAACAAAAACAGGAAAGATGACCCTCAAATTCTGGCCGAGTTGGCCGATGCCTATGCACTCGTAAATGAACCCGACCTATCCAAGGTCGTTTTTAGAGAAGCTTTTTTTATTGATGCTCAACAGATTAGATTGGAAACTTTAGATAGTGGTTTAATTAGAAAAATCATTGAGTCTGTCAAAAAAGACGGTTATGTGGGCAAACTCGTCAATGAATGGATACCAATCTATGGCCAACTTTTGGGTGTCTTTAACGTAAGTCGCGAGTTGCGAGCGCTAGAATATGGCAAACTTCTGCAAGCGATTTACCAACTTGAACGAGAACTGATGGACGGAACCGTAGAAAAAGACCTACAAATTCCTCGCTTGGTCAACAAATATTTTTGGCTACTTGATTACTACCAGCGCTCCTCGGACGAACAAAAACGAATAAAAGAACTCTTGCTCAAAATTAAGGGACTGGCTCCTCGTATTTATGAGCAGTATACAAGCTGAATACTTTCGGGGTATAGTATTGTAATAAATAAAAAAACGGTAATCCCATGTGACAGACCGTAACTTTAGGAGTTCGCATTAATGTCTGAACAGCTTATCTCCATGATCACCGAACAACTCCATCAGGAGAAGTGGACCAGGGCTACAATTGGAAACTACACTACCCAAGTTTTCAAGGAATTGGACGAGCTTCTGGAAGAAGTTTTCGAACAGAAATGTCAAGAAGAAATTTTGGCTCTGTGTGAAGAACACATGCAGCTCAGCAAAAACAGCATCATAGCCCTCTATATTTCAGGCATCATTAACTTAACCAAACAGTCTATCAACGACGCCAATTTGCTAATTCTGATCAATATTTTTATTGAGAACAATCGTTGGAAGATAGTAGAATCATTGGCTGAAAGAATTCTTGGCTTTGGCGAAAATAAACACGCCTACCGCACGCTTGCCAAGTGCTATGAAGCAGAATCTAATGAAACCAAAAAATACGAAGTCTGGGAAAAACTGATTCGTGTTGACTACGAAGAAGCAGATATCGTTAAATTGTTGGCAGAACGTGCCGAGGGTCTTGGCAAGACAGAAGAAGCGATCCAATTCTACAAGAAAGCCCTTCACCGCTACATCAATCGCAAGATGTTTAGCCAGGTTCGCGAAATCTGGAAAAAACTAATCGACTTAGCCAGCGAAGAAGTAGAGTTCTTTTTTCATGCTGAGGGCAAGGCATCCAAGGTCTTGGGAGAAGACCGGGCCGTACAATTGCTCGAAGACCTTTATCCTGCCTATAAGGCAGCTGAAAAATGGGACATAGCGCTTGATATCCTCAAGAAAATTGTAAACTACGACCCTAAGAGTCCAACTGCCCGCAACGAACTGGTTATTTGCTATCGAAACAAGCATCAAAATCATAGTCAACTTGAAGAATGCTTGCGCATGTCCAACATCGGTGCTTCTTGGAGAAGTGTTCACGATGCTATTGCTGACTTTGAAAAGCACATTTCATTTGATGCTGGCAACTACGTCCACCATAGAACATGGGGTGTAGGTCGAATAATGGAAATCAAAGATGATTTTATTACCATCGACTTTATTAAAACCAAGGGTCACAAGATGTCACTTAAGTTGGCAGTCAGTGCGCTGACAATTTTGGGCAAAGATCACATTTGGGTTTGTCGCACAACTCAAAAGAAAGATGAACTAAAAAAGAAAGTTCTTAAGGATCCAATCTGGGCTCTAAAGACCATAATCAAGAGTTTTGATAACCAAGCTGACATGAAACGGGTAAAACTCGAACTTGCTGATTCTAAACTCTTAGAACCAAACGAATGGACCTCTTGGAGCAGCAAAGCTCGTCAGTTGCTCAAAACAGACGAATCCTTTGGCAACATGCCAGACAAACCAGATGTATATATGGTTCGTGAGCAGCCGATTAGTTTGGAAGAAAAGTTCTTTAATCGATTTAAGGCAGAAAAAGAGTTTTTCAATAGAATCAAGATTCTGCAAGAATTTCTGGGCTTTGTTCAGGATCAAGATCAACAATCATCAGTGGAGTCAGATTTGTTCAGGGAAATGTTTGGCTACTTTGTTGCCTACGTTCGAAACATGAGTCAGGTCAACGAGTTTACTTTGGGTTCGATGTTGGTTGTCAGATCAGTCATTGAGCACTTTAACTTCCTCAATCCTGGAGTCAATCTTAACTTTAGAGAAGCCATTGAAGCGTTGGGACCTGACACCGAAGCAGTATTCCTTAGACTAAATAATGCAGAGTTACGCAGAGAATTTCTCGGCATAATTCGAAAACATACTAAAAACTGGCCTCCAATTTATCTGCGCTTGCTTCCACTGCAACTTCACAAAGACAATATCAATGATTTGATAAAAGCAGGCTATACCGATAAGGTTCAAGAATTGTTCACCAATGCTTTTACTGCTTATAGAGACAATCGTGAGGTCGCCGTTTGGTTTCTCAAGAACTGTCGGGAAGAAGAATGGTTTAAAGAACTCAACATTCCGTCCGACAAGATTTTGATAGCACTAATTCACTTACTAGACATCACGGCGCGTGAACTGGAAAACAAGAAAGATCTGAGCGAAAACCGTCGACTCAACCGCCAGGCTTCTACAATTCTGTTTAAGGAAAACATGCTCATAGATTACTTAGGCAGTGCTGACAAAGACGGTATTGGACGAGTCTACAACTTAATGGAAGAGTCACGGGGAGTTGAGCATGAGTTTTCTCGCCAAGCTAAGACTCTGATCAAAAAGCGATTTCCGGACTTCAAGTTTAAGGGTGAGAACGACAAAGATCGAGAAATTGAGACTTCGAACCGCAGCACATTCTTTGCGCTTTACCACTCTTATGAAGAAAAAAGTCGTGCACTTCAAAACTTGCAGGAAGTCGAAGTTGCGAAGAATTCCAAGGAGATTTCTATCGCTCGCGATTTTGGCGACCTTAAGGAAAACGCAGAGTACAAAGCTGCCAAAGAGCGCCAAGAAATTCTTAATGCTACAGCTGCTAAGTGGAAGAACGAACTCGACCACGCCAAGGCCTTTAACATCGAAGAAGTTGACGCAAGCAGGGTTGGTTTTGGAACCAAGGTGCTCTTAATCAACGAAGATACCAAGACCGAAGAAACTTATACGATTATGGGTCCATGGGAATCAAACCCAGATGAGGGCGTAATTAGTTACCTTTCTCCTTTTGGTGCTGAGATCTACCGAAAAGGACCAGGCGAAAAACTTAAGTTTGTTATTAATGAGAGAACCTATCAATACTCAATAAAGTCAATTGTTAAGGCAGATTTGACAAAGATCAAGACTACAACCCAATTGACCGTATAAGATTCTGTAAAGCAATCAATTGCAACTGCCCGAGCAATCGGGCAGTTTTTTTATAGTGTTTTGAGCGCATCCTCAACGGCACTCTTAATAGAACCACCACTGGGGATCATACTCTCAAGTTGCTGACGATAGACGCCAAGACCAGCGGCTTGGATAGCCCTAATCGCAGCTACTCGAATACCGATATTTGGATGACTCAGCATTTTTTCAAAAATTGGACCGCCCGCAGAATCCTTCTTTTGGCTCGCACGACTGGCAATAGCCTGAACCAACGCAGACTTTTCGTTGCTCCATTCCTGATTTAAAATTCTCATAAGTGCGGGTACCGATGCGGCGAAATTCTGGCTTACCAAAAGTTCCACAACCACGATTCTACTATTGGTGGGCGCTTGCTTATTTTCTAGGATTTTGAGCAAATAATCCCAAGCCTTGGCATTTCCAAATGCTGCGATAGCCTTAAAAGCTTCTATCCTGACTGGCTGTTCAAGATCTTTTTCAGACATAAAAATATAGGCATCGAGAAAGGATTCTATTTTTTTATCTGCAAGTGCCGTCAAGACATTGCTACGATTTCGCCAATAGCCGTCTCTTAATGCTTGTCTCCAAAAAATTTCTACTTTATCAAAGTCATACCCAGTTAAGGCAGAAATTGCACTGGCCCTACGAAACGCGTCAGGGCTGGTGAATGCTGCCTTGATAATCTCAAGACTACTTTGGTCGCCAATCTTTCCAAGTGAGCTAAGAGCTTGATTTTGCAGGGACTTTTCTTCCGAGCTGTCTGACGCAATGGTGCGCAAAAATACGGTACCATCCTCCGTTGTAAGAATACCAAGTGCCTTTAGAATCTCTACCCTGATGTTGGTACTTATATTGGACTGCTTAAATAGTTTGATAAGATCAGTTACGGTCGCAGGTGGAGCAAGCTCAGCCAGAGCAGAAATTGCCGCAGCCTGCAACTCGGGTCGACTTGACTGACAAATTTCCAAAAGCACATCAATCAAATTTTGGTCTGCTTTTACTTTGCTGGCCAGCAAAAAGCTACAAATCTCTCGATTGAGGGCCGGGCTATTGTCATTGTAGTTCTCCAGGACCATAATAGCTCTTTTTCTCAAATCAAAAATATTTAGTACTCGGCCATACTCGAGCACCTTTACGCGAACGTTGTCATCGATCGCGTCAAAAAGGGATAGAATATCGTCGCGGACTCTCTCGTCTTTGTTGCCAATAGCCTGCTGCACAACTGATAGTACCGCAGCATTAGTACCAAATTTTAGAATCCGCCGTGCTTCTCCAAGATTAAGCTCTTCCACATTTGGGGCCAGCGTTGTGGTAGTACTGTCTTCATCCAACTTGACGACATCTTGAGCAACCAAACTTGTAAACGGAAAAAGAGTGATTAAAATCAAAACCAATTTCGCGGGAATATCAGACAAGAGCTGACTAGTTCTTGATTTGTTCTTCATTTTTTTTGCCTCTTCTTCTCAAAAGATCGACAACTTTTACTCCCGTGACAAGGTACAAAGCTAGTACGCTTACCATACTTGCTAAGAGTAGTGCTGCCAAAATCCACAGGCCATGCCAAGTGCTTCCCTGCCGCCAAATAGTATCTAGCCAATCCTTTGCAAATAAAGCTATTACTACCATAGGAACACATGAAAGCCCTGCTAATAACAAACTTTTTAGTAGAGAGCGGATATTTATACCATTCAAGCGCCTTCTGACATAAAAAAACAAAACAATAAGTCCCAAGAATCCCGCAATGGTGTTGGCATAGGCCAGTCCCTTTACACCGAAGCCAAGTTGTATAAAGATTATACTTGCGATCACATCACTGGCAAGGATCAAAATGGCTGCTATAAGAGGAGCTTTGTTACTCTTGTTGGCGTAAAAAAAACGCTGAAAGAAACCTACTAAACCACTAAACAACAAACCACTTGCATAGGCAAAGAGCACATCTGCAGCCATTTGACTATGAACATAAGTAAAGGCCCCGCGCTGTAGAGCTACACTAATTAGACCCTCTCCCCAAGCCATTAACGCCACCGTGGAAGGAACCAAGAGATAGATCAACATAGAGACACCATAGTCAACCGTCTTTTTTAGTTCCCTGGTATCGTCGTTGGCGATCTGCCTGGACATGCGGGGAAAGAGGATAGTGCTTATGCTGGCCGAGAAGATGCCAAAGGGAAGCTGCCAGAATACCAGTGCATTTTGCATAGCAGTAGTACTCCCGGGGCTCAAGGCGGACGCAAAATATATGGCTATCATCTCATTGATAGAAAACACAGCCGAGGTTATTAAAACTGGCCCCCAAAGTCGCAGGACGGCTTTAAAGTCGTCGTTCTTAAAGAAAGAAAAGTTTAGTCGTAGCCGGTAGCCAAGTTTTAGCACAGATGGGATCTGGACCGCCAACTGTAAAATACCGCCAAATAAAACACCAATTACCTGTGCGTAGACGGAAAGTTTTTCAGCAAAAAGCACCAAACAGACAACTACGCTTATGGAAAACATGAGCGGTGCCAAGGCTGATACACCAAAATTATTGTGACTATTTAGAACTGCCATCAGGATGGCGCTAATGCTTACCAAAAGTACATAATTGATCATGTAGGCAAAAAGCTGACCAGCAAGTTCTTTTTGAGACGCTTCACTGAAGCCAAGAATCGATTGTACTATTTGCTGCGAAAAAATGACAGAAAGAACCAGAAACGGTACCAAGAGCACAAACTGAAAAGTCAAAAGAGTTTCTACTAGAGCCTTACTTCGTAACGTGCTCTTGTTGTCAACAATACTGGAAGAAAGCACCGGTATAAATGCCGACGACAGCGCGCCTTCAGCAACTAGCTTACGAAGATTATTTGGTATGGTAAAAACGGCATTTAGTACGTCAACTTTACCTGCCCCACCAAAATAGTAGCTGACGACCGCGTTTCTTACAAAGCCAAGAACTCTGCTCATAGCGGTGCCAGCCATAACTATTAGCGCGCTAATTCTAAGCTTCTTGCTTTCTTGTTCGGGTGGCTGAGCAAGTGCTGGCAACAAATCACTCATGGTGCTATCCCCTCTTGATACGCGCTTAGGAAATTCTTTTTGTAGTTTTTAAAGCGGTCAGTCACAATAGCTTGTCTGATTTCAGTCATCATGTTCTTAAGAAAATAGAGATTGTGCTGACTAGCCAAGATGGGCCCCAAAATTTCTTGCGACTTAAACAAATGCCTTAGATACGAACGGGAGTATCTGCTAAGAGGGCCTTGCTCTTCCACTGGTCTCAAGTCATTCTTGTAGCGCTCATTTTTGATTACCAGCCTACCATTTTTTGTAAAAAGCGTACCGTTTCTTGCAATCCTGGTGGGGAAAACACAGTCGAACATATCAATGCCGTACTCAACTGCTTGCAGTATATATTCCGGAGTACCTATGCCCATTAGATATCGCGGTTTTGAGGCCGGCAATAGTGGACTAGTAAACGACAAAAAATCAGAAAACTCTTCAAAGGTTTCACCAACTGAAAGCCCTCCAATAGCAAAACCAGGAAAATCTAAGGCGCAAATTTCTTCTGCACTTCTTTGTCTCAATTCTTTGAAAAAATTTCCTTGAACGATGCCAAACAACGCTCCTTGGTACCCTTGGGAAACCTTCCCAAGCCAGGTCTGATGTGCTCTTCTTGCCCAGTCACTAGTGATATAAACTGCCTCGAGAGCCTTTTTTTCTGTCACACCCTTGGCTGTGCACACATCAAGAACCATCTGAATATCAGAATTGAAAGAACACTGCAGTTCTACGGCACGCTCGGGACTAAGAAAATGCATAGACCCATCAATGTGGCTTTGAAACTTGACGCCTTCTTTTTTAACTTTTCTAAACGGCGCCAAAGAAAAAACTTGAAATCCGCCTGAGTCTGTCAAAATATTACCGGACCATTGCATAAATTTGTGTAGGCCACCGTGCATTTCTATGGTTTCCTTGCCTGGGCGCAACATTAGATGATAGGTGTTGGACAAGATAAGCGAGTAGCCCATTTTGTCTAACGCATCTAACTCAACTGCCTTGACCGTAGCTGATGTACCTACAGGCATAAATGCCGGGGTGTCAACTGATCCATGGGCAAGTTTTAATTGACCGGTTCTAGCCAAACATTCGCTACTGTTAGCGGAGCTCTCGAAAATTGTCATAGTTACGTTCTTGCCTTTTTAAATAGCACTATTCCGGCTGCAACATAGAGTATTGCCCCCAGCCAGGCTCCAAAAACGGGGTCAATAAGATTTGTGCGCGCAAACAATCCGGCTACCATTTGCAGCACATAATATACAACTGCCAAAAGCAATGACATCAACAGGCTCATTAGCAGGATGTTCTTCCTAAAACGACTGCCAATAGCGGAAGAAACAAATGCAACAATAAAAGGAGTCAAAGCAAATGAGAACCGTTCATAGTAATCCAACAATGCATTTTTGTAGGTCTGCCCAGTTTGTTCTAGATCAGTTAGAAACTGTTGGGCGTCAGCTATCCTGAGTTCATCAACGTTGGTAGTAACTCGTCTAAAAGAACGCGGCTCCAAGGTAAATTGCTCAGAACTGAACTCCGCTTTTTGTTCATATCTAACGCTGCCAACTTTTTGAGTGTCAAGATAGTAGAGATCAACATTCTTAAAAAGCCACAATGATTCTTGCCATTCAGCTTCTGAAGCTTTGATGACCAACTCTATGGAACTCTCTTGATTTCTTTGCACTACAAGTACATCTCGTAGGCTACTTTCTTGTTCCATAAAAACAGCAACCTGATAAACAATTTTGCCATTGTTGTCGTAGAGAATAATGTTACGGTTGCCTCCACTATCACTAAAACCCAAGAGACTTCTGGTAAGGTTTGTTTTTGCCTTAACCGTGTCAATTACCACATACTCTTCAAAAAAGAACGAACCAATCGAGATGATCAAAGACGCTATGAGTATGGGAACACAAAGTTTAATCAAAGAAATGCCGGAGGAAAAAATAGCGATTAGTTCATTGTTGGCGTATAAGCTGCCTAGCGTGAATGAGACGGCAAAAATCATACTAACCGGAAGACTAAACGAAACACACTTAGGCAAATACAGCAGCACCAAGTAAAGAATAGTCGACAAGTCTGTCTTGAGTTGCATGTAGCGAGCCAGGTTTAAAAACAGGTCCATCAGTTCTATAATCATGCTAAAAAACAATACCGAAAAAATAAAGCGCGGAAAAAACAATCTTAACAAATAGCGATTGAGCACACTCATCTAACTATCCTTTTAATCATCAGCACAACACCAATAGCCAAGAACAAAAGATTGGGCGCCCACATCAAAACAAATGGAGATAGACTTATGTTGTCCATGCCAATCGTCTGACCAGCAAGCAACATACTCCAAAAAACAACCGCTATAACAAAACCAATTCCAAAACCAATAGATTTACCACTTCTACGGGCAAACATGCCAGCAGGGAAACCAAAGAAAATAAGCGTAAAGCAAGCCGATGGGATAGAGAACTTCTTCCAGAATTCAATCCAATACAGTTGCAACGTACGATCTCGTGGCAACAAGTCAAAGGCAGTTGAAAAAGCACCAAGCCTTTCCAAGAATGGTTTAAGAAAAATATTAATGCCAGAACCTGCATCAATTCGATTCTGCCCTGCTCGGCCATAGTCTTCTTCTAGCTCAAGAAAAGCAAGCTCTTTGTCCAAGGACTTCTTTTTTAGGGACTTGCGATGATTGAGTTCCAGTTCCCCAATTTTGGTGAGCAAGTCAGCAGAACTCATTTCACGCGGCCCGGGGTTGTTGAGATCAAAAGTGAGATTCTTGAGCAAAATATTGTAAGTAATTACCGAGGCTTGACTCTCATCAAAATCGCTTCTGTTTTTAGAAAGCGATAGAATCCTAACATCATTCAGGTCAAGTGAAACAACACCCAGTTGCGTGTCGTTTTTTAGTAACTGGGCGGATTTGGAGCTGATGACACGGGTTCTCCCCTCTTCGTCGCTGTCGATCAACAAGAGTGGTCCAAATTTTCCTTGCGAGACGTCACTACTGACAATACCTGTATTGCTAAAGCGAGTAATGCCATAAGGTTCTACAATGAGCTCGGAGTTGGAATATATAAGTTCTTGGTATAACCTCACATAGTTTAGAGTCCCAAGTGGCAAAAAATAGTCATTGGCAATAAAGCTAAATCCAGCGACTGCCAGCGCAACCAATAGGATAGGTATAAAAACTTGCATCAGATTGATACCGCAGGCTTGGAATGCTACGGTCTCATTGTCGCTTGAGAAGCGCCCGATAGTCATTAAGGAGGCGACTAAGGAGGCAAATGGCAAGGCCAAGGCAATGATGGCTGGCATGGCATAGATTATGAGTAAAAGGGTCTTGCCAAGGTCAACTTTTTTTGACAAAATTTGTTGGGCAATGACCAGTAGTTGGTTGATAAAAAAAATGGCGAAGAAGAACAGAAAGGCCACTATAAGAGAAAATACGTATTCCTTGGCAATATATCTAAAGAGTGTTGAACCTATAGAATGTTTTAAACTGCCAATCAGACTTTTGTTCATAGACCAGTGCTGCCGAAGCCACCCCTTCCTCGTTCAGTTACCGAAAGCACATACTTATCAACAAATATAGCACGGTAAACGGGAGACAAAACAGCTTGTGCAATGCGCATGCCGGGTTCAATTGTAAAAGACTTTGAAGAACTATTGAAGAGAATAACTTTAATTTCACCACGGTAGTCGCTATCAATGGTACCAGGAGAATTGCTGACATGGATGCCGTTCTTTAGTGCCAAACCAGATCGCGGGCGTATTTGAAGCTCAAAACCTTCTGGCACAGCAACAGCAAAGCCGCAGGGAACCAGCACAGTCGACTGCGGCTCGATAACAAGAGCTTGACTTACACACGCACAAACATCAGCACCGGCCGCACCAGCGCTTTGATAAGTGGGTACAGAAGCAAGTGGGTGCAATCGCACCCACTCAAGCTCTACGCTTCTTTCTTTGATGCCAGGATAGGTGGCCTCTTCCATTACTGGGTTATTTCGTTGTTCTCAAATATCAGGCTAAGGTTAACGCGGCCCATTTTGTCAATTTCAATGATGCGTACTTGCACTACCTGGTTGAGGGTCAAGACTTCCTCAACTTTGTTGATGCGACGTGCAGACATTTTGCTGATATGACAGAGTCCTTCTTTGCTGGGCAAAAACTCAACAAAGGCGCCAAAATCCATGATACGTTTAACAGTTCCTTCATAAACTTTTCCAACTTGAGGTTCTTCAAGCAATCGTATAAAGGCTTCTTTGGCGCCTTCTGCGCCACTTTTTTCTTTTCCGTAGACGGTTACACTACCATCATTCTCAATATTGGTTTCCACGCCGTAGCGTTCGCTGATACCCTTGATGGTTTTACCACCTGGGCCAATCATCAAGCCAATTTTTTCTACATCAACCTTAAAGGTAAGTATGCGTGGGGCGTACTCAGATATTTCTTGGTTTGGCTTTGCAAGCACTTGATTCATGATGCCAAGGATGTGTAAACGGCCGCGTTTGGCTTGTTGCAAGGCTTGAGTCATAACCTCTGCGCTAACGTTTTGAAGTTTGATATCCATCTGAAAAGCCGTAATGCCATCTTCGGTTCCGGCCACTTTAAAGTCCATGTCGCCCAAATGATCTTCTTCACCTAAAATATCACTGATAACCACAGTTTTATCACCTTCTTGGACCAAACCCATTGCTATACCAGCAACTGGCTTGAGTAACGGAACTCCAGATTGAAGCAGTGACAAACTTCCACTGCAAACTGACGCCATCGATGATGAACCGTTGGACTCCAGAACTTCAGAAACTACTCTGATAGTGTAAGGAAAATCACTCTTCTCTGGAACAACTGCTTTAAGAGCCCTATGCGCCAAATGACCATGGCCAATTTCTCTACGTCCAGTTCCCAATCGGCCTGTCTCGCCAACACTGTAGGGTGGAAAATTGTAGTGAAGCATAAAATTTTCGCGCTTATCGCCGTCAATATCATCCATAATCTGCTCATCAAAAACGGTTCCGAGCGTGCTTACCGCCAAGGCTTGAGTCTCGCCACGAGTAAAAAGCGCAGATCCGTGAACGCGCGGCAAAACGCCAACTTCAACGGTAACCTTACGAATATCTTCAGGTCCGCGACCATCAACACGGATTTTTTTGTCTACTATTGAATGTCTGAGAACATGGGTTTCTAGTTCTTCATAGATGGCTGGCAAAAGATCTAGTTCGTCTTCTGCAATTTTGGCGCTAAACGTTTCTTTGACAGAAGCCTTAACCTCATCAATAGCCGTTCTTCGTTCGTGCTTGCCCTTAACAAAACAAGCCTTGTCAAACTTTGGAAGAGCAAAGGCCCAAATCTCATCATAGGATGAGAGTTTTCTGGTGTTGGGAACCAAAGGAAGTTTCTCCTTACCGGCCAACTTTCTCAGTTCATGTTGAATCTTGCAAAGTTCGATTATAGGCTTGCGAGCCAGCTCAATGGCCTCAAGCAAAAGTTCTTCACTAACTTGCTTGGCACCACCTTCTACCATGGTAATACCTTGTTCTGTGCCGGCAACAATAATTTCCAACTTGCTCTTGGCGATCTGCTGAAATGTTGGGTTGATGACTAATTTGCCATCAACCTGGCAAATACGAACGGCACCAACCGGACCATGAAAAGGAATATCCGAAATATGAACAGCAGCGCTAGATGCCACAATCCCTATTACGTCTGATGGATTAATCTGGTCAGTTGAAACTACCGTTGGTACGATCTGCAGTTCTCTCTTGAAGTCTTTTTCAAAAAGCGGACGCATAGGTCGGTCAATCAAACGGCAAACCAAGATTTCCTTGTCCTTAGGTCGAGCTTCTCGTTTTAAGAAGCCGCCTGGAATTTTTCCGGCAGCGTAGTATTTCTCGTTGTACTCAACCGAAAGTGGTACGTAGTCGAGGTTGTCAACGGTTTTTGTACCACAACATACTGTAGCCAGCACCGAAGTGCCACCGTACTGAGCAAATATCGAACCATTTGCCTGTTTGGCCATGCGCCCTGTTTCGAAGCTTAGTTCGCTTTCGCCAATCTTAATAGAAAGTTTGTGCATATAGTCTCCTTGTCTTAGTGCTTGCGGAAACTACTTGCGCAGGTTAAGTTTGGCAATCAGTTCTCGGTAGGTTTCGAGTTTTTCTCGCTTGAGGTACTTCAAGAGTCGGCGACGTTGCCCAACTAACTTGAGCAAACCTCGCCGTGAACTATGATCCTTGGCAAAAGACTTTAAGTGTTCGGTCAACTTACTAATTCTTTCTGTAATGATAGCAATCTGTACTTCAGTACGACCAGTATCTTTTTCACCAACGCCAAACGTGGTGATCAACTCTTGAGTTTTTTCTTTGGTAATGGACATCTCCAGCTCCTTCTTGGTGACTTATGCAATTTGTATGCGCATGCTGTAACAATTTGATTATCTGATCTGCGCCACCCAAAAGAATGCTGCGATCATCGGCAAAAAATTATCTGCTTTCCGTTTGCTATAGGTCACAATTATGTTCTTGGACTACAATATAATGGCGACATTATCGTGGTATAAACGACCCATGTCAAGTATCATATTCCGCGAGGGAAAACCTGTTGGTAGCGTATAGCTTGCTGTCTAACCAGCGTTACGACGCCTACAATGCGATCTTGGCAGGCAACCATAGCCGTCTGGGATTCAATAGGAAGGTCAAGCGAGCTAAACCATGTCTCTTTTATGGCTCTGCCCTGCTTAAAGTCGGCTTCAAATTGTTCTCGCAGCTCGAGACACTGCACCTCGCCTATCAAATCAAGTACGCGCCTGCCCGATATAACTTCATTGATACCGCATTGATCTGGACTGCAAACCCGCGAGTCGGACTCCTTTAGTGAACCAAGTTGGGTTCGCCTCAAACCTGACAGGTGTGCCACCGAGGAGCAGGCTAAAGCGATGTCACGTGCCAATGAACGTATGTATGTTCCGGACGAACAAGCCACTTGAATGGTCATTACTGGCGACTGCCATTTGAGAAAGTCTATCGAGTGAATAGTTATGTTACGTGGTCTGAGTGCCGGTTCTTCCCCTGCAAGCACGCGCTGGTAGGCGCGCTTTCCATCAATGTGTATTGCCGAATAGGCTGGCGGCACTTGGGCAATATTTCCTACAAAACTTGGTAAAACGGACAGAATTTGCTCGAGTGACGGCACGTCAGCGCTGGCAATTTGCTTGCCGCCAGGGTCCAAGGTGTCTGTCTGCGAACCAAACCATATCTGAGCAGTGTAGCTCTTGTCTTTACCAACAAACCAGGGCACTAAGCGAGTAGCTTCTTCGACAAAAGCAAGCAGCAGCCCGCTGGCAAACAAATCCAAAGTGCCACAATGACCGATTTTTTTGGTTGATAAGTTTCTTTTGAGCGCACCTAAGGCCCGAAAGGAGGTAAGTCCTTCCGGTTTATCAAGTATCGCTATCCCCGCCGTTGTCATCGCTTGTTTCATGTTTAATATTTAGACTATCCAGTGTTTTAGACATTTCAAAGGCGGCCTTGATATTGCGGTTGACTTCAAAATGCAATCGTGGTGTCAACCGTGTCTGCAGGCTCTTAGCAAGTCTCGATTGAATAAAACCAGCTGCGGAATTGAGTCCTTCCACAGCCAATTCAAGTTCTTTGTCATCCATGTAACCCGAGACACCTATTTTGGCGTGCGACAAATCTTTTGCCACACTAATATCACCAATCGAAACCAAAGTACTCACACGAGGATCTTTGATTTCTCCGCTGACAATCATGCTGCCAAGCAGTTGAGACAATAAATGCTCAACCCGTGTCTGCCTATGCATGGCCATAATCTAGGCCTTGTCTTTTTTCTTGGCTACTTCAGCAGCTTCTTCTATTAGTGTTTGTCCCAATTTTCTGGCAATTTCTTTCATTTCAAAAACTTCCAGTTGGTCACCGACCATAATTTCAGAAAAGCCCTCAAGACCAATACCACATTCAAATCCTGCCTCTGCTTGCTTTACATCTTCCTTAAAGCGTCGCAAACTTACAATCTTTCCTGTGTATATCTCTATACCTTCGCGAACCAAATGAACCATCGCATTACGTTTTACGCTACCTTTAGTAATGTAGGAACCTGCGATTGTTCCGAGCTTGGGCACCTTAAATACTTCGCGTACCTCAACGGTAGCCAATTGTTCTTCTTTGAACTCTGGTGCCAAAAGACCTTCCATTGCGGTCTTGATATCCTCAACAACGTCATAAATGATGCTGTATTTGCGAATTTCAACTTTTTCTTGATCAGCCAAAACTTGGGCTTTAACCGATGGGCGCACATGAAAACCAATTATGATGGCGTTG
Source organism: Spirochaetia bacterium (assembly GCA_038204425.1). Classification (GTDB taxonomy): domain Bacteria; phylum Spirochaetota; class Spirochaetia; order DSM-27196; family Salinispiraceae; genus JBBRCZ01. Next base: position 135,333 of record JBBRCZ010000003.1, on the reverse strand, counting down.
GATGCGGCCGCCAACATGACATCGCTTTCATTGATAGCTCCGGCAGCGGCGGTAATAACCGACAGACCTATTTCACGCGTAGATAGCTTTTCTAATGATGTCTTGATAGCTTCCACAGAGCCGTGCACGTCGCCTTTGATAACAACTTTAAGTTCTTTGACTTCGCCCAATTTAATAGAATCGTAGAGATTGTCGAGTGTTATACGCTTAACATTCTTCGCTATTTCAACCTTTTTGAGTTCTTGTCGTTTTTCGCCAATTTCCCGAGCATACTTATCGCTTTCAGTAACCTGGAATGGATCACCAGCTTCTGGAATCCCAGTGAAACCCAGTACTTCTACTGGTGTTGCAGGACCCGCTACTTCAATGCGCTCACCTTTGTCATTAAACATTGCCCGCACTTTACCGGGATAAATACCGGCCACAAAACTGTCGCCAATTCTCAACTCACCGCGTTGAACCAAGGCTGTAGCAACTATACCACGACCTTGATCAATGCGAGACTCTACTATGCGACCTTCTGCACGGCATTTAGAGTTGGTCTTAAGCTCCATAACTTCAGCTTGCAATAAAATGCCATCGAGCAGCTCTTGAAGCCCAATTTTTTTGAGTGCAGATATTGGGAAGAACGAATGGTGTCCACCCCAGTCATCGGCCAAAATGCCGTATTCTGACAACTGCTGCTTAACGCGGTCCATATTGGCGTCGGGCAAATCAACCTTGTTAACTGCCACAATAATAGGAACCTTGCCCTCTTGTGCGTGCTGAATGGCTTCAACAGTTTGCGGCATTACGCCGTCATTGGCTGCAACAACCAGAATTACTAGGTCAGTTACTTGAGCACCACGCGCTCTCATGGCTGTAAAGGCCTCGTGTCCAGGTGTATCTATGAAGGTAATTTTCCCATTGGCAGTGGCAACTTGATAGGCACCAATATGTTGGGTTATACCACCAGACTCGCCCGCTGCGACGTCTGCCGATCGAATAGCATCGAGCAATTTAGTTTTACCATGGTCAACGTGACCCATAATGGTAACTACGGGCGGCCTTAGAACAACATCTTCTTCAACCCCACTCTCTGCTTCAATCAAAGTCTCGTCATACAGTGAAACTATATTTACGTGACAGTCGTACTCGCCAGCTAGGATGGTGGCAGTTTCGGCGTCAATTTGTTGATTGATGGTAACCATCATACCCATGCCAAAAAGCTTGGAAATGAGGTCGGAAGCCTTGAGATTCATTTTTCTTGCAAGTTCAGCAACCGTTACAACTTCCATGATGTCGATAGACTTTGGAATTGGGTTGGTCTTAACTTGGTTTTTCTTTTGTTTAAACTGCAGCTCTTTTTCTTGCGTTCGGTCACGTTTGTTGTACGTAGCAGGCTTTTTGGCCTTAACAAACTTCTTGCTGCTTACTTTTCCTGCTTCTATTGGTGTTGACTGTGCCGGTCCTGGTCGTTGCCCAAAGCCGCCGCTGCTACCACCTGGTCTTGGACCATATCCTGGCCTACCGCCAGGGCCACCTCGGTTTGGTCCACCTGGGCCACCGGGACCGCCTGTTCTTGGAGCATAACCTGGCCTAGGACCACGATTGTCACCGCCTGGTCCACCTGGGCCACTAGGGCCGCCTGGACCACGTGGAGCACCTGGACCCGGTCGGTAGCCGCCTTGTCCCTGATAATTTGGATTTGGATTCTGACCTTGATAGCCGGAACCCTGTCCGCGGTAATTTGGATTAGGATTTTGACCCTGGTAGCCGCTTGGTTGAAAACCTGGTGTCTGATAAGGACTTCGGTCATAGGCTGGTCGCACTGGTTTATCTGCCGGCGGTGTTGCGATAGCTGGCTGTTCAGGACCGTCCCGACTAGCAGCCGGTTTCTCAAAGCTGCGTTCAGCACCGGCTTCTGGAGCTGGTTTTCGTTCATTGGAACGATCAGCATCCGGTCTGGGAGCCTGCGCGTACTGGCGAGCTGGCCCTACGTAGCGTCCGCCTACTACACCTTGTTTACTTGAGTAGTCCCTTGACTTGTCATTGGGATCACCAGAGCCAACCTCAGAAGATTCTTGCGGTCTTGAGCTTCTGGCTGGTACAGGTTTTCCGACTTTTTGAATATGTTCCGACTGACTAGCTTTCCCATCTGTGGACGCAGCCCGAGTTGTGGCATCGCCGGAGGCGGAATCAAGATCACCTGCTTTTTGATCAGCTGGATTCCTGACTTTGACGACCATCTTTTTTTTGACAACTTTAATCCGACCCTCAGAACTGTGTTCGACTTCTCCAGCGGGAAGCGCTGGTGCGCCATCTTCTTTGCGATGCTTGATCAAGGTCGTCTTTTTTTTCGCCTCTTTATCCTGTTCTCCTGCCATACCTCACCTTTTTGATGTCGGAACAATCCGATGCTTTATTCTTCTTCGATAATCTCAACGTTTTCGGAAATGATATTCAGAAGAATCTCAACATCCGCGGGTGTAAGCCCGTCCAAGGATCGCAGCTGAGCTGGAGTCATCGAAATCAAGTCAACGATTTCTGATTTACCAGCTTTATCAAGCGCGTCAATTATACCTTGTGGAATTCCGGGCAACTCAGAAACCAAGGAGATCTCTTCTTCTTCCTCGTCTTCTTCATATTCCTCATCTTCCACAAGACCAGATTGCTCGCCTGATCCAGCCCCTTCGAAGTCCCTATAATATTCTTCTTTTTCGTCAGACGCAAGCCCATTCTGATCTTCGCCGGAGCTCTGCTCGAGGATCTCAACACTGCTATTAATGATTTCTTCTAGTTTTTCAACATCTGCTTCCGTCAAACCATCAATCTTACGAATTTGCTCGGTTGTGAGCGAAACCAAAGTTTCAATAAGCTCAATACCATTGCGCTCAAGTATTTCTAAGATGTGGGCTGGCATATCAACCAACTCAGATAACTTAGTGATAAGTTCGGGCTCATCCATATCGCCAAACAGTGCTTTGACTGCCATCTTCTTCTCAACTGAGATGTCCATGCTTGCGAATTGTTCTTCTGTTTTAACATCAATGTTCCAGTCAACCAGTCGATTGGCCAACCTGACGTTTAAGCCTTGCTTACCAATTGCCAAAGAAAGTTGATTTTCATTGACAACCGCAAGCGCCTGCCGCTTGTGCTCGTCAATTATAACGACTTGGTTAACCTCAGCGGGAGACAATGCATTTCTAATAAATGAACGAGGATCAATGTCATATTTGAGAATGTCAATTTTCTCGCCTTCAAGCTCTCGCACTATAGCTTGAATACGCACACCTTTTAGACCCACACATGCTCCCACTGGATCAATATCATCACGATGTGAATAAACAGCAATCTTGGTTCGATATCCCGGTTCGCGAACAATTTTAACAATTTCTACCGTTTTATCGTAAATTTCTGGCACTTCAAGCTCAAAAATCTTTTTTACAAACTCAACGTGGGTTCGGGACAAAACAACCTGCAAGCCCATTGGGGTTTTGTTGACTTCAAAAATCATCGCCTTAATACGATCATTGGCACGATAAACCTCACGAGGCGATTGGTATCGTTTAGGCATTATACCTTCAACCTTACCAAGGTCAACTATTATATTGCCTTTGTGCTCGCGTTGGTAATAACCAATAATCATCTCGCCGACTTTGGTATTGAACTCTGAGTAAAGCGTATCTTTCTGAATCTCTCGTAGTGATTGACGCGCCTTTTGCTTAGCACTTTGTACTGCCACCCTATCAAATTCTTGCGGATCGATCTCGATCAAAAGCTCATCACCCAGTTCACAACCAGTGTCGTAAGCCAGAGCGTCTTCAAGTGTGATTTCTAAAACTGGATCCTCAATTTCGGCGACGATGAGTTTTCGTGCTAGAATTGCCGCATCCCCAGTTTCTTCGTCATATTGAAAGACTGCATTTTCAGTGGTACCATATTTTCTCTTGTAAGCTGCCATGAGCAAATCTTCGACGGTTTGCAAAACCAATTCGGTAGAAATACCTTTTTCTTGAACAATAAGCTTAATTGCCTCGGAAAGTGATGCTGCCATAATCAGGACCCCTCCTGTGATTCTTCTAATTTAGTTTTCTGAACATTGTCATAAGTGAGTCCGACCAATCCATCCTTGGTCAAAACTTGAAACTCGCTACCGTCTGCTTCCACCAGTTTACCCTGATGAGACTTACCACCGCGTAAATATACTACAACATTTTTTCCCAAGAATATCGGGTACTCTCGTGGCAGTCGAAGAACCCGGCCCAAGCCAGGACTAGATACTTCCAAATGAATATCCTGACTTGTCAAAAGCACTTCAAGTCTTGGTAGGACCAAACGATAGACATCGGCACATTCATTGGTGCCGACACCGCCTTCTTTAAACAAAACTATTTGAGCGTTGGTACCTGTTTTTAGGCGCACCAACCTAAAGTCGACGAGCTTTACGCCCAAGTCGTCAATAAGTGGTTCTAAATCTTTGTATAGTTCGTCCTCGCCCACAGCCCACGCCTCCCCATGACGGATGACCTAAGTCAATAAAAAAAGAGCCGGAGACCGACTCTTTTCACGCCTTGGATCAAAAAGTACCTGAAATTAGCACGTTCAGCCTGGCTTGTCAATTGGCCCAGCGGCAAATTTGGCCGGCCTGCATTAGTCCCGAAACAAGGTAAGAGCGTAGACTTTCTCAAACCCCGCTTCCTTCAAAACAGCGGCACAACAAGACAGAGTTGCTCCACTGGTACAGACATCGTCAATGATGGTGACGCAGTTACTGGTTCTTTTTGGACCCGCATAGGCAATTTTGCCAATCAGGTTGCTTGATCGTTGATCACGGCCAAGACTTTTTTGGCTGGCGCCGGGTTTTCTAACGAGCAGCCTTTGAAAGGATCTGCGATAGTGCGGTTTCATGGCGGTCACTAAAGCTTTGGTATGATCAAAACCTCGCATATGGCGTGACAAAAAAGTGCTGGGCGCTGTAGTCAGGACCATCTCGGAAGTCCAGAACTCAGACAAAGACTTCTCGAGTGCTCGAGCAAAGAAATTGGCAAGTTTGATCCACGAGTGTTTTTTGTAGGCAAGCAAAAAATCGGCTGCACTACCCCAATAGTGATAGCAGCTCCTGAGCATCTTGAGGTGAGGAAAAGGCCCTTCATAGGGCCTACAATCTAGGCAGTCACCTTGTTCGGACAATAAACTAATTCCGCACTTACTACAAAATGGTTCGCTGATAGGATGCAAAGAATTAGCACAGGAATGACAAATACCAAGCAGCCTAGAAGAACTGTCTACCAGATAGTTGGCGCAAATACAGCATTCCAGACCAGGGAAATTATACAAAAAATTTGACAGCTTCATGCTCAATAGACTGCTGCAATGTTGATTCCAATTTTTTAAGAGCGAGATTTCTTTATTGTTTGTTCAAGACCAAAACGCTTTTTGACCTGGTCGAGAAAATTGAGAGCTTCTAAGGGAGTTTTGTTGGCAGTATTAAAGCTCAACAGAGAAAGCCTGAGCTCTTCGCTGTCGTCAAATAGACTTGCCTGTTGATCTTGATTGTTTTCTTGTACAGCATTATTTTCTTGCACTACTGGAGGCAAAGTAGTCTGGGGCCGTGTTTCCAGCTTGGCCAGTGAGATCTCTACCAGCAGGCGCGCGCGCCTGATTACTGAGTCGGGCAAACCTGCTAATTGCGCGACATGAACCCCATATGAGTTACTTGAAGGACCGTCAACAACCTTTTTGAGGAAATAAACTTTGCCGTCCGACTCCTGAACCGACATTGAAAGATTTCTAAAACCACTGACGCCACATTCGGTCAGCTCGTGAAAATGAGTAGCAAACAAACATCGCGCCTGAATGACGCTAACCAGGTACTCTAAGATTGATCTAGCTATCGCAAGGCCATCCTGAGTTCCAGTCCCACGTCCAACTTCATCCATTATGATCAGACTCTTTTCACTGGCGTGCCTAAGAATCATGGCTGTCTCGTTCATCTCTACCAAGAATGTTGACTCACCTTTGGCGAGGTTGTCGGAAGCGCCTACACGACAAAAAATTCTGTCAGTCAGGCCAATCTCTGCGTATTCTGCCGGTACCCAGCTTCCCATCTGCGCCATCAAGACTATCAACGCTGTTTGGCGTAAAAAAGTTGATTTTCCTGCCATATTGGGACCAGTAAGCAAAGCCACTTTTTCTGGACTTGCGGCAAGTGACAGGCTACAATCATTGGGAATGTACTTGCCAAGTCCAACATGTTGCTCAACTACCGGGTGCCTGCCTTGCAAAATATGCAGGCGCTGGTCTTCGTAAATGACCGGGCAACTGTAGCCGCGCTGGGTGGCAGTTACGGCAAAACAGGCTATGAGATCAAGTTCAGCGATAGAGCCAACCATCACCAAAAGCGACTTTATGCTTGATTTTATAGTGTCACGCAACTGCAGAAAAATTTCTCGCTCGCGCTCTATACATAGCTCTTTAGCGCTCAAAATATTATCCTCAAGCTCACGCAATCTGGTGGTCGCAAAGCGCTCACCATTGACCAAACTTTGCTTGCGAATAAAGTGTTCGGGCTTGACGCCGATGTGCGATTTACTAAGCTCAAAGTAATAGCCAATTATGCGGTTATATTTGAGTTTAAGCGCGGTTAAACCGGTTAGCTTGCGTTCCTCTTCGACATAGGCTTCGAGTATCGACTCGCTGTCACTTTGCAGGCTGCGATAGTAGTCGACCTTTTCGTCAAAACCATGCCGTATCAGGCCACCCTCATGTACTACAACGGCAGGTTCGTCCAAAATACCCTTTCGAATGAGATCTGCGGTCTGAGCACATAGGGTAAGGGTCTCTTGGTGATCTTCGCTTGAAGCCAAGTCGGTTTGCCTAATTTTATCTTCTATCTCAATCATGGCATCAATGGACGCGGCCAATGCGCGAAGTTCCTTGGCATGGGCTCTATCGAGAATAATTCGATTTGCTATTCGTTCTATATCTTGCACCCTGGACAGCAAAACTCTCAGCTCTGTCAAAAAGTCTTGCTGATGGTACAAAAAAGAGACCTTTTGCAAGCGTCTGTCTATCAGGCTCTTACTGAGCAAGGGCTCCACAATTGTTTGACGCAGGTATCGCATTCCCATGGGTGTTTTGGTGTGATGCATCTGAGCCAGAAGACTAAATGCGGTCCCGCCATCTTGCAGATTGCATAGTAGCTCTAAATTTTTGACACTGGTTTCATCAAGCTTGAGCATGGTTGCATCGTCGATAATTGATATGTTTCGCAGCTGTTCAAGGCGATGCCGAGCTGTGTCTTCACCGTAGTGTAGAATTGCCGACATAGCATGTACCTGCAATGAACCCTCTTGGATGCCAAATCCCTTGAGGCTTACCAGACCCATTAGGGCTTGCATTTTCTTCTGCGTCTCTTCCACATCGTAGAGCCAATCTCCAAAGCGGTTGAGCACAAGTCCATCAAGGTTCTTGAGTTCTCGGGCCAAATCGGTGCTCTGGTGCACGATACTTTCTTGAACCAAGAGTTCTCGCGGCGCGTACTTTGCCAAAAAAGTCAAAAAATCGTCTACAGCAAGATCTTGACTGCTAACTTTGAGTTTTACCTCTCCTGTCGACAGCTCGGCCAGTGCCCAAGCGTAACAACCATCATTGGGTCGACTAATTGATAGCAAATAGTTGGAAGCTCCAGAATCAAGATAGTCTCCGTCGACTAGCGTTCCTGGGGTAATAATCTGAACAACGTGCCGCTCAGCTATTCCTTTACTTTGCGGACTTGGCGCCACCTGATCACAAATGGCTATTTTTTTTCCGTTGGCAAGCAGTTTAGCAATGTAAGTTTTTGAAGCATGAAAAGGGATTCCGCACATTGGCACGCCCTGACGTTGCGTAAGCGTTAAACCAAGAATACGATTGGCTTCGAAGGCATCCTGTTTAAACATTTCATAGAAGTCACCGAGCCTAAAAAAAAGAATCGCATCGTTGTGCTGTTTTTTTATTCCCTCATATTGTTGCATCATAGGACTTGTATCAGACATGTCATGTGATTATAGTATTTTAAGCGAATATTGGTATACCCGGAAACCACAAGTGGAAGGAATGTAATATTGACTGACACCATGTTGTACGGAATTAAAAATGAGACCCTGTATTTGGTTGCACCAAAGAAGATGAACGGTTTGCATGGCGAAAACTTTCTGACCATGGTAGACAATCTTCAATCTAAACAACCATTTGCTACCATAAAGATAGATTTACAGAACTGCTGTTACATGGACTCCACCGTAATGGGTCAAATGATTAGCGTCTGGAAGAGGATTCCTCACCTGGCAATATTTCTAGTTAAGCCTAGTCCCGAATGCCGTCAGCTGCTAACCATAATGGGCCTTCAAAAAATATTCGAAGTGAGTGAAGAGACATTTGATACCCAAGTTGCATCAGATAGATCTGAAGATCTCTGCAACAACCAAGCCTGTGATCTACTTGACGCGCATCGCGCACTGGCAGAACTGAGCGAGGAGAACAGAAAACGCTTTGAAATAGTTGTTCAAACTCTTGAAGAATCAATCAAAAAAACTGCTATTTAGAACTCTTGTTTACTTGTTCAATCACTTACCTAACGACCATAGCCCGCAAGCGGGTCAATACCTTGTCAGTAATGTCAACTTCTGGACTCCAAAAACGAAGGCTGGGATCATCCTTATCTAAAACAACCGTATAACCTTCGCTCTCGGCCGTGTACTTGATGGCAACGGCTAGTTCTTGCATAAACTGATCCCCAGACCTGAGTGCAGTTTCGATATCCTTGAGTTGCGCTTGCTTGAGGCGACGATAGTCGTTGATAAACTGCTGCAGCTCTAACATTTCTTTCTCAATGGTAAGCACTTCGTTGTTACGCTTGGCAGCCAAGGCGGTCAAACGTTGCTCCTGAAGCTGGCGCAACTTATCTTGATGACTGTTAAGTTCGTCCTGAAATACCTTTTTGGTCTTTTCAAAGTCCCTCACTTGTTGGGACTCTGAAAAGAAGGTTGTGTAGATTCTTGCGACATTTACTATCGCAACGGTTGTTAACTGGGTTGCGGTAGCGGAAACCAGAACCACAATCGCCACAAAAAGGGCGCTAAGCCAAATTACTTGTTTCATAGCTAATTTCTACTCCAAAATCAGAAAAATGAAAAGGTTATCATTAGATCGAGCCCAGAAGTGGGATCACTGTCAACGGCGCCTATGTTGCCTTTTTGCCATTGAATGTTTCCGTCGTTGTCAAAATCAAAGCGTTTGCCCAGATAAAGCCTCAACGGAAGTGATGGAATGGTAAGTCTCAAACCAGCACCAAAACCAAAAATCCAACCCTGGCTGCCCGCACTAAAAATAGTATCACGCGATTCGGTCAAACGCACGATATCAAAAAATATATCAAAAGACAGCAACTGCGGCACGATTGGGGTTCGTAACTCTATCCAATTGTTAAAGAGGGCTTGACCATTGGTTCGACTTGGCCATCCGCGCCCTATGATCATAGGCGAAGTGTATAAGAAGTTCTTACCGACCTGAAAAGTATCTTGTCCTTCTGCGGCCCAAAACTGAGGAAAGAGCACACTTAGACTGGAGTTAAGAGCCAAAACCGTCTTAAAGCTCGTATCATCACCAGTTGGCGCGTTCCAAAGCGTTATATAGGCTTGAAGATTGGTATCGGTTCTGATGAAGTGTCGATCTCCAAGTAGCAAACCTCCGGTTAGGTTAATCTTTTGCTCAACAAAGTAGCCATTGGCTGGATCAAAAACTATGTCACGTGCATCAAGTCCGGCCGTAAAGCCCAGCCTGTTTTCGAACTTAAACTGATTGAGGTTGGCTCTGGTTTCCGGCGCCAAGGGGCGATATTTTTGCTCGTCGTACTCAACTAGGTTTAAGCTAAAGCTAAGACCAAACCCAAAGAACACCCAACCTGGATCAATACGTCTACGGATACTGCTGTTTAGGCCGAGACTGATATCCCAGTTTACGTACTCCATAGTGTATTCACTGGGAATACCTTGTGCGCCGCCGTTATAGATATAGTCAGTTTGCAGTGAGTAAAGAAGTATGTCAGCTGCACTTGGATTGCCAGGAAAAGGATCGCCTGCTGCATAGTCTAGCCCATTGTATGTGGTCAATTTGCTAAAAACATAGGCACCGGTATACGGGTCAGGCACGCGATCGTCACTGCTGTCAAAAAATGGTGCGACCATGTCTTGAAGTACATTCTTTACTAGATTACGGCTAAAGCCCAAGCTTAGACCACCGGACCATCTTGGGCCAAAAAGCCATGGATCCACGTAGCTAAACGAAACTCGTTGCTCTTGTTCTGCTACGCTAAGATCAAGTGAAAATTCTTGACCAAGTCCAAGAAAGTTGGTGTCGCTCCACTTAAAGATTCCGGCCAGCGGAAAGTCAGAGCTGCCGCTGATGGTAAAACCAAGGCGAACATCGGTGGTATTTTGTTCAGCTACATTTATGATTAGGTCGTAAAGACCTGGGGCAGAACCAGCTGGGGTTTCGGGGACAATGTTAGAAAAGAAACGTTTGTTGGTGAGATTCAAAAACCCTTCACTAATGCGTGAGGAAGAAAAAACATCACCTGGCTCAATGGGGATTTCCCTCAAGATTACATCCGACTTGGTTTTGGTGTTACCACGGACAATGATGTTTTCTAGATAAGCCCGGCCTTTCTCTATTATGCTTATGGTAAAGCTGATCGTAGAACTTGATTCGTCACGATTTTCATTAACAAGACGCATTTCGTTGTTAATGTAGCCGTTCTTATAGTACTTGTCGGTAATGGCTTGGTAATCAGCTTGAAAACGAATAAAGTTGAGAATACTGCCAGGCTTGAGTCGCGTCAAAGCGAGTAGCTCGTCTGTTGTAAATATTTGATTGCCTACAATGGTTAGTCCGCCGTAGTACCAACGCCTACCTTCTTCGATACTAATCACAAGGCTAAGATAGTCCCTTTTATCATCATTTGATGACTCGGTGTCAACGCGGATATCAACGATTTTGGCATCAATATAACCGTTTTCACGGTAGTAACGAAGCAGACCCTCTCTATCGAGTTCCAAAACTTCTGCTTGGTAGAGGCCGGCACTAAACAAGGCTTGTTCGTTGGTCTTCATCAGACCTTTGAGTGTAGTCTCATTGCCAAACTGAATTCCTTCAAAGCTTATTTTTCTAACACTTGCCTTAAAGCCTTCGTCTATAGCAAAAACCAAGCGCTGCAAGCTAGGATCTTTTTCGTCGTTTTCAACAGCAAAAGATACTCTAGCCTTACTAAAGCCGTTTTTGAGGTAAAACTTAAGTAGTGCCGCTTCGTCGCTGGCAGCGATTGCCTTTGAGACGGCCTGACCAACTTTTAGAGTAATTTCTGACAGTAACTCGGCACTTCGGTTGTTAACGTTGCCTTTGAAGACAATCTCACCAATTTGCGGTCTTTCTATTACCTTAAATCTAACTATCAATTTCTGCGCGTCGCTCGGCGAGGCGACAAAAGACTCCTCTACATAATCAAATTGTTCTAAGGCATATAAGCGACGTTTGAGATCACTTAACAAAACTTCATTAAATGTTTTTCCCAAAAAGGGCGTAATGAGCGACTCGAGGTCGGCCTTTTTGACTCGGGAAAGCCCCTGGAAAGTGATGTCAGCAATTGGTTTTCCCATAAACCAGTCGGTTTCTTGCGCGCCAAGAAAAGAGATAAAACAAAAAAGACTCACGACAACGCAAATTTTGCGCATAGAAACTCCTTGCGAATTTTATTATGTTTTTTAACATAATCTCGATGGCGGCATCTTCCACCGATTCAAACCTTGCTTTTACTCAGAATCGAAACGTAAAGGTAAACGATTGGTCCTTCAAAAACAAGGTCTGCAGGTCCTGAGGTTTTACAGACCATAGTAAGTCAAAATAGGGCGTCTTGAACTCGAGACTCGCTTCAAGATTTATGGTCATATCTAACACTTTATTCCATGGTTTAAAGCTTGTTTGATCACTTTGAAACCCTGCTCCCATTTCTAGATACAAATCTTCTCCCAAGTACTTTCCAACTAAAAAACTAGTCTCATCGAGGTACTTTCCAAGTGAAACAATTCCATTGTCAAGTGGTGACAACTGATCTGCAATATCATAGATCACGTTCTTGACGATCCCTGTCCTCATAGAAAAAAGGTCAAGACCCAAGAGCTTACTAAGGCGCGACTCAACTTCCTTAATCAAAACGTATTGACTCGCCGTTTCTAGCAAAGCCCCTGTTAGGGTGTCAATACTAATCGTCTCGTCAACTTGGGTACCTCCGGTCAACAAGGAGATTATCTGATTGTATCCTAATGCTGGCTCAGATTCCAGCCGTGGTTGCAACTGACTAAGTCGATTTTGGTCAACAATCAAGAGCAGTTTAGCTGGTTTGCGGTTATAGATGGAACGAAGCTCTGCTCTTAAGCTTACAATAGGATCGAAGGAAAGCTGATTTTCGTTAAAATCAATTAAGGTCTCTTTTAGGTAAAAAGAACGTTTTAGGTAAGTGATTTCTCCGCCCTTACCTTTAACTTGGCCTTTGAATGAAAATAATCCACTCGCATCATCATAGATTAGGCGCATTTTTTGTCCGATGTCGAGAAAAGTAGTCAGAACAGGTAACGATCTATTTGGCCATATAAATTCAACACCTTTGCTAGTAACAAGCGAGAGATCCACAAAGGTAAAGTATTCAGTGGAGTCAGAACTAGACTCAAGCTGAGACTGATTGGCAATTTGATTTGGAGCAAGACTAATGGTAGTTTCCTCGGCCACCAGACTGCCTGTAATTTCCATTTTGTACGGGAAAAAGATTAGTTTAAGGTTCCCTTGTGCGTAACCGTCTATAGAAATATTGGGAAATTCAGCTTTGACTCGCACACCAGGCTGACTTTCGGTGGAGACCTCTACCACCGTTAACGGGGCTTGCCAGTTGTCAAGTTGCAGTTTGACTTCTACTCGCGCTATTGACTTGTCCTGACTGACCGAAAACGGGAGTACACGGATACTTCGATCTTCAAAAACTGCATAGGCCCGCTCAAAAAAAAGTGGTTCTGGCACTTGCGCCACCTGGGCAGTTGCATTTTCGATTTTAACGTTTCCATAAAAGCCAGGATTATTAATGTTTCCTACCATGCGCAACGATCCGCTTAGAGTTCCCTTGCTTAGCCAAAAGGCTTCAGAAAAAGGCAGCAATTTGCTCAAGCTCATGTCGACGACAAGGTTCTGAATATTGGCCTCGACGTAGCCATCCTTTAGGCTACCTTCGATGCGAGCAGAAAATGGCAAGGGCTTTTGCAAGTCGAGAAAGAACCCAGCGTTGTTCTGAATACCAGCGCGGATTAGGCCCGACTCAAGGTCTATCAGTGAAATACTCTGACCATCAGCTCCTGTGCTCAGTTCAAAATTCCATTGCTTGTTGGGAGACAAATAGTCAGGTAAATTATTGGCAAGTAAGCTTCCTTTTAGTTCTTGCGGAAAAGCGTCGCTCTTCCATTGCAAGTCGCCTTGCCAGTTAATTCGGTCTTGACTACGCACACTTTCCGAACCAAGTAAACCAGCAAAACTTAAACGGCTGCCGCCTATATCGTAGCTAAACTGCTGCATGTCAAAACGAACAGCATCCATGCTAACCCACATGTCTTTGATAGTAAGAACCTGATTACTAAAAGTAAAAGGGATTTGACCTTGCACTTCGCTACGATTGAATGCTGCGTTATTGAGCGTGGCAAGCCCGTCAACTAAAAGCAAACCGTCGCTCTGAACAAGATTTACATCGAGGTCCACGAGACCATCAATTCCAAGAATCAAAAATCTCTGGATTGGCATAGCCTTTACGGAAACGGCCAAGTGTGTACTATCGCTGCTAAAGCTGCCTTTAATGCTGATGGTTTCTTTGTTGGGTCGAGAATTAATTAAGAAACCTGATCCCATTGATTCAAGATTACCATCCAGTTGCATGCCGTTATCTGCCCCACCCTGCCAAGTAAGGTTAACTGGTCCACTTAGGATGGAAAAACTGTCTTGAAGGATGAGTGTTCCCACCTTGCCTCCGCGAGAATCAAGGGTAATGTCATTGGCCTTAATGCGGAGGCGGGCGTCGGGTCTAAGTGGGTTAAAGGCAATGGTGCCGGCGTCTAAACTCCTAACTACCACTTTCCAATTACCATCACTAGCAAGTGAAAAACTACCATTGGAGGAGATTCCAGTTGCAATTCCACCGTATTGCAGAGGAAAAGTTTCGGTTTGAAAAAAGCCGCTTGCAGAACCTGATTTAAATTCTACAAAGGCGTAGAGTTTCTTTTCCGAACTGAGTTCCAGTGTTCCTTCTGGTGAATAGTTGATAGTAATCGGTACGTTAGTAGCTTCGTTTAGACTAAACTCACCACCAAAACTCAATTGGCCGTTTTTTCTAAAATCTAAATTTCCAGTTGCTTTAAGTTTGATGCCGTTTAGCTCTGCAATCAGCGTGTCCAGTGCAATTTTTTGGTCTTTCCAAGACCCGGATATCACCAAAGAGATATTGGGACCATTGGCGACGAGTTCCAACTTATCGATCTCAATTGGCTCTGGTCTATTTTGGTCGAGGCGGGCTTGCAAGGAAACCCTGACAGTTTTTGGTACAAATTCTCCATCAATTACAGAATCGGCTAAGCCGACAAGTCGCAATGCCTTGCGTATACTTGGATCATCCTTGTCTATCAACCAATCCTGAACATCAAAGCTAGACTCGGCAAACTTGCCATTTGTTAGATTATACTTGAGGTCAAACACTACGCTTTGCTGCGAGGCATCACCTTGCGGATGTAAACGCCCAGACAAGAAAACTTGATTGGCCCGGCTAATCAAAACTGTCTCATCAAAAACTATTTTTTGTTGCGCCAAATCGAGACTGTTTTGAAGTAATTGATAACCAAGATACTGATTACCACGTAGCTGAGTTTCAAAGCGAACAGGAAAGTCACTGAGCCCCAGATAATCTGCTTTTAGTAATCCATTAAGTGAGTGATCTTTAAAGGCGTACAATCCCTTGTAAGACAACGCAAGTTGCGAATTTTTTAGTTCCAACTTAGAAATCGTACTAGATTCATGAGTGCCTGAGGCAACAAGCTCGACAGTACTAGGCCCCAATTGCAAAAGACTTCCAGCGGCCTTGGCATTAAAATCGTAACGCAGGGCATTGTTGCTTGGCGACCAGGTTAAGTTTAGGTCTGCATCTAAGCGTGAACTCAGCAGTTCTAGTAGATTTTTGTCGGTCTTTTGTTTTAGGTCCAAAAGGCTGGATGGCTGCCATTCTTTTGCCTGAACCGAGACGTTGACCAAACCTTTGAGTGCATCAAAGCTAAGAAACGCGTCAAAGGCCTGCTCATCGACCTTTTTTTGAATCCTGAAGCCTTTTTCTGTGAAGGTCATTGCAAAGCTTTGTTGTCTAAGATCAAACCAAGGTGTCTGAAAACGTTTGCTTGCCAACTCAAGAGTAATGCGTTTCACATCCTTAAAAAACTGCGCTTTTAACCAAAGGTTAGCACTAATCAAGGCTTGATCCGCAGCTATTTTTTGACCCAAAAACACGCCATCAGCTAGGCGAACCTCATAGTCAGAAGAAAAATCCAAGTTGAGCACGTCTTCGAGATTTTTTAAGGCTGCAGTATCAATCTGTAATCGAATGCTTCCTTGTTCACTTCGCAGTTTAATGCGAAAATTTCGCAGCCTAAAGTCGACATCAGTCGGTAAGGTTTGAGCCAGCAGATCCAAAACTGACTCCGCAGTCCAGTCAGGATTGTTGGAAACTGCGGCTTTGTCTCCGTCAAGACTTAGACCAAGTAGCAACAGTTTTTCTTTTTGATTCTCAAAGTCCATTGAGAGTTCCGCATCCCTAAGATCCATCGCTTTGAAGGCCTTTAGCGGGTCACCAAGTAACAATTGAAAAAAATCGAGATCCAGAAAAACATCACGACTAGAAAAAAAGTCTTCACCATCTCGCCAGCGAAGATTTAGCCCAACTATCTTGATACCTAAAAGCAAGGATGGATCAAGCTTTTCGTAACTGACCACCAGACCCCAGCGTGCTTCAAGATCCGAAAACAAGTTTTGTTTGATCAGTTCCAATCTTGCGATCAACAGAGACTCCAAAGGCTGAACCAAGAGTGCTCCTGAAAGTATAGCTAACCCGAGAACAATAAGAGGCAAGGCTTTTTTGATCCGGGATGGTCTTCTCAAACGGAATCCTTTCTGCTTACAGTTATAATATAGCTATAGTTAAGGTCGGCATGATAGCATGTAGCACAAAGACTGTGCGTTTAAAAAGGTGACTGGTAGTGGCAAGTAACAGAGAAATACTGAAAAACTTTGTAGTTATCGAAGGAATTGACGGTGCCGGTACCAGCACACAGAGCGCACTCTTACACCAAGCGATGCAGGCTTTTGGCTACCAAGCGATAGCAAGTTGTGAACCTCAAAAAGCGGAGATTGGCACTTTGATCCGTCAGATCCTGCAGGGCAAAATTAAAGTTGATGCATGGACCATGGCGCTTCTCTTTGCTGCCGATCGTCAAGAACATATATTTGGCAACAATGGCGTGGTACAAGCCATAAATTCAGGAAAGTGGGTAATAAGCGACCGCTACTTTCCTTCGTCCTTGGCCTACCAAGGTCTAAGTAGCGATCCTGAGCAGGTATGGCAACTCAACCAAAAATTTCCTCTGCCATCGCACTTGATTTTTGCCGACCTTGCTATCGAAGTCTCGGCCGAGCGACGCAAAAAGCGAGACATTGCGCCAGAAATTTATGAGAATGACGAGTTTCTTAACAAAGTAGCCCTTCGCTATCGGGAACTTATGAAAAAAATAGAAACGCTTTACCCATTGGTAAGCATATTGCGCCTAGATGGCTCACAAGACATTCAAAGCCAACATAGACAGATCTGTACTTTTTTGGATATCACGCCGATACAATAAGAGTGAAGCCTTTTTTTATTCGTCTGCTAATGCTTTGTCTACTCTTGCTTGGCTTTGTCAGTCAGTCCTGGGCCTATCGCCTAATGTACAAAGAACAACTTTACCGTCTCTACCACCAACAGTTGCTTCAGGGCAATGAAGACATTGCGGAAAATGTTCATTGGCTTGAGCAAACGCGAAGGGCCGATTTTGCCAATCCACTCAACGCCATGGCGCGCATCAAAGATAAGAATGAGTGGGAGAAGTATCGTAGCCTTTTTGATATGCATATCAATTTGCAGTTAGTTGAGTCATATTTGCAATGGGCGAGTCGATTTAACAAACAGGCTGCCTATTTCTACAATGCGCCTTGGCAAGAACTTAACCTAGAAAGCCTTGATAAGGCTGAATCATTAATGAAATTTGCCTTGGTCTATTGGGAGCTTGCCGTTAACGACGCCAAGAAGACGCAAAAGCATCGCTGGATTCGTCTTGAAGAACTGCAACTTTGGGAAGATCAGGCATTTCGCATCTTGTCGGGGGAATTAAACTACCAAGCCATAATAGAAAAGCACCTAGTTAAGCTATCCTTGGTGAGGCAGGAATTTAGAAGCATGGACAACAACACCTACCCGATGGTTCCAATACCGCAGTAAAGTTATAGAACCAACATTGCATCGCCATATGAAAAAAAGCGGTAACGCTCTTTTATGGCCTCTTGATAAATGCGCATTACTTCTTCTCGCCCAATTAACGCCGAGACCATCATTATTAGTGTGGATTCTGGAGTATGAAAATTGGTTAGCAGTTGATTGACCAGTCTAAACTTATAACCTGGATATATAAAGATAGAAGTGTCACTTTGGCCGTGCTGAATCTTGCCTTCTGCGTCAAGTGAGGATTCCAGGCTGCGCGCCGAAGTAGTGCCGACAGCCAAAATTGGTCTGCGCGCATTGCGGGCTTGGTCCAAGGCCTGGGCTACTTCGAGTTGAATTTCAAAGGACTCTTTGTGCATAGTGTGGTCTTCTATGCTGTCGGCCCTTACCGGAAAAAAAGTACCTAGGCCAACATGGAGCGTCAACTCGAGCCTTTGTATCTGGCGTTGATCGATAGCTTCGAGAATTTGCTTGGTAAAATGAAGTGCCGCGGTAGGTGCTGCTGCCGAACCGATATGGCGAGAAAAAACTGTTTGATAGCGTTCTTGATCTAGCTTGTTGTCAGTACGCCTAATGTAAGGTGGCAAAGGTACATGACCATGGCGCTCAAGCCAAGATTCTTCTAAGCCTGCTTCAAAATACACTTCGTGTAGACCGTCTCTACCCGGCCCGACTTTGAGACTTATGCCTTCCTCACAGCTCAGTACTTGGCCCAGTTTGAGTCGGCTTGACTTTTTTACAATTGCCTGCCAAGTCTTGTGCTCAGGGTCGAGTGCTTTTATCAAGACAAGTTCAAATCGAGCACCGGTTTGACTGCACGCAAAAATGCGTGCTTTGCGAACACGTGAATTATTAAATACCATGCAGGTATCAGCGGCTAAGATGTTTGGCAAGTTGTCAAACTTACTGTGCTCAATGCTGCCATCTGAGCGACGATACACTAAGAGCCTAGACTGCCCACGTTCACTGAGCGGTTCTTGGGCAATCAGTTCTGGCGGTAGTTCAAAAAAGAAATCCTTGGTCTTCATGCTTTAGTCTACTTTCATTGGCAGCTGACAGGCCCAGACCAAGATGCTCATAGGCTCTTGGGGCGGCAACTCGGCCGCGCGGGGTTCGTTTTAGCATACCAAGTTGGATTAAATAGGGCTCATAGACGTCTTCTATGGTGTCGACGGATTCTCCCAACGAGATGGCAAGTGTTTCTGCTCCAACCGGTCCACCTTGATAGTGTTCAATAATAACCCGTAAAAGACGCCTGTCTTGTTCTTCCAAACCTAGTTGGTCTATGCCGAGTCTTTTGAGTCCCTCGACCACTGTCGATTCTTTGACGACACCTTTTTCTAGGACTTGGGCAAAGTCACGCATACGCCGTAACAATCTGTTGGCAACACGAGGGGTTCCACGGCTGGATTGTGCAAGTAGATCAAGGGCGCTTCCCTCGGCCTTACAATCCATAATCTGCGCCGACCTATCTAGGATTTCTCGCAGTTCGACCGCTTGATATAAGTCAAACCTGAGATTGATTCCAAAGCGCGTAATCAAGGGCCCTGCAACCATCCCAGCCTTGGTGGTGGCACCAATAAGAGTAAAGGGTGGCAACGGGATCCTGACGCTGCGCGCACTAGGTCCTTGGCCGATAATCCAGTCTATTTCGAAGTCTTCCATCGCAATATAGAGCATTTCTTCGAGAACCGGTTTGAGCCGGTGGATTTCATCTATAAAAAAGATTGATCGAGGAGTGATTGCGGTCAAAATGCCGGCCAAGTCGCGTGGTTTATCCAGGGCTGGTGCTGACGAAAACCTGATCTCGGCTCCCATCTCTTGGGCCACTATGCCGGCTAAGGTGGTTTTACCTAAACCCGGTGGACCATTGAGAAAAACGTGATCCAAGGCTTCATTACGTTGCCGAGCGGCCTGAACAAACAGTGACAGGTTAGTTTTTAGACTGTTTTGACCCTTAAAGTCTTCTAGTCGACGTGGTCTAATCTTTTCTTCTTGCTCATCACCTCCAACAAAGTCTTTTTTGAGCAGCGTCGCGTCAGCATCTTCAAAATCCTGATTGTCTGTACGTTCTTGTGTAGATTTCATACTGCCCCTAGGATAGATCTATAATAGCTCGACGCAATAGCTCTTGCTCTTGATGAGCTTTGGGAAAATCCTTGAACTCAGGTATGAGTTTGTTGAGCGCAACAACGGCAAGTTTGCGATCATAACCCATTTGAACCAAGGCTTGAGCTAGCTCCTCATAGTCCTTGGCGATATCGATGGTTGCGCTACGTTGTTTAGCGGCCGGGCTTTCATCATCTAGCTTGAGCTTGCCTTTGAGAGTTAGTACCATCTTTTGGGCGGTTTTTTTTCCAAGACCTGGCAACTGCTCCAGTCCTTCTACATTGCCTTCTTCCAGCAAAACGAGCAAACGATCTACCTGCGCTCCGGATAAAATCTTAAGTGCCTGCTTGGGGCCAATGCCTTCTACCTTGAGAAGGTCCAAAAAAAGATGGCGTTCTTCAAGCTTGAGAAACCCGCATAGGTAGGCTTGATCTTCTCGCGTATGACAATAGACGTAGAGCCTAACTTGACTGCCCTCGGCCGGCAGATCAACAAAACTGCTTTTGCTGATTTCTAGTATCCACTCAATACCACCTGTCTCAACACAGGCTTGTTGGCCGGCTGTTTCTATCAAGCGTCCAGTCAAGGTACCCGATATGCTGTTATACATGGTTATCATTATGCCATTCCTTTGCTCAGAGCACTGTTGAAGCCGCGGCGGTGAGCCTGACAAATCGCTGCCGCAAGGGCATCGGCGGCGTGGTTAGGCTTGGGAATTGAATCTAAACTTAGCAGCACTTTGACCATCTCTTGAACTTGATTTTTGTCGGCCCGACCGTGACCACAGACCGCGAGTTTGATCTCTGGCGGGGTGTACTCGCAAACGGGAATGCCGGCATGTGCACAAGCCAGCAACATGACACCTCGCGCATGGGCAACTGGGATTGCAGAGCTGATATTCTTGGCAAAAAAAAGCGATTCGATTGATGCTTCTCCCACTTGATATTGAGCAAATATCTCTTGAAGGCGTAAGAATAACACATGCAATCGACTTCCAAGACTCATTTTGGCATCGGTACTAATAGCGCCATGAGCAAGATGTCTGAGCACAGAACCTTGGGCCAAAATTATACCGAAGCCGGTTTCCGCCAAGCCCGGATCAAGCCCAAGAATTCTTACCATAATAGTTATTCGTCCATGTCAAAGTCGTCAGGAAGATCCATGTTGGTCGACACCGTTTGCACGTCGTCGTTGGCCTCCAAAAGGTCGATGAGCTTAATGGCCTTACGGGCAGTTTCTTTGTCGAGACTTACCGAGGTATCTGCGACTAGACCAACTTCTGCATTTTCGTGCTCAAAACCAGCCTTAGTGAGTGCATCGAGTACAGCCTCAAAGTCTTCGGGTGTGCAACTTACATCAATGCCGCCGCCTTCAGAAACAACGTCCTCAGCACCAGCCTCAAGTGCCAGCTCTAGTATTTTGTCTTCGCTATACTTTTGAGCATCGTAACTGAGCGTTCCTTTGCGATTAAACATGTAGGAAACACAACCTTCGGCACCAAGGTTGCCGCCGGTTTTAGTAAAAATACTACGCACGTCGGCAGCAGTTCGGTTCTTATTGTCAGTAAGGGTTTCCACAATAATTGCTACGCCGCCAGGACCATAGCCTTCGTAGGTCAGTTCTGAAAAGCTTTGTCCGTCGAGGTCGCCGGTGCCCTTTTTGATAGCACGCTCGATGTTATCCTTGGGCATGTTGGCGGCACGAGCCTTGAGTACCACGGTGCGCAGTCTGGGGTTCATGTCTATGTCACCCCCGCTCATTCGGGCAGCAACCATAATTTCTTTGATAAGTTTGGTAAAAATTTGCCCGCGCTTGGCGTCGGCTGCGCCTTTTTTGTGCTTGATGGTTGCCCATTTGCTATGTCCGGACATTTAAACTCCCTGACCGGAACGCCACATTGTCCGGTAATCTGATTGATAGTATTGCTAACATCAAAAAGTTAGCACGCCTTCCCCCCCTACTGTCAAGAAAGACTGCGCAGGCTGGGTAGTTTGTGGTTCTACTTGAGCTCTCCAAAGCGTTCAAATGGCCATACCCGCAACAGCACAAGGCCACGTAAATCTCCTTGCCCAATAAGACCCCAATGCCGCGAATCCAAAAAACCAAACCGGTTGTCAGCAGCCACAAAGAATTTATTCTCCGGAACGGTCAAAACAGAACTTTTATCAGCAATAATACTGCTATCATTTAAGCGTAGTGAGGGAGGGACGATGGTCAAATATTGCTTCTGGGAGACCTGACGCTCATCAAGAAAGCCTTCCGCACCTTTGGGTCTAACAAAAAAAATACCAGCAGAGTAGTACACTTCGTCTCCAGCAACAGCAATAATTCGACGTACGACATTTGAGGTCTCCCAAGGAAGAGAATCGCTACGGTCTGGATGGTACTCAAGTTTACCCAAACTAACAAAGCGCAAAACTGAGTCAAAAATTTTCTCAAAAAATCCAAGTTTGAGACTATACGGTGGCAAAACTACTACCACTTCACCACGCTTGGGCTTACTAAAGTCAAACCAAGTGCCGTTGTCAAAAACATTTGACTTGCCATACAAAAAGGGGCTGACAACAATGGCGTCGCCATTCTTGAGAGCAGGTTCCATTGACACCGAATCTACAAAACGAGTATTTACAAATACTTGTTCGACAATAATCACCGAGAGAAAAAGACTTAGCAGCAAAAACAAGAAGCCTCTCAAGGTGCGCTTGATGCCACCTTGGCGTCGGTAACTGGGAAGTTCACGAATCATAATTTGCCGTTCTCCCGACTTAACGGATAACTGTCAGGCGTGGAATAGGCCAATAAATGAACATGGCCTGACCAAGTACTTTTTCGGTTTTTACCGGCCCAAAGTAGCGCCCGTCCAAAGAGTTATCGCGGTTGTCACCCAATGGCAAAATCTGATTGGCAGCTAAGTACCAACCAGAATAGTATTTACCATAACTTTGTCGGTTTACGCGATTTTGTGGATTGATTGCATAGGATTCTGTCGCCAGATCATAGGCCGGTCCAAAAGGCTCGGTTCTGGACCGTGTCGGGTGGCTTTCTGAGCCAAGGTTAGCAAACGACAGTGGATAGCCCATGCGAATCTCGTCCAGCCTTTGGCGAATGAGCATGTTTCTGGTCCCTAGTCGCTGTTCTTCTAATTGGGTTGGCATTACCAATCTGTTGAGTTGGTGTTTATAACTCGTACGCTGTTTGAGTTGCTCTTCGTCTTGCCATTGGCCGCCTTGAGGTTTGATATAAAAATCACCGTCTATGTAGCGAACTCTGTCTCCTTCTACGCCAATTACCCGTTTAATCAATAGGTAATGACGTTCCTCGTTCTGGGCACCTCTATCAATATCTACCATCGAAAAGGTAAGCATGTAGAGCAGCCGCTGTACCACGCTAAAAACAACGCCACGAGTAACGTAGTCTGGATTCTCAAAACACATAACATCATAACGTTTTGGCACAATAGGACTTGCTATTTTGCCAAGGCCCGGCAGCAACTCTGGCCCGTAGATCACCTTGTTAACAAAAATTCTGTCGCCTTCCAACAAAGTAGCAATCATTGATCCAGAGGGAATCTGGTAGGCTTGGAAAAAATACTGATTAATAAAGAGAACCATCATTACTGCCCACAAAAACGCCTCAATCCAATCTCTAATCGGATGTTTTTTTGCTTGTTTTTGACGATGATTGTATTTTTTTACTCTGCGGTACGTTAGGTAGCGCTCAGTTAAGTTAAGCAGTTTTTCGGCAACAATCATTGACGGTTAATTCTCCTGCTAGCAACGTAGCATGTGCCAGCTTTGATTGACAAGCCAAAACGCGCGAGCCTATAATGCCCTTGTGAAAATTTCCAGCCCAAAAAACAGTGCCAAGACGCAAAATGACGTCAAAAAAACTGACAAGGCAAGTCAGACCAGCCAGCCACCTCAGGCGGTCAAACTACCAAACCTGTTTGGCAAGAAACCGCTTGAATACATAGTGCCACTCTATAGTAGCTTGCTGGTGCTAATTTTGCTCGTAATCTTTGTTGTACCCGGTCTTGTGAGCCCAGGAACACACTTTAAGATAGTTTCGCAGCCTAACAAGAGCGCTATCTATTTAAATGATGTGTTCTACGGCACTAGTCCGCTTGAGGTTTTTGTGCCAGCTGGCAGCTACAAGCTCACATTAATCTATGGAGACCACGGCAAAACAGAAAAAAACATTGAGAGCGCTTGGACAATTTTTGCCAGCCTATTTGGCTGGTTTAGACACGAAGTGTTTGTTCCAATTGACATTTCTAGCTCCAAACAAGCGATTCTTTCAGAAGCATTGTCTGAGGCTGGAATTTGGGCCTTGGACCCGCAACATGATCAAATCTATCAAGCTCCCCCAGCCTTGTACGATGCCACTCACACTGTTTTGTTTGCTATCAGCAAAGAACGCCCTCAAACGAGCGAGACAAGAGTGGCACCAATAACACGAGACCTGGCACAATCTTTTTCCTTGGCGGCTTTAGCATCATCGACGTCGCGCCAACAACTTCGTGATGCAGCGCGAGCTTCTTTTTTGATGGCATCTGCCAGTCCAAGTCCATCGCCACTTTCTCTGGCAAATTCCCTGCGAAGCTTGGCCGAAAATGCAAAAGATATTTTGGTCTCTGACGGGAACTTACTTGACCTCGAGCTACAGAAGCTTTTTGGAGCCTATCAAGACAGCAATGGCAATCCAAGCCGCCCAGCCTACCAGCCAGTAACTCTCGGCAATCAACGGGTGGTCTCCGGTATTACTTTTGTTGAATTTGGAAGTGGCACTCAAAAATACTTTGTAATGAGGGACGAACTCAATCGAAAAAGCTATCAACGATTCATTGATGATAATCCTGCTTGGAAGCCAGAAAATGCGGATAGCTTAAAAAAAGAAAACCTTGTAACCAACGATTACCTAGGCGACTTGCCACTAAGTGGGCCACAAGGATTTGGCCAGTCAAACCAACAAAGCAGCAATCAAAATGCACCTGTATCTGGGGTTAGTTTTTATGCAGCACAAGCGTATATAGCTTGGTTTAATAAAACTCAAGTGGACCCTAGCCTCAAAGCCCTTGGTTACAAAGCCAGCCTTCCCAGTGCAGAGCAATGGTTGCGTGCACGCAAAGCCGTCGAACAAAGTGGCAGATTGGGCAGTGCTTGGTTTGCCAAAGACGCCCAAAGAACGCAAAGTGAGTTTTCGACCAACAAAAATGGTCTGCTTAACGATATGGATGGCAGTCTTTGGGAGTGGACTTTGAGCCCCTATACGCCTGGGCTGAGTCTAAACGGCAAGCAAGAGCAAACAATCACCGCATTTGACTACCAGCTGTATCAAATTGTCGGCGGTTCTTGGATAAATCGTGCCAATGAAGTGATTATCGATGCACCGGCCGGAATGCTCGCCTCAAGCACCTTCCCTTATCTTGGTTTTAGGTTGGCCTTAGTTCTGTCGACGGAAGAGTAAGAAACATGGCTACCCAAGAAGGCGGTCGAAAGACCAATGCGATCCTCGGCAGCAACAAAAAAGCATATCACAATTTCCACGTCGACGATACGTTGGAGTGCGGCATCAGCTTGATGGGCAGTGAAGTTAAGTCCCTAAAAGCACATCACTTTAGCTTTTCTGATGCTTGGATAGAGGCCCGCAATGGCTCTTTGTTTCTCAAATCCTTGCAGATAAACACGTGGCCCCAGAGCAATCTTTTTAACCACGAACCAACGCGCTCCCGCAGACTCTTGGCTCACCGGGCAGAAATAGAAAAGCTGCGCCGCAAAGTTGACGAAAAAGGCTACACCTTGGTTCCGCTCAAAATTTATACCAAGGGTGGCTTGATCAAAATTGAAGTTGGCTTGTGTAAGGGCAAAAAGACTTACGACAAGCGCGACGACATTAAGAGCCGTGACTTAGACCGCGAAGCAGCTCGCCAAAGTCGAGACAGATTTGAACATTAAACGTCACTAGGAGTAAGATATGGCAACAATCGCTAAGCCCCCACTTGCAGGTACCAGCCCACTACCCAGCCCTCAAGAATTGCAGCCATACCTTGATTTTGCGCTCGATTTGGCCAAAAAAGCCGGCGATAACACCAAACCGTGGTTTGACGGGATTTTTGCCGTAGAGCTAAAGGACGATCAAAGTCCTGTTACCGTAGCCGACCGCGAGACTGAGAGTTTGTGCCGCAGCATTATTGAGCAACGTTACCCGACGCATGGCATTATTGGTGAAGAATGGGGCAACAAAACCGCAGCCAGCCCTTGGACCTGGACTATTGACCCGATCGATGGAACCAAAAGTTTTATTTCCGCCTTGCCACTCTACACGTTTTTGCTTTCCTTGATGCACGATGGACGGCCAGTCTTGGGCATAATTCACCAACCAATTCTCAATCAGACGGCATGGGGAGCCAGGGGCTTGGGTGCCTTTTACAACAATGCTCCCGCCAAACTGCGTGATTGTGACAGCCTTTCAAAAGCATGGCTTTTGTGCACTGATCCCAGTCATCTGATACAGCAAAGACCTAAAACGGTTGAGCTTTTGAAACAAGTCGCTCTGTCGCGCAGCTGGGGTGACGGCTACGGTTATCTGATGTTGCTTGCTGGCCGAGCTGACATCATGCTTGATCCGGCCATGCATTTGTGGGATATAGCCGCGCTCAAACCAATCTTTGAAGAAGCTGGAGCTGCCTTTGTCGACATGGAGGGCGAGAGGCAACTTGGTATTTCGGCACTGGCATGCAACAAGACTCTGCTACCGTTAGTTTTGCCTTTTCTTAAGGTTTAACCCTTGGTCCTTGTCCACAAAGATTGTACTTGTCACAACAGACTGTATTGAGTAGTATTGCATTACCATTACGGGGGTGTAATGGATTCGACTGGTGCGTGTATGGGCATGGGTTGCAGGTGGAGTGTCGTCTCCTGACCGGCAAAACAATAACTGCAAATAATAACGCAGATTACGCTCTAGCCGCTTAAGTGCTTTAGCCGGACCCTTATTGACGCCGCCTTGAGGCAACTAGGGTCTGTAACAAACCAGGGCTTTCCGAGTGCTGTGTCCGGGTTGCATGAGGGAGATTAACCGGAATGGGATAGTAAAGCGTTGTTCATTGCGCTCGTACTGTCCGACTACAACAATGAACTAAACCTGTAGAAGTTCACGTTCTGCCCACCAGGACGCGGGTTCGATACCCGCCACCTCCAAATTTAAGCCCTTGCAACGCAAGGGTTTTTTTATTTGCAACGGGTATCGAAGCCCATCTGACGCTGGGCGCCTAGCCCAGGAAGGCGGACAGGAAGTCCACCGCCAGTCAGGTGGGCCGGCCTGTAAGGAGTCGACAGGACGTCGACGACTGAAAGGGATACCCGCCACCTCCATTCAAAAACAAAAAGCCCTGCATGGGCAACCGAGTGACCCGGTAGTACTTAAAATCAACGTGTTTCCGTGCTATTCCGGTCGACTGGTCCATTGAGATAGCAAACCAGTGGGGGTCACGATCAGCGGAGATTTTTTTTAAGTGGCCGTTTGGAATAACGGCTTTTAGGCTTGCAAAAGAATCAAATATTCAGTTCACAAGAACTACGAAAATACTAAAGAAAAAACGACGAATCACTATAGATAGTCCTCTAAGATTGTTCGCTTTCTTTGGAAATTACGTAGAATTTTGAATCGGCATTCAAAGTGAATATGAAACTAGAGAAGAAAGGGAGCTTGCTCACATTTAAGTGCCTAAAATAAAAAAGTCTGACTACTTATGCTGCAAAACCCAAGACTTTGCCTATACTCTAATTGGCTTCACACATCATGCTGGCTTGTGCGAGTAATACCATTTATTCACTAACTCACTACCCCAGCCGAAGAAACCGTGATCACCGTCTTGCCTATAGTAACGGTATCTCCAAAGGACAACAAATACTTCTGACCACCGACCAATGGCTCGCCGTTGAGATAGGTTCCATTTTTACTATGCAGGTCCTGAATGTGATAGAGGCCTTGTTCGTATTCAATACGCGCATGGCGCCGTGATATCAGGACGTCTCTAGGCAAGGGAATTTCACTTCTTGTGTAGCGTCCGATAGTAAAAGATTTGGTAATAAAATATGAACGGTCTTTTAATTTAAGTGCCAATACTCGTGACGCTTCGTCACCGGCGGATAGGCTTCGTTTATCGAGGGTTTCTTCCATTCTCAAAAAATACTAGCTAAAGCACAATTCTCCAAGTTATTAAGCTTTTGTAACAAAAGCAAAGATTCACGAATTTACAGAAGGCGTCTACGAGCAAATGGACCACCCGTTGCGCCTTTGAAGTTTTGGGTAGACTGGAATCTGACCTGGAAACGCTCTTAGCGCATTATCGTCTCACCAGAACCCTGGCCGCTGACAGTAAGGACTCAAAAAAATATGCTGGATAATCCTAAGCAGCACATAGTGCTTTTTAGGGCAGATTGCCGGGCAAGAAACGGAATTCTAACTGAATTACGTACCGAATTTAATTTTTGCTTATTACCTTTCAATAAACTCAAGCGAGTAATAGGAGGAATCATGATCAAGATTTTGAGGGGCATGCTTGTCCTGGCGGTAACCGTAGCACTGAGCGCTTGTGGCGCGGGTGACAAGGCTGATAACAAGGCCGGCGCAAAGATGGCTCGAGCAAGCGTCGAACTTTTGGGCGCAGGTGCTAGCTTCCCAGCACCGCTCGTAACAGCTTGGGCTGACGAATATCGTGAGCTTTCCAAGGGTGCAGTTAGCATTAACTACCAATCGATTGGTTCTGGCGGCGGGGTGCGTCAGTTTATGGAACAGACCATTATGTTTGGCGCTTCTGAAGCATTCCTGAGCGACGAAAATATGGAACTTGTCAAAACCAACACCGCTGGTATCGCTTATAACTTGCCAATTACCTTAGGCGATGTTGTCTTAACCTACAACCTTCCAAGTGTGAAAGAGCGCTTAGTATTTAATGCAGACACTATTGCCGGTGCTTTCCTTGGTGAGATTACTCGCTGGGATGATGCCAAGATAGCTGCTCTCAATCCCGGAGTAAAATTACCTAGTCTTCCAATCAAGATCGCTCATCGTTCTGACGGTTCTGGAACCACTAATGTCTTTGCCAACTATCTCACCAAAGTAAACAAGACATGGGCCGACAAGATTGGCTTTGGAAGTTCAATCAATTGGCCTGTAGGCAATGGCGGTAACGGCAACGAAGGTGTGGCTGGTATCGTTCAGAACACACCTGGTGCACTTGGTTACAATAGCCTTGTTTATGCTGTGCTCAACAAAATAGCATATGGTAAGGTGATCAACAGCGCAGGTAACACCATTGATCCATCACTTCAGTCTACTAGTCTTGCAGCAGCCGTAACTATTCCTGAAGATGGCCGCATTATGGTTACCAATACTGAAGCGGCTCAAGGCTACCCAATTGCCGGTTTCTCTTGGATCCTTGTCTACGAAAACCTTGAGAAGAACAAAGCAATCGGCAGCCGTGATCAAGCAGCAGAACTGGTTCGCTTCCTGTACTGGATAGTAACTGAGGGTCAAAACACCAACGAAGGCCTAAGCTTTGCTCGCTTGCCCAGCGACGCACAGGCTATTGCTGAAAGAATGATTTCCACTCTCAAGTACCAAGGCGAAGCTCTCGGTCAGCTTGTAATTGCTGATATTAAGGCTAACGGCTACTAATCGAGCTCAATCTCTAGAGCATCCGTGCCCAAGAAAACAGCAAGGCTAATTACTTTGCTGTTTTATTTTTAAAGCCATGCTCAGAATAGGTTGAATAAGTTGAATAATTTTTATTTTGTTAAACAAAAAGTCTATTATTATATTTATTTCCATAATAACCAATATTTTAATGTCGTCGCGGTACTTTTTTAGTACATTAAACCCAGCACTGATAAGGAGCACTAAATGGGGAAAAACTTTGATTCTCTAGAAGGATTTATTCAGGCACACATTAACCAGCTCTTTCAAACTTCCGGACTAGCGGATGGCGATGAATCTCTAGAAGTATTGGCTACAGCTTGGTTAGAAAAAAAACTAAGATTTGAACAAACAGTAGCTCAAAACGAAATGGAAGAGGTAGAAAGCTTTAAGGCCACTGATCAACACGGTGCTATTCTTATGACCTACTCCGGTTCCCTTGTAAACGTTGGTCCGCTCCAAAACGGCACCCGAAAAGTGGCTTACGCATCGATTGGTCTTCGTAAAGATGTTCCACAACAAGAGAGCAGAGACCAATGTGTAATGGATAGCGATCTAAAAACCGATGCTACTGCCAATTTTAAGCAGGGTCCCATCCGCAGGACCAGTCCAGTTTTAAAAATCGCGTGTTTTCGCAGCTCACTCGCTCCAACAGTTGAAACGGAGCGCTTAAACGAACTTACTAGCACCATCAGTACCTCCTTTGTTATGGTCAACAGAAACGTCGGAGACCAAACAAGTTGAGCGCTAAAGAGGCCCCCACTACGGCAGCTTTGCCCGAAACTATTGGTAAGTACCGCATAGAAGGTCTGATTGCCAAAGGTGGCATGGGGTCTGTCTTTAAAGCTATGCATCCAACGCTCAAACGCTCTGTTATAATTAAGAAACTTTCGGTGCGTGGTAACCCGCACTTTATAGAGCGATTTAAACGAGAAGCCGAAATTATGATGGACTTTAGACACAAGAACATCGTCAATTTTTATGACCATTTTAAAGAGGGTTCCTCTTATTATATTGTTCTAGAATATGTTGATGGTTTTTCGCTCGACGAACTTATTCGTCAACAACGCTCTCTGCCAAGCCTTCTCGCGCTGTCAATTTTCTACGAAATATCAAAGGCTTTAAAATACGCGCATGATTGCGGTGTGATTCATCGTGACATTAAGCCAGCCAATATCCTGATATCCAAAACAGGAGAAGTTAAACTTGTCGATTTTGGCATCGCTGGGTATGAAAGCAACTCTGATCCATCAAGTGATGGACTTACTGCGCACGGCATGACCTTGGGCACCGTTTCTTACATGCCGCCAGAACAATTTGAGAACACAAAATCCGTTGACAAGAGCGCAGATATCTACGCTATGGGCGTAATGCTCTACGAAATGGTGACTGGCAAAAAGCCGTTTGCAGGAGATTTGTCGCCAAGCAATCTTTTGTTAATTAAAAAAGGCAAGTATCTTAGAGTCAAAAAACTAAATCCCCGACTCGACTCCACGGTCATCAGACTTTGCAATAAAATGATACGCGCCAAAAAAACAGAACGCTATCGCGATATGCAACAGGTGATCGACTTGCTCGAACAAAGACTTAAAAAAGAAAAAGCAACTGAACTCGACAAACATCTAGTCGCACTGATGAATAATGTCAAATACCAACCGCCTAAAGTGGGCATTCTCAAGTCAATAAAGCGCGTGGTTTCGACTCAATTGCTGATTATTTTTGCTTTGTCTACAATTTTTGCCTACCTAATATACAGCGGATTGTGGTTTGAGTGGTTCTACGCAGAAAGTCACGGTGCCGTACGACTAGAAATCCTTTCTGAGCAACAGCCACTAGATTTGACAACGCCACTCCTGAGTGCACAAATTAGGCCCGTTCTTTCGCCTTCAAATACTGACAAGGCTTCTGGTTTGGCTGCGCCTACCAATTTGCCAACGCCATCCTTCTACAACAGCCTCTTGAGCTTCTTTGGTGTGGGCAAGCAAGGAAAAACTAGCTCAGATCGCACATTTTTGCCGATGGGATGGTACTTTCTGGAGCTTGGTATCGACAACAAGTTCTACCAAGAGCTCTTTTATCTGCAGCCACACTCAGTACAAAAGTCCGAGGGTCGTTCGTCTGGTTTGGTACTCAAGTATCCTGCAGAAACCGGTGTTGCCCAGACATTGAGACTCAAGTTCAATGTTTTTGATAGGCGTATTAATCAAGACATTACTGCTCAGGCTCAAATTATGATCAAAAACGAGAGCGCAATCTGGGAAAATCTGCAAGACTATCCAAAAGAACGTCTTGTAAGTGGAAAAAACTACCGCTTTAGAGTTGCTTCGCCTGGTTATTACCAACAAGAACTCTCGATTGATGTTGGTCCTCTGCAAAGCGACCTGCGACTCAACATCTCAATGCAGGCTCGTTCGGGTGCCTTGGTTATCTCAAGTAAGATTGAAGGATTGACCCTCAGTATCAACGGTCGCCGCAGCATGCTAAATGGAGAAAAGACGCCTAAACTGATAGCGCTCAATCTTGAAGCTGACAAGCCACTTTTTCTAGCGTTGAGTCCAGGTGCGCTACGCATAGAAGTTCAGACAGGATCAAAGAAAACCCATATTAATTTGGATCTGCGTTCCGATACCAGACGCAATGTTTCTGTTTTATTCAAACCTGGGTCTACGGACCCAATCATTAAGGAGATACCATGACCTATCTGGTACGAAGACTTGTGCTGGTAACCATCGGCGTTCTATCGGCCCTATTCGTATGGCCAGCGATTGAGACGCTAATGAGCCTGCAATCGGCTTTTGGTTCATATTTTTGGTTTACGCTTAGCTTGGGGCTAGTGATTGGTTCAGTGCTCGGCGCCTTTTTTGGATCAACAGAAGGTGTCTTAACTCGATCTGTTTCTAAGGCACTTTGGGGAGCGTTGTCAGGCCTTTTGACTGGGGCTGTTGGTGCAATACTGGGCGCTTTCTTAGCCCAAAGCCTGCTGTTTGCCGCCGGTGATCAGCTGACTCAGGCCGGCTCAGACAAAGCAAGCATTGGCCTAATTCTGGCTCAAGCCAGTGCATGGGCTGTTTTGGGCGCGGCAATTGGCGCAAGCGAAGGACTGCGATCTATGTCGTTTAAAAAGACCTTGCTTGGTATCACCGGGGGCCTTTTTGGAGGTCTTTTGGGTGGATTGGTGTTTATTGCCAGCACTATTCACTTCCCTGGCTTTATCTTCGGCCGTCTAATAGCTTTAATTCTTTTGGGAGCAAGCATAAGTTTACTCTATTCGATATTAGAAAAGCGATTTTCACTTGGTAGCCTTAAGGTCCTCAATGGACAACAAAAAGGAAAAGAGTTCTTAGTAAATCAGCGTCGGCTTACGATTGGCCAGCATACAAGGTCAGACATTGTGTTGATTGGCTACGACGACGTGGCGGCGCTACATGCCCAGTTGCAGGTCAAGAAAGATGCTGTCGTTCTGCAAGCTCGAGATGGAACAGTATTAGTAAATGAAGTCAAGATTGATAAGATTCAACTCAAGCTTGACGACGTCATACAAATTGGCAGCGCAAAAATCCTTTACGGATATTTTGGCTGAGAAGGAAGTCTATGAAATTATCTAAAATTACCATAAAGCTAGCCTGCTTGTTTGTGGCGGTGGCTCTCGGTTCGTCCCAAAGTGCCTTTATTACACAGATTGATCCCAGTCTACTTTTGACAGAACAGAAAAATACGGTCTATGCCACTATACAAAGCTTGGTCAAAAATTCTGTTCCCAATTCTTTAGAAGGCAATCTGGAAATCTTGGAGTCGGCCGACGGTAAACAGTTTATCCCAGCTGGGGATGTGACTATTTCGGTCGACAGCAACGTAAGTGCCGGCATTTCCTTCTTGTTTTTGCTCGATAACTCGGGCAGCATGTACGACACACTCGATGGCAAGAAAACCGAGGATTTGGCTCAGACTCGATTTTTTGCAGCCAACCGTGCGGCGAGTAATTTTTTGCTTTCGGTCACTGGACCGACAGATAGTATAGGGCTTGCGGTATTCAATACTCGCTACCAAAACTTGCTACGCCCGCAGATAGACAAGCAGACTGTCTCGGCCGCCATATCTAGCATAGTTAGACCAGCACGAGAAGACGGTTATACCGAGCTGTATGCGGGCATAACCATGGCGAGCACCGAGGGTGAGACCATAAATGGACGCAAAGCGATGATAGTGCTTTCCGACGGCGTTAACTATCCATTTAAAGATTTTGAGAATAAGCCCAGCCCTCAGTTTGCAAACCGAAGTTTTACTGCTCAAGAAGCGCTACACGAGGCCATTTTGCAAGGTTGGACCATCTTTGCCGTTAATTTTGGGCCTGATGCCAAAGATAGTCAATTGTCCGAAATAGCCATCGCGTCTGGCGGTGCGGTATTTGATGCTAAGGACGACAACGAACTAATAGCAATTTATCGCAGCATTCATCAAAGTATTGTCCAGGAAATTCGAATTGACTATCGACCTTTGATGCTTGATGGGGACAAACGATGGGTAAAACTACGTTTTACCGACGGTGCACAACAGGCAGAATCTACCCGTTATTACTATGTTGGTACTGTTTTTGGCCAAGCGCTTACACTTTTGCCGCCTTGGATTTACTTTCTGATGCCACTTGCTCTCTTGGCTTGGTTGCTCTTGGCCTTGGTAAAGCTGGACAAACCTAGCTCGAGCGCCAACTTGCAGCTGCTCTACGGTCCGGGTGCTGTAAACACCAATCGCTTCTTGGAAGTAGGCGATCGCACCATTATTGGAGCAGATACTACTGCGGATCTCACGATTGCCGGTAACACCCAATTGCAAACGAACCCTGTAACAATAGTCCGCGACACTATCACGGGCAAATATACTCTGATTTCAAGCAGCACGGTGGTGGTCAACAATAAAACGGTCAGCAAGAAGGAACTCAGTCCAGGAGATGTGATAAATTTCAATGGAACAATTGTGGTCTTTGATGACAAGGCGATTGTCAAAAGCAAGAAGAAACCAAAGGCCTAGTTTGCCACTAAGTCAAAGATAGCGGTCTTTGGATCAAAGGTTTTGTCTGGGTAGACTATAGCGGCCTGCAAACGCTCTTTATCATGTATCTGAACCAAAAGTCCTGCGCTGCGCAGGGCAAAGCGTTCAGCTACTACGCGGTGCCCACAAAAAATCAATCCGGGTCTGCTTTTTGGTGGCAGAAAGGCAGCCAAGCTTAGCTTTACAGCATCAGCTTGGGCGCCACCATTGGCTGTCCAGGTCAAAGCTTCTATTAAGAGTGGGTTTAGATAGGCATCTATTGCATCACTTGGCGCCAAAGCAAAAGCTGGTTCGGCATGGATTGATAGAAAATTCCTGCCTCGTGCTACCAAGGGCAATGACTTTTCAAAAACGCTATAGTGCTTAAGAAATGATTCTCCCAAAAACTGTGCTGTCCAGGTCAAAGTCATGCGACTTTCATCAGCAAACTTACCAAAAGGGTGGTTACCCCCACCCTCTTCATTAAGTATGTTTTCGTGGTTTCCCTTTAAGAAAAAGAACTGTTCAGAAAAGGCTCTTAAGAGTAGCGAGACTTGTTCCATAGCGTTAAACGCAAGCGTCATCTCCTGATCCATGGCAGAGCTCTCGCTCCAATCCATCAGGTACTCGTTCCATGCACTGTGCCACCGTAGTGCAGCTTCGGCCCCTTCGCTGTGCAGACCGTCCCCCAACATCAAGACTTGGATAGCGTTGGAACTCAGAAGCTCAAGTGTAGTCAAACTTTGCTTTGGGGGCACGGTTTGTAAGAGCGCGGGAAGCAGGTCAACTCGAGCGTGCAGATCGGGAACAATAATACAAGGTAGATCCCGATGCAGCTCAATCAGACCGCCGAGTCCGCCATTACTAGCAAGGGGCCTGATACTTGGGTCCATTTGGGAAAGCACTTGACTGGTTTCTTCAAAAATTAATGCAAGTTCTTGGCCTGCCGGAAGTAAAATTCTTTGGGTGAGAGCAATTATTTTGGAAAGCAAGGCATCGGTGTCCACTGTTTTAGGCTCCTTGCAAAAGCTTGCTGTGCCTATAGTATACCACACTTAGAAGGAAACTGTTTGCTGTTATGTCTTTAAGAATGATTGGCTAGTTAAGCGCCTTAGTCGCATCGCTGCGGGCCTGGTTGCGAACTTGAGCATTGAGAGCAATATTTTGGCCGTCTTTTTGGCCTTGGGCATAAGCACTTGCTTGCGAGACTCGTGCTCTAGTTGTCTTATTTCTCAACCTATCAAATTTTTGACTCAGAAATGCGTCAACATTTTCGCTCTCTCTAACAATCAACTCATGCCCGGTTGCCTGCAGACTATCCTCTTGTTTAAGTTGCCTTAGGCGCTCGATCAAATTGCTGCTTAAGCCCATCTTGTAGCTGGAAATGTACTGTTTCCCTTTGCCGCTTGCCATAACCTTGGCAAGTCTTTCAACAGCTTTGAGCAAATAGTCTGCCAAGCTTTTGCAGACATCGATATTGTGCGGCCTGCCAGCAATCTTTAGCGTATAGATCGTGCGTGTGTCCGCCGCATCACCTGGCTGGAGATAGTCACGAGATTCCAAAAGTTTACAGTAGTTACAATCACACAGCACTGACAATAACACCAATCTCCAGGATTGAAGCCTCGTGCCTTGTTCGTAGGCATCGATTGCATAGTCCGAATCAACAGTTATGTTTTCTATGCTTAAGTTGTAGTCTCGTAAAAGCTCATGTGCCTTTTCCAACGCGGAAGCAGCCTCGGCTTCATTGGGACTTTGAGAGAGTGCCAGCAGTTTTTTTACTCGCTCAAGAATCCGACCATTATCTATCATGACGTTCATCTGCCAAGTCTATCACTTGCCATGGCAGTGTTTGAATTTCTTGAGCGACCCGCACTGGCACGGATCGTTTCTTCCCTGTTTTGGACTTAATCGCACTACCGTTTCGGTAACCAGACTGCCATGGTCGTAAAGCCAGACCCCAGCTTCCTTTTTAAAGAAGGCTGCTTCATGGTGTTTGTTTTCTTTGCCATCTTGCTTGTAACGGGCGATAAACTCAACTTCGCCTTCGTTGTCGATGGCACCACCTTTTTCTGTTCTGACAACGGTTAGACCCAGCCAGGTCGATTCCTCAGCCCAGGCCTTAGTAGAAGCAGGATCCACGTCTTTGCCACCATGGGTGGTTGTTGTAGCCAATATATAATCAATGGCATGTAAGACATATGCACTATAACGACTTCGCATCAGCGCCTCGGCACTTGGTGCCTTGGCTTGACTCAAAATGTAAGGCTGGCAGCAAAGTTCTAAGGCTTTTCCTGATCCACATGGGCACAACGACATGACAACTCCTAGTAGCGACTTATAGTTTTAACAATTCCGCTTATAATAGGCTAAGCGGGCGAGACATTTCAAGCGAAACTGCCAGCCAGCGTTCCAAGACTTTGACAATTGACGCATGTTTTCTCGCACTTTCTGCTGAGCTGCTTCTATACTTAAAATTATGCCTATTATAATTCCTTTAGCAAGCGGAAAAGGTGGTGTTGGTAAGTCGGTTATTTCCGCAAATCTCGCTTCCTTGTTGGCAAGCCATGGCAAGACCACCGTTCTGGTTGACATGGATTTTGGTGGTTCCAATGCTCATACCATATTGGGGATCAAAAATACCAGCCCTGGCCTCGGCAGCTATTTTAACGATAAAACAATAGAACTTAAGACTTTAGTTCAAGCTCTCGACCAAGCACATCTTTTCTTTGTGGCCGGCGACAGTCTTATGCCAGGAACCGCAAACATGAGTTTTTTGCGCAAGCAAAAGCTGCTCAAGGAACTGCACACACTGGAGGCCGACTATATCATTCTGGACCTTGGCGCGGGCACCCATTTTAACACTACCGATGTTTGGCTAACGGCCGAACTTGGATTTGTGGTTTCCAGCCCCGAACCTACCTCAATCCTAAACGCCTACAGTTTTATTAAGACTTCACTCTACAGGCTGATGCTGATGTCACTTCCTGCCAAGGGTGATTCACGCCAGATAGTCAGAAACTTTTTTTCGGCACGCCGAGAAGCTGGAGAAGACTCGCCTCAGGTTGCAAGCTTGGCCGATTGTTTGGACCAAGTCCAGGCACTAGAGCCCAAAAAAGGCCTCAAGCTACGCGAACGCTTTGCATCATTTATGCCGCGCGTTATCATAAATATGGGCAAAGACGTTGACGAACTACGACTAGGCTCGCGACTTCGACAGATTTGTGCACGATATTTAGGCATTGCGATTGAATACATTGCTTTCTTGCCATGGCAAGACGAAGTACGCCAGTCGATTATAAAGCGTCAACTACTGTCAAAACATAAGAGCGATCTTGCCTTTGTCAAAGCACTTGATGCCATAGCACTCAAGATAATTGCCAACGAATTTAAACTTCAAGTTATTGAACCAGAAGACTTTGAAGACCTAGAGAAACTGGCCACCGACTTTATGATAGAGGCAGATGTCTAAAGTCTTTTACTCGAGACTTAACTGATTGCTCCCAGGTGGAGTGTTGTCCAGCCTTAAGAAAGTGGTACCCGAGGCCAGCAATCATTGCTGCATTGTCGCCACAAAGTTGCAAGGATGGATAGTAAGTTTGCAAGTGTTTGCTTTCGTTCATCAGTGTGCGCAAATACGTGTTGGCAGCCACCCCACCGCCTGCCACCAAAACTGATAGGCCTGTCTGTTCAGCTGCTTTTAAAACCTGTTTGTACAACATATCAACCGCCACTTTTTCGAAACTTGCAGCAATATTAGGCAGATTTTTTTCACTGCGACCGTCCCAAAACTTGTCAGACTGATTTATGACTGCGTTCTTGAGACCAGAATATGATACATCAAAGCGATGTTTGGTCGGGTCTAGACGAGAGAGCGGAAACTTAAACGCCAAAGGTTTTCCTTGACGTGCCAACTCGTCAATAAGTTTGCCACCAGGATAGCCCAGACCGTGGTGCTTAGCCACCTTATCAAAGGCTTCCCCTATCGCATCATCTATGCTGGCACCAAGTACCTCAAAACGCTCAAAGCTGTGACAGATACCAATGATGCTGTGACCACCACTAGCCAATAGCGCCAAATGTGGGTAGTCGATTGAGACTTCTAATTGTGCGGCATACAAGTGGCCCAAAATATGATCAACACCAATGTACGGGATGCCACGAGCCCAGGAAAACCCTTTGGCAAAGGACAATCCTACTTGCAAAGAACCACTCAAACCAGGTTGAACACTAACGGCACATGCCTCAATATGCTCCAGTTTTAGCCCCGACTGTTTTAAGGTTTCATCAAAAACCGGAGCTATGGTCTGCAAGTGCGCTCGACTGGCAATCTCTGGCACAACTCCCTCGTAGCTTTTGTGAATCTCAACCTGACTGTGAATAACGTGACCAAGGATGCGCTTTCCGTCTTCTACCAAGGCTATCGAGCACTCGTCACATGAACTCTCAATACCGAGAACTATCATCGCCATTGTTTCCTGTTTCAAAAAAGATAGGCGCTTCAGGATTGCCAGGACTCAAACCTTTGGCTCCCAAGAACCAAGACGCAATAGTGTCAAAGTCAAAACCCTCTTCCAGAATCTGGGGATAGACGTCAAAAAGAACCTTGACCAAGTCGTCAGACCAGACGTGGCCAATCATTACCGCGTAGCCCTGTTGGCGTGCTTTTATCAGACCGCGCTGCAAAGCAGCTCGGATTGCCTCTTCTTGTTCAAGGTTGTCCAAAAATATATCCCTCTCAATCAATGGAACGCCAAATTCTTTGCTAATTATACGAGCTACAGTCTTTGTGCTGGTGCGTGAGTCGAGGAAAGCCCAGTTTTTTTTCTTGAGAAATCCAAACACATAGCTCATTAGTTTTGGATCACTTGTTCCAAGCGAGCCCATATGATTATTAATAGCTTGGATTGCTCCCAACTGCGCACTATTTTTTTCAAGAATTCGCTCGACTTCTTCCTTAGACATACCGCGCTTGATGACACCTGGACCGGGGTTTTGCTTGGAAACCGGCTGCATAGGCTGGTGCAGGATTACACCATGCTTAGTCTGTGCAATTAACTGCGCAAGGATTTGAGTATACTTTAGATCTGGAAGTATCGCAAAGGTTAGTGCTATAGGAAGGTCAAGAAAACGCGCAGTATCGCTCATGTTGTGCCCGACATCATCCAGAACAATATAAAGCACTGGTCGATCGGATTTGTTTGGGTGGCGAGTAAGACTAGAACTTGTGCTAGAACTTGTGCTGGCAGAGCCGATAGTGCTAGTTGCCTGCACTAAGGAAGTATAGCTGGGCTCAACATCGGTGAGAGTACTAGGGCCGGCTTTGTTAATTTGCCGCTCACAGCCTGTCAAAAAAAAAGCAAAACAAAACGTTGTACAAACTAGAAAATGACCTACAAGGCGACTTATCACCCGCCAAGTGTAGAGTCCAAGGGCAGCTTAGGTCAAGTTAGGCAAGTTCTAGCTGATTTAGGCTAATTTCTCGCATTTTTTTTATGGCCTTCATTTCTATTTGACGAATGGTTTCGGGACTTACTCCCATGCGAGCACTCAGGTCTTTAAGAGTTTCTTTGCGGTCGCCACCCAAGGCGTAGCGATGACGAAGCACAAGTTGTTCTCGCTGTTCCAGTTTACTCAAAAGCTGGTTAATTTGCTCTTTTACTAGGTCGTGTTCCATTATACGTTCTGGTGCATAGGTAAAGTCTTGGCAAACATCGTGCATGTTTAAAGCGTCGTCGTCGAATTCCGAATCCATACTCAGGGGTGTCGCTCCAACGCTCAATACTTGGTGCGCTTCTTCAAGCGATATGCCTAAGTCACTTGCAAGTTCTTGCATACTTGGTTTTCGCATCAAGTCCTGACTGAGTCTTGAAAAAGAACGATTGAGGTTTCTCAAAAGTTCTTCCTTGCGATGAGGCAGACGAATTGCTCGCTTTTTGTTACTTATTGCTCTAACTACTGCTTGTTTAATCCACCAAGAGGCATATGAAGAAAACTTTGCTCCATGGCGATAGTCATACTTCTCGGCAGCATGCATAAGTCCCAAGTTACCTTCTTGGATCAAGTCCAACAAGTTTATTCCACTAGTTAAGTACTGACGAGCAATCTTAACAACCAGTCTAAGGTTGCATTGGATCAATCTCAGCTTGGCTGCCTCATCGCCCTGTTCAATTTGTCTAGAAAGTTCAAGTTCAGTCTCAAAATTAAGCAGCGTATATTTTCTAATTTGGAGAAAGTATTCATCCAAACCATCATCAAGGCTTGTCATCATGTTTTTACTTGCAGTCATTGTTTGACCCCCGCTAATCTATTGCAGTTTTCGTGCCAAGAATTACTACCGTCAGAATTATTATGTATACTGTTATACAATAATGATTTAAATCATCTACCATATAGTGAAACTTTCTCAGTTTTTATTTTGCGCCTGCCCGGCGTACCTATCCTATGCATTCTGCATTGCAGCAAAGAAAAAGACCCTATGCACAATGCATAGGGTCGATCTTATTGCCAATCTATTCAAATTGAATAGCGTCAGTATGTCTTGGAGGGAGTGGATCTTTCGTATTGGCGCACAATCGCTTCGGCAATGCCAAAATTGCCAACCTTGGCCATTTTGCGAGAGTATTCTGTATAAAGCATATCTTCAAAAATCTCTTCTGCCATGCCGCCGTCAATCAATCGGTCTTTTTTGTTCTCGTTTTTTCGCATGCTATCGAGCATCATTTTGACAAATATGGCTTCAAACTCCACGCCAGCCTCGCGCAGCTTGTCTTTGTCGCTTGCATTGATGTTGCCAAGACTCGAATCCTGGTAGTTTGTCTGAAACTTAGATAACGCGTCGCCGATTCCTGCCATAGTTTAATCCTTAATCACCAAGCTTAACGCTTGAGGTTGGCTGCAATGCCGAGCATGTTGTCGCTAGCTTGAATAGTCTTTGAGTTAAACTCATAAGCTCGCTGGGCAACAATCATGCTTACCATTTCCTGCACTATTTCTACGTTGGACATCTCCAAAAATCGGTGCACTGTCTGACCCATGCCGTCATAGCCGGGTCTGCCGCTTATCGGTTCACCTGATGCGCTAGTTACCTTGAGTAGATTCTGCCCAATGGCTTGTAGACCTGCTGGGTTGACAAAGCGATTGAGTTCTAACTGGCCAACCACTATAGGGTCGTCCCTACCCGGGATTTTGCAGGTAACCTCACCACGTTGGTCAACGGAAATCGTCTCTCGCAAGAACCCTTCTGGTAAGGTGATCTCAGGCATTAGTCGATAGCCGTTTGAAGAAACGAACTGGCCATTAGCATCAATTTTAAATGCACCGTCGCGGGTGTAACCAAAGGTCCCATCGTAGAGCAGAACTTTAAACATACCTTCACCCTGGATAGCAATATCACTGACATTGTTGGTGTTTTGTAACGAACCTTGAGTATGCAGCTTTTGGGTAGCTGCAACTCTGACACCGTGACCAACCTGAACCCCTACGGGAACCAAAGTAAACTCAGTCGCTGGCGTACCGGCGCTTCGACTTGTCTGGTAGAGCAAGTCTTCAAAATCCGCTCGGTTCTTCTTAAAGCCACTAGTATTGACGTTTGAAAGGTTGTTTGAAATCGTATCAATATTAAATTGCTGCGCAGTCATGCCGGATGCAGCGGTCCACAGTGATCGTACCATAGCTAACTCCTATCAGACCTTGAAGACCTGGTTTAATAATTTTTCACTCGCTTGGTCTTCTGACTGAATAACCTTTTGACATGCCTCATAGGCGCGATTAACTTCAATCATTTTGACCATTTCACTGACTGGATTTACATTTGATGCTTCGAGAAAGCCTTGTATTACCTTGGGTCTATTATCATCAGGAATTATAAATGCTTCGCCAGAATGTTCGTTGGTGTTGTAGAGACTGCTACCTTGTTTTTGTAAGTACCTCGGTTGCTCAACTTGAACCATTTTGAGCCTGTCAGCCATAATTGTGTCTTCCCACTCATTCTCCTGCATAGACACCAATCTGCGAAGATCAAAGGCAAACTTATTGTTTTGAAACACTTTGCCGTCTTCATCAATTACGACGTTATTGAGCTTCATCTGTAAGGGGCCGTTTTCGCCCATTAATGGAAAACCCTCTTTGCTGACTATCAAACCCTCGGGGCCAAGCATAAAGCTGCCATTGCGCGTCAGGCGCTCACCGTCAGGCGTCATAACGGTAAAAAAACCACTGCCGTTGAGAGCTATATCAAACGGGTTTTTGGTTTCTTTCATGGCTCCTTGTTGATAGAGTGTAAAAACTTCATTGTGTTCTACGCCCGTACCAAGCTTGCCTACCACAGGCGCCTTGTCAACAGAACCCATAAGTGGCATGTTGCCACTGGGCGGAATGCCAACCACATTAGTATTCATTCTACGCAATAAGAGCTGGGGAAACGCCTTATGAATAGATTGATCGGCTTTGTAGCCGGTGGTATCGACGTTGGCAAGGTTGTTAGAAATAGTGTCAAGTCTAGCTTGTTGGGCCACCATGCCACTGGCTCCGGTATATAGTCCTCGTATCATAGCTTAGTTATCGGCAAAGATGGGCTCTTAGCATTAGCAAAACACGTATGGACGATGGTGATTTTTTGGTTTAGTATACCTGCGCCTGCCACAGTAGCTCAGGGGTAGAGCGACGCTCTCGTAAAGCGTAGGTCCGGGGTCCGATTCCCCGCTGTGGCTAAATAAAGAGCGCTAAATGGGTAGATTATAGTTGCAATAATCTACCCATACGTGGCGATCAAATCGCGACCCAGTTGGGTCTAAAACATACGCAGGATTTCTCGCGGTTTTGAGCCTTGACCTGGTCCTACTATTCCCATTTCTTCCATCTGCTCGACCATACGCGCGGCTCGATTGTAGCCAATCTTGAGTCTACGTTGCAGATAGGACGCACTTGCTTTTTTGGCACTGATAACTATTTCTATAGCCTGCTTCATGAGCGTATCTTCATCACCACCGTAGTCACTATCTAAGGGATCGATCTCATCATCTTCAAAGAATATTTCATCATCGATGTAGTCAGGCTTTCCTAGTGTTTTAACATGAGCCACTACTCGTTCTACCTCTTCTTCTGACAAGAGCGCACCTTGCATGCGGAAAGGGAACGGGTCCCAAGCCGATGCAAAAAGCATGTCGCCTTTGCCCAAGAGCTTTTCGGCACCCATGCTGTCGATTATTATTCGGCTGTCAATTTTTGAGGACACCATAAAAGCGATTCTGCTTGGTATATTGGCCTTAATCAAACCGGTGATGACATCGGTAGATGGTCGCTGAGTTGCAAGAACCAAGTGAATACCTACAGCGCGGCTCATAGCGGCTAATCTGGCCAATGTGCCTTCTAACTCTTTGCCAGAGGTGGCCATGAGGTCGGCAAACTCATCTATAACCACCACCAAATACGGAAGCTTGGGTGTGGCAATCTTACGATTAATAATCTTGGCATTAAAGCTCTTAATGTCACGCACCTGCATAGCATCAAGCAGACTGTAGCGCCTTTCCATTTCAAAAATACACCATTGTAGGGCTTGAAAAGCCTTCTTTGGGTCAGTGATGACCGGAGTAAGCAGGTGTGGAATGTCGTTGTAGAACTTAAGTTCCACAATCTTTGGATCAATCAAAATCAAGTTGACTTCGGCTGGACTACAGCGGTAAAGGATAGAGCAGATTAAGGCATTAACGCAGACGGACTTTCCACTTCCGGTGGCCCCGGCAATCAGTAAATGAGGGGTCTTAGTGAGGTCTACAATTTGGGCTTCGCCCGTAATGTCTTTACCCAAAGCTACCGGTATAGCCACTTTGGAACTCGTAAAGCCTTCTGATAGCAAAAGTTCTCCAAAACTTACAACCGCACGATCTTTGTTGGGAATTTCGATGCCAACTGCATGTTTACCTGGAATTGGTGCGACAATACGTACGCTTGAGGCCGCCAGTCGAAGTGCGATATTGTCGGCAAGGTTTACAATTCGAGCAAGTTTGACCCCCGGTGCTGGCAGTATTTCAAACATAGTAATTACTGGTCCCTTGCGGATTCCTGTTACTTCGGCTTCTATGCCAAATTCTTGTAAGGTTGCCTTTAGGGTCACGGCAGCGGCGGTAGTTCGCTCGTCGATGCGCCAGTATTCTTGGTTCTTTGCTGGCTCAAGGATGCCTTCAATAGGAACATAGTAGGCTCCACGAATTTCTTTTTCGCGAGGACTAACACTTAGAGGTGGCAGGAGGTCAGTGTTGACTGCTGACTGTTCTGCTGGTTTAAGTTCCATTGCAAGCGTTGAGTCAGGAATATCAAGTTGTTGGTAGTCCTGAGCTGCAACATGATTATCTTCTAAATTTGCGGACTCGATATGCAAAAGCTCATCTTCTTCAAACATCGGAACTTCTACAATTGCTAGTCCTACAATTGGTATTTGTGCAGTTGTCTGTGCAGATGGCTCGTTAGATGTCTCTGGAGCAATCGATAGTTCTGCCTCGAGCTGTGACGATTGTGCAAGTTCCACATCAAA
The DNA here is from genome assembly GCA_038204425.1 of Spirochaetia bacterium. Lineage (GTDB taxonomy): Bacteria > Spirochaetota > Spirochaetia > DSM-27196 > Salinispiraceae > JBBRCZ01. The sequence goes on along the minus strand of JBBRCZ010000003.1, from coordinate 90,352 downwards.
GTCTTGGTCATCCACGCTTGTTGTCCATTGAGCCCGGCCTTGAGGTGGGTAGTCACTAATACTTCCGTCTTTGCTAAAATAAACCTCAAGTGCGGTATCTTCTTCTTCCAAGTCCAGCTCGGGGCTAAAAAACATTTGTCTATGCGGCACATAGTCACTGCTTAGATTGGATCCGAAATCCGCATCTGCTGCTGAGTCTGCTTGAGTCTCGTCTAATTCGCGTTCGAGTAGCGCTGTAGCTGCCTGCGCATGAGGACTCACCGCGTAGCCAGTTTGTGATGCAGTAATGCTCTTTAAGATGCCCAAAGCTTGGTTTGCGATGCGGGAGGCCGAACTTTGCGTGGCAATCGTCTGACCACCATTACTTGGCTTGTGCAAAATTTCATCATACTCATCTTGTGGAAACTGCAGATCTTCGCCTTCTTCCCAGAGACGTCTCTTCTCAGTTTTGTGCAAAGGCGCATCAATATCAGGTAGATCGTTTTTCCTTGGAAGCACATTTTCCAGACGACCTTTAACTCCTTGGCTAAACTCAGCAACGGCAGAAGGCCCAATTGACAATCCTTGCTCAGCAAGGTCTTGGTCGTCGTCAAGCTCATCCAAATCTGCTACTCGTTCGCTGACTCCGGCATTGATAGACTCGCCCAAAACCTCGTCATTGCTAATGACATCTGAGGCTTCTGGCCCCACGCTTTTTTCGGAACTTAGCTTTTGTAACAAGGCAAACGTCTCGCTTGCATCTTTTTTAAGTGTTTCTTTTTTAAGTGTTTCTTTTCTGAGCCTCTTACTTGGTTTTTTTAAAAAGAAATCAGGCATTTGAACAATAGCAATAAAGGCAAGCAAGGCCAAAGCCGCACACACGACAACAGCACCTTCCAAGGTTAGTGCTTTGGCCAAAGCGACTGGAAACGGTGAAATTTGCCAGCTCGGATCAAACATCAACCTGAGCGAGGTTCCAAGGAACATTACGGGCACAAAACCCACAGACAGTCTAAACAAGAGATGCATTTTAAGTTTGTCAATTGATAAGAGCAATCCACTAACAATCAAATAGATCGGAAAGTACAGCCCAAGCCAGCCCAGTCCGGCAAAAAGAAGTTCTCCCCAGGCAAAGAGTGGAACCAAGGTCATCTCTATCCTGAGCGCTGCAACAAAAAATAGTAGCAGACTAACCATTCCCAAGCCAGTAAAAATCCCACCGGCAGCCTTTTTTATGCTTCGAGTCATTCAGTTTTCCCCTCAACACCTATTGTCGGTAGATTGGCCAAAGGCTAAAACGGCTTTTTGAGTCAGTTCAAAGTTTACTATTAAACAAAAGTTGCTTAAGGGTGACATCGCCAGATTGGCCATCATAAAGCCAAGCGTAAATCAGCGAGTTTTCAAAGACTCTGCGCACGTAGTTGCGAGTTTCTGCAAAAGGCATGATTTCTACAAAAACAGCTGAATCATCGGTGAAGCCACTTGTTCTCCAAGAACTTACACGGCCGCGACCTGCATTATAGGCCGCCAAGGCCATGGCCCAGTTGGAAAAACGCTGCCACTGTTCACTTAGGTAACGAGCGCCCATACGTAAATTGTTGCTTGGTAAACCAATTTCAGATTGATCAATCTTGAGTCTTTGCGCGAGCTCGGTAGCAGTAGCTGGCATAAGCTGAGCGAGTCCCTCGGCGCCAGGCCCCGATTTGGCAATAGAATCAAAGGCCGACTCTGTGCGTACCAGAGAAGTAAACAACCACCAGGGTTGCGGGCTTTCTATCAAAGCAAGATCAAACTCTCGTCTGTGCGGGCGTGGATAAAAAATCATTAGACTCTCTTGCCGTTGCGGAAGTCCAAAGCGCAGTCGTAGACTATCAGCCAACCTAATTGCATCCCGATATAGGCCGGTTGCAGCGAGCTCACGACTTATACCCAACTGAAACTGCGAGGACAGCTGACGTCTATTGTCCCACACAAAGGTACTTGCCTGCTTATAAAGGCCGAGCACTAGCAAAGTTTTTGCAACTGGTTCCAAACCAAGCGCTGATGTCTCTAGCGAATCTGCTTGATCTATAATCTTACCTGGGTTCTCATCAATGAATTGTGCCAAGTCAATTGGCTCTTCAAGTTCGTGAGCCGCTAGGGCATAATAGTACAGTGATCTGCGCTGGCGGTGTAATTCTTTCAGCCACTTGGTTTTTAGAATCTCATTTTTTGGAGCTGCAGCTTGGGATAGATTCTGTGCTCTAATCAAAACTATTTGATAACGAAAGCGAGTAGTTTCATCCATATAGTCAGAGCATGCTTGATAGATGGTTAACAAGTCGGCCCACTCTCGGCGTTGCCCCAAAATCAAGAGTATGCGTTCAAAAACATCGGCAAAGTATTCGAAGTCATCGGTCTGCCTTACTATTTTGATAATTTCTTGTGAATCAAACAGTACTGTGCCAGGTTCTTGACTAAGGTCCGTCAAAGAACGCAGTTGATACCATTGTTGACGACGTCGGTCACTTGGACTGATGTGCTGATCCTTTTCAAGTTGATAAGAAAGTTCTAACGCGACTCCAAACGACAGAGCTGCTGCGCGGTGATCGTTTTTAAATCGATGCAATCGTCCTTGTATCTCATAAAGATATGAGCGCATCAGATCGCCGCCAAGCTTTTGGAAATTGGCAGTGCCGAGTAGACTTGCTTGCCAGACTGACGATGCCAAGTCCTCAAACAGATCTATACCTTCGCTAAAACGACCGGCTAAGCGAGCAGCTTGGTAGAAGTCTCTAAACAATGCTTCTGGTCTAGAGAAGCTCTTGCCAAACACGCTGTCCAAGCCTTGGCGGTCTCCCGCAAACCACTTAAGTAGGCCAATTAGTTGTGACTTTTGGCTCAAAACAAGCTTTGCAAGTTCCCATGCTTGCAAAGGTTTCTGCTCCAAAACAAGTCTTTTTATCTGAAAAAGATTGGCCAGTATTTGAGCATGTGGCCACTGACCGCCTTCCTGTGCAATCAGACCTTGGGCGAGCAATTGGTTCTGAAGATTTAGTTGATCCTTCTGCGGGTCAAAAAAAAGCACATAGTGCGCTGCGTACTGCGCTTGCTCAGGATGATTGCCTTTAAGTAGCAAGCGGATTTTGGCATAGATTAGCCAGTCTGGGATGGTATCTGACGCGAGTGATAGTAAGGCGTTGGCTTGCGAGCCACTTGCAACTTGGACTTGGATACTATTGATTGCTTGGTCAACGGTGGACTCAAGTCCAAGCCAATCTTCCAAGGAAATTTGTGCCGCAATCACCGTACGAAAAAACAAGAGCCGCGCTTCCGCAAAATAGCGACTTTCTGTGTCGAGTGTCAAAAAGAATTCTTTTGAGCTGGCTACTATTTGAGCAGGCTGAGCTTGAGCACTTAGTCTAAGCCAGCTCAAAAACGCAAGGGCCTGCCAATCAGGTTCATTGTTTTGCAGCTGCTGTTCAAACATCATGTGCGCTTGATCCAAGGCTTGCATCTCTTGTAGTTTGAGCCCAATGCTATAAGCTGCGCCTGGAGCAATCTCCCTCAGGCCGTTTGCCCAAGACCGGTCAGATACCTTGTCCAACAAATTTTTGGAATTGTTGTCTTGTAGTAATTGTCGTAACTCATTTTGCCGAGCGGTCACATAAGCCTGATCAAAGCCAAGGCAACTAGCCAAGGATAAGATTGATCCAAAAACAATAAGCAGTCCAAGCGGCTTATAAAAAAATAGTGCGCCAACCCTAGTCATTAACGTTCCTTTACCAAAAGTTGCTAATACGCAAAGTTATCGCAATAACCTGCAGGGCGCTCAATACCAACATGGCAATTGCCAAAATTCTATAGGGAAATGAGCGGCCTTTGGCTTTACTTTTGACAATTTTCTCGATTTTTTTTTCAACTTTTTCAGTTTTTTCAATTTTTTTTGGGATGGCTAAGGGAAATCGAGCACTAACAGCAGGTTCACCAAGCAAACCGGCCTGAGCACATAGGTCACCATTAGTGTCGATCGACAAGTTGAGCTTTATCACACCGGCGCCAAAGGAATTTTCGGGCAGGTCTTTAACAACAAGCATACCCAGCTCATCTGCGGCCTGGCCACTTGCCTTGAGTTTGTAGAGGCGGATTTCCGCTTTGGCTTGGTCTGATCGAACCCAATTGAGGTCAAGTTCGACAGTGCTATGCGGAGTCTCGTCAATTACTGGTGCAAAGCTACCATCGGCGTTTTTGACTGCGATCATTTTTGTGCCTCTTTGCAGGTTCTAGGTCTATAAAATCGGATTCATTGTAGTAAAAGCATGCATCGCTTGACAAGCGAGCTGGCTGGATAAAATAATGATAGCATGCTGCCAGTATCACCCATAGTTTTTGTAGTTCTCGGTCTATTTGTAACAGCGCTCTTGGTAATTGTACTTGTTAGCTTTTTGCGTGGAAAAGGCTCAGGGTCGCAGAAGAAAAAGAAGCGAAACAACAAAAGCAAAGAACAGCTTCTAAAGGACGCCAGCAAACGTCTTGCTCAAAACCCAAAGGATGCTGGCGCTTTGATGATTTTGGCCGACATCTACTTTAACGATGCCGAATGGGAGAAAGCCCATATTGCTTATTCCTCAATACTAGAGGGGCTTTCCGGAAACAATGAAGAAGAAGAATTTGAGATAAACATGCGACTCGGTATTAGCTCCATGAATCTCAAAAAATATGATGATGCTTACCAGTCCCTCTCGGTTGCCCACGCCATCAAGCCCGAAGTCTACGAAGTTAATTTTCATCTCGGTAGTTTAGAATATCACCGTAAGAACTACGAGCGAGCCACTATGATTCTCTCTGGTGCCATCAGCGGCAACCATGACAATCTTGACGCCAAAAAAATGTTAGGCATGGCTCTCTTTAGACTTAAACGTTACAAAGAAGCCATAGAACGGCTCAAAGCCGTTATTGATCAACGTATGGACGACAAGGAAACGATATATTATCTTGCCTCTTCATATTTTGAGAATGGCCAACTTGAAATGGCTGTGCAGCTCTTTAGTCACCTTCGTCCTGATCCTAGTTTTGGACCACAAGCCTCACTCATGGCTGGCAGCATTCACTTAAAAGCAAAATCCTATGACGAAGCTCAGCTCGACTTTGAGATTGGCCTCAAGCATGCCACCATTCGTCCAGAAGTGTTTCTGGAACTCAACTATCGTCTTGCAAGTGCCTTGATGAAAAAACAAGATATCGCCGAAGCTCTCAAATATTTGCACGTAATCTACGACATAGCTCCCGACTACAAAGATGTCGCCACCCAGATCAAAAGCAGTGTGGAACTTTCTCGAAACGATCTACTCAAAGCGTATTTGATTGGCGGCCCAAGTGATTTTGTAAGCCTTTGTAGACGCTTGTCAGCCGGCTTCTTTTCTAAGGCTCGAACCAAGATTGTAGATATTTTTATTGACAAGGGTGATTTTGCTGATATTTTGGCAGAGGTGGAAACCCCCAGTTGGGAAGACCTGATATTATTTCGCTACATGCGGTCGACCGGCGTAGTGGGTGAATTTGTACTGAGAGATCTTTACACCAAGTCTAAGGATCTTAAAGCTGGCAGGGCTTTTTGTGTAAGTGCCGGTAGCTTTTCTGAAACTGCCTTTAAGTTTGTGGAAGCTCGCTCGATTGACCTTGTCGACAAAGATGGCCTGATGAAGCATATCAATAAGTTGCAGTCCCAGGGTGGCTAATAATGAGCAAGTGCCTTTCTTCATTAAGAAATGGTACCTTGAGTGGCATGATAGCACATCCGACTGCTGGGTATTTTTGTAGATCATCAAGGTTGTTAGGCACGCCCAGCTTGGCGTCAAGACATTCTTGCCGCACCTTTTCTCGGCGTCCTTTGAACAGTATCATCGTCCCGCTCGGATGCAAACTGTCGTTAAGCACAGCCAAGCATTCTTGGTCCAAAGGTTTAAACGCCCGCGCCGTGAGTAAGCCAAAGTGATGACGGTCGAGCTTTTCTACAAGTTCTTGACTTACTTTGACGCGTGAGCTCAAACCAAGGCGCGCTATAGCATTGGACAAAAACTGGCAACGTCGTTGTTGCTTATCAACAAGTACGGCCGCAACGCAGCTGCCTGTCAAAGCTCGTTGTGCAAGCAAGAGCAGCAGTGCGGGAAAACCGGCGCCGGATCCCACATCCAGGTAGGGTTGGTCATCCGACAGGTCTTGAGCATAGTGTGCAAAAACTGGGTAGGCCGCGAGACTATCAAGAACGTGTTTGACAATTAAATCCTCACTGCCGGCTTCAACAAGTCCCAAATTGGGGTTCCAAAGTTCAAGTTCTGCTAAAAATGCTTGTATATCATCAAAAAGTTTACCACTAGTCTCAAAACCAAGCTGCTTTAGCCCCTTGCTCAGAAGCTGTTGACATGGAATGGTTAGCGCGCTGGGGTACTTTTTTTGTGGCTTAGGCGCCGGCCTTGGCTTTGCCGCCGGCCTTGCCATAGCAAGACTTGGCCTGGCTGTTTTGGATCTATTCAAAGGTCACCATCATCGGAGCCAATAGTCACTTCTTCAAAAGTCTTACTTGCTTGCAGAAAGTCTTCAGAAAGACTTCGATCAAGTGCTTCCTGCCCGGGTCGGCGTGCCACGGCCACCATTAGCAATGCCAAATCAGCGTTGCGAACGCCGGGAATTCTTCCAGCTTGGCCGATAGAAAGCGGTGTGATTTTAAGAAATTTCTCACGCGCTTCGTTGGATAGTCCAGTTATACCTTGATAGTCAAAGTCTGCAGGCACACGCATGTGTTCCATTCTATTAAAACGCACTATCTGTTGCTCTTGGCGCACAACATAACCTTCGTACTTGACGTCGAGTTCAACCTGGCGATACCAATCAAGCGGAAAGTCGCCAAAGCATTGCGGATCAAGCGAGCGCAAGGTCTCAAGATCAACCAAAGGACTCTTTAACAACTGCCAAAAAGTCTTACCGTAGGCCTTGTCTTTAGGAAAAATTTCATCAACATTGATCTTAAGTTCTTTGCCTGCCACATCTGCTTCGCTTAATCTTCGCTGAGCGAGAGAGTCCTTGATAGACAGCATGCCTTCTTTTTTTTGCAAGAAGTTCTTCCAAGCAGCATCATCGTGCATGCCGATTTCACGCGCCCGTTCAAACAAGCGCAGGTCAGCACTGTCGTGGCGTAGACTTATGCGATGTTCTGCTCGACTTGTAAACATACGGTAGGGTTCTTTGGTGCCCAGTGTCACTAAGTCGTCAATCATGACGCCAATATAGGCTTCGGCTCGAGTCAGCAAAAAGGCTGGCTCACCGGCCAAATAGCGGCCGGCATTGAGACCGGCGACTAAGCCTTGAGCAGCGGCTTCCTCGTAGCCCGAAGTTCCGTTAGTTTGGCCTGCCACAAAAAGTCCACTCAGCAACTTAGTCTCAAGGTTTGGGTACAGTTGACTGGGGTCCATAAAGTCATATTCGACCGCATAACCGGGACGCATAATAACGGCTTCTTCCAAACCTGCCAGAGTATGAATAAACGAAGTTTGGACGTCCTCAGGCAAGCTAGAACTGACGCCGTTGAGGTACATCTCTTTGGTATCTGCACCTTCAGGTTCTATAAATATTTGGTGGCGATCGCGTGTGGGGAACTTAACCACTTTGTCCTCGATACTCGGACAGTAACGTGGTCCAATTCCTTCAATTTTGCCAGAATACAAAGGCGAGCGGTGCATGTTGTTTTTAATAATTTGGTGGGTACTTGGATTGGTATAGGTTATGTAACAAGCAACTTGCTCTTGTCGCAAGGGCGAAGCATCAAAACTAAACGGCACGACTTCGCTGTCACCCCACTGCTCTTCAACACGCGAGAAGTCGATGCTATCGCGATGAATACGCGCTGGCGTGCCTGTTTTCATGCGCCCAAGACTAAAGCCAAGTTTACGCAGTCCTTGGTCCAGACCGAGTGCGGCCGGCTCCCCCAAACGTCCAGAACTTGCACTGTGTTCGCCTACGAATATGCGCCCGTTGAGAAAAGTTCCGGTAGTCAAGACTACGGCTTTGGCACAAATTTGGTGACCGCGTTCGGTGATTACACCAGTGATGCGCTTTGAGCTGCGAATGCCGTCTTTGGGTGCCACTTCTTCATGGATAAAATCAACCACGGTGTCCATAAAAAGCCTTAGGCGCGGTTCTTTTTCCAATACTTGCTTGGCATAGAGTTGATACTTTATTTTGTCGGCCTGAGCTCGCGGGCTTTGAACCGCCGGCCCCTTGCGCCTGTTAAGAATGCGAAACTGGATCATAGTTGCGTCGATCAACTTGCCCATCCAGCCACCCAAAGCGTCAATCTCTCTCACCATGTTGCCTTTGGCCATACCGCCAATAGCTGGATTACAGCTCATCTTGCCAATGGTGTCGAGATTCTGTGTTATCATCATCGTGGAGTAACCGAGTTTGCAAAGTGCCATCGCAGCTTCAATGCCTGCGTGCCCGCCCCCCACTACAATTGCGTCAAAGTCCATAGTGATAAACATATACCTTTATTAGAAAGAATTTCAATGCGTCGGTCATCGTGCTCTACGGGCGCTAGTCAACGGCTTTATTTTCCGACGCAAAAATTCCCAAACACCACATCCAAAACGTCTTCATTACTTACTTCGCCGGTAATTTCACCCAAAGCTTGCAGGGCGTTTTGTAGGTCCAAAGCGATCAAATCCATACTCAAATTGGCTTCAACTGCTTCCATAACTTGATCCAAGCTGGCAACGGCCTGCTGCAAGAGCAAATGCTGTCGTTGGCTGTCGATCAATACTTCATTGTCTTCTGAACTTAACTCGGCACCAATATTTAAAGTGAGACTCTTTAAGAGTTCATTTAGGCCAGCTAAGGTTTGCGTTGACAAAGCTACGAGCTCGTGGCCAAAGAGACGCGCAGGTTCAGGCGCCTTCCAGCCAGCAGCGTCAGACTTACTCCAAACGACAATGGCCGTCTGCTTTTTTTGCTTCAGCTGTTCAAGAAAGTCAAGCTCTTCGGCATCGAGACCGACGCAACCATCTACCACGTAAATAATTAGACCAGCATTCTCTATAACCATACCGCTACGTCTAATACCTTCTTGTTCCACCCATTCTCGTGCTTGTCGCAGTCCCGCCGTATCAAAAAGTCTAATTGGAATACCATCCAAAGAATAAGGAGCTTCAATCCAGTCGCGAGTAGTCCCATGAATATCTGAAACTATGGCCCGTTCTTCGCGTACCAAGACGTTAAACAAACTTGACTTGCCGGCATTGGTTCGTCCTGCCAAGGCTATACGTACGCCTTGTTGATATATCTTGCCACTTTTATAGGTCTGGGCCAAAGCATCGAGGGCATCTCTCTCACCTTGGATGATATTGAGAGGCAAGTGAATCTCTTCAATTTCTTCTTCGGGGTAGTCAAGTTGAATACTGACCATGGCCATCAATTGCGTAAGCGCTTTTTTGTGCAAATTTATAGTACGTTCAACCGCTCCACCGAGGCGATGCATGGCAAGGGCATGTGCCTTGCGAGTTTGAGCAGCTATGACTTCGTTGACAGCTTCGGCCCTGCTTAGGTCAAGTTTTCCGTTGATAAAGGCCCGTAGCGTAAACTCGCCGCCTTGTGCTTGTCTAAAGCCAATTCTCAGTAAGTGTTGGCAGATTGCCTCCACTCCGGCAGGCGAGCCGTGAGCAGAAATTTCTACCATTTCTTCGCCGGTGTAAGAAGCAGGCTGTCTAAAAACCGCGCATAGTACTTCATCAAGTACCAGACCGGTCTGGTCTAAGAGCATTCCGTAGACCATCTGCTTACCTTGTGCCGCGTTGAGTGCCTTGGGTCGTGAAAAGCTTGCCGCAAGAGTCTCAACGCACGCCGCGCCACTACAACGAATTATAGCCAAAGCTGAGACCCCAACAGGGCTAGCCAATGACATTATCAAACCGTCTTGAATTTTAGAAGAATTGATCACAAGCAACCTCGTTTATGGCAACTGAGCAAGAAGTTGCTGGACTGTCTGATTGGCAGCTTCTTTTAGGGCCAAAGTTTGGGCAGCTTTAAAAGTGGGTGCCGTCGCTTGCACGGTTTGTGAAACCGTGGCAAGTTTTTTAATACCTTCCACTTCAAAAAGCGTAACCTTGGTTTCAATTTGGACAAAGTGACCGATGCCAGCACGATCTTCGGATTCTATCAGCTTATACTGACCAATCAGTATACGATCAGCACGACCCGAAACCACCATTGGAACCATGCGTTCAATTTCTTGTTCTGACTTTCCCAACAAAAACCCGGGGCCAACCAAGAGGCGTGGTACAGAAAAACCGTTCTCCTGCAATTGCGTTAGTGTAAACGCATTACCATGATGACCGGAAATCATGCCATTTTTATTGTCCAAATCAATAATCATTAATGCAGTCGAGATGGTTTTTGCAAGTGAACCGGGTGACAACGTGCTGCTTGTGGTGCTTGTGCTGGAACTGCTAGTGCTGTTTTGCACAGCTATACTCGTAGACGTACTAGAAGACGTAACGGTTGTCCAAACATATTTGCCACTTTGTTGAGCACCCAATGATGCAGTAAGAAAAAGATTTAAAGAAACAATAAGAAAAGAGGCAAACAGAATCGATGCATTTCTAAACATTGAGCCACACTCCTAAAAATATCCTAACAGAAAAATACGCAAACAGAATAGTTGCTGCGCTGCCGGTGACCGCTATAAAACTCTATTGGCAAGTTCTTGTCCGTCTATAGCCGACGAAATAATTCCACCCGAATAACCAGCCCCCTCACCACAAGGATACAGACCTTTTACTTGAGGATGTTGCAGAGTTTGAGCATCACGGGGAATACGAAGCGGAGAAGAAGTTCGCGATTCAACACCGACGACAAGCGCTTCGTTGGTCAGAAAGCCGTGCATCTTTTGGTCAAAACTGCGCAGCGCCAACTGAAGCCGTCTAGCGATGCTGGCAGGTAGCCATCGATGCAGGTCGCTGACCACAGTCCCCGGTAAGTAAGAACAGCGAGGAGTCGTTGACGAAACGGTCGACCTTACAAAGTCAGCCAATGCCTGGGCTGGTGCCTCCTGTCCTGGGCCTCCGTACTCCTTGGCTCGTTGCTCAAGCCAGATTTGGTAGGTCAATGCTGCCATTACTCCTTGCTCAGAAAACTGGTGGTAGTCCTCTGGCTTTACCTCTACCACAATGCCAGAATTGGCAAACGCCGAGCTTCGAGTGGCATTGGACATACCGTTGACCACTATCTGGTCGGCGGCTGTAGCCGATGGCACTATGGTCCCGCCAGGACACATACAAAACGAATACACGCCACGACCTTCGATTTGACTAACTAGACTGTAGCTCGCAGCCGGTAAATGTGGTCCTCGCTGTGGTCTATGGTATTGAATGCTGTCAATCAAAGCCTGCGGATGTTCAACACGCACGCCGAGCGCAAAATCCTTGGCTTCCAGTGCCAAACCGTGCCTATTTAAAATGTGATAGACATCGCGCGCTGAATGCCCGCTAGCCAAGATCAAGGAATCTGCCAAGATTTTGTTGCCCTTGTCGTCAATTATTCCTTTTATGCATTGGTCTTGAATTATCAAGTCATCCATGCGGGTTTGGTAGTGGATTTCTCCACCGTGCTCAATAATGGTGTTGGCTATACGCTTGACAATTTCGGACAAATTGTCGCTTCCAAGATGAGGATGGGCCTCATAAGCGATGGCGTCGTCTGCGCCATGCAGTCGAAAAATGTCCAAAATGCTATCGTTATCGCCGCGTTTGTTGGAGCGTGTATAGAGTTTTCCATCGGAAAATGTGCCTGCACCTCCGGCGCCAAAGCAGAAATTGGACTCGGGGTCAAGCAAGTGTTGCGTGCACAAACGAGCAATATCAACCTTCCGATTGCTGACATCTTTACCACGCTCAATAATTATGGGCTTTAAGCCACGCTCAAGCAGCCTCAGCGCAGCAAAGAGCCCAGCTGGTCCGCAGCCTACAATCAATACTGGTTTGGCAGACGCAACATTCTTCCAATCTGGGGCTTGCGGTTTATCTGAAGGCACGAGTTCTCCCACATAAACCTTGAGAGCTAAATTGACTTTTATTTCTTGTCGACGAGCATCGATTGATTTCTTTTTGACATGTATGCCTGCGATGCTTTTGACAGAAACACCCAACTGTTTTGCCACTTCTTTTTTGACTGCTTCCTGATTAGTAGCTTTTTCTGGGCTGACGCACAGTTGTAAATCGTGGATCATGATTTCCTCTTTTTTTGGCAAACATTGCAGTCGTATGCCTCCAAAGCAGTATAGCCTTGACGCTTGAGCGTTTGATAGCCTAAGGAAGTCTCAATCATGAGTCTTTTTTGCAAAGCGTGTGTTCTCTGTTAAAAACAGGTTCTAATTATGATTTGCATAGTCATAATTGCAGGCCTATACTGAATGTTATGAGCGAAACAATTAAAGCACAATCACAATCGCCAACGGCTATCAAAGATAATGCTAGCTACCAAGAAATGTACAAACATAGTTTGGCTGACCCGCAAGCTTTTTGGGGAGACCTTGCAAACAGTCAACTCACTTGGTTTCATCCTTTTTCACGCGTGCTCGATTGGGACTGGCAAAGTGGCCATAGCTCTTGGTTTCTGGGTGGCAAAATAAATGCATGTTACAACTGTGTCGATAGGCATTTGCCCAAACGAGCAACTCAAACCGCGTTGATCTGGGAAAAAGACGAGCCTGGACAACAAGAATACATAAGCTACTATGAGCTCTATCAACAAACGTGTCGGCTGGCCAACGTGCTACGTAATCATGGTATTAAACGCGGAGATCGGATAGCCATTTACATGCCAATGATTCCACAGGCCGTCTATGCCATGTTGGCCTGTGCCCGCATTGGCGCAATTCATTCGGTGGTGTTTGCTGGGTTTTCCGCCGAATCTCTAAGAGATCGCATTTTGGATGCCAACTGTTGCGCCGTAATTACCTGCGACGAAGGTTTGCGCGGGAAAAAAACTATACCTCTCAAACGTACCGTCGACGAGGCGGTTATGGCCTGCCCAGGCGTAAAAAACGTGTTTGTTGCCAAAAGAACTGGCAACAAAGTACCTTTTTATGATCAACGAGATATTTGGTTGGATGAGGCAATGCAAGCCGAAAGACCCTATTGCCCCGTTGAGCACACTGATGCAGAAGATGCACTTTTTTTTCTCTATACCTCTGGAAGTACAGGAAAACCCAAGGGGATTGCCCACAGCACCGCCGGCTATCTGCTACAAACTATGTTGACCCACCGCTGGGTTTTTGCCTATCAAGAAGGCGACGTCTATGCCTGTATGGCCGACATAGGCTGGATAACCGGCCACAGTTACGTTGTTTATGGTCCGCTTGCAAATGGCGCCACCACCGTGCTCTTTGAAAGCATTCCAACGTACCCCGATGCTGGACGTTACTGGGAGACGGTTGAGCGCCTCAAGATTAATCAATTTTACACCGCTCCGACTGCAATCCGCGCTATAGCAAGAGAAGGCGACGGCCCAGTCAATCGCTACGATAGATCGAGTCTCAAGGTGCTTGGTAGCGTAGGCGAACCAATCAACCCAGAAGCGTGGCGCTGGTACTACGAGGTAGTCGGCCAAAAGCGTTGTGACATCGTTGACACATGGTGGCAAACCGAGACGGGGTCAATACTTATTTCTCCACTTCCTGGCGTGACTGATCTCAAACCTGGCTCGGCCACTTTGCCCTGTTTTGGAGTGGATCCGCTTATTTTGGACGAGCAAGGCAATGAGCTTGTCGGCAACAATGTCAGTGGTCTGCTCGCCATCAGGTCTCCTTGGCCATCCATAGCACGCAGTATACATGCCGATCACCAGCGCTTTTCACAAACTTACTTTAAACCATATCCAGGCTACTACTTTACTGGAGACGGCTGTCGGCGTGACGAAGACGGCTACTATTGGATCACTGGCAGAGTAGATGACGTTATCAACGTCTCCGGCCACCGCATGGGGACAGCCGAAGTAGAAAGCGCCTTGGTCACCCACCCAGGTTGTGCAGAAGCAGCTGTAGTTGGCTTTCCTCACGATATTAAGGGTCAGGGTATTTTTGCCTATGTTATTCTCAACGAAGGTTGGCATGAGTCGGCCGACTTAATTGGCGAGCTGCGCAATGAGGTGCGCCATCATATTGGGCCTATTGCCACGCCTGACCAGATCGTAGTAGTTCCCGGCCTGCCAAAGACACGCTCCGGCAAAATAATGCGCAGAATACTTCGCAAAATTGCCTCCTTGGAGTTTAAAGATCTCGGCGATACCAGCACCTTGGCCGACCCAACCATACTAGAGATCCTAATTGAGAAAAGAAAAGGCCTCGATCAGGATTTTTACCACTCAAGTCAACAATAGGTGAGCAAACCAACTCTAATTGCCGGTCTATTGCCGCTCAGAATATCATAGAATGCCATTCTAAACTTGGAAAAATCCGTTTGATTTTTCTCAGGATAACTGCATAATAGAAGCATATGAACAAGACGCGCATTGTTATTACCGGCATGGGCACGGTGAATTGTCTAGGGCACAACGTAGCCGAGAGTTGGCAAAAAGTAAGCCAAGGTATAAGCGGCATTGAACGCATTAGTCATTTTAATCCTGAGCAGTATCAGAGTCAGGTCGCAGGCGAAGTTCGCAATTGGGACTTTAGTCCTCACTACCCTGCGCACTATCTAAAGGACGCCAAAAAGATGGACCCTTTTGTCCACTTTGCGATGGCCTCGGTCAATGAGGCGGCACTACAGGCCAAGCTTGCTCAGTTGGTCTCGCAAGACCCCTATCGAGTCGGTGTTTGTATTGGTTCTGGAATTGGCGGATTGCCGACTCAACAAAAGAACGGTGGCAACCTTAACGCACGCGGGCCACGCGGCGTAAGTCCGATGTATATCCCCGCTATGTTGGGAAACATCTGCGCCGGTTTTGTCTCTATGGTACATGGCATCAAGGGACCCAATTTAGCTACTCAGACAGCCTGTGCTACCGCAAATCACGCAATTGCCGTTGGTGCAATGATGATTGAGCGTGGCATGATTGACAGCTGCGTGGTAGGGGGCACCGAAGATTCAGTGGTAGAAATAAGTGTGGCCGGCTTTTCAAATATGAGAGCTCTTTCAACAGCCTACAATAGCGAACCGAGTCGAGCCAGCCGTCCCTATGATATCGGGCGTGACGGTTTTGTTATCGCTGAAGGTGCCGGAGTCTTTGTTATAGAAAGCTTAGAATCGGCAGAAAAACGTGGCGCGACTATCTTGGCCGAAGTTGCAGGTTTTGGTATGTCAGGCGATGCCTATGATTTGGTACAACCTGACCCAGAGGGAAGAGGCGCTCTGTATTCCATGCGCATGGCGTGTAAGGATGCGGGCATTTCTCCATCAGAAATTGACTACATTAACGCTCATGGCACGTCAACTGCATTGGGCGACGTTGCTGAATCCAAAGCAATATTTGAACTAATTGAAGGCAAGCAAGACAAGATAAATGTAGGTAGCACCAAAAGTATGCATGGACACTTGCTCGGAGCAACGGCAGGCTTGGAAGCTATACTGTGTGTCAGTGCTATGCACCATAACTTGGTTCCGCCTAATATCAACATTGACAATTTTGATCCAAAGGTTGCACTCTCACCAACAGTTATCAACACCAAGCCCATAAGCAAAGATATCAAGATCGCTCTGTCAAACAGTTTTGGTTTTGGTGGTCACAATTCTACGATCGTGCTGCGAAAAATATAAGATTTAGCCATAGACTCCCGTAGGCGTCTAACCAGCTGTTCCGGATCTAGTCCGGAACAGCATTCAAACACTATTGTCTATTTAGTAAGCAATTGATTGATCAAATATATTTACGCGACGGCGTTCTGTTGCGTTCTCGATACTCCAAGTTTCTCTAGATCGGTCGCCCAGTTGGTTGAACTCGGTCTTTGCAAGGAACGTAATATCATCGTTACTTACAATTGAACGCCAGCTTTGTTCGATCTGGCAAATTTTATCGTTAATTACCTTCCACTGATACTCAAAAACGTAGTCGACTTGGTTGTGCAAGTCAGGATATGGACCGTTTTCAAAAGTGTAGGATTTAACTGTGTTGAGAATACCGGTGGTCAAATCCGTGTTGGAAAACGAAAAGCGGCGCAGGACAATATTGTCAAATCCCAAGCTTAGGTAACGCAAGGTGCGTAGCTCAGGAACTGGATCTTTGCTGGTATCAAGCTTAACTTGCACAACCTTGCTTAGTTCCACAACGAAGTTTGCTAGTGGATCAAGAGGAACTGGAAAACTGTCCAAACCAAGTAAAATATCTTCTCTTAGGCCCTTAGTGAGCGTGGAACGTGCCAAGCGCGAAAAATATCTTTTGCCTATGTCCTGCTGCACTGGACCGACTGCTTTTACCGGTAAGACTTCATAGTCAATCTTGATGAAAGTCTGACCATTAACCGCCATGCGATAGGGCAAAACTTTTCCCGAAACTTGTTGGTATTCAGTCTCCCAAACTAGGGTTCCTACAGCTCTACCAGCTGGATCGGCATACTCGGTGACTATCTTTTTGACTGGATTACCATTTGCGTCTCGTAGCCATTCGGTCTCAAAAGACTCAAAAAGCTTGTCCCAGGTGGCCGAAACTACCGACGACGAACGCACTTTTTTGACGTTTGTACCTGATTTTCCTTCGACATAAGCAGGACCAAAAAAGGTAGAACTTATACAGGAAGACAGCACCAGCATGAGAATCAGCGTGATAATAAGCATTCTAGTCAATTTCATAATTTAATCTCCAACGCAAAATATTGTAGCCAAGTAGCTTATTTGCAGAAACCGATATTTGCAAAGTACTAGGCACAGCTGATTATGGGGTCCTGAGTCGCTGTGGTCAAGCCGTTTGCTTATTCGAATACAAGCCGGTAGTACACACTTGCACCGATAGTTGCCATGGTCACACCTTCGGCTATTCCTAGTGTTGGATACTCTGATAAGGTCCAGACTGCCTGCAAACCCAGTCGGTGCGCCGCTGCTAAGGTAAACTCGCCACCAAGACCAATCAGTGTATGGTGCGCTATATCCCGTCCGGACTTTCCTTCTTCCCATACTTGCGAGAGCAAAATCCCATAGCGAGCAAAGAACTTAAAAGGACCCATGTCTATCCATTCTTTTGGAATATAGTGCGTAAAGGTAAAACCGTAGTTAAAAAAATACAGGTTTGCTTCCCGCGCAGGATGATGTTGAAACCTAGCCAATACAATACCCAGTAGATAATCTTCTTTGATATGGTACTGCCAAGTAAGAGACGGTACATAGGCAAGACCTGAGTCACCAAAATCGTCCCGATAGGGTAATGCAAAGCCAAAGTCCACCTGAAGGCTGTTGTTAACCTTTAGTGGCGGTTCACTTGCTTGACTTGCGACGGGCTCGACTGTTTCAAGCGGACTGTCATTCTGGACGGAGTCATTTGTCTCTTGGGCATAGACCAGTGTCGAGAGGCAAAATATCATGATTGGAAGCACTATCAGATTTTTCATGCCCATAAGATAGTAGAAAAGCCACCTTAACGTCGACCACAAAAGTGAGATTACAAACATTTCTGTTTCAAACACAAGCTTTGAGTGGTATAAACAAGCGGGGGGAATCATGAAACATGTGATTAATTTGATTCGCGGAGCCTTTATTGGTGTAGCAAACGCCGTCCCAGGGGTATCCGGTGGCACTATCGCTGTTATTACCGGTATTTACGACAGGCTCTTAGCAAGCATTTCTCACTTTGTGAAGGGTGGCGAAGGCGGTTGGCGTAAGAACATTATCTTTCTTTTGCCGATTTTGCTTGGTGTCGCAATTGGCTTGGTCGGCTTTTCGTTTGTTATAGTATGGGGACGGTCCACAGTTCCGGTCCAACTGTCGTTGCTTTTTGCAGGCCTAATTGTAGGCAGCCTGCCCTACTTGCTCAAAATTGCAAATAGAAACGGCTTTAACGCTTTGTACTTAATACCTTTTATTTTGGGCGCTGCTTTGGTTGTGCTTTTGTCCTTGCTCAATCGCGCTCCAGAAGGTGAACCTATGCGGTCTTTTGATTTCCTGCAAGGTTTAGCCTTTTTTGGTGCCTCCGTACTTGGCATGAGCGCAATGGTTGTACCGGGAATTTCGGGTTCATTTGTACTTTTGCTCCTAGGTGCCTATACAACTTTTATCACTGCCATAAAAGAGTTTAACCTGCCGTTGCTTGTGGTGTTTGGATTGGGTTCTATCATAGGGCTATTATTGATCTCTCGACTTCTTAATGTGCTTCTAGACAAATTTCACTCTTGGACTTACTGGGGAATACTTGGGCTGGTGCTCGGCAGTGTTTTTGACGTTATTCTTCGAGCTATCTCACCTAATTCCATGGCTCTTTCTACTGCCAACCTAGTGGACTTTAACATTCCTTTAGCAGTTGCCGCCTTTGTAATAGGTTTAGTAGGTGCTCTGGCACTCTCAGGAGAAAAAAAAGCTGAACACCAAAACCAATCTACGAAGGGGCACATGTGAGTTTTAAATTGTATTGGTCATATAGTTTAGTCGATACTCTTTGACCAAATCGGGTTCGGGCGCAGCGCTTGGAACAAAGAGCAATGAAAGTGAGTTGATACAAAAGCGCAGTTTACTTGGGGTATCGTATGCATCGTCAAAGACGTGCCCCAAGTGACTTCCCGAAGAGGAATCCATAACCTCTATGCGATACATGCCAAAAGTATTATCAACCCTAAGAATTATTGCGTCGTTGCTCACTGGTTGGAAGAAACTAGGCCAGCCAGTTCCTGATTCAAATTTTGTTGAAGACAAAAACAATGCTTGCCCGGTCGCAGCCGAATAGTAGGTTCCTTCTCGTTTTTCATTCCAAAAAGCACCCGAGCATGAAGCTTCAGTTGCCTCTTGTCTCAGAACTTTGTATTGCTCGGCACTCAAGCGAGACTTCCACTCCTTCTCGGTAAAGACAACAGGCACCTTAACGTGGCTTCCGGCAGCCAAGATTGGAAAACCATGAAAACTTGCACTCTCTCTCACTTTTTCACCACCTATATTCTTTTCTGCTGCTACACACGAAGATAAGGCACTCAGAAGAACAAAACTCAATACCATTCCCACTACTAATTTTCTGCTATTTTTACTGGTCATCTGCATAATATAGCTAGGTCGGAGCCATTTTAGGCAACAAATACTGCAGAAAGGCAAGACTGTTGCGGTCGGCTTGAGGCAAAAACTGTTCAAAGTCGAGTTTTGCTTCTTGATTGGCTTTGTCGGATATGGTGCGACTTACAAGAAATGGTACTTGATGGGCGCTACAAACCTGCGCAATCGCGGCGCCCTCCATTTCGACAGCGTCCGCAGCAAGTTCGCTATGCAGATAGGCAAATGTCTCGGTTTGATGGCTGCTTAGAAAAATATCCCCTGAGCAGATTCTCCCTGCAAAGACGGAACCAGATGGCGGGGAATATGACTTTGCAAGCGCAAGAAGCTGCCTATCACAGGCAAAAAATCGGCCATTTTCAAATGGTATTTGCCCGCGGGCAAATCCAATACCAGTGGCGTCTACGTCATGTTGGACTAGATCAGTTGCCACTATGGTGTCGCCACGCTCAAAGTAAGCGTTGAGTGCGCCCGCTAGTCCCACAAGAATAACTGCTCGTGGCTGCATGCAGTCGATAAAGTGTTGGGAAGTCATTGCAGCGTTTACCTTGCCTACTCCAGTCGTAGTCAAGGTCACCTTTTGACCCGCCAAACGTCCTGTCAAGACTTTCCTTGTTGCCCATTCTTGAACCTGAGCTTCGTCGCCTGTTTCTTCAAGAATCGCTAGTCGAATACTCTTGATTTCCGATTCCATAGGTCCAAGTATTAGTATCATAGTTAGGTTATCACTCTTTTTTGTTGCTTTTTCAAGGTGCAAAAAACTGATCGACTGCCACCCATGCTCTATTGATGCATCTCCCCGCTATAACGTAGACTTAAGCGACTACCGCTTGTAATTAGGAACTCCAGCAAAGGATAAAGTCCATGCAACTACTCACTGGATACGCGTTTAGGTTAGGTGCCATCTTGATTTTGATTCTGAGTCTGAGTTCGCAGGCTA
This sequence comes from Spirochaetia bacterium, assembly GCA_038204425.1. GTDB lineage: Bacteria > Spirochaetota > Spirochaetia > DSM-27196 > Salinispiraceae > JBBRCZ01. The sequence goes on along the minus strand of JBBRCZ010000003.1, from coordinate 70,234 downwards.
TTGAGCCAAAGAACCTGCTGGGATTTGGATCTGGAAGCACAGAAATTCTGGCTCGACAGAATGCTTTTCAGGATCTTGCCTCACAGATAGAAATAGAAGTTAAGAGCACTGTTATTGCAAAGCAAAACTTCTCAGAAGGCCAGGGTCGGGAGTCTTACTCTGCCTCGATACAAGCCGAACTTGCCACAAGCATTGATCTTCCTCTATTGGGAGTAAGTGTAAATGTGAGCGGCAACAACAAAGACGGGTATCGCGCCCAAGCGACACTCAATTCAGTAAGTTCGCTTCCTATCTACCTTTCCAGAATCGAAGAACTTTCAAAAAAGCTTAGACAAGGGCTGGATAAGGTGCGATCTGTCTATGAAACCAGCAACGAAGAGCCTTTTCTCTTGACGCTTCAAAGCGACCAACTACAACTTGAAAAATATCGCAAAGTCACCCAAGCGCTTGGCATAGAGGTCCAAATCGATTGGCAGGCCCAACTAGGCGCACTACAGGCTCGCCTCTTAGCAATAAGTGAGCGGATTGACAGCTTAGACAAAGCTGCCGAGGCATTAAGCAAGGATATCAGTGTTTCGTCGATTTACGTCTATCCACCGTCGGCGCCTGGGTCTGCTGAGGTTACTAATTTTGCGGCCCTAATCTGCGACACACTACGATCAAAACTTAAAGTGGTAAACGACCCAGAAAAAGCCGACTACGTGTATCGTGGTCATTACACCTTTGTAGATGATGGGCTATTTCTAAATTACGCACTCAGTAAAAAAGACGGGCAGGTGGTCCAAACCTCAATCGCCCGCGTCTTGCCACAGGCGTACCGAGGTATCCAAATAGAACCACAAACCAGCGATATAGAAACCCTGATTCAGCAAGGTTTTGTTCGGTCTGGAGACTTTCGTATCGAGGCAACAAGCAGCCTTGGCAAACGTGATTTGCTTTTTAGAGCCGGTCAAGAAATAGAGTTACTCATCAAAATGAACCGACCAGGTTACTTTTATGCTGTTGAACATATTTCTATGGCCAGCCATTCAGTTTCACTTTTGCTCGAGCTGGAACCCGACGCAATAAACAAGCGCCGATTTGTGGGCTACGTAAACGCAGACGATGTCAATAAATGGATTAGCATTGGCAAATTTGTGGTAAAATCTCCTTTTGGTATTGAACGTTTGCAATTTATTGCCTCAGCTCAAGACCTTGTAGACAAACTCCCAGAGGCCAAATGGCGAGAAGAGGATGGCAACTTTGTGATCGGAAACAGTATCGCTGATAACATTGCCCAAGTGCAAACTCGCGGCTTGGGTAACCAACGTCGACAAAACAACCCCAGCCAAAATGCAGGGCCACGTGCTGTAGAATACTTTCTCACCTTTACGACGATGAAGGATTGAGAGCACCTAGTCCAAAAGTAGTGGATTTTTTACCAAAAATGGGCAATAGTAGAGTCATCATTTTTATTGGCAGGTAAAAAAATGCATCGTGTTTCCGACTACCCTTGGCAAGTTTTGATCTGCGAACCCAACTCTGCGGGCAAGGGCAAGCCAAAAGAATTGCTGGTAGCCAAGGTCCCGCTCGCAAGCACTGATGACTGGAAAAGCGAAATACTTATTGAGAAGTACCGCGTACAAATTGTACTTGAAAACAAACAAGGCTACCAATCATTGGCAGTCAAGGTTTTTAGTAGCACTTTAGAAACAAAGAACTGCTTTGTTATTTTGAGAACCTCTTATAAGGACCAAGAACCCTATAACTTTGACGGTCCGGTTAAACACGATGAGATTTATAGACAAAGCCCGCACGATCTCGATGCTTGGATAGTTACTGAAATTGCGATGCAAGGCGTGCCTTTGGCGGCCTTGTATAAAGATGACGTTTTTCATGTGGCAGTCAGTGGCTCACCGGCCCTCTACCAAAACTCCTGCTCGCAAGCCTTTGATTTGACGGACAAGCAGCTTAGTATCTGTTCTGGTGACAATGGACAAAGTCCGGGCTTACGGTTAAGCGGCACCACTAACGCCGGTGAAAACTACAACAAGGATGCGGGCCAAATTTTTAGTCCTGGTAAGATAATTGAGTGCTATCATGCTTGTGATTCGCAAAATGCTCACAACTTTGAGGTCATTCTTTTTAACTTAGAAGGCAACAAACTGAGTATCTTGCGTCGTGGCGTCAATCAGTACGTGGCTCGGCATTTTTCACACAATCCCAACGTTGGGCAATTTGGTGCACTTGCCTTTACAACAGCATGGATGAACTTAAGAAAAAATGAGTCACTCAAGAGTGACTATTGGGTAGTTCCAGCGGTTGAATATGCGAATGCACAGTATAACCGAGATGCATTTTGGATTTCTATGATGCTTGATCCAAAAATGGATGCACAAGCACTAACCAGTGAACTGGCTGTACTCAATCATTACGCAGAATATCCTCTTCTGGCGATAATTTGGGCCTTCCGCAACCAACGCATGGGTTGTGCTCAAGAGCCGTCCAGGGTGCAAGCCTACTTAGACCTAGTTACCGAACATGTGATTGACGGTGAATACCACAGTTACACATCCGGTGACGGGCGTTTTGATTTTCAGTACTGGGCCGACTTAATCGCCTTCGAGCCAGACGATGTTGTGGTTTACAATCAGGGTCTATTGGCCCTTGCTCTTATGACTGCCAAAGAAATGGGGCTTAGACTAATGGTTGATCCTGCCCTAGCGCGACAACGTTATCAAGAATTGTACAATGCCGCTGGGTATTTCCCAATCAGCAAGAAAAAGAGTCATCTCGTTGGGCCGGACCCATTGGTTGGAGACTTACTGGCGCAGTTGCTTTTTGGCAAATCACTCTTAAAGAAAGAACAGGTAAACTCGCACTTTGACTTGCTCAACAAAGTTGCTTTGACTAGCTATGGATATCGAAACGTAACTAGAATTGATGGCAGCTTTGCCACATCAGCTGACTACGATATTCCAGGTTATGTGGCACAGGCCAATCGAAGCCAACACCAAGACGGTGCTTATGTTCGCGGCGGATCCTGGTTTCTCTACGACAATATTTTTTTGCTGGACGCTTGCCTGCATGGTATTCCAAGCGCGGCCCAGCTTTTAGTTTGGCGCATAAAAATAGAGCTTGACCAGTATGGAACGACTTTTGAGTACCTCAATACGCTGACAGGCGAACCCCACAAAGCAAACATGGGTTGGAATATTGCCATTTATGCACTTATTCGCTACTTTGTGGCCGAGGGAAGACTGTCTCGATCCTTGCTTGATCAAATTGAGAAATAGAGCACCAAACCTTGATGGTGGCTATGCTTAAAGCTGGCTAATCTTGTTTGTCACGATTCTTGATAAAGTGGATGGATTCTCTTTCTGTATTGTTCGTATTGTCCGCCAGCGTGGTAACTCGACCTAACCAAAGGCGCAGCTTCAACGTGACGGAAGCCGCGTGACAAAGCTTGGACCTTGAGCTGGGCAAATTCTTCTGGTGACCAATATCTAGCAACCGGAATATGGGTTCGTGAAGGCTGCAAATACTGGCCCATGTTGAGCACATCTACGCCGTGCTTTCTCAGATCGTCCATGCTTTCCAAAACTTCCTCAAATGTTTCGCCTAGTCCGAGCATTAAACTTGATTTGACCGTAGCCTCAGGGTCAAGGTCTTTGCATTGTTTTAAAAAATCGAGCGAACGGTCGTAGTCCGACCGGGACCTCACCAATGGCGTCAGGCGGCGGACGGTCTCAAGATTGTGACTTAAGATTTCTGGCTTGGAGGCTACCAATGTGGCTATGCTTTCCGGCTTGCCCATTAGGTCGCTAGACAGCACTTCTACTCCGGCATCCGGCAAGACTTGATGCAAGGCTTCAACGGTTTGGGCCAAAATGGCTGCGCCGCCGTCTTCTAAATCGTCTCGATTGACCATAGTAACGACTACGTGCTTGAGGCCCATTTCGGCCGCAGCTTCGGCGACGCGGCGTGGTTCGTCCAAATCAAGAACTTTTGGCAAGCCGGTCTTAACATTACAGAAACGACAGCGGCGTGTGCACGTATCGCCCAGTATCATAAAGGTAGCCGTCTTGTGTTTGCCCCAACATTCATGAAGATTGGGACAGCGTGCTTCTTCACATACCGTATTGAGGCGCGATTTTTGCAAGGATTCTCTAACCTGGTGAAAGGCCGGTGAACCGTTGAGCTGGATTTTTAGCCACTCCGGCTTGGGCTGGTAGGCATCTGACATAGACACTAATCTATCATGTAATCTATCCTGCGACCACAGTAAGGAGCAGACAAGTTATCAAAAGCCTAGTTTTGGATTGCCCAAACGACCACGCTCCTCTGACCGTTTACCAGGCCTTAACAACGGCCTTATCGGAAAATGATTTGGCTCGCCTAGACGATCTATTGCTGTGGGGCTGCGTTTGGGGTGGCAATAGGCGCTTGAAAGATCGCAATGATTCGCCAGTTTGGCCAATGTGTGTAAGATTGCCAGCATATAAGATAATTCCTTTTGATCAGAAACTGTTAGATATTAGATATGAAGACGATGACATTATTGCTGTTTGGAAACCGCACAACATTAACACTTGTCCCTCAATATTTTCTGATATTGATTGCTTGTCTCACGGCATAGACCGTTATTTGGCAAGGCGCGACGGCTACATCCCAAATACCATCCATCGCCTCGACCGAGCCACGAGTGGACTTGTGCTCTTTGCCAAGCACAAAGTTGCAGAAAAAGCGCTCTTTTTGCTCTTTTATGAACGCCGAATCCACAAGTATTACCAGCTTGTTTGCCCCGATTTTAAAGGCGCGCAGGCGCACTATGCGATCCATGACTATTTGGACAAAGGAGGAAAACTGCAAACCGCCTCAACACTTTTTTTCCTAATGCGCAAAGAAGCCAGCTTCTTACACTACTTGGCCAAGCCACTTACTGGAAGAACCCACCAAATTCGCAAACATTGTAAAAACTACTTGCAGGCAATTATTGGTGATCAAACTTACGGCAACTATGCCACCGATACAGGTACCGATACAGGTGCTGATACTATTCTACTGTTGTCTTGTGTTGCTTACCGCTTTGTTCATCCTTTTAGCGGAAAGACTCTGCGCTTACGAGCAGAGGCTGGCTTCTGAGCCAACTGGGCTTCTATTTGTTTGCAAGCTAGATTAGTATTGCTTGGTCATGCCAAAATTACACGACTTGTGCCAGGTTCTGATTGAGGACCTTGCCTCTTCTATAACTCGCTTGCCCGGTGAAAAAAAAACCTATGCGCTGATTCTCGCTTTGCATGCCGTAGAAGAAGACTTGTTGGACTACGACACCCAGCAGCTTGAGATAAGCCGTCATTTGTGGATCGTGTGGGAAGAATATGTACTCAAGCATAATCTGCCACTTCCCAGTTCTAGCGGCCACAAGCCTCCCTTGGTTGAGGACGACCCAATTATTGCTAGCTTGGTGCGCAACGCACTCTTTGCCAGTCATCGCTTGTTCAAACTCAAAAAACACATAATTTAATCTTTTTGACAAAACTACTGGTCAGCACCTATGCAAAGCGCAAGCGTCTACGCACCCTGTTGTAAATTGTGTCTGACTACAGTAAATTGACGCCATCTTGCAGTGTTTTTAGTCGAGGAGTTTTAGCCATGCCCAATCTACGTTCTGCAACCAATACTCAAGGCCGCATTATGGCAGGGGCACGCTCACTTTGGCTTGCCAATGGCATGAAAAAAGAGCAATTTGGCAAACCAATTATTGCGATCGCCAATAGTTTTACTCAGTTTGTTCCAGGGCATGCTCACTTGCACGACATTGGCCAGCGCGTAAAGAAGATCATTGAATCCAAAGATTGTTTTGCTGCAGAATTTAATACCATTGCGGTCGACGACGGCATTGCAATGGGACATGCCGGCATGCTCTATAGCCTGCCAAGTCGTGACTTAATTGCTGACAGCGTAGAATACATGGTTAACGCCCACTGCGCAGATGCACTGATCTGCATATCTAATTGTGATAAAATAACGCCTGGCATGATGATGGCTGCCATGCGCCTAAACGTGCCCACAATTTTTGTTTCAGGTGGTCCCATGGAGGCCGGCAAAGTCGGTGACGAAAAATATGACCTAATTGACGCGATGATTATGAGCGCTGATGACAGTGTAAGTCAAGAAACTCTCGATGCGGTTGAAGCAGCGGCCTGTCCAACTTGTGGAAGTTGCTCAGGAATGTTTACCGCCAATTCGATGAACTGCCTCAACGAGGCTCTCGGTTTGGCCTTGCCTGGCAATGGTACTTTAATGGCGACTCATGCCGAACGATTGAAGCTTTTTGACCGTGCTGCAGAACGAATTGTTGAAATGGCCCACGAGTTTTACGTAAAAGAGAACCCTTTGATGCTGCCTCGCGCTATTGCCAATCGTGCTGCTTTTCTCAATGCCATGAGCCTAGATATCGCCATGGGAGGCAGTACCAATACTGTCTTGCACCTCTTGGCGATTGCCCGCGAAGCAAACGTCGACTTTACCATGAAAGACATTGACGAACTTTCTAGAAAAGTACCCTGTGTTTGTAAAGTTGCACCCAACAGTGACAAGTACTACATCGAAGACGTCCATCGAGCAGGTGGCATTATGGCCATACTTGCATCGCTGGCTCAAGCTGGCTTGCTTGATACCTCGGTGGCACGTGTTGACTATCCAAGTTTGCAGCATGCGCTTGAGCGCTTTGACATCACTATTCCGGACGCTCAGGGCGACCCTTCGGTAGGAAAGGCTGATTGGTTCTACCGAGCTGCTCCAGGCGGTGGTCGTAACCTCGTCATGGGCAGCCAGGATTCCCGATTTAAAGAACTTGACAAAGATCGAAAAGAAGGTTGCATCAGAACGGTTGCAGACGCCTACTATCCTGATGGCGGGATCGCAGTACTTTATGGCAACATTGCCAGTCGTGGTTCTATCGTAAAAACAGCCGGTGTAGACAAGAGTGTCTTTGACTTTACCGGAACCGCCATAGTCTTCGAAAGCCAAGACGACGCTGTTAAGGGCATCTTGGAGGGCAAGGTACACGCCGGTGCTGTTGTAGTAATTCGTTACGAAGGTCCCAAGGGTGGTCCTGGTATGCAAGAAATGCTCTACCCCACCAGTTACTTAAAAAGTATGAAACTTGGCAAAGCATGCGCACTAATTACTGATGGTCGTTTTTCTGGCGGAACGAGTGGACTTTCAATTGGACATGTTAGCCCAGAAGCAGCCGCTGGTGGTGAGATAGCCTTGGTTAGAACAGGCGATTTAATTGAAATCTCGATTCCGCAGCGTAAGTTGGAACTCAAGATTGACGCTGCCGAGCTAGAAAGCCGCCGGCAAGAAGAACTAGCGCGCGGCGATAAAGCATTTACACCGTTGACGCGAGTACGCGTAGTCAGTCGCGCACTGCAAGCCTATGCACTATTTGCACAGAGCGCCGACCAAGGAGCAATCCGGCGTTTGCCAGGAGAATAATCTGGCTGTCTTGGACTTTCGTTTTTGACTTCAGTCTTCAACTACCAAGGACAGCCAAAGTTCTTAGCTTAGCGACGCTCTGATTGTTGACGGACCGGCGCCGATCCACTGCGGGTTCTGGCGGTTCTGATGCCGGGCCTTACACCAAAGCTATCAGCGCCATTTTCAATGCTCAATTCTTGCAAAGCAATCCAATCTTCTTTTTGATCATCATAATAGTAGCTCATGCCGCCGTTTTCTGGGATAGCCAAGTAGGTTTTGTCCCCATAGGCCGCCACATAACCAACCAGTTCTATCCACCCTTCTTGATTGGTATCCGATTCACGATAAATAGTGCACACGCCGGCCTCGTCGCAGCCTTGCCACTTTCCGGCTTCTATTTTTTGATAGTATCCTTTAGCATAGCTGAATTTTTGACCGCTGTTACTGACCGGTGCGTTTGCGCTAGCAATTTGTTTTTCGTAAGCGTTAGCAAGTCCAGGCGCTGACCCATACCAAGGTTTTCCTGCAAAGAATACCGCCTCACCTTTGGTAAAGACTCCTTTGTTGCCTAGTGGGGGTAAGACCATACGAAGACCTTTTACAAAGAAGAAATAATTGATACGCGGATCTGCTTCGGCAAGTTTTTTTGCTTGTTCGATGCTAAGGTTCTTAACCCGCTTAACTTCCTGCGACCAATCTGCCTCTCCGTACTGCGCGACATCCACTATCTCACGCCAAGTGATCGCCGAACCCGCAACAACCGTAGTTGCCTTTATGCTGGTGCTTGAGGTGACTGGGTTAACAGCCTTTGCCACATAAGGTTCTAGTAAGGCCAAAAATCTGTTTGGATCTTGAGTATAAACATCTTTGACTTCTTTACCTGTCTTGTCATAGATCCTAACCGTTGGGTAACCATCAAAGTCAAATCGCTGCAGTTCGACACTGGTATCAAGAACTTCCAAAGCTATAAAGCCGTTATTGAGCGTCGCTTGCACTTTTGCATTGGACAAAACGTTCTTACTAAACTCTACACACCAGCCGCACCATGTTGGAGCCGTAATCAGAACCACAACTGCCTTGCCGCTCGCTCGCGCTTGCTTAAAAGCATTCTCATATGACGACTCCCACTTAATACCCTGAGCACTCAATGTCCAAGCCGAAAAAAGCAAAATTAGAAAAGTCAACGGCACTTTCTTCATAGTATCTCCTTTTTTTTGGGCAAGCATTTATAGAAAGACTCGCACCATATCTCACTACTATAATTGAGAGGCCGTCAATTTGTTTTAAATCTGACAAAAATACCCAGATTAGATCTCAGTCAAAGGCATCAAAAACACTCTTGGACTGATAGCAGATTGGGCAGGTCCAGTCATCGGGCAAATCCTCAAATTTGGTATCTTCAGGTATGCCGCCTGCACTGTCGCCCTGGATTGGGTCGTAGATGTAACCGCAATTAGAACAAATGTATCTCATTTAAAAACCTTTCTTATCAAATCCTTTGTATCCAAGTCTTTTGTTGCCATTGGGACTTAGGCATTGAAGTACTTCGCCTGCGGATGATGCACCACAAAGGCACTGGTAGTCTGTTCAGGAACCATTTGCTCTTCGTCACTGACAGTCACACCGATTAAGTGGCTCTGACTTAGCTCACATAAGGTGCGATTTTGGGCCAAATCAGGGCAGGCTGGATAACCAAATGAATAGCGAGAGCCTTGGTACTTTTGTACTACAAAATCTTGGATAGTGTTTCCATCTTCGGATGTAATTCCCAACTCTTCTCTAACCACCCTGTGCCAGTATTCTGCAAGAGCTTCGGCGCATTCTACCGACAAACCGTGGAACAAAAGATAGTCCTTATAATTGCCAGATCCGTACAGGCGAGCACTTTCGTCAGCAGCAGCCTGACCAACCGTGCAAACTTGCAGAGCAATCACGTCTCGGATACCACTCTCAACAGAATAGAAGTAGTCGGCAATACATTGAAAAGGCGCTTCACTTTGGCGAGGAAACGTAAAACGACCAAGTTGGCCATCGCTATCTGGATCATAGATGATGAGGTCCTGACCAGAGGAATTACATTCCCAGTAACCATAACTAACTGCCGGTTTGATGAGTTGACGCAGCTTGGCGTCAAGTTTGAGCGCTTCAAACTCTGGTCTAATCACTGTCGCCAGTTGCTCGTCGTAGTCTTGTTTGCTCATGCTTCCGCGACGGTAGCCCCAGCGTCCGCGAAAAAGAACTTCTTCTGTCAAATAGCTATACACGGTCTCTAGATCCACTTCAGCAACATGTCGCACCCCCAAAAAAGGTGCCTTAGGTACCTTGACCGTTCTGTCAATCACAATTTCTTCTACTGGCGCGACGCTAGCCAAGGCAGGTCTGGCTTGCTTTCTGGCCTCGCGCTTGCTGGCTTCGGCCGCCAGGTAACCTGCAATGCCACCTTCTTTAATTAGACTCATAGCTTTGAGGCCTTCAAAAGCATCTGAGCAATAGACTAGTGGACTTGGCAAGAGAGGTGTGCAAATGTCATAGACGTAACTTGGCGTTAACGCTGCTCCACCCAAAAGCACAGGAACTTTTATTTTTCTACGCGCGAGTTCCTCAAGGTTCTCTTTCATTATGATAGTCGACTTGACTAGCAGCCCCGACATACCAATTGCGCTTGCGCCGACTTCGATAGCCTTTTGAATAATAGTATCAATTTCGCATTTAATGCCCAGATTATAGACTTTGTATCCGTTGTTGGTGAGAATTATGTCTACTAAGTTTTTACCAATGTCATGCACATCGCCGCGGACGGTAGCCAAGACAATACTAACTTGCTCTTCGCCTTCGACCTTTTCCATGAAGGGCTGCAAGAGGTCTACCGATGCTTTCATCACTTCAGCAGACTGCAAAACAAAGGGTAATTGCATCTTGCCCGAGCCAAAAAGCTCACCAACAATTTTCATGGCTGGAATCAAGGTGTCATTAATAATAGTTAAGGCTTTTAAGTTTTCGTTGCGCCCTCTTTCCAGATTGACGGATAGGTTGAGTTTTGAACCCTTGACGATGTTGCGAGTCAATAGCTCATGAACAGTTAGGTTGGCCTCTTCACTGGCTGACAACTGTGGCTCGGAGTCTTTTTTTCCTTCAAACTGGGCAATAAAAGCAAAGAGCGGGTCTTTTTCTTGCAGCCATTCATTGTTCATGACACGATAAGCTGCCTTGAGGTCTTCTTCTGCTATTTGGGCAATCGGCACAATATGTTTGAGATTAACGATGGCCATATCCAGACCAGCAGCTATACATTCGTGCAAGAAAACTGAATTTAAGACTTTGCGGCTGACTGGAGAAAGACCAAAACTGACGTTTGACAGGCCCAAAACAGTAGCAACGCCTGGTAAGTTTTCTTTTATCAGCCGAATACCATCGATCGTCTTTTGCGCGCTGTCTCGTAGAGTCTCGTCGCCTGCTCCAAGAGTAAAAGTAAGCGCGTCAAAGATGAGATCTTGTGGTCGCAAGCCATGCCGCTTGACAGCAATCTCATGAATGCGCTTGGCAATTGCCAGTTTTTCGTGACTCTCGCGAGCCATGCCTTTCTCGTCAATAGTCAACGCAATCAGTGCCGCCCCGTAGCGTTTTGCCAACTGACAAATTCTATCCACGCGAGCTTCGCCATCTTCGAGGTTAATAGAGTTTATGATAGCCCGTCCACCGTACATTTGCAGGGATTTTTCCAAAACATTGACTTCAGTAGAATCAAAGACCAATGGCATATCAATCTGAGTGATGATTCGTTTGAGCGCTTGCTCCATATCTTTGACTTCATCACGACCTGTATAAGCCACACAGATGTCAAGGGCGTGAACTCCAGTGCCACATTGCTCGCGCGCGATCTCTACTAGACCATCGTAGTCGTCCACCAAGAGCAAATCCTTAAAAAGTTTGGAACCATTGGTGTTAGTTCGTTCGCCAATGTAAAAGGCCGGCGGATCTTGCTTGATAGTCTGAACCCCAAAAAGACTGGCAACACTCGGCTGATAATCGATGGTACGGTCAGCAGGCTTAAGGCTAGGCAATTCCTTGGCCAAAGCCCGTAAAAAATCTGGATTGGTTCCGCAGCAACCTCCGACCAAACTTACACCAAGTTCGGTCACAAATGCAGACATGGTATTGACATAGTCTTCTATGCTCAGCGTATAGACTAGTTGCCCATTCACATTCTGCGGCAAGCCTGCGTTAGGTTGAACCAATAGTTTTCCTGGCCAAATCTGAGAAAGTTGACGGACATAGTTGCGCATATCTTCTGGGCCGGTTGCACAATTGAGACCAAGAGCAAAAATATCAAAAGGTTCCAATATGGCCACGATAGCTTCTACAGGAGTTCCAACCAAGAGCGTGCCCGTCGTTTCTACGGTAACCGTAACTATCACTGGAATTATTATTTGGGCTGCGGCCATCGTGTCAAAACAGGCGTTTAGTGCGCACTTGATCTGCAAGGGGTCTTGGCAGGTTTCAATCAAAAAGAGATCAACTTTGCCGTCCAATAGTCCCTTAGCTTGCTGTTTGTAACTCTCAAGCATAGTTGTCCAGTCAGTTTGACCTAAAGATATCAACTTGGTTCCGGGTCCAATACTTCCCGCTACGTAGCGCGGTTTGGCGGCATTGGCACCATCAGGACATTTCCTTGGGTCAGACCAGATGCTGGCGGCTTTACGGGCGATCTGAGCCGCTTTGAGACTTAGATCATAAGCGCTACTTGCGATATCATATTCAACGAGCACAATCGGATTGGACCCAAAAGAATTGGTTTCCACCACGTCACTACCTGCTGCATAGTACGCTTCGTGGATAGACTGAATGACGTCAGGTCTGGTCTGATTAAGTATCTCAGAACAACCAAGTTTAAAGTCGTAATCGCTATCGGCTAGGTTCCATTCATGGATCTGGGTGCCCATAGCACCATCAAACAGAACCAATCTACTGCGAGCAAGTTCTTCAAAGCTGAGTCTTCCGTCTTCCATGTTGCTTCCCCCTAGTAACCATGGCTAGCTTAGCACATTGATCAGATATAAGATAACACATGTCACCAAGCATATCAATATATCATGATACACCGAATTACCGTATTATATTGAGTTGAAAGCTGCTAAGAACTACTATGGTGCTATGTGCAACACAAGCAACAACAAGGCTTTGATTTACAGAGCATGGGGTCCGTCGACTGAGCTTTTTTGGCAAGATATTAGCATTGCTAAACCCAAATCCAATCAAGTTTTGGTCAAAGTTACCGCAGTATCTATAAACCCAGTTGACTGGAAGATCCTAGCTGGTCAGCAACGCTACGTGTGCAGTTTTGGTCGACGCGGTTACCGTGTTTTTGGCAGTGATTTTTGCGCAACTATCGTTGCAATAGGGAATAAGGTCGACCAAGCCCTGCTGGGTAAACGAATCTGCGGCATGGTAAACCCGCTCAGTAGGGGAAGTTTCTGTAACTACCTTCTCGTCGCCAAAAACCAGCTTTGCTTTGTGCCTGACCACGTTTCTACCCATAAGGCAGCCGCCCTGCCCGCCGCCGGTCTAACCGTGGCGCGTGCAGTCGCAAGTCAAAAAAAGCTGATGCAAAAAAGATGTCGCTGCATAGTTTGGGGCGCAGGTGGTGGCGTCGGCCATCTACTGGTTCAAATGCTTGTTGCCCAAGGACAGCAAGTTATAGCGGTAGCTTCCGAATCGAAGCATGCTTGGCTTTATGGTTTGGGAGTCAGCACCTGCTACGACTACAAGAATCAAATCCCGATAGAGCTAGTGCAATCCATCTTGCAGGTCCAGCCAAGCCAAGAGCATATGGCTAACATTCTGTTTGATTGCCAGGGAGGCACTTTAATCGATTTTCTTGCTTGCAACAAAAAGGCGATCAGACTACTCGTGTCAAAAGGACTTATTTCCTACCTGCCGATCAGCGTAGAAAACAAACTGATCGCCAAAACTCTATTAAAAAGTTTCTACTTTGGCCTTTTGGGCCTCAGGCTCAACTTAGTTTTGGCGGCACCTTCGGTCAAACTACTGCGCCAATGCATTGAATGGCTAGCTAACAGTATGGTGGTCCCCTGTCTCGACTCAGTTTGGAAACAAGCACAAGCCATAGAGGCCATCACTTACGCCAAAAGCCACCATGCAAAAGGCAAGATTATTGTTGATTTTGGTGATGACGACTCATGAAAGAAGCAGCAAAATGGATAGTACTTTGTGTACATGGTTACGGCGTGCGCTCAACGTTTTGGAGTGTATTTGAACAACAATTAGCGCCTATGGTCCAGAGCATAATATCGCCTATCATTGACTGGCTAGACTTTGCCACCAACCAAGCGCAACTGACTGCTATTTTGGAGTCTCTGCAAACTAGGCAGCCCCACAAGTTACTCTTGGTAGGACATAGTCTAGGTGGAATAATTGCTGCCAAAATAGCATCCGAACACCCGAATCTTGTTGATGGTTTAGTAGTTATTTCCAGTCCATATAGTCTGATAACCGAAACAGAAAACAGCAACGGAAAGAACAATGACATCAGCCCAGTGCTGCGTTTTTTGTTCCAAAAAGGAGTATTGCCGCGTTGGATCATTCGCAGACGTTTCTTTGGAAAGGCAGTAGCAAAGAAACTGCGCAAACAATTCTTTTTGCAGACGGTGAGAGAAGATCCTATTGTAAAGAATTTTGTAATGCAAAGACCGTGGTTTCATTGCGCTGATTTTATACGTGCTTTGACGGTGCCGGCCCTTTTTTTGGCCAGCAAAGCTGACAAAATAGTCCCATGGATGCAAACACAAGCCTTTGCTGGGGTCTGCCAAGCCAAATTTGCTCTTTTGGAACAAGCGCCAGCAATCGGGCATGACGACTTAGCCGTCATGCCCCAAACCGCTGCCTACATCGCAGCCTTAATTCAGCAGAGTTTTCTTATAGAAAAGCCATACTAAACCAAGGAACGTAAGTAATCAAAAACACGATACCTATTTGCAAAAGAACAAATGGCCAAACATCTTTGTAGATTTTAACCATAGGTCGATTAAATCGATACGAGGACAAAAACAGGTCCATTCCTACTGGCGGCGTGATGAATCCAACCGAAAGATTTGACAAGAATATTATGGCCAAGTGGGCTTGGTTGATGCCAAATACCGTAGCAATACCGGTAACCAACGGAACAAAGATCACAATGGCCGAAAAAATATCCATAAAGCAACCAACAATAAGCAACAAGACATTCAAAAGCAGCAAGAACAATAGCGGCGATTGAATTGTTTCTTGTGCCCAAGCCACTAAAGCGATATCAAATTGGCTAATGACAAAGTAGTACGACAAGCCTTTAACAAAGGTAAGAATCGCCATGATGCCACCGTAAATGATGAGCGTATAAACGGCGATTTCAATAAGCTTTTTTAATCCTATCTCTCGTTTAACAAATACTTCGATAATGAGCGTATAGACTACCGCAAAAGCTGCGGTCTCAACGATACCGGCCCAACCAGCAAAGTAGACAGTTAAAATAATTACCGGAAGAAGCAGCTCCAAAGCACTAGCTTTGAGCGCAACAAACATTTCTTGTCGAGTCCACTTTGCTGGCTTTTCCCAGTGGATACCCTTGTGCTCGCGCCGAGACAAAAAGACGCCCAAACCTATCATTCCGCCAACGAACAAAAGTCCAGGCAAGATACCTGCCAAAAACAATTGCAAAATGTTGGCTGGAACTCCACCAGCCGAGGCAACCGAAGACATTTGAATGGCACCATAGATTATTATGGCCAAGCTGGGCGGGAACATCAGTCCTATCGCACCGCTTGAGGAAATCAAACCTATCGACAGGCTTTCGCTGTTTTTTCCCGAGTCTTTGAGAATCGCAAAAAGCATGGCGCCAAGTGCTAGGATAGTGATGCCAGATGCACCGGTGAAGCTAGTAAAGAATGCGGAGACCAAGACAACCACAATAATCATTCCGCCAGGGAGCCGACCCAAAAATCCTTGAAAGAGTGCAATCAAGCGCTTGGAGGCTTGGCTCTCAGACAACAAATATCCAGTAAAAGTAAACAGTGCAATGGCGGGAGTCGAACTCGTCTTTAGGTTGGAAATACTATCAGACAGAGCGCCAGTAAACGTAAAACCGTCGGCACCAAATAGAAACACCGAGATTCCGCCTAGGACTAAAAACAATGGTGCACCTACGACTCCTGCAATCAATAGAATAATAACAGCAGGTATTCGAACTACGGTCATCATATCCTGCCACCAGCTACCATCAAAAAACTCCAGACCAAAGCTTGAGGCTGGTATGCTGGCAACTTCTTGCAGAACAGCTGCTATGGACGCCATGCCAAAAATAGTCGAAAAGGCAATACCAATAAAATAAACGGCTATGGCCAGTTTACCGCGTTTTTTGGGAACCATTCGCCACGTAACTATGAACATACATAGCGGTAAACTGAGCATAAAGGCTATCACCGGAATTAAGCCATAAAGTTTTTCTTCGCTCGAAAAACCCAAAAGAACGTATTCCAAGCTATTGAAGAAGTACAAACCAATGATCAATCCAGATACGAAATCGATAAACAAACGAACAAACTCGCCAAACGAGTCTTTTCTATCCTTCAATCCAATATTGATGCTGAGGTGTCTTCCCTCTTTTGTGGTGAGAGCTATGCCTACAAAGGTCAAAGGGATGATCAAATTGTCCAAGAAGTTCTGAGCGTAGGGTATGGCTGTAAAAAAAACAGAGCGCAATATTGCTTCAATCACCGGGATAAGTGTTAAGAGCATCAAGAGAACAAAGCCCAAACCATGCTCAAAACGATTCATAAAACCCCAAAATGGATTGGGGTTGATCTTGAGTTCTGTCGCTTCTACCATTATTTATTCTTCTTCTTAAAATCTGCAAGTATCGATTTGATTCGGTTGTACATATCACTATCAAATGCGCTGCCCAGTGTTGATTGCAGTCCCGCCTCGAGCTCGGTGCGCCAAACTGCTTTTTGTACGTCAGTAATATTGACCAAAATTAAGCCGCCGCTTGCGGCTACCATGGCCTTGATGCCATCGGCTTCAAGTTTTTCTAAAGCATTAGCAAGTTCTTTTTCAGCAACATTTCGAGCGGATTCAAGTAGCTGTTTTTGCAAACTTGGATCAATGCGGTTCCATGTGCGATCATTGATAATTAGCCCGCCAAAAAATGGCGAAATTCTAAAGTTGAGCATGTAACGTGCTATGCCAACCCAATTATACGCTCCTGCTATCAGAGGACTGGTGAATATCGCCTCGGCTCGGTTGGTTAGCAGGTTGGCGGTGGTCTCTGCAACGTCGACATTCACCACTCTGTAGTTCATGGCCTGAAAGGCAGCATAGATTTCTTTTGATTTATTGCTTATCCCCAATTTTAGCTGTCTCAAATCAGAGGGTAATTCAAATTTGGTTTTGGCAAAAAAGTTTATCCATCCAGCTGGGCTATAAGCGATACCAATGAAGCCGTTTGCAGCAAGACGTTTGTCTATTTCTGGCGCAAGCGTTTCTAGAACGTAGGCTAACTGCTTATCGTTTTCTATCAATAGCGGCGCCGAAACTGTGATCAGGGGTTTGTCGATGTAGGACAGTCCAGCTAGGGTTAACATTGCGCCTTGCAAATTGTTGGAACGAATCTTCTGCACAATTGATTCTTCGTCGCCAAGCTTGTCGCCGAAATAGGGAATCATCTTAACCTTGCCGCCGGAAATGCGTTCCCATTCTCCTGACATTTTGCGCAATGCATTACCGTAAGGTGATTTTTCGGGTGCTACGGTTGCAATTCTGATCTGAATGGTTTGGGCACCTAGTACCGACACCATAAAAAAGAACAGCATTGCTGTCATTAATTTTAAAACATTAGTCATCTTGTCGTTTCTCCTATTTAGAAATTCTATATTTAATTTCGCCGCGAGCATTATTCGAGAAATAATTCATCCAGATGGTCCAAATACCATCTAGCCTTCTTTTGGGCCATTACATTTTGTAATCGCGACTCGGGAATGGCATCAAGATCCAAGGCCAATATAGTGTTCATATAGTCCACAAATGCTGCTTTGTCTTGCTTGCCGATATAAACTGCGGTCGCCCAAGCCAGATACGGACCGGCAGTCAAATTTTTGCTTAAGGTAATCGCTCGGTCAAAATGATACTTAGCGCGCTCCATGGATCCACCGAGTTCTGCCGGCAAGGACGCCTTGATGGAAATATACAGTTCATCGAGCGAACCGTTTTGAAAATCAGGATTGAGAGCGTAAGCCCTATCAAGACAAGCAAGAGCGTTGCCAATCTTTAGAGAAAGCGTCATGTTCATGTTATCCAAAGAAAAGGCACCAAACCAACCTGCACATATCCAATATAAGGCGGCAGTATCCTTCTTTTCCATTTTGGCAAGAAAAGGCTGTGGGTCACCATCGAGCAAGGCATTTGAAAAACCCGGATAGACTTTATCCAAGGCTGCAATTATCATATTGCGTCCGCGCAAATAGAGTTTGCCCGCTCTAAGCTCTGCAATTTGTTTGTCTTCATAACGCTCTCCGGGTAAATACTCGGACGGTCCAAGCACAAAAGCATTTGCATACATTATGTACATGCTACCTGTGGTTCGAAGCAAACCTTGGTGATCCGGATTTGCTGATGACAATGACTCATAAAATTTGATGGCAAAGGGCAAGGCGCCCGCCACTAGTTCAAAATCATCGTCACCGGTGAAAACAGTATTGCTGCCTTCTCCGGTCAGCGCATCACCAACTATGTTGAGTGCCAATTTGTCAAAGGCACAAGAAAAGCTGAATAAGCAAACTAAGCTAAAAGCTAAAGCAAGCTCTATTTTTTTCCAAAAGGCATTTGCCCGGCTGGCGTTTGGTCGATTGGCAATTTGAATACTGTTTCTTGTCATACAGCTAATATAGCCCAATCTATGATTTTTAGGAATAGCGTTGAGTTTATCTGTCTCATCTATAACGACGGAAGTCGCGCAACACCTTTTTTCCCAACCATTGCCACCTCATGCGAGCTAGAACGGGATCGTAGCCACCAGAAAACAAAGGTGAACATCGCAGTATGCGAACCAAGGACAAAAGAGTTCCTTTGAATAAGCCAAGTTTTAGCACAGATTGGCAGGTATATTCTGAGCAAGTCGGATAGTATCGACAGTGCCCCGGACTTGTATGGGAAGAGATCCTTTGGTACAACCGTATGGGCGCAATGGCTAGTCGGCGTAAAACTTCCATGGTAACCAAACTAAACCTAGTGCCTACTTGGGTCAAGAAGATAAGGAAAAAAGATCAATGAAAAAGCCGTTTGATGGTCACAGTTATGGCGATGCGTCCGCCAAAACCGCTATTATTATGATGCACGGTTTTGGTGCCAATAGTGCTGATCTGATCGGATTGGCCCATGAGATCGATCCAAACAAGCAATTTGCTTGGTACTTTCCTAACGCTCCCTTTCCATTAATGTGGTCGGGCTCATTCGCTTGGTTTCCGTCAGATACAGCCAAACAAGAACAAGCAATTAACGGCGACTATTTTGACAAGTTAGATGAACTCTATGACCCAGGCATCGAACAGTCTTTGCTCTTGTTAAAAAAAATAATCAGCGATTTCCACCATCAAAACTGGGTTTTTGCGGGCTTTAGCCAAGGCTCAATGATGGCCCTAAGACTTGCGCTCGAACCAGAGATCCAAGCCAAAGCCTTAATCCTATTCTCCTGTGCACTTTTTGGCAGACCAATATTACAAGAACTATTGAAAAACAAAGAAGACCGATTTCCAATACTTCAAAGTCATGGAACGTATGATCAGGTTCTTACTATTGATTCTGCGTTGCGGTTAAAGAATTTTTTAACCGAGTCTGGACATCAGGTGACCTGGTACAGCTTCAATGGCGGACACGAAATTGATAGTGGCGCGCTGTCTTTAGCAAAGCAGATACTTGCTAAGCTTAGTGCAGATCTTCTACCGTAAAGTCAATGTAAACCGCTGGCTTGGATGCTGAAAGCTCCAGATTATGCTGAATGAGCGTTCGATCTTTGGCGATAGCGAGAATGTCAAATTGGCTGTTCTTAGTGCCAACCGGTACTGCATACTCAATCGTTGCACCAGGTTCTAGGCTCATGTCAGAACGCAAGATGTCAAAACCCCAGTGCCGCGTTTTTGATGGTGCAAAAAAAACATACTGCAGTGAACTATTTGTTGCGTTGGTAAGAAAAACGCGACTAATTTGCACATGTCTTTTTCTGGCGACAAAATCAGAGACGGTGACTACCATAACCGCATCACCCTTTTGGCACAGTTTTACTGACTGAATAATGTAGGCGTTATCTAGTGAATCAATTGCGTAAAAATCAAAAAGAGCACAATCGTCTTCATGATGTACAAAGTAGGTCAAGTTGTCACCGTAAATAAATTCTTTGTCACCCAATAGATCGGGGCCCCATTCCTGGGCCTCGCTTGCCGACGCAAACAAATACTTTATGGTGTTGCCCGTCTCATTGACAAAGGTAACACGCGAGAGCTCTTGTGGACCAAGTCCAAAGACATTGGCAAAGTTTGCTAGAAAGATCCCAAACACAAGAAGCATTAGTCGGAATTTGCTCATAGTAATGAATCGCCTGTTTAAAATAAAAGTAGGCAGCCTCAGTTAAGTCTGAGGCTGCCTTTACGGCCAGTTTGAATGTGCATATCTAGATGCTCTGTGATCCTATTCTATCTTCGATACCCACGTAGTTTGGAAATGACATCAATAGCCTTGAGCCGAACGTCACGGATGTAGACACCCGACGTTATGTCAAGTAAGGCACCCAAAATATCAGGGTCATTGAGCCCGTTAAAGGTCTTGCCCAGTTTTTCGATAGCTAGCAGACAAGCGAATGCTAAGTTGTCATCTGGTTTTTGACGCGCATTATTCCTCACTATAACGTAGGTAATATACGGAAGAACATGTTTGTCTTTGTCACTGGCAATCAAAGCGAGAGCGTAGACTGCTTCGGAAAGCACCATGGTCTCTTTGTCCTCTTTTGCGACTTTGGTTAAGATTTCTAGAGCTTCTTTGCCGCCAATCTTTCCAAGAAGAGAAACAGCTTCTCTGCGCACATCGGGAAAATAGTTGTTTACTTCACCACTGTTGCGGACTACCCGATATACACCTTCACCAGCCAACGAATCCAGCAATAGCAAAACGTCGCGGCTGTCAGGGCCTACCCTCTTGTCTTCAACCATAAACTGGATATTCTGCAATGCCAAGAACTTAGATTCTCGGGTGCTTGACAGCGCTTGCGCTCTAAGCAGTTGAATTTCAACATCTTGGCTGAGGTAGAGCTCTTCAATGCTCAGGCTGCCACCGCGAGTATCGGTCGAATTTGCAGGTTGAGTCTGGGCACCTAGCCCTGTCAGAACGACAGAACCAACCAAGACGAAAAAACCAAGAAACTTGTGCATGCTTGACTCCTTACTGAATTCTAAAGGCCGATTTTCCACTGGCCATTTATATTTATCAAACGATATACCGTCACCCTTTTGGTGTCTCTGATCATTATAGCTTCAACTTCATTTTCACTCAAGAAAACTAAGTCATTCAGCTTAATATTGTTCCGACTGGGCACCACAACATAATTAAAATAATCAGCCAAAGAATGCAACACTCTTTCATTGCGTTTTAGTATCGGCGAAGCACTTAAATCGCTTAGTACCTGTGCATCGGACATACGAACAGTGTATTCCGGACTAAGGAAATTTGTCCAACGCGTGTAATCACGCGCTCGAATGAGCGTATTTAGTTCTGCGATTAATGCTTCAACCTCAGAAAAGGTCTTGGTAAAGACAGCTTGACTTACTTGAATTGGAGCCTTTAGCAAGGTCACGTCCATTTGTTGGAGAGTGCTGGTACTTATTTTAGTTTGCTCTATTGTTGTCGTTCCCTGATTGGTACTGCTCGTGCCTTGATTCGGCAAGTGCTCAGCACTGACGCAGGCGAGTACAATCTGTAAGGTCAACACGACGATTGCTATGCTTGTGGCACTAAAAAAAAATCGACTACGCTGCATGATGATTCATTGTAGTACCTGCACCCGAGACTGTCAAACCTGCGACAAAAGCCACCTTTCTACCGGTTGCTCAGAAGCCTAAGCTCGGTTAGTATGGGCAAATGTCGACTTCACAAGATGTCCTGGACATCATCCAGCATTATCTGGAACGCTACAAGCAAAGTCAGGCCAGTTATAGCCAACTCTTGGCCTATACTGAACGCTACATTATGGAGCATCCAGAACGTGAAGCAGAAATGTCAGACTTGCTGCACAACACACACAGACACTTAATAGCCTATCTTGAAGCCCTCGAAAAAGATAACACTATCGTAATAGTTCGCAGGGATGGTACGCCGCTTTCTGTTGTATATCCGGCCTTTTTTATTAGTCGCCTCAACGCCTATTATCATCGCAACGATGAGCATCCCGAACTTCCTTTTCCCAATGAAGACACTCTTGGTTTAAGTATTCCGATTGACCTAATTACTGCAGTAGACATTAAGGGCGACTTTATGGCTTGGCTCAATCGCCCAAGCGGTGATGAAAAACTACTTCGTATTAACTTTCCTGATGGCATTGCCAGCATGATTTGTACTTCAGAACTCTTGAAAACCAAGGTCTTGGCAACATCAGTACATAAAATTAGACACTATCTTCGTGACACCAAGAACATGTCCTACACTAGACAAAAACTAACCCCGTTACTTCGCAGCAGGGAGTTGGCAGTTAAGGACATGCTACACAGCATTGTGACCACGCCTGAATCGGCGAGTCAGAGTATAGCCGAGCCAACTGACTTTACCTTTCATATGTGGACACAGTTATCAACCAACATAATCAAAGAGTATGGTCAAAAAGCCGACAAAATGACCGAGGAACACGGTTTTTGCCAAGCCGCATATTTGATCGGCTATTACAACGTTTTTCACCGTGGGGTTCTCCAGAAAAGAAAAGAAGAAGAACTGGCGGTTAACGTCATTAGTCAGACCATGAAGAGGCCTCCTTACGCTTTTAGAATTACCGAAATACACGAGTTTAAGGACGACAAAGGCATTTTACTGACTAAACGTCTAGACCGAGACAAGATCAACAATCATCTGCGAGATAAGCTAAAACCAGCACCCAACAAAGACCTTCCTGAAATGCTGCGCGTCAAAACGCCTGAAGAGGAAGAATTTTTTGTTCTCTATGCTTCTATTCCGGCTCTAGCAAACGAGCAACTTATAAGGATCCAAAAGGAAGTTAGGGAGTTTTACAAACGTTCTTGGAACCTGTCTCTCAGACAAGATATTGAATACACCACTATGCATGATGACGAAGAGTTTAGAAAACACATTGAGCAACGACTGCGCAATCATTACCCCTTGTTCTTTTCTTTGCTGAGCTACGAAACTATCTACCTCAGTTCTAGACTAGATAGTGTACCCGAAAACTACCGCCATGAACTCAACGAGATGCTCAACCCAACTACTCAAAAACTAAAGCCCTATGAACAAATCTTTAGAGTCAACCGGAAAAAGATGCTGGAAGATGCAAAAATTCTTCTGCCAGCTTGGATGGTGCTACCCGTGATCAGAAGTGTAGTTCGATTTATGCGTCTGCTCTTCTTGGGCCCAGAACTTGCCAACGAACCTTATGCCGCTATTTTTGATCACGAAGGCCAGACCAGGATTCAGATAGCCAAAAAGAGCAAAAAGGGCCCACCGCAACAGGCACCTGGCCAATCCGAAACGGACGATCAAGACGAATCAAAGATCAAGCTTCAAAATGCAAAAAAGAAGGCACTTGAGTTTAAAAACGCTGCCAAGACAATTGAAGCTGAGTTTTTGCTAAGTGGTAGTTCCATGACGACAACCATGGCCAACATGGAAGAACGTTGGAACACCATCATAGACGCCCAAACTAAGAAGAATCTTACTGAGGACGTCAATGCACTCTGCCGCGACTACTTGCGCAAAATGAAGATCAGCTCTCGTTCAAAACTGCCTACTGCCGGTGATGTGAGGGCATACGCGCTTAAGGTCTGGGAAACGGAAACTCTGCTCCAGATTAGAAACCGCAAGGATCTCTTACGTTATTTAGAACTTTACATTCTGTATTTGCTACAAAATATGAGCTAGGCCTTAAAACTAGTAAATGGGTAAGGCAGAACCTGTTCAAACGAAAAGCGTTTGACAATACCCGTTGAGTTGACCAAGAGAATTTGCGTACTAGGTAGGCAAAACTCAGCCATAACCTGAAGACACATGGCACAAGGCACTGCTGGATCGTCTGCATCAGTCGCCACAGCCAAGATTCTTACGCGTTGCATGCCGTGTTTTGTGACCAGATTTACTAGGGCACTTCGTTCGGCGCATATTGTTGCACCGTAACTTGCGTTTTCGACATTGGTGCCACATATCACTTCATTATTGCGGTCGGCCAGAAGTGCAGCACCCACTTTAAATCCGGAATAAGGCGCGTAGGCCTTCTGTCTAACCTGCCATGCTGCCTGACCTATTTGCTGTTCCAAATCTTGCTCGCTATCTTTCATGCTGTTATTATAACGCCAACGACACTAAATCTTGTGAAAAAACCAATTGATATTGACAGCAAAAGACAAAGGTTTGAAACTCAAATGCAAGTCCGACTGTCTTATCTGCATATTTATTGGGTCAGTTGTGGATAGACATAATATAGTGCGAGCTGGTATAAAGCGTTTTAGTCTAAGGAAGAAACAGAGGAAGCTATGGAAAAAAAGGTACTGGTCATCGTTGAGTCGCCCACAAAAGCACGTACCATTAAGCGCATACTGCCTTCAAACTACATTGTAGAAGCAAGTATAGGTCATGTCCGAGACCTGCCCCAAACCGCCGCTGACATTCCAAAGTCTTATAAAGAGCAAGCCTGGGCACGATTGGGCGTCAATGTTGAAGAGGATTTTGCTCCTCTCTATGTCGTACCAAAGGACAAGACCAAGGTTGTTAGTCAACTAAAAAAGTTATTGAAAGAAGTGGATGAACTCTACCTCGCAACGGACGAAGACCGCGAAGGGGAAAGCATCAGCTGGCATTTGGTTGAGCTACTCAAACCAGGAAAAAAGCCTGTCCGGCGCATGGTCTTTCATGAGATTACTGATACCGCTATTAAGCAAGCATTAGAACATACCCGAGACATAGATCAGAACTTAGTAAAAGCACAAGAAACACGGCGAGTGATTGACCGTTTGTACGGTTTTACTCTTTCACCATTGCTGTGGAAAAAGATATCTTATGGCCTATCTGCAGGGCGAGTTCAGTCACCGGGACTGCGATTGATAGTTCAACGCGAGTTTGAGAGAGCTGTGTTTAAGAAGTCATACTTTTGGGACTTACTGGCAAAGCTAAGTCAAGCAAACCAATCTACGAGTTTTGAAGCACGTCTCTTAGAAGTAGCTG
This sequence comes from Spirochaetia bacterium, assembly GCA_038204425.1. Taxonomy (GTDB): domain Bacteria; phylum Spirochaetota; class Spirochaetia; order DSM-27196; family Salinispiraceae; genus JBBRCZ01. Next base: position 45,301 of record JBBRCZ010000003.1, on the reverse strand, counting down.
GCAGAAGAATAGCCACTGGAAAAGATTTTGATCCCGATACCGGTCTGATTAAGACAAACAAGGATCTTTGGATTCTGAATGAAGACAACAGCAAAGACTTACTGATTCGCCTGGAAAAAGCAAATTGGAAAGTCATCGACGTTCAAGAGAAAGAAACGACCAGTAAACCAGCTGCGCCTTTTATAACCTCAACCTTACAACAAGAAGGCAACCGAAAACTTGGGCTGTCGAGCAGAGAGACCATGCGCATGGCGCAGAAACTCTATGAAGAAGGCCTGATCACCTACATGCGTACCGATAGCCCCAATCTTTCGAGCCAAGCTATAGAAGGCGCGCGCGAAACGATTGTGCAGCTCTACGGCAAAGACTACCTAAGTCCCGAAATCCGTCAGTATTCGAGCAAGAGCGCCAGCGCACAAGAAGCTCACGAGGCCATCCGCCCGGCCGGAAAAACATTTGTGCACCCAGATAAGATTGAACTGTTGGGCAAAGAAAAAGCGCTCTATGAGCTTATTTGGAAACGAACCATTGCTACCCAAATGGCGGATGCAAAAAAGGCCGGCGTAAGTGTAAAAATACAAGCTGCCGACACCGTGTTTCAGGCAAATGGAACTCGCATAGTCTTTCCTGGCTTTTTGAGAGCCTATGTCGAAGGAAGTGATGACCCGGATCAAGCCCTAGAAGACAAAGACAGCCCTTTGCCCGCGCTGAGCATCGGAGAAGAACTAAAACTCAATTCACTAGCTAATCAAGGCCACGAAACCAAGCCTCCTGCACGGTACACAGAGGCTAGTTTGATCCAACGCCTAGAAAAAGAAGGAATCGGAAGGCCCTCCACCTATGCGAGTATAATAAGCGTACTGTACGAGAGAAACTATGTTCGCAAACAGGGTACTGCTTTGGTACCAAGCTTTACTGGCATAAGCGTGGCTCAGTTTTTGGAAACCAATTTTAGCGAACTTGTTGAATATCAATTTACCTCATCAATGGAGTCTAGCCTTGACGCAATTGCTCTTGGCCAAGGTGACAGATCAAGTTACTTAAAGAAGTTCTATTTAGGAGAACAAGGGCTAAAAACACAAGTTGACCAACGAGAAAAATCGATTAAACCTGAAGAATCACGAACCGTGCATCTACCACAGCTACAAGGCTTTAGTGACATCAAGATTGGCCGTTTTGGCCCTTATGTTATTTTTAAGGATCCTGAGAGCAATCAAGAAATTCATGCCTCTATACCGGAGGATTTAGCGCCTGCAGAACTCACTATGGATCAACTCATGAAACTCATAGCGCTGCAAAAAGAAGGTGGCTCTGCTATTGGTGAAGATCCAGAAACTGGCCTCAAAGTCCACTTTATGATTGGACGCTATGGAGCTTATCTGCAGTTAGGCGAGGCAAGTGAAGACGACAAAAAACCACGCCGAGCACCACTACCAAAAGACAAAACCAAAGATACAATAACTATAGAAGAAGCACTTAAAGCGCTAAGCCTACCTCGCAGTCTTGGCCGGCATCCAGTAAGCGACAAAGAAATAACCGTTAATATTGGGCGCTTTGGACCTTATGTGGCTTGTGACGGCGAGTTCAGGAGCCTAAAGAAAGAAGACGATGTCTTTACCGTCACCTTGTCTCGTGTCCTAGAGATCATGGCAGAAGAAAAAAAAGGCAGAGCCGGATCACAGGTAATTAAAGACCTTGGCAGCCAAGAAGGCACGGCTTTTAAGCTAATTGAAGGTCGCTATGGCCCCTACCTTAAGGCAGGTGCTGACAACGTATCATTAAGCGAAGAATTTAAGAGCCCTGAGGGCATAGAGGCCTTTGACCTCGCAACTGCGCTGCGGCTATACCAAGAAAGTAATAAGAAAGGTGCCAAGAGCACTATCAAAAGTTCAGCAAAGAATACAGCAAAAAGTACAGTTAAAACGACAGCCAAAAAAAGCGACTCCCCGAGGAAAGGAGGAAAACCTCGGGAAGCCCAAGCAGAAGAGTAAACTTATCGCGTACTCCAACCGGTCTATAGATAAAACCGCGACTGCCAGTTGCAGGTTACAGACCCAAGCTTCTTAAATACTCTGCTCGGTAGCTAGCGATTTTTTCAGAAAAATATACAAGGTTGTCTTTTATGCGCTGTGCTCTTCCATTGACTGCAAGCCGACGTGGTTCCCAAACCTTGTTTCGCAATGCTGGATAGGCGGTTAAATGCCCATCAATTATTGCCAATCCATAGTGCAAAACACTTAAGGCACTTACTCCAGCAATGTAGGATGAGCGCTTTTGGTTCTCACCGTCTTCTAGACTTGGACTTTGATTAACCGAGTTTCTAACAGCTACTACTTCCAGCATTCTTGCAATCACGGTGTCAAACAAAGTATCTAGTTGGTCAAAATAGGACTTAGCTTCTAGACTGCCGTCACCCAAGTTCTTTCCAAGCTCCATGACTCCGTAAACTATCATTTGATCTACGCCAACCACATACATTGCTACGCTCGACAAGCCGTCAAAACCGAGTCCATCGGCGAGATACCTTTCGTAGGCACCTAGGTTGGAAGCTTTTTTGGCCAAGTATTGATCTATAAAAAGTGATTGCACGTAGAGCGCATCCATAGAATATAAAAAAGCGTTGAGCGGATTTTTGTAGTCGAGAATAAAGGATTCGCCTTTTTCTGCATGCGATTCTGCAAATACCATTGCGTTGATGAGTAACGAAAGCACAAGCTCAGGACGTGTCTGACTCAGTTTAATGATATAAGGTGTACAAATTATCCACGAAGAGCCTTTGGCATTTGGGGAATAATAGACGCCTTGCAAGATATCTTTTGAGGTCGAGTCTTTGTCTACCAAAAAGTACAGGTGACCAGATTCCATGCGCTTTCTGACGGCCATATAGGTCTGCCTAACTAGGTCATCAGTAGTGGATGACATGATGACCTGATCCAGATTTTTGAGCAAATCGCGCAGGCGATCTTGATCGACCTTGTGGGAAGTAGTGGTACGAGCAGCTTCGGTCTGAGGGCTCACTGTCTGGCACGCAAAGACCGTAAACAAGAGCAAGAATGAACCAAAAACCAAGTAGCGCTTATACATACTTTAATCTTTTCTCACGGTGTAGCGATCAATGACTCGATTAAACGCTTGAACTACTATTTCAGTTCCAACATCGAGCACGTAAGGGAAGGTCAATGAACCACCTGGGTGTTTAAACCTATAAAGGATGGTTTCGCCACCAGTTTGATCGATGGTTTTGACCGTAATATCAATTGCAGATTCATACTCGGGTAGATTGAAACTGTATAGTCTACTTACTTGAGCAGCGGTACGGGGTTCTGGCTGCACTACGGTCAGCTTAACTTTGGCCAAGGGATCCAAGTTTTGTCCCTCCACCGGGTCTTGCAACGTAACTACGCCTGGACCGTCTTCGCCCCCAGAAGGAACAATGCGCACTTCAAAAGCTATCTCTTTTTGAGCGAGAGTTTCGATGGCTCTTACATAGTCAAGTCCGACAACCCCAGGTACTGGTCTTGCATTCTCATCCTGGCCTCGACTAACAAAAAAATTGATAGTAAGTCGATTGTTGATTTCTCTTCCTGCAAAAGGATCCTGCGAAAGGACAGTGCCTTGAGGGCTGGGATCAAAGCCGTAAGTGATATTTCCAAATCTAAGCATTGGACTTTCGCCGACAAATTGCTTCCTGATTTCTTCTCTTACTTCATCTATGTTCCGGCCGACGTAGTTGCCTATCGCCCCCATCATCGGACCTCTTGAAACAATTAGCTTGATCTCGCGTCCGACCTTGACTGAGACCCCTTCAACCGGTTCTTGCTCAAGAACCATTCCGCGCGAGGCTGGATCTGGATTGTATTGTTGTTCGATTTTTCCCTGGAGTCCCCAAGCTTGCAGCTCATCAAACGCGTCGAGTAAGTCTTTTTTTACCACATTTGGAACCGCAACTGATTCGGGGTTGGTCAATGTTAAGAGAAAACTACTTATTCCTGCGATGCCACCAATCAGTATCAAGCCAACAAAAGTAATTCCCAACAACTTAAAATACCTAGTCTCTGGATCATCTGCCTTGCTAGGAATAATTCTGTTGACGCCGGTCTGCATTAGTTCACCGGCCTGCTTAAACTTATCTTTTACGATGGGGGCCGCTTTAATCAACTCCGCTTTGACACGTGGCATACCGGTGGTTTGCAAGCTTCCGTCTTGTTTCTTTTTGGCGACTATTTTTGAACTGTCGTCTTGCTTCATGGATGCTCCTGTAAGGTCAGGCTGATTCATTGCGAGCTGGAGGCGTGACCAAGAACTGATCCTAGAAAACCCCGTGCACCATTGACAAAAGCAAGGTGATCCATGGATTTCTTTGATTGCAATTGTAGCCGTCGCAATCCTAGTAGACCGTTACCTGTTTGTACCAATAAACCCAGTCGTTTGTCTACAGCAATAACGCAGCCGGGTAGCAGCTCACCTTGTGCAAACTGTGATCTAGTAAACACTTCCGTAGTTTGCTCTCTAGTTAGCAAACAGGATTCTTCTAAATAGAGAACTTCACTGTTCCACCAAGTTTGGGCGCGGGGCCACACATGATAAGCTCTCACCATCCGGTCTATTGTTTCGGCACTCTGCTTCCAATCAACTATACCGTCGTCTTTCTTGATCAAATGACAATAAGTGGCTTCGCTTGAATCTTGACTGCGGACTTCTTCTCGGCCTGACTCAAGTTCTCTAAGAACTTCAACTGTCAATTTGGCGCTTAGCTTGGCGCAATAATTGCTGAGATTTTTGGCTGTCATAGTTTCATCCAGCACAAATTCCTGTTGTTTGAGAATGTCCCCAGCGTCCATTGCAAGTGCCAATCGCTGAACCGTGATACCACTAAGCTTATCTCCAGCCAGAATGGCTGCGTTGATCGGTGATGGACCGCGCCAACGCGGCAGAAGACTGGGATGGATATTGATGCCACCTTGAGAAAAAAGCTCCAAAAAAAGCGGTCCAAAGAGTTTGCCATAGGCCATACAGACCAAAAGATCGACACCCAGGCTCTTAACGGCTTGGCGCGCATTTACATCGAGTTTTGCTGGTTGAATAATTTCGATACCCAAGGCTAATGCGGCTTGTTTGACAGGACTTGCTTGTAGAGACTTGCTACGACCTTGAGCCGCATCAGGTGCGGTTAAAACAGCTTTAACGCGACCTTGCTGATATAGTTCTTCTAGTGTAGGAACGGCTATTTCACTGGTGGCGGCAAAGAGTATTTGAAGCATTCAAGCAGAAACCACTGAGCGCAAATGAGCAGTAGAGACACCATTGTTTTTTTCGTAGATTTTTAGAAAGCGGTCTTGCTTGCGCACACTAAGATGCTGATAAAAAAGCTGTCCTTCTAAGTGGTCAAACTCGTGTTGAATAACTCGTGCTAAAAAATCCTCTGCATCAAGCTGGAACTCATTGCCACTTTGGTTAAGTGCTTTGATTCTTAGTGCGTCTGGTCTTTCTACATCAGAGTAGACCCCAGGTATGCTCAAGCAACCCTCTTCGTAAACGTTGGCTCTATCGGAGATCAATTCGATTGTGGGGTTGATAAAAATTCGCAGCTCATCTTTGGGAGCGTGCACTATAAAGAGTCGATGCAATAATCCAACTTGAACAGCAGCCAATCCGACACCATTCGCGTCGTTCATGGTGCCAATCATCTCGTCGATAAACTCTAGCAAAGCATCGTCGATACTGAGTACCGCAGTAGATTTAACAAAAAGCCGTTCATCTGGTAGGGTTACCAAGTCCAACATCTCAACACTCCCAAGCTTTTAATGTATATGAGCAAGCACTATCCGTCAATTGTGAGACTAATGCTTCTGTCTTAATCCAGAACGTCTCTGAGTTGAATATCACCCATAAAACTGAGTCTGTCAGCACATGCCAAAAACAGTTTCATGCACATCAAACTATCGTCTAAGGCACGATGCGCTTTGTTGGGAGGGATTTGCAGCATGGCTACTAAGTTTTGCAAACTGTAGCTTTTTTGCCCGGGCCAAGCTTTGCGAGCCAGAATCTGTGTATCAATCACCAAATTCTGTGGAAGTGCGTGCCCCACCCTTGTACAGCCAACGCGTAAGAATCCGAGGTCAAAACCAGCATTGTGCGCCATAAGCACACTGTCTTGGATAAAGGCCATAAAGCCAGGCAAAATCTCGGCCAAGCGTGGCTTGCCTTTTACCATTGAGTCATCAATACCACTAATCCTACTTGCATCGGCAGGTATTGACCTAAGCGGATCAATGAGTGATTCAAACTGTCCGACTATTTTGCCGTCGATAAACTTGATTGCGCCAAACTCAACTATCTCGTCTCTCTCGGGAGAAAGACCTGTAGTTTCAAAATCAAAGGCGACCATAGTAAGCTGAGAAACTGAAATAGAACGATCCATGAGAGCAGTAGTAGCACAAGTGCCTTAGCATGGACAAGCGTCTCGAGCTTGACAATAGAGTCGATAGCACGTAAGCATAGGCCCATGCCCTGTCCAACAATTAAAATACTGATGCAAGAATTTGACTTAGAAATCGACGACTTCCGCTGGTACTGCTCGTTGAGGATCACCGACGACCTACTCGCAATGCTAAACGAGCCTCGTCAGCTAAGCGACCAAATTTGGTCGGGCGCCCTTGGCGATCAACTCTATCGATTTGACGAACGATACATCGAAGAGCTTGATGGGCGCATAAGTCAAGGAACATTAGAAGAAAGCAAGGCACGCGAACTTATGGCCGAAGTTCGCGCAGCTCGACGAAGACGCTTTGCCAATCGCCCTGCTTTTTGACATTAGTGGCTAGTATCATAGTATCGCTAATCAAGCAATCTCAGCAATTATCGCTTCAATGTCACTGCCAATTTTGACAATCTTTGCCTTAACCAGTGACTCTGCTTCAGCAAGTTCGCGACCGGGACCAGCCGCCACCGAGGCATAAAATTTTATCTTGGGCTCGGTCCCGGAAGGACGGGCGCTAATGATACTACCGTCGCTCAGGACAAACTGCAAAACATCACTGGAAGGAAGATCAATGTCAAAAAGACGCTGCTTGGTTGCCAGCGTAAAACTAGTCCCATCTTTAATATCGCGAAGTAAAGCCACCTCTACCCCACCCAAGGATTGAGGTACATTGCTGCGCAGTCTGGCCATCAAAGCAGCAATTTTGGCTGAGCCTTCAGAACCTTCAAACTCTTTTGAAATCTGAATTTCTTGATAGAATCCATATTTTTTGTAAATTTCATTGAGTCGGTCGATTAAAGTCTTTCCTTGAGAATGATGGTAAAGTGCCATCTCAAGAGTTATCAATGTTGCGGTGATGGCGTCCTTGTCTCGCACTTGGTCGCCAATCAAAAAACCATAGCTTTCTTCGTCGCCCATGACAAAATCGCCAGCTCCCGGCTTTTCCAGTTCTTTCATTTTGGCAGCAATCCACTTAAATCCAGTCAAAGTTTGGTAAACATCAGCCCCATAGCTTTTTGCAATAACTCTTTGAAGCTCGGTAGTAACAATAGTGTTGATAAAGACTGGCCTGTCAGGAAGCCTACCAAGTTCTTGCAGTGTAGAAAAATAGTAGTCAACAAGCAGCACGCCATGTTGGTTACCATTAAGCAAGACAAAGTCATTGTTGTGCGCAACTGCAATACCAATGCGGTCGGCGTCGGGGTCGGTACCAAGCACTAAGGCAGCAGACTGTTGTCGCGCTTGGTCAATAGCGAGTTTGAGCGCACTCGCCTCTTCTGGGTTTGGGTAGGTGACCGTTGGAAAATCACCGTCAGCCTTTGCTTGTGACGCAACTACCTTTAAGTCTATGCCCAACTTTTTTGCCAGCGGCTGGACGAGTGTGTATCCTGTTCCGTGCAGGGGCGTAAACACCACTGGCATGCTGCTAGACTTCTCAAAAAGATCTTTGCGAAGGCTTTGTTGCATCACCATTTCCAAAAACGACTCATCCATTTCATCACCAAGCCATGTGATCAGACCCTGTTTTTCTGCAGTCTCAAACTCCATGCTTTTGATAGAATTTTGTACTTCTTGTACCGTATCAATAATTCCTTGGTCATGGGGTGGGACAACTTGACCACCATCATTCCAATAGACTTTATAGCCATTATATTTCTTTGGATTGTGACTGGCCGTTACAACGATACCAGCGCTCGCGCCAAGTTTTCTTACAGCGAAACTGAGTTGTGGTGTTGGCCTTAGAGCACGAAATATTTTTACGGCTATACCATGAGCACAGAAAACTTCAGCTGCATTTTTTGCAAACAATTCGGAGTTGTTGCGCGAGTCATAGGCTATGACTATTGATCGCTTGGAATCATGATCCAGACTACCGTGCTTATCCACATAGCGTGCCAAACCCTCAGAAGCTCGCTGTACCATAAAGGTATTCATACGATTAAAGCCACCACCCATCACGCCCCTAATACCACCGGTTCCAAAACTAAGCTCAGTATAAAAGCGTTCGTGCAGCTCATCAAAATTGCCACTGGCTACTAGTTCTTCGACCTCCTTGCGAAAGCCTTGGTGTGTCTCCCAATCAATGTAGTTTTGCGCCTTTTTTTTAAGCAGTTCTTTGTCCATTATTTGAATCTCCCTGTCTATATTTTTCGTAAATCAATACCAGCGTGCTACCCTTACTTTATAGGTCATTTTTAAAACTAATGTAAGCCAAAACCGACATGCTCCTTTACGGTCGCCTCATGCAAGATCAGCAGCTAGGAGTGCTACGGTAGTCTTGCGAGAAGCAGTAAAAGTGCTATATTGTACTGGCGCTAGGCTAGTCAAGTTCTGCCAGTTTGCTAAAGTAAGCCCAACAAAGGACCACATGTTAAGCGACCTTGATAATCAACTCAATCCTGAACAATCCGATGCGGTAAAGACCATAGAAGGTCCACTCTTGATAATTGCCGGGGCCGGCAGCGGTAAGACAAGGGTAATTACCTATCGCATAGCCAACATTTTGGCGCATGGCATTCCTCAAAGCGCCATTTTGGCACTAACATTCACCAATAAAGCTGCCAGAGAAATGCAAGAGCGTGTAGTTGCACTCACTAGGAAAAAACTTCAACAATTAAATGTGTCTACCTTTCATGCTTTTGGCGTTCAAATTCTAAAAAAACACGCCAAAAAACTAGGTTTTAGAGACAATTTTTCTATCTATGACACCAGCGACCAACTCAGTCTAATCAAAGAATCGGCCCGTTCCGCAGGTCTTTATAGTGATGAGCTGGACTATAATCGTTTGATATCAAACTTTTCTCGCATCAAAACTAAACGAACAAATTGGAAAGAACTCGATGACCCACACGCGCAGAAAATATATGCTGAGTACCAAAGTCACCTCTTGCTCTACAACGCTGTCGACTTTGATGACTTAATCACCCTGCCAACCATACTCTTTGAGAAGCACCCTGACGTTCTTTTGACCTACCGAGAACAATACCGGTACATCCTAGTCGACGAGTTTCAAGACACCAGTCTTGGACAGTATGAGTTTATGAAACAGATTGCTCTAGGTAGTCGCAATATCTGCGTTGTGGGTGACGATGACCAATCCATTTACAGCTGGCGAGGTGCCAATTTTGAAAACATCCAAAATTTTGAGAAGGACTTTTCGGAGCTCAAAGAAATTCGCCTTGAGCAAAACTATCGTTCTACAGGCACCATCCTAGAAGCTGCTAACAATGTGATTGCCAACAACAAGAACAGGAAGATCAAAGCACTTTGGACCCCGGCCGGAAGTGGTAATCTTGTTGAGCTATACCACCTCGGCACTGAAACAGAAGAAGCAGAATTTATCGCCGACACCATTAAGGAAATCTGCTTGAGAGAGTCCTTGACCTATGATGATGTTGGCGTCCTGATTAGAACCAATAGTTTAGCTCGCCACATCGAAGAATCCTTTATGGCAAAAAACCTACCTTATCGACTATCTGGCGGCACATCATTTTTTCAGCGTCCTGAGATCAAAGACATGATTAGTTACCTGAGGATCATTTGCAATCCAGATGATGATGTGAGCTTTTTACGAATCATCAATACTCCAAAGCGAGGCGTTGGGAAAAAAAGTATTGAAGCACTCACAGGTCTTGCTATGACTCACCAATCATCGCTCTATGGTGCACTCTTAGATCTTAAAAAGATGGGTCAGGAGGCAGCCCTGTTACGCTACAGAGAATCAGGTCCCTCGCTCTTTGAAGCCTTTGAGGACACGCCGATAGACTTACTGGCCGGTCAATCCGAGTCCGGCATGAGCAAGCTAGCTTATCAATCCTTGATGGATTTTTCGGACCTAATTGACACCTATCGACCAAAGTTTCTGTCTGGAAAGAAAATGGCTGACACCCTGCGACTGATGGTTCATGAAATTGACTACTGGCCCCACCTAGTACAAGAGTTTCAAAACAATGAAAAGATCGCAAAATGGCGATTTCACAATGTTGAAATCTTTTGTTCTAGTTTAGAGCAGTACGAAAAAAATCCAGACAACCACCCTACTTCGGTCTTTACTTATCTCAACCGTGTTAGCCTGCAAAACCATGACGAGCAAGAAGATGACCAAATCAAGGGAAAAGTTAACCTTATGACCATCCATGCCTCCAAGGGCCTAGAATTTAAGGTGGTTTTTTTAGCTGGGGTAGAAGACGGTATCATTCCTCACAAGCGCTCTTTAATGGAAAACGAAGAAGGGGACTATGATTCAAACATGGAGGAAGAACGACGCCTGTTCTATGTGGCAATCACAAGGGCTCAACAGAAACTCATCATGACCAGTTGTCGCCAGCGCACCGTCATGCGCCAGACTGTCGATTCAGCCCTGTCACCCTTTTTGCAAGAAATATCAGCTCACCTTATTGAATCCAAGGTTCCAGAACAAAAAATAGCAGAAGAGGATTTGGCGGTCGATTTTTTTGCTAAGTTAAAGTCCCAGTTTCCAAAAGAAACAGACAATGCAGCGACCTAGTCAGGGCTTAAATTGCCATCAATATTTATGGTGTATTGCCGGAGAGCAGACTTGAACTGCCACGCACTTTTAAGGTTGCGGGGGATTTTAAGTCCCCTGTGTCTACCATTTCACCACTCCGGCGTGACAAGCATCTTATCCGATGTACCCCATCCGGTCAACGCCCACAGAGTGCGGGCAAAGCTTGACATCCAAGCACAGGCGTGCCAGCATTGAACCAATGTTAGTAATTGATTCTCACATTCACCTACACTCTATGCAAAAAAAAGATCCAGGTTTGTTAGACAGCTTTGAGAAACTTCGCCGTTTACTAAAAGACGACGACGGAACAGACTTACACTGCCTCGATGTGGGTGTTTACCCTTCTGACTACCAAGAACGTATGGAATTGTGCCGACGATTTGGCATTCAACACTTTAGTCTTGGCATTCACCCTTGCCATGCCCACGAAGAACCATTTGACGAGTACATTGAGAGTCTAGAAGACGTTTTACGGCTTGCCAAAGACAACAACAGTCTTCAGAAGCTTGTCGCACTTGGCGAAATTGGTATCGATCTAGTTAGAAACGCAGAAAACATTGAAGTCCAGCTCGCTGTCTTTAAGGCACAAATTAGGCTTGCAAATAAATTTGGTTTACCTATCATAATCCACAATCGAGAGGCACAAGATCTTGTCTTGCAAGCCCTGCGAGAAGTACCAGCAGTCCACGGAGGCATACTTCATTGTTTTTCAGCAGGTCAAGCGATGGCGATTGAACTCATCGACCAAGGCTTCTTTATTAGCTTTGCAGCTAACATCACTTATCCAAGCGCGCAGAATCTCAGAGACATTGCGGGTTTTCTTCCCACAGAATCACTGCTTTGCGAAACAGACTCACCTTACCTAAGCCCTCAGAGGCTGAGATCAAAGCCTAACAACCCATGCAATGTTTTGTCCGTTTACCAGACTATTGCTGGTTTAAAGAACATTTCAGTAGATGATTTTGCGCTCCAAATACAAGAGAATTACTCAGCCTTAGTTGCTCGTTCAATAGCGGCGACTTAGCCCTACGTACCTAGGGAACAAATGGCAACGTCAAACTTACAATTGTACCTCTACCCGGTTCTGACCAGACGTCGATAGTACCTTGGTGCGCCTCAACGACGTGTTTAACAACCAACATCCCGAGTCCCGTGCCTCCGCTTTTGGAACTGGAATAAAATGGTTCAAATATTTTGGAGAGCACCTCTTCACTCATTCCTTCGCCCTTGTCCGCAACACTTATTCGCAGTTGGTCTTGGTGCTCTTCGGCCTTTATGCTCACTATCCCGCCACGACTACTAGCCTTGCGAGAGTTATCAGCGATATTGATAACCGCCCTCAATAGACGTTCTTCATCAAGCATTACCTTGCGCGAGCATGCTATTTCCGTTTCTAAGCTAATCCCTCTACGAGCAAAGGCATCTCTTAGGTACTGCTCAAGTTTAACAAAAAATGAATCAAGACTTAAAAGTGCATAGTTTAGACGAATCTCGCCACGGCTAAAGTCCAACAGTTCGTTGGCGAATTGGTTAACATGATCAGCTTCAAAAACAACTTTTTTTGCGTAGCCGGCAATAGAGGAATCAGTCGCCGACTCTAAAATCAGCATTTCACCATAACCACGGATCATCGCTATTGGGTTGCGTAAATCATGCAAGATAAACGACGCAAACTTGCCAATCGAAGAAAATCTTTCGGCGCGAATAAGCTCGGCCTGTGTTTCCTTTAGTTCTTGGTAGGCTTTTTGGAGCTGCTCATTATGAAGATTGAGACTTTGAATATATACGTCACTGGATTCACGTACCATTCTGGAAAGTGACCTCAGTATGGAAAACATAACACTACTACGTTCATGCATCATCACTTCAAAGTCTCTATGATTAAATACAATAAACTCAGATGCCTCGTGGGTTATCACTGTTGCACTGCGATCCAAGTCGTCAACCAATGCCATTTCCCCAAATATATGTCCGCGGCCTTGAACAGTCAGCATAACCGGATTTTCCTCGCCATAATTCTTCCAGATGCAAACTGATCCATGAAGTACGACATAGAATTTTTCGGCAGAATCTTTTTCGTTGAACAAGATGGTGTCTTTGTCATGGACCTCAGTAGTCCCATAGCCAGCTACAAAGCTTACATCGTCGTCACTCAGATCTTTAAAAAAATACACTTGCCGCAAGAAATCAAAATAATCCGACATTGGCTCTCCGTTGAGCACTATAGCGCAGACGGCTGCTAAGAACAATAAAAAAGCCGGCTATTGCCGGCTTTTTGGTACAGTCGGAACATTCCGACCGTTTTGCACCGTCGGATGCTCCGACCGTTTTGCACTGTCGACGATAGCCGACATTCAACACAGTTGCGTTTCTTCTTACCAGTTGTCTGCGATATCGTCCGCGTCGCGGTTTTCTTCGGCGAACAAGTCGGTTACGACACGAAGATCATCCATATACAAAAAGTAACTTCCTATGGTTTGCAACATATCAGGTTCTAACACGAAGCCCAAGATCTTTATTCCTACCAAGTTATTGTAGTGCACGTTTCTTTGCTGAACCGTAGGAGGTATCGCGACAGTCATCTTCTTCCAACCGGAAAAGTTCAACTTTCCTAATGGAATATATGCCTTGCGACCAAATATATCCTGAATTACTACCTTAAGTACGTGATTGAAGTTACGGCCAACCACCCACATTGACAGTGTCTTGGTAATTCCGGGTACTGCCAACGGTCTCATGGATTCTATCGAGATACTGGTACTTACGCGATTGTAGTATTCAACCTTAAGACCTAAGACATATTGGTCAGCTTCTTTGATGCCTACATCGGCTTCGGCAGCAATTGCTTGCTTGTCTTGTGGATTACCCTCAAAACGTCGATGGATAATAATTCCATGGTCTGAAGGTATCGCTACTCTCCAGAAACCTGGGTCTTCGAACTTACTTACTGAAATCTCTTTTAGCCGCTGTTGCGCAGAGTCCACCCCAAGTTGATTAGGGTTTGCAGTTGTGTCTTGTGCAAACACAATACCGCTTGTGACAGCGAGCAGAGCCAGTACGATTAGAAATTTTTTCTTCATTTTTCTGCCTCGCTTACTTATTTGCCTGCGCCGGTCGACGACCAGAGTTTTTTTATGGTTTCCGCATCACCAAGACCAGAACCATCAAAAGGTGTTTCGAACATATCTGTCATGATCTTTATGTTATCAAAATAGACATAAAACCCAGCTACTTTTTCATCCGGTTCAGTCCAAAGCACGATTTTAGCAAGTTCCAGCCCTTGGCGACTAGGTAAATATGCAACGTCCTGAGGAATACCGTTTGGGATCTCTACCCGAAGATTTCTCCAACCCTTGTAGTTGACATAGCCCATTCGAAGAACATGAATCACACCTTGAAAATCTCTAAAGTGCACATCCACATAGTAGCGATAGTTTGATCCCCATACCCACATATCAAGATTTTTAATCCGTCCTGGGATAGGAATGCCTTTTGGAATTGGATCACCATTGTCGGCGTTTTTATCGGCAACAGGTACCAGCTCCAAAAAGTTGTAGCCTTGTCGATCGAATGCAGCCTGTATACCAAATGATCGATAGTCAGCCCCTTCTGGGACCTTGGCATAGAGGGCACTTGGGAAAGTCTTTACCCATTCAAACTTGGGAAAACCTTTTGTAATGAACTTGCTGCCACGAACTATCCAACGGTTGTTCTGTTGGAATTCGTACTTGCCTGCATCGCCACTTCCGTCTGGACTATCAAATCGCTCAATAATGCGCGACTGGAGATCCTCGGTGGTGCGGTCCGCAAACACGGGAGCAACATAGAGAAGACTCATTAACATCAGGCATACAATTAGCGCGCTGCCTCGTCTCATTCTCTACTCCTTGTTTCTAATGCAATCTTGACTGAGAAGATTGAGCTTTTCAATGAATTATAATGACGGCTTGAATCGTTTGTCAAACAGGTTAAGCCTAAAACCTGACGAGTTTTGCTTTAAGATTGATAGAAGCTTGTTCCAAGGACACTTCAGCCTTATTATTCAGACGCTCCTTGATGAATTTTTCAAATGCTTGAGACCAATCAAACTCAAACCTAGCCTCCAAAGTAAATGCGAAGCCAGCCTGATTTAGCCGAGCGTCAGTCAAAAGGTAGCCGCCGAATTCCGACAAGGTTTTGCCATAAGCGCCAAAATTTGCTTGGCCAAGAATTACGAAAAGCACAGTCTTGTCAGGGTTATTCTGCAGCAAGTCTACGGCAGAGCCAAGCAGATTTGGCAGTGATTCCGGACCCCCGTCGACAAAGGAAATTGTTTCTTGGATTGACTCTGAATTGGCTCGGCTGTACTTGTCCCCTAAGCCCACATAAAAGGCATCTAGATATTTCTGGAACGAGTTCCGGTCACTCTGATCTATAAAAACTTGGGCACGTGAGTATCTTTTATTTTCCAACCCCTGTGCAAGCAAGCTTCCCATTTCTTGATAAGCTTGACTTGCATCATACGAGAACCCAATCAGACCACTTGCTGGCTCGACTGGACCAAGCACCACATGCTGCTTCTCTGGAAATCTTTCCAGCGCAAGACGAGCTTCTACAAGGTACAGTGGTGAGTAAACTACCAGCTCCACATTGTCATTTGCAAACGGGCCTTCAGCAAATGCCTGTTCAAAATTTGTCTCCAAGTCAACAAGAAAAAGGCTCACCTTGTAGCCAAAAGGTTTTACCAGACTCTCAAGCGCATCGGCATCAAAGTTCATTCTTTTCATCACTTGCAAGCCAACTTCGTCTTGCACCAAGACAATAGTCTTGGTGCAGGCACTAAAAGAAATGACTAGTACCAGGAGCAAAAAGAGCTTTGAGAATGCAGAAGATTTCACAGGTTTTATAGAAACCAAGTTTAAACCAAGATACTTTTTGCTCGCGGTCGTTGAGAGAGCAGCAGCAAGGATACCAAGAGGGTGAGTGCGCCAAGCGTAACGGTGACTATGAGGGAATTCAATTGTATAGCGGTTAAGAGCGTTGCCATTATCCCCATCAGCAGTGTTAAGAGCAAAGCACGCACCAGATAAACCCTAGTCTTTTCAAACCTTGACAAATGCACCGGCAAAAGAATGTAAAGTATCGACCACAAGACAGGAGTTACGAATAGCAGCTCAATACCAGGGTTTGATCCTTGACCGATAACTATTTGCACAGAAAAAGGGAGCAAATAGGCAAGTAGAAAGGAACGAAAGGCTATTTTTGAGTCTTCTATACTTTGGTAAGACTTCTTTCTAAAGAGCAACAAAAACATCGCTACAGCTATGCCAAACGGCAAGAAAAACTTCTCAAGAAAGTGTACGAGCGAACCGGAAACCCAATCATAACTCGTTATAAAGAATGGACTTAGAGCCAAAACCGAAAGGGCGTTGACAAAGTAAGAAAAAAAACCGGCTACCATTGGCCTGCGGAAGCGTTGCTGCCATAGTGCCTGCCCATTGCTAAGATGCAAAAAAGCAAAAAGAATTGGAATAGTTAAGAACTCAAACAGCAACATTGTAAAATGGACTCTATACCAAGTAGCAAGGACTTGCAAGAACGCCCTATCTCACCCATTGCCGTTAAACAAAATCAGCATTCTTCACTTTAGATAGCTGACGATTGATTTTCCCAAACAGACATGATAAAGTCAAACTCCATTTTGGATCAAAACCGGGGAGGCACATTGTCCAGCAAGAAACTTAGGATTAACGAGGCGATTCGAACACGAGAAGTACGCCTTATTGACAGCGAAGGAAATCAGGCAGGGGTAGTTTTAACTGAAGACGCCCTCAAAATGGCTAAGGAAGCCGCACTCGATCTTGTTGAGGTTTCTCCCAACGTTGATCCGCCTGTATGCAAACTCATTGATTACGGCAAGTACATGTTTGAAACTGAAAAGAAGAACCGTGAATCAAAGAAGAAGCAAAAAATCGTTAAACTTAAAGAAATTCGTATGCAACCCAAGATTGAAGACCATGACTTGGAGTTTAAAACCAAGCACATCCGCGACTTTCTGGGTGAAGGCGACAAAGTTAAGGTCACCATTAGATTCCGTGGTCGTGAGTTAGCTCATACCGAGCTGGGTCGAGTTGTACTTGATGACGTACTTAAACTTTTGGGAGAAGATGGATATAGTATGGAAAAACCGCCATTGATGGAAGGTCGCTTTATGTCCATGACACTTGCTCCCAAACTAAAAAAATAGTAAAAAATTGGCAGTCGTTCTATTGTGGAACAAAGATCGCCAGTTAGTATAGAGAGGTAACCCATGCCGAAGATGAAGACACGTCGGTCAGCGGCAAAACGCTATGGCATAACCGGAAGCGGTAAAGTCAAAGTGAAGAAGCAAGGATTGCGCCACATACTCAGCAAAAAGAGTACTAAGCGCAAGCGTGGTTTGCGCCATGCAGGAATCCTTTCTAGTGCCGAGGCCCCACGAGCCAAAAGACTCTTGCCTTACGGCTGAGTGGCTCAAGCTAGAGAACCTGCCAATTTATTGGCAGGCAGGAAGCTGACGCTTCCCGGTTAGGCCGAGGCAAATGGCAGCCAGAGCGCCGACCGTAACCATTGCCCCTGCGGTTTGCACCGCAAAAAGGAGACAAAAATGCCACGAGCAGTAGACGGCACACGCCGTAAAGACCGTCGCAAGAGAATTTTAGCCTTTGCAAAAGGCTATTGGGGTCGCAGAAAGAACCTCTTTAGGACCGCGCGTGATGCGGTAGCTAAGAGTCTAGTCTATGCTTATCGAGACCGACGAAATCGCAAACGTGATTTTCGAAGACTGTGGATTACTCGTATTTCCGCTGCAGTACGCGCCGAAGGTATAACTTATTCACGTTTTATTCAGGGGCTTGGCAAAGCAAACATTGTCATAAACCGCAAAGTTCTTTCAAACCTTGCTATTGAAGACGCCAAGGCATTCTCTGCCTTGATTGCCGAAGCAAAAAAAGCTCTGGGGGCTTAAATGATTAGTCTCGAACAAATCCGTAGCCTTGAATCCAAGGTATATAAGACTGTTGAACTTATGTCGGTACTTCAAGCAGAGAACAAGCTGCTCAAAAATAGTATTTCAAAATATGAAGTGCGCATTGAAGAGCTTGAATACATGATTGAAGAGTTTAAAGATGAACAAACCGAAATAGAGAAAGGCATTATTTCTGCACTTACTCACCTCGACAGTCTCGAAGACGCAGTCGGTGGACTTAAACAACCCACTCTTCCTGCATCAGGATTTGTAGAGACAGCCCACATTTCCGAACCGGCACAATCCGGTTCGGATTTTGTTGAAGATAATTACCAGAACAACTACCAAGAGTCCGAAGAATTGCCACAAAGCACTACGGTAGTGGAAGTTGTCGAAGAAGACTCCGATGTCTCTTTTGAACCACAGGATCAACAACTGGATATATTCTGATTCTTGAGAGGGATACTTGATGAAGATAGAAGTCTTGGGCACCGCATTTGTAGTGCAGTCAGATCAGGATCCTGCTTACCTTCGTGAAATCATTGATTTTTTTAAGTCTCGTGTGAGAGATATTGAAAACACTGTAAGCACCAAAGATCCGTTAAAGATTTCTATTCTTGCATCTATTCTGGTGATTGATGAGTTTCTCAAGTATAAAACTGGCCAGGCGCCCGGCAACAGCATAGAAGCTTTAGAGGCAGCGAGCATTGCCCAGCGACTAATTAGAGACCTTGATAAGATGCTTGATCCGCTTGAGTAAATATCCTTTGCAACTTTGATTGACTTGGATAATACTTGTCTTTAAGATACTAATAAAATATGTCAGTCACTACGAGTCAACAAATTGCGCGACTTTACGAACAATACTCAACCATAGACGTCACCTTTACTCGAGACGTAATCAAGAATACGCTACTCTACCCGAAGCAAATTTTTATAAAATGTATCGGTTACCAATGGCCGTGCATACTTTATTCCAGTTCTATGTCGGGTGCCAAAGTTATCATTAATGTTCAAAACTCATTCAAACAAATCGTAGGCAAGGCGAACAACAATGTTTCGCTTCGCTATAGCTTTATCCAACGAGAAAAGTCCGACCCTATTAGCTTTTTTGTAAATGCTCGCATCGTTGACTACGTGCCTTACGGAAATGAAAATCCTGACCTCAACTTCATTCAACTTTCGTTTAGTGGTCAGCCGCCGGATGATCTGATTGGCAAACTTGGCACTCTTTTGGATGCGCACTCGATAGCTCAGAACAGAAAGGAAGAGCGCATTGCTCTTACTACCGATGCAATAAAAGCGTTGCGCCTCAATGTACGTGGTGCGATGGTGTTGATAGATCATATTCAGCGCAAGTGTATTGTGAGGGATATTTCTTTTTCGGCGGCCCGCCTCATAATAATGGGAGTCCCTAAGTTTCTGGTCAATAAACCAATAGCCCTCAAGCTTAAGTTTGAAGATCCAGACGAAACAATAGATCTGATTGGAAAAGTCATCCGATTTGAAGCTATAGAAGGCCGACAAGACGTCGGAGCCTTTGTCGTACAGTTTCATGAAGGCAATGTTCCGGTTGAATACAAAATGAGACTTTCACTTTATCTCAAGAGTCAAGGCAAACGCCCCTTGGTGAGTTCTGTCACCAACACAAACACCAACAGCAAGAACACCGATAACAAAGAGTAGCTGTTTTTCTAACTTGACAAGGAACTTAAATGCAAAAACCCAATGAACCAGGTGATGTTCGCCTAAAAAGTATTCTCTACATCTCAATACCAGACAAATTTGCCGGTGATATCGGTGGATTTGTAATAGATCCCAGTATCATGCTCCCGGTGGACAGCGGCTCGGAGGCCGAGCAATGGAACTTGCAAGATCTTAATTGGGAAATGATAGTTTCCGGGATGTTAAAGGTTCTTGCCTTTGACCCAAGCCATGAAGACAACGACTATTACCGTGAATTTGTGAAAGCCTTAAAACCCAATCTATCCAACGAATTGACTGAGGCTGCTATAGTAAAAGCTCGCAATCGAGACTATGACTTGGCCGAGGAAATATTTCTTGCATTACTTGGTTTAGAACCGGCCAATAGTCGCTTTCTAATCAATCTTGCACTTTTGTACGAAGACCGTTCGCGCAATTACCAAAATCTCGGCAATGAAGAACAAAGCAAGCATTTTGAAGACAAGGCTTTGACTTGGTACAACCGCGCACTTTTGCTTGACGAACCGCACTTTGAGGCTCATCTCTATTCGGCCCATTTTTTCCTACGGCAACACAACTATAGTCGTGCGCAAATAGAGTTTGAAAATGCCTTAGACAAAACCGATGATCCAGAACAGAGGCAAGAAATCGTCAAGATTGTTGAAGAACTAAACAAGCAAGATGATCGTGACAGTCTATTTAAGCAAGCGTATTCCCTCATTCGCGAAGGAAAAGAATCTGAGGGCATAGCCAAGATTAGGATCTTTTTAAAGGACCATCAAGGAGTTTGGAACGCCTGGTTTCTACTCGGCTGGGGACTGAGACGTGCTGGCTCTTGGTCAGAAGCCAAGCTTGCCTTCCTCAAGGCTCATGAGCTTGGCGGAAAAAACGCGGACAGTCTCAACGAGCTTTCTATTTGTGAAATGGAAGAAAAGAACTTTGACAATGCGAAGTCTTTTTTAGAAGAAGCCTTACGACTAGAACCTGAAAATCTCAAGGTCATTTCCAATCTCGGCATTTTGGAACTCAAGCAAGGAAACAAAGAAAAAGCCAGACAATTCTTTGCATTAGTTTTGGACTTAGAGCCTGAAGACTTAATTGCCCAGCAGTACCTAGAACTACTAGCAGACTAGGGGAAAGTAAAAAAATACAACTATTGTAAAATAGTAGTAAAGTTTGAGAGTTCAACTGCCGATACTGATTCTCGGGTAGACTTTTTAGTTTTGGCGGGCCCCCAAAACTAAAAAAGCCTTCCCTACTCTGATTATCGGGTTTTGTACAAAACCCTTTAGGAAAAAAAACATTTTTTTTCCTAAAACGGGAACAAGGATGTTCCTGAAGAATTCAAGGAGGATGACATGATCATCAATCACAATCTAAGCGCAATGTTTGCACAACGAGCAAACGCACAAAACAACCTCAATGTTGGCAAAGACATGGAAAAACTTTCCAGTGGCTTGCGCATCAACAAAGCTGGCGACGATGCTTCTGGCCTTGCAGTCAGTGAAAAACTTCGCAGCCAGGTTAGAGGTCTTCAACAAGCTTCCCGCAACGCAGGTGACGGTATCTCGATGATTCAAACCACCGAAGGTTACTTGAACGAAACAACTCAGGTTCTACAAAGAATTCGTGAGTTGTCAGTACAGTCTGCCAACGGTATTTACTCCGAAGAAGACCGCATGCAGATCCAGGTTGAAGTAAGCCAACTCGTTGACGAAATTGACCGCGTAGCCAGCCATGCTCAGTTTAACGGCATGAACTTGTTGACCGGTCGTTTTGCCAAGGGTGCTAACGGAGCAGACAGCCCAACACCATTGTTCTTCCACATTGGTGCCAACATGGACCAACGCGAGCAGGCTTTTATTGGTGCAATGACCAGTGCAGCTCTTAACCTCAAGGGTGGTGCAAATGGCGAAACCGTTTCTATCTCAACTGCTGATAAGTCAAACACCGCAATAGGTACTATTGACTCTGCACTCAAGATGGTAAACAAACAACGCGCTGACCTCGGTGCTTACCAGAACCGCTTTGAATTGGCAGTTCAGGGAATTGACAACGCTGCTGAAAACCTTCAGGCATCGGAATCACGAATTCGTGACGCTGATATGGCAAAGCAAGTTGTAGAATTTACTAAGAACCAAATCTTGGTACAAGCTTCCAACTCAATGTTGGCACAAGCTAATACTAAGACTCAGTCAGTTCTTCAGCTCTTGGGCTAATTTTACTAGCATTTTGATCTCAGGCGACCCTCAGGGGTCGCCATTTTTTTTTGCCAAAAAAAATCTTGCGTGTTTAGCGTCACATGTTGTATGATTTATAATGGTCTAGATGTTTAAAAATCATTTAGAGCAAGTGTTCTTTTACAAAGACCCCCTCGTACTTGTGCGGAAAACGTCCCGTAGCGGTAAGCCCCTCTATTTTCTCAATCGTTTGACATCTTGTAATTGCCAAATAAGTAGGGAATGGACTTACCGATCCATTGTGCAAGTGTTTGCGCGATAAGCGTTTGCATAATGACGGTACAGAAGGCCATGGATTGGCCTTTTAAATACCACAAGGAGGGGTTATATGATAATTAACCACAACATGAGTGCCCAGTACTCAAACCGAGTTCTTAGTGAGCGCAACAACAGCTTGCAAGGAAACATTGAGAAACTCAGTTCGGGACTGCGAATCAACAAAGCCGGTGACGATGCTTCTGGACTAGCTGTTAGCGAAAAGCTGCGCAGCCAAGTTAGGGGTCTCAATCAAGCCAGCGCAAATATTCAGAATGCCGTGTCATTTATCCAAACCAGTGAAGGATATCTGCAAAGCACCGTGGATATTTTGCAACGGATTAGACAACTTTCTGTTCAGTCTGCTAACGGAATTTATTCAGATGAAGACCGATCGCAGATTCAGGTTGAAGTAAGCCAACTTGTTGATGAAGTAAACCGCATCGCAAGTCATGCGCAATTCAATGGCATGAACATCCTTACTGGTAGTTTTGCTAAGAGTGGCCCACGAGTTATGCAGTTTCAAGTTGGAGCAAACATGGATCAGAACGAACGAATGTTCGTTGGTACCATGACTGCTGCTGCACTTAAGTTGACGAGCGAACAGGACCCAAGTCAGGCTATTACCCTTGGAAATCCCGACGCTGCCAACAAAACTATTGGCGTCGTAGACTCTGCCTTGCGTGTAGTAAACAAGCAACGTGCGGATTTGGGCGCTTACCAGAATCGATTTGAAATGGCGCAGATTGGTGTAGATATTGCAGCCGAGAACCTGCAGGCATCTGAATCACGTATCCGTGATACCAATATGGCTCAAGAAATGGTTGAGTTCGTCAAGAATCAGATTCTTACCCAGGCAAGCACTGCCATGCTTTCTCAGGCTAATGCACAGCCTCAGGGAGTATTGAAACTGCTTGGCTAAAGCAAAGAACGATTGACAAGAGAGATCTGGACGTCTTCTTTTTTCAGTCTATGTTTGAGGGGGAGTTCGCGCACTCCCTCTTCTTTTGGAGGTTCACCATGGATGGTGTCACGCCGATTAGTTTTAGCAGACAGACGCTACCCGCACCAAATCCAGATTTTTTAACCAAAACTGTTGCCAAAACCGTTGCCGATGAAGAACATGCTGCTAACATCCCTTTTGACTTTGACAATATTGAACTAGAAATAGTCAAAAATGAACTAAAAGACTATATTCTCAACGCAAACTACCGCATGGAAGTCCGTATGCATGATAAACTACATCAGGTGGTGGTCAAGGTGATTGACCGCGAAACCGATAAAGTAGTCAAAGAGCTGCCCGCCGCACTAGTTCAGGAAGCTCATGTACGTATCCGAGAAGTTTTGGGCCTTTTGATTGACGAGCAGTTTTAGTTAGAGTATTTTTAGGTTATATGGGGAATTATGTCAGACATTTCTATCCCGGGGCTAAACAGTAGATTTAATACCGGCAAACTCGTAGCTGACTTGGTAAAAGCCGAGAGCGTAAAGTTGGATAGACTAAACGCTGACGCCGAAGAACTAGCGAGTACTAAAAAGATATGGCTGGACATGAACCGCTTAATGGTAACCGTCCGCAATACGGCTCGTAATCTTTACAATTTTGAAAGCCCCTTTACGGAACGGAACGCCACATCTAGCCAAGCTGGTATTGTTGCCAGTGCAAACAGGACGGCAAGCGAAGGACAAACAAGAATAGAAGTTGTTGCGCTTGCGCAGACAGACCGTTTTGCTTCCAAATCTATAAACAAAGACACGCAGATCCCCGAAGGAACGTATACCTTTACTATTGGCGAGGAAACCATTTCTATGCGCTATCGAGGTGGCTTGGTGAGAGACTTCGCCGATTCGCTGAGCCGTCGAGGCGACGGTAGAATAAAGGCCTCGCTCATTCAAAATACTTCAGATAGCCATATTTTAGTAATTGAGGGTCTCAAAACTGGCTCAAAAATGGGTGTTACTTTCCTTGATGACGCGGTAGCACTTGGTCTTAAACTTGGCATGTTGGCCGAGGATAAGGGCAAAGCCTTTGCCTTTGATCCCAGTAAGACAGCCATAAAAGCGGCCGAAAATGTTCAGGCCGGCAGAAACTACAAAATTGACGCAAGTTCTATCCAGGTGAATCCACTCACTAGTCTCGAGCTTCCATTTCCAGCCGACTTCTCGCTTGAGAGTGCTATGGTTTTGGAATACGAGATTCGTTCACCAGCTATATCAAGCGACCAGCAAGTCAAAGTTGAGTTGCCTACTGGGCCGCAGATACCCTCCTTGCCAGGCGCTGGCCTTAGAGACCTTAGGCTTCCTGATAAACCGAGCTTGGTTGACCTGCCCAATTGGGAAGCGCCAGGCCCTCCGCCCTTAAAGGTGGACAACCAAGTTGTTTCTTTGCGGTCAAAGTCTGGCATCACCCAAGCACTTTCGCCAGTTAGTGAAGGAAGTGAATGGACTATTCAACAAGTAGAACTTGGTAAAAGCTATCCAGGCACTGCGGCCTTGTTGATCCATAACAACAATAGCTTGAGAAATGTAGAACTAAGAAATATAAAGATCCACGATCCCAACAGTCGCGGTCTGTACAAGCCTTTGGCGCCTATTTCTACAGCTCAAGATGCTCATCTAAAAATTGAGGGCATAGATGTTTACCGTGACAATAACATCATAACTGACGCAATACCGGGTGTTACGCTGACCTTAAACGATGTAACTAGCGGCAGCGCAACAATTAAAGTAGAGCCCGATAGAAAACTAGTCAAAGAAAAACTGATCGAGTTTGTTGCTCAATATAACGGGATAATTAGAGAAATCAACATTTTAACAGCACGCAAAGGAACAAGCGACGTAGTAGATGAGGTAGGTTTTTTTACTGACCCCGAAAGAGAAGCAGCGCTTGTGCGGGTAGGCAAATTTCAAGGAGACTCAACACTAAACATGATCAAGAGTCGGCTCCAAACTATTGTTTCTTCAGCTTACCCTAATGAAAAACCCAACCCTGTAGTGATGCTGGCCACAGCCGGCATTTCTACCAATGCTAGCCAAGGATCAGGCCAGGGGGTCAATCCAAGTCGACTAAGAGGTTATCTTGAAATCAATGAAAAAATCCTCGACCAGTTTCTAGTAGAGCGCTTTTGGGGCGTTAAGGATCTTTTTGGTCGCGACTCTGATGGAGATTTGATTTCGGACCGAGGCGTTGGGGTTGAGTTTGAGAACTACATTAGACCCTATGTGCAAACCGGCGGCATTTTGGCTTCAAAAACTAATTTGCTCGACTCCCAAATTAAACAAAAGGGCGACGAAGTTAAAAAATTTCAAGCCTACTTAGTCAACTACGAAGCGCAGCTCAAGGTCAAATATGGCAGAATGGAAGGCGCAGTCAATTCGATTGAGAATAGCTCCCGCGATTTGCAGAACCTCGGCAACAATAACAACAATAGATAACTTGATACATTGTTGAAATTTGCCGA
This sequence comes from Spirochaetia bacterium, assembly GCA_038204425.1. Lineage (GTDB taxonomy): Bacteria > Spirochaetota > Spirochaetia > DSM-27196 > Salinispiraceae > JBBRCZ01. Next base: position 19,647 of record JBBRCZ010000003.1, on the reverse strand, counting down.
TATTCTTGTGAGGGAGTTGTCATGAAAGTTCTCATTAACGGTCAAATAATAAACTACGAATTGCAGCAGGAAAAAACTCTTAAGGATTTGGTTCTGGCACTTGATCATTGGCTTGCGGATCAAGGATTTGTGCTACTTGGGTTAAGCATAGACGGAAAAGTTGTTGACCCTGAACTTGACCCATGGCAAGGCTTGAGTCTCTCGGATATAAAAACATTGGATATAGAAGCAGATAGTCAACGCGACTTGCGCCAAGCCAACCTAAATGTACTCTTTGAATACGCCCAAAATGTTAACGCTGCCTTTAACAAGCTTATCAATGGTGAACTCAATATTCAGCTCTTGCAGGGACTACTTCTTACGTGGCCAGAGATTAAAAAAACTATGGCCAGCCTTGCTTTTGCACTACCAGAACTTGCCCAGACTTCGGAAAACGAAATATCAAACCTGATAGACAAGGATCTCGAGAATGGCCTAGACGAAAAAGGTCATATCAGAACCGAGACAATCCCCAGCATGGCAAAGCACTTTCATAACTTAGAATTGATAGTCCGCGAGAGACTTGGGGAGTTGGACGATCCACGACGAGAAGCCGGTGCAACTGCAATTTTGCTCGAAGGCTTTATTCCAGACCTAGGTATGGTGAGTACACGCCTAATGACAGGCAAGGAAAAAGAAGCCTACGATACCATTCTGCGCTTTTCTGAGTTGTTGAGCAAACTATTGCGCCTTTTTTGGCTAATGATAGAAGTACAAGAACCGGGCTCCCCTCCTCCGTTTGACAGGCACGAGCTTAAAGAATGGACGGCTGCGTCAAACAAGACACTCAACGAGATAAGTGCTGCTTTGAGTGATCAGGATGCAGTCTTGCTTGGCGACCTACTTGAGTACGAGCTTCCACAGCATATCCAGGGCTTGATACGCTTAATTCCGAGGGCGAGCTTGGAGGTTTAAACATGGGAGTATTTGGCGTTTTTTCCAACAATATCAAGCCGCAGGCCAACGATCCTAACTCAATAATCATTCTCTTGATAGTTTTGGCAGTAATCATCATCGGAGTAATACTTGCAGTTGTCAAAGGCGCCGGAAATCCGAGTGGTTCCTCAGGCGGGTTTTCACTCAAAAAGAAGGCCAAAGAGTTTGGACTGGATCCGCAACAGCTTATAGTTCTAAGGAAAGCCATCAGGGTTCAGAAACTGAGCAATCCCTCCTCGCTTTTTACCAATGGTCGCTATCTTAATACCTGTCTCAAGAAGCTAATGGTGGAAGTTGATAGTACTAGCTTGAGTGCAGGTGAAAAAGAAAGTTTTAAGTCCTTGTTTTTGGATATCAAACAAAAAATAGCTTCGCACACACCTGGACTGGATAAAATCTTGACCACCAAAGTAGTGCCCATTAACCAAGATGTGGTGCTTTACTCGCGCAGCTTTCCACCGTTTAAAAGCGAGATCGCTGGAAAAACCACCGACTACATCGTGGCTTCGATGCCTTCCGATAGCCATGGCGAATGGATCCAATACAAAACTGGTGAACCTATAAAAGTCAGGTACATCAAAGACGACGAAAAAGTCTTTAGCTTTGTCAGTCGCGTTGCAGACATCAAAGAAGTAGAAGGGGTTATGCGTCTTCTATTGACCCATAGCGCCAACGTAAAGCAAGTACAACTGCGTCAGTCGCCACGCAAGGACTTCCATCGCTCGGCATTTTTTTATAGAGTTGACATCGTAGTAGAAGGTCAGGGTCGCAAAGCAGTGCAACGTGCGGCGGTAGACAAAAACCGAAGGTATTCCGGCACCATGTCAGATATTTCTGCAGGTGGTTGTGCACTTATTTGCCGCAATCCACTTGGAAAAAATAGTCTAATTATGATTAGTTTTGACATCATGAAGGGCAACACTATTAACGTTTTTGGCAAGGTTCGTAACATCAAGAAAGAACGCGGTGGTTCAATGATGAACATCATGTTTACCAAGGTTTCTACTAAGAGTCTCAATGAAATCAGATCCTTAGTATTTGATTTTACAGAAAACGAAGACAAACCTCGCAACCACTATATGACCTATTGATGGTACTGCATATTGACGACCAAACTATCTTGCCCTAAAGTTGAGTTAAATGGTGATACAAGACATTCTGAATATTCGCAAGAAACATATGTTGATTAGTTATCGTAGAGAGTACATTGCCGATGCTTTGATTGAGCTCAGTAGCAATAAGTCAAAGGACTACAAAATCGAATTTTCTATTGAGATGACTCCTTTGGGAACTTCTATCGTCAGGGTCAAGATGGTTGACGATCTCGACTATCCACTTTTGCCCTTATTGAATGAACTAAAGCAACGAATCACTGACATGGAAAGAGACAAGTTACTTCCCAACTAAGTTTTATGAAATACCTTACACTTTTATTCCCAAGCGCGTCAGCTCGTAGAACACAAGTAGTAGCAGCTACACTTGCCAAGTTTTGTTGTGCCGGTGACGTCATATGTTTGTCAGGCTCACTTGCTGCAGGAAAAACCACCTTTGCCAAGGGTTTTGCCCACGGACTTGGTTTGCAAATCACTTTAACCAGCCCTAGCTATCCAATCATCTTGGATTATCCTGGCAGCCCGGGACTGTGCCATATGGATTGGTACCGACTATCTGATGAAAACGATGTTAGGGAGTGTGGGGCGATAGAGTACTTTAGCATAGACTGGATTTGCTTGATTGAATGGTGGCAGCGAGCTGGGGAACTATTACCCGAGCAGTCCATCCTGGTATCTATTGAAAACCTTGCAAATGATAGTCGCTTGATCAAAATAGAAGTGCCCGTTAGTCTCTTAGAACAAAGCGACTTAGAACAAGCCGACTTAGATCAGAAAGAGCTAAGCCCGCGGCAACTTAAGAAAATTTTTGGAGCGCTTAAGCGCAAAAAAGTGAGCAAATGAATTTTTTGATAATTGAAACCGCAAGTCAGAAACTGCAAGTGGGGCTTCTGCTTGATAAAAATGCGGAGCATCAAAAATTATTGATAAGGCAGAATGATCTTGGCTGGAAGCATGGCGAGTTTCTACAGACAGAAATTGACGCTGTCCTCAAAGATGCTGGACTAGCTAGCTCTGAGCTCGGCGCTGTCATATGCAGCCATGGGCCAGGTAGTTTTACCGGCTTGCGTACCGGCCTAGCATGTGCAAAGGGAATTTGCGCCGCCTTAAACATCGACTTGATTGGGGTCAGCAGTCTGGACGCAATTGCATGGTCACATGCGCACTACAAGGGCTTAGTAATTTCATGCCTCGACGCCAAAAAAAATCGCTTCTACTCACGTGTCTATTTGCAAGGCCGCGCAATTACGACCGCTTTGGATCTTAGTCTGGCCGATATTGCCACTTTGGCTCGCAATTTAGAATTGCAACATAAACTTGCGAAGCCAAGTTTGGTGGTCTGCCCCGATAAACAAGAAGTTCTCGATGCTTACGGTCTTCTTGCAGACAGTGAACAAAAGCACTTACTGATCTCTGACAAAGGCGACGATTCTTGGTTGGCAGCACTTGCTAAGTTGGGCCAAGAAAAGTTCTTGAACAAGGATTTTACACAGAAGGATAGTGGCGCAGTCTATGTTAGGAACTCGGAACAGGACTTGGGCATACAGCGTAAATTGAGCAACCCCAGTTCTAATCCGCCTGTTTTGCTTTGAGGTTGAGCTTGGGCAAAATTGTTGTGCTTGCTGCAGCCAAACGATTTTCTTCTTGGATAGCCTGAAAAATCTCAAAGCGAAAAACCTTGATGGTTGCTGGGGCGTTGATACCAAGCTTAACAGAGTCGCCCTTTATTTCTAGGATTGAAACTTCTATGCCATCGCCAATGATGAGTTTTTCTTGAACTTTGCGGCTAAGAACCAGCATTACTTTGCCTCCTGGTTATTGCCGAGGGCTGCCAGTTCTTGGTAGACATAGTGGCGAGTCTTAAAAACAGTGTCTGTCTGAATACTTTGTAATCCACGTCTGGTGTTGCGATTGATCACCAGCGGTCCTTGTAGATTGGCCGTCATTAAGTTGGCATCTTCTGGTATAGTTACGATGGCAAACACCAACAGTTCTTCATCTTTTGGACTCCCAATTAGGTCAATATCGGCTGGCGACAAATCTGGCTTGTAGTCTGGCCGAAATAGCGTTGGATCTAAGATTACAAAAGCGAGATCACTGTCATCCAAACTCTGTAGCCAATAGAAAGGAGCCTGACTTGAATCAAGCAATGCCCAAGAGCTAAAGGACTCAAAGCCTAGCAGCCCCTTGGGTAGCGTAATTACCTGACGTTCATCGATTTCTACCTGTCCGCAGCTTCTTCCTTGTATCAGCATTCAGTTTTCCCCATTTGCTTAAGGTCTATTAGCGCAAAAAGTCGAGCAGGCTCGGTTGAATTATGCGTGCTGCGGTAGAAAGAGCCGCTTTGTGAGTCATCTCCATTACTTTGTAGTCAGTGATTGCCTTGGTTACGTCCAAGTCAAGTTCTCGACTAATCCGACCTGTGTAGTCTGGAATCAACTTTTCCGTGGTGAGGTAGGCCAGTTCCATGCGAGTAGTTTTGGCACCAATGCTGCCAAGATTAGAAAGCACTGTTCCCATGGCTTTATCTAGACCTGATAGCACTCGGCCACCAATATCAAGTTGATCATTTGCATAGAGATTGTCCCGCAAAGAAATCACCATATCAAAAAGACTTCCGCCAAAGCGGGTTGCACCATTGGCCAAGTTGTGTGGTGGGTTGGACTCGGGGTCTTTAACTACACCTAGATCCTGCAACACGGTTCCGCTTTGGTCGCGCATCCATATTTGATGTGGATTAGTAGTTTCTAAGACTAGACTGTTTTGGATAGGGTCCAAGCGAGCCTTAACAGCGGCGTTTGAATCGTTTATTTTTGCGATTACTGCGTAGACGTTGTCGCCTTGCTTAAGTTGGATCGATTGGTCATCGATTGAAATAACCGAGTCTTGACCCAAGACAAAAGAACTTGCGTCCCTTGCCGAAAATATCGATTGATTCTCGGCCCAGAATACTTGATTACCTGGAAAAGTGGTGTCGATGTATTGATTGTCAGCAATTTCTGACTGTTTGGTGCCGATATCGCCGAGGTATTCGACATCTACCATAACCGAGCTTCCATGGCCTGGCACCACACCGTCCACCGTACGAAACGGGGTAGTCTTGGTGCGAAAGCCACCAAAGACCGCATTGCCTTCGCCGTCAGTAGCGTTAGCGACTTGTACTAACTGCTGAAGATATTCGTCTACTTGGCCTGCCATTATTTTTCGTTCTTCGGCTGGATAGGTTGCATTGGCTGCTTGAACCGCAAGTTGTCTAACCTCGTGCAAAATGTCGAGCGCAGATCTAACCTGGGTTTCGGTTGAGCGATACATCTCAATAGATCGTTGTATGTTATCAGAATAGCGTTCTAAACGAGTATTGAAACTTTGGTAGCGCCCTGCATGCCCGGCAGCGGCCGGATCATCTCGTAGATTAAGAATACGGTTTTGACTAGCTAGCCTACTTTGCATGGCATTCATGTCCACCTGCCTTTGACGGGTAAAGTATTGCATATTGTCATTGGGAAGGTTGCTGCTTACTCGGTCCATTGAAGTCTCCTCTGTCGCTTGTTAGCGACCTATATAGTTGCTAATGCTTGGTCCATTTGGGTTTAGACGCCCATTCGGTTAATTATTACATCGAGCATGCCATCTACTGTGGTGATAAAACGAGCTGCTGCATTGTAGCCATGTTGAAACTTAATCATCTGAGCCAACTCTTCGTCCATATTGACACCAGAATAGCTTTCGCGCATGTCGCGTAAGTTTTTCATTATTAGCTCGTGAGTCTTAACGCTAATTTCGGCTTCTTGACCCTTGAGTCCGATGGCAACCACTCGGTCAGAAAAGTAGTCATCAAAGCTAGGTGAGCTTCCAACCATGACGGAACGTTGACGTAAGGCCGCAACTTCAAGCGCGGCGCGTCCATCACCTGCTTCGCCTGGCTTGCCGTTGGGTCCTAGGGCCGCAGCGATTGCGCCAGGATCCTTGACCAACTGCTGATTGACGCTGATCCATCCCGATGGATGGGCAACCGGCGCAACGGCAAAGTCGCTACCTGTACGCAGCGAGGAAACAGCGTCTTGGCGATTGAATTGATACGCACCAGCATCACCACTTGTTGTAAGCAGACCTGAGTAGCCGACCAAAAACTGACCGCTGTCAGCTACTTTGCGAATAACAAAGTCTGGTTGACCCAAAGCAGCCGAAGGGGCACCTTTTAGTGACAGTTGATTGTTTCTATCAAGCCGAGCTACCACCTCTGCACCAGAAAGGTTGACCCTTAATATCAGGTCTTCAACCGTATCTGTTGGAAAGTAGTCAACAGCAACATCTCCCTGCGGGCCTGAGAGCGTCAATGTTCCTCGTAGTCCAATCTGGCTCTTGGCGTCCAAGGCGTTACTACCAGTCATCCGAAAAACATAGCTATGGTCCATCTGTCCGTCACCATTGCGGTCGTAGTTGCCATTGGCATTGGTCACAAAAGCATGTTCCACAAAAAAATCGACGTTATTTTGGCCACCAAGACCGTAGGATTGTGTATGGACTTCGTTGACAAGGTCGATAAAGTTAACGGCCATATTATCAAGACCCTGCACTTCTTGACGCAGGTCTATGTCTCTCACATGCAACAAAGAGGCCAGCTTGCCACCATCTGGATAGAAGCGACTTTTTACGTCTCCCCAATGGACTGCCGAGTAGCCCTCGTTCTCAAGGTCGGTTTGTAGTTCAAAGGGGCGATGGATAGCCCCTTGCACTATGTGCAAACCATTGGTATGGATTGAGTATTCGTCAGGGTCGCGCTCATCAATAGTGATATTGACGAGAGATCCCAACTCGGTCACCAAAAGATCTCGTTTGTCCATCAAGTCATTGGGAGAATCACCTTCTGCTTTGACACGAACAATATCCATATTAAGCAGACCAATATTGGTAGTTAGCTGATTGACTCGATCTACGGTAGCTTTAACATCTTGGTCCAGAACCGAACCAATTTGAAGTAGTTGCTGATGACGCAACTTAATGCCGTCTCCCAGTGAGTTTGCTCTTTCTAATATCGCTTGTCGCGCACCCATCTGTTCTGGGTATTGTGAAAGCTCTTGCCAAGAGTCCCAAAACTTATCCATGCGACTTCGTAGCGAGAGTTCACTGGGTTCGTTGTAAACTTGTTCAAGTTGACCAATGTACTTGTCACGCGATTGCCAGTAGCCCTCGCCTGCACTATTGGCCACAATTCTTCCTTGCAAAAGTTGATCATGGACGCGCTCTATCCGGGATATATCAACACCTTGGCCAATTTGTCCCGGCGTTTCTGCTCTTGCCAAGTCGGGACGATACAGTGGTTCGGTGGCACTAAAGTGCACGCGCTGCCGAGAGTAGCCTTCTGTCGAAGCGTTTGAAAGGTTATGACCAACGGTTGATAGTGCGCGCGCGTGGGCAAATAGACTTCGTTTGCCCATTTCTATGCCCTGAAATGCTGATTGCATAGGTTTCTCCTTATACTTGAGTGTTCAGAACCTGCGGTCGCATGGTCGTACGCTGACGCCCGTCGGAACCATAAGTGCCATCGGCACGGTCCGGAAAAAGCTCAGTTAAGAAACTATCGAGCGTAATTAACTGCGCTTCGGTGTAGACTTTTAGAGCATTGTTGCTGTTAATAAGTTGACCTAGAGACTGTCTAAATCTTCTTTTGCAGTCCTGAAGAGTTTGGCGGCTTTCTGGGTCTAAGTAGTGCTCGATTCTTGCCATCAACTCTATTGACGATAGGATTTGATTATTGTGACTGGGTGAACCAAGACTAAGTGCTGTTTTTTGTAAAATCGATAGCCTAATATCTTCTGCTTGTTGAATATGCGCAGAGAGTTGAAAGTACTGTTCTTGACAGGTCTGGACTTCACTTGAGTTGCGGTTGAGTAGTGAGACCAACATTCGTCGTTCCAGGCCAGTCATCTCGTTGATTAGTACCATTTCAGCTTCCATTACTTGAAGCAGGGATGTAATATGCATAGTTTCCTCCAGACAATCTAACCATCAAAAATCGAACATGCCTCTGCCAAGCAAATTGCATACAGAGTCTCTTTTTGAGTATCGGCAGGCCAAGGCCTGATGGTAAGGCATTATTGAGCGGCCATAAGGAATACGTTGAAATTTACCATCAAAAGTTGCTATACTGTTGTTGATTAAAAAACCTTAGCTAGAGATTGAGGAGTGACGGTGAAATTGTCTTATAGATTGGGGCTCATTGTCTTGGTGTTGGGTCTTTCACTAAGCATTTTAGTCTTAGCACTTTGGCCAAGGCCTGGTAACAACCGAGGTTCCGATCAAAAATTGACCGTAGAAACTATTGTTAAACCTGCCAATCCTTTTGGACCCTTGTTAACACACAGTCCGTCAAAAGGTCTTTTTTGGCTTGACGCCCCCGACAAAGAGGTTGCCGAACTTCTGCTGACGCGCATGAATACCGACCAAATCCTAGCTCAGTTATTCTTATTGGGCTGGCGTTCAGAAAAGGCAGAAGGTCCGATTATGTCGTGGATCGCAAGTCGCGGCCTTGGTGGAGCAAAAATCTTTGGTTGGAATGGCAATCGAGTGGATGTGCTGGCGCAAACACTGGCCGATATGCAGACTCTGGCACTCAAAGACCCTTTGGGCATTCCACTTTTGACCGCGACCGATCAAGAGGGTGGATGGGTTCGCCATATTAAGGACAAAACAAGTATAACGCCCGGAAACATGGCCATTGGCGCAACTGGATTGGCATGGGATGCATATCAAAGTTCGCTTTTGATTGCAAAAGAATTACGCGCTATGGGTGTAAATATGAACTTTGCGCCAACCGTAGACGTATATACCAATAGTCAAGCTCACGTAATTGGCCCACGTGCCTATAGTGACAAAGCGCGTGAGGTTTCGATGTTTGGTTTGGCCGCCTTTATGGGCATGGAGCGTGAGTCAGTAATCGCAACGGCTAAGCACTTTCCAGGCCATGGAAACGCTGTTGGCGATTCACACGGCATCTTGCCGGTTGTACAGGATACGCTGGAGACACTGTGGAATAGAGAACTTTTGCCCTATCGCACCTTGATACCCGAAGATGTACCGGCCATTCTTGTTGGACACCTCGCCTTTCCAAAGATTGACCCTAGTGGAAAGCCTGCCACATTAAGTAAAATTTTGACTTACCAGCTTCTACGAGAAAAACTTGGCTTTAACGGTGTTGTGGTGACTGACGACCTGTTTATGGGAGGAGCTTGGGAATACGGTGCTCGTCACTCATGGAGACTCTCGGACATAGTGGTTGAATCAATAAAAGCCGGCAATGATTTGGTAATGCTCTCGCAGACACCCAATCTTGATGATGAGGTTTTTCTCAAACTCAAGCGCGCCTATGAAAGCGATCCCGAGTTTGCCGCTCAAATACATCAGTCTGTGCGGCGAATACTACGTATGAAACTGCGCTATTTGAAGCCAAGCACCAGGGTTCCGCTTAATCCGCAGGCTAGTGACGTTTTGGTTCAAGTACCGAATCCCAAAAGCCAAGCGTATTTTGACGGGCAAGCAGCACGTGCCGTAAGTTTGGTACGGAAGAAAAATATTCCGCTAAACCCGCAGCGAGCAGGCAGAGTAAGTTTAATTGGCCAAGATTTTGAATTTACTCAAGAAGGACTTAAGCATTTTAAGCAAGCTAGAGTATTGCGTTACTCCTATGAACCATTTTACTACGCTGATTCAGCAATCAAGGCTCAAGCTCAAGCCTTGGCAGCTTCTAGTGACACCATTATCTTTTGCCTTGCAAATCCCAACAGTCTAGAAGTGCTCAAAACCTTGCAACCTTGGGCAGACAAGCTATTCGTGATATCTACGCTTACACCAGTTTACCTTGAAGAACTGCCATGGGTTAAGAATGCTATTGCCGTCTACGGTTGGGCGCAAGCCAGCTTTAAGTACGGCTATGATGCATTGCTAGGTATCTACCAAGCAGATGGCATTATGCCCTTGACATTTGATAAGCAATACAAACCATGAACCGCTGGTTTTGCGCAAAAGACGTTGATTCGGCTGATCTAATTGCATTTCTGGTGGACAATGAACTTGCTGCACTCAATCTAATAGACCGCTTTTTTGATACTTCTGTAAATTTCGATCAATTTCAACCGCATGCCTTGGCCCTCAGAGCACATGAAAAGGATTGGAAAGAGCGTATAGTGATTGCGTCCAACGGTGGTCAGATTGAGGCCCTGCTGGCATTTAGTAGCAACGGTTTTTTGTTTGCTCTTGCTACTAAATCGCCAAGCGAGACCGATTGGGCCGAGGGCCTACGGCTGCTTGACCGTTCTGTTGGGCGTATCCGCAAAAGGATTTTCGCTCTTTTGGCAAAGGAAGAACTGGGGGAAAAAATAGCCGCTTATTTGCTCTTAACTGTTGTGCATCATAATCTCTACCTAGTAATGCAATTACCCGAAGCAAACCTTCCTTTGGCATCTGCACGAGCGCTCGTTTGGCCACCATTACAGCCAAGATCTTCAAGTTTCGCAGGCCTACAAATGCGCAGCTGTGACCACAATGACCTAGATGACCTATTGGATTTACAAATTGCCTACGAAGCTGAAGAGGTGATAATACCGGGGCAGGTTCAGCGTAGAGAACTAAGTCGCGCTCAGCTTTTGCGAAACATTAACAGCCAACGTACCGTAGCAGCCTTTATTAATGACCAAGCGATTGCCAAAGCCAGCACCAACGCTCAAACGTGGAACTGGATCCAGATCGGTGGTGTCTACACCATGCCAGCTTGGCGGGGCAAAAGCATCGCCCAACAGTTGATGAAACTGCTCTTGGAGGATATCCTGTCTACAGGCTACTCGTCGGCGTTGTTTGTAAAACAAAACAACCAAAGTGCACGTAAAGTTTACGAAAACTTGCATTTCCAGACGGTGGGAGATTTGTCGATTCGTTACTATTGAGAGCAGGGTTCTTGCAACTATTGCCTTACAAGGGCTTATAGTACTATTTGTTAAATAACGAGGTGATTTGTGTCCCAAGCACTAAAAATTCTGATGATTAGCAGCGAGTGCATTCCTTTTGCTAAGGCTGGCGGATTGGCTGATGTAGTCCCTTCACTTGCCAAACAGCTGGCGCTGATGGGCCATGATGTCCGCATCATTATGCCTCGCTACTACTTTATAGATAGAAGCAGTTTGGCACGCGCACCAAATCGCATCGAAATTCCTGTACTCAATGGATTGGCCCAGGCTGGTCTCTATAGCGCGAGTTTGGATCAAACAAATGTCAACGTCTACTTTGTTGAATATGAAAACCTTTATGGCCGCGATGGGATCTATGCAAGTCCAGGAGAAAGCGAGTTTGTTGACAACGCTCTGCGGTTTGCTTTTTTAAACAAAGCGGCCTTTTCTGCTTGTCGCATGCTCAACTGGATTCCTGACGTAATTCATGGCCACGACTGGCCCTGTGCTCCCTCGATGGCTATGCTCAACAGCACTGAACGCACTGGAGATTTTAAACGCAGCGCCGGAGTTTTTACGATTCATAACGTGGGCTACCAAGGGCTTTTTCCTGCTGAACAGTTTCCTGTTTTAGGCATGCCTTGGACTGAGTTTAAACTTGGCTCATTTGAGTTTTGGGGCAAGCTCAATTTTATGCAAGGCGCGTTGCGTCACGCCGGGGCCATAAGCACGGTAAGTCCACGCTACGCAGAGGAAATAAAAACAGTCAATTTTGGCTTTGGCATGGAAGGTATCTTGACTGAAAAAAGCGCTAAATTAACTGGCATTTTAAACGGCATGGACTATCAGGCATGGAACCCACAGAGCGACGAGTTGCTGGCCAAGAACTTCGATGTGGACTCATTGGGCGACAAGCAAGCCAACAAACTGGCTTTGCAAAAAGAACTGGGGTTAGAGGTTAACCAAGACTTGGCAGTGATTGGAATAATCTCTCGTTTGGTTAGTCAAAAGGGATTTGTGGAACTTGCTGCTCCGGGCTTTGGAAGTCTTTCTAGAATACTTGCGGATTTTCCTGTGCAGTTGGTTATTTTGGGCACCGGGGAGCGATGGTGTGAAGACGAACTGGCGCGCTTATCAAAGATTTACCCCAATCTCAAGCTGGTTCTCGCCTATAACGAACGATTGAGCCACTTGATACAAGCTGGTAGTGATTTTTTCCTCATGCCGTCATTGTACGAACCCTGTGGCCTAACTCAAATGTATGCCTTGCGCTATGGAACAATTCCCATAGTTGCACCGAGTGGAGGCTTGGCCGATACGGTTAAAGATTTAAAAATTCATCCAAAAACCGCAACAGGTATCTATATCCAACTACCCGTCACGCCTGAGCACATCTACCAGTCGGTTCGCAGTGCAGTAACCTTATGGATGGACCGCAAACCGGCGTATCGGAGCATGCAAGAACGTGCTATGAAACTGCGCTTTAGCTGGGAAGAGTCAGCTAAAGAATACGAAAAGATCTACCTCATGGCACTGAGCGACAAGCGCGGCCAATCTTAATTAGCAAGCGCTTTGCTCTTTTGTTGAGGTCGCTTTGGTAGGGGTCGTGTTTGCTTGCTTGGCTAGCGATCAACGAAAGCTGCTGATTGACCAGCTCCAAGGCGCCTGTATAGTCTTTGAGGCGATGTTCGAGCAACAAAGCGATGCGAACTGCCAAACAAGTCTCAAGACTTTTCTGGTGTTGCTGGCTAAGAATTGCGAGCGCCTGAGTTGTTTCTAACAAGCGACTGGCAACTAATGCCCAACGATTGTTAGCGTTCTGTCGCCACAATGCAAATACCCACTTTTTTTGAACTTCAAGATTTTGCCTTTTAAACCAAGCCCAGGGGTCATAGTCTACATAATTTGTTTGTGGAAGCTGGCTCGTACTCGATTGTTGCTCAGTCTTGGATGGCAACCACGGCAGCTGGGCTTGCAAGCTCGACCTTGTAGCTCCAAGTGACTCCAGTTGCGGCTGGCTGGACAAAATGCTCTGCGACAACTCATCGATAAGCACTAGACTTACAAGATCTTGAACATGATGCTCAAACACTCCGCCCAAATGCTGCTCAAATCCCGTATTTTGATTTAATGACAGCCACTGAGAATACAAGGCGGGTACGGCCGCACCACCGGGGTCGTTGATTCTGTTGATAGCAAAGAGGCAATGCTCGAGACGTGACAGCGAACAGTTTTGGTAGATACTACGCCACAAGCTGCGGGCGGGATGTAAGGCATCACGGTGCTTGATAGCCGGAAACTCCAAGCCATGCATAGCGGAGCGCATCTTCAGAAGTGGAAGATCAAAGCTTGCTCCATTGTAACTGACCAAACTGCAGTCTTTAACAGACGCAAAAAGCCCTTGAAGCTCATCTATAATTGCCGCAACAAAAACGGATTCCCCCGGATAGTCAGACAAAAAATATTGGACTACCGTAGCCGAAGAAGGCCCCAAGCGAACTAACCAGCCCATCAAAAAAGCCACGGTGCCGGCGCCGCCTGACAGACCAGTAGTCTCAGTATCAAAGTAAATTCCAGGCACCTGGCCAGACGCACTAAGAGCCGTTGCAGCTTGCCCTTTTAGCTGTGGAAGATCGACCACAAATGACCGTCGCCAAACACAGTTGCCACAAGAAACCCATTGCCAAGCTTGGTCCTGTGGCAGTGACTGTGGCAGTGACTGTGGGAATGTCTGTGGCAATGTCTGTGGACTATAATAAACTCCAGAGCCGCTAGCAGCAGAGCTTTTGCTAGCACCAACAATTGATTGAGCGTCTCTGATTGCCTTGAGGCGATTATAAAGATTCTGACTCATGTTGCTCGAGCCCAGCATTGCTTATCCAGGTTTGCAGAAATTTTTTGACTGCTAGCTTTGGGTTGCCGCCAAGCTCGGTCTGACTGTCATGGGCGCCTATACAAGAAGGGCAGCCCTCGCTACAGGGGCAGCTGGACAAGTGGGCGTTGGCTGCCAGCAACAGAACAGCTATCTGCGACGCAAAAGCTTCTGCCATGCCTGACCCACCCGGTACCGCATCAAAGACATACAGTGCAGTCTGCCCAAAGTGACTATCTCTCAGGCGCTCAGCTATGCCAAAATCGCTGTACTGACAGAGAAGAAATGCGGGAGCCACCTGGCGCAGGAGTGTTAACGTGCGCAGTAAAGCCGGCGCTCGTTGTTCGTTTTCTATCGTCAACAGAGCTTGACCAGCAGCTGTTTGTTCGCCCATACACAAGGCCACAAAGCTGGTGTGCATTTCTTCCTCAGGAAGACTTACCTCGCCGTAGCCTATGTTTTCATGAGATTTAAACTTGAGTTTTTTGAAGCGACTGACTTGGCTGCGCACCAAAATATCGCCAAGGCACATTCTCACGCCAGCCTGCTCGTGCCATCGATCTTCATGCAAGACTTTGAGGTCGGTCTTAACGACAGCATCGGTGTAGTAGTTGAGCTGGCGCTCCTCCACATAACAACGATGCTGTTCTATATCTAAGTCTTGCACCAAAAACTGCCGCCCACGGTGCAAGTAAACCGCTTGAGGAAAGAGCATTTCTTTGGCACTTGGTCTATCCATTTCGCCAATTACTTCGCCCTTACCATGAGTGGTGTCAATGATAACCACATTTTCTGCACTTGCCGAACGCAGACTAATGTTTTCGGCTGGGTAGGATTGGTTGGCCCAATACCATCTTTCTTGCGTCTTGCGCAAAACCCCTTCTTCGCAGAGCAGGTTTAGGTAGGCTTCGGCATCGGGAAAAAACTGGTCAAGCTCGTCAAAGGGCAGTTCAAAAGCTGCGCACTTTATATGTTCGAGACGAACATGGGCGTTGCTTGGATTAATAAAGGCTTGTTCGCCCTTGCTATCACTCAAGTAGTCACCATGTTCGACCATATATTGATCCAAAGGTGCAGAACTGGCTATCAATATTGCCATACTTTCGCCGCTTCGACGACCTGCCCTACCCGCCTGCTGCCACACGCTAGACATGCCACCAGGGTATCCTGCTAGAATTGCCAAGTCTAGGCCGCCAATGTCGATACCGAGTTCAAGAGCGTTGGTCGAAACAACAGCATGGATGCTACCGTCTCTGAGGCCTTTTTCGATCGCTCTGCGCTCATTGGGCAGGTAGCCACCGCGATATGATTCTACTCTAATGCCATTGTTTTCGGTAAAGTGATTGGCAAGCTTGTCACGGATATAGCTGGCAATAAGCTCTACCCGGATGCGACTTTTGGCAAAAACTATCGTCTTTATCCGCGCCCGCAATGCCTTAACGGCGATAGCCTGTGACTCGTTGACGGTGCCACGACGGATGCCTTGCACCGCATCCACAATTGGCGGATTGTAAAGCACGAGGTGTTTACGGCCAGCTGGTGAGCCATTTTTGTCAATTACTTCAAACTTGCGCCCGCACAATTGCATAGCGAGTTGACCAGGATTTCCAATAGTCGCCGATGCAGCAATAATGAGCGGATTGGAGCCGTAAAATTGCGCAATTCTTAAAAGACGGGCAATTACATTGGCCACGTGTGAACCAAAAACTCCACGGTAACTGTGCAGTTCGTCAATAACCAAAAAGCGAAGATTGCGAAAAAACTTAATCCACTTGGGGTGGTTGGGCAGTATGCCGGAATGTAACATGTCTGGATTGCTAATGATGATTTGGCCGGTTTCGCGGGCACTGGCGCGCAAACTGTTGGGGGTATCACCATCGTAAGTGGCTATCTTGACGCCAAGATCTGCCGCTAAGGTAATTTCATTGAGCTCAGACTGTTGGTCCTGACTTAAGGCCTTAGTCGGAAAAAGATACATTGCCCGTGCAGCAGGATCATCTAGAATCGCTTGAATAACTGGCAGATTGTAGCAAAGTGTCTTTCCTGACGCGGTTGGTGTTACCACTACAAAGTCTTGACTTAACTGAGCATGATCCCAAGCTTGACGTTGGTGGCAATACAGTTGATTTATACCTCTTGTGCGCAGGGCTTGCTCGAGAGCTGGTGCCAAGTCAGTCGGAATTGCGCTGTAGACTGCCTCGCGAGCCTGAGTGACCTTCCACAAGCGCACATTCTTGATAAAATCAGCATCAGCTTTAAGTAAATTGATAAACGCTGAACAAGTCATAGTCTAATTTATACGCCCAACGTCGCGAAACCACTTAATAGTTTCTTCAATCGTGTCTTCTATAGGTCTAGCTTGCAAACCGAGCAGCTCTCGGGCTTTGTTGCTTGAATAGAAGTGATCAACATTCCCAAGTTTAACAATATTGCTCGAAATGAGTGATTCCTTGCGTGAAATAAAACTTACCAAGTCACCAATGTAGCCAAAAAACATTGAAGGAATAAAGGGCAATTGTCTTAAGGTGCGCTTAATGCCAAGCCCTGCCAATATTTTGGCGAACATTTCTTGGTAGTGCAAGTTGTGGCTTCCCAAAATATAGGATTCTCCACTCTTGCCGTTGATTTCTGCACTAATCATGCCCTGTACCACGTCATGCACAGAAACAAAGTTGTTGCCGCCTTTGGTATAACCGGGTACTTTATTGTGTGCCAAGGCAACAATCATTTTGCCACTTGATGGTTTAAAATCATAGGGGCCCAAGACATAGGTTGGATTAACGACTACTATATCCAGTTTTTCCTTGGCGCTAAATACTCTCTTTTGTGCATCGCGTTTTGATCTGGCATAGGGGTTGCCAATCCTCAACTCATCCCAGTTCCATGGTGCATTTTCGTTAACCGGCAAGCCATCGGTACTTACTCCAAATGCATCAACCGAAGAACAATATACCAATCGCTTGACCTTATTGATTATGCAAGCATCGATCACGTTCTGAGTCCCGACCACGTTAACGTCCCAAATTTTACTAGCGTTACCGTTCCAAGCAGAAACTACAGCCGCGCAATGATAGACAATCTCACACCCAACCGTGGCGCTCACCATCGATGACAGATCTGTAACATCACCATGGGCAATTGTTACGCCGCCAAGCTCATCTAGGTTAGTGCCAAAACTTGGACTGCGACTCAACAAAACTAGCTCTCTGCCCTCTTGAGCCAGCTTTCGCGCTAGGTTGCCACCAATTAGCCCACTTGAGCCAGTTATTAAAGTTTTTGCCACTATAAGCGCCCCTCGGCCAATACTTGGCTAAAAACCATAAGGCTATAGTTGATTAAAATAAACAAACGGACGCCCCCTAAAATCGTCACAAGCAAAGTTGTGAGTTCCAATATTACTTTCGCAGTGAACTCATCGGGAATCAAGCAGCCCATTAATCAATGTGGTCGTTCTAGGTTCTATTTTTACGCCATGCGGCTAACTATATCGACAAGTTTAAACACCCGAAATCGATTGCTATTATACTGAGTGTTTAAAACGAATTCCATAGCCCTTGGCTAAGAACAAGCATTGTGCAAAGGGCTTTTGAACTTGGAGCAGGTGGTTTGATTTGATTGGTAGGTGATTTTGCACTTAGCCTGAGTCCTGCGCAAGACAGAAGACGACAGCAAAGCAGGCTAAGTTTCGTCAGGCGCTCAAACTTACAGCAATAACAATGAATGATACAAGCTTTCCCAAGGAAGCTTGTATCATCATCATGGACCAAAGTCGATTGCCTTGCGACCAATATAAATTGGTTATCGTGCGACAAACTCAAACAAATAGTTGCCTTCAGTCGCCCAATCACGACCTTGAATTCCGTTGCCGTTGTGGATATCCTCGGTTCGCCAGAATCTGGTAGGAGCAGCTTTGAGCAAAATCTTATAGTATCCGCCACCGACATCAGTGATGGTAAACAATTTGTCATGGCCACTATCAACTGTGTCGGCGCTTACCCTATCGGCGATGGAAAGGATGCTCAGGTTATCGTCGAGGGTAAACCAATCGCGGCCTGTCTGGGAGTTGATAAAAAGTGGCTTAGCCTCGGCCAAAAAGTCCAGACGCCGACGATATTCATCCTGGTGTCTGGCCAGATTGGGCTCGGTGGTTTCCCAGTGTTGGGCAATATACAAAAGGCCAAAGTCGGCAAGGATGGCCAGCCGATTGGCGCGAAGTTTCGTCTCGCCTACAGGGAAGCTCAGCTCCACCCCAGTGTAGCCTGCCTTTTGAACTCGGGAACAAAAATCTGAGAAAGAAAGCGATTCTGAACCCCAGAGCGGGCAAAAAAAATGAATGTCCACAGTCAAAACTCCTTCTTGAGTCGAGCTGGAATCAGCCAAGGACAGTATAGTTTTAGGTTCAAAAAATTATACCCCCGCACGTTTTCATGTCGCCCATAATTTCACGAAGAGAGGGGCGTGTCAGTGACTTTTTGGTTTAGACGAATGGATAAAGTGGCGTCGCCTTTTGGGGGGATACAAAAAAGACCGCCCGAAGGCGGTCTTGAATCTGTGCAGAACGTTTTTTACCAATGGCGCGTGGGCTTTAGTCCTCCCACGCGTCTTCTAAAATCAGGGTGCCGTAAACTGGAACTTGTAGTTGTCCGTATCGCTCCAATCGTTCATCTCAACTCCATTCCCGTCAAAGACGTCGGCAGTTTTCCAGAATCGATTGGGTGCTGACTTGAGCGAGACTTTAAAGTATCCGCCACCGACCGAAGTCAGGGTGAAGAGCTCGTCATCGCCATTGTCGATTACTTCGTGGTTTGGACCACCGTAAGCTTCGGCTCTCAGGGCATAGCCGTTAGTAACGTTGATAAACTTGAAGTAAGCGCCCACCTTAGTCAGGTTCCACTTCATTAGCCCAGACCCATCGTAAGCGGCATTATACAGACCAGCGGTGTAGACTTCAGTCTTCTGTGCCTTGCCAGATCGCTTGTTAATAATCTTGTAAGTTCCATTTACTGGCAGGCTTGCCGATACCGTGGTGGTCGTAGTGGCCGGGACCGTTGTGGTAGTTGTTGGAGCTATGGTTGTGGTAGTAGGTGCAACGGTGCTTGTGGTTGTTGCTTGCGCTACTGTAGTTGTCGTAGTTCCTGCTGTACCGGCATTGCCGAACATCTGGAGTTCTGCCAACTGCAGATATTGACCTCCATTATTCAATGTAACTCTTAATCTGTATTGCTGATAGGCTGTGGTGTTAGTAAAGCTGAAGGATCGAGTTTGATTTCTTGAAGCAAATGTTATTCCAGATCTCAAATCTACTTGTGTCCAACTTGAGCCATTGTTGCTGCCCTCAAGTACCCAATTCTTTGGATCGCGATCAGAAGTATCATTCGCCGAAGCTACAGAATAGGCATTGATTGCAAAAGTAGTTGTACCCGCAAAGTCATAGCCGATAAAACCAGTCGAAGAATATACTAGCCACTTCGTTGATGTCGTGTTATCAAACGCCTTTGCTTCGCCTTCGTTTCCAGGGTTAGAAGCTCCGCCATCAATTGCTGTGCCGCCTTCGGTACGGTCTGTTCCGGTGGCGATGGTAGTTGTAGTGGTTGCAGCTAAAGTGCTTGTGGTACTTGGCTGTACCGTAGAACTGGTAGTGGTTCCAACTACAGTGGTAGTGGTTCCGCCTGTGGAAGCGTCATAGACTTCTAAGAAGTCGATGTTGAGCAAGTCGTTGTTTGTGTAATCGTTCTTAAACCTAATCGTG
>JBBRCZ010000002.1:0-284221 GCA_038204425.1 Spirochaetia bacterium | reverse complement strand
CTTGGCGAGCTGCTTTTCCTTGCAAATACTGGAGTTGATATTATTCGGCTGGATGCTGTTGCTTTTATCTGGAAGCAAATGGGTACCGCTTGCAAAAACCTGCCAGAGGCACATACCTTAATCCAAGCATTTAATGCAGCTGCACGGATTGCAGTTCCAGCAATAGTATTTAAGTCTGAGGCCATAGTACATCCTGATGATGTGATAAAATATGTTTCCCGGAAAGAGTGTCAGCTTTCATACAATCCACTTCTTACGACACTTTTGCCAAAATCTCTTGCAACACGTAAAACATGGCTTGAGCAGGCAATAGAGTCTAATGACCAGACTCTCCTTTTTTTGATATTATTTCAAATCAATCAATTGACACCGATGCTATCGTAAGTCTTGCCCCATATCAGTTTATGTGGCTCGAACACGAATAGATCAATCTTTTCAGGTATGGTGCCATTTGCAATTTGGAGCTTATCTCAGATCTTTTTTGATACTCACAAACTGCTCTTGAGATATTTCACCGTTTGCATATCGTGTTTTCAATACGTCCAGTGCGCTCGGCACTGCTCCTGCTATTCCCCAACCCATACTACCATCGTAACCCCATGCATTCATCATTTAATTTTCTCCTTAAATTCTGCTTTCTTTACTCGTAAAAGCCTGGCATTCACTGCCACTATTATCGTTGAAATCGACATTAAAATGGCTCCTAGTTCTGGTGACAGAACAAAACCAATATTATACAAGACGCCGGCTGCCAAAGGGATGGCAACTACGTTGTATCCAGTTGCCCAAATCAAATTCTGAACCATCTTCTTGTAGGTAGCTTGGCCAAAAAGTATTAGTGCCGTAATATCCAAAGGATTGGAATTTACCAGTATAATATCCGCAGATGCCGCCGCAATATCAGTGCCGGATCCCACTGCTATACCAATTTGTGCCTGAGCAAGAGCTGGTGAGTCGTTTACTCCATCCCCTGTCATAGCCACATATTCGCCACTACTTTGCAGCTCCTTTATCTTTGCCTGTTTTTCATCAGGCATCACTTCTGCAAAAAATCCATCCATGCCCAGTTCATCAGCAACGGCCTTTGCCGTTTCTTTATTGTCTCCGGTTAGCATCCAACATTTAATATTTCGCTTCTGCAGAGCCTTAATTGCCTGATAAGATTCAGGACGGATAGTATCGGACAGGGCCATAGATCCGGCGACCTTACCTTGGACAAGAATGAAGATGCGTGTAATACCGCCTTTGCCTTCTGCTCCTGCGGGGATCTCCAGATTTTGTTCTTTCAGGTAACCGGGGCTCACAATCTCAATCTTTTTACCGGATACCGTAGCGCTCACGCCCTTTCCCGTAATGGCCTGAAAATCGTCAACTTCTGGCAGTACAATTCCATGCTCTTTAGCTCGCATGACGATGCTTTTGCCTATTGGATGCTCTGAAAGCGACTCCACAGCTCCCGCAAACTCGAGAATCTCCTGCTCACCATAATTTGTGTCATGGATATCCACTCTCGTAACTTCAAATGTGCCTTTTGTCAATGTTCCCGTTTTATCAAAAATGACTGTAGTTATCTTTCTAGCATTTTCAAAGGCTGTACGGTTCTGAATAAGCAAACCGTTTTGGGCCGCCTTGGATGTAGAAACTGCAACTACCAGCGGAATTGCCAATCCCAAGGCATGGGGACAGGTTATGATCATAACCGTTGCCATCCGTGCTATTGCGAACTGTAATTCTTGCCCAACCAGAAGCCAAATGACAAGCGTTCCGATTCCTACAGAAAGTGAAATAATGGTCAACCAAAACGCAGCTCGATCGGAAAATGCCTGAGTTTTTGATTTTGAAGACTGAGCCTCTCCCACCATCTTGATCACTTTGTTCAGGTAGGAATCCTCGCCCGCGCCCTCAACTCGGAGCTCAAGAGAGCCGTCCCCATTAAGAGAACCACCTATAAGCCTCGCATCCACTATTTTTTTTACCGGCGTCGATTCTCCGGTGAGCATGGATTCGTCAACGTAGCTCTCTCCTTTGATCACTATACCATCGGATGGGATTTTTTCCCCTGGCTTTATAACGAGAATATCGCCCTTGTGAACTTCTGAAAGAGCTAGATCCTCAACGCTGTCACCATTCTTTCGATGGGCTTCGGAGGGCATCAGTTTGGCAAGTTTTTCTAGGGCTGATGAAGCACCTACAATCGATGCCATTTCAATCCAGTGTCCTGCGAGCATGATGGCGATTAGTGTCGCCAACTCCCAGTAAAATGGGGCTCCGCCTAAACCAAAGGTAACTGCTCCGCTGTAAACGTAGGCAACTGTAATGGCCAGAGCGATAAGGGTCATCATCCCCGGGGTTTTATCCTTCAGTTCTTTAACAAGTCCGGAAAGGAATGGCCAGCCACCATAGAAAAAAGTAATCGTCGCCAGTCCAAAAACCACATATCCGGAGCCGGGAAATGAAAAGGAAAATCCCAAAAACTGCTGGATAAGGGGCGCCAGAGCCAGAATAGGAAGGGTCAATAACAGTGTTATATAAAAGCGCCTTTTAAAATCCTTGATCATCATTCGATGATGGGCATTGTGGTCAAGATGACCTGTATTCTGCTCATGATCCTGATGATCCATGTCTTTATGGTTTATATCACTATTATTCAAAATTTACCCCTTTGACTTTACAGCCTGTCCAAATTTTTGCTATCCCTTTTAGAACAACATAAAAGTTGGATGATAGTGAGTTTTTTACTGTTCTGTTACTCACTTCTTCCTCTGATTCATGGCAGTCACCCGCCAGATGGTATTGCCGACATCGTCATCCACTAGCAAGGCACCATGTTTGTCAATAACAACACCAACTGGCCGACCCATTGCATTGCCGTTCTCCAAGACAAAACCAGTCAGTACGTCAATCGGTTCTCCAGCCGGAACACCGCCGACAAACGGCACAAAAATAACTTTATATCCGCTCCGAGGTTGACGATTCCATGAACCATGTTGGCCCACAAACATTCCATTCTCAAACCTGGCAGGCAAGGTAGAACCAAGCGAGGACGTGAGTCCCAATGAAGCTGTATGTGCACCCAGAGCGTAATCGGGAACAACGGCCTTGGCCACTAGATCTGGGCGCGGTGGTTTTGCTCGTGTATCAAGGTGCGACCCAAAGTAGCTGTAAGGCCATCCGTAGAAAGCACCATCGTGGACCGCGGTCATATAATCGGGCACCAGATCATTCCCCAACTCATCACGTTCGTTCACCGCTACCCACAAAGCGTTGGTTTGTGGTTCCCAGGCCATTCCCACTGGATTTCTCAAACCAAAAGCAAACACGCGGTGACTTCCGGTTAGCAAATCCACTTCCCAGATGGCAGCACGTTCTTTCTCTGCCTCAATACCGTTCTCCATAATGTTGCTGTTTGATCCGACACCAACATACAGCTTAGACCCATCGGCAGATGCAATCATGCTTTTGGTCCAATGGTGATTGATCGGGCCAGCCGGAAGCTCGGTAACTGTGGTGGCACCAATGGAAATTTCGGTTTGGCCTTCTGCATAGGCAAAGCTCACCAGAGCATCAGTATTTGCAACATAGAATGTATTTCCAATTAGGGCCATGCCAAAAGGAGAGTTGAGACCTGAGAGAAATACTTTTCGCAATTCGGCGATTCCGTCTCCGTCTGCGTCACGAAGTAACGTGATGCGATTCGCACTCGCAACCGCTCCTCCTGCTTTTTCCTGAAAGTGCTTAAAGAACCACCCTTTGATTCCTTTTCCATCCTCTGGGCGTTCTGGAGCGTTTGTTTCCGCAACCAGTACGTCACCATTCGGGAGCACATATAACCATCTTGGGTGATTCAAATCTCGTGCAAACGCATTCACTACCAAGCCTTGAGCTGCGATCGGTTTTTGGTCGTTTGTCCAACCGGTAGCTTGCACAACGTTTACCGTGGGAATAAGCGATGATTCTGGTTGTGGAAGCACAGGGTTTGCACCAAAGCCGCTTGACACTGGGAGTTGCGAAGTACTATTGCACCCTGCAAAACTGACTATAAGAATCCAAAGCACTGAATACCGAATAAATATTTTAATCAATGTTTACTCCTTAACAAACGCCAAGAGGTCAGTATTGATCTGCTCTTCGCTAGAAAAATTTGGCATTTTTTCCTCTCTCTATTTCCCCGGTTGCGATTGCATCTTGGCAATCATTTCTTCAACTTCTTTTACACCTTTTGTGTAAAGGGTACTTTCTTCTGGAGCCAATTCGTTAAGCAGCCTGAGAAATTCTCCAGCGTGAACGAGTTCCTCATCGGCAATATCCTTAAGTACGGTAATTACAATCTTGTTGTCAGTTGACTCCGCAAGCTGAGTGTACAATTGCGTTGCCTCATACTCAGCCGCAATCGCAAACCTGATCGCTCGCACGAGTTCTTTCTTGGTAAGCTTTCTGCCATTTGCCAAGCCCGAAAAAGATGTCCCAAAATCCGGCATAATAATTCTCCTTAGTGAATTGCTGTTGAATATACTCACAAGACACTGCATTTTTTTTTCAAAATAACGATTGAACCAGTCAGCTTTTTAAGAACCTGCTGTGAATCAAAAAATGGTTTTTGTTTTTATGACTTCAGGTTTTCCTCGACAAACTTCCAGTTGACAAGTTTCCAGAACCCCTCAATGTATGCAGTCCGGTTATTGCGACTGTCAATGAAAGATTCATGCCCCCAAACGTCACACGCGAGGATGGCCTTGCAGCCGTCTTTGATGGGTGTATCTGCGTTGCCCTTGCTTTGAATTACAAGGTTTTCGTCGAGATCCTTCACCAACCATATCCAGCCGGAGCTTAGGCCGGAGTTAGCGGCCTTGGTGAACGCTTCCTTAAAATGAGAAAATGAACCAAAGTGCGTGTCCAAGGCTTTGAGCACTGCTACCGTGGGTTGTCCACCACCCTTAGGCGTTAGACATTGCCAATAAAACGCGTGGTTCCATGCCTGAGCGGCATTGCTGTAAATTGCACCACTTGTTCTGTCTATAATTTCTTCGAGCTTCATGTTAGAATACTCGGTATCCACTGTTTGTTTGTTGGCGTTCGTTACGTACGCGGCCTGTTGTTTGCCGTAGTGATTTTCTAGCGCATGCGTTTGTAGTGACAACTTATAGTTCATAATTACTCCTTGCAACTAATATTTGAAAAATATCTGTCGCGCTCAACTATAGTCCGTGCGCCTTCGCACATAGTTCTTCACAAAATTCTATGAAATAAAAAATAATTATCATCGGTGCGGGTTATTGGCTCGTAACAAGGGATATGAGTGCTTTAATGGCTCCTTACATTTTTCGCAAACCATTGCGAAGCGCTATCAGACATTTGGTGACAAAATCTATTTCCAAAAAAAAGTAAAAAAACTCATTGTAGAAAATGATGCCGCCTGGGGGATTGAATTGGAAGATGGCAGCACTATTTTTGCTATGTTCTAAGGCAAATACCAACCATAAAGTTCAATACGAAAAAAATATTAGTTGATTATATCGCGTAGCTATAAATCCAGTTTTTTGGTATCGGTGAGCTTATCGAACAAACAGATAGAGCAAGTCCAGTCACTTAGAAACGCTACACGTGGAACTGGCAGGGCTCATTTTACCAAAAAATATGCTTGGTTTGAGTCATTTTTACATGACTAGCCAGTGAATTTCTCCTGGCGGCGGCATACCTATTTGCATGGCGATGGGCAAAAATGTAAGGTGTCAGATAGTCAAAGATATGGCCACGATCAAGAATTAGTAAATTGGCCACATCGTTGCCTAAGCGTTTCCATGCAGTAGACGCTTGTTATGTCCGGCTAGCGGAAAGAGAGCGCTATTTTTTTTAAGGCTGATTCGCATAATTGCCACTCTTCCTCGCTTATTCGAGATCTTAAACTCTGTATCCATGCGCGAGCTATGTTTTCTACAGCGATTTTTACCGTTTCGCCTTGCGGACTTAAGGAAACAAGTAAAATACGCGCATCTGTCTCAGAATTTTTGCGACTAATGTACCCTACCTCTTCTAAGCCTTTGATGGCCCGGCTCACGTTTGCTTTGTCCACCTGGAGCCGTTTTGCAAGCTCTTCTTGGGCTATCTGCTCGTTAGCTTGGAGTGCTAAAAGATAGGCTTGCTGACCGGGCCCAAGCTTATAAAGCTTGAGCTCGCGCTGAAAATACATGCTGGCTTGGCGGTTAAGTATAGAAATCCATAACCCAAAGCCATTGTCACCTTGACTCATTTACTTCCCTGTAAAATTTGTTTGTGATCAGCAATAAATTGTTGCAGTGTTATAGGTTTTCTGCCTAATATTTCTTCGGCGGTGCTAGTGCTAATATTGCCCTTGCCCAGTTTTACTATCGAATAGAGAGCTACCATGACCAAGGTCATGCCCAGTTTTCTACCTTTCTTTTGGTGGTATCCGATGAAACGCAAAATGCCTGGGTTTACAAACTTTATCTCTTGATCCAGTCCCTTGCTAAGTTCTTCGGCAATTTCGGCATACGAAAAACTTTTTTGGCCAGTGATGGTTAGTCCTTGATTGATGTATTTCTTATCAAAAAATAATTTGGCCGCAATTTCGCCGATATCTCTAACGTCAATAAAATTGGTTTTACCCTTACCAGTCGGAACAAAGACAATTTTTTCGTCTCTAATTTCTTCTAAGTGTGTAGTAGTTAGATTTTGCATAAAGAAACTTGGTCTGATAAACGTGTACGGCAAGCCAAGTTGAATGCAGAATTGTTCAACTTTATAGTGTGGAACTATCTTGTTACCCTCTGCGCCTTGGACAGATAAAAATACCACTTGTTGAATATTGATTTCTTTCAAATATTTCATGAACGGCAGCATATCTCGCTTGATGTTGGAAATATGTGGCGGGCGCATCAGAAATACTTTATTGACGCCTTTTAAGCATGCTTCCCAGGTTTGTGGCTCAGCAAAATCAAATAATTCATATTCGATGCCAAGGTCACTTTCTAGTTTTTCGTGATGCAGTTTTGCACCCCTCACTTTTACACCAAGCTTGACCAAATTTTTGGCTACTTGTGAGCCTACATTGCCACCAGCACCTGTTACAAAAATTGTTTCTTTCATCATTTATTCCTTTTAAATAAAGTTGCGTACGCAACTAAATATAACACATCGTGAAATTAAGGCAAGTTATATTTTACTTTTGGTAAGATTTTTTTCTTTGAGCGCCAATATTGGGCATGAACGATGGCTCCGTGAGAATAAAAGCAACAAAGGGTCTGGAGCCGCCGGACTTTGGCCCGCCTAACAGTGGTATGGCCATTGGAAGAAGCCCTATTTTCATGACTAAATTGTGGGAAAAATGTTCCCAGAAATCTGCTTTGGTGATAACTTTTCCCAAAATGAGTGCAAAAAGTAAGGCAAACACAGGGAAAACCCCGTTTTACACCCGATTTATTGGCACGATAATTGCATATATGTTTGTGAACTTAGGAGGTTCAACATGAAAGCAAAAAAAATTGCATTCTTTGCGTTACTGTCTAGTCTGGCTGTTATCGTTAGCGCTCAAACCGCAGCAGCTCCCGGCTTTGGTCCAACCTTTGGAAGGAACTTAGATAATTTGGCTGTGGGAACAACTCTGACCCACGAGGTAAAAATTGTTGCCGGGAAGGCGCTTTTTACCGACCGACTCATCCCAGTCTTTGCTGCAGAAGGAAAAGAATACGAAATACGCCTTCCAATGATGGCTTTCTCGGGAGTCAACTTGAAGCAGAACGATACTTTAGAAATCCAAGGCGTTTTCACAACTTTGAAAACCCCTGATGGCAAGGTGATCTACTCCGTCTTTCCCCAAATTGTAAAGATTGGTGGCAAGGAAATCAATCTGGAACAATGGAGACAAGATCACAAGTCACGAGGAAATGAGCGTCGAGACAAGCACATGGAAGGTAGACAGGGTCAAGCACGAGGTCCTAATATGGCTCCTGGTATGGGTCCTATGAACATGCACTAATGGAATGAGGCTGACAAAAACAAGGTCAGCCTCTTTTTTTATGGTATACATAAAATTGGAATTAATTTAGGGAGCAAACTTAACTTGTCAAAGATGGATAGAAACGTCCGGGGACTTTTGCGTCATGGCAGCACGCTTCTTTTTTTCATAGCCCTTTCGGGCTTTGTTTTTGTTTTGACACTGCTCGAAAACCAACGACATCAAAAATTTACTGAATATGAAACAGACAGGCTTGGTGAGGAGCTTTTGAGAAACGTCCGGGACGGCCTTATTGCTGACAATGACGATTTGCCATCTGGGGTAGCGGGCCTAGGCCTTTACTCCCCGGGTGGTTACCCCTTTATTTTACTTGGATCTATGCCTTCAAGCGTGGATCCACAGGTATTTCTGCCTGAGAAGAAATTCTATTGGATTGATATTGAAGATGGTGCTTCATTTTTAGTAAAACCCCTGCTCCCTCCGCCTAGACCAGGCATAAAAGGGGATTTGGCGGGTTTTCTTGTGGTTCACGTTTTAGACACCGCAAGCCGAAACTACCCCTTAACCCTTTGGCTTGTTTATGCGCTTGGCCAAATCACACTTTTGGGACTACTGGCGATGGTTTGGGGTCTACAGAATCGAAACAGAATCTTAGCTGAACAGCTCAAATTACGGGAAGAGGCTAACTTTCTTGCCGACGTCGGCTCAGTTTTGGCCCATGAGATAAAAAACCCCTTGTCTACCATCCTGCTCCAAGCTCGAAGCCTCTCAGACCATTCGGAGTTTAGAGAGGAAGCTGAAATTATTGCCCAAGAAACGCTTAGGATTACCGAACTGGTGGAGAGAGTTAAAGACTTAGTTAGGGATCCCAAAGGAAAACCTCAAGTAGTCGACCTTTTATTATTATTACAGGCCACCCCATATGCCAAACTAAAACTTGATTCAAATCAAGGGGAATTTAAAATTACCATGGACGCTCTAAGGCTACGATCAATCCTTGATAATATTATTCAAAACGCCAAAGAAAGCTTAAACACCCAAGACCCCGCTCCAAGCCTTTTGTTGGCACGCCGAGACAAGCAAGTGATTCTTGAAATAGTAGATAGGGGTACGGGGTTTCCGCCTAACCAAACACAGAGATTATTTACACCCTTTTTTACCACTAAATCAGCCGGTATTGGTCTTGGTCTAGCCCTGGCTCGGCGGTTCATGGAAGCCAGTGGCGGCACTATTGAAATTTTTGCAAGAGACGGCGGTGGTACAGTTGCCCACCTTGAATGGAAGGAGGCACCATGAGAATACTTATTGTTGAAGATGACAAAGCGCTTCGATTAACCCTGGTTAAGGTCTTGGAAAAACGAGCTTGGACAGTTACTCCCGCTGAGAACGCATTGGCAGCGCAAAGAATTTTGACAGAAGAGGTCTTTGACATGGCCTTGCTAGATTTACGTATGCCCGAAATGTCTGGGCAGGAACTCTTGGAATGGATTAAACGTGAAGGTCTTGGGCTGGGTGTGGTGATGATGAGTGCTCACGGGCAAGTCCAAGAAGCTGTCAAAGCCTTAAAATCTGGGGCGCTTGACTACATTTCAAAGCCGTTTGAACCTGAAGAACTCTTTCACCGACTTCAAGCAGCCTGTCAAATCAGGACTTACCAACGCATAGAAAGCCAAAAAGCTCCTGATCCTGACAAACTGTGGAACTTCCCGTCACCCCCTTTTAAAAAAATTCGCGGCCTGGTGGAAAAAGCTGCACCAACCGAATCATTGATCCTGATTACGGGAGAAAGTGGAACAGGCAAAGAGATTTTAGCTCGAACAATTCATCAAAAGTCCACGCGAAGCAATGGTCCCTTTGTGGCTGTTAACATTGGTGGCATACCGGAAAACCTCTTGGAAAGCGAACTTTTTGGCTATGAAAAGGGCGCTTTCACTGGCGCTGACCGAAGAAAAACTGGCCTTTTTGAGACCGCCCAAGGTGGCACCCTTTTTTTGGACGAAATTGGCGAGATGCCCTTGGCTTTGCAAGTTAAATTGCTGAGGGTACTACAGGAGAGGAAGATTCAACGCCTCGGAGGAACCTCTCCCATCCCCGTGGAAGCTCGCATCCTTTGTGCAACCAATCGAGACCTAATAGCGGAAGTTCAGGCTGGTAGATTCCGAGAAGACCTTTTTTATCGACTCCATGTGGTTCCTATCCACTTATCTCCTTTGCGGGATAGAAAGGAAGACCTGCCACTACTTTGTACTCAGCTCTTAGAAAAAATATCTCAACAGCTGAATAAACAATACTCATTGACGACTGAAGCCTTAGAAGCATTGGGTACTTACGACTTTCCAGGAAATATCAGAGAACTGGAAAATCTACTAGAGAGGGCTTGTATTTTCTCCGACTCCTTAGACATTCACAAAGAAAATCTTGATATTCCTGACCTCAGCATTGACCCTGAGCCCGCACAAGGCACCCTAGCTTCGCTCGAGAAAAGTGCTATCCTTGCTGCTCTTTTGAGATGGGAAAACAATCAGACCAAGGCAGCATTAGAATTGGGCATTACCAGAAGAACCCTTTTTAACAAACTAAAGGTCTTTGGGCTCGTGAGGGATTAGATCCAATAATAGCGCCAGTCTGGTGATAGAATCCGCATTCTGTATCAAAAGTACACGCGAAACAAAAATTGCTATATTATTAAGCTATGACTTTTGTCTGTACTGACTCAACTGACCCAGTTTGCGATGCACTGACCCAGTGGATTGGCGATCGGCTACAGAACGATACCCCCGTGCTCTTTCTCGTCTCTGGCGGTTCCACCGCTGCGATAGCAGTTGATACCTGCAAAGCTCTGCAAGTAAGGTTCGATTCCAGTCCCGACACGCTCAAGCGTTTGCTGACCGTTTCGCTCATCGACGAGCGCTTTGGCTACCAAGGTCATCCCGACTCCAACTGGCGTCTGCTTCTGGAAAACGGACTGCAATCCGGCTATTGGCTGACTATGCCGCTATTGGAAAACAGCACAGGCAGCGAGGTGGAACTGGACATCCTGACTAAGCGCTTTGATGCCTTTCTCACCGAGGCGGCGGTCGAGTCTGAACAGGGAAAAATCTTTATCGTAGGTCTGCTTGGTATCGGGACAGACGGCCACACCGCAGGCATACTGCCCAATAGCCCTGCCAGCGCACTTGCCGTGACGGCTAACAATGGATGGTCCCGAGTACCACTAGCGACCGCCTACAAAACTGCGTTTTTTTCTCGAATTACCATCACCCCAGCATTTTTTCAGTATATTGATTTTGCAGTTGTTTATGCTGCAGGGAGCGCCAAGTGGCCAGTACTTGCTGAACTCAAAAAAGATAAACCGGTAGCGGATCAACCGGCGCAGCTACTCAAACTTGCTAAAAAAACGCTAATTTTCAGCGACAAAATACCCGGACAGTTAGGAGCAATAGAATGAAGATCGGTTTTATAGGCCTCGGAAAAATGGGCGCCAACATGGTCGTGCGCATACTAAAAGCAGGCAATGAAATAGTCGTCTCAGACCTCAACCAGGAAGCAGTGAGTACTGCAGTCCAGGCGGGAGCATTAGCGGCTAGCGACCGTGACGACCTTGTTGTCAAACTGCAGTCGAGTAAAGCGGAAAACCCACTTGTGATTTGGATGATGATTCCCTCGCAGTTTGTAGACGCGGAACTTGATGCCTTGCTGATGATAGTGAGCGCAGGAACCATAATCGTAGACGGTGGCAACTCAGATTTTAGACTTACCCGCGAACGAGCAAAAAAATGCCTCGCAGCCAATATCGATTATATCGACGTCGGTACAAGCGGCGGCATCCTCGGCCTTGAGCAGGGCTACGCCATGATGGTTGGCGGCAAAAAACAAGCGGTCGCTGTAATAAAGCCCATTCTCGACGCTTTGGCAATCCCGGGAGGTTGGCACCATTTCGGTGAATGTGGCAGCGGACACTACACCAAGATGGTCCACAATGCGATCGAATACGGTCTGATGCAAGCCTACGCCGAAGGTTACCGGATGCTCAAAGAAGGCCCCATCCAAGGAATCGACCTTGCCGAGGCGGGCAAAGTGTGGCAGCACGGCAGCATCATTGAGTCGCTGCTCAACGGACTGACTACTGAAGCCCTTACCGAGAATCCAGAAATGATAGGGATCGACGGCTACGTCACCGAATCGGGAGAAACGCGCTGGACGCTTGAGGCGGCACAAGACGCTGGCATAGCGCTGCCGGTAATCAGAGAATCTTTTGAAGTACGCCTTCGCAGCCAAAAAGGCGAAACAAACTACGCCACCAAATTGCTGGCAGCCATGCGCAACAAATTTGGCGGACATGCGATCAACAAACAGTAGTCTTAACGATAGGAAGGAACGAGATGGAAAAGCTTGCAAACACAATTCTGGTAATCTTTGGCATCACCGGCGATCTTGCCGAACGAAAACTGCTCCCGGCCCTATTCCATCTCGCCACAGCAGGCAACTTGCCGGATACTTTTCACATTGCAGGAATTTCTAGGCGTGGAACGACCGCGGCCGATATACTCGCGCTGATAAGGAAACGCACAGGAAAAGATGAAAAAACGGATCCCGTAGTATTTGCGCGACTAGAAAAAATGCTGTCCATCGTCGACATGAACATAGGAGAACCGTCCGAATACGGAAGATTGGCGGATGAACTGGAGCGTATCGAAACTAACGCCGGGCACCCGCTTAACCGCATGTTCTACCTGGCCATCCCGGCAAACTTATTCGCTACCGTTACCACACGACTTGCCCAAAACGACATTAATGTCCACCAAAAGGGTACGCGAGAATGCCGACTACTTATAGAAAAGCCATTTGGTTATGATCTTGCATCTGCTAAGGAACTGATTGCCGGCCTTGATGCGCACTTCAACGAAACACAGGTGTACCGCATCGACCATTACCTCGCCAAGGAGACCTCGCAGAACATTCTTGCCTTTCGTTTTGAAAACCCGCTATTTAGCGGAACTTGGAACCGCGAACACGTCAGCCACATCATGATTACAGCGATAGAATCGATCGGCATCGAGGGTCGAAGCGCCTTTTACGAGAACATGGGGGCAATGCGAGATCTCGTACAGAGCCACCTGCTGCAGCTGCTTGCTCTTGTTACCATGGACAAACCCGCAACCATGAGTTCCGACGACATTCATCATCAAAAAGAAATTCTGCTGTCCCACGTCCGCCCGCCTGAACTCGCTTTCATGGAGCGTGACGCCATACGCGCGCAGTATGCAAGTTATAGAGAAGAAGTTGGAAACATCCAGTCAATGACGGAAACTTATGCAGCTCTACGTCTTTCGATCGAAACTGAGCAGTGGCGTGGGGTCCCCGTTTTTATCCGGACGGGCAAAGCAATCCACGAAAAAGTTACCGAAATCACGCTCGTATTCTCGGATTCTCAAAACCCCGAAACAAAAAACTATCTAACGATACGTATCCAGCCAAACGAAGGCATAGTGATTGACCTGCACATCAAAAAACCAGGTTTTGCAAACGAGCTAGAGCAGGTTCAACTCGACTTTTGTTATACTGAAAAGTTGAGCTCAAGCCATCCCGACGCCTACGAGCGTGTTCTGGTTGACGCAATGAGGGGCGACCATACGCTTTTTGCCACGAGTGAAGAAGTGCTTTCTTGCTGGCGCATTAGCGAGAGTATTCTTGCAGCTTGGGCAAACAAGGACTTTCCGTTAGAGAGCTACGAGAACGGATCCAGGGGGCCTGAATCCGCTGATCGCATGATTGCCGAAACCGGTGTGGAATGGCTTTCTGACACGCACACGGTTTGTTCGATTCCGCGCATTATCCGCCGGGAAAAACAAGTTTAGCAGTAGCGCACCGCTCCTTGGAGCCTACGACAAGTTTTGCAAACGTGGAGCTGGCAGACCTAACCTGCCAGTCGAGATAGGCCTGCGGGCGGCGCCAGTAAGCCCCGAGAAAACCGTCACAGCAGTCGTGCGGAATAGGGATGACTTCCACGCTAAGCTCGCCAAGAATGCGCTCAAACTCACTTAAAGCTGGCATGATTGCTTGGTCAAGCTCGACTATTTCTGGTATATAGTCCGCGAGCCAGAAGTACGATCCTGCTGGGTCAAAACAGCCTTAGCAGCATCAAAGGTATTGTCTTCGTAACCTTGCGATAGATATTGCGAGCCTGCAATTCTGATGCGATACTCTTGCCAAGGAGCTCGCATGACACCTAAAAACCTATTTTTCTTGATTGTTGTATTAGTCGGATGTGGATTGGGTCTATCAGCAACAGAAGATAAGCCACAAGAATCGACCATCACAAGTTCAAATAACTTAGACCTTAGCATCCATGTGGGCGCAAGCTTTTTTACAGGCCCTTTTAGGGACCATCTGCAGCGAGACGGAGCCTACCTAGTCGGACCCTTTACCGAGTTAGATCTAAGTTTACCAATTGTGGCGGGACTCGGATTGCGTGCCACCTTGGCGTCTGGAGCCGTAATTCACCCACGCTCTACGCCGATCGAAGGTACCTTTTTATATCAGGGTATTGGACCAGTTTATAAGTTTGATTTTAGAGCTTGGGGTATTGGTCTCAACGCCAGTATTGGTATCCAACATACAACTTTGCTGGTCAATTATTATGCTGCTGGCTATTTGGAAGGCGGACTAAACGGTTGGATACGGCTAAATAAAGAGCTTTCCTTGATCTTGGTCTTGTCGTACCGGCATGGAATCTTACCCTCGTTGCTAATCGCTAACCAATATGGTTTAGATGACATCGACCAAATTGAATCAATAAATGTAAGCATTGGCTTGGACTGGCAATAATCAAATTTGGGCGTGGACCGAATAGCAAAAATATCAATAACTTGGTAGAGTCTTATGGATCGTTCTGAAAAAAGAATACAAGAGAGGAAATACGATGCTTACTCAAGAGTCTGTTTTGCAGGCGTTATCACATATAATTGATCCGGATTTTAAGAAAGACATTGTTTCACTCGGGTTTATAAAGAACATGAAGATATCTGATGACCTAGTTGCTTTTGATATCGAGTTGACCACACCGGCCTGCCCCATAAAAGTGGAGTTTCAGAGATCTGCCGAAAAGGCCGTCCTAGCCTTGGAGGGAGTCAAACAAGTTGCGGTTAATATGACCAGCCGGCCGCAAAAGCAACGAGCAAACAACTCCGACGCCATGAAAAATGTTAAGAGTATTATTGCCGTAGCTTCGTGTAAAGGCGGAGTTGGGAAGTCAACAGTTGCTGCTCATTTGGCAGACGAACTGGCAACACGTGGCTTTAAGGTTGGTCTTTTAGACACGGATTTGTTTGGCCCTTCAGTGCCAACCTTGTTTAATATTCATGATGCACGGATTATGCAAACAGCTGACAATTTGTTGCTACCTTATGTTGCTGAAAATGGGCTTAAGCTGATGTCTTTTGGCTTTCTAATGGGCAGTGGGCCAGCTATTATGCGCGGGCCGATGGTTGCTGGCTACATTCAGCAGGTCTTAAACCAGACTGCCTGGGAGGAGCTTGATTATTTGATCCTAGACTTGCCACCTGGTACAGGCGATATTCAGCTAACTATTACGCAAACAGTTCAAATTACCGGTGCTGTTATTGTTACAACTCGCCAGTCCTTGTCATTAGTTGATGTAAGCAAAGGCATAGAAATGTTTGAAAAAGTTAATGTGCCAATGCTTGGCATTGTAGAAAACATGAGTTATTTCTTATGTGACAACTGCGATAAAAAACACTATATTTTTGGCGATTCGACCAAGACCTCCTTGGAAGATACCTATGGCCTAAAAACTTTGGCAGAGATTCCACTCAAGCCCGAAATGAGTAGAAAATTATCTGAGTCAGCAGGGGATGTTGATGTGGTAAATATGGTGGACCAGGTTATTCGCTCACTTGGTATGCAGACTGCGGAAAAACTGGAAAGACCTACTATTAGCATAAGCGACCAAGCTATAAACCTTTCTTGGGCTGATGGTCGTAAGTATAGCTTGCAGCACAGAGCACTCCGTCTAGCATGTCCCTGTGCCGGTTGTGTTGACGAATATAGCGGAAAGAAGCTCATCAAAGCAGAGAATATTGCTGCCGACGTTAGGGCAGAATCCGTCTTACCACTTGGCAACTATGCGATTGTGGTTCACTGGAGCGACGGTCATTCATCTGGAATTTACCCGTATAGTTTGATCGAAAAACTGCCGGTTTGATTACACAAATGAGCTCCTGCGCAACATTATTCAATAAACCTTAGGTAGTCCGCGTATCCAAGGTTTTTCATCTCTACTTTTGGTATAAATTTCATTGCCGCGGAGTTCATGCAGTATCTTTTTCCGCCTCGGTCTCTTGGGCCATCATCAAAGACATGTCCCAAGTGAGAATCTGCGATTGCAGAACGGATTTCCGTCCTGCTGGTAAACAATCCATTGTCAGTTTTTTCGGTAAGTGCGGAAGCAAAAATTGCTTTGACAAAAGAGGGCCAACCAGTACCGGAATCAAATTTGTCTTTTGAAGAAAAAAGCGGCTCACCAGAAACAATATCCACATAAATTCCAGCGGAATAGTTTTTATCGTATTGGTTGTTAAATGGGGTTTCCGTGCCTTCCTCTTGAGTAACTCTGTATTGAATTGGGGTGAGTTTTGCTCGCAACTCTGCGTTGCTCGGTTTTACAAACTTGTTCCAAAGATGGCTCGTAGTAGTTTTGGCCGTTGAATTGGACTCAGGGCTTGCTAGCGGAACGGTATTGGATCCCCAGTGCTTTGCAATAAATGCATCGCGTCCAGACGCTATTCGATAGTATGAATACTTAAGTGGATTTTTTTTTGCATAGTCTTGGTGATATTCTTCGGCGGGCCAGAATGTTACGCTTGGGACAATATATAGGGACAGAGGTTTTGTATAAACTTTGAGTCTATCAATTGCGACTACAATTGCTTCTGCAGCCAGCTTTTCCTCAGGAGAAAGGTAATAGGCTGCAGAAGTGTATTCTATTCCGCGGTCATTAAATGATCCATTTGCGTCGGTCGCGTCGCTGTGCCGAATTACATAATCAACAAGATTTCCATAGCTAACTTTCGTAGGATCATAGCTCACTTGCACCACTTCTCTAAACCCTCTTCTGGCATAGTCCTGATAGCTTGGATTTTTGCCAGATCCTCCCGCATAACCGGAGACCACATCAATTACGCCCTGGTACTTTTGCAAGTCAGCCTCAACACACCAAAAACATCCCCCTGCAAGAATTGCTTTTGCAAAAGTGTTAGAAGACGTTTCTGGGCCAGCAGCTTCTGCAACAGTACCTGCTTGCAGCGCGTCTGGCGCGGCACTAGTTTTGGAATGGCCGCTTGCAAAGCTAAGATAAACTGCACCAATTATACCTACTATTAAAATGACAATCACTAAAATTAACTTTTTCATATGTAAAGTATACTTTACATTCGAATTTTTACAAGCCCTTTTTTGTTAACTCAACACAAACTCACGTTGGAGAGCGAGATTGGCATAGTTCCATGCTTATCTTCCACAATCTTTGGCGCGAGGCCCGATTGAGTACCTTCTCGTCCTCCTGCTTTTCCAGAAAACCGGCTTTGGTCCACGTGTAGAGTTTTCCCGATTTTTCAAGGATACTTTCTTGGCTTTCGAGAAACAGCGGAGCCATAATTTCTCCACATCTTTCTATGGTAATGAAAGCACCCAGCCACTTCATAAGTGTTGCCATGGCCTTCATAAAACGAGGGATTATGTTGAGCTGATTTGTCCAAACAGTCTTGGGTATCTCAAATCCAACAGCTGACCTGACATCACTCATTCGAGCAAGATCACACAGGACTATAGAAACTACAGCACCTGGCGTTGCTGTTTTGAGTTCTTCTATGGTTTTTTGGCCCAACTCTTGTGATCTGCAAAGAATAATAAGTTCATTTTTCTCTTGCGTCATTCCGGCCAATATTTTTGCAACACCCTTGCCCATGCCGTTAGTTCTGCCCGTAACAAGTATCTTCATGTTTCTACCCATTATTTTTAGTTGTCGCTGTCTAGGCTAGGCATCATTACTATCGACGTTCTAAAATCAAGTTTCGTGTATCGATAAAATTTGATCTCGAAACTGCGTTATCGCTGGCGAACTGATGCGCTGGTGTAGATGAACGATGTTCCAGGGTCGTTTTAACAAAAGCCATGGGCAAGGCAAACAAACTATTGTTTTGTTGGCTAAATAATCAATTAGGGCCGAACTTGACAAACAAGCTAAACCTCGTCCGGCGATAACTGCTTTGATGACCGCTTCGTTTGAACTAAGTTCTATTCTGACCTTAGGTACTACGCCGCTATCTCTAAGCGCTTTTTCAAAGAGCATGCGCGTACTCGATCCCTGCTCCCGTCCGTACCACTCATAGTGGACAAAATCCGACACAGACTGCGGCGGATAGCTAGCCAATGGGTGCTGAATACTGCAAAAAATCTGCAGCTGATCTTGGCGCCAGAAAGTACTTTCTACCCCGGCTGCATAGCAGTCAGATGCCACAAGTCCCAGATCAATATCATGGTCCAATAGGTTTTGCAAGGTAGTCTTGTAATTGCCAGCAATCAATCTAATGGTAAGCTTTGGGTTACGTTGGCCAAAACGAGCAATAATGTTGGGAAGCACATTGTTGGCTATGCTTGAGGTGGCTCCCAAAACAAGCAGACCGTGCAGACCATCGGCATCGGGCAAGAGACTTGCTTTGAGAGAGCGCCAACTTTCTAGGTGTCGTTCTGCCCGACCTATCAATAAAGTACCTTGATGGTTTATCACCAAACGGCGACCTAGTCGATGAAACAGTTCAGTTTCAAAGTGGACCTCCAAGGCCTGGATTATTTTGCTAAGTCCAGGCTGGCTGATCCCAAGTTCGGCAGCTGCACGTGAGACGCTTTTGTAGCGAATCAAGGCCAAAAAGGCCTCCATGTGTCGTTCGGTGATGTTCATGGCGCCAACTATAAGCTTCAGTTATGAAAATATGATTAATCATTCTCAAAAATCATTGATATCTAACTTTAGAGAAATGGCCCCAACACGCAGCGGCCGCATAGTGGCGAGAGCAAGGAGGCCAGTATGAAAAGGCTTTTAAAAGTATTTACCGTGCTTGCAGTATTCCTCAGTTTGGGAATCAGCAATGCAGTAGCGCAGACTTATTCTTTTGCAGTTACCGACCTAGAAGGTCTTGAGCAACTACAGAGAGAATTTGGTCCATTTAAGGAAAGGCTTGAGGCACTAACAGGCTATACGTTTAAGTTCTTCCCCGTAGGAAGCAGAACCGCAGCTGTTGAGGCAATGAAGTCCAAAAAAGTTGACTTTGTTCTTACTGGACCAGCAGAATACGTTATCTTTAAGACCTTGACCCAGCCAAAGATCGTCGCTGGTTTGGCTAGACCAGACTACTACGCAGTTATTGCGGTCTTAGCTGACAGTGGTTTTGACAGCCTTAGCGATCTCAAGGGCAAGAAGTTTGCCTTGGGCGACATTGGTTCGACATCCAAGCATTTGGCTCCTTTGCAACTGCTAAAGGACGCTGGACTGGATCCTCTAAAGCAAATTGAGCGCGTGCACACAAGCATTCGCCTCGGTTGGGAAGCACTCAAACGAGGTGACGTAGCGGCCTTCTCTACCACTGCAGACAAGTTTCTTTCCTTGCGTGCTGCCGAGACGGCTTTTGAGCAGGGAGCATTCAGGGTACTTGCCCGTGGTGCAGATTTACCAAGCGATGTAATTTTGGCCGGTTCGCACGTCCCCGACGCTGTCGTTGCAAGACTCAAGGCGATTATGATTGCCAACTCAACAGCTTTGACGGCCGAAATAGTCAAGGGTGAAGACAACAAGAAGTTTATAGGAATGAAGTTTGTCGCAAATCTAGAAGACAAAGCTTATAACTATATTCGCCAAATGTACTTGACGGCTGGTTATCCTCAGTTTTCTAAGTTTATCGAGTAGCACGTATATGGGGCACAAAGAAAGGTCACCCGCGCTTTTGACCATCGAAGGCTTGGGAAAAAGCTACGATGGAAGAAAAGTATTAAAAAACGTCAAGCTAGAACTGCGCCAAGGTGAGTCGGTTGCCCTGTTAGGTTCCAATGGTTGCGGCAAATCAACTCTGTTGAAATGCTGCAACCGTTTGGTTAAACCAGACACTGGAAGCGTGCTCTTAGAGGGGCAAGACCTGTGTCAAATGGATGACAAAGAGCTGCGATCTGCTCGCACTAGGCTTGGTTTCGTTTTTCAAAAACACAATCTTGTTCCGCGACTTTCTAGCCTAAGCAACGTCATCCATGGTTACTTGGGAGTCAATTCCAGCTTTCGTTACTGGTTGCAGGCCCTGACCCCGGAACCCATCAGACAAAAGGCACTGGATTGTTTGATTGCGGTTGGCTTGGGCCATTTGAGCGGCCAACGGGCATCCAACTTGTCTGGTGGCGAGTCACAGCGGGTGGCCATAGCACGGGCACTGATGCAAGACCCGGCTCTTCTCCTGGCAGATGAACCGGTAGCCAGTCTTGACCCTAGGGTTGGACACGAAATCATGGCACTTTTTGTTAAGCTTGTGGCCGAAAAAGGCGTAAGTCTGCTTTTTGTTTCTCACGATCTAGACCATGCCCTGGAGTACGCAGATCGAATAGTAGCCATGAAGCACGGCGAAGTAATTGTAGACAAAAGACGCGATGAGGTTAAAAAAAGTGAACTCAAAAAAATCTACGATTGAAGCAAACTTGCTTCTAACAAGCATGCCGCAACGGTTTAAACGTCCAAGCTTTGGAGGCGTATCCTTTGGACTTATCTTTGCCATTTTGATCATCTGGTCGCTAATTAGCACTGGTTTTTCAGTTGTTGATTTAGTCTTAGGAGTCCCCGACATGATACGGATCCTAGGAGAAATGGTTCCGCCTGACTTTAACCGAATTGGGTCCATGTCCTGGGCTTTGCTTGAGACCTTCCAAATGGCTCTGGTCGGCACTGCCCTAGGTATTATTGGAAGTTTTTTTTTGAGTCTGGGTGCCGCTCGCAACCTGAGCCACAACCCCCTAATCTACGGAGCATCCAGAGGTCTTATCTCGTTCTTTCGCACGGTACCAGACTTGGTATGGGCTATCTTTTTTGTTGCATCGGTTGGCTTGGGGCCTTTTGCGGGCATACTGACCATCATGGTTGACACCATGGGTTTCTGCGGCCGCTTTTTTGCTGAGGCCATGGAAGAAGTAGACCAAGAACCACAGCAAGCCTTGCTTGCAATTGGTGCACAAAAAATCGCCGTAGTTTTTACTGCTGTGATTCCAGCCGCTCTTCCATCGTTTATCAACTCCTCCCTTTTCTCTCTAGAAAAGGCTGTTAGAGCCTCAGTTATTCTAGGTTTAGTTGGGGCCGGTGGCGTAGGAATCGAACTTAAAGCAGCTATGGACATGTTTGCCTATAAAGAGGCCGCCACCGTCATACTGCTCATTTTTGCACTGGTCATCTTAGTGGAACGGCTAAGTGCCTTGGCGCGAAAAAGACTTTTTTAACTATAAGGAAACAAGATGAGTTCTATCAATGCAAATGCCCACATTTTTTGGGATACCCAATGGGCTGACCCTGAGGCACGCAAGTCCTGGCAAGTCCCCGAGAGCCGAGCCTTACACACTATCGCCAAGCTTTGCGAACAGCGGGCCCCAGATGCTTTACGGTCCCTTGATTTGGGATGCGGAGCGGGGCGTCATATTTTAGCTATGGTCACGGCAGGCATCGAGAGCTACGGCTGCGACGCAAGCACTAGTTCACTGGATCTGGTGTCTGAGCAACTGGCTCAAACGTCGCAAGTAATTAGACTATCCCAAGCAAACATGACCAGTTTGCCCTATCAAGATAAGTTTTTTGACTATGTCTTGTCTTGGAACGTTTTGTATCATGGCTCGCGCCAGGAGCTTAACCTAGCCGTGTCCGAAGTCAAACGTATTTTGAGCCAAGGTGGCTTGTTTGAAGCAACTTTTATCTCCAAGCGCAACAGCAACTTTGGCAAAGGTGTCGAGATTGATGTCCACACGTGGATCGACAGTAGTCAAGATGACAAAGCTCACGCTCACTGCTATGCCAACAAAGCGGATCTAGAAGAGATTCTTGATGGCCTAAGAATTATTGAAATTGAAGAATACGAACAGAAGAACTACGCCGGTGCTTGGCACTGGTACATCAAGGCCCAGAAGGACTAGTGAAATGGCAAAACAACGAATAGTAGTTGCAATGATGGACGGAATGGGTTTGGGATACTTTAACTCTGGCGCCTGCCCCCAGCTTCAGAAAATGGCCAAAGACGGCTTTTACAAAAAAGTTAAAGGCATGTTTCCTAGTGTCACCAATGTCAACAATGTCTCGATAGCCACCGGATCTTGGCCCAAAGACCATGGTATTAGCGCCAACTCGATGTTTGACCCCAAGACCAATTCCGCTGTTTATCTCAATTCTGGCGTACAGGGATCGTCGGTGTTTAGCCGAGCTGAGGCCCAAGGTTTAAAGACAGCGCTCTTAACCAGCAAGAGAAAAACCAAAGAACTATTTGCTAGCCATACATCGCTAGCGATTGCTGCCGAGGATCTAAGTCCAGAAGAAGAAGCACGTTTTGGCGCAGCAAGTGGCATCTACAGTCGCGAGATAAATTACTGGCTATGGGAAACCGCCTACACGCTGCTGGACACCCAGCCAGAACTGGATCTCATCTATGTTCACATAACCGACTACCCTATGCACGCTTGGTCACCTGAAGCTGAGGAATCAAAAACTCACTTAAAGACCTTAGACTCGGTAATGGCGAAAATTGCCAGCAAGTTTGAGGATGTCGCCTTTTTTGTGACAGCGGATCACGGCATGAACTTTAAAACCCGGTGTTGGGATTTGACTCATGCACTCAAAAACCGCTCAACCCCAGTGCGCTTTGTGCTTTCGCCCGAACGCGATTACTATATCAAGCACCATCGCAACTTCACTGGATGCGCTTGGCTATGGTTAAATCAAGACTCTGACCGAGCCGAAGTCCGCACCCATCTTCTTACTCTAAAAGGGGTGGAATCAGTGGAAGATTCCGTTTTTGTTGCGCAGAAGTATCATCTTGATGCTCACGCCATGGGTGACTTGGTGGTATTCGGCGACAAAGATACCATGTTTGGAGATATGGATAGCGAATATGAAGACCTGCCAGCTGAGTATCGTGCACACGGCTCGCTTCATGAGATGGACCTACCCTTGCTGATTTGGAACTACCAGGGGCAGATTCCGGGACCCGACTACTTTACACACAACCGCAACTTACTTGGCTTTCTGTTTAACGATTGAGCTTGCTTTTAAGGAAAAGTTTGATGTCTCAAGATATAATGCGCAAAGTATCATGGATAATGGGCCCCAGCCAGCTGATTGGCTGGGGTATCACATACTATGCGTTTTCTGTTCTTCTAGCACCCGTAACCCAATCCACAGGCTGGAGCATAGGCCACGTAAACGGTGCCTTTACAGCAGCATTGATTGCCTGTGCTCTCTCAGGCCTCTTTTTGGGAGCTTGGTTTGACAAACACGGGCCACAAAAACTGATGCTGCTGGCTGCGGCTTTTGTAAGCATTTTATTGTTTACTTTGTCAGTAGTTGATGACTTGTTCGCTTTTTACCTTGTTTGGATTGGCATCGGCCTATGTATGCCTTGCATCCAATATGACGCTTGCTTTTGGATCATTAATCATTATGGCAAACCAGACAGCAATCACCGAGATCTCGCACTGGTGACTTTTTTTGGTGGCTTGGCCAGTACGGTGCTCATACCGTTGACCAGTTTCTTAGTGTTTACACTCGGTTGGCGCAATACCTTGACGGCACTCTCGCTAATCTTTCTTGCGGGCGTCGGACTACCCTTTTGCTTGGTGAGTCGAGCACTGCCCAAAAAAAAACCAACAATTATGGCACCGGATTCAAGCACTTCGTCTACCCGGAATATTGTTGGAACCAGCACGTTTTGGCTAATTGCAGGTGCTATGGGACTGTCAGGCCTAGCTTGGGCGGCGTTGAGTGCCAACATTTTGTTGGTAGCTAGTAAGACAGGCATTGATGCTTTTTTGGTAACAAGCATAGTCAGTACCGTTGGAATCGTTCAGGTAGTGGGTCGATTTGGATTTGGACTTGTTGGTACGCGTCTAAAAAGCTCAACAATCGCCGCTATTTTGTGCCTGCTTCAAGCCTTGGCGGTTGCACTACTCTTAGTCTTACCTTCACCTATCAACTTAATTGCTTTTATATTCTTTTTTGGCATTGGACATGGCGTTATGACTCCGGCTAGAGCCACACTTGTGGCGACATGTTTTGGCTCAAGAAGTTTTGGACGCGTCAACGGGGCCGTCAACTTTGCAAGCAGCCTTGGTCGCGCAGCCGGTCCGTTGGCTTTTGGTTTGGCCTTGGACTCAACTAGTGGTCCACAAGTCGCACTAGTTGGCGCCATGATAGCTTCACTGGCAGCCATGATTGCGCTTGC
The DNA here is from genome assembly GCA_038204425.1 of Spirochaetia bacterium. Taxonomy (GTDB): domain Bacteria; phylum Spirochaetota; class Spirochaetia; order DSM-27196; family Salinispiraceae; genus JBBRCZ01. The sequence goes on along the minus strand of JBBRCZ010000002.1, from coordinate 259,726 downwards.
TTATCTTTCTGTGCGCCAGAATCCACTCAATCATGCGGATCAACCGCCAAATAGTCGCTGAGTCCCGACTTACGCTACTTTATTGCAGCAAGGCGCTTATGTTTCTAAATGAGATTCCGGCTATACCATTCTTTATACCGCTTGCAAATTTGAGGCTCAAACTTCAATACGTAAGACCAGCGTCAGTTTGGTAAGTCAAAACAGCAACGTTTGGTGTGGCACTTCCGCTGAAGAAGACTTCAACCGCTCCAGTTTCGGAAATTTCTGTGCGCAAAGTATACCAAGTAAGATTGGCGGTGTAGTAGCTACGGTACTGATTTGCGGGAGACTGGCCAACTGGAGCTATGCCAATATACTTATTGCCGCGATCAGCAGCTGTCCTAGTCTTATAAATTATTTCTAAACCACCAAGATTGATGAAGAATTTTTCGCGCTCCCCGCCCGCTGCAACATCGCTCATCTTAAAGTCCTGGCTTTGGACCGGTTTTTGCCCGGCACTTGGGGTCAAGCTATAGCTTGGTGTAGAGATTATTGTATTGAGGACTGTATCGTCGCCGGTATAGCTAATAACGCCATCGGCGAGTGAGTAGACCTCAGGGTTGGAACTCGAGTATCCAGCCTCTGCCAGAGTTGTGGCATCGGAAGGGATGCTTGTTAAAACCAGAGGCACCGTGCTTGTACTTGTTGGCGAGCTCGAAGTGGAACTGCTGATGCTTGTAGTACTTTATTTCTGCGGTACAAAGTTACTTTCTATTACATCGCAAGAAAAAAGTGAGCCCCGGCAATCCGGAGCTCACTATTGGAACGTTTACTGCACTAAAAGCTAGCTATACTTTCCCTATAGCTTCATTTTATAGCTTAGTTAGTGTCCACTTGGTCAACGCGTCACTCGCGTTATACGGTGCTAACTGTAAAGGGTTTCCGTTCCAAACATCCTGTGGCCTAAAAGAATTGCCATTGGCTTTGCTCACGATACGATATTGTCCAGAGCCGATCGATTCGATCGACCACAGCTGGACATCAGCGCCATTGTAAGCTTGATTTTTGACCGATGAGCTTCCATCAGCAGCTAGGGCATGGCCACTAGCTAGGTTTACTATCTTATAGTATGAACCAACGGGGCTTATCTGCCATTTTTCAGAATTCTGACCACTGTAGGTACTGTTGGAACTCACCCCACCAACCCAAGATTCGGCGCTTTGGTCTTTGTTGGCAGCAACGTTAATCAGCCGATAGGTTCCACTTATTGCGCCAGCTATAGTGGTAGAAGTTGTGGTGCTGGTTGTACTTACGAGCAAGCTCGTTGTACTGGTAGAACTTGTAGAACTTGTAGAGCTTGAAGTCGTGCTTGCCAGGGTACTTGTGGTGCTTGGTACTGGTCCGCCAACTACTTCAAACTTCCACTTAAACAGATTGTTGCTAGACAGATAGTCACCAACCACGACCGGGTTTCCATTCCACACGTCTTGTGACTTGGCTGCCTTGCCCGAACCCTTGTTTACAATTGAAACCTGACCGCCTCCAATGTCGTTTATGACCCAGAGATTACTATCGTTGGCAGTGTAGATAGCGTTGTTGACTGATGAGGAGCTACCATTGAGTACATAGCCATTGCCCAAGTTGGTAATCTTAAAGTACGAACCAACCGCCGACAAAATCCATTTTTCCGAACTCAATCCTGCGTAGTCATTATTTGAAATACTACCATTGAGCCAACCTTCTGCGCGTTGAGCTTTGTTACTTCCAACGTTTACCAGTTTGTAAGTGGTAGACAGAATGGTTGTCGATGTCGTGCTTGTTGAACTCGTGCTTGAAGTCGAACTGCTAGACGAACTAGTTGTAGTAGGCTGTGGAGTCAAGCTGGTGGACGTCGTGCTAGGTGGCGTTTGTACCGTGCTTGTGGTGCTTGATGTGACTACCGTTGAGCTCGTAGTGCTGCTTGGTGGGGTTCCTGTAAAGTCACCTGAGAACTCAAACCAATCAAAGTTCCCTACACCATTGCCACCGACAAAAACAAGGTAGATTGATTGCACTCCGGCAGCTTGACTGAGGGCAAGATTGCGCTCAGCAAATACTTCCCAGCCACCAGTACTTGTGGTTGTGTGTGAGCCAATCAAGGTACCGGTCACTGAGCCAAGTCTAAATTCTACCTTGTTGTTGCCCGAACCGGTGCCGTAGCTGATTTTGACGTCTTTAAAACCGTTACCAAAATCGATGTTGTTAAAGGCGATCCAGTCACCACCATCAACTTCGTAGATCAGGTTTGAGGCCTTTTTAATACCTGCACCGAGGTGATAGTTTTCGGCCTGCAAACGAATCTTACGAATGCTTGTTGTACTAGTAGAAGAAGTGCTCGTTCCATTGTAGGTGGTAGAAGTTACACTGGTGCTGGTAGGATAGCTATAACCATATTCCCAACGACCAATGTCCGGCGCGCCGCCAAATACAAAGCCAGTATAGGGCAGACTGGCTGCGCTGCCCGCATTTACAATGTTACTGATAGCATTAATTGGGCGGTAGTATTCAATATCTCGTGCTCCGGTGCGCATTATCTGCGGGTTAGTAAGAATATTGCTGGAATCCGCAGTGCCACCTTCTAACTTCCAGTTAACACCATCGGCCGTGTACTTCATATTGTTTTTAAAAGTAAATCCGCCTGAAGGACTGTAAACTTCCATAACCGAGGTGTTAAGAATCAAGTTGTTCCTAATTTGCACATTGGAGTGCGTTCCTCGCATGTGAAATACAGTGCCAAAGTTGTCAAACACGTTGTTGTAAATGAACAAATTGTGGGTAGTATCAGGAACAAAGACAGCCGATCCAGCTGCCCAGTTATTGCTGTGGTCGTTTTCGTTATAAAAAATATTACTGTGGATCGCAATTTGGTTCTTGCCTTCCATCCAAACTGCCATACCAAATCCCTTGTCCTTAAAATAGGAGTCCGAGACAGTCATGCCAGGCGCCGCAACTTCAACCGCTTCCTTAATAGAAATGCCGTCCAGGTCAATCATCTTGATGTGGTGGATCCAAAGGTTATCTTTGGGTGTTGTCACGTCATCATACAAGTTGCGGTGGTTTACAATTGAAAACCACGTATTAGCATCAATGTTGTAAATTTCGTTGCCTTTGGAAAGGTTCCAAAGTTCAATAGCGATGTCTTCGCTCCAAAGAGCATCAGCCTCACTCAAGCGAATCTTGCTGTTGTGAATCTTTACATTTTTATAATGACCTACATAGATAAACTTAATGCCGTAGCCTTGGTCATCAGAAATGTCAATATTGTAAATGTTAGCGCCATCCAAACCTGCAAGACAAAGGTTGCCCAAAGTTTCGCCGTCTATGTCGCGACCAGAGTTGATAAAGGTGGCGTTGTAGATAGTGGTATTGAACATCCAGTGATTGAGCTCTTCGTACCACCACATGTCAGAACGGCCAAAAACGGCGCCGCGTTGGGCTAAGTTTTTAAAGGTTACATGATGCATAGTAACGTTGTTTCGGTTGAGTACCCAAACACCGGCCTTTAATGTCTTGTTTTGACCATCAATGGTAAAGCCGGACAGGCTTTGATTTCCATCAACTGATGGAATCATGTTCTCGGGGCGACCATAGTAAACGCCACCGTCGTTGCCATTGTAACCGTCAGAAATAAGTTGTATCAACGAACCGTGATGCCAAAGCTTATAATCCTTGTGCGAGGCGCTAATGCCTGGAGGCAAGGTCACACCACCTGACTTAAGGATAGTCAAGGCCTCGCCCGCACCTTCAATACTTACCCCTAGAGCAACAAGTGCTGGTTCAGTTTCTATAAACGTACCGGCGCTCAGCTTTATGGTGTTTCCCCATGTTGCCTTGCTGGCAGCGTAGGCCAAGGTTTTGTAGGGCTGGCTTGCAAAACCAGTTCCTGTTACATCACTTCCCGAAGGCGCAACGTGCACGAGCGTAACCGCTGCTCGGCTGTCAGTGCTGCCACTTGATGCGTTTGCGTCAAATGGCGTTTGGCTAATGTCACACGCTGTCAATACAGAAAAAAGCGCGGCCAAGCCAACAAGGGTTAAGCCGAAACTACTTTGCTTCTTCATTTCCTACTCCCAAAACGTTTTTGCTGCAGGAAACGTCGCTTGCTTACTGCAGGAATCTGGCTTACTTCAACGAAGAACAACAGACTCATAGTGGTACAAAACTATTTTTAATTGGATAAAAATCATTATATGAGCAGAATTTAGGATCCGTCAAATGATTTTTGTCTATATTTCATTGATTTTGAGTAGAATAGTAATTGTCAAATTCTATGTATTTTTTTGGAGATATTTATTTAAATATTTGCTTTTATTAACTACTTAGTAACGGTACTAACCGGGTATAAAGGCGCGCGCGATGCTTAATCCCTTGCTCAAACTTACTGAACTACAATGAGGCAAAACGTAAACTGCCTGTCCTTGGCTAAAGTGCATACTTTGTTCTTGACCATGGCCACTCAAATACAGGTCGCCTTGCCCGGCGCTACAGAGGACTATCTCTCCCATGTGCGAGGTCAAAAAACTTGCTTCTGCTTGGTAGCTAGCAAAGCAAAATTCCTTCACTGGCGCAGCGTACACTTTTGCATCACCTTTTATAACCGGTTCTAATAATCCAGCCTTTGCACCAACGTCGAGGCAGGTCATTAACTCTTTTACGTCAATGTGCTTGGGTGTTAATCCGCCGCGTAGCACGTTGTCAGAGTTGGCCATCAGCTCCATGCCAAAACCCTTGATATAGGCATGCAATACGCCAGCTGGAGCAAAAAACGATTGTCCCGCTTTGAGTTGTAAAATTTCTAGCACCAAAAAGAATAACAGGCCGCGATCAGCTGGAAAGTATTCTGCCGCCAAAAGCATAAGTTTAAATCGTTCTTCATTTCGACTTTCAGCACTGCGGCAAAGAGACCCAATCAGTTCTTGTAAACCAGAGTCGACTTGCAAAATTTCTTGCGTTAGCTGCGCCAAGTCGCCCAAGTTGGCCGTATTAGCAAGTTTGGTCAAAAGCTCGGCTGCTACTTTTTGCTCCTGTTCTAAGGCGTCTTGGGCACACCAGCTAAGATCTTTAGCAATTTCTTCAAATGCTCTAAAACCACACAATCCGCAAAAATCGCTCAAGGCGATGATAATCTCAGGCTTATGGTTGGCATCTTTAAAGTTGCGATGGCCTGCAGACAACGGTATTCCAGCTGCGTTTTCTTCGGCAAAACCTTGTCGCGCCCGTTGCAAGCTTGGATGGGCCTGGATCGACAAGGGTTTTCGGGCGGCAAGCAGCTTAAACAAAAACGGCAGCTCCTGCCAGCCAAGATCCAAGGCTTTTTTGCCCAGCCAAGTTGTTGCATCCTCGGCTATAAGTGCATTTAAGCTGTGTACTTGTTTACCTATAAAAAGTTTAGATGGAGCTTTGGGATGAGCACCCATCCAGACTTCGGCCTGAATTGCAGCTATTTTGTTTGGATTGCCAAGAAAGTCTTTGATGTAATCTGGATCGCCCCAGTCGTAGTCTTGGACGCTATTGTCAAGAATATAAGCTAAATTAGGCAGAATCTTTGTCACACGAGGCTCCTATAGGCATTCATGAGGTATAACTGACAAGTCTCTGCTTGTTCAAGACAAACTTTGGCGCTACACTCAATTAGGTGGCATATACCTTGCAAGGAGACTTGAGCATGGCATTTTTTGATCTACCCGATGAACAACTTCGCACTTATTTGCCGCGCGTATTAGAAGCTGGTGATTTTGACGAGTTTTGGATTGATACTATTCGTACATCCCAGGCTCGTTCCAAAAGGCCAGTTTTTACTCCCGTCGGCAGCCACTTGCCCAACATAGAAGCCTATGACCTAGAATTTGCTGGCTTTGAAGGGCAACGTATCAAAGCTTGGTATATCTTGCCAGTCAAAAAACTGCGCGGCAAAGAAAAAATCCCTTGCATAATGGTGTTTGTAGGCTACGGCGGTGGCCGCAGCGAGTTGGAAGACTGGACCATGTGGCCAGCTGCTGGGTGTGCGGTCCTTGTAATGGACACCCGTGGCCAAGGCGCCAACTGGTCTAGTGGCAGTACACCAGACCAGGATCCACAGCCCTTGCACCCGCAGTTTCCCGGGTTTTTAACGCGTGGCATCCTGTCCCCATGGAACTACTATTATCGTCGTGTTTTTACTGACGCCGTGCGTGCATTCCAAACCATAGCAGCTCGAACAGAGATTGACCCCGCAAAAATTATGCTTTCTGGCGACAGTCAAGGTGCTGGCATTGCATTGGCAACTAGCGGCATCTTGCATAGCCTATCCGCCGATGTCAAAGCCGAAGTCGACGACAGGCTTCCTCTTGGCATCATGCCCAGTGTGCCTTTTTTGTGTCACTTCAGGCGCGCAAGCGAGATAACCAACAGTCTACCCTACGCTGAGATAAACGGTTTTTTGCGCAGCCATACTGGTCTGGAAGACAGTGTGTTTGGCACTCTGTCCTACTTTGATGGCGTGGTTTTTGCCAAGCGCTCGCGCTGCCCAGCCCTGTTCTCAGTGGCACTGATGGATCAGGTCTGTCCACCTTCCACCGTTTATGCCGCCTACAATCACTATGCCGGCAAGCAGAAGAATATTGAAGTCTATCGCTACAATGGCCACGAGGGCGGCGGCATTCATCACGAACGTAAGCGCATCGAATTTGTCAAAAAACTGACTACAACGGTATAGCTATACGATGCGCGTCTGATAGTTGGTGGGGTTGTCCTTAAAATAGTTGAGTCGATATTCGCTTGGACTTAGGCCAGCATAGGCTTTAAAGTTGCGACTAAAATGATATTGGCTTGAGAAGCACAACTGCCAAGAAATCTCTTTGATTGCCAGTGTGGTGTTGAGTAACAAGGATACTGAGGCTTCGAGCTTGAGCGTTTGGTAGTAGCGCATTGGTGTGGTGCCGATATGTCGCTTAAATAGTTTGATCAAATATTCTTCGGTTATTTTTAAGGTTTGAGCTATTTCGCTCAAGCGAACGCTGGCAAAAACATGCCGAGCAAAGAGGTCCATGGCTTGGGCGACTTGAACGGAAGTTAAACCCTCGCGGGATGCACCAACGTCGCGGTCATGATCCGCTATTCGTCCAAAAAGATCAAACAAAAATGCCAAAAGGTCAAAGTGCGCGCCCTGCTTAAAATAGGGATTGCGCGAGTTGTAGCGGTTTTTCATGTCCTCAAAACGCAAGCGCCAGTTGGCACCAACCATAACCGGAAAACCCTGCAAAACGCTTGGGTCGCTCAGGTCAATTTGGGGTGCGTCATTAGCCTCAATTTCAAAAAGCACCGCGTAATACGTTAAGGGGTCGTCCATGTGGCCGGGTCTGATTCCATGAACTTGGTCGGGACTACTCAAAAAAAGCTGGCCTTTTTGGATAGGATAAATAACGCTGCCATTTTGAAAACTACCGTCGCCCGACAAAAAATAGTGCAACTCATAGTGATCTCGCGGGTGACTATGGATGCGAGAATGCCAACCTACCAAGTTGCTTTCTTTGAGGTGGTATACAAAGACTATGTCCTTAATAATCAAAGAATTATTCTCCCAAAACTATCGCTCAAACAGCATGATAACTTGTTCTTTGCTGGTTTGCAGCAGCAATTTATCAACAAACTCAGCTCGATTGAGTAAGCTCGCAAGGCCAGAAAAGGTCAAGAGGTGATCCTGAGAACTCTTGCTCACCATCAAAACCACCAACTTGACCTTGTGGTCGAGCTTGTCCCAATTGGATGTGCTTTCTTTTAGTATGGCCAGAGCAACAAAGTCGTCAACGCCAGAGTTAAGTCTTTGCTGGTGGGGGTGCGGGTAGGCGATCATCGGCACCAGGGCAGTAGAAGCCATGTTTTCTCGTTCTATAACGCTTTGAACTAGGACTTCTTTTTGCTCGGTACTCAGCGGCAGAGCATCCACCAGAGCCTTTATCACTTGCGGTACCGATTCAAAACTCAGGTCTGTCAAAAAACTGCCTCGCTTGAGTTTTTCTACTAGCGAAAAGTTGCCGATTCCTAGCAATTCGTTTGACTTGGCGATAGCAAGCACCATGTTAGCTTGCATCATTCCGGCACCAAGTTCTCGACTGAGGCCAATTTTGTCAAAGACATCTTTAACATTCTTCTGTAGACCAGAAATGATAATCGGCCTCTTGTCTGACTGTGCTTTGGCTAACAAGGTCCTCATTACCATGGCGCCACTGGCATCAATTGAGGGCACTGCTCTAAAGCCAATAATCAAAACTTTAGATCGGTGATGGCCTCGGCTAAGCTCTTCTTTAATTGCTTCTGCGGCCCCAAAAAATAGCGGTCCATCAATGGTCAAAACCTCAACCCCATCAGGAATAATCAGTGCAGCCAGGCCAAACGGATCCACTTCTGGACTTAGGTCACTAAAGCGTCCGGTGTGCAAGGTAACTTTGGCGCCAGAACTCATCTTGGCTACAAAGACTATCAGACTAAGGAAGATGCCGGCAGGAATGGCAATAGTGAGGTCGAGCATGACCGTCAACAAAAAGGTAACTAGGAGCGCCACAATGTCACCACGCGGACCTTTGAGCAGCAACCTAAAGACGTGTTGCTCACTCATATTGTAAGCAACCGTAGCCAAAATGCCTGCCAAACTTGCTAGCGGAATATAGGCAGTCAGTGGGCTGAGAAATAGCAAAACACCCAACAAAAACACCGCATGTATGATGCCCGCTACCGGCGTTTGTCCGCCTGACTTGACGTTGGTGGCGGTCCTTGCTATCGCACCAGTCACTGGTAGTCCACCAAACAAGCCGCTGACTAGGTTGGCAAAACCTTGACCGATAAGTTCGGTATTAGAATCGTGTTTCTTGCCGGTCATGCCGTCGGCAACCACCGCTGACAACAAAGACTCAATCGCGCCAAGCATTGCAATGCTGAGTGCAGGCATAAACAAGATTGCCAAAAGATTACTATCAAATGCTGGTAAGCTGGGCATCGGTATCTTGCCCGCAATGGCGCCAAAACGAGAGCCGATAGTGTCGACTGGCAGGCCAAAAATCACCACCACGATGGTACCAAGGACTAACGCCACTAGTGCTGCAGGGATTTTTTTGCTGATTTTTCCTAAGACGACGATTACGACCACCGTTGCGAGTGAGAGAATGCTTGTGGGCCAATTCAGGTGCACCATGGAAGGTAGCAAGACTGCCCACTTTGCAAAAAACTCACTGGGTAACTTGCTAAGTCCAAGACCAAAAAAATCATTGATCTGTGAGCTCAAAATAATAACAGCAATACCAGAGGTAAACCCAATAATCACCGGAAATGGGATAAACTTGATTATTGAACCCAACTTAGCAAAGCCAATTACAAGCAGCATAACGCCTGCCATAATGGTGGCAATAATCAAACCTTGGCTTCCGTACTTGGTCATGATGCCGTAAATTATGACAATAAAGGCACCAGTCGGCCCGCCGATTTGCACATACGATCCACCCAAGGCCGAAATCAAAAAGCCACCAATGACGGCGGTCAAAAGACCAACCGTGGGGCTAAGTCCTGAGGCAATAGCAAAAGCGAGCGCCAAGGGAATGGCGACAACTCCAACGATAAGACCAGCCGAAAGATCTTTAAAAAAGAGCTGATGTGTATACCCAGCCCGTAATGTCTCTATTAGTTTTGGCTTAAACACTGTCGTATTCTTTAAAACTACGCGTGTGCATGGACTGATGCAAATCCCAGTCCTGAATTCCCGTTTGGGTCTGTTTGCCCCACACTATCCAGAGCTGTAAAATTTGGTGTTGTATGGTCTGCTCTTCTAAGTCCAAGCGATAAAATACCATCGCGCCAGACCTTCTATTGGTCACCAATTCAGTCTTTTTGAGATAATCTAGATGGCGAGAGACTTTAGACTGGCCAACTTTGAGAATCATATCGATATCAGATACACACATCTCACTGTGGGACAGTAGGCTCAAAATTCTCAAACGCGTTTCGTCAGCAAAGGCCTTAAACAATTGGTAGGGGTGTCTCATGCATATCCGTATAGGCGTATATACGCATATTGTCAAGCACAGCGCGGCTTATGACGAGCAAGAAGCACGTCCTCAGTTCAATTTTATATATCAAGCTTTTGCTTTTTGCATTCCCAAAGTCTAAAAAGACCGCTACTATGTTCAAACAGGAGCCCTTATATGTCTCAGACTTTCCCGGAAATCCCAAAAATCAAGTTTGAAGGTCCAGATTCTCGCGATCCATTGGCCTTCCGTTATTACAAGGCTGACCAAAAGGTCGGCGGCAAGACAATGAAGGAACACCTTCGTTTTTCCATGGCTTATTGGCACACCTTTGTTGGTGGCGGCTCAGACCCATTTGGTGGCGAAACAGCTTTGCGCCCATGGAACAGCGAAACCGACCCACTCAAGAAGGCCGAAGCTCGCATGCACGGACTCTTTGAGTTGACCGAAAAACTCGACATTCCTTTCTTTTGCTTTCACGATCGTGATATTGCCCCCGAAGGCAAGAACCTGACCGAGACCAACAAAAACTTGGACCACATCGTTAAGCTAACTGCTCAATTGATGAAATCAAGCCCAACCAAGCTTTTGTGGGGAACCACTAACGCCTTCTCCAATCCTCGTTTTGCCCAAGGCGCTTCTACCAGCCCCAACGCCGAAGTTTTTGCTTACGCAGCAGCTCAGGTTAAGAAGGCTATCGAAGTTACCAAAGAACTTGGCGGTGACAACTACGTATTCTGGGGTGGCCGAGAAGGATACGAAACCATTCTCAACACCGACATGAAGTTGGAAACTGACAATCTTGCACGTTTCTTACACATGGCCGTCGACTACGCTAAGAAGATTGGCTTTACCGGCCAGTTCCTTATCGAACCAAAGCCAAAAGAACCAACCAAGCACCAGTACGACTTTGACAGCCAGTCGGTGTTTGGCTTCTTGATCGCCAACGGTCTAGAAAAAGACTTTAAGATGAACATCGAAACCAACCATGCCACTTTGGCAGGCCATACCATCCAACACGAACTCACCTTTGCCCGTACCAACGGCATCCTTGGTTCAGTTGACGCCAACATGGGTGACTTGCTACTTGGTTGGGATACTGACCAATTCCCAACCGATCTCTACATCACCAGCGGCATGATGTTGGAAATCTTGCGCAACGGCGGACTTGGCAAAGGTGGACTCAACTTTGACGCCAAAGTACGTCGCCCAAGCCACACCCCCGAAGACCTTGCCATGGCGCACATTGCCGGCATGGACGCCTTTGCTCGCGGCCTAATTATTGCGCAGAAGATCCTCGACGACAAACAACTCGACGACTTTGTAACCAAGCGCTACTCAAGTTACAAGTCTGGCATTGGTGCCGACATTCTAGCTGGCAAAGTTGGTTTTGAAGAACTCGAAAAATATGCCTTGGCCCACGAGCCTAAGCTCGACAGCGGTCGCCAAGAAATGTTGGAAGCCCTTTACAACACCTACATTTAATTTTTTTTTGCAAGGGGAAGTCTCCCCTTACGCCCGAGCCTCCGCCGCATAAGGCGGCGGGGGTCTCGTTCTATCCGCTCCCGGGGCCACTAGTTTGCCCCCAAAATCAACCCTTTGCGAACAGAGGTAACAATCCATGAGCCAAACACGTCGTCTCGCCCTAGGCCTGGACTCCAGTACACAGAGTCTAACTGCCTTTATTATTGACATAGACAGCAAGCAAACCGTAGCCGAAAAGTCAGTCTCCTATCGCAATGACGCTCGCCTACAAGGCTTCGGTATAGACTTTGAAACCATGATCGTTCCTGCTCGAGAAAGCGGCGAAGCCGATCAACCACCTAGGCTTTTTTTGGCGTCGCTTGATGCTATTTTTGCAGACCTAAGGCAGCAGGGTATCGATCTTTCCCAGATTGTGTCGGTCAACAGCTCAGGTCAGCAGCATGGCCATGTCTACCTCAACAAAGCTTCGCTCAAGGCATTTGAAGCCTTAAAGTCAGATCTACCCCAGGGCAAGAACTTAGCAGATCTTTTTGCCAACGCCTTTAGCTATGGAACAGCACCAATCTGGAAGACCTCAAACACCAGCTCTCAAGCTGACGAGCTACGCCAAGCAGTTGGTGGCAAAGAAGCTATGATTAAGCTGTCTGGTTCTGACAGTCCCTTGCGTTTTACCGGAGCTGTGATCCGTCGCGTGGGTCAGCAGTTTCCTAAGCTCTATCAAGAGACCGAAAAAATTCTGCTCATTTCTGACTTTGTACCAGCTGTTTTGGCTGGCACAGCTGATGTGGCCTGGGACTATGGTAACGCCGCCGGCACCAGCCTCATGGATTATCATGCTCAAAGCTACAGCCAAACGCTGATAGATGCTTGTGCCAAAGATCTACCTGGTGGATCCAAAGCACTGCAAGCCAAGCTGCCAGCTCTTGCCCATCCCTTGCAAATAGTGGGCACCTTAGCAAAGTACTTTGTTCAAAACTACGGTTTTTCGGTCGACTGTAAGGTTGTAGTTGGCTCTGGCGATAATCCGCAGACCAAGGTGCTGATCGATGGTGCACTTTTGAGTCTCGGAACCAGCTTTGTCATGATGGCCTCCACTCAAGGCGCGGTTGACCTAAGCGGTTCTGCCAACGCTATGTATGACGGCCTTGGTCGCCCCTTCTGTTTCGGCTGCCGAACCAACGGTGCCTTGGTTTGGGATCGTATCCGCACGCAGTATGGTTTGTCTTTGACCGATTTTGCAGCCTGCGATCAAGCTTTGGCGACGGTAAAGCCCGGTACAGCCTTGCGAGTCTGGCAGCCCGACACCGAAAGCTTTCCTCTCTCACCAGCTTTGGAACTAAGCAGAAACGACAATCTGCCCATTGACTTTGCTCACGATTACGCAGGACTAGTCGATTCTGCTTTGGCCCTAGTGCGTCACTTTTCGGCAAGCTTTGCGCCACAGACCAAGACGCTCTACCTCTCAGGTGGGCCAAGTGCCAACAAATATATTGTGCAACGCGTTGCAGACATATGGAACTGTCCAGTGGTAGTAATTGGACGAGCCGGCGCCGCCTTGGGAACCGCAGTGGCCGCTGGTGCTGCCGTTATTGAGGCAGATAAGCGTCAAGCTTGGATAGCCGAAGCCTGTGCCGCCATACTCGACGGTGCAAAACCTGTACTGCCAAACCCCGAGACTGCACTTTTTTATCAAGAAGACTACCTTGCAAAGTTGGTAAAGCACTTTCAAACCCTTGTCACAAACCAGTCCCTTGCCATAGGCAAGTCAGGCGACTAAAATCAACTATAAACTTACAAAGTCGACTGAGCAAAGCGTTCAGTTGACTAGTTTGTCACCCCGGCATCTTTTAAGGAGAATATATTTCAATGGCAACTAATTCCTTGCATGCATCTGTTCGTACTCTGGCTTCGGCCATCCGTGGACTTTCAATCGACGGCGTTCAAAAGGCCAACTCGGGCCACCCCGGTCTACCACTCGGTTTGGCAGACCTTGGCGCTTTGCTTTTTTCTAATGTTCTTAAGCACAACCCAGCCACGCCCAGCTGGCCCGATCGTGACCGCTTTGTTTTGTCGGCCGGTCATGGCAGTATGTTTATTTACTCATTGTTGCATCTTAGCGGCTACAAGCTGAGCTTGGACGATCTCAAGGCTTTTCGTCAGTTGGGAAGTCTCACGCCTGGCCACCCCGAGTTTGGCTTGACCGATGGCGTAGAAACTACAACAGGCCCGTTGGGGGCAGGTTTTGCCAATGCTGTAGGTATGGCTATGGCAGAAACAATTTTGGCAGCACGCTTCAATACTGCCGACCACACAATAGTTGACCACTACACCTACACTATCGCCGGTGACGGCTGTCTAATGGAAGGTGTCAGTGCCGAAGCAGCATCCTTTGCTGGGCACCAAGGATTTGGCAAGCTGATTGCATTCTACGATTCTAACCGCATTACTATCGAGGGCGAAACTGGATTGGCCTTTACCGAAGATGTTGCCCTGCGTTTTGAAGCCTACGGTTGGCAGATTCTGCGCGCCTCTGGCTACGACCTTGGCGCTATTGAAGCCCAAATTGCTGCGGCCAAGGCCGAAACGGGCAAGCCAAGTCTGATAGTTTTGGATACCATCATTGGATATGGCTCACCAAACAAGGCTGGTAGTCACGAAGTACACGGTGCACCCTTGGGAGCCGACGAAATCAAGGCAACCAAGTTGGCCTTGGGCCTCAACCCTGAGTTAGACTTTGACGTAGCGCCCGCGGTACAAAGCTTTATTGCGGAACAAGCCAAGGGCTGGAAGAAGTCCTACCAGGCTTGGCAAGACCTTTTTGCAGCTTGGTCCAAGGCAAATCCCGCCCTCAAAGATAGCTGGGACATAGCCCATGGCATCAAAGCGGCACCCGCAATTACTTGGCCAACATGGGCCGTCGGCACCAAGCTTGCAACACGCTCTGCCAGTGGTCAGTCTATTCAATCCGCTGCTGCGGCATTGCCCCACCTCATTGGTGGTTCAGCTGACTTGGCTCCTTCTAATAACACTGACATCAAAAACGGTGGCCACTTCCAGAAAGACAGCCGTTCTGGTCGCAACTTGCACTTTGGAGTGCGCGAGCATGGCATGGGAAACATCGTCAACGGCATAGTATTGCACCAAGGCCTCAAGTGTTATGGTGCTACCTTTATGGTTTTTGCCGACTATATGCGCCCAGCCATTAGATTGGCAGCCATCATGAAGATCCCATCGATCTTTGTTTTTACCCATGACAGTTTTTGGGTTGGCGAAGACGGTCCAACTCACCAACCAGTTGAGCACTTGGCTTCATTGCGCTCCATGTCCAACCTTGAGGTCTTGCGTCCTGCGGATGCCGAAGAAACAGCCTATGCTTGGGAACTCGCTTTGGCAAAAGGTATTGGCACTCATCACGCAGCTCATGCCAATCAGCGCGAACGCGCCTTGACGAGCTTTGATCCAACAACAGGGCCAGTTGTTTTGGCACTTACGCGCCAAAATCTCACTGTTTTTGTAAAGCCTGCTGATTGGAAAGAAAGCGTCAAAAACTTTGGTGCCTATCTTGCTCTGGCTACTACAAATGCAGACACGGTAATTCTTGCAACTGGTAGCGAACTTGGTGCAGCGCTTACTGCTGCCGAAAAGCTCAACTCAGAAGGTAAGAAGGTTCAAGTGCTGTCTATTCCTTCTATGGAACGCTTCCGAGCTGCTCGTCGAGCCAAAAAACTTCCTGGGGCCTTTTTGCCAACCAGCGCAAAGCTGTATGCAGTTGAAGCTGGCCATTACTTTAGTTGGGCAGGTTTAGTAGAAGAAGAAAACTTCCTTGGAGTATCACGTTTTGGAGAGTCCGGCCCCGGCGAAAAGGTTGCAGCCCACTTCTGCATCGACGCCCAAGGTGTTGCAGACTTAGTAAACGGTAAACTTTAGTAAACAGTAAATTATAGCCGCATCCGGCAAGGTACCTGTAAGCTATAAAAAAGCTGACCCTAAACTGAGCTGTCCACCTAAAGGAAGACAGCTCAAGCTAGGTCAGCTTTTTTTGTTTGAGAGCACTTAGGCCTTATAGAACTGGTGATAGGTCATGCTTTGGTAGAGCTTCTTGGCGGCAAGAATCCCGTCCCAACTGTCAAGCTCAGCCTGAGCAAAACCAAGACTTGCACCAATCTTTTTATATGCTTCAACTTGGTTAGGACTATCGGGAAAAAGCTGTGATTCTAGGCAGACAGCAGTGTTAGGAGCAAGCGGGCCGTTGCGGCCTGGACCACCAGCCATAAAGTTGCCGGTATAAACTTGCAGCCCAGGTTTGTCGGTTAAAACTTGCATTGATAGCCCTTTGAGTCTAAGAACAGCGGCCCGCCTAAGAGAGACTTTAAATGCTTGTTCTGTTTTGAGCGTAAAACAAAGTGGGGTTACCAAGGCAAGTGCAGTTTGAGGAGCTTTGGGATCAATAACAAAGTTGTGATCCACTCCTTTTACTCCTTCCGGCCGTGGTGCAACTCCACGTTCTGCTATAACTTCTTCCAAAATTCGTGGTGTAGAAAAATCAAAGGCAGAGCCCTTCATTGCAGATAGTGTACCATCAGGGATACCAGTCGGTGTGTCAAAATAACCAACACTATCGAGCACCAAACGATGTTGGTGCACGGAATCTTTTCCTGCTCCCGCTAAGTTCCAATAAGTGTGATTGGTCATATTAAAAGGTGTTGCCTTGTCCGTTACGGCACGATAAGCAAATAGTAGCCCACCGTCTTTTACCAGCAGAATTAAAGTCTGGACTTTGACATTGCCAGGATAGCCTTGGTCGCCTTCTTTACTATCCAGGCTAAAGATCACCCCTACGCCATTTTTCTGCACTCCGTCGATCTCAACCAGCTGGCTGACCAGGTGGGCCTCCCAAAGTAGATTGTGAAAACCGCCGGGACCGCCGTGCAAATGGTTGTCCGCGTTATTGATGGGCAAGCTGAGCTGTTTGCCCTCAACCGTGGTCTTACCGTGTTTAATTCGGTTGGCATAGCGACCAACGGTGACCGCATGAAAGTAATTATTGCTACGGTAAGACTTTGCATCAGGAAGTCCTACCGTTATTTCCAAGCCATCGACGGTGAATGAGCGCACACTCGCGCCAAAATTAGATAGTTCAATCGCATAACCATCTCCAGAATCAATCGAAAAAAGTGTCTGGCCATCTTCGCTGCTCTCTCGGCAATTAAATCCTTGTGGCAAGTTCATCTGGACTCCTCTGTCGGTATAATGCCACTGGCCAGCATTATTTCACAAGAGCCCATTGGCAATATTTATTGTTTTGACTGCTCATGTTAAGGTGCGCTATGAAGAAACAGTTCTTTGTCTTAAGCTTACTTGCCTTGTCTTTAGTTTCCATTCTTGCTCAAACTGATGCACCACGTGATGCAAGCAGCTATCCGCCTGGCTACTACTCAGGCGACCCGCTTCCACCATCTACCATATATCTAACTTTTGACGATGGACCTGGTGACTTTACTGAAGAAATTCTTGATGTTCTCAAGGCAAAAAATGTAAAGGCCAGCTTTTTTATCAACTCTTTTATGCGCGATCTTGATAAAGAAAACAGAGGCCACAAGAACCAACTCCCTGCTTTTAAAAAAGCACTGGAGCGCTTAGTGGACGAGGGACACCTAATTGGCAGTCATTCTTTTTCTCACCCTGACTTTACCTCGCTAAGTACCCGGCAGATGATAGCTGAATTGGAAATTTTGCAAAAACACCTTGATGAGGTACTTAAAGACAAAAGTCCGAGACTCAAATATTTTCGCCCGCCTTGGGGCTCCCCATGGTATGGTAACTGGCATAGTGCAGCCGAGCGCAAACGGGTAAGTTCTGTACTGGCAAGTCGCGCGCTCGTCTTCAACTGGACTGAGAGTTGGGACTCAGGTGACTCCTTGGAATGGGTTAAGGGCGAATGGTATCGTCGCGCACATCGACGCTACAATGCAAACAGCAAAGAATACGCCGACAAAGTCAAAAGAATGTTGCAACGTCTTTTAAAGCAAGCTGACGGCGTGCAATCGGGTATTGTCTTGATGCACGATATTCACCCGACCATTAGAGAACTCCTGCCCCAATTGATTGATCAACTTCGTAGCCGGGGCTATCAGTTCCAAAGCCTTGAGCACTACGTGCGTTGGCGCGGGCTGACCTTACCCTAGTCCCGCCATAGAGCCTGCATGCTGACATTGGCAAAAAAAGCTGCCTTCGAATCCTATTCGAAGGCAGCTACTCACTTCTTTACCCATGCTTTACAAGGCTGCACACGCAGCTTGTCTATTCTTTAGTTAAGGTGCTGCAAAGGTCCATTTGAAGTCGTTGTCGGAACCGTTGTAAGCTTCCTCTTTTAATGGATTACCACTGTACAAGTCCTGAACACGCACCGCATTGCCACTTAGCTTGTTGAGAACCTTGTACTGACCGCCGCCGAGGCTAACAATCGACCATAGTTGCTGGTCAACGCCTGTATAGCTGGCACTCTTTACATCATTGGAATTGCCTTCCAGACAATAACCATACTGCAAGCCTACAATCTTGTAATACGCACCAACCGCTGTTATTATCCACTTCTGGTTACCTGATCCACTATAGGTCTGATTGTAGTTGGAACAACCGGCATAACTGTCAGTTTGGATTATAAGCGGCGAGGCAGACACAGCCGACATTTTGTACGTTCCTGCTGTAAAGCCTCCTGCAACCGTGGTAGAGGTGCTTGTACTTGTGGAACTGCTGGTCGAGGTGGTTCCGGCCACTGTAGTGCTTGTGCTGGTCGACGAACTGGTACTAGTTGTGCTTGCAACAGTGGTAGTAGTTGTGCCACCTGTTGCAAACTCAAAGGCGCCCAAGTCTGGAGCACTACCATTATAAGCGATGCCAACGTTAGCGCCCTTGTCTATCACATACGCACCCGATGAAGAAGGCTTGTACCAATTGGTCAAACGGTCGCCACTAGCGTTAAAACCAGTTGCACTCGAAACGTAGTTGTTAGAATTAGTCGTTGCCCCGGTCTGGTTGAGCGTATTGCTGGTTTGGTTGTATTGGAAGACTATGCTCGAACCAACAGCGTTTAGGTGCTTTGCAGAGACATTCAGGAAGACATTATTCTTGATGTTGACCGTATTGATACCACCGCCCGAGTTTTTGAGAGTAACAGCGTCAGAATATTTGTCAAAAACATTGTTGTAGATGTTTATGTTTGAGTAGGTGCGTCCTGTACTATTGTCTAGGTAAACACCACCTTTGGCCCAAGAACTTTGTTCAACCGAGTTGTAAAAAATGTTGTTGTGGATAGAAACTTTGTAACCGCCTGCATCCCAAGCTGCCACGCCAAAGCCCTTATTTTGAAACAAAGAATTATAGATTTCTACACCAGGCAATGCTATCTCTACCGCTTCTTTGCTTGAGCTTGCATCGTTGTCCACCATGCGGATGTTGTACAGCTTGAGGTTGGTACCTGCACTGGCGGGATTGGCAAAGATTCCTGGATGGTTAACCATCGACAGCCAAGTGTTGCAAGTTACATTGTAGACTTCGTTGCCAGGTCCAAGGTTCCAAAGCTCAATTGCTATATCCTCACCCCACAGTGGGTCAGATTCGTTTAAGCTAATGGTCACGTTGTAAACTTTGGTGTTTTTAAAGTAGCCATCATAGATAAACTTGATACCATAACCGGCAGTATCGTTGATGGTAATGTTGTAGACATTGGCTCCATCAAGTTGAGCAAGGTTTAGGTTGCCTATAGTTTCACCAGAAATATCTTTGCCAGAATCGGTAAAGATACAATCATAGATATTGATGCCGGTCATGTAGTACGCGGGTTCTACGTACCAGTCCTTGTCGCCTGGGCCAAAGACTGCTCCACGCATATCGAGCTTGGTAAAGGTAACGTGATGCATCGTTACGTTGTTGCGGTTTTCTACCCAAACACCTGCCTTAATAGTCTTGTTGTTACCATCAACCGTAAAGCCTGAGAGAGTTTGATTGCCATTGGCAGGCGCAACTGCAGAACTTGTGTTATTTCGGAAAGTGGTCCGATGCTGAGAAGCCAAGACAATCAGCGAACCATCATAAACTAATTTCCAGTTGGCGTCAGAAGAGGAAACGCCTGCGTTTATAACTGGCACTGCTCCACTTGAGGTAATTATGGTCGAGCCCTGACCTGCACCAACCAGACTGACTCCAAGAGGCAGTTGAATAGCGGCTGTTTCGCTAAAGGTACCGGATCCAACATTTATGGTCTTGCCACTTGTGGCTACACTGGCTGCCTTTACTATCGTTCGGTAGGCATTTCCATCGGTACCATTGCCAGTAGTGTCGTTGCCGCTTGTTTTGACATAGATAATGTTCCCAGAGCTAACCGTTGTAGTCGTACCACCGGCAGTGGTCGTGGTACTTGTACCTTCATTAAATAACTCGGCATCATCAACGGTCAAATATACGTTGCCATTAGGAACCTCATAGTCCACGACAAAAGTTGCCGTGCCAGCAGATAGACTAATTCCGCTTATGACTGTCTGTGCATAGGTGCTGCCGACAGGCAGATTGGCCGAGGCAACTGTTGAACCACCCTGAACCACTTTGAGTCGTTTGTAGTTGGCGCTGCTTCCATCAAGCCGTGTCCACACCTTGGCAGTGTACGTACCAGCACTAACGCTCACGCTCTGCTTAAGCTCAACAGTGCCCGTGGAGCCAGAGTTGAGCCAGTAGCCTCGTGCCTTGCTTCCACTCTTGTACTCTCCAGCGGCGCTGGCGTCAAAGGCATAGATGGAGGCCGAGAGTGTTTCTGTCCAACCTGAGGCTCCAGCAGTCTCAAATCCAGGGTTGCTTAGCAAGTTGGGGCCGGCTGCCCTTGAGAAGGCAGAACCGGCATCACCTTCAAAAGGTAAAGTGGCTATCGCACACGAGACAATAGACAAGGCAGCTAACATTGCTAGCGCCAAAACACCTGATATTCTTCCGATTTTTTCAAACATACTGGGCCCCCTTGTGGGCATGAAATGGGACAGATCAAATTTTTACTTCTATCTGCCAGTCAGTCTTCCCCCATTTTGTGGGACCATCCCTTGGCCCATGTTGTGGGATTATCGAAGTGATTACAACGTAACCCTTGTCGTCGACTGCCACTCTTAATTGTAGATTACAAAAACACCGAAAACTTGCTTTTTGGAGAGAACTCGACGTACAGATTCAACGATTTATAGACTAATTTCAATTATTCGGCACTCTGCAATCTTATCTTTTTGACGTGACTTTGTTATATTGTTCTTTTTTTCATTTATATTTGCTCAAGGCCTTGACTTACAGATTTGAGATTTTATACTTCACAGAAGATGCCGCCGTTTGGCGGGAAAAAGCACTTGTACGACCAGAAAGCCAAAGGAGCGCTATCATGAAGACCAAGATCATTCGCCCACTTCAATTATACGTCATAATCGTCGCCTACATACTGGCCCCAGTTATGAATATTCTCTTATTTAGTCTATTGAATAATCAAATACCACTCGGCACGGTACTAAGCAATTTCTTTAGCGCATATGGTCCATTTGCCGCTATCTGGCTTTTTACAGCGCCTCTAGTTGGTATCTCGTTTTGGTTTGTTAAGCCATTTACCTGGTATGCATTCTTGATTCATTCCAGCTGGATAGTACTCGACTCAATAATTAAGCTTGTTTTTTCGCCAGCAAACTATTTCAACGTGGTTTCCGGTCCGTATCTGCTCTTGATGATGCTTGGCAATGTGGTCTTGGTAATAATCATTGGCTTTGTTCTTCAGAAAGACTTTAAAACGCCCTACTTCCAAGTGCTTCCACGTAGCTGGAGAGCAAACAAGCGCTTCCCTATCAAGCATAGCATTGCGTTCAACAAAAAGAATCATGAAATTAGCGATTTGTCTTATACTGGATGCTTTGTTCCAGGGACCAGCACAGGTTTTCATGTCGGTGACAATCTAGATATTCAACTACAGGTTGCCAAGAAAACTATAACTTGCTCAGGAACCGTTGTTCGCGAGGCCGGACATGGACTGGGAATTCAGTTTCATAAGCTTAGTACAAGCGACAAGGGTACCATAAAGAACTTTGTCAAAGACTATCTCGCTAACGCCAAGAATAAATAGCCACCACCAACTAGTTTAGCTTACCAGCTGCGCGTTGCAGCCGGTCTTGCAAGGCGAGGCTTGTTTGCCCAAAAATTCCGTCCTGGTGGGGGCACCAAGCCACAATTGCCTTACAGCCAAGATCGTCTGCATCAAAAAAAAGCCTGTAGAGAGACTGTTCATACTCAGATAGACTGGCAGCCTGGCATGAGTAGTTGCCATCAGGCATCAAGGTAAACTGGCTGGTCTGGCGACCAGCTTGACTTGCGATAGCCTGACTGGGTTCGGCCAATAGAGCTATGCTTTGATTTTGCAGGCAAAGGCTTTGTACAAGTTCTTTGAGCTGGTCTTGGCTGTAATAAAGGTAGACCTTGGCGTGAGGTGCATAGTGTCGATGGCGCGTACCAGGCGCTGGCGGAACGTGCTGACCGCTACCAGGTAAGTGAATGCTTAGACCAACAAAGCCCGCCTTGGCAAGATCTATTTTAAGACTGTTAAGGTCAATCTGACCGGGGCGCAGGACATGCAGCGTTTGGTCGTCAGCGGCGTATAGGATGGCTGACTCGAGTCCAAGCTGGGATGGCGGTCCGCTCAGGATTGCATCCGCCCTGCCATCCATGGCCCGACATGCCATAGCAAAGTTGGTGGGACTTGGCTGCCCGGACAGATTGGCGCTGGGGGCCGCAACTGGGCAGCCACACAAGGCAAGAAAATCTCGACAAAGATCCAGTTGCGGTATGCGCAGGCCAACCGTTGCTAGCCCGGTGCTAGTAGCACTTGATATTTGTTCACTGCGCTGCACAATTATGCTAACCGGTCCCGGCTGCAAGTGCTCTACCAAATAAAGACTTAACTGATTTTGGTCATGGCTCGCGTCCAAAAAAGCTTGCTGATTAGCAACGTGGACAATAAGTGGGTTGTCAGCAGGTCGACCTTTGGCTGCAAAAATCTTTGCGATTGCGTGCGGGTTACCGGCGTCCGCACCGAGTCCATAGACAGTTTCGGTTGGAAAGACTACCGTGCCACCATCTTTGATTATTGACGCAGCCTGAGCACGGTGCCTGGCATCGTAGATGTCGAGATGAAGGCTTGTTTTCATTTTTTATACTAGGATCCAAACCATTCCATCTTCGATTTTTGTTGGGTAGGTTTTGACATCAGTGGTGGCAGGAAAGTTGACAACCGCACCTGTTCTTATATCAAAACGACTACCGTGCTTGGGACAATAGACCTCACCGTCCATTACCATACCCTCACAAAGTGGCGAGTATTCGTGGCTGCAAGAATTGTCAGTGCAATAGACGCCGTCTTCAAGCTTGTAGAGTGCATACTCATGCTTGTTGTGAGAAAAGCAATGAGTGTGCGAAAACTCGTTTAATGCAAGCGTAGCCACCCACTGGGCAGCCTGCTTTTTTCCTAAAAGACCCATCGCTTAGACGTCCTCAACTCTTCCCAAAACTACTGCTTGAATTTTGGTCTGCACGAGTTCGGACATGGAGCCACTAACTTGACCAAGAAACGCTTCTATCAGCATAGCCTTGGCATCTTTGACAGAAAAACCTCGGTTTTGCAAATAAAACAAGTGCTCATCCAAGAGCTTGCTAGTGGTAGATCCGTGGCTACATTTTACGTCATCTGTTCTGATTTCTAAGGTAGGAATACTATCCGCGCGCGCCCCATCATTGAGTACGAGATTGCGGTTATTGAGATAGGCGTCGGTCTTGTTGGCACCGGGGGCGACAAAAATCAAGCCTTGGTAGATAGTGCGCGCTTCGTCTCTGACCACGCCTTTGTACAAAGCGCGACTGCTGGCACGTGGCGCAAGGTGGTTTTGAACCGTTCTCAAGTCCACATGTTGTGAACCATGGCCAAAGTACAAACCCTCAAGATGCACATCAGCCCCTTCTCCAGCCAAGTCTGTAGCTAGGCGCGTCTTAACCCAGCCACCACCAAGTTCAGATTGAGCAAACTTGAGTCGTGCATCTCGCTCAACAACTATGTGTCCGTGGGAGACGACAACTTCTTCGTCGCCAACATTGCGGACTAGGTTCCAATTGAGTTGGGCATTGGCGGCAACGTTGGCATAACGTCCGTCATTGAGCAAAAAACCGCCGCTACCACTTTGGTGTTCAAGCACCGTGAGCGAGCTGCTCTCTTCAAGTACCACTATCACCAGACCGTGCAAGACTTTATCTTCGCCACTGAGCTGCCAATCAATTACCAGTGGCTTTTCTATAGTTTGGTTCTTTTCTACACATACAAGTAAAGCCAGATCATAGGCAGCTAAGTTCCAACTTTGGAAACGATTATCACTGCGGGCAATCATGTCCTCAAGTATGTTTAGAGCCTTAGCCGCCAACGCAGACGGCACGCTCTTGTCGCCCAGCAAGCCCACGTAAAGCCCCTTGGATTTAACATCCAAGCTATATTCTACGCTGCTATGACCAAGTTTCACCTTTACCATGCCAGAAAAATCGTCGCTTTGCAGCTCGGCACAGCCGTCAAAATCAAGCGGGTCAACTGGTTTACACAAGAAGTCAGGAATAAGCGCATCTGAGCTTTGCAAGTTAGCAACACCGTCATAACCGTACAAAAGAGAATCAAAGTCAAAAGCCGACAATCTACTGCGACGCCACTCTTCTTCGTCAGCAGCAGGCCAAGCGCGCTGCTGCGCTCTCAATGCCGCCTTGCTGCGAAGTGCGTTTATAAGCTTGTCTTCACCATTACCCAGACGCTTGGCTATCAATTGATCCAAAGCCGCGATACCCTGATGCGTAAACGATGCTATTTTTTCTACTTTAACCGCGGAATCCTGACTCTGCATTATCAACCTACCGATCCTTCCATCTCAAGTTCAATCAAACGATTGAGCTCCATGGCGTACTCCATCGGCAATTGTTTAACCAATGGATCAAGAAAGCCATTTACTATCATCATACTGGCCTCAGTTTCGTCCAAACCACGAGTCTGCAAGTAAAAAAGCTGCTCCTCGCTAATGCGCGAGACGCGGGCCTCATGCTCTATCGATACATCGGTAGCGTGTATTTCCATATATGGGTAGGTATTTGAGGTGCTTTGCGGATCAAGAATCAGCGCGTCACAAACTACATGAGCCCTAACATTCTTAAGGCCGGGGTTGACCTTAACCAGACCACGATAGCTTGAGATGCCACCACTGCGAGATATGGACTTGGCGGTAACTACCGACGAGGTGTCATCGGCCAAATGCACAATTTTGGCGCCGGTGTCTTGTTCCTGCCCCCCAGATGCAAAGGCAATTGAGAGCACCTCACCGTGACTACCCTTACCCTTTAAGTAAATGGCTGGGTACTTCATGGTTCGTTTAGAACCAAGGTTGCCGTCTACCCATTCTACGGTTGCACCTTCGTAGGCAACAGCCCGTTTGGTGACCAAATTGTAAACGTCGTTTGACCAGTTTTGAATGGTTGAATAGCGCACGCGACTACCCTTGAGAGCAATGATTTCTACCACGGCTGAGTGAAGACTATCACTCGAATAAATTGGTGCAGTACAACCTTCTACATAATGAACAAAGCTGTCTTCGTCGGCAATAATCAAGGTGCGCTCAAACTGGCCAAAGTTTTCGCTATTGATACGAAAATAGGCCTGAATAGGAATATCCACCTTTACGCCCTTGGGTACATAAACAAAACTGCCACCGCTCCAAGCTGCGCTATTGAGAGCTGCAAACTTGTTGTCGTTAAAAGGGATGACCGTGCCAAAATATTGCTTAACCAAGTCAGGGTACTTCAAAACTGCTTCTTCGGGAGAGGTAAAAATAACACCCTTGTCCTCAAGATCTTTGCGAATAGAATGGTAGACCATTTCGGAGTCATATTGCGCGCCTACACCCGCCAAAAACTTTTGTTCGGCCTCAGGAAGTCCCAGCCGGCGATAGGTTTCCAAAATGTCAGCAGGCAGCTCTTCCCACTTCGTTTTGGCGTCTTGAGTTGGTTTAGCATAGTAATAGATATTTTCAAAGTCAATGCCAGAAAGATCGCCACCCCAGTTGGGCATGGATTTTTCTCTAAAGGCTTCCAAACTCTTGAGTCGGTAGGCCAGCATCCAGTCAGGTTCGTTTTTGTGGGACGAAATTGACTTAACTACTGACTCATTTATTCCCTTGCCAGTCTTAAAAACCGATGCATCAGGAAAGGCAAAACCAAACTTATAGTCTTCTTGTTGCTTGAGTGCTTCTTCCGCACCAAGTGTACTAGCAACGGTACCGCTGTCAGCGGCATTCTGTATCCGATTAGTTGAGAACCACTGCTTCTTCATTGGATTCCTCCTCTATGCCATATTGTTTCTTAACCCAGTCGTAACCCTTGTCCTCAAGTGCTTGAACCAGTTCTTCGCCACCAGAAGTCGCAATGCGTCCTTGGTAGAGAATATGAACAAAATCAGGCCTGATATGAGAGAGCAAGCGTTGATAGTGGGTGATGATAATGGCCCCAAAATTTGGGCTTCGCAAGTGATTGACACCCTTGGAGACTACCTTGAGAGCATCAATATCAAGGCCAGAGTCGGTCTCATCAAGAATTGCAAAGGAAGGCTTAAGCAAGAGCATTTGCAAGACTTCCATCCGCTTTTTTTCACCGCCAGAAAATCCTTCGTTTAGATAGCGATTAATAAATTGTTGATCTATTTCCATAAACGTCATAGCTTCACGCAGTTCTTTTACAAAGCTTGAAGGTCGGGCGTTGGGCTTGGCTGGTGGCGTCGGCGCTCCAATGGCCAAAGCCGATCCTGGTGCACTGCGACCAGGCAAAGGAGCTCGTACACTTGGTGCCAAACCTTGGCTAATTTCAACGGCTCGTTTGAGAAAACGTCCGACCGTGATCCCGGGAATCTCTACAGGATATTGAAAAGCCATAAAAAGACCCTTACGCGCCCGTTCATGAGTTTCCATCTGTAAAACGTCTTGACCGTCGAGCAGTATTTTCCCTGCAGTTACTTCATACGATGGGTGTCCCATGATCACATTTGAAAGCGTGCTCTTTCCAGAGCCATTGGGCCCCATTATCGCGTGCATCTCACCAGTTTTAATGGTTAAGTTGATTCCTTTTAAGATTGGTTTATCTTCTATCCTAGCATGTAAATCTGTAATCTCAAGCGTCATCCTATTCCTCCACAAGAAAGCGAAAATTCATTCTATCTGCGGCACCACTTAAATTGGGTAGCCAAGTTCCAAGCGCGCATCTTCGCTCATATATTCTATGCCCCAAGGTGGATTCCAAACCAAGGTGGTAATTACATTCTCTATTTCGTGATCTGCCCTAATGCTGGTCTTCATATCTGACTCAATAACATCAGCAAGCGGGCACCCCGGAGAAGTCAAAGTAAAGTCAACTTCTACCCTATCATCAAAACATTCCACTCTATATACCAAGCCGACATCGACAACATTGATCCCAATTTCTGGGTCATAGACTTTACGTAGCGAGTCTAGAATCTGGCCTTTTGTTACCATGTTCCAAGGCTCCTTCCATATATTTACTTTACTGATTTACTTGGGTATAAGCAAGGTTATTGACCTGTATACCTTCAATCATTCATTTTTTACCAGTGTCTGAGCAAGAAACCTTAACGTGATACTAACCACAGTTTCTGATAAAAGTATACGGTTTTTATCTGCATTGCCCAAGAGTCTTGGATGCATTAGGCTTTGCAGATGACTTTGATCAAGAGCGAAACCCTTCTCATAATTTTGGCCCACCCTAAGACCGATAGCTTTTGCGCTTCTTGTGCTCAAGTACTTTGTCAGCGCTGCAATGAGATAGGCCGCCTCTGTATTGTTCGTGACCTGTACGCTGAGGCCTTTGACCCCGTAATGGGACCAAACGAACTGGACAGCAAGAGTAGTTTTGACGCACTAATCCTGAGCCATCAAGAAGATTTAAGGCAAGCTGGCTCGGTGGTTTTTATAGGTCCGGAATGGTGGGGACGTTTTCCTGCCATACTAGAAGGTTGGCTAGATCGTGTATTGCGTCCAGGCATAGCGTACAACTATCAAGAAGATTTTTTGCAAACTCGTAGCAGTGTTGGTTTACTCAATGGACAGACCTGGCACCTAGTAGTTTCTAGCGATAGTGCTGCTCAGGCCGAGCATCCTTTAAAGACAACCATGTTTGACCATGGCGCTGCCTTCTGTGGTGCTCTCGCCGGCAGCACCATCTGGTGCGGTCCGCAACACGATGCATCTTGGCACGATCGCCGCGAATGGCTTTCTGGGGTGTCTGCCTTGGCCGCCAGAGACCCAAGCCAGACCGAGGCAAAACTCAAGGGAGACGCACCATGAAGACACTTTATATTTGTCGCCACGCTAAGACCAACAATTATTCAGCCGACGGCTTAGACCACAGCCGCGCGTTGACCTCTGGCGGCATTCAAAACGCACTCGACCTCGGAAAACTATTGGGCAAGCGGCTTTCACAAACCAACAAGTCAATAGAACTGATAGTCTCCAGCGACGCCCAACGAGCGATGCACACTGCTCAGCTGATCAAAAGTGTCTTGCCTATCACTACCACGCTTGAGTTAAGCAGTCAGCTGTATGCCGCGGTACCCGACGATATCATCAATTATATTCAGCAGCTAAGCCAAGCCAGCATTATGATTGTAGCCCACAACCCATGCTTGGAAGAGCTTGCCTGGATGCTGACGGGCCAAACCCAGCACCTGCGGCCCTGCCATTGCCTGTGTTTGGAACTCGAGATGGATAGCTGGTTGGAGCTCAGCAAAAAGCCCACATTTGCAAGCAAGATACTGCTCAGCAGTCTACTCGACGATTGATACAGAGCTTAATTTAGGGTACTTTGCGCTTATGTCATTAAATCGGAGTTTTACAGAACAAGTTGCCATGAAGTTTCGCCTCTATTGCGGACTCTTTTTTGACCTGCCTTACGAGCAGGTTGGCCTCGCCGGCTACACCTTGCCATTGTTTGCCAGCTTTTGTCGCGAGCAACTAGAACTTAGTCGCGCTCCTGACGAAATTATCAACGATTTTTTTGGCCGTCGCATGGATGTACAAAATTTCACTGATCTTTCTAACCGAATTTTCGCGCTTCTACGCCTTGTAGAACGCCAGATTGTGCTCTTTGACGCCGTAGAAGAGGCTACTTTTCACCTTACCCGCGACATGAATGCCAGCGGAAGCCTACATGACATCTTGGGACGTATAGCACTAGCCGATAAACAAGAAGATCTCGCCCATTTGTTGCATCAGTTTAGCATTCGTATAGTACTCACCGCCCATCCTACTCAGTTTTATACTGAACAAGTTTTGGGAATCATCGCCAAGTTGCGCGATGCAATCTCTAGGGATGACCTCGCCCAGGTTTATCGACTCTTGTTGCAACTCGGTCGTACCCGGTTTAAAAAGAAAGAACGACCGAGCCCTTTTGATGAGGCCAAAGCGGTACTTTGGTTTATGGAACATGTACTCTACCAGACCCTACCTGAAAGCCAACAACAGCTCTTTAACGCAGCCGGTTACGATATGGACCATATGTCCTCATTTGAACCAGTTTTGGAACTCGGCTTCTGGCCAGGCGGCGACCGTGACGGCAACCCCAATGTCAAAGCAGTAACTACGGTCAAAGTTGGCAACCTTCTCAATGAGACCTTGATCAAACTCTACTTGAATGACTTACAAGAACTACTGGGCAAGCTGACTTTTGACGACGTATACGAAAAGTTGCAAGACATTTTTGAAACCCTAGCAGCCCGCATTAACCCAATTATGCGAGCAGAACCAAGCCTACGCCAGGGACTCTATTGTGTCGACCCTGGCGACTTTAGCTATGCCACTGTCGACACTTTTTTAGATGAACTGCTAGAAGTACGAAAAATATTGATAGAAAAACACGATGGGCTTTTTAGTGAAGACTTGGATCTCTTTATCCACAAGGTGCGATGTTTCGGCTTCTATTTTGCTTCTTTGGACCTACGCCAAGACAGCCGCGTGCTGGCCAAGACACTCGAAGAAGTACTTAGTCTTGTTATAGGAGAAAAAGTCGACTTTACTGCCCTCAACCAAAAAAAGCGGCTTGAGTTTTTGTCAAACCTAAATGAACAAGAGCTTAAGGGTAGAGGTCTTGAGATTTTGTCTAGGATAGAAGATGAAGTGATTAGAGATGGCTTGGAGGTGTTTATTGCCGCCCGCGAAATACAAGCACTCAATGGAAAACACGGCCTGCATCGTTTTATCGTTAGCAACACGCAAGGGCCTGCAGACCTCTTAACGCTGCGTTTGCTGGCAATTTTGGCAGGCTACTCAAGTGATCAGATTGACTTTGACTTGGTACCATTGTTTGAGACTATCGACGACCTGACTGCTGCTCAACAGACCATGCAAACCTTGTTTGACCACCCCGTCTATCGGCAACATCTTTCGTTACGCGGCAATCGTCAACATGTAATGTTAGGTTTTTCTGATGGCACCAAAGACGGCGGCTATGTAACAGCAAATTGGAGTATCTACAAAGCCAAACAGAGTCTAACTTCTTTGGCTCGTAGCAACACTATAGCCTTAGTTTTTTTTGATGGTCGCGGTGGCCCACCAGCTCGCGGCGGTGGTAATACCCACAAGTTCTACCGCTCTTTGGGCCGCGATATCGAAAGCCTTGCCATTCACCTGACTATCCAAGGTCAAACCATCAGCTCAATGTATGGAAACGAACAAACTGCCAGACACAACATTGAACAATTGCTTTCAGCGGGCATTGACAACAATATTTTTGACCAAACCGAAGACTGGCATCTTGACGACCAAGAAAGTGCACTTATTGACGAGCTAAGCGCCGTTTCCAAACAATCCTACCTTGCCCTGCGCGAGGATCCAGATTTTCTGCCTTATATTCAAGCCCACAGCCCCTTGTCTCACTACGGTCAAGCCAACATAAGCTCACGCCCCACTAAGCGCAACGGAAACAGTGCTTTGAGATTGGAAGACCTGCGAGCCATCCCCTTTGTTGGCGCTTGGAGCCAACTAAAGCAAAATATTCCTGGTTACTTTGGTCTTGGTACTGCGCTCGCTCAACTAACACAATCCGGTCGGCTTGAGGACCTGCGCAACTTGTACCGCAACTCTTTATTCTTCAGAACCCTACTAGAAAACTCGATGCAAAGTCTAAGCAAGGTCTACTTACCACTTAGCCAATGGCATGAAACCAAAAGTCCATTTGGTGGGCTCCGTCACAAAATAGCAAACGAAGCCAGATTAACCATAGCTATGCTTTTGCAGGTTTCGGGCCAAGAATCTCTGCTAGAATTTGATCCTTTGGTAAAATCCTCTATCAAGATGAGAGAAGAGCTTATTCACCCACTTGCTCTCATACAGCAGTGGGCTCTTCAAGAACTGCGAAGACTTGACATGGCAGAAACGTCGACTCAGCCCTTGCGCGCAGAAACTGAGCAACGCGGTCTACTCGAAAAAATGATCATAAAAAGTATGGCAGCCTGCGTTAACGCCAGCCGCAACTCGGTTTAGAGCTTCTCATTCAAGTTGTCTGATATTTTTTGCTCGGTTTTTTTACTCGGTGTTTTGACTCTGCCAATTGATACCGTTGAAACTACTAAACCCAAAATCAGGTGCAGATAATAGCTTCCTGCGCGCCACATAATAATACCTGTCAGCATGGCCGCGTCGTTGCCAAAGAAGGCCGTAAAGACCAAAACAAACATGCCTTCCAAGCCGCCTGAAGCTCCAGGAGACGGGATGTAGAATACCACCTGCCAAACTACCACAAAGGTAATAAGAACTGGAAAAAATGGTACTGCGACTTCGGACAGCCGTTGCAATGGGTACCACAAGGCCAGCCCTTGCATAACAATTACGCCGATATTAAGCACAATATCAAGAATCATTACTGACCTGCCTTTGGACCATAGGCTTCTAATTTCGCTACGAAGTTCTTGAGTGGCTTTTTCTAAGTCAGCTTGCCATTCCACTCTTTTGCTAAGTTTTACAATAAGTCGATTGATAGGACCGCGTCCTAGCGCTTTACTTAACCAAAAGACAATCTTTGGCTGAATTAGAATTGCCAAAAAAGTCAGCGCAAACAAAAAAGTTAGGCCCAAGCCAAGATAAAACACCAAAGCAGCGCTAGCTACGGTATTGGCAATACGAACAATGGTCGGTATTGCAATCAGCAGAATGCCCATCAGTATCATGGCGTTTACAACAAAACGCGAAAGAATAATGTTAGTCGCAATCTTTCCGGGCATGCCATACTTTTGTAAGTGAAATACTTGAAAAGGTTGCCCACCAGCTGCCATAGGCGTAACATTAGAAAAGAACGAGCCTACAATACTATTAGAAAGACAAGCTCTAAAAGGCAGAATGTAGCCACACTTCCAACCAACCATCTTGAGCCGGATAGCATCGACAAAAGACAGAAAAAGATAGATAAGAAACGGGACTGCAACTAAGTCCCATGAGACTTGGGCAAAAACCCGACGCAACTTATCTGCGTCAACTAAAAGCCCAATAAAAATATTGGTGACCAATCCTATGGCTACTGCCAGAATTATGTAGAGATAGGTCTTTCTTCTGCCTGGACTGGTGGCGGGCTGCTTAGGTTCAGTCTGTTTTGGTTCGATAGCAACCTGACTTAAATTTTCTTGCATATATCCTCTTAGATTTATAGCTGCAAAGCATGTTTAACTATAATGCCAATGTCAAGGCTAATACCAACACTGGCATGGATGATTAGTACCGGAGCTATAGACCTAAAACGCAATACTAACCATGCCGCCAAAAAACCAAAGGGGATGGTTGCAAGGGTCTCAATCATGGGATGCGGTAAGTGCATAAGAACGGTCGGTATGGTTTGCAACGATGCGACGAGGTAAAAACTTGCTTGTTTGTAAATGGGAACCTTGCCGTCGCTGTCAAGTAGTTTTAGAAATGGAAAAACCAGAATACCTCTAAACAATAACTCCCAAGGAAGATAGTATAACAAAAAATAAGCTAGGGCATGCAGGCCTATAAGCCACGGCTCTTGAATCACTAGGCTAATTAGTGTCTTAGAAAATGGATAATAGGCGACTAATTCATTGTTAAAAATGTTAACTAGGTTTGTGAGCAGGAATGCAAGTGTCGTAATCCAAAAAATCTTACTTTTAAGAAAGGCTGCGTCAAAAACCAGACCAATGTCGTGGTTGGAATAACCAAGCAGCTTAGTTGCTACAAAAGGGATAAGGCCGAGCAAGGTGAAGCTCGACACAAAACGTAATATATATGCCCCTAAGTCGCCTAGTGCGGAGGGAAACAGCAGTGCCGCAATGTTTTTGGTATGCATGTTAAAGTACAAATAAAAGACCATCGAAGTGATGCTAAAAAGTACGATTATGGTCAATTTACCAGCGGCAAGGGAAAAAAAATCTCTTTTTAGTGCCTGCGCAGCCGACAAAAGCTTATCTTTGCCGTTGTCAGACTTTTGTTTGTCGCTCATTTTTGCTACTATATGCCATCATGAAAGTTTTTGTAACTGGTTCAGCCGGTTTCATTGGTCAGCATCTTATTCACCAGCTAGTTGAACATGGACATTCAGTTGTTGCAAGTCATCGCCGCGGCAGCGTTCCGCAAGCTTTGTCTCGTATCCAGAATCAATATCCTAGGCAGCTAAGCTTTAGTACCGACCATCTTGACTTCTCTCGTTCTTTGCCAAATCTCAAGTCCGACCTGATGCGTGCCTGGCGCAAAGATGCTCGTTTGGGTCTGGCAAGCTTTGCTCTCGACTATGAAATAGACAACGCTGACCTAGAATCCGCCAAGCAAATGATCGCCGACTGTGATGCGGTGATCCACGCTGCAGCCTATGCCGGTGACTGGGGTTCGTTTGAGAAATTTTTTGTTGCCAACGTCCACCCATTGCGCGTTTTAGCACAAGCCGCCTTAGAAAAACGGGTCAAGGCATTTGTTTTTGTAAGCTCGGTGGCCGTGCATGGCTTTGGTCAACACAACAATAGTAGCGAAGCGGGCCCTTACTACCCAGCCAACAACCCTTATCCACTCAGCAAACGTCTGGCAGAATCTTTGTTGGCACGTTTAGCAAGCCAAGGACTTCGAGCTGTCACCGTTAGGCCAGCCATGGTCTATGGCCCAGGCGATACGACTACTTTCTACAATCTTTTTGATGCTTTACAAAAAGGCATTATGGGAACCCTTTCCCATGGCGCTTTTCTGACCTGCCCGGTACATGTAGACGACCTTTGCAACGGCATAGTTGCGTGTTTAAAGTGGACAGCAAACGACACCCAGCACAAGTACCAAGCCTTTAATTTGAGCGGAACAGGCTCCCACACTTGGCGCAGCTTGCTTGATCAAATGAGCGGCGCGCTGGACTTAACTCCAAGCAAAATAAACCTCAACGGCAAGCTTGCCTTTCTCTCGGCTTGCGTACTTGAGTTTTTCTTCTCGCTTGTGCGAAGCAAAGCAGCTCCACCACTCACCAGATATCGAGTAGACCAGCTGTGCAGCAACTACCAATTCTCTCATCAGAAAGCCAATGAACACTTTGCCTACAGTCCCCAGGTGGACCTAAAGGATGGACTTATTGCGTGCGTTGAGGCTTGGCGACTTAGCAAAGACAGCAATCAGGATTGTGGGCCTAGCTCCAGGGAAGTTGTTAAAACACCATAATCTCTTGCCAGACTTTACAGGCAAGGCATTTGCGATTAGTCTATTTAAGAGTCATCGTTAATCAAGAGCGATCACAACATATATTTATACGAGGTGAACCTATGAAGCGCATCACTATGCTGCTCATCCTGGTGCTTTTTCTTATTGTGCCCTTATCGTCACTGCAAATCAAGTTGGGTAGCCAAGCTCCTGAAGCTTCTCCTTGGGGCGACGCCCTCAAAGAACTCGCGGCTGAGTGGCTAAAGATTAGCAATGGCGAGATTCAAATTAGAATTTTTCACAATGCAGTAGCCGGCAATGAAGATGATATGCTGCGAAAGATGCGCATTGGGCAATTGCAAGGAGCCGTTTTAACTACCAATGGACTGGGCCTGATTGACAAGGCACTCTTAACTCTAAGTGCCCCGATGATCTTTAAAGACAGAAATGAATTTGGCAAAACTATTGAACTTGTTAAACCCGACCTAGAAAATCGCTTAGTCGTTAAAGGCTATCAGCCCATAGTTTGGAACACGGCTGGTTGGATACATTTTTTCTCTAAAACTAAACTTACCAGCATCGAACAAGCCCGCAATCGCAAACTTACAATTCCTGGCAATAGTGATGATTTGTTTAAGATGATGCAAACTATGGGATTTAAACCTATCAACGGCCAAGGTTTGGAAGTGCTGACCGCGCTTAACTCGGGCATGGTTGATACTATTTTGCTGGTTCCTTTTGCCGCAGCAGGTTACCAACTTTTTGGCGCAGCACCGCATTTTTCTGATCTTGAGTTTGCACCCATTCTCGGTTCAATTGTGCTCTCGACGCAAACTTGGACTCGTATTCCTGCCAATCTGCGCCCGCAGTTGATGGCTGCGGCGGCAAAAATAGCTGCCAAACTGGACAGTCGCGCCGTAGACATAGAAAAAGAAGCTATTACCGCAATGGTTAAATATGGCCTAATTGTCAATAGAACCAGCCAGAGCGAACTTGCAGAATGGCAAAAAGAGGCAGCTATGGCAGTTCAAAAATCACTCGGCACTATTTACGACAAAGACTTGTTTAATACTATCCAAACGATTTTGACTAGACTGCGCAGCAATAGAGAGTAATACTTGATGGAAACAACACCAACTACGGCCGACCAAAGCGCGTTGCAACCGCCACCAACGGCCCGACAAGCGGCTATAACTTCTGCTTCCTTAACGATATCGTTGATACTTTTTGGACTTAGTACTTTCTTGCCTTTGCTGAGCGCAATAGTTCGGTTTGTACCCAACGCGCCGCTAATTGACGGTAGAATCACTGGGCACCTGATGCTTTTTTTGAGTTTGTGGGGCGCAATCATAGCAACCGTCAGAAAAGAACACTTAAGCATCCAGCTTTTCCAAAATCTCAAGTTTGAACGACTAAGAAACTTGATCCAAAGGACTAGTTGGTACTTGGGGCTTTTTATAAGTGTTGCACTCTTTTGGGCCTCATTGTGCTTTGCCTTGTTAGCGTTTGGACCCGACGAAGAATTGTTTGGAATACCTTTGACGGTCGTCGCAATGAGCATGCCGCTTGGTTTCTTGTTTATCTACTTGATAGAACTAAAACAAACCATAAGCAAAGGGCAGGTGCTCTGGTGGAAGCTCTTTGCTACCATCAGTACGTTTATCGTCGGCGCCATTCTCACCTTGCCTTCCATTCTTACCCTAGTAAGTCTCGGGAACTTTGACAGTGAGTGGTTCAATAGCCTATCAGATGCTTGGACATCCACCATGGAGTGGCTGACCATGCCTTTTGTAATCTTAATACTGTTTGGAGCTTTTTTGGGCCTGCCTTTGTACAAAGTTATTGGTGGTATTTCGCTAGTACTATTTGCAGGAATTGGAAGTTCGGCCTCCATCATTATGGAAGAGAGCTATCGCATACTTAGCAATGGTTCTATTCTTGCTGCCATCCCCTTGTTTACTTTGTGCGGGTTTTTACTTTCGCACGCCAAGTCACCACAGCGAATAGTAGGATTGATAGAAAAAACGGGTGGCCGATTTACAGGAAAGACAGCTTTTGTAACCATCTTGTCTATGGCTGTTTTTACCACCTTTACTGGTGCGAGTGGCGTAACGATATTGGCACTAGGCAGCTTACTACTTGGTGTCTTGCTAAAAAATAAGTCGTATGGCGAAACTTTCTCCTACGGCTTAATTACCTCCGCTCCGGGTCCTGGCATCCTCTTGCCGCCAAGTCTGGCTATAATCCTCTATGCCTCCACCGCACAAGTCTCAATTCTCGATATGTTTAAGGCTGGAATACTGCCAGGTCTTATCCTGATGCTAGGACTCTTTGGCATGGGAATTTACAAATCGTTTAGATCGGGTACTAAGGAACATAAAGCCGTTAGCTCAAGTGAAAAGAAAGGTTCCTTTACCGATGCCATTGGCGAGTTGATTTTGCCGCTGCTCATTTTTGTGCTTTTGTTTACAGGTGCTGCAAACTTAGTAGAAACTGCTGCACTTTCGGTGGTCTATGTCTTGATTTACCTCGGGCTCTTCCGACGCGAACTTAACATCAATGCGCTCAAAGCTTCACTAACTAGCGCTGCAATTATAGCCGGCGGGGTCTTTATCATCCTAGCTATGTCTCGCGCACTTTCGTATTATTCTGTAGACACTGGATTTCCTCAGCTTTTGGTAGAATGGATACGTTCAAGCATCGCCTCGCCATGGATGTTCATCTTGCTGCTAAACCTTATTTTGCTCTTGGTCGGTTGCATTATGGACGTTTACTCAGCCATCTACATCATTGTGCCCTTAATCTTGCCACTCGGTGATATCTTTGGCATTAGTCGTTTGCATTTGGGAATTATCTTCTTGTCCAACCTTAGTCTAGGGTTTATAACGCCGCCAGTTGGTCTCAATTTGTTTTTGTCTTCTTATCGCTTTAACCGCCCTATGACCAACTTGTATAAAGATATTCTACCGTTTTTTCTCATCCAGCTAATTTTGGTAGTTTTGATTAGCTTTGTGCCCTGGTTCTCACTGGCTTTTATACCTTGATTTGTGTTTAATTTATATCCGAGGAAGGTCGGAGTGGGCACAACAACATGGACAAGCTGGAACGGCCGTATCAAGCGACCACATCAAGGTTACTTAAGCAACAACAATCTGGACGAGCTCGCCCAAGCCGTCGCCAAGGCCGATAAAGTACGCGCCTTGGGCTATGGAAAATCCAGCGCCGACATAGTAGCCTCCAGTGGCTACAACATACCCTCCAGCGTCTTAAGCAAACCAGCTTATTTAAACGGAGAGAGGAATATTGTCACGGCCGGAGCTGGGCTTAGCTTGGCCCAACTCTGTGTTTACCTGGAGCAAAACGGTCTCGCATTTGCTGCACTTCCAGACATCGATGAGATTACTTTGGCTGGAGCGGTTTCCACCGGTACGCATGGCACTGGGCGCCAAGCCTTGAGTCTCTCGGACTATTTGACCGAAGTCACCCTAATCGATGCTCAAGGCCAAACCGTTGTGGTAAACCAAAGCAGCGATTTGTATGCAAGCCTTGATGCGCTGAGAGTATCATTGGGTCTCTTGGGGATCATGACTCAAGTCAGTTTTAGAGTAGAAGCACTTAAGCAACTCGCCCTAGTCGAAAAAGCTATGCCCGACAGCGAATGGCTGGCAAGCATGGACGACAACTACCAAAGCTACGACTTTTTGCGCATGCTATGGCTACCCCACACCAACAAGGCGTGGGTTATCAAGGGCCAGCCTTTTTCCGATAGGCCACCCTTTGAGCCACTTGATCCGCCTGTCTTCAATCGTTACCGCAGACTTTGGTCCAAACGATTATACGCCTTGGCTGGCGTTATACCTTCTAGCGTACCGTGCTCAAATCGCTTGCTGCAACGCACCTTTTTTTCCAAAGAAGTGCGTAGAATTGGATCACTCTATCAAAGCACCGTCACCAAATCGCGCTCAGGCACCTTGGAGCTGGCAGAATGGACTATCGATAGGCGCGATTTTGCAGCCTGTTTTAAGGAACTCAAACAAGCTTTTGAGAGAGAGAAGTCTTGGACTCACATACCGATGGATATACGCTTTATCAAAAAAAGCAAGGCCTGGCTTGGCAACGCCCAAAGTGAAGAATGCGTCACTATGGGCTGTGTAACTCGCAACCCGGCCACTGCCGACAGCTACAAGTCCTTTGACGTAATGGAACGTGTCTTTTTGAATCATGGCGCACGGCCCCATTGGGCCAAGCGCTTTAAGGCCTCACCAGAAACACTAAGTAAACTCTATCCTCGCTATCATGACTTTGTCAAACTTCGCCGAAGCCTGGACCCTCAGGGTAAGTTTCTCAACGACTATTTGGCACCATACTTTGAGTGACTTATTCTAAAACAGCTCTGATGCGGCGCACCCCTGCCGAACTGGCCTCTTCCTTGAGAATCTTAAAGCTACCCAGCTCTTCGGTATTGTTTACATGAGGACCACCACAAACTTCGGTAGAAAAGTCACCAATCATGTAAACCTTGACCAGCTCTTCGTACTTTTCGCCAAAAAGCGCCATGGCACCTAGTGTCTTGGCCTCGGCAAGTGGCATGGTGGACATAAGCACGGGCAACTTACGTTTAATCTGTTGGTTTACAATGGCTTCTACTCGCTTGAGCTCTTCATCAGTCATTTTGCTTGGGTGCGAAAAATCAAAACGCAGGCGCTCAGTGGTAATATTGCTACCTTTTTGTTTGGCGCCTTGGCCCAAGACCATCTGAAGCGCCTTGTGCATCAGGTGTGTAGCGGTATGCAGGCGTGTAGTAAGCTCGCCGTGGTCGGCAAGTCCGCCTTTAAAAGTCTTGTCGGCGCCAGCCTTAGAGACTTCCTGGTGCTTGGCAAAGGCTTCGTCAAAGCCAACTCGGTCGACGGTCATTGCGTTTTCAGTTGCCAGTTCTTCGGTAATTTCGATTGGAAAACCAAACGTGTCGTAGAGTTTAAATGCCAAGCGACCGGGGATTTCTTTTTTGGGGTTCTTGAGCAAGTTGGGGAGAATTTTTGCAAACTCGTGCTCACCGAGTTCTATCGTCTTGAGAAATCGCTCTTCTTCTCGGCCTAGTTCTCCGGCAATCATGTCACGACGAGCAGCCACTTCTGGATAGGCATCGCGGTAGATTTCTAGCACTGCATCAGCGACGGCTGGCAAGAAAGGTTGATGGTGCCCTAGCTTACGGCCACAGCGCACCGCGCGTCGGATCAAGCGCCGTAAAACATAACCCTGCCCTAGGTTGGACGGTTTAACCCCCAAGTCGTCTCCAAGAATAAAACAGGCAGTCTTTACGTGGTCGCAAATTATACGCACGTTAGTGTCCGCCTCATCATTTAAACCATAGACTACAGCGGTCACCTTTTCGACGGCCTTTATGATAGGAATAAAAAGTTCGGTTTCGTAGACTGATTTTTTGCCTTGCAAAATAGTGGAGGTGCGCTCTAGACCCATACCGGTATCGACATTGGGCTTGGGCAACAAACTGTAGCTGCCATCGGCTTGTTTGTTGTATTGCATAAAGACATCGTTCCAGATTTCTAGCCACTTACCACAAGTGCAGGCTGGGCCAAGACATTCTGTGCCTTTGGCACACACTCTTCCGGTGTCATAGAACATTTCGGTGTCAGGGCCACAAGGCCCGGTTGGACCAGCCGGTCCCCACCAGTTGTCCTTGCGCGGCAAGTAAGAAATGCGACTAACAGCGATACCCAAAGACTTCCAGATTGATGCTGACTCATCGTCACGTGGAATGCCTTCTTCACCAGCAAAGACTGTTACCCACAGTTTGTCTGAAGCAATGCCCAACCACTGTGGACTTGTTAAAAACTCATAGCTCCAGCCAATGGCCTCTTTCTTAAAGTAGTCACCCAGTGACCAGTTGCCTAGCATTTCAAAAAAAGTAAGGTGACTAGGGTCACCAACGCTCTCTATATCGCCGGTTCTGACACATTTTTGGACGTCACATAGCCGAATCCCCAATGGATGTACGGCACCTAAGAGATAGGGAACCAAAGGCTGCATGCCTGCTGTGTTAAAAAGAACCGTAGGATCATTTTCTGGAATCAGACTCTTGCCCGAAATTTCGGCATGGCCTTTGGTCTTAAAAAACTCAATATATTTTTTTCGTAGCTCTTGTGCGGTCATAGCAGTATCTCCACAGCGTTTTTGGTGGCTTGATACTATCTTTATTTTGGCCTATCGGCAACGGGTTTTTAGTTAACGTATTCTTCGTCGTCTCTGTGTAAGGTCAAACTTCCTTCTTGCTCTAACCGACGTAGCCAACTAATAAAATCTCTGGTGGCCTCATCGACATCTTTTTTGCGCACGGCACCCAAATTTTGATACTCTTCGGCTATAAGTTGGGCGCGATTCTCGCTGACATTGCTGACAATTTTTTTGCGAATCTCGTCAGACTTGCCCTTAAGAATAGTGGCCAAATGTTTGTTTTCTAGACCCGTAAGTAGCTTTTGGAAGTCCCTATCGTCTATCAAAAGAATCGAATCAACGGTAAACAGTCGTTCTTTTATGTCTTCGGCAATTTCTGGCGCTTCGGTTTCCAATATTCCAACTAAACGTTGCTCCATATCGGGATCGAGGTGGCGCATAATTGCAGCCAGACTGGACTTGCCATCGATCTCTTCGTCGGAAACTTTACCAGTGCTTATAATTCGTTGCTTAAGTCCTTCTTCAATCCTAATCAAGACGTCTTTTTCTACTTTTTGAATGCGCGAGATGCGAACCACAATGTCTCGTTGATCTTCCTTGGGTAAGAGTTTGAGAATGTTTGCGGCAAACGCCGCGGGAACATAGGCCAAGACGATAGCCTTAACACCCATCGACTCATGACGTAGAACTTGGGCAATCTGTTGCGGTTCATAGTCTTGTATAAATCGGAAAAACGGATCGTGGTTTTTTGGCATGGCCTGACGCATCAATTGGCCGCCACGCTCTTCGCCAAAGGCCTGAACCAAAATGGAGCGGGCCGTGTCCACACCACCAGCAGATGGAGCGCCAACCTTAACGAGGCCTTTAAATCGTTCCAAAACCGCCTGGCTTTCTTCGGCGCTCAAATACTTGATGGAGGCAATCTCTCTCACTATGGCTTCGACTTCACTAGGATCCAAATGTTTGAGGATTTTAGATGCGTCTTCACGACCAATGACCATCAGGTATTTGGCAATATCACTTCGATTAGGTTTGTCATCACCGCGCGGCGCATCAAGCTTACTAGAGCTTGGTTTGCTTTTATTAGACTCAGGCTGGCTGACCTTTTTGATAAGCGCATCTTGCTTATTGTCTTCGGTGTTTTTTTTGTCTGAGCTTGTTTTTCCGGAGCCCTTAAGGTAGGCACCGACGCGATGTTTGTTAAGATTCATACCACTATGATACCAGTCAGACTAGAGCGCATGCAAGGTACTTTACTTCTTTATATAATCGTGACTATATTCAAATAATGGCAATATGCGACTACCCTACCTTTTTACCTATTTCTTTGGATATGCGCTCTGAACTTCACCCAGGACTAAGCCTCTTAGATGATGGTATTTCAGAGTACACCTTTGCGGGTCTCTACCTTTTTAGAAACACCTACCAGTACCAAATGGCTTGGGTTCCAAACACTAAGCAAGAGACCAAGCGTCGTTTGATCATTAAGGGAATCAAAGAAGGACAGACTTTTTATGCCTTCCCTTGCGGCTTACCGGATGACCTTGTGCTAAGAACCCAGATGCTTGCTGAGGTTGACTACGTAAAGGGCTTAGCCGGGCGATTTGCCGATTCCGTGAGAGTGTGGTCAGAGCTGGCCGGTTGTTTTGTGTGGGAAGACCGTGACAACTTTGACTACCTTTACTTAAGAGAAGACTTGGCAGAACTTAGCGGACGCAAATATCACAAAAAACGCAACCACGTAAACGCTTTTATCAATAACTATCAATACCAAGAGAAAAAGTTTTGCGGCGAAAGTCTCAAAGAAGCCTATTCTGTACTCGAGACGTGGCGCGTAGAACGCGGCCAGGACGATGACTACTTTGCCAGCAAAGAAGGCTTGGACCTGTGCAAAGAGCTAGGTCTATGCGGCTACATGGTACATGCAGACGGCGTACCAGCTGCCTATACGTTGGGTGAGGGTCTACAAAAAGGCAAAACATTTGTTGTTCATTTTGAAAAAGGCATATCATCGTTTAAGGGTGTTTATCAGTTTATTAACATGGCATTTGCTGCAATTTTGCCCAAGCACTACCAGTACATTAATCGCGAGCAAGATCTTGGCAACCCCGGTCTGAGGCAGTCAAAAATGACCTACCTGCCATGCGGATTCGTAAAAAAATACCGCATCTATCCCAAAGGCGCCCAAGTGCCGGTCTCAAGCGCTAGCCAAAGTGACTCGCTTATTGAAAGCGCCCAGACTAACGATCCAAACTTGGTCCTTGTCGCTCAAGGCTGATTAGGCCCTGTTCGACAGAAGCCAAAAAGCCAGAAATTATACGCGACGCGCCCTGCAACTGCCATTGAGAAGGGCGCGACAAGCTGGCCAAGATAGTTTGATCTCGCCCGCCACGTTTGGCAGCGTAGAGCGCGTTGTCGGCCAAAGACAAAGCATGGTTAAAGTCTATCGGGATACCCTCGTCTAGTTCGGGTGGATACATAAAACACCCCAACGAGCAAGTGCAGCTAATAGAATTTCTGGGTCCAATCTTAAAGCTATGGCGTTTGACCGCCAAGCGCACTTTTTCGGCCAGTTCGCCTAAGGCCAATGACTTGTTAGAAAAGCCTCGTAAGACGATTAAAAACTCTTCTCCACCCCAACGCAGCAAAGCGTCTTGCTTACGCACATTATTTTTAAAAATTTCTGCAACTTGTTTGAGAACCAGATCCCCCGCCATGTGCCCAAACTGGTCATTGACCAGCTTAAAGTGGTCAAGATCCACCATAATTAGGCCAAGGCGCTCCAGACTTTCGTTTTCTGCTCCCAAAAAGTCTGGCTTGCCTTCGCTGCGCATATAGCCTGCCCGTTGCAGGTTTCTTGCCTCAGGCGCAATTACGTCCATCAAGTAACGACGGTTTTTGAGGCCAGTTAATTGGTCACTATAGCTAATTTCGCGCAAGCTATCGTTGGCCATACGTAGTTCGAGCGTTCGTTGGTCTACAACAGCCTCTACTTCGGCACTATGATGTCTGACAATGCGCAACATATCATGGACATTGAGTGCCGAAGAAATGCTCACCGTCGTAAAGGTGTATAACGACATGGGAATATCCAAAGAATTGGTCAACAAGTAGGCAAAGACTTCACCTTCCACATGACAGGGAAACAGCACAAGATCTTCGGCGCCTAAGGCATCGACCCCGCGCGGTAAAAGCTCCCGTACCTCAAAAGAATTCTCAAGCAAGGTGCTATCAGCAGTATTTGTGGCCACAAAAACTCTTCCACGATGAGGGCTTGGCCCATCCGTGCCACTGACTGCTGAAACCATATTGTTGTCGAGCAGAATCAAATACGCTTTGGCTATACCCAAACGG
The DNA here is from genome assembly GCA_038204425.1 of Spirochaetia bacterium. Taxonomy (GTDB): domain Bacteria; phylum Spirochaetota; class Spirochaetia; order DSM-27196; family Salinispiraceae; genus JBBRCZ01. The sequence goes on along the minus strand of JBBRCZ010000002.1, from coordinate 215,922 downwards.
ACAAGCCAAGCGCCAACTATTCTACGCAGGTGATCTTGATTGTCACCAACGGCCACCAACCTGGTAGAAAGTTGTAAGGCCTCATTGGAAATGTAGTGATCCCTAAAACGCTCTTGCATCAAAATCCTTGAGTCAAGTTCGCGTAGCAAGGCCTCCAACCCGATCCAAAAAACCCTATGTTCTTCTTGGTCAAGACCAGTTTTACTCTTAAAATAAGAAACAATAATTTGCAATACTAGGTGCCAATTGGAGACTTCTAAATTGGCATTGTGGCACCAAGTCGAGAGTCCATTTGCTTCTCGCAAGCAAGCGTGCACGTTACAATCAGGCGCATTTTTGAGAACCACGCTTACAAAATTATAGAGACTCAACATAAATGGCGTCTTGGCAAACAGGTAGCGGCCACCTTCTACATTGGCCAAAATTGCCTCCGCAACCGAACTGACCACCATGCCCATGTCGGCCTCATGATCCTTGATCGCTATTGATAGATTCTTGCTTTGTGTGGATTTTTCTACCCCAACCGTGTCAGTCCATCGGGAAGGATGGCAACCGCACGATGACCTAAAAATCATTCTGGAACAAACCAAGACTGCCGATTCGATAGGTTTGATGCCGTCCAAACGATCACCCAAATACGCAAAAGCGCGATGAGAAATTTCACGGTAGGGCTGACCAACCGTAGTTAAAGCCGGCAAGTTGAGTCGACCATTGAGCGTGTTGTCAAAACCGGCAACCTTGACATCATCAGGCACGCGCAAGCCATGTCTATCCAAAACCTGCAAAGCACCCAAAAGGGCCGAATCATTGGCAGCCACCACACAGTCTGGCTGCATTTTGCGCACCGAGAGCATGGTTTCCATCGCCGTCTCTCCACCTTGCCTGTCAAAACCTGCCTCTACATGCCATAGCGGGTTAAAAGTTAAACCCTCATGTATCAAGGCATCTTTAAAACCCTGCAAGCGTTCATCAGCTTCCGTGTGACGCTCTGGACCTCCCAAAAAGACCAGCCTACGACATCCATGAACCTTAATCATGTGCCTAACCATGTCAAACATGCCAGAATAGTTTTCGGTCAAAATAGAAAAATACCCATCAACAACGCGACCAATTGAAACCAAGGGCAAAGAGGGAAAACGTGCAAAGAGGGATTCTAGCTCGCCCCGTCGATCAAAAAAACCAAAGGCTCCGCCTAAAATTATGAGACCATCGATATATTGCGAAGAAAGCATGTGGATCACAAAGTTGCTTCCGCGGCCATTTTGGACGTCAATTGAGAGCGCGCTGCCGTCGACTACAATCAGGCGCATACCATTGTCGCGAGCAGCTGCACGCAAGTAATTGACATAGGTTGCCTGAAACTCATCACTAGGATTAGAACAAACTAAGGCTATCCTGTACAGTTTGTCACGCGCCTGCTGTTTTTTCATTTTATTACTTAAGTTCTCCGTCAGCACTGAGGCGAGTTTGGCCGCAATGCCAAAAACTCACAATTCTTTTGTACCTGCTTGTAATCATAGTACATTTTTGTTGTATTCATGTTGGAGGATCAAAAGAATGTCATTGCAGCGAATCACTCAATTTTTTACCAATAAAGGCCGCCTTGTCCTAGTTGGCGGCTTAGCCATAGGGCTACTTTTCTTTGCTGGTTTTGGACTGGCAAACATTTTAGATGGTGACAAAGGCTACTACACCAACCAAAGCCTGCTGCCTAACCGCCTAGCCAGTGGCAATGCAGAAGCTTACAATCAGCTTTCTACGGGCAGTAACACTCCACAGCCCAATCTTGAAGCCAGTCTAAGCGTTTTGCAGGCTTTTCAAACTGCTTCACGAGCAATCGCCGATAACGTTTTGCCCGTAGTAGTTAGGGTTGATGTCAAACGAAAGGTCAACCCACGAGCCAACCCGTTTGAGTTTTTTTTTAATGGTCAACCGGGCCCATTTGGAAACAACCGACGCAATCAAGAGCAAGAAGAAAGCGAGGCTGAGCCGCGCTATCAAGGTGGATTTGGAAGCGGGATATTGGTTGAGCAAAAAGGTGAAACCTACTATGTACTCACCAACAATCACGTGGTGGACGGTGCAGACAAGTATTTGATCAAAACGAGTAACGGCAAAGAATACGAAGCCAATATCGTAGGAAAAGATGCTAACCGAGACTTGGCTATCCTGTCTTTTGCAAGTTCAGAAAAACTGGCCTTAGCACGCCTCGGAGACTCATCTGCCATGCGTCCTGGTGACATAGTCTTTGCCATCGGCAGCCCCTATGGAATCCAGAATACCGTAACACAGGGAATTGTGAGCGCTGTTGGCAGAACTTCCAGCGACCTGCCCGACAGCCGAGCTGCCATTGGCGCCTTTACCGACTACCTGCAAACCGACGCTGCTATAAACCCCGGTAACTCAGGCGGTGCCTTAGTCAATATTGCAGGAGAAGTAGTTGGCATTAACACCTGGATAGCAACCCGGACTGGCGAAAACGTTGGACTCGGTTTTGCGGTACCCATTAACAACGCTCGAAAAGTTGCAACTGACTTTATCAACAAGGGCAAAGTAGAATATGGCTGGCTTGGCGTAACACCCAATAACATAATAGAAGAAAATAGAGAGGTGCTGGGCCTCAAGGGACGCGAGGGAGCCTTTGTCTACAATACCATTAAAGATAGTCCTGCCGAACAAGCTGGACTACGACCAGGAGACTTGATTACCCATGTCAACAATGCTGCCATAAAGTCAGGTGATGACCTAGTTAGGACTATCGCCGGCTTTGATGCTAAGACGGTAATTGCACTCAAGTTGATAAGACAAGGCAAAGAACAAACCCTAAACGTAACCCTTGGCCTACGCGTAGAAGACGTAAAGAGTGATTCTTATTGGCCAGGATTTAGCGTAATGCCCTTAACTAACGACATGAAGCGCCAAGTGCGGACAGAGTTAGCGATAGGATCGCTGGTTGTAGTGAGCGTACAAGAAGGTACCTCAGCCGCTGACGCCGGACTACGAGCAGGTGACGAGCTGGTAAAAATCAACGGCAAAGACCTTAAAAACGCCGCGGAGTTTTACACCGCCCTCAATAGTAGCGCAACTCGTCAAATTAACCTGACCGTCAAACGCAATGGCCGAGAAATCAGTTTGAGTTGGTCACGATAGTTAGAGAGTACTTGCATATTTTGGTTTGATATCGGAAAATAAAATGGGGGACCCGGAAAACTTACCTTCCACCGGATCCCCTGAAGCCTGGCCCTCACAATCGTGGGGGCTTTTCTTTTAGTGTCGGACAATGCCAGCCTGGCTTTAGTCAAAAGCGCGACCTAGACAATTTATGTAGTGCCGTCACTGCATGCTTTTCACTAAAGCAAAACTGTGTTATTACTTAGCGCGCTGGAACAATAGATCCATTCCAAGCATGCTCCGGTAGCTCAGTTGGATAGAGCGACAGCCTCCTAAGCTGTAGGTCGCGCGTTCGAATCGCGCTCGGGGCAGTACCTGTCAAGATTGGTTTCGCCAGAAGGAGGCCAACCGGCAGGGGATGGATTGGCGGCCCACTTTCAGGCATCACTACTCTAATGAACTCAAATAACTTTCACAAAGAAGGTATTGTGTTCAAAAGATATATCGAATACATAGAGAACAATGCAGAAGAGAACAATCCTAAAAAAAAAGTAAATGGAAATAAAGATCTTGTTCCCCACAAAGAGTTTCGTAAGCCTATGATTTGTCTCATTCATAGTCGCTCCACTTCGCCCAAAATGGTTTCAAACTATCAATAAGTTCTCCCCATTTCTGGGCGTGAGCACCTGAAATCTCCGGTAATTCTGATCCTGCAGCTTTCACGCCACGTTTTGCTATTTCTTTACTTGGGGACAGACTCAGTTGAGATTTAAAGAGTTCTTAGACCGGAATTGGTGGAACTATAAGATCTAAATTAGTGCAAAAATTTATATGTTTAGTTTTCTGGATTGCCATCTTTAAGTAATTTATGTCAACCAATCTACTTTGCGTTCCTCGGGAATTCAAAAAAAATACCAATTTTCAACATTATTGTATAGGAGATTAGTTTCGATTCTAATGCCCCATAGACATTCTTCAACTAAAACAGTTTTTTCCTTAAATATGTTATCAATGAAGTTAATTTTTTCTATAACTTCTTGGGAAATAGTACAGTTATCAATAATTCTATCAATAATGTCTCGGGTTTTCCTGTCTTAATGCCAACACCGGTTCCTGTTTGAGTTTCTGGGTTAGTAAGAACTTGATTGATCCTTTTCTTAGCTTTATCTAGTGTTAGTGCATTCAAATCTGGAAGCTTAACTTGCAGTCGCAGGAGCAACAATCCTCAACTGTAAAGTAAAAACCATAATAATGACAGAACCCCAACCTGCTATTTTTAGTGATAGATTTGCCAAAGTCGCAGCTCCAGCTGCAGCAGCGTTTTCCAGTAAATGGGTGGCCGTGTAATGCCGGATAGCATGCGTGGAGATTTCCGGCTTTTTTATGTCGGCGCGTTTGAGCAGTCCCGAAAGCGTTCACTGATGGTGGAGCCTCGCTGGTGCCCTCCCTTGGTCGCGCCTGGGCTTCCCGCGAAGATCTAGGACTCGCTTTGCTTTTATTTGGGGTCTGTCCTCTAGTGGGTTATCTATTATTTGAAGGAGAAAGTTACCGCAAAAAAAATGCACTAATGCGCCAAAAAGCACCTGCAAAAATCTCCAAGGAGTGATGGGTATTTTTAGACGATTAAATACACGCAAATGAGAAAAACCAAGACCAACAAGCTAATTCTTAGTATTATTATCCAAGGAGGTAACTTATGACCATTCAATACCTAACCGATGAAAAAAGGCGCCACACCGCCGTAGTTGTTCCTATAAAGTACTGGGCTCGCTTAACATCGGAGGCTTCGAAAAAACAAAAAAAAGAACGGCTCTTTCAGGATTTTCAAACCTCTTTTTAGGAAATCGAAGATTCTAAAGTTGGTAAAAACACCCTAAGGAATAATTCCTAGAAGAGCTATAATCGTTGTACTTGTTGCTTGAATCTAGGATGGCTATAGCATGTTAAACTGGAAGTAGGTCTTGTCAAAACACATTATCTAGCATCCAAAAACTTCAACGCTGTAGCTACACAATTCATTCCAAAAAATAGAGGTAATTATGAAAATTAAATCAGATGACTTTTGTGTCCACGCCGGTAAAAGAGTAGAACTGAGGGAATGGCCAACTATTGTGAAGCCTTTTTTCAAATCGAAGAAAAATTATAAAAATATTCTGGAAGAACACGTGGATGAGTTGAGTTCTCTACAACGCTTGCATTATGCCTCCAATCAATATGCATTGCTGTTGATTTTCCAGGGTATGGACGCTGCCGGCAAAGACGGTACTATCCGGCACGTCATGTCCGGTGTCAACCCACAAGGTTGCCAGGTTTTCAGCTTTAAAGAACCCACCGCTGAAGAACTAGACCATGATTTTCTTTGGCGCACAACCCGCCGTTTACCAGAGCGCGGGCGCATCGGGATCTTCAACCGTTCCTACTATGAGGATGTGCTCATCGTCCGCGTCCATCCGGAGATTCTTCACAGTCAAGGACTCCCAATTGAGTTGCTCGACGGGCAGGCTGTTTGGAAAGAGCGCTTTCGTTCTATCGTTGATATGGAGCATCATCTTTATCAAAACGGAACCCGCATTATTAAATTCTTCCTGCACTTGTCCAAAGCGGAACAGAGCAATCGTTTTCTGGCGCGGATTGATGAGCCAGACAAGAACTGGAAATTCAGCCTTGCTGACATCCAAGAGCGAAAATTTTGGGGTAATTACCAAGCGGCGTACCAGGAATGCCTGAGTGCAACCAGCACAAAGGAAGCGCCTTGGTATGTTGTCCCCGCCGATAATAAGCATAATGCCCGTTTGATTGTCTCCAAAATTATCATCGAAACGCTGAATGGGCTTGGTATGAGTTACCCGGAAGTAAATCAGGATCGACTTAAAGAATTACAGTCGGTTCGCACGTTGCTTATGGATGAAGCCGACAGTGCGGATTGAACTGTTGCGGTAACCAAAGCTGTAACTTGGTTGATAGTAAAACGGTCATCATCGAATGTCCGGCAAACCTTGGGGTACAACATTCTTCTGCCGAAAAAGGAGGCTACATGAAATCATACGATGTAATTCTTATAGGAACGGGACAGGCCACGGGAACCATTCTTCCCAAAATACTCAAGGAGAAACTTTCCGTTGCCATTATAGAAGAAGACCGAGTGGGTGGGACTTGCGTGAACTGGGGATGCACCCCGACCAAGGCCTTAGTTGCAAGTGCACGGGTGGCACGGATGGTCCGCCGCTCCGACGATTTTGGAATTGAGGTTCCCAAGATGCAGATCAACTTCGCAGGGGTAATGGAACGGGTCAATGCAATCCGTAATGACGCCACTTCGGGCTTCAGAAAGTGGCTTGAAGAGGTAAGTGACTTCTACCCCGCCCAAGGACGTTTCATCGATGAGCACACGGTAGCTGTCGGAGAATCTACGATCCGGGGGGAAGCAATCATAATCCATACGGGAACACGCGCGAGGAAACCGGACATTCTCGGAATTAATACCATTCCCTGGCTTAACAACAGGGGTATTCTTGATCTGAAGGAACTTCCGGAACATCTTCTCATCGTGGGAGGATCCTACATCGGCCTGGAATTCGGTCAGGCATTCCGACGCTTTGGCAGCAGAGTGACCGTATTCGAACATGGCGAGCGCATAGTTTACCGTGAAGATCCTGAAATAAGTACGATCGCTCAGGAACTTCTGGAAGCCGAGGGTATGGATTTCCACCTTAACAGTTCGCCCTTGTATGTAGAGCAAAAAGGAAAAAAAATAATCCTTCGGTATGCCCAGGGAAAAGATGAACATGAAATCACGGGCACCCATATTCTTATGGCAACAGGACGCATCCCCTCAAGCGCAGAGTTAAATCTTAGTGCGGCGGGCATAGAGACGGATAAAAACGGATATATTTCTGTGGACGATTACGGCCGGACAAGCAAGAAACATATCTATGCCCTGGGTGATGTTAACGGAAAGGGAGCCTTTACCCACACCTCCGTCCACGATGGACAGGTGTTTCTGGATCATTTTTTCAAACAGGGGAAGCGGCGCATTTCTGACAGAACTAGGACCTATGTGATGTACATAGATCCGCCCCTTGCCCGCGTGGGAATGAACGAAACAGAGGCAGCCGAAAAGGGAATCGATGCGCTTGTAGGAACCATGCCGATGAGTTTGGTAAGCCGGGCAAAAGAGAAAGCAGAGACGCTGGGTACAATGAAAGTAGTGGTAGAAAAGAGCAGCGGAAAACTCCTAGGGGCAACCATATTTGGAGTGGGAGGAGACGAAGTTATCGGTATGCTCGCCCTTGCAATACAGGCAGGTCTTCCATACTCCACTTTGCAGAATACAGTCATCCCTCACCCAACCGTCGGAGAAATGGTTCCGTGGTTATTCGCGGATCTTAAACTTCTTCCCGTATCGAATCGAGGAGGAAAACATGTATAAAAAACTGGATGCTTTAAAATTTTTCAATGTGCATCAAAATATTCTTGCGCGTTTTTTGGTCTAAACATCGTTCCTTTATCAGTGATTGCAGGGTTGTGAATTACTAAAGTGCCATCAGGAGCAAGGTATCCTGTGCAATTTACCGCGCTTGTATCAAACGGGCAAACTTAGATTTTTCTACTTTCTGGTTTTCTAAAGTTGGCCTGTAGTCAACGATAATCATGTATTTGTTCACCGTTTTACGGTTAACATCCCCTCGTTCAGCGATTTCGGAAGGTGCAAATCTTGCCCTTTGTAGTTCTTTAATTTGGTCAGACTGGTTAATATTAAGCGTATCTCTCTCCCCGCATATACCTATTGTACAGGGTTCGTCGTCTAATACCATTTTCCAAGATTAATAGGGAGAACTCCGACGACGTTTTTGTCCATGCCAGTTTAATATTTTTAGGTAATTTAATGTTACGATAGACACCATCATCTTTCAAACTTTGATCTTGCTCTTGTCGTAATGTTTGATTAAGGTAACAACATTATTGATCCAGTGTTCTTGGATTAACTCGGTTTCTGTTTCAATAACTATTGCTGGGCGTTGAAAGCCTCGGTGCAGTTTGCCGTGGTTGCGAAATTCTGCATAGGTTCCATCTTTGCTCTTAATAGCAGGAATGTCACCTTCTTCGTGGCCATGCACATAGCCATCTCTGTCCAGTTGGAGAACGTACTCGACACCATTCTTTGGGTCCTTGTAAGTGACGCTGCCCATCATTGGTGTCTTGTCCTCTTTTAGAAATTGCTGTAAATACAAAAATCGACTGCTTGAGTTTGATTGTTCTGGTTCCTTGTATGTTAGTGCTCCCATTTAGCACCTCCTGTTTTTTTGATTAATTATATTGGAATTTCTGTTTCATGCGAATCAATTTTTTTATGATCTACCCAAAAATTTTCTCAAATTTGAGCGTCATACCAGACTATGCCAGCTGGCAGTCTATCCTCCCTGTGCAAATATCCATTTTTTTGATATTCGCTATAGGTGCAATCTAGATCAAATATAGCCAGAAGATCTTGGTCATCACAATCTTCAAAAAGACCATCTGTATTGCCGTGAACAAAATAGAGTTTGTCCCCACACTTATAGCTGTGCATACCAATAAAAGGCTCTTGGTTCTCTTTTGCTTCTTTTTAGTAGTATTGATCCAAGCTTAAATGCCATTCTAAAGTTGTTTAAATAGGCTAAGCTGGTAACCTAGGGAAATACTTAGTTATCACAACTGAGACCAGTATCTCCAAGAGTACCTCTATTTCATTAGAGCCCTGCTCTATCGCCACCTTCTGGAGACTAAGATACCTCATCGGGCAGTATACTTTAAGGGTATTACAAGACGATATACACGGGACGAAAAATGGCTGTTTGAATGCACCTAGTGCTTCTGGTTTTAGCACTTGATTTATTTACGATAATTGAGATAATACGAAATGCGAAACAGAAAATATGAAGGAACAAGACGCAGTATTAGGAACAACGATTTTTATGTTTTGGATTGCTTTAAAGAAATTGACGACCTAAAAAATAACGCGTTTAAATTTGAAAAAACATCTGTACTTTACAATGCACCCCATTCAAACGAATTTAAGGACGCCTATTCTATAAAATATGCCGGAGAAGACGAAAACGTACAGGTTTTGCTGGACCATTGGCAGTCCATTACGAAAAGCATCGATAAATACCTAGTCAAGCAAATTGGAAAACCTATTGTCAATACGAGCATCCCTCCAAACTATCGCTGCCCCAGCATTTTAAAAAATGTAGATTCGATACGGGTGTATCTTGGAGCTAGTGGGTCAAGCTGGAAAGAACATTTGTCGTCGCTTACTAAAAAAATAGACCGGTACTTTACCTACACTAGCGACGGTTACAACGGACCTGATTTCTATCAGATCAATAGTCTACTGACTAGATTTTTACAACAACAAGGTACAAGCTGGTTGGGTTTGATTTTGATTCAGAAGCAACCTCATTTGATAGAGCTCATTAATCATAGCCAGTCAATTCCTAGTGCTTTTCTTAAAGAATGTAGTGCTTCTCAAAAGTCAGAGCAAAATAGCTTAATGACTCAAAACGATGAAGGCCGCTATTTTTTTAAAAACGTAGAAAAACAGATCGAGTTGGTGCGCGAGATTGCCGTTGATCTTCTGTTTCAATCGACCAAGGACCCTGGCAACGCACAAGAATTTACCTTAAGACGCTTTAACCCCGTTAGAAGAGTCAAAGCTAGCTATCTTAAAAACGAAGATGGAGAATTAAAATCAGAATTGATAGGTTTGCCGCTTAACGGCATTTGGTGCTTTGGTAAAAAAAAACCAGATGTAACCGGTCCAAGAGTTGATAAAGACGATGCTTACAAAAGGAATACCGATCAGAATTTATTGATAGTACTTGATGGACTGCAAATATTGCTCAACAAAAATGAGTAAAAAAAAGCAAAAAAATCAGAATGTCTTGTATGAGACATTCTGATTGCTTGGTTCTATTTATTAGGAACTATTGGGACTGAGCAGGAACTGGTGAGCCTATTCTGGTGGACCAGTCAGCAAGAATCATTTGATCATTTGCAGTAAAGGTATAAGTTTGAGCATTCTTTTGTCTACCTAGTTTGAGACTAGATGCATTGTAATCGCATTCAACTTTGACCGAAACTTTTTTGCCATTAACTATCGAATCCACAAGATCTTTGAGTTTGCCCTTAACATCCTCGGCAATAGTCTCTGCGCTAAAGCCAAAGAATCCTTCTCCCACGTACAATTCATCAACACGTGTTGCCTGGGATTTGCTTAGTTCCACCAATTTGGTTTTTATGCCATCCACATCAAAGGTGACAGCCCCAAAATAAATGTCAGAACTATGCGCATACTTTAACCAAATGCTAACCCCATCTTGAGGTGCAGCTTTGTTAACACCTATGCGCATTTTGGCAAAAGAAAACAGTACTCTGTAAACCTCAAACTGGGCTACAGCGTAGACTATGCCACTATCGGACTTGACTTCATAAACTTAATTTTTTAAGATTAGATTGGACGCGAGAGTAAAACAGCCAGACATAGCCAAAACCATAGACAACACGGTAATCAAAACAATACCCTTAAAAACTATTTTCATACGATACTTCTCCTTTATTTTTGCAACGAAATCATGCGCCATTAGAACCGGGATACCAAAATCTGCCAACAAATATCAAAAAACCTAAGGTAAATTGTCTGTAAGCAAGTTTAAGTAAGTGTCGCGGGATAGTCAATTCTTACCGCAGGTGCATGGTCCCTATGAATTTTTCCGTGATCACGATATTCATGATAGGTGGCATCAAAAGAATAAATAGCGGGGTTCTCCACCGGTTTATGACCATCGAGAAAACCTTGCACGTCATAATTGGCAAAAAAACCTCTGCCTCGATACTTAAATTCTACTCGTCCGCTAGCAATTTTTTGATCCAAGACAAAGGGTAACGGGTGGTCTAAAAAAAGTGCTTCACTGTTTTCGACGCATGCGTCGATATATTTTTTGACTTGCCTGTTACTCAATCGCGCTTTCTCAGCAAGCCTTGTATAATGACTTTCTGGATCACCATTAAGAACTTCGTCTTCTTTGTCCGTAGCCTCCTTATCAATAATAGTTCTTGCATAATCGAGAATATCACGATGAAATTTTTTTATCGCCGCCCAAAATTCTAACTGAGTGCTATACAGATCACCAAATGTAGGGAAATTGTAGTCAACTATTTCTCTAGTGAGTTCATTGACTATTTTTTCGACTTTTATAGAATGCATGGTCATTCCCTCCCCCTTTCTTTTTCCAAGCATAGAATCTACCATAGGATTTGTCAATGGGTATTACAAAAATATAGGAAGCTGTATTTGGTAGGCTATTGCCCCAGAAAATTTCCGCAACGATCCCTTGCCTGTGCAATACCTGTCAAGATAGTTTTCGCCAGTAGGAGGGCGAAACTGAATGAAGTATTCCATAGGGTTCAGAGCTTCAACTGTCCGCAAGACTCAAGACGGAAGTGGACCAACCGTTTACGAAGTCGCCAATGATCCAAAAGCAAGTCCTCGGCTAAGTATTCGGCATTGAACCACCCCGGGTTTAACGGAGCCTTTTTTAATTAAGTCCGGCAACTAAGGTCAGAACTTGTTGGTGAAAACGCATCAATTGCGAAAGCCATAGAGACAAATCCCGCCCATAGTTGGTTGGGTCTATCAGCATACAACTCACGTTGCACCTTTCCTCTCACAACTCCTTGTATTTCAAGACGATACGCAAGGAGTTCAAACGATTGAGTTCTTTATTTTCCTGCGGAACTTGCCTCAGTTGCTCCCGCTCACCGGTCGTTAAGCCTTCTTGTAACCCTTGGTCTTTCTCCGACTGCTCCACCCACTGTCGAAGCGTCAGGGCCGTACAACCTATTTTTGCGGCGATCGCAGAAATCACTGCCAATTTTTAGGTTGCAGCAAGCATTCGATTTTCTTGTACTGCGTGCGATAGCCGTTGGGCAAGTTCGTGGGAAAGATTACCTAGTAGTCTAAGTGCAAGCTCGGGTTCTTGCTGGCTCATGCGTTGAAATTCGGCACGGTCAAGGCGCATAAAGCTTAGCTCTTCCCTCACTCGGGCTCCGTAGGCGCGCACGTGCTGCTCGATAAAGGCAGCCGCCCCGCAATGGCAAGCTGCAGTGTAGACGCTTACTTCCATGGCTCCATACTGGCCTTGCAGAAAGACTTCTACCTGACCGGACACAATAAACCATATTTGATCACTCGCTTTTCCTGCTTCAAAGAGCAAGTCACCTGTCGCTGCTGTCCCACGCACAAGATAGCTTCCCAAGGCGGTGCAATCTTTATGATCAAAGCCTGCGCAGGCATAAAAGTCCGCAATTCCTACTTGGTCAGAGCTTTTGTGCTCAAAAGCATCATGTTGGACCAGCAAGGTATTCTCTGCATCTTCCAGCGCTGCATCAAGCGTCGGGAACCAGAGTTGGTCATCTTTGGCAAGACCAAGTTCTTGCAAGAAACGACGCAGCGGGGCTTTTTCAGCTAAACCAGAAAACACCAGCCGTGCCCCCCCAGCTATTACTCGGTCGTACAAGTCGCCGAGCAGGCGTCCGCCTGTCAGGTCAATCGATCGGACTCGCGCAAGATCTAGAATCAGAATGCGCCCCTGTACCAAGGATCGGTTAAACTCGGCGAGAAAGTCATCAGCAGTGCCAAAAAAGAGACTGCCTTCGAGTTGAGCAATGCGAATTGGCTCGGCAAGACTGTCGAGTAGCGCAGTTTGGTTCTCGCTTCTTTTGCGCCGTGAGCGCATTACTGCACCAGTACTCAAGCGGTGAATAACGCTTGTCTTGGTTTGATTTTTTATATAAAGCGCACCAGCAAGTGCAAGCCCTATGGCAACGGCAAAAACAAGGTCAACAGCGACGGTAAGCGCTGTAACCGACCACAAGACGATACTATCTTCGCGCAAGGAACGTTTGCGCGCCATTGAAACACTCCAGACATCAATCATTTTAAACGCGGTCACCAGCAGAACTCCTGCAAGTGCAGCCAAAGGTATCCAACGTGCGAGCGGCCCCAAAAAAACAAGGATAGAAAGCAGAACCAGCGCATGAACCATGCCGGCAATCTTATTGCTGCCACCATTGTCAATGTTTACCAGAGTACGGACGGTTGCACCTGCTCCCGGCAAGCCGCCAAAAAGCCCGGAGATGATGTTACCAAGGCCTTGTCCCATCAGTTCTCGATTGCTGTTGTGACGTGTGTGTGTTTTAAAGTCCGCAATAAGTGAAGTAAGCAAGGTATCAATTGCGCCCAGCAAACCCAAAAGCACAGCCTGCTGTAATATCAATCCTAGCAAGTCAAGTTTAAGATCCCCGATCACCTTTGGCAGAGCCAGCAACAACTGTGGTAGTGGTACCACAGAAGGAATGGTGCCAACGATCCAGAGGTTGGTCTCTCCTTCTATAAGTTTGGGCAACCAAGCGTTACCCAGAGCAAGGAATAACGCGGTACCCAAGGTAAGTGCCAGCAAAGCTCCCGGAAGTCGGCGCGAAAATTTTGGCAAAATCCAAGTTGCCAGTGCCGCAACCACACCCACCACAAGTACTGCACTTTGTTCGACAGACCACCCTGCAACGAGTTCCGACCAGGGTGTGTTGCTGGCTACGCCCAAGAGCGGGCGGATCTGGGTTACGACCACAAGAATTGATACACCGTTCATAAATCCGGCCAACACTGGATAAGGAATGTAGCGGATCAGCTGGCCCACGCGGGAAACACCAAGCAAGACTTCAACCACGCCACCGAGCAGAACGGTTACTCCAAATAGAAAGAGTGTAACCGCCACACGCTGATCCTCAGGCAGTGACGCTAGGTGTGGTGCAGCAATAATAGTAGCAATAGCCGTACGAGCCACCACCGACATGGGACCTGTTGGCCCGGTAACTTGCGAAGGACAGCCACCGGCAAGAGATGCAAAAAAACCGCTCATGATAGCGCCAATCAGACCGGCAACTGCACCCATGGGTGCGTAAGCCGGACCGAGGGGCGCAAACGCTGCGACACCAAAGCCCACCGCAAGAGGCAACGCCACAAACGACACCAAGACACCGCTCAGCGCGTTGCGCTGCACCAGTTTAAGGTCAATTTTCATGCCTCACAAACTACTCGCAAGTTTGTAGGGCTGTCAACGGTGCCACCTAAACCCAATGTACTTCCTTAGGGACTATTGGCACCTTTTGCTCAAGCAAGTTTTCTTGTTATTATAGGTATAGCTATGGATTTTGAACCAAGGCGATCTCTCGCAGATCAAAGGATAGGACAATGAACCAAGAAAAGATGCCGGATGATTACCGCTACCACCGCCTAGGTGCGGTAGACCTTGCAGCGTGCAAGCAACTGTATTAATCTGGTAGCCACTAACTATAGTGGTGAGGTGCTGGACGGCATTAGAAGCATTTCTACCTAGGCATGTGTAACAAGTTGCCAATTGGAGACTCCATGACCATACAATGGTTTCCCGGTCACATGACCAAAACCACCAAACTAATTAAAGATAGCCGTTCATCGGTGGATGTGTATCTTGAGCTTTTAGATGCTCGTGCACCAATCTCAACGCGCAACCCGCTTTTGGATCAACTTATTGGCGACAAAGCTCGCGTAGTAATTCTCAACAAAATTGATATTGCCGATTCTATGACTACAACCGCCTGGAAGGCACGTCTAGAACAAGAGGTCAACACTCGCGTTGTCTTGGTCTCCTCCAAAGAGCGCCTCAACTTGGCCGCTATTGTCCTGGCCTGTCAACAAGCAACAAAGTCCAAGGTCAAGTCCTTAGCAACAGTAAGAGCTATGATAGTTGGCATTCCAAACGTTGGCAAATCTACGCTCATTAACGCACTTTGTCACGGCCACAAGGTATCAGTCGCGCCCAAACCGGGACACACTAAGACCCTACAAAAAATAAGACTGAGCGAAAATTTTGAACTAGTGGACAGTCCTGGTATACTCTGGCACAAGTTTGACGACCCATTGACGGGCCAACGCCTTGCGATGCTTGGGGCCATCAAAGACGACGTTTACGACTTCTCGATTATTGTCGACCTTACCATCAGTTTTTTATTAGAACACTATCCAACTGCTCTTAAGGAACGCTACAAACTGACTGGTTTGGACAACAACTCGCAAAGCATTATCCAAGAAATTGGCAACAAGCGCGGCTTTTTGGTCAAGGGCGGACTCATAGATCTGGAACGAACCCAGATTATGCTTATGAACGACTTTCGAAGCGGCGCTTTGGGCAAATTTAGTTTGGAACATCCTGGGCACTAGTAACTTTTAGCGGATCTGCATAACCATGGCAGTTATGTCGTCCTGCTGCGGTATGCCTTTGCGAAACTCATTAAACAAACTAAGCATAGCGTCTCGTGGGTCAGCGTCTTTCTCTACCAACGGTAGTAGGCGTTTGATCCACTGTTTGGCTTCTAGCGTTTGCCCTTGTGCGTTCTCTTGTTCTACTAGTCCGTCAGTCATAAAAAACAAGCTGTCACTTTGCTGAAGCTTTATGCTTATCATATTTGGATCCAAGTCCAGTTCTAGGCCAATTGGCAAGTTGATGTGTGGTCCATTGATGTGGGTAATTTTGCCGTCGCGAACAATATAGGCCATGCTATGCCCCATGTCGGCAAGCTTGATCTTGCGGCTAGAGGCGTCGTAAAAGCCAAAAACTCCAGTGACATATTTTTCCAAATGAAAGGTTTGAATCAGCGCCTTATTGACCTCTTGGATCAGGTGTTTGAGTCCCTTACGCCAGTCGTACAGTCTAAACATACCCCACAACATGCTGGTAATAACCGAAGCTGCAACCCCTTTGCCTGAGACATCACAAATGGTAAAAAACCAACGATCGTCGCCAATTGGATACATGCCATAAAAGTCACCGCCCATACCTTTGGCGTATTGAGAAAAACCGTAAAAGCTGAAGTTTTTTTCCTCAACAGCCTGTTTCTCTTTGACTAGGCGCTCTTGCAACTGACCAGCCAGACTTATGTCTTGCTGCGTTACGTTTGACAAGTAGCGTAACAGGTCCATCGACGAGAATAGCCCAGCAAATCGTCCTTGAGCGTCAGTCAAACCAAAGAAATAGACTTTGTCTTGGACCAAATCCTTGGAATCAAGCTCGATGGCAACAGAAAAAATACTCTTGTTAAAATAGAAATTAGTGATTTCTTCAGCGATGGCCAAAGCTGGCTTTTTGACTAAAACATCACGTCCAAAAGGCTGACCAAGCTCATTAAAAAACTGACTGCGGTCTATCAATCCAATGAGGCGATCTTTATCATCCAAAACTCCCAAAGCGAGCACTTTTGGGAAGGCCTCAAAATCTCGAGCGATGTCTTCTATCGGGTCAAGTGCGTGGACAGTAAAGAAGTGGGTAACAACTTTGAGAATAGACTGCCCATGCACTTTTTCGGAAGGGTGCTTGCGAAAGACTTTGTTGCCCTTAAGTCGAGGTAAGAGCTCTAACACAGTATGCTCTAACGTTGCGGGTTTAACTAGTACTAATTTATTCAATTCGGCCATTTATATAATCCAAGGTAATTTGTTTTTCTGGTCGCGTAAACATGATGTCGGTCGGTCCGTATTCCATCACTTCACCTGCAAAAAAGAGGGCGGTCCTATCACTAACTCTGGCGGCTTGGTTCATCGAATGAGTCACCATAACAATACCTATGGTCTTTTTGAGCTCGGTCAATAGTTCCTCTACTATTTTGGTAGCTATCGGATCGAGAGCACTGGTTGGCTCATCAAGCAATAGAACTTCAGGCTCAATTGCCAAGGCTCTGGCGATACACAGGCGCTGTTGCTGGCCACCAGATAATGATAGTGCTGGTTCCCTTAGTCTGTCTTTTACCTCATTCCATACTGCAGCGCGCCTTAGCGATTGTTCGACCTGCTCATGCACCATACGCTTCTTTTTGATACCGACAAGTGTCAAGCCAACCGCCACATTGTCAAATATTGACAAATGGGGAATAGGATAGGGTCTTTGAAATATCATCCCAATACGTCGTCGTAAAACAATAGGATCTATCGCTTTGCTATAGATATCCACGCCGTCTAACATTACCTGACCGCTCACCTTGGTCTGTGCGTGGTCGTCATGCAGACGATTGAGAGCCTTGAGGAAGGTAGACTTGCCACAGCCAGATGGTCCAATTATCGAAGTGATGGCATTGGTAAAAAAACTAATGGATATATCACGACACCCGTAAAGTCCATTGTCAAACAAAACCGAGAGTTTACGCGTTTGCAGTATCGTCTTTGGTTCAAGCTGACGGATTGTAGCCGTGTAGCTGTGGCGGGCCCTCTGTAAGAGGCTTGCATTTTCAGACATTGCTGCTTCCATTCTCATTTTCGCTACGACTGCTTCCGCCGCTAAACCAACGCACTACGCCAACTTTGTTGCGTTTGCCACCAAAGATAAAACCACCGTTCCAGTATTCTAGAGCGGCGATCAAAGAGTTGCCACCGTCGGTGTTGTCGCTTGTTGGGCCTTGGTAGTTGGCTAGCTGCAAAAAAGTATCAAAATCGGCCTCATGGAGAGCTTTCTGTCGTTTAAAGAAAAACTCATTCCATTCTTCCAAATGCACGAAACCCTCTCCTTCATCCTCTACGATAAAGCGCGCTCGCTTACGCAGGTCAAACCAGATTTTAATTTTTTTGCTGGGGTCCGACCTGTTGCCATGTTTGATGCCGTTCTTAATAATTTCTGACAACTGTTGATGCAGCAGGTTGCCTTCTAAAAAAGTCTCAGGAGCTTTTTCTAAGATCTGCGCAGTGTAAACTCGGATCTGCGAAAAGTCGGATGGAAATTCTACATACTTCATGCCTTTTGCGTCAAAGAGTTCGTTGCGGTCATCGATGATAATTTTGCGCGGTATAAACATCCCTTATCCTTTTTTAAATTGCTTCGCCAAGCATGGCTCGGCCCTGTTCTACATTGTCACAGAGCTGCAAAAGACTTATGATGTTAGACATCTGCAAAACTTGCCTAGGCGAACCTTGCAGACCTGCCACCAATAGTTTACCACCCTGCTTTTTGAGTTCTTGCAATAGTCGGATGACTACCCCAACACCTGAGCTATCAAGGTAGTTCACATCGCTCACGTCTAGTATTAAATGTTTTCGACCGAGCTCAAGAATGCCTGACACCATCTTCCAAAGTTCACTGGTGGAATACAGGTCAATCTCTCCGCTCAACAAGAGTACAGCGCCGGTCTCTCCAAATTTCTTTGCCGAAGCCTTCATGCCTAGTCCCCCATCTGGTAGGGGAATCTAACGCTGATTTGTTAGAGTATTGCCATCACTGCGTTAAACTACGAGTAATTGCCAAGTATCATTGGAGAATATCGTTGGCCAATATCCCTATCCCAAACTGACACCTATCAAAGTACCAATGCCATACGTTATTGCACCCGCTGCCACGCCAAATAGGACTTGGCGCAGTCCCGACCAAAGCCAGTTAAGTCCGTTCATTAGGCTAGACAAGAGTCCCAAAACAAACAATCCAAGTGCAGAACTTACTGCACTTACTACGATACCAAGTGATCCTGATGCAAAAAAATACGGCAAAACAGGAAACAGTGCACCAAGACAAAAAAGCACAAATGAGGTAAATGCTGCCTCCCAGGCCGAGCCGCCAAGTTCGGCCGGGTCAATAGCGAGTTCTTCTCGTGCGAGTGTGTCTAGGGCCTGGGTCTTGTCAAGTAGGAGTCGATCCGCCATTTTTGTTGCCGTTTCTGAGTCTAACCCTTTGGCTTGATAAATTAGTATCAATTCTTCACGCTCTTCTTCGGGCGCTTCTTCAAGTTCTTGAGCTTCTATTTTGAGTTGGTTTTGATACAACTCACGAGCATTTTGTACCGACAACCACTCGCCCATAGCCATCGACAAGGCTCCCGCCAAAAGTCCGGCTCCGCCAGTGATTAGGAGTGCTTGGTTGTCAGCACCGGTTCCGGCCACACCCATCACCAAAGAAAAAACACTAATCAGACCATCGTTGGCGCCTAGTACACCCGCACGCAAGGCGTTACCACCCGCTTTGTGTCGCCCTTCAAGCCGGGCAACTTGTGCGCCTTCCACACCGTCGGCATGGCGTGCTAAATAGCTAAAGACGCGTGCGTGCGACTTTTCTTCTTTGTCCATCGCTATTGCTTCTACAAAATTCTGGCCAGCGTATTCATTGGCTGCATCCTTTTCTATAGCGGCAATCAAGGGTGCCACAGCCGCAGCCCCGGCGCGGCGTGACAGAAATGCCAAGATCCGCGGCTTAATCCCCGGTTTAAACGGTCCTGGTTCAAGTCCTGCGTCAATAAGTTTAGCTTCCCAGACCGCAACATGTTTGGCCTCACATAGCGCGAGTTTTTGGTATACTTCTTTGAGAGGCGCCACCGCTTCACTGTCGGCTAAGCGATTGTAGAGAAACACTGCTTCGCGTTCGGCCTGTAGGTTGGCTCGGTAGCGTTTAATTTCTTCTTTGTTGGGCATGGTTACTCCATTAGAGGGCAAATTCTAGAACGATCTTACTGCCCGATTCGAGATAAAAATACAGGCTGGCCTGCAGCTGGTCTGCAAGCATGCGAACCAAATCCAAGCCGATGCTCTTGCTTTCGTTTGCATGGACGGGCTCAGGCATGCCATCGCCATTGTCAAAAACCGTCAGACAAATATTGCTATGGATTTGCTTTAACATTATGGTGATGCAGCCTTCTTTTCGCTTGGTAAAAGCATACTTAACGGCGTTTGCTATCAACTCGTTGGCGATCAAACCAAGAAGTACTGCTCGGCTGGAATCAAGATGAATTGGCTCGACTTTGCATTCCAACTTGATTTTGCTGGTATCAATACGATAGGCAGAAAGTACCATACGAGCAAGGTTGCCTAAGTAAACGCTAAGGTCCACGGTACCCAGTTGTTCGGACAAGCTCAACTGCTCGTAGATTCCTGCCATTGTCTGAATTCGTGAAATTGCGTTGGTAAAAACTACTTGGCTATGCTCGTCTTTAAGTTGATTCTTTTCTAAATAGAGCAGACTCGATACCACGCTCAGGTTGTTTTTGACGCGGTGTTGCAGTTCTTTAAGTAGTATTTCTTTTTGGGATATTAAGTTCTTGAGGGACTCATTGGCTATTTTGCGAGCGGTAATGTCAGAAAATACAACCGCAAAGCGCCCTTTTTGGGGCGAATAGACCCAGGTTTCAAAGTGCTTGCCAATATCTGCCGAGTAATTTTCCATATGGATAGGTTCACCCGTTTGCGCCACCTTGCTGTAAGCCTCTAGCCAATGATTTTCAACTTGAGGAAATACCTCATGCACACTTTTGCCTACGATATCGGCTGCCTTGATGCCTGTCATTTTTTCAAAGGCCGGATTTACGCTCAGGAAGCGGTAACTGACTGCTATTCCTTGTTCATTCTCAATTACTTGATGCAGGGCAAAGCCTTGTGCAATGCTCTCAAAAAGAAGTCGATAACGTTCCTCATTTGCCTTTAGCGCTTGGGCATCTTGGACTTTTTCATCTTCCAGTATACAAACAGAAATTGCATAGGCTAAGTCCCGACAAACGCCTTCTACCAGTTTTAACTCGGATTCGTTAAAGTAATATATCTCGTTGGTATAAAGAGAAAAAACAGCAAGTACTTGTTGATTGACAAGAACTGGCATGGCTATGCACGAGCGAAAGTCTCTTAAATAGGCTTCATTTGCCCAGGTTGAACCATTTTCTGAACTGTCGATATCGTTGCAGACTACCAGCTCTTTGTTCCAAACAGCCCTTAGAGCTGGTGCAAGGTTTTGGGTGCTTTGGTTTTGTCCAAGGTCCAAGCCGAGATTCGCAATCGCATCAACATAGCCTTTGTCGCTACCTGAAGATGCAAGCGGATTGAGCGTATTGCTATCCTGGTCAACCAGTGCCGCCCAGGCAAAATGAAACTGTCCAAAATCCACGGCGATTCTACATGCTTCGGTCAGGATCAATTCCTTAGTCTTAGTGCGCGTCACCATCTGGTTGATTTGGCTAACAAACGAATACAAACGATTGAGCCGACGGATCTCAAGTTCTGCCAATCGTTCTTGGGTAACGTCTTCATAGACCATTACTATTTGTCCTAAAGGCAGTTTGTAGACCTCAAACTTAAGTAACAAAGACACCTTGTCGTCAGAATACAAACTGGCTTGCAAGTCTTGTGACTTCCCTGTTTTCCAAACTCTGTTTATTACAGCCTGCAATGCCATATCTTTGATGCCAGGAAGCGCATCTTTGAGCTCAAGACCAAGGGCGCTTGACCTGGGAAGTTTATTGATCCGCTCGGCAGAAGGATTGAGATCTCTAAGGACAAAAGTCTGGCCTTGATCCTCAGTCGATATAACAATCAGTCCTATAGAAATTTTGTTAAACAGCTCAGCAAACTGGCGTTCTTGTAGCACGTTGTTGTAACGAGAAGCTTCCAACTCTTCATTCTTGATTTCAATTGTTCGTTTCTGGCGTGCAATGTCTTGGTAGGCATCAAATAGTTTAAACGCCATGCCTATCGAAGCAAGAACCACACTTGCGGCCGAATTTTTGGCGATATAGCCGTAAGAGGTGATAGAGTCTGTGCGCGCAATAACTAAAGCATCACTGTGTGCAGAAATAAAAACCACTGGAATGTCGCGAAAAGCTAAAATTCTACGTGCCGCTTCGGCACCATCTATGCCCGAGCCCAAGTCAATGTCCATCAAGACCAAATCAACTTTGCGACTTTGGTCAGCAAGGTAAGAAACTGCTTCTTCGCCCTTTGACAGGACTTTGACTTCATAGCCAGCGATCTCAAGCTGGATTTTTTCCGTCATGGCAATTGAGGCATCATCTTCGACAATCAAAATGGTCTTCATTAAATCTCCTGCACTGTCAAGAACGGCCTCAATTGATCACTAAAGATACCGTCTGGTATCGGTGCATGTAAAGCACCCGACTTAAGAGCTCACAATCAATTATCAAACTATAGCGATACTAATGGATTTTTTCTGCTTCTCAGCTAAATTCTCAAGTTTTTGTTCTTTGGTTTTCTTGGTTTTTGGCCTTCAGTTACCACCCCAAGCTCAGCAAATTCCTCTACCTATGTCCTTCTTTGAAAACACTAAAAATGCTCGAGAACTTTATAAAGCAGGAAAGTTTAAAGACGCCTATTTGATCTTGTCGCGTTGATATTGCCGCGCAGCTTAGCGGCCGATCTAAGTAACCATGAAGCCAGTTTCGATTTTGGGAGGATCGCAGCTCATCAAGAACGTTGGAACATAGCATCCGACTATCTGGAGAAAGCTGTCTACGCACAACCTTTCCAAACGCAGTACCTAATTTGGTATGCGCAGGCTTTTGCAGAATCGGCAAAACATTCTGATTTATTTTCATCACTTGGCCGCTTATCTTTTTTTTGCTCCCAGCATTGCGGGAGGAGACCGAGATGCCGGGAGCAGACAACAAGCCCACTCAGGCCATACACTTAGGTCAGAGTTTCTGTTACTTAAAGGTAAGTCAGCTGCTTTAATGGCATCCCTAATATAAAACAGAGACAAGACCGACCGCCTTGTGCAAATGAAATACCTGATCGGCTACTATGCGGCAGAAACTGGCCTAATGCTGGAGCAAGGATTAGCAGAGCTTTACGTCTGCCGTCAAACTTTTGGCTAAGCTCTAAATGCTTAGGATTCCATCCTTTTTTTGAGCAGCAACTCAAAGTCTGCCGCCGGACAAGGTCTGGCAAAATAAAAGCCTTGGAAGAGATCGCAGCCCAAATTGGCCAAGAGCTCAACTTGGTCAAGCCGCTCTACACCTTCGGCTACCAACTTAAAACCTAGGTTTCTACCCAAGTCTATAACTGCCTTAGTAATGGTTAAGGTCTTAGTGTCGGCTGGTAAAGTCGTAATAAATGACCTATCAATTTTGAGGCAATCAACGGGAAAATCCTTGAGTTTAGCAATGGACGAGTAACCCGTCCCAAAATCGTCAATTGCAATCGAAATACCCATGGCACTAATTGCATTGAGTTTATCCAAGGCCTTGCTTGCATCTTCCATGATGCCACTCTCGGTGATTTCTAACGTTAAGTTTTTGGTGTCAAAGTCAATATCTTGGATTATTTTTTCTATACTGGCAACCAAAAATGGGCTGTTGAACTGAAAGGGCGACAAGTTTACGGAAATTTTGCCAGGTTGCAGTCCGGCGATCTGCCAGCGTTTATAGTCCATACAGGCTTGTCTCAATACCTGTTCGCCAATCTGAATGATGCTTCCCATTCTTTCGGCCGTCTCGATAAAGTGAAGCGGAGCAACAATGCCGCTGGCAGTCTTCCAGCGAACCAAAGCTTCTGCGCCATATATTTTGCCGTCTTTGTCTACTTGGGCTTGGTACCATGCCAAAAAGCTGCCTTCATCAATGCCACGGCTAATCTGATCCTCAAGGTTAAAACGCTCCATAGCGTCTTGGTGGACACGCTGGTCGTAAAATACCAGACTTTCCTTGCCCTTGAGTTTGGCTCGAGCCAAGGCGGCTTCTGAGTTTTTTACCAACTCATCAGCATTGGAGCCATCGCTAGGAAAAAACGACACACCGACAGAACAAGTCAAGCTCGGATAAACCGAGTCCTTGCCACTTAGTTTTGTTAAGGCAGTGTGAATCGAGCCGAGCCAGGCCCTAACGTCTGCTGCCGCAGTAGTTCCTGATAGAACTACAGCAAAGTCGTCAGAATTGGTGTGCGCAACAAGGTCGCCATTGCGTTTGCGTCGGTGTAGCAAATTGCCGAGATCTACTAAAACTCTGTCAGCCACTCTGCTGCCACGTGTCATGCCAATCCAGGCAAATCGGTCTAAATCAAGCGTAATCATTGCCAAAGAAGTACCAAGTGTTCTGGCCTGGACTAGAGCTGCATCTAACTGGATCATAAAAGAAGCTCGATTAGGAAGCTGCGTCAGAGGGTTGTAGTTGCGATAGTAGTTGACGCGACTTTCGGCCGCGCTTCTTTGGTCGTTGGTATCTCTCAGGTCAATGTTAAGGCGATCTAAGTCACTGAGCAACTTCTTGAGGCCTGTAATCAACAGAGCCATCAGGGTGGTAACCAAGATAGATAAGGCACAAAAGTTGAGTACCAAGAGGTAAAACTTCCAACTATCAAAGTACCATGTAAAAATACGCAAGTCTTGCAATACTGCGATAGTGAGCACAATAGAACAATCCAGCAGCAAAAAGAACACGCCGGTTCTTCTATCTATAAGGGCAATGCACAGTATTGGCACCACAAAAAGCCATAAAAATCCTGAGCCCAGCATGCCTCGCTGCAGAATATAAAATACACCAAAACTAAAAAATATGTAGACGATAGTTAGTGATCTAAGCTTAAAGGATACCTTGGGTAAAAGCATACTTACAAAAAAAACCACAATGTTAAAAAGCACAAACCAAAAGATAGGGAAATCTGCAATCTGAAAGAGAAAAATCAAAGGTCCAGGCATAAGCACCAAAAACGCCGTTGCCCCAATAACGTAGAACCAGTGCAGTATTAGTCGTTGGTAGTGCAAAAAAACATCTATGCCACTGACCTGTGCATCAGTTCTCAGAAAAACTAGCTGGTGAGCAAAATTGAGTACACGTTCTTGCAAGCGCATTCTTACCTCACTGTTTATTCTAAACGCCACCTGTCTAGAAAGCAATATTAGAATCTTAGACGCTTGAGATCGTGTGCTTTTCGGCACTTTGGTAGACTAAGTCTGCTAAGTCCTGAGCTTCTTGTGCGGTTGCACAGCGTCCGAGTGCGATCGAAGGCAGATTTTTTCGTTTTAACCTAAGCTCCCAGACGGACTGAGCTCGGTTGCGTGGCACTATAAACAAATCACTTATTTTGGCCCAGGCAATAGCTTTGTATTTGAACTTGTGAGTCGCTCTTAGCCCCAGGACTGAACCGCTGTAGTAGATTTGCAATGCTTCTTCACTTTCATACAAAAATGAAGGTGTGCCGCGGATAAGTACGTAGTAGAGTCGTACAAGAGCATAGGAAGCACACGTAAGTCCAAAAACAAAGCCAAATATAAGTTCTAGCCCCTGCAAGACGCGGAACTTAAAAAAACCAAACAGCATGGCTTCGTTGCCAAAAGCTATAGTCACCAGCACTCTCAGAATTTCAAGCGAAAGCACAGCTAACACAACCATCTGAATGAGCACCAGTACTCGCCAACGCTTGTCGTCTTCAAGACTTGATTGCCAAATTATCTTAGAATTTTCCATATTTGCTAAAAATATCCCAAAGCGACTGCTGCTACAAGTCCAATTAGGTTCCAAATTACCAAGCAATAAGAGTCACAATGACTCATATGTGTATATTTGACGCATTTGGCACTTGCCTATCCCAAAGGCTTGATAGAAGCGCAGACTATCAACAGAAAATTAAGTCATTTAATAGTACATACTTAGCTACAAGCAAGCATCTTTTGCACGCAGCTTTCACCTCTCAAAAGACATAGACAGCCAAAGTAGTTGATATCCGACGAGGATAAACAGAGCGCCACTTTTTAAACCTGGCCCCAAGACCAAAGTCTGGGGCCTTTCTTTGCCTAAATGCACTGCTTTACGTATAATGGGCCGAGCATATGCAAGCCAAATCTAATTACGACTACACCTTCCATCCAGACCGCTGCCCAGATCTTCCAATCCGGGCCTATCTAAATGACTTTAGGCAACTCTGCCAAGACTTTACTAGCTTGTTGATAGAAGCAAGCACCGGCGCAGGAAAGAGTACCATCTTGCCGCTTGCGCTGTTGCAGTCTGATAAAAAGCAGCCTGATAGAGAGCAGACAGGCAAAAATATTTATGTTTTGCAGCCTCGTCGCCTCGCCTGTCGGGCCGTGGCTCTGCGCATGGCTAAAATTCTGGGCCAGGAGGCAGGTCAAACGATTGCTTGGCGTACCGGCGAGGACCATTGTGAGTCTTCGGCAAGTCAAATTATAGTAATGACCTATGGGGTTTTTTTGCGCATAATCCAAAGCGACCCGGGGCTAAAGGACTGCCAAGCGGTCTTTTTTGACGAATTTCACGAGCGTAGTTGGATGTCCGACCTTTGTTTTTCTTTTGCAGCTGAATGCCAACAAGCTTTGCGCCAAGACCTACGGCTGATAGTAATGTCAGCCACCATTGAAGCCAAGGGTATAGAAAAACTGTTCCGGGACTTGGCATGGCAGCGTTTGTCGCTCGAGATCCGCAACTATCAAATTGAGACTAGCTATTATGCTCCAGACACAGGTAGCGGCTATTGGAAAAACAGTAGACTGTTCTTGGATTTTGTTGCCCGCCAAGCCTTGCACGGCCATCGTCAGTTTGGCGCCAATACGCTCGTCTTTTTGCCAGGTATGGCGGAGATCAATGCTTGTGCACGGATTCTTGAAGGTTTAATCGATAGGCCAGAAAGCAGCATTATAATTGTGCACGGATCACTGTCAGCACAGAAACAGAACGCCGCCCTAGAGGCCAAAGACCATGGTTGCATTTTTTTAGCAAGTGCCGTTGCCGAGACTAGTCTTACGCTGCCGGGCATCAAACTGGTTGTTGATTGTGGCTTGAGTCGACAGGCCTATTTTGATCAACGACTAGGCATGGATAGCTTGGTGACCGAACGAGTAAGTCTTGCCCAAGCCAAGCAACGGCAAGGGCGTGCAGGTCGAACCATGGACGGATACTGTTGGCGCTTGTGGCCCCAGGATGAAGTGTTGCCTGCCAGTCACATACCTGAGCTTTCTCGTGTTGACTTATCGGCCTGCGTACTGGAGGCGGCAAGCTTTGGCAGTTTGGACTACCAAGCCATGAGACTTTTGTCAGCACCCAAAGAAGAACTTTGGCAAGATGCCCAACTAACCCTGATCCAACTCGGAGCTTTGGATACACATGCCCAAATCAGGCAGCACGGGCGAGCCATGACACAATTAGGACTTCCAGTCAGATTGGCGCACGCTGTCATCGTGTCTAAGAAACAGAGCATGGCAGCGCTTGCGGCTTGCTTATCAATGGCAGAACTTGTGGCTGCCTTTGCTCAAAGCGGCCCGAGCAGTAACGAGATCGACATCATGGACTATTGGTCTGACATTTTTCAGAAAGGCGCTCGGACCGGTCAATCCTTGCCATCGGCCTTTAATCAGCAACGCATCTTGGCAGATTTTCACAAACGCTGGAAGCGTTTGGAATCTTTAGCCTGCCCAATGCCTGATGCCGATTTGGCACGCCAAAGTTTAGCTGTGATGTTTCCCGAGCGTTGGGCGCAGAAGACTCTACAAGAACGCGAATGGGCCTACTACCAACTGTCGATGGGGCGTCTTGCCAAACTCAAAAGCCGCCAAGGGCCGGATTTCTTACTAGCTGTAGAACTCGACCTAGGCGACAGCACTCATTCAATCATTAGGACTCAGACCAGTGTCAATCTAAATATGCTTGAGCAGCTAAACCAGACCGCACCATGGACCTTAGAGCTTAAATGGACAGGCCTAAGTCCTCGTGTGAGCTATGTGAGAAAACATGGCGCGCTGACACTTTCGCAAACCAGCGCACAAGGCAAGTTGCAAGGCGGGGATCTTCACGTGCAGATGTGCTCTGCTTTCTTTGAGCGGCTTGCACAGACAGGCGCTGAGTTACTACCCTGGTCTGAGCAAATAGATACCTTAGCAAATAGACTGGCTTTTGCACGCCAAGCCGGCCAGGATCTGGGCATCATAGATAAGCAAACAATTGTCCTCGACGCTGAGAATATTCTAAAACCGTTTTTAAAGTTGGAATCTATGCGCCCGGTTCTCGATGCTGACAGCCTACTCAATGCACTAAGAACAATGATTGGCTACAAAAACTTAGAGCGCCTAAAAATTCTGGCACCAGAACATTTTGCGCTGCCAAACGGACATAAAAAACCGCTTTACTATCGCTTGGCTGGAGAAAAATACCAAGTGCATCTCGAGTCACGGGTTCAAGACTTTTATGCCATAACTAGCAATCCTTGCGTAGCCGGTCAAGCGATAGTTATCACTCTTTTGTCACCAGCCCAGCGACCCGTACAGATTACTAGTGATCTACTTGGTTTTTGGCAAGGCACATGGCAACAAGTGCGAAAAGATCTGCGCGGTAGATATCCAAAACACCACTGGCCGGAAGACCCACTTCATAGCAACGCACAATAGATGTTGTACAAAGCCCAAACTTGAGCAATAATATGGCCATGTATAAAAAAAGAATCAAAGCACCAAAGCAACCCAGTGAACCAGCCTTGGTTTTCATTAAGAACTGTTCTTATGAAGGTGCGGGTGCCTTTGAGACTCTTTGCCAAAATTGGAAGATTCCCTATTGGATTGTAGATCTAAGTTTGGGTGACCCACTTCCCCAACTTAATGAACTTCGCGCGGTAGTAATTCTCGGCGGTCCGGCCAGTGCCAATGATGAAAGCCCGGAGATTCTCGCCCAGCTTGACTTTATAAAAGAGTTAAATGCAAACGACCTACCCATCTTGGGTATTTGTTTGGGTATGCAGCTTCTAGCCAAAGCAAACGGGGCAAAAGTACAGAAACACGCCTTACGTGAGGTTGGCATACTTGCTCCAGATAATCGGCCATATGGTGTGTTGCCAAGTTCGGACGCCAGTCGTGATGCCTTGTTTGTTGGATACGACAAAGTTTTTGCCGCCAATCGTGTTGGTGTAAACCCCTATATTCCACTTTTTCAACTGCATGGCGAAACTATCTTGGCCCATGACACAATTCAACTATTAGCCAGTGGCATTTTTTGCACCCATCAAATCATCAAGACAGCCAATCGAGCTTGGGGCATTCAAGGTCATGTAGAAATTGATGCAGACTTGCTGGAAGCTCTTCAAAAAGAAGATACCTTCTTGGGAAATTTAGACCGAATAAGTCTCAGTCGTCAGTTTTTTGCTATGAAGAACGAATATTTGCTTGCGGCTACCATGTTCTTTGGTAATTTCCTAATTGCCGCCGGATATACTATAGTGTAAGGGTATGAAGAATTTAGCGTCTTTTGTAAATAGAAATGGAAGCCTGTGCTTTGTCCAAGCTGTTCTGGTAACCGGCTGTCTAATACTTGCTTCGTGTGCCAGTGTTCCGTTAAGCAAACATAAGGCCGATCTCGCAAGCCAACAAGAAAGATACAATACCCTTGAGCTAGAACTTGAGCAAGCAAAGTCCAACTTAGCCCAACACGGCAGCAAACTTGAGCTAGCTAATAGTGAAATAAATCGCCTACTAGCAGCGCTTGAAGAGCTTCGGGCAGTAATTGCTATCAAGGATGCAGCTCTAGTTGCCAATGCAAGCAATTTGGTTCAGTCCAACGGCATACGAATAGAAACCCTGCCACATTCAATTCTAGAGGAGCCTCGTCGCAGCGACAGGCGAGTGCTGCGCGGCACTGGCCTCTATTGGGAATGGGATGTGCCCAACCAGTCTCGTTATGTGCACAGCCAGATTAACGACTACAAAAAAGCTGGTTTACACGCCTATTTGAGAAGCCGCGCCGACGAAGCCTTTAGACTAGGACTACAGGTTCAAGGTTCTTTGTCAGTCAAGCTTGACAGTGTTCAACTTGCAAGTGGCAAGCAAAGAATTGAGCTGGAACTTCGTAATTCGGTCGATCAAAATCTGTTAATGTCAGCGGCAGCTAGCAGATTTTTTACCTCAACTATCAACGTTGGGGCAGATCTGGCACCTCGTCCAGCCTTTAGAGCCGTCTTCGAACCCGACAACAACTTTATGCGCTTAATAGCTTCAAAAGAGGCTCAAGACCTTTTGCTATCAATAACCATTGTCCGTTTTATCCATAAACCAGGCCAGACGGCCAGCAGAGAACCAGTGGCCACCATATTTGAAGGCAAGCTTTCCGCCGAGGAAATTCAGTCATGCCGCCTGATCTACCAGACGGCAGCTGACCTTGGATCACTCAAACTGTTGCAATAAGTTTTTTGGTGGTTTTGCGCATGCCACCAAAGGTTATTTTGTTATCTTTTAGTCCAACGATAACGCGACTGCCAGCACCAAAACGACCTTTTAGGATTTCCATAGAAAGTGGGTCTTCTATTTCGCGCTGTATGACTCTTCGTAAAGGTCGTGCGCCGTATTTGACATCGTAACCCTTATTGATAATCCATTCGCGGGCAGGCTTGGAGAGCTCCAGCGTCATATCTCGCTCGGCCATGCGCACTTGCACATCTGCTAGCATAATATTAAGAATATTGCTGACTTGATCCTTGCTCAGACTATGGAAGACAACAATTTCGTCAATGCGGTTGATAAACTCTGGTCTAAACATGCGCCTAAGCTCATTCATGGCGCTTGACTTGACTTCGGCATGGTCCATCGCCATTTCCCGGGTCTTAAAGCCTACATTAGACTCTCTGGTAATCTCACGAGCACCGGCGTTAGATGTCATTATGATAACCGTGTTGCGAAAGTTTACTTTGTGACCAAGATTGTCTTGCAACTCACCTTCTTCTAACACCTGCAAAAGAATATTAAAGACATCGGGGTGGGCTTTTTCGATTTCGTCAAGCAAAACTACTGCGTAGGGTTTCCGCCTAATTTTTTCGGTCAGCATGCCGCCTTCTTCGTAGCCAACATAGCCTGGAGGGGCACCAACTAAGCGAGAAACATTGTGCTTCTCCATAAAGTCGGACATATCGACTCTAATTAACGCATCCCGAGATCCAAACATAAACTCAGCTAAAGTCTTAGCAAGCAAGCTTTTACCTACTCCAGTTGGGCCAAGAAACATAAAGCTACCCATTGGACGATTGGGACTAGAAAGACCAGTTCTACTACGTCTAATTGCACTAGCTATTACGCCAATTGCATCGTTCTGGCCAATCACGCTGCGGTGCAGTTCGGCCTCAATGCCAATCAGTTTCTCGCTTTCTGACTGGGCAATACGGGTAATAGGGATGCCGGTAATGTCGGAGATTACGCGCTGAATGTCATCGGAATCTACCACGTTTTGTTCGGTCTTGAGATTGATCTTCCATGCCGTCCGTAATTCTTCGGAGCGCTGGCGGATCTGGCGCACCTTGTCTCTAATAGAGGCCGCTTGTTCATAGTTTTGGCTATTAACTAAGCTGTTTTTTTCTTGATTGAGGCGTTCGATATCGGCCTCGAGCTCTTGAATCTCACTTGGCCTGACAGAATTATTGATGCGCTTTCGAGCGCCTGCTTCGTCAATCAAATCGATAGCTTTATCAGGAAGTTGGCGCTCAGAAATATATCGTTTGGCCAAGACAGCTGCCATTTCAAGCGAACCAGGCGTGTAACTTACGTTGTGGTGTTCTTCGTAGCGATCTTTGATGCCGTTGAGGATAGAGATGGTATCAATCACACTTGGTTCTTCAACCATAACCGACTGAAAGCGTCGCTCCAAGGCCGCATCTTTTTCTACATACTTTCTATATTCATTGAGAGTCGTGGCGCCTATACACTGCATCTCTCCGCGACTAAGTGAGGGCTTAAGCATGTTGCTGGCATCAATTGCGCCCTCAGCTCCCCCTGCTCCAATAATGGTATGTAGCTCGTCAATAAAAAGTATAACATTGCCAGCATTAATGATCTCTTTCATGACGCGTTTTAGGCGTTCTTCAAACTCTCCTCTATACTTGGTCCCGGCGATCAATCCCGCCAAGTCGAGCGTGAGCACGCGTTTATCGAGCAAGATATCGGGAGCGGTAGAGCTAACAATGCGCTGAGCAAGTCCTTCTACAATAGCAGTTTTGCCAACACCGGGCTCGCCTATCAATACTGGATTGTTCTTGGTTCGTCGTGCCAAAATTTGGATCACCCGTTCAATTTCTTTGTCTCTGCCGACAACTGGGTCTAGTTTTCCATCGCGAGCCAAAATTGTTAGATCGCGACTAAACTCGTCAAGAGTTGGCGTATTTTTGTTGCCGGGGTTGGCAACTGCTGGCTTTTTTTTGCCACCTGGGTTGGAGCTTGATCCAAAAAATGGATTGCCACCCGAAGCCAAACTGGCCTGGCTGACGTTACCTCGCTCGTGGCCACCTTCTTCCTTAATCCCGCTCAAACCGGCAATAATGTCACGCAAGAGATCAGAGGCTACCGAGAAACCCAGTAATAAACGTGCTGTTTCGCTGTTTTCTTCTTTTGAACAAGCCAACAAGAGGTGTTCAGTTCCTATAAATTCATGGCCCAAAAGTCGGGCCTCTTCGGCACTTTCTTCCAAGACCCTTTTGCCGCGTGGACTTGGTGGCACGTCTCCTAGGATAAAACCACCTCGCTTACGTGGCACACTTTTTTCGAGTTCTATTTGAACCATGGAAGGGTCAACGCCAGCTTTTACCAAGGCTCTAAAACCTAGCCCACCACCTTCTTTGATGATAGCGAGCATAATATGCTCTGGTAAAAGTTGATCGGAGTGAAATCTCTTAGCTTCATCTTGAGCCAAAATAGTAAGAACCTTTTGTGCACGCTGCGTTAGACCTTTAAACATCGACTTCCTCCCCAAACTTTGGCAACCCTAACATTATCGGCTACAGATGGCCTGCAACCGATCCAAAAACCTCTCTCAAAAAAGTCGCGCGACTCGCTTCCGCATCAAACGCTCCACTATCTTTGCCGTCGGAAAGTACCTCAAAAAGTATTTCGTCACTTAAGGCAAAAAAAACTCCGTTAAGATAAGGATAGCACGTCGCATCCAAGATTCCAGCCGCAATACCCAGTCTCAAGCTTAGCATATGACCAAGGGCTTCTTGCTCGGTCATTTTGCGGGATGACTTAAGCAAGCCTAGCGCACGCCAAACCCTATCATCCATCGCACCAGAATCGCTGGCCGCAATTGCCTTGGCTGCCAACTCTTCATAATGTAATAATAGATTAGCACTTTCATCAAGTTTGATTAAGACTTCTTCTTCAGAAACACCTAAAGTTACTTCGTTACCAATCATAAACAACCCCGCATCAAGGTAGGCTTCGCTGGGTGCAAATCGATTGAGCTCCTGGCCTTCTTCAGCAAGAGCAGCAGACAGAGCCTCAAAATCAGCATCTTGGGACAAAGCAGGCAGGTGGATCACCATGCGGGCGCGCATGGCTGTGCCTAGACAGGCCAGCTGTGGGCCCAGGTAACCCCATTCCAAACTAACCGCAAAAGGAGCTATTTGTTCTAAGTGTCGCGACAAAAAAGAGAGTCGTTGGTAAATTGTTCCTACACCTTGTCCCATTTCCAGACCAAAGACCAAATAGTGGTGTTCTTGGTTGACCAAGACACCTTGATCCCCTTTGGCGCCGAGAAACAAACGCTCGCTCAAATTTGCTTCATCAGGCAAGGGAACAAACCAGTTTTTTAGGATAGACCTTTGGTCTCGGTGCTTATTTTTTGTTTCAAAAGGATTGAGAAAAGGTCCTCCGTCACTCGCGCTACGCATACGAAAAAAGATATCACTGCGACTTAATAGCTTAATCTTATCTTGGCGACTTGCTTTGTGACCAAAGGGCAGGTCAGCACAGTTGCGACGTAGATCAAGCAAGGAGGCTACAACTGCAGTAGAGCTTGGGCGCATAAACCACTTACCTGCCAAGGCCTCAGGCACCGTCATATGCACCTCCTTCACCATCTATTTCGTGGATGGCGTCGCGAAGTTGGGCGGCCGACTCGTAGTCTTCGGCCGCGAGCGCCATGTCCAAGCGTTCTTTGAGATTGCTTTTTTCTACCAGCACGCGCCTTATTGTATGCAGTCGTTGCGGAACTGACCCTTCGTGGCGAGGCCGGCTGGCGATTCTGGGCAAAAGCTCTTCAATTTCGTCATGAAAATAAGAAAAACATTCGCTGCAGCCCACCCGACCATGCAGGCGTAAGTCTTCAAAACTTGTTTTGCAGCTTGGACAGGTCTTTTGGTCGCGCGTACTTGCGCCCAAGGGATCAAGTACTTGAGTAAACAAGTCGCCGGTTGAAAACGGTAAGCCATGCGCTTTTTTGTTGATATGAAGATCTTTACAACATTTGTCGCAGATTTGAACAATAAGAGAACGCTGCCCCTTGTGTATGGCAAAATCGTTGCACGGTAGTTTTTTGCCACACGAGGCGCACAACTGCAGTTCGTCCATATCAAATTCTCCGCATGATCTCGAGCGGCCTCATACGCCCAGCTCGACGCGAAGGCAAAAATGCCACCACGGTAGACAGGCCCACGGTGAGCAAGAACATCAAGAGCAAGTCGCCAAAGTGGATAGTGATAGGAATACGCTCCAAATAGAAGGCTGGATTAAAAAACTGCAAGGACATAAACGAATCAGCCTTGCCTTGCAAAATAGCCACAAAGTTAAAGAAAAGGTTGGCTAGAAACTCCATCACAGTGATGATTTCGTTGACACCCAGGCTTATAATAACTCCTAAAAACAAGCCCAAAAGAGCCCCGGCTGCACCGGTGACGCCACCTCCAATTATGAAGATCAACGAAATAGCTCTTGGTGAGGCACCCATACTTTTGAGAATGGCGATTTCTTGTTGTTTTTCTAGCACCATCATTATCATGGTCGACCAAATGTTAACGGATGCAATAACGACCATCAAGACCATTATAAAAATCAAAAGGTTGCGCGTAGTAACAAAGTTGAGGTATTGGGCTTCTTGCAACTCATACCAGGTGTATAAGCGCCAGCCGCGTCCAAGGCTTCGCCTAATGCTTTCTATCAGATCAGGCTTGTCAGGATCAACGCTTGCCTGCGCGGCGGCAAGGGTCTCTTGATTGGCAAAAAGTGGGTTAGTGAGTCTATACGGCTGGTCAATCTTGAGCGCCAAAAAGCTTTCACGCGAGCTGGCCGGCATAATCCTAATGCCTCGTTCAATATTGATAAAGCACCAGAGCTTGTCGAGTTCTTGATAGCCGCACGACACGATGCCACCGATTTTAAAACGGCTCATGCGAGGAGCCATGCCCATGCCATCAGTGCTGGTGGTCAATATTCTCAGGTCGTCCCCGGTCTTTAAGCCTAAAAGACGGGCCGCCTCTCGACCAATGAGGGCAGTTTGTGGGTCAGAAAGATCAAGGCTTCCTTCGTCGAGTTTAATATAATTTACAAAACCAGGATCGTTCATCAAGCTAGGCTCAACAGCCCGCAAACTAAGCCCTAGCGATTGACTAGAAGAACTTCCAAGCACCGTCATGCGCAGCTCTTGCCCAACAAAAACCGCCGAGTCCAAGGCTTCGAGTTTCTTCTGGCCTTGTGCCAATTTTTCTTGAAGTTCTTCGGGGCGGTTGAAGTTAAACGAGACTGGCCAAGCCTGAACATGGTAGGTGCCTGTCTCGATATAACGCGAACTAATGCCTTCTATCATGCCGTTGGCAACTTGAAAAACGAGCACCATCGGCACAAGACTAAGGCAGATGCCAAAGATGCCACCTCTAATGCGACGTAGCGACACGGCCCGCGAGGGCCCTTTGGCACTCAAGTATCGCACGGCCAAAAGCAAGGATGCTTTAATCTTCATCGTCCGACCTGCATGGTAGTTTCAAACCTGCCACCACGTAGGTGCAAATGCATTTGGCCCTCAATGGCTAGACGGCTGGTGTGGGTTACCAACACCAAGGTCTTGTCATAGGTCTTAGCCAATGTAAAAAGCAGCTCTTCCACTTTGTGAGCATTGGCTTCGTCAAGGTTACCAGTAGGTTCGTCTGCCAAGATTATGCCGGGATCGTTTACCAAGGCCCGTGCCAGTGCAGCCCTCTGCCGTTCGCCTCCCGAGAGCTGGGAAGGAAAATGGTGCAAGCGCTCACTAAGCCCAACTTGATCGAGCAATTCAGCAGCCCGTTTCATAGCCTTAGCCTTTGGAACTCCCGTCATAAAAGCTGGCATCATTACATTTTCTTGGGCCGTAAATTCTTTAAGCAGATAGTGAAATTGAAAGACTAAACCAATGACATGGCTGCGATAACGTCCCATAGTTTCCTCATTGGCCTTGACCAGTTCGTAGTCGCCTGCGACCAAGCTACCGGAGTCGGGCTTATCAAGACCAGCCAGCAAGTTCAAAAAAGTGGTCTTGCCACTTCCCGACTCACCAGTAACAACCACTCTAGTGGCAGCAGGGATGGTTAAATTAACATGATCAAGAATCTGCAAAACTTCATTGCCACTGGCGTAAGACTTGCACAAGTCTTTGGCTTCTATAATAAACGATTTACTCATAACGTAATATCTCCGCTGGTTGGATAGAGCTAATATGCAAAGAGGCAGCAAAGGATGCAGCAAAGGCACTCGCTGCTGCAAAAAGACTTGAGATAACGGCTTCTGACCAAATGAGATGAGAAGGTGCGCGATCAAGGTAGAAGAAGCTAATCGTATCGTAGTTACCGAACAATCGCAGCACAAAGCCTAAGGCCAGTTCGAGCGCCGAAATAATGTTGGCAATCTGACTCGTAATTAGAACGCCTAGCAGCAAACCCAGTAAGCCACTAATGATGCCTATCAAGACGCCTTCGCCAACAAAGACTAGTCGTATCTCAAAAGCACGCGCACCAATGGCGCGCAGCACACCAATGTCCTCGGTTTTCTCCAGTACACTGCGGCGCAATCCGTGAAAAATATTAACTGCCATAACAACAAATATTAGTCCAATGATTAACATAATCATCAGTTTTTCAACTCGCAGAGCACCATAAATGGCACTGTTATAGCTGCGCCAAGAGTGAATCTGAGTTTTTAACTGATCGCGGATTTGGCTGTTTCCGTTAGATAAATGGGTAATTAGTTCTTGGATAAAATCGGTGTCTCGCTCGCTTTGATCTAGGATAAAACCTATCTGTACATCACTTGGATCTTGACTGGCTTGACTCAAAGTCTGTTGGGCCACAAAACCCCAATATTGATCGTACTCAGGATAGCCAACTTCAATTATGCCCGCAATCTTTAACAGTTGTTTGTCGCTTTGCAAGAGCCCAGCACCAGGAGGCAAGGTTAAGAACTCAACCATGTCGCCAAGACCGCGTCCAAGGCTATTGGACAAGAGGCGACCCAAAATAACTTCGCCCTTTCTGAGCTTGAGGTCGCCCTCGGTCAATCTGACCGTCTCGGCAAAGCTTTTGTCAGACTCTAAGTGACCACTGGGGACGGCACGCAGGTTAACGGCTAAAGACCGATTATAATGGCCTTGCATCATGCCCTGGACGTCTCGATAAGGGGTTAGCGCACGCAGTCCGCTCAGATCCTTTAAGAGGTCGCTGTAGTTTTTTCCTGCTGGCAAATACTTGTCCAAGATTTGCTTGTCCATTTTAACATGAAATGAATTGAATGCCAGTATCTTTTCAATAGTAGGCATCTGAAAGGCGTTCATGATAGATATTACGGTGATCAAAACCGCGGTGCCAAGACTCAGACCAACTATCGACAGAACCGTGGCGGTGTTACCTTTGTTTTGTCGTCGTGTCCGCATGTAGCGCAAAGCAACAAAGAGTATCCATTGAGGGTAAAAACGGTGGTGATTCTTAGGGTTTGTTGATTTGGCTGGTGGCAAAAACTTTCCCGTCACGGACTTCCTCCACTTTTACTTTGATGTCTTTTTCAAAATATACCATCAAGCGCAACAGCCCATTAAGGTATATTTCTTCGATTCTATTGTCCGCTTGATAACGACTTACTTTAACAGGAACGCCGTTTTTTGCATACCGTTCTATATTGACTACTTTGTCCAAGTACTCCCGCGACCACTCCTCAATGACACCTTCAAATAAGCGTGTCTTAATCAAAAGATTGTCGTTCTCGTCGTAAACGTAACTGACTCGTTCGCTCAATACGCCCTCAATTGAGCGCTCTTCTTGTGACAAGCGTCCTTTTTCATCAAAAAGCTCAAGCTTGCGACTTAAACTTAGAGGAAACTCAGTTTGACGACTCGCCATGTTGACACTATCAGGAGACTGATAGGTAATGGTCAATTTCTCAGTCAAACGGTCGCCGTCCCAGTTTTCTTGCGAGCTGAGGCGATTGCTAAGATCATAGAACCAGCGAATGCCATCAAGTTCACTCAGACTAAAGACTTGATCTAGTCCAGAACTTCCAAATCGATACTGAATGAGCTCGCTGCTTCCATCAGCATGCTTTACAGTACTAGAACGCAACTTGCCATCAACGCCATAACTAATTGTCTGCAGCGCGACGTGCGTGCCTTCTATGTTGAGAATTTTTATTGAGCTAAGTTTTTGGTTTCTATAAGTAAACACTTTTCGTTCTAGAAATACACCGGCCTCGTAAACCTGCTCGTCAATCAATTGTCCCTTTTCATTGTATAGGGTCTTAAAACTTGGCAATCCCTCAAGAAAGCGCTGTTCTGCCCGCAAATTAGAAGCTTTGTCAAATAGTCTACGCACAAACCAGAGTGGTCTACGGTCTGCTTGTGCCATGTCAAAAAGCCAGTGAGCTTCGGCCCTATGACTTGCTGTTTGATACTGCAGAACCAAAGACAGCATGCCAGAGTCAATTTTGTTGCTTTGTGCGTTAGTTGAGCAGGCATAGTTTAGGATTTTTATCAAATCCTTTAAGTAGGCCTCTGCGCTACCTTCACTTGCTTTACCAACTGACCAATCGATAACTTGTTTCCAATTGGAAAAACGCCGCTTTATTTCTTGCTCGGAAAGTGTGGCAAAGAGTGTTGCATTGAGCCCTACTTCGTTTGATTCAAAAAGCTTAAGTGCAGTTAACGAACGGGCCGACCAGTCTTGTTCAGCAAAACTGACGACTGGCGTAGTCTCAAGTTCTTGGCTCCACAGATGCGAGCTGAGTAAGACCAAAAACAATACTAATCCGCCAAAAAATTTTTTAATCACCGTTATGAGAGCTCTCGATCGATCAAATTGCGAGCAAATTCGTCTGCATCAAAAGGACTTAGATCAGCGTAAGTCTCGCCGTGGCCCAAAAACATAATCGGAAGGCCAACGTTACGACAAATGGAAAGCACGATACCACCTTTGGCGGTCGAGTCAAACTTAGTCAGGATAACGCCATCTACGCCAACCGCTTCATGGAAGACCTGGGCCTGTTGAAGGCCGTTTTGCCCGGTGGTTGCATCGATCACTAGAATTTTTTTGTAGTTTCCTTGTGGTCCAATTTTGGCACGAACAATCTTGTCTATTTTTTCCAACTCTTTAACTAAGTGCACCTTGTTGTGAAGTCTACCCGCAGTGTCTGCCAAAACAACTTTGTCTTGACGTGCAAGAGCACTCTCAAGTGCGTCAAAAATAACTGCGGCCGGGTCAGCTCCACTTCCTTGGCTAACGGTCCTAATACCCAGCCTAGTGCCGTGCAATACCAGTTGCTCGCTTGCGGCTGCCCTAAAGGTATCACCGGCAGCCAAAACAGTTTTGTCACCCCAACCTCGCGATTTTAACCAATGCGCGTACTTGGCTATGCTGGTAGTTTTGCCAACCCCGTTTACCCCGAGAAACAAAAAACAATTGAGGCCGCTGTCATTTGGCTCTAGACGCGCGCTCAATAGTGCAGCAGAAATCACTTGTACAATCAAAGCAAGGAGATCCTCTTTACTCTTGAGCCGGTTTTCTTTGGCCTTACGTTTAACTTCTTCGATAATCTCCAATGAAAATCGAGCCCCCATGTCAGCCTCTATAAACACATCTTCCATGTTGTCATAAAAGCTCTCATTCTCTATGCCCATTCCAAACAGTTGCATGATTCGCTCGGAGAACTTTTTACCAGACTTTACTGATTTTCCTGATTTAAACATTTTACCTTCCGCTGGCGGACTCAACCGCATTTAAATAGTTTGGTAGCCTTATCAGTAGGGCATCACCCAATATAGTAAAACCCAAGAAGTAGAAGGCTGGGTACAAAGACAAATAAAAATTTCCATCTGCCACCAAGCTTGGGTTGGCGCTTAGGTCGGACTGTGATTGCAGAGTGCTTCTTACGTTGAGGTACAAATTGTTAAAAACAAAGGCTGGAATAAAACTTAAAAAGGATAGTCCGAGTGAGTCGTAGAGCTGATCCCGCCTAATCTGCACTTCGTCATTCCAATCAAATACCTTCCGATGCAAGACAATCGGCGAAACAGGCAAACCAGGTGCATTTTGCTCAAGGCGTGCGGTCAACTCTTCTTTGGTAATGTACAAAGGCTCGTAACCATCTAGGCGAACACTAATCACATTGCCCGAGTTCTGTAAATCATAGTCCATCGGGCTAAAACCAACAAATGACGCTCCATCATAGATTGAAGCATTTGGCGGTGAGGTTTGTATGCGCATCGTAGAGCCAAGCCGATCAAGCATCTCAGGAACGAGTGTTACCGTCTGTCCTTCGGCAACGCTCAGATCAATGGTTCTGTCGAGCTTTCCGGCTCTTGTCATGCGAACTGAGTAGCTTCCGGGCGCAAGATAGTGCCACATGGTTTTTCCTTGGCCGAATCTTTGCAGACCCGATTCTCGATGCGTAAGCGTAAGTCGCGCATCTTCTGGGCTTGGATTTAACTCTACGCTTGCACCATGATAGGCAAGTAGTGCATCTGCCATTTCGAGAGCCGTTTTTTGAGCCCACAGGTTGCTGTTTTCTCCAAGCAAGGCAAGGTCTTGACGCCAAATTTCACGCCCTAGTCCGGCATGAAACAGATGTAGTTCCAAAAAAAGATAACCACCGAGGTCAACCAAGTTGCCCCATACTAGCATTTTTAGTTTTGCTCGCCGACTAATGCCTTCTGGGCTGTTATCATCGTCTACTGCAGCATGCAAACCCTCGTCGGAAGCACTAAGGACCTGCAGTTGGTAGTAATTGACTTCAGATAAATCGAGATTCTTACCTTGTTCATACTCCGCTTTAGCCAGAGCAATATTTTTTAAGGCAAGTTCTCTTGCCGTTTGATGCTTGTCTATGCCACTTGCATCCAAAGTTGAGGTAAACCATTTGTCGTCGCGACTACGCAGCTCATTAGAAAGCGCTGTCTCTGCTATGATGATTTTGCTCCTAAGGCTTTTGAGCAATTCTTCCTTTTGTTCTTCTGGTCTTACCAAGCGACTTTTGTCGGATGAGTAGATTTGCGCCCAAGACAGCGGCAAAGTAATCGCTAACATTTGTTGCTCTGCCAGTTTACTCTTGGTCCCCAGTCGAGCAAAGCCAATAGCTACTTTTCCGACTGTGGTCGTGGTGATAGTTTGCAGCGTTGTGCTGGTAATTGCTCCAAACACTGTCGTGCTAGTGCTGGTGGAGCCCAGCAGGCTTGTTGTGGTAGTTTGTGCAACTAACGCCGTTGGTAGTGCAAGCAAAACCGTCAGAACAAACACGTAGGCGTTGGACGATCTCATCTAACAGTGTTGGTATGTACGAGGCTTGCCTTTTGCAAGGCGTGGTAAATACGCTCCTCCCGAAACGGCTTGATTATGTAGTCTCTGGCGCCAGCACTGATTGCTTTAAAGATCATTGCTTGCTCTGACAGTGCCGAACACATAATGACCAAGGCATTGGGGTTAAGACTACGAATTTTTTTGAGTGCTGCGATGCCGTCCATTTCGGGCATGTTAATATCAAGAAGAACGATGTCAGGCTCAAGCTCTGCAAATTTAAGAATGCCTTCTCTACCATTACTTGCCTCACCAATTACCATATGGCCCTGATCGGTGACTATATCCTTGAGTAGGTCGCGCATAAATTTTAGGTCATCTACTATTAGTATCTGTGCCACATTTCCTACTATACTGCTCAAAGTCTCTTTCTGGAAGAGCTTCTTAGCTATTGCTGGTGTTTGGCCATCCATGAGTCTTTGAGCCAGGCTTCAATAAAGCGATCGATATCCCCATCCATAACTGCTTGAATATTTCCTGATTCAACTTTGGTGCGATTGTCTTTAACTAAGGTATAGGGCTGAAATACGTAAGACCTGATTTGGCTACCCCATGAGATGTCCTTTTTCTCT
The DNA here is from genome assembly GCA_038204425.1 of Spirochaetia bacterium. Classification (GTDB taxonomy): domain Bacteria; phylum Spirochaetota; class Spirochaetia; order DSM-27196; family Salinispiraceae; genus JBBRCZ01. The sequence continues at coordinate 173,877 of JBBRCZ010000002.1, read as the reverse complement.
ACTGCGGTCTTCTCTCGTTCTTTTTCTTGTTCGTTTTTGTAGTAGTCAAATAGTCGTGAGCGCAGCATTTTGTAAGCTGCATCTTTGTTTTTGTGTTGACTGCGATCGTTTTGACACTGCACCACTATGCCGCTTTCTAAGTGCGTAATTCTAACGGCACTGTCAGTTTTGTTGATGTGCTGTCCACCCGCACCACCCGCTCTAAACGTGTCAATGCGCACATGCTCCGGCCTAATATCGATCGTAATCGTGTCGTCAAGTTGTGGCAAGGCATAAACGCTAGAAAACGAGGTGTGCCTGCGCCCCGCCGAATCAAAGGGAGAAATTCTAACCAAGCGGTGAACACCAGTTTCGGCCTTTAAGTAGCCATAGGCGTAATCGCCGTTAACTTCCAAAGTAATACTCTTGATACCGCCTTCGGCTTCTTGCAAGTCAATAATTTCGTAACTAAACTCGTGTCGATCTAGCCAGCGAGTGTACATTCTATAGAGCATGCTGGCCCAATCATTGGACTCGGTACCGCCCGCGCCTGAGTGTATGGTCAAAAAAGCACTCATCTCGTCGTTTGGTTCGGACAAAAATTCCAAGATTCGAAGCTTTTCGTAGCGTGTGTTCAAACTCTCAAGCTCGTGGCGGATCTCAGCTTCATGTTCTTCTGCTTTTTCTTCTTTGGCCATCAGCCACAGTTCTTCTAAGTCGCGGACATCGTCAACCAGCGACTGCCAAGGTTCTAGTTTGTTTTTTAGACGCTTGGCTTCCCCGAGCATTTTTTCGGCTTTTTCGCGGTCATTCCAAAAACCTTCTTCTCCTGAAGAAGACTCAAGCGACTCAATCCGTTGCTTTAATCGATCTGGGTCAAAGATGCCCCCAAGTGTCATTGATGGCGCTCTTAATTTCGCTTATTGGTTGCAAGAGTTCTTCGAGCATTCTTCCTCCAGGGCTTTTGAAAGCATTGTAAGCCTGTAGTATACTGGTCTATAAAGCAGGGGGCAAGCGCTATCCTTGAGTAGTCTTGTCCAAACGCCGATACTGAGAGCGGAGAATTTACTATGCACAAAAGCTTTAGGCGCCAGGTTCAAACCCTTTTCAATCCCTTGCTGCTGATGATAGCAGCCTGGTGCTGCGTGCTTGTGGTTTTTCCCCACCACGGCTACGCGCAAAGTGTACTTGGTGAGCTCGACTTGGCAACAGATCAGAATGCTCAGACCGTTTTTGCGCCCTTTGTAAACCGGATTAGAATAGCCACCAAAGACTCTCAAGTTAGAATTACGTGGGAAGATATTCCAAATTTTGACGGAAGCTACCGCATCTACCGCCATGATGCCGAAATTACCAATCAAAGTCTTGCTGCGGCTACGATAGCCGGCGAAGTACCTTCTGGCGAGCAATTTTTTACCGACCTGCCGCCAGCCAGTGGCAACTACTTTTATGCAGTGTTGGCCTTAAGTCGTGAAAAACAAGCCATAGAAGTCTTTATCCCCTTTAGAAACAAGACACTCAATCCGGTGGCTGTAACCGTTGCAGATGACCAACAAGCACAGTTTACAGAAATAACGTCTATCAATGCGCAGGTCCAGGGTCAAACCATTAATCTTGCTTTTAACAGTTCCATCAACACACGCACGGTCACGGCCTTTAGAAGCACGAGTCCTATCCAAGGCCGAGATGATCTAGCCAAGGCTATTCAGATAAATTCTACAAGTGGTCGAACTATAGTTATTCTAGACACTGCCGTACCAGGCGTTGCCTACTACTATGCAGCTGTCGACACCGAAGCTTGGCAAAGAGGTGTCATCAGTTTAGTTGTAGGTCAATCAAGCCTAGATAAACCAGTGGAGATTCCTCTTGTCTTAGAGACCTTTGTGTTAGCCAAAGTGGAGGGCAAGATTAGAAACCGACTTGTGCCATTGCCGATTCTCTCTCTGCAAGAAATTTCTCCAGAAATCAGCGGACTGCAAGAGAATTTTGCACGCAACAAAGTTGAGCTTACGCCAGCGCTTATGGCAAGAATAAAGGCACTTCAGATTAACCTCATAGAGGGTAGAGGCGCTGCGCGAACAGCAGAGTTGCTTCCATCCGACAAATTGGTCTTGGATGGCAGATTTGCTATGCCAGTCAGCGGCGAGTCTAGGCTATTGTTAGAAATTCTAGAAAAGCATTTTACTCGAGGCGATTTCAAAGAGTCGATTAAGATGCTCAAGAGCTTGCTAACCCTACCTTTGTCAGCACCAGCGATTGCCAAAGGACGTTTTTATCTCGGACAAGCCCTGTATCTTGATGGTAAGTACAAAGAAGCCATCCCTGAGTTTTTGATCGCTCAAGACCAACTGGAAGATTTAGTAGATCCTTGGATCAACAGCAGTCTTTCAGAAAGCAATATTTATTGACCTCAGCTAGACGAAGTAGTTCTTAAACGGGTAAACGATAGACTGATATCAACGTCAAAGCTAAAGCCGGGTTCCAGCTCAATCAACCAACGTGGAGAAAACTGATTGGCTTGGTAATGATTTGCCGTTGGGTCCACAAAACCGTAAATGGTATGTTGCCACCAACATGCACTTTGACTAACTAGGCAGTGCACTACCACTCTATTATTAAAGTCCTCAAAATAGATTTCTTGGCTCTCACTTAGCTGCTCATCTTTTTTAAGGCGCTCTTCTGTCTTGCCTCTGCCCTCTTTTCGATAAATGTGCAAAACTGAGGGTTCGTCGCTCTTAAAGCCCAGAAACATAGACGGGCAAAAAACTGTCTTGAGTAAACCGCTGGAATGATTAGTAATCTGATAGCCAACGAATACCTGCGCTTTGTTAAAGGTATAGGTCTTGCGAATACTAATTGCAAAAGATTTACCAAATTGCAGCAAATTATAATCTGCAACAAATCTGACCGAAAAGCTCTCTTTGCGAAGCTCATCAATCCGATAGAGTTCTGCGCCCAAACTCTTGATCTTGCTTTGAACATCTGCAAAAATTACGGATTGAAGCTCACTACCAGGTGGAGCAAAACAATCAGTAAATGATCTGAGTGGCTGCGCAGCCAATGCCGTTCCCGCAGATCCGTTTTTTTGTTTAACTTGGTCTGCATAGGTGTCGAGATAATTAAAATTAGATTGCAAGTAGTCCAGCTCAAACAGGTTGCCACCGCGTTGATGCAAGTAGGCATTGATTTCATTTCCTTGATAAAGAACCTCGGGCAGTCCATCGTAGTCAAAATCAGTGGCAAAAAGCGCTGGAACAAATATGCCCTTTTCTCGGGTGTGTTTTTCGGCCTTAATCAAGGACGAATAATTGGTTTTGCGTAAACGATTGTAGATTGGGCCATTGCTTGAGCCCTTCCAATAGGGGGCATTATATTGACCGCGCCACAATTCCTCGCGCGCCGCTTGTTTGCGGTACTTGTCGCCCCGTACTTGGTTTACCAAGCTATGCACATATTGCATCTTGCAATAGAGTTGCTTGGCTTCAGGGAAATGCATCAAATGATCTCTGATGCTTCCTGAAAACTGGCCTTTTACTTTCTCCAAACGAGTGAAGTTCTGCATCTCCTGCCAGTTAGTGCACGAGAAATAGTGCAATGGCCAGTCGGCCTCAACTTTTACAAAATTCTGCGGCAAAACCGACTTAATGAGATCTTGATCTTGCAGTTCTTGTACCCCATCCAAAAAGGCTTCTAACTTGATTAGCCTATCATCTCTTTTTTCGGAAGAGCCAAGCCCCTTTTGGGCATCGATAAAAATGCTCAGCACCTTGCCAGGGTTGTCGATGGCAAGTTTTTTAAGCCTCAGCAACAAGACTTCGGTTTCTGTTTGCCAAAACTCACTCGACCATTGATGAGAAACGGGAAATACAAACAACGTTTTGTTTTGATCCTCAGTGATACAAGGCTGATGAAGCTTGTTAGGTTCTGGGCAAATTTGGTCAAAATGATAGTCGTCCAAAAAAGTATAGGCGATACCTGCTGAACTAAAGCTAGAAACCATATCCTGTTGCCAGAATTGCTCGGTCAACCAAGCGCCCCTTATGCGCTGTCCAAACAACTTTCGCAAACGAGTGCTCATATATTCCAGCTGCCCTATTCTATCGGGGCGGGGAATTAGTGAAAGGATGGGGTCAAAATGCCCTGCCAACAAGAGCTCAACATGCTTCTGTTTGATCATTTCGGTGAGTGCCGAAGTAAACTCCCCATGATGCTGCTCAAGCCAATCTAGAATCATGCCACTAAAATGCAAGGTAAAATTGATTTTGGGGAAACGATAAAATAGCTTGAGGATGGTTCGGTAGGCATGGAGATAGACGCGCTCGAGCTCGTCGTTTGATTTGCCAACTGGAAAAGAATTTATGGTTCCAAAAACCACCTGCATTGGCAAGCGTGTCGACTTCTCAGCTGGCAACATAGTCTCTAATCCTCTAAACCTTTGCCAAGGCTTCGAGTCCGGGCATAAGCAGTTTTCCAATAAAAAGTATAACTAAGCTAACAAGCCCCATAGAAAAAAGTGCCATAGGATGCCCGCGCAAAACTGGTGGTAACCACTCAAACTCTATTTTTCTTAAGACAAGATCATGAAAATACAAAGCAAGTCCGTACCCAATTATTCCACCAACAATGCCAAAAAAGGCCGAGCCAAAATCCAAGTGATTGACAGAAAAAAGAAACGACATGCCCATCAATAGACTATTGTAGTTAAGCAAAGAAAAGTCACCAACATCCATTCCTGGTACAACGCCTTTGAGCAAAGAAGGAAAACGGCCAAGCAACCACAAAAATAACACCAATGAAATTGCAATCACCGGGATCCGCAAAAATGCCCAACCGGTAAGGTCTACAAGTAAGAACTGTAACAAATAGATTGCAAGGCTTATCAACAAAAGGCCAAGCGCCGTTACAGCAAACAAGCGCAATGAAAAACGATAGTGTTCACCGGCAGCGACTACTGATGCGCTCGAAAAACCATAAGCTAAGGCCATGTTCTGGATGAGCATAAATTCAAACAACAAGAGAATGCTCATGCAGTTCCATCCTTATCGATAGCAGATTCTGGGGCGAGCTGCGCGTTCTTGGATTGATTGCGCGCTCGGACAACAACCACCACTAAACCCATGAGAAAAAATCCCCCAGGAGCCAAAGCAATAACGGCAAATGGTTGATCTGAATAGCCAGGAATCAGCAGCTTAAACGTACTTGCTGCATCAAAGCCTAAACTGATTGATCCACTACCTATTAACTCTCTTAGCAAGGCAAGTGGCAACAAAAAAGCTACTGATTGAGCCCAGCGCACCAAGGCAATTTTCAATTGTTCACCCAAGGGTGCAGCTTGATTTTCTACAAGTGGCAAAAGTAAATATGGACTAACCGACAGCACGCCTAAATAGAGACCAACCTGCAAAGACAAGACGGGGAACAGTGTTTCGGCTATAATTAAAAAACCGGTCGCCAAAATTGCTGAGAAAAACATGGCCAGTTCAGTCCTGACACCGTCCTTAATTACCGACAGCAATATGGTAACGACCACCAAAATTAGGGCAAGACAGGCGCTAAATAGCAAAGCAAGGTCAAAACGATTGGCCATACCAACCGCAAACGGTAAAAAAAGCAAAAGATTGCGTAAAGAAAGCGGTCGAACTTCCTCAGACAAGAGATGTGATGAATCAGTTTTCATTCGGCCTCCTTTGACTCATTGGTTCACTAACTTGGTGGCAAACCGAGATCGATTCCTAAACGTGCGTTCAATTACCCAAACGGTCAAACCACTAACAAAAAAGGCTCCAAGTGGTGCAAACATATTGAGACCAAAAATAAGTAAGATTGCACTTATGGTACCTGTAAGCAGACCAAAAACCAACTGCCCTCGAGCGTTAAATGGTGCGAGTCCGTATACTCCTGCCAGCAAAAACATAACCGTTAGAAAGGTGCTTTTAAAAACAAAGAAAAGCACATCACCGCGGGCAAAACCCATACCAAATGGCAAACCACCAAACAAATAGATGATCAAAAAGGCAGAAAAAAACATGCCGAGCGGGGCTTGCCAGCCAGAAAGCTCTCTATACATCAACCAAATCGATACAAGCATCAAGATTAGGCCAGATGCGCCGCCTACAGTTTGCACACCAAAACCCACAATCGGATCAACATAACCAGGCGGCAGAACGGTAGCAAAAGTCTGAAATACCCCGCTGTTGAGTGCTGACGAAACCTGCAGATCCAGTGCGCTCGGCAAGGCGGTGCTTATTCCTTGTATCATATCCATCGGATTTGCCAGAACTACATTTCCTGAGACCAAATACTGCCTTGTTAGGGTAAAGCTATCTTGCACAAGACTGTGGTCAAAAGGATTAACAAAAGCGGTCATTAAGTCAGGCCATGCCAAAAAAACTATACCCCAAGCAAAGCAAACAGGATTAAAAAGCCCACTAGCCGTACCGCCAAAAACCCATTTACTAGCGACCGCTGCAATTGCGGCAATTAAAGGTACATGTAAGGCGACGCCAGGAGGCATCAAAATCGCCAAAAGCAGACCAATCTGAAAGGCTTGACCATCACCAATACTGGCTTTTCTGAACATGCGCGAACAAAAAAGCTCGGTAAGCAGCGCCCCAGCAACGCAAACTGCAATAACTAGAGCAGCCGACATGCCAAATACAAAAACTCCCCAGCCAAGCGGAATCATAAAAGCGAAACTTATCGACCAATTGAGCTTACGCACATTATCATCGGAAAAATACTGAGGAGGAACTGAAACTCTGAGAATAGTGTTATTTGAGCTCAACTGGTTCACCCTTTTCCAATGCATTGGCTTTACTTCGCATGATTACATTGCCAAGTGGGATATGCGCTGGACAAACATAAGAACAAATCCCACAAGCCGAACACTCCATCAAACCTTCTTTGCGGGCCTGCTCCAACTGACCATGCTGTGCAAGTCTTAACAACCTAATTGGTTCCAGACCAACTGGACAAGACCTAACGCACTTGCCGCAGCGAGTACAATCACTCACCGGAGCGTCGTGAATCTCTTCTTTGGCCATAGCCATCACAAAACCAATTTCCGCAGTTATAGGCAAATCGAGATCCCGTGTACTGGTCCCTCTCATCAAACCACCGACTACGATTCTGTCAGGAACAAACTTAAGTCCACCACAGTCTTCTAATATTGCGGAGAGCGGTGTGCCAATTCTCACCTTGAGGTTGCTAGGCGTTTGAATCGCCGAGCCGGTAATGGTAACCAATCGATCTATCAAAGGACGAGAAAGCACGACCGCCTCATAAATAGCAAAGACGGTTGAAACATTAAAGATTACAAAATTGTGATTAATAACGTTATCGTCAGTCGGCAGATCTCTGGCAAAAAGAGATTGAATCAACAGTCTCTCGTCGCCCTGCGGGTAGGTATCGTGCAAGTAGTGAATCTGAATGTCTTGGCGTCGATGAAAAAGATCGCGAAATCCCTTAGTGCTGTCAAGAAAACTCTCGTTTATGGCAACTTTAATTGCAGGAAACCCCAAAATCTTGGCGAGTATCTCTATACCTTGCAATATTTCTTGTGGTTTTTCGGCGAGAATACGGGCATCTGATGTTCGGTAAGGCTCAGATTCCATGGCGTTAACAATAAGCCTGCCCGTCTTTTTGGCTGTTGCCTTTAATAATTTTTCATAGGTTGGCACACCTTCACCGCCCATCCCTATGACGCCCATTTCTCTAATTATATCAATTAAGCGCTCCGGGTTTGTTGAATGCCAATCCCTAGTCGAGACAGATGTCCCAGTCAGGGTAAAATCACCCTCAAACTCAAGCTCAACTCCCCAACTCACTGTGCCATCAAATAGTTTTGCTTGGCGAATATCTTTTACGACACCAGGAATTGAGGCATGTACCAATACGGGTGGTTTTGCGCCATTGGAGGCAATAGCCTGCCCCTCTTTTACTTTGTCACCGACTTTAACCAAGGCAAGCGCCTGATCCTGACCATTTCCCTGAAACGGGATGAAGACCGTTCTTGGTATTTCAGCATTGCGAGAGGAAAGGTTAATAGTCTTCTGCTTGTTGTTGCGAGGCACAACCCCGCCCCAAAAAAAAGTCTTGTGCCTCATTATGCCGCCATCTTCCTGCCAATAAGCGATACACGCTTGGGCCGGGTACCATAAATTTGCTGGATGGATGCGTTCTTCCCAAAGCACCAGATGGCTAGGAACAGCGCCGCCAATAGACCATTACTTACTAAAGTCCATGCCAAAGAAGAGTATACCTTGCCAACGGATACTGACACAAGCCTACTTAGCTTTGCATTTGTAGCAATTAAACTTTCAATTGAGTCCCGCGGAATCTGTGCCATAGTTTTGTTGAGCCAGTCTTGATCAAGTTTAATCTGTGTGCTTGGATCAAATGCATTTGTTGCGGTTCCTTGCTGTACTTGCCTAACGCCGTAGCTTGCAGGAAGGCTTAGCTGTGCAAAGGCGCGATAGTCCATATTCCTTTTAAAGGGAAAAACTTCCTGCCAAGCGGCATGTAAGAGGAAATCCGCCAGATCCGGCATGTGGCTCTGACTACTGTTTGGCAAAACCCCGTCCTTCAACTGTGCTTGGATGTTTTGCCAAGTAATGCTATCGCCATTTTCTTCCAGAGCTGGCACCTTACCCTCAAAGCTACTGCCAGGAAAAACAAGAAAGTACAAACCTTGCGCAAGCAAAATAGTAAAGATAAAAGGTATCATCACGCGCAGCCGGCTGTACAAAACATTTGACCGTGAAATTATTGGAATGGGAGTAAACAAGCGGTGCTCGGCTCTGCGTTGGCGCTGTTGCAAAACTCGGGCATAGACTATCAACAATGCCGGCCAAGAAAAGAAAACCACCAATACTTGCCCGGCCACCAAACCACTAGCCCCAAGCGCTATCGCGCATGCCAAAAAAACAGATATGCTAAAAGCAAACAAAAACAGTCGAACCAAGATAAGCTTCTTGTCAATGTAGACCATCAAGTTGCGCAGCGAGTTCAAAACTGCTGGCTTGTTGGATAGACTGTCCCAAAAGAAGGCGGCTTTGCTGGTCTCGTGGACAAAACGGCGCAGCGCAGGCACCAAGCTCTCAAGAATGGTCGCATACAAGAAAAAGACCGCCGTCTGCAGGGGAAACAAGACCGGGCCGGTAGCCTGAGCAAAGGGTAACCAAAGCAATGCAGAAAATCCCAGCAGCAGTCTTTTGCCCGGAGAAGCCCAGACAAGCGAAATTACTACCAGCAAACAAACAATGACTACAATAATTCGTTCAATTGGTCGCCACTCAAGCAAGGTCCACTTTCTGCCACTTGCCGGGACTGGCATACTATCAAAGGCGGACTGCAGTTTTACCATGATGGAGCTAATACTCTCATCGGCCCGCAAGTAAATTAGTTCCCAGTTTCCGTCTTGGTCCTGAAACAGTTGGGGAAGTCCTTCAATCCAGGACGTTTTTCGTGGATCATCAAGGGTCTGCCATGGAAACGACGATAGCTTTCGTCGCTGCAGGCCTTCATAGGCCGTTAAAGGAATGGTAACATTGTTTCGAGTTATGCTGTTTTTTAGGCCCACTTGTTCAAGTCGTTCGTGTATCTCGGAGACAGGCACCTCCGAACTTATAGCCAAGGTGTAGTAACCCTGCCATCGTTTGAGCTGATCATCAAATCCAAGAAGATAGCCAAATACTAGACACAGCACTAAGCCAATTAAGCAAAGAGAAAATAAAATGCGTCTGAGGATCAAGTCTAGCTTAGCTTGGGGCAAGTCCATGGCTGACAGTATTTCCGCTAAGCACGTTGTTTTGTCAAGGCAAGCTGAGCTTGAGCTTAGGCACTATTTGGGCGAGAATCAAAGGTAAGGACTTGCCATGTGGACAAAGCTGATAAAAAAAATAGAACGTTTTCTAGGCAGACTAAAGGGACAAGTCCAAGTCTACGCCCTGGTTGGTTCGTCAGGAACGGGCAAAAGCTTTAGGGCTCGCATCATCGCCGATCGACTTAAAATTCGCTTTATCATAGATGACGGTATTCTCATCAAAGATAAACGAATCCTAGCCGGTCACTCCGCAAAGCGAGAGAGCGCTTACCTTGCTGCTGTCAAAGTGGCCATCTTCGCGGATAACGTGCATCGCCACGAAGTAGCCCAAGCGCTGGAGAGAAATCGCTGCAAGCGGCTGTTGATACTGGGAACTTCTGACCGAATGATTTTAAAAATTTGCCAGTCCTTGGGCTTACCGGAACCGGTCAAGCTGCTTTCTATTAGCGACTTTGCAAGTGCTGATGAAATCCAGACTGCCTTAGATAATCGCAAGTTGTACGGTAGGCACGTTATCCCGGTTCCGGCCCGCGAAGTACGCCGTACTGCAGCTCACATTGTTACCGACGAAATCAAACTATGGTCACAAAATAGACTTTTGCAACGAGAAAAAATATACGAAAAAACCTTGGTTAGACCTGAGTTTTCATCAGGAGAGGCACTAGAAATCCCCGAACACTTGCTCAAGCAAGCAATTAGAACAACGCTGGACGCAACCACTCCTGGCTCAAAACTTGGTTATTTTAGGCCCGAGTTTGAAGAAGGCTACAGCATTAAGTTAACCATATGGCTTGGTGACGGATTCTTCCCAAGTCCGCAATTAACCGAAACGCTTCGTATACAACTGGGCAACCAACTAAAAAAGCAAACTGGTGCATTTATTAAAGAAATTGACCTAACTTTGCGAGAGCTTAGACCGCTCCGCAGATAGTTTGACAAAAAGGTGCCAATACCTGCGGAATTCGGACAAATTTCGCCCATATTGCTATCGTCAAATTTGACATGTAAGCTAAGCCTTTATTATCATAGACTTTGGAGGTAAGGGATGAAAAAGATTTTGTTTTTATCCATCGCCATAGGTTTACTGTTTGCGGCCGCGGCTTCGGCTCAAGACAGTTTCTCCTATGAAAGTGAACATTACTCGGTGCGTTCTGTGATAAGCGCCGAACAAGCCCAAGAAACTGCCGAGAGACTCGAGGCGTACTTGGGAATATTCAACCAATACTTTAGATTTGATCTAGTAAATGCTAAAATCAAGCTAAAGGTTAGGATCTTCTCTGAGAAAGAGAAATACGATGCGTTTTTAAAGAAACTTATCAACGAAACTCGCGACGAATTTGTGTATTTGCACTACAGCGATCGCAATAGAAGTGAGTTGGTCGGCTTTGTTGACGCAAGCGCCGGTTTAGATAAACCTTCGGTTACCCATCAATCCTTTGTTCAATTTTTGCGGGCCTTTGTACCCAATCCACCTTTGTGGGTACGAGAGGGCTTTGCCGTTTATTTTGAAAGCATTAGCTATGACATTGCCACCAAAAATGCAAGCAAGTTGGAAAACTTGGCATGGCTCGAGACCATCAAAGAACTTAGTTACGGAAGCCGAGTTGCTGAAGCATTGCCGCTCGACAAACTTCTTACCTTAGGTGTGGATGAAGCTCGTAGCAGCATTCAAGTTTTTTATCCTCAAGCATGGGGACTGGTAAATTACCTAGCTAACAGCACAAACAAGGCACACAATCGCGTATTGTGGGATGCCCTATCTGGTTTGTCAGCCGAGGCAAGTTTAGCCGAAAACTCAACATTAGTAATAAGCAAAGCATTTGCTTGGGAAAAACCAGAAGTTCTTTCTGAATCCTATGTTAGCTATCTAAAGGAGCTCAAAACTTTCCGAGAATTGGTCTTGGAGGGTATCGAGTTCTATTCTGCTGGTAAAGCAAAAGAAGCAGAAAGCTCCTTTACTAAGGCGCTGGCGCTGCAGGACAACAATCATATTCCCTACTACTACTTGGGTTTGATAAACTACGACACCGCTCGTTACGCAGCAGCTGAGCAATTTTACACTCAAGCCTTGGCCAAGGGCGCAGATGCAGCTTTGACTAACTATGCCTTGGGAGTTAATGCGTTTGCCGACAATCGTTTCGAAATATCTAAGCAGTTCTTGACTGCAACGATAGGCAGCGATGCTTCCTATCAAGAGAAAGTAAACGAGATTCTTCAACGAATAGAAGGCTAAGCAAGAAGCTCGCAAAAAATAAAAGCTGCCTGGTCTTCCATGGCAGCTTTTTTATTCTTGGATAGTCACACGACTTGACATTTGTTAGTCAGTTTTGGGCGTCTGGGGTCTGGCGCGATTTCTGCCGCCGCGACCACCGCGCTGGCGCTTCTTCGGTATAGATCCAGCGAGCTTGCTCTGTTGTTCGCCGTTGGCCAAAGTGTCGCCGGCTAGACGACTGGGTGCCTGAGCAGTGCTTGCAGCATTGAGCACAGCAGCCGTAGCGGGCTTTGCGTGGCCCCTTTCGCGTCTTTTTTGGGAAAGACCCGGCAAGCTATCATCAGCCCCGTGCATGGAAGGTTTGGCAACACTAAGAGGCAAGAATCCGTGTTCCAGATAAAGTTTTTTGTGCTTAATCAAAAAAACCATAGCTCTTTCTACTTCAAGATTGGGTGGCGTGACTGGCTTGAGCACATCTTTGAGTTCTTGATATACCTCAGCAAATGACCAACGCTTTTGCTCATAAAATGAACTGTAGGCAAACATATAGTCGGACAAAAACCAGGCAAAAAGTATAAACCGTGGAGTTTCGGGATAGCTCTTAACGACGGTATCTAGTCTTTCGAGACTGGCAAAAAACCGCGCCTTAAACCCCTGCCTTGTTTGGATTAGTTGTGAAAAGCGTGGCATTACAAACTCAAACAAGCCAAAGCTCTCAAGCATAGTTACAATTGCTGCGCTTCGTCCGCCTTGCACTATCTTAAAGGCTTCCTCGCTCAGGCGAGACGGTGAAATATCTGCCAACAACTGTCGCGAGCGGTTTATTTTGTTCTTAAGGAAGAATCCCATACTACAGCCGGTTGAGACGGCGTATTTGACGGCCCGTATCATTCTAACCGGGTCTTCTACAAAAATACGCTTTAGTGCAATAATTGGTTTAAGTCGACGCGCCATCAGGTCCGGATAGCCTTTTACAAAATCTAACAACTGCGCTTTGACAGGATCAAAGAATAGACCGTTGATGCTAAAGTCCCGTCTCCAAACGTCTTCTTCGATAGTGCCATAGACATTATTAAAGCCGGCAGACTCTGATGATCTAAAGGTCGATACTTCGATTATTTTGTTGTCAGTAAAAAATACATGAACCAGTCTAAAGCGTTTGCCAATTATTCGTGAGTTGCGAAAAAGCCTCTTGATCTGGGCGGGTTCGGCCGAAGTCACAATATCGTAGTCTTTTGGCATGATGCCAATTACCAAGTCTCTGACCGCTCCGCCAACCAAATAAGCTTCATAGCCGCCGCGCTGCAAACGCACAATTATTCTATACGCGTCTTGATCGATGCTGCTTATTGAGAGTTTATGCTCTGACTGAAGATAGACGTCTGCAGTTTTGATAGCTAAGCCCGCTTTTGAAGTGGTATATCGTCTGAGCACTGATCTATTTTCCATCCCATTCTCATGAAGTACTGTAGAGCGATTGTAACACAGAGCAAGCGATTGTGTCATGAGCGCAGAGCCACAGCGCAAAATCATGGTAACCTGGACTCGCCACTGGCGAGTATTTTGTGTTACAAAGTCTTATGAGCACAAAGAAAACAATTGAAGCGCGTATACTAAAAGGCTTTAGAGACTTTCTTCCGCAACAAGAAGCTGCGCGCCACCAAATATTGTCCATACTCCAAAAGACCGTCAAACAGTATGGCTTTGTCCCCATTGACACCCCAGCCATAGAATACACCGAAGTTCTTTTGGGCAAAGGTGGCGGAGAGACCGACAAGCAGGTTTATCGGTTTATTGACAACGGCTCGCGAGATGTTTCGCTTCGCTTTGATTTGACGGTTCCTTTTGCTCGGTATATGGCCATGCACAAAAACGAACTCTACTTGCCTTTTAAAAGATTTCACTTTGGCAAAGTTTGGCGTGGAGAAAACACGCAAAAAGGTCGCTATCGCGAGTTTATGCAATGTGACTTTGACATTGTCGGTCTTGATAGTGAAAGCGCTGATTTTGAAATTCTCTTGTTGATGAACCGTTGTTTTGCCGCCCTCGGTATCAATGCGGTTCACTTTCACCTTTCACACCGTGGCATCTTTAACAAATTCCTCAGCCACTTGGGCATTTCCGAGCACAGTGCCGAAATTTTGCGTACGGTAGATAAGCTGCGAAAAATTGGTAGCGATGAAACTTTAAAACTGTTGACGGACTTACTTGGCTTGGAAGCCGCCCAAAAAATACTTGCTTACATTTCTGGGCCAGCTGCCCAAAAAGAACAGACTGTTGCTCAGCACAACCTAGCAGTCCTGCAAGATCTGCAAGAGCTATCCGGAGGTGAGTCAGCAGAAAGCCAAAGAATGACGAGCATTCTAAAAATGGCTGATGAGCTGGGAATTGCTGACAAGCTGGTGTTTGATGCGTCCATAACCCGTGGACTAGATTATTACACCGGCATTGTCTACGAAACCTTTCTTGATGAGCTACCGGGCATTGGCTCGGTCTGTTCTGGGGGACGTTACAACGACCTTGCAAGTCTCTACAGTAACGAGCCATTGCCAGGTGTAGGAGCTAGCATCGGTTTGGACCGATTGATTGCTGCATTAGAAGAACTAAATATCATGCAAAACAAGGCATATGCAGCCGACGTCATAGTGCTCTGCCAAGACGAAAATCTACTGAGCCACTACCACTTGGTGGCAGAAACGTTGCGATCAAAGGGACTTAGTACCGAGGTCTACCCAAGTGCCAAGAAACTCAATCTCCAGTTTGGCTATGCTGAAAAAAAAGGCATCCCTTGGGGCATAATTATTGGCGAAAGCGAGAAACGAAACGGAACGCTCAATCTAAAAAATTTGGCAGGCCGCACGCAGCACGATGGCATTGGCCTGGATCAAGCAATTGTCTTGCTTACGGCAGAAACCTAGGCCAATAACTGCGTTAGAATTTCTTGAGCCAGCTTCATATCCAAGCCTTCTATCGTTCTAAGCTGGACCATTATTTTGCCCATCGATTTTTTGTTTCGTTCGTCTTCGGGCAACAAAGCGACAATCCGTTCCACGTGAGCCTTGCTTGCCTGCTGGTCAAGTAAAGTTGGCAAAAACTCGCGCAAAACCAGCAGTTCCGCCTCGTACTTACCGGTATCTCCGCCGCCCTTTTTGATGAGACCGATTGCGTTTTCTGTCTCTTTTACTTGTCTTTTGGCACTAGCTACGAGATCATCTTGTGTGGCTTCTCTGTTTTGTTCCTTGGCATTTTTCTTGGCCTCACCTACCAACATTTTGTATACGGTAGATCTATTTGGATCACTCAGGCGGATCTGCATGCTTTCTTTGACTAATTCGCTAATACTCTTCATAGGAATCCTTCCAAAATTCGCGCTAACTGGTTTGTTGGTGGTATGATATCCAAGTAAGACTGCAATGTCCATTGATAGAGAGCTGGTGTCACTGGCTGGCAAAAAGAGCTAGCAATCGTTAAGCTGATTGTAGTTGTGAATTGGACCAATTGCTGTATAAACTTTATTTCTTTGGAAATCGGCGTTACCTTATTGAGCTAACAACGGTTTCTTCTTAGATAGAGGCTAAGCGACTTGTAGTATATAAAGGTGGAGGCTCGCATGCTTGATTTTCTCGTTAAAGGTGGACCGGTGCTGTGGGTCATCATTGTCTTGGCTTTTGTGGCCATTTTCATCGTCATAGAACGGTTGTTGTACTTTCGCAAAATCAACGTCGATGAAAGCAAACTGTTTGCTCGCATAAAAATGGCTTTGGCAAAAAGGCATTTTGATGAGGCCTTAGCAATCTGCGACAACAACGTTTCGCCTATGTCGGCTCTGATGAAAGTTGGTATTGAATACCACGAACACCCAGAATCAGTCCTTAAAGATGTAATAAAGGATACTTCTAATCAAGAAGTCCCCAACTTGGAACGTAATTTGACCATGCTTGGAACTATATCCAACATTGCCCCCCTGCTTGGTCTTTTGGGCACCGTAACAGGAATTATGCAGGCATTTGGCGTACTTGGGCAGTTTGGAAGTGTTAGTGATCCTTCTATTTTGGCAAAAGGCGTATCAGAGGCACTAATTACTACCGTTGCCGGCATCGTCGTAGCCGTACCTGCGGTGGTGTTCTATAACGCTTTGGTCAACAAAGTAAACCTAATCCTTATTAAAATGGAAAACCAAGTTAACCAGCTCATCTTGATGATCAAAGACAGCAAGGGAGTCCATTAAGCATGAGACTAGAACGACGACTCAAACCTAATGTTCTGCTCAACATGACCCCTTTGGTGGACGTGGTCTTGATGTTGGTAATCTTTTTTATGATTACCTCGGTATTCAAAACCGCACCAGGTATTGATATTGACCTACCTAAGTCTGCTACTGCCACCAACGTCGCTTTGAGCGAGTTGCACGTAATTGCTGTTTCGGAAGACGAGATTTACCTTGGCAAGGTAAGAACCAACCTAGTGGGCTTGGACACTTTAATACAGGCAGAAATAGCCGATAAAGACTTAAGCGCGTTAAAAACACTGGTAGAAGGTGACAAAGGCGCAAGTTACCAATTGATGGTTTCTATCTTGGATGTGATGCGCAAAAACAAAATTCAAGGCGTTAGTTTGCTTACCCGTGGCGAGGTCAAATAGTCATGACCGGCAGAGAACGTCATGCCAGAAAGCGCAACATAGTCTCCTTTGGTTTGACTTTTGGGATCTACGCTCTGGCCTTGCTTGTACTCTGGATGGCGGGGCTCTTACACTTTGAGCAAGTCAGTGACCAAGCTGGCGCAATAGAAATAAACTTGGGCAGGCTTGAGGGTATCGACAACAGTCAAGAACGCCAGGTGGAAGAAGCTCCCGCGCCGGCAGAAGAACAGCCCGAACCTGAACAAACAAACCCCGAGCCACAAGTTGCACAAGAACCAGAAGAGGCGCAGGTGGCAACACTAGCAACCGTGCCGGCAACTACCGTCGCCAAAACACGTAAAACCAGCACAACTTTGCCGCGCCGGACCCAAAGTACTCAAGCAAGTAGACCAGTAGGTACAGTACCACAGCCAAGAAATGATACAACGAGTCGCGTAGCAGCTAATCCACGGGGCAACGACAAGGGCAATGAGTGGGTCTTGGATACTGGTGGGGCTGAAGCGGGCGTGATAGGTCGATTTGAACTCACCGAATACTTACCAGTGCCGGAGCGCATTGGTGCCCATATTTGGACTCGCATTGAGAACAAACGCAAACAAGAAGGCCGGTTTGCTGATCTGGCTTGGTATTACCAAGAAAACGAGCAAGGTGATTTTTCATTGGCCAAGAAGCCAGTACCGACTAGTGCAAGAATATCTATTTGGCAATTACTCAACGAAGCCCAGCTCTTTCAAAATCAAACTGATTTCTATCGAGACATAAGGCGACCAGTAAGCTTTATCATTAGCGTTGGTGTTGGCGGCGGCAAACCACTCAGCGTCGAACGGCAGCAATCAAGTGGTTCTAACGAAGCCGACGAAGCGATCTTAACTGGCCTGCGAAGTAGTTCGTTTTCTAATTCTTCGAGTCGATCCGTGACTATGCGTTTCACCTATACTTTTCGCTAGCATTAGTTTGCTACAGCCTTTTTGGGCTACTTGCCCAAAAAGGTACAGGCCTTTGGCACTGGATTGATATGGAGCTCACCGGAGACCTCTGGGGTCAATAGACCATTGGATT
Source organism: Spirochaetia bacterium (assembly GCA_038204425.1). Classification (GTDB taxonomy): domain Bacteria; phylum Spirochaetota; class Spirochaetia; order DSM-27196; family Salinispiraceae; genus JBBRCZ01. The sequence goes on along the minus strand of JBBRCZ010000002.1, from coordinate 156,163 downwards.
TGAGGGCCTCAGTGATAGTCTCAACCTGGGCCTGCCCAATAGTCATTACGCTAATCTCTCGCGCCGGTGAAATAGATGACTTTCTATCGTGCAAAGACATATACTTTAAGTGTCGGATGGTAGCCCCAGCCGCTCCGGCTTCCATGGCGCACTGGGTTAATGTTTCGCCAAAACCTTCGTTGCAGATCAAAGAAAAGTCAACCAAGCCCGTCAAATAGCGACGCTGCTTTTCTCCCTCAGAGTGTTTACTAAATGATTTTCTACGCCATTCAGTGCTACCTTGTATGGTATCTATAGCTGAGATTATTTGTTCAATGCTGGCCGCCTGCTTGCTCTCACCAACGCTAAATTTAGTATTTAGTACGCCAAGTTCGATTGGAAACTGAAAGATAAACCCTTTTCCGGGTTGGTCGAGCTGCCCAACGTCTATCATCATATCCATAACGGTATCGGCTTCGTCTCGATTAACAACCAGCGTAGAAACTTCTTTTTCGGCTGGAATGAGTATCCGCCAAAGACCCAGGCGATTGCGTAATCCTGTTCCGATGCCATAAGAAACTACTGGCATTGCGGTGCCTGTACTCAGACCAATTTGAGCGACATGATTGCCTTCGCCCTTCTGGACGACGCAGGCAATGCCAATTAGGTCACTTGAGACCAAGTGCTCGCTTTCTATCAGGTTTTTGGGCTCGTTGATTTCAAGCGAAGAAGTATGCAGTGCAAGCTCAATGTCTTTGGCATAGATACTTCCCTTGCCAGGAATATTGAGACTTAGTTTTTCGGTCAAATGTTGGACTATTTTTTTTGCCCAGCTTCTATTGCTTACAAACGAGAACATCAATACTTGTTCTTCGTTTAACTGAGCCTTGCTAGTAAAAGCAACCTGTTTGTCAGCTTCTTGCAGCAGTTGTAGACTTCGACCGTTTTCTACATGCAGGTCAGAAATCCCTAACTCAGCTAGTGCATCCAGAGCAGCTTTTGAATAAATACGGTCGACCAGAAGGTGTATTTTGGTTTGTTTGCTTAAATTTTGCATTTTTTTTCCTTCTCTATGCCGCAACTTTGAGTGTGCGCTTCTTCTTAATGTTTACAATCAAGCCTACAGAAAGAACACTCAATATGGGAAAAACTGAGGCACAAGCAAGGATGCCAAAGCCCTCCACCGCACCGACTTGCGAGCTCAAACCGAGCCCCATTGCCAAAACAAGTGGTACCGTTATCGGGCCGGTAGTTACACCAGCGCTGTCCCAGCCAATATTCACAAACTCTTCGGTAGAAACTTTGCTCAGTAGCAAAAGCAGCAAATACGGCGGCCCGATAAGCCAGATTAGAGGTATATCATAGATGATTTTGAGCACTCCCACCAAAATGCCCACACCTACCCCTATGGCCACGGACTGCATGAGTAAGTTTTTTTTGAAAGATCCGACTGTCAAAGTTTCTACGGTTGAACCCAAGGCGTTGAGGGCCGGCTCGGCAAGTGTGGCCGCGTAGCCCATAATAAAGGCAAACAACAGCACAAGCATTATGCCACCTGCATTCCCCTCCGCCCCAAACATAGGCCCTTTGCTTGGAACAAAGTTGTAGCGCCTTTGATCGCTATCATTTTTGGCTTGGTCATAAGGAACCTGAACGTAAGCACCATTTAGATTAGTGTAAAAGAATCGTGTCTTTTCTCCGTTGGCAGAAATTGCCGTAAGAACCACACTTTCGTCAAAGTTGGGAATGATTTGTCGTTGGTCATTTAGGTCAATTCTTTTAAAAGACGCCGGCAATGCAGAACCTACTTGGTTACCTAGCTTAGACAAGCCAAGCTCTATACCAATGTTGAAGAGAAACATACCAAAGACTGCAAAAAAGACGCCAAGCAGGATTTCGTCAGGATGTTGTAGTCGCTCTCGCAGCAAAAAGAACAAGACAAGCAACAAAAAGGCAACCAATGGCAAAATCGCTTGCAGTGATGCTAAGCCGTTGCGCAAACTTACGTCAGCAAAATCTACTTGTTGAATCTGTTTGGTGGAGAATGCTTCAACTGCCTGTTTTATGGCTTGGTCGCTGCCAAAAACGACCAAGCGTTGCTCGTAGTCGCCATTGCTAATTGCCCAGCGCTCCAAGGCTTTTGGATCGCTTGAGGCAAGTGTTTGCTCACGCAAAGTGGTGTTTATTTTGAGTGACCGTATATAATCTAGGGCCGTAACACGGTCACCATCAAAGAGCTTCGTTTGAGCCTCTACACTTGCATTGCGTAGTGCGTAGCCAATCATTGCTTGTTTGGACTCAAAGAGTGACTCAACGCGCTCACGATTGTCTTTGGCAAAAAAATCGGCTTGATTTGATGGCGTGGGAACCGACGGCAAGAAGACCAGCCCCAAGGTAAGAACTGCAAGGATAGGAAAAAGAGACGCTAACGTAACCACACCAAATCCGCCTGACTCGGTACTATTTTTGCTTACTACTCTACAGACGCCAATCCCCAGGGCCAAAACTAGAGGCACGGTAACTGGACCGGTGGTAACTCCGCCACTATCCCAAGCAAGTCCAATCACTTTACTCATGTTTGGATCAAATTGTGCCCAAAGTGAGAACAAAAGAGCAGCGGGGATACCAATGTACAAGAATGGCTTGAGTGACCAGTTAAACATAAAACGCAACATTCCAAATACGACAGCTAGTCCGACCCCCAAGCCAACTACAGCCTTGAGTATACCAGCATGCTTGTTGAGCATCAAAAAAAGCAGCGGCGCGTCCCAGGCCTTAATAAAAGAACCTGCCATCTGAAGCACGCCGATAGCGGGTTCTGCAAACGTCACGCCAATCCCGAGTATCAGTGCAAAGCCAAGTATTATAGGAAGTTTAGTTTTTTGAGGGAGCTTGATGCCAATTGCTTCTCCAAGCGGCATTAGACCCAAAAACAGACCTTCCATAAAGAAGGCCAAACCAAAGACTATCACGCTGATGCCAAGGGATATTATCAGTGCTTCAGCGATTGCAATGCCTAGAATCACCGTCTGAAAAATTACCAAGTAGACAACAATCAAAGCAACTGCCTTGACTTGCTCTAATATTTTCTTGCGAAAATAAGGCAGAAGTAGATTGAGCTTTTCTTTGACGCTAAGTTTCATTCTGCTGATTGTGCTGTTGGACTTTGCCATTTTATTACCGTCACTTGATCAAAAATTTTCTCCGAACTTGCTTCACGGTCTGTTGGTATCAGCGTAAGTCTGCGTCAGAGTCGGTGCATCGACACTTTTGTTTCTCATAAAATTATCGGCACAAAACCGTAGCAGTTCAGGAATGCTTGCTAACTTTTTCCTTAACCTGTTTGATTAAGGTTCTAATTTGTTGCTTGGTATTTGGCTTGTCAAATATAAATCGGCAGCCGAAGCCCTCTGGATAGCCGTCTTTGTCGGTGTGTGCCCAAACAATCTTTGCTTTGAGACCAATGGTTTGACTTTGCTGACTGTGCATTTCTAGGTCAAATATTTCGTCATTTTTGACCTGCTGACTGCACAGCACGTAAGCACCATGTTCCGAAATATCAAACGAAAGAGCCTCAAAGAGCAGTTGTCGACTGTCTGGCTTGCGGGCCTCAATGCGAATATTATGAGTCTCATAGCGGCGTGCTTGCTCCCACCAACGCATATTGGGATTAAAATAGGGTGCGCTGACTTCTTTGCGCACAAAGATCAAAACTATAGCAATCAAGGCCGCGTTAAAGGCAGCGTTAATTAGCAAATTCTTAAAGCCTGCACCACTCGCGTACAAAATTACGTTATTGAGTAAAGATAGCCCAGCGAATCCAAGTAAAATATAGTAGGCCCATTTCTTGACTGACCAGACGCACAGGCCAACTAATGGCGTGACAAGCGTTACTAGGACGACTTGCCAGTTCCACAATTCAGGCGTAAAAACAGCCTGCAGATAGGTAATCGGTATCTTGTATAGCACAATAAGCTGCAGCAACACTCCCAAAGGAGACAAAAACATCGCAATAGAAAGAAAGATTATGAGCAATGGGCGCTTTTTCATACTTTTATTATAAGACTATTTGGTGCAAAGATTCATCAAGAGCTGCTTTTTTTAACAATTGGTAGCGCTGGCTAGGACGCCAAGGCAGCTGACTCTCTCTAAAGTCAAAGCCAAAGGCCGACCTGCTCATAACCACAATTGGTGGCGCTTGTATTCTCTTAAACACACCTCGGTAAAATAGTTTCATAAACCATTCGAGATCGTCGACAAAAATCTGTGCGTGGTCAAGCTGATAGCGCTTGGCTAAGGCCGGGTCAATCTCTAGAAAGTCCCACAGACTATTGTCCAGCCATCGTTCTATCGCTTTTTCGGGAGAAAATCGTTGGAACTTACAGAGGGCATGCAAAAGTTGATCGTGGTAGCCCCATTTCATTGGATCAACTTGATTGGATCTCAGTTCCGCGCTTGGAGCAAAAGCAAAGTTAAACTGCTCGTCAGGCAGAATCTCGAGCGGAATGACCGCCTTTGCGGCCTTTTTGTTAAGGTAACGTGCAAGTTGGAATACTTCGGTCTTTAGAAGGTCACCAATAGGAGCTAGTGCGCCATTGACGTCGCCATACAAGGTGGCATAGCCCAAGGCAAACTCGACTTTGTTTCCATTGTTGGTCATCAAACCACCATGTATGGCCGCAATATTTGACAGAATTGACGTTCCCCTCACTTTGGCCTGTAGGTTCTCAAGGTCAAACGAACTTGGCTTAAATTGCATAAGTGAGTCGCAATTAGCCGAGACCAAAGCCTCAATGGGCAGCTCAATCAGCTCAATAGCTAGCGATTGAGCGATGCTCTTCGCAAAACCCTTGCTGGTGTTAGAATTAAACTTGCTAGGCATATTGACAGCAATTACCCTCTTTGGTCCAACCGCAGCCTGCAAGAGGCAGGCCACAACTGCACTGTCGACACCGCCTGAGAGGCCTATGATCCAAGGAAAACTTGCCGAATCCATCAGTGTGTCAAACATTCTGATAGCTTCCAAGGCAGCCAAAAAATGAGCACTTGCTGGGTCTAGACTATCGTCATTGGTATTTGCTGCTGGCCGCAGTTGGGATTGCTGCTGCGCATCGTGCTGTGTCTGCGCATGTCCAAAATCAAGCTCTTGTCCTTCAAAAGTGGTTAAACACGCTCCGGCTAGGCTATCATTTTTTTTTTGGTATTCCACCGTCAATATGGCTTCTTGATAGGCATTTTGGGCTTGCAAAACCAGATCCCCGGAGTAGCCGTAAACTGCGGAGCATCCATCAAAGGTAATGATATTTTTGCCGTTGTTTTGTGTGCCAACATTGTTGACGTACAAAAAGGGAATGCCACCATGCTCAAAGGTTCTGGCGACGTGTCGGTGTCTAGCTTCGTTTTTATTGGGCGTCCAGGGACTTGCGGATGCATTGATAATCAAATCGGCGCCGGCGTCTCTGAGCAAGCGGCTAATGCTGAGTTCTTGCATGTCCTTGCGGTAGTCGCTTGACCAAAGGTCTTCACAAATTTCCAGCCCAAGCCCTACGGGCCCCAATCTGCTGTGCCAGATAAATGGGCTAAGAATTTGTTCAAGCCCGACACCCTCTTCCAATGCAAGGTCCAAAAGAGAAAAAAAATGTCTATCATCATCAAAAAAGCGGTAATTGGGTTGTAAGGTTTTAATAGCAAAGTCAGGACCATAATTAGAGCTACGCTTTAGTGCTTGCTGATTAACGTAGGCATGTAAGGCATTGTACTTACGCACCCGTCCATCACGGTTTCGCCTTTGCCGATCTAACTGCAAGTTACCCCAGATCAATAACATTCCGTCGCTTTGTTGACGAATAACCTGGTTGGCTTGCTCCAATTCAAAGCAAAACTCATCATCAGCCCACTTATCGCCCAGCAGGTAGCCAGCAACACACATCTCGGGGAAAACTAGAGCATCAGCACGATGATGTTTGGCAAAGTTGATGTACTTGTTCATCTGTTTAAGATTGGCCTCTATATCAGCAGGAACCACCCGCATCTGTGCCAACATGATCTTGAGCTTTGCCACCTATATTTCTCCTTAAAGTGTCTTGCTACTAGCTTAGGCGATTAAGAAAATACTGAATAATCTGGGCATGATCTGACGCAAATAGCGCAGTTTGTTCGTTCAAAAGCGCCAAATCATAGCAAAAAAACTTGGGATTTGATAGTTGCGGCCTAGCCTCTAGCAGCCAACAATCAGCATAGCTCGTTAACTTGCCACGCGGGTCTCGCCTGAGCTGGTCAAAAACTGCGTGATTGGAGTGTTGCACGCCTGCTGCTCCAACATCTTGGTCCAGTTCTTTGAACAATTGTGACACTTCTTGGTTTGGTTCTTGAGTGTCATCCAAGATCTTTTCTGGTAAGGCAAATTGCCCCTTGCCCGGGTGTGTGTCGCGATGCTCAAGGACCACAAAATCACGATAGACAAGGCAAGCCAAAACCGAGCGTTGCTCACTTGTTTTAGCTTGTAGATTTCTGCTGGCTATTTCAAGATCTCGATACTCATTGGCCAATCGCATAAAGGCGTCTGTGTTGGTCCATTGTTTGATAAAGTCAAGATTGTTTGCATCTAATTCTGAGTCCACAGCGTCAAGCCTGGCTTCAAAAAGCGCTTTTCTTATGTCACTTGCGTTGCAGCCGTTAGCCTGCTCGGCGACCGCGTAGAAATGCCAGGGTTCAAAAAATTTGAGATAGTAGCTACTCTGGTCGCGAAGGTGCCCGAGTACGACAACTGAGGCGTTCTCGTCAGCCCCATCTAATTGCAACTGAGCTCTAAGCATAGTTTTTAATCGCCGACGCCACTCAGGAAAATTGTAGGCCGAATCCTGCATAAACAGGAATGAAGGTGGCATGGTGCGGCAGTGTTGGCTTATCATCTTGCAGCGTTCTTCACTTGTCCAAGGGTCAAGAAGACTGCTGCTTCGTTGGTGCGACCCAATAACAACAATGACTTTGTCTGCAAGTAAACAGGCCTTCTGATACAGTGCAAAATGACCCCGATGAAAAGGTTGAAAACGTCCAATCAACAATGCATAGTCATAGTCTTTCTTCATAGTTTGCAGACTAACGCAGCCAAAAAAAATAGACAAGCCGGCCGGCCCCCTACTAAGCAGATTGTGAAAACAACAAAAGTTGAGGGTTCTCAAGGCAGGAAACTCGGCCTATACTAAACTAATGAACGAAACAATCCCAGCAATGCTAGATTTCGCCTGTCAACATTTTGGAGACGCACCATATTTACGAGAAAAACTTGACAATGGTTGGACAGCTTTAAGTTATCGCCAGACCAGAGCACATGTTCGGCAACTTGCGGCTGCACTCAGAAGCATCGGACTGCAAGGCCCAGGAGCAATTGTTAGTGAAGGGAAGCCGGCTTGGGTTATCGCCGAAAATGCGTTGTTCTTGTGCCACCAGTTCTCTGTTCCTTTGTCAATTAAACTGAGCGCCGAGGAAATCTCATTTAGGCTTCAACACTCAAAAGCGCAGATAGTCTTTTGTACGGCGATAACGGCTGATAAAGTTATTCATAGCGCCGCCAAACTGAGCAAAACTTTGATTGTCGTTTACCTAGACCCAATAAATGAAGGCTTCGAAAAACTGAAAGCATCGTATGAACGTGTCTATTGCTACGATCAACTGCTCAGAAACGGTCTTGAAATTCTTAGTTCTGCGGAAGCTATAAACACGGTGCTGGGCTACGCAGACATGGTAAAGCCAAGTGATACAGCGACGGTCAGCTACACCTCGGGCACTACGGGCAATCCAAAAGGCATTATGCTGAGCCACGCAAATTACTTTCACGACGTGCACTTTAGCCTTGCTGGTTTTCCACTTCGTAGTGGACTTCGAATGTTTGTAATTCTTCCGATTGATCATGCCTATGCACACACCATAGCACTCTATGCAGCCCTGATTAAAAATTTTTCGTTAAGTTTTGTAGACGCCCGTAACGGAGCGATGGGTTTATTACGCAATATTCCTATAAACATGAAAGAAGTCAAACCTCAACTGATGTTAACCGTACCGGCCCTAACAGCCAATTTTATGAACAGAATCGTTGCCGGGGTCAAAGAGAAAGGCAACTTTGCGCTAAAGCTTTTTAGGGCCGGCATTGATGCTCGCGTGCGCATGAACGCCTCAGTTTTTAAGAAAACCATCTGGTACAAAAGAATTATGCCTTGGTTTCCTGCTGCTATCGCTGAGCTCTTAGTGTTTAAAAAAGTACGCGCGATTTTTGGCGGAGACCTTAGCTTTTGTATAAGCGGTGGCGCCCACTTGGACATAAAGCAACAAGAGTTTTTTAAGGCCATCGGGATACCCGTTTACCAAGGCTACGGCTTAACCGAAGCTGCACCTGTGGTTTCTACCAACAATCACCGGGCGCATAAATTAGGAACCTCGGGCATGATTCTGCCAGGAATTGAATGTGTGATTCGCAACGATGCCGGAGAAATACTTGAGAGAGGCAAAAAAGGTCAGGTTTGCTTGAGAGGCAAAAACATAATGCAAGGTTACCTCTACAATCAGCAAGCCACTGAGCAGGCACTCCGAGACGATTGGCTCTATACCGGTGATCTTGGATTTGTAGACCAAGATGGTTTTTTGCATGTCTCAGGTCGAGAAAAAGCGCTACTCATCTTTGAAGATGGAGAAAAATATAGTCCAGAAGAGATAGAAGACGCAATGGTTTCTACAAGTTCTTGTATTAGCCAATGTATGCTCTACTGTGACCACAAGCGCTATACCAGCGCACTGATTTCTGTCGATATCGAAGCCATAGTGGAAAAACTCACCGACCAAAGCAAAGACATAAATGCCGAGACGGCACTCGAGCTCATAATCAAAGAATTTAGCCTGTACAATCAAGACTCAAGCTACCGAGAGCTCTTTCCTTCTCAGTGGCGTCCAGTAACTTTCGCCATTGTTCCACGACCGTTTAGTGAGGCCGAGGGAATGATAAATTCTACACTTAAAATGGTTCGACACGGAATTCTAAAGGTCTATCAAGACCTGATCGACTATCAATATGATGGACTAGGAAGACGTCCGACTAACCAAAAAAACAAAGCCTGCTTAGAAGAACTACTAGCTAAGAAGCAATGAAATAAAAAAAGCTGCCTCAAGGGCAGCTTTTTTTATTTCTATTTGGTTACTACCAGCGGTAGTGTGCAAAAGCCTTGTTAGCCTCAGCCATGCGGTGAGTATCTTCTTTTTTCTTAAACGCTGTTCCAGTGTTATTGAAGGCGTCATAGATTTCCAAAGACAGCTTTGCTGCCATAGACTTGCCTGAGCGCTTACGTGCAGCTTGGATCAACCATCTCATAGAAAGAGCCTCTCTACGGCTGTCACGAATCTCAACAGGCACTTGGTAGGTAGAACCACCAACGCGGCGACTCTTAACTTCAACCAAGGGCTTTACATTTTCAACGGCTTTGACAAAAGCGTCAAGAACCGAAGTATCAATCTTCTTTTCTACTCCCTCAAGGGCTTCATAAAGAATGCCTGCTGAGGTAGTACGCTTGCCATCAAGCATCATACGACTGATAAATTTTGCAACCAGCACGCTATTAAAACGTGCATCGGGTAATATTTCTTTGCGGGTCGGTACTCTTCTTCTGGGCATTTACGTTTCCTCTAAGTCTTTCTTCCGAGACGGACTTTAGGCCTTTGGCCGTTTTGCTCCGTACTTGGAGCGTGACTTGCGTCGGTCTGCGACACCTAAGGTATCCTTGGCACCACGAACAATGTGGTAACGAACACCGGGAAGGTCCTTTACACGACCACCGCGAATAAGTACCACCGAGTGTTCCTGAAGATTATGGCCAACACCTGGGATGTAGGCAGTCACTTCAATACCACTGGCAGCGAGGCGAACACGAGCTACCTTTCTCAAAGCTGAGTTAGGTTTTTTTGGTGTTACAGTCATAACGCGAGTACAAACTCCACGTTGTTGAGGGCATCCACGAAGGGCGGGAGATTTCGTCTTATTTTCGGTGCGCTTCCGTCCAAGTCGGATAAGCTGGTTAATTGTAGGCATTTACCAGTGACTCCTATAATTTATAAGTCCGCAAAAGCGGTTCTTGGTGGCTCAGTAACAAAACCTTTCCGTCTCCGGCATACCGCCGAGGAGTTTTCAGAAAGTCAGCACGTTGTTCCCGATAGAAACCCAAGTATATAGCGGGTGTCCATTCCATGTCAACGCCGCATCGGATGATACGGCGCTGTCAGGAAGTAGGCGATCAGCGAACGCCATCCGATTCATAATCTTCGTAATCGTTCTCGTCAATTTGCATTGCGGGTTCTGCTTTGCGCTCTCTCTGACGTTGTTCTACGATTTGTTGTACATGAGCATCAAGATCCTCAGTAGTATCATCATAGAGCTTGACGGTGCGACAGGCCTTCATGCCTGTTCCAGCCGGTATCAAGTGACCAATGATGACGTTTTCTTTCAAACCACGTAGATTGTCGACGCTACCTGCGATAGCGGCGTTGGTAAGCACACGGGTTGTTTCTTGGAAGGAAGCTGCGGAGATAAAGCTGTCAATATTTAAGCTGGCGCGAGTGATACCAAGCAAGAGTGGACGACCGATAGCAGGTTGACCACCTTCTTTGACAACTCGTCGATTTTCTTCCATAAAACGATACTTGTCGATCTGTTGACCAAATATAAAGTTGGTGTCTCCAACTTGGATAATTTCAACCTTACGCATCATTTGACGAATAATAACGCCGATGTGCTTATCGTTAATTTCTACACCTTGGAGGCGGTAAACTTCCTGAACTTCGTTTACCAGGAAGGCTTGCAGTGCATTTTCACCAGCAATTTGCAAAACGTCATGTGGGTCTTTGGCTCCATCGCAGAGTGGTTCGCCAGCATCAACACTGTCACCATCACGCACCAAAAGATGTCTGCTCATGGATATTAAGTGCTTATGCAAACCGCCAAAGTCATCTTCTACTTCTAGAATACGCTTTGACTTAGCAATACCCTTAAAGTGAACCTTGCCACTAACCGCAGAAAGTACCGTTGCCATCTTTGGTCGACGAGCCTCAAAAAGCTCTCCAACACGGGGTAGACCACCGGTGATGTCACGAGTCTTAACCGACTCTTTAAGAATCTTAGCCAATGGTGAACCAGCTTTAATTTCCTCTCCATCTTCTACTGACAAGTAAGCGCCACCAGGCAAGAAGTACGAGGCGAGATCTTTGCCGTCCTTGTCTCTGATAATGATACGTGGCTGATACTGCTCAATATTGGAGTCTGCAATCTTCTTTTCGATGTTGCCGGTATCTTCGTTAACTTCTTCGCGCAGAGTAGTCTTGAGGTCAATTTGCTCAAAGTGAATAAAACCAGAACGCTCTGCCAGAATTGGCTCACTAAAAGGGTCAAAAATCGCCAGAGAATCATCGGCAGGTACTACCTGACCAAGAGCGACTTTTAGTTCGGCACCGTTTCTGATTTCTACACGCTGATCTTGTCCAACCAGATAGAGTTTTTTGTCAGGATGAATAATCGCAAAAGCATTTTCACGGGCTATAACTTCTTCACCATTATGGGTGTAGATTGGCTGTCCTTTAAGAATTCGGTCGTTGTCCTGAATCAGAAGCTTATCCTTGGCACCAATCTCAATGGCCTCCAAGATTCGACTAACTGATAAATAACCTTTTCGCGTAAAGACCAAACCACCGTCACGTTCAACCATAATGTTCTCTGGCAAGCTCTTAACAATAACAGGATATTTGAGATAGGTACGGTTTTCTTCGGCACTCTTGGTTGCTGCACCACCAATATGGAAGGTACGCATGGTAAGTTGTGTACCTGGCTGTCCAATTGACTGTGCGGCAATAATACCAACCGCTTCTCCGATATTTACTGTTCTATTGGTTGCAAGGTTGCGTCCATAACATTTTTGACAAACGCCATACTTGGATTCACAGGTCAAAACGGTACGAATACGAACCTTTTCAATGCCTGCTTCTTCAATTGACTGTGCCTTTTCTTCGGTAATTTCTTCGTTGATATCGACAATCAGTTCTCCAGAAATTGGATTCTTGACTGGTTCAATGGTGTAACGACCAATAATTCGCTCGGTCAATGGTTCAACTACTTCTTCGCCGTCTTTGAGGGCAGCATATTCAATACCGTTAATGGTACCGCAGTCTTCTTCATTAACTACAACGTCCTGCGCAATATCAACCAGACGCCTAGTTAGGTAACCAGCGTCAGCAGTTTTAAGAGCCGTATCGGCCAGGCCCTTACGAGCACCGTTGGTAGAAATAAAGAACTCAATTACCGACAGACCTTCTTTAAAGTTAGATCTAATTGGCAGCTCAATAATGTCGCCACTGGGCTTGGCCATCAAACCGCGCATACCTGCCAACTGACGGATCTGGCTTCGGCTACCGCGGGCGCCAGAGTTAGCCATCATGTAAACCGGGTTAAAACCACCCTTGTCGTCTTGAAGCTTCTTCATCATCACGTTAGTCAGGTCTTCGTTGGTTTTTGACCATACTTCAACTACGCGGTTATAACGTTCTTCTGTGGTAATATGACCTTGCAAATACTGCTTTTGAATGCCTTCGACGTCAGCGTTGGCCTTGCTAATCATCTCAACTTTTTCACCAGGAATCTTGATGTCTTCTATACCTATTGTTGCACCAAAAATGGTTGCATAGCGGTAACCCATGTTTTTAATGGCGTCGAGCATGAGTACCGTTATGTGGGCTCGCTCTTTCGCATAAACGCGAGAAATAAGCGCGCGCAACTCTTTGTCACCCATAGCATAATTGACGTAACCTACTTCCGGAGGCAAGGTATCGTTTAAGATCAAGCGTCCGGCCGTTGTTTCTTGGTATTTGCCATCGTTGTCAATTATGTGGCCAGGTTTGGTTTCTATTCGGTCATTGGTAATACGAACTTTGATGACGGCTTGATAGTCAAGACTTCTGGCCTGAATTGCGTACATTACCTCATCAAGGCCAGAATAGTAGCGTCCCTCACCCTTTGTTTTTTCTCTATGTCTGGTTAGATAGTTGATACCTAAAACCATGTCCTGAGAAGGAAAAACTACCGGTTTGCCGTTGGCGGGGTTAAGCAAGTTACGGCTAGAGAGCATAAGTGTCCAACATTCGATCTGCGCTGCCTGAGTAAGAGGCACGTGGACAGCCATTTGGTCACCGTCAAAGTCAGCGTTATATGCATGACAGACCAACGGATGGAGCTTAATTGCCTTACCACCCACCAAAACCGGTTCAAATGCTTGGATACCCAAGCGGTGCAAGGTTGGCGCTCTGTTGAGCATTACAGGATGTTCGCGCACAACGTCGTCCAAGACGGCAAAAACTTCGGCTGTTTCTTGTTCCACTAATGTCTTAGCCTTTTTAATGTTGTAAACAACTTGGCGTTCGACCAACTTCTTCATAATAAAAGGTTTAAAAAGCTCCAATGCCATCTTGGTTGGTAGGCCACATTGATGAAGCTTAAGCTCTGGTCCAACCACAATAACCGAACGGCCCGAATAGTCAACGCGCTTGCCAAGCAAGTTCTGGCGGAACCGGCCTTGCTTGCCCTTGAGCATATCCGAAAGTGATTTAAGTGGTCTGTTGGAGGCACCCTTAACAACCCGCTTCTTCTTGCTGTTGTCAAAAAGTGCGTCAACTGCTTCCTGAAGCATGCGTTTTTCGTTGCGGATAATGATGTCAGGAGCATTGAGATTCATTAGTCGTTTAAGACGATTGTTTCGGTTAATTACGCGGCGATAGAGATCGTTAAGGTCGGAAGTTGCAAATCGGCCACCATCGAGCTGAACCATAGGTCTAAGTTCTGGAGGGATTACAGGAATAACATCAAGTATCATCCACTCAGGTTTGTTCTTTGAGTCACGGAAGTTTTCTACAATTTCAATACGCTTGAGTAAGCGCTTGTCTGACTTGACGCCTTTTTCTATCATGTGGGCACGCAAGCTGGCAGAAAGTTCGTCCAAATCCATGTTTTGCAAGAGATTTCTGATTGCTTCGGCACCAATACCGGCCGTAAAAGACATGCCATAGCGTTCTTTGGCATCAATAAACTCTTCCTCACTCAGCAGTTGCATCTTTTTGAGGTCAGAGTCGCCAGCGTCTATGACGATATATTTTTCGTAATAGAGGATACTGCGTAATGCTGCAATCGAAAGGTCCAACAACAGTCCCATGCGACTTGGAACAGATCGGTAGTACCAAATGTGAGAGACTGGACTTGCGAGCTCAATGTGGCCCATACGTTCACGACGAACCTTAAAGTGGGTTACTTCGACGCCACAGCGATCGCAAATTACGCCCTTATAACGTATGGACTTAAACTTACCACAGTAGCACTCCCACTCTTTGGTAGTACCAAATATTCGTTCACAAAACAGACCCTCAAACTCGGGTCTGAGTGTACGGTAATTAATAGTTTCGGGTTTCTTGACCTCGCCATAGCTCCAAGAACGAATTTGTTCTGGGCTGGCGAGCTTTATCATAATGCTGTCAAAGTCTTGTATATCGCGCATCGTGCCTCCTGTTAGAAGTTTGTGCCTTGGCGGTTAATCAGTTCCTCGTCACGCTCGGTGAGTGGAATCTGCTTGCCTTTGCTGTCATATATGGACATATCCAAACCAAGTCCCCGCAACTCTTGCACCAAAACATTAAAAGACTCTGGTACGCCAGCTGCTGTTGACGGCTCACCCTTGACTATACTTTCGTAAATCTTGGCACGACCGTTCATATCATCGGATTTAATCGTTAGGAGTTCTTGCAGTGTATTGGCAGCACCATAAGCTTCCAATGCCCAAACTTCCATTTCTCCCAAACGCTGTCCACCAAACTGTGCCTTACCACCCAATGGTTGCTGGGTGACAAGACTATAAGGTCCAGTCGAACGAGCATGCATCTTGTCGTCGACAAGGTGATGAAGTTTAAGCATATACATTACACCGACCATAACGTCATTTTCAAAAGGTTCGCCGGTTCTTCCGTCGAACAACTTAATCTTAGAACTTGCTGGTCTGCCTGCCTTGTGCAAAAGATCTTCGATCTGTTGACCAGTTGCAGATTCAAAAACAGGTGTTGCATACCATTCGTCGTTACCGAGAGCAGCCCAACCAAGCATGGTTTCCAAAAGCTGCCCAATGTTCATTCGCGATGGAACACCGAGTGGATTGAGACACAGTTCCAGAGGAGTTCCGTCGGCCATGTAGGGCATGTCTTCTTCGGGCAAAACGCGAGCAATAATACCCTTGTTTCCGTGACGACCTGCCATCTTGTCACCTTCTTGAAGCTTTCGTTTGGTGGCAATAATAACTTTAACTACTTCATCAACTCCGGGAGACAAGTCGTCGCCCTCGCTTCGCTTAAGGCGTTGCACGTCGATAACGGTACCTTCGATACCATGTGGTATACGCAAGGATGTGTCACGAACTTCTTTGGCTTTTTCGCCAAAAATTGAATTGAGCAGCTTAAACTCAGGCGTGGTTTCTGTCTCGCTTTTTGGCGTTACCTTACCTACTAAGATTGCTCCCGATAGCACTTTGGAACCAATCAGGATAATGCCCTCTTCGTCCAAGTGTTCTAGGGTCTTGTCGGAACAGTTTGGAATATCGCGCGTAAGCTTTTCTGGTCCCAGCTTGGTTTCGCGCACTTCTGTAACAAATTCCTTTAAGTGAATCGAAGTAAAAATATCTTCTTTTACGATCTTCTCGGAGATTAGAATAGCATCTTCGTAGTTGTAACCGTTCCAAGGAACGAATCCTACCAAAATATTGCGTCCCAAGGCCAACTCACCTTTGTAGGTAGCAGGACCGTCAGCAATAACATCACCCTTTGCAAGGTTTTGACCGAGGCTAACCACAGGCTTCTGCAAATAACAAGTGTCTTGGTTAGTACGCTGATACTTGATCAACGGATAAACGTCAACTTCGGTATCCGACAAGGCGTCATCTGGTTTTACTCTAACTTCGTTGCTAGTTACGTTGCTAACCACGCCTGCACGGCGCGACTTAATCAAAACACCCGAATCATAGGCTGTTTTGGCTTCCATACCGGTTCCGACTCGTGGTGGCTCTGGGAATACCAAAGGCACAGCCTGACGTTGCATGTTGGAACCCATCAAGGCTCGGTTGGCGTCATCGTGCTCCAAGAAAGGAATTAATGCAGAAGAAACGGAAATGATCTGCTTAGGTGAAACGTCCATGTAATGAATATCAACAGGCGGTCGCGTTGTGTAGTCACCTGCTCGGCGCACGGGGACTTGGCCCGAAACAAAAGTTCCATCGCTATTGAGTTCGGCCGAGGCCTGTGCAATAACGTATTTTTCTTCGTCCATAGCTGACAAGTACTCAATATTGTCTGAGACTTGGCCTTTAACTACTTTTCTATACGGTGTTTCCAAAAATCCGTAGTCATTTACTTGGGTATAAATAGCCAAAGAAACGATCAAACCAATATTTGGACCTTCTGGTGTTTCAATCGGACACATGCGGCCATAGTGCGTGTAATGAACGTCTCGCACTTCAAATCCGGCACGATCACGTGACAAACCACCCGGGCCAAGTGCGTTGAGACGACGCTTATGCGTGATCTCTGACAGCGGGTTAACCTGATCCATAAACTGCGAAAGTTGTGACGAACCAAAGAACTCTTTGATTGCTGCCACTACTGGCTTAATAGAAACCAAGTCTTGCGGCTTGATAGTATCGGTTTCTTTTAGACTCATGCGCTCTTTGGCAATACGTTCCATACGGCTAAAAGCTGTCTTCATTTGATTGGCCAATAGCTCACCAACCGACCTAATTCTACGATTTCCAAGGTGGTCAATATCATCAACATTGGCCTCGCCAATGTATACCTTTATCAGGTAACGCATGGTATTTACGATATCTTCTTTGGTTAGAATGTGTTCTACGATTGGCTCCGGATAGTCAAACTTCTTGTTGAGTTTGTACCTACCGACACGACCAAGATCGTAGCGACGTGAGGCAAAGAACATAGAATTAAAGTCCTTCTCAGCCTGCTCAACACTCATCATTTCGCCAGGATTGAGAACCTGATAGACCTGAACCAAGGCGTCTTCGTGCGACGGCTCGTCCTTGCCTTCTTCTTTAACAAATTTAGCTTCTTCGCGTTCAAAACAGTTAAGGATGATTTCGGAATGCAGACTCGACTCATTGTCTTCTTCTACAACGGTAACTACCGTTACTCCAGAGTGAATCATGTCGTCAATATAATGAGGATGCAACTTCTCACCTGCTCGATAGAGCTTGCGGCGGCTTTCACCCTCGCCTATCCAAACGGGCTCTGCCAAAACCAGTCCATTGGCATTGTCCTTGGCGAGCTGATCGTTAGATAGGGTTAGTTTTGCTGTTTTATAGAATAGTTTTATAATTTCTTCGCGTGTGTTATATCCAAGCGCTCGTAGGAAATAAGTTCCCAAAATTCGCTTTTTGCGGTCTATTTTTGCATAAATCAAATCTTTTTTCTGATCGATCTCAAACTCAAGCCAGCTTCCTCGGTACGGAATGATGCGTGAGGAGTAAATGCCTTTTTCGTGGCTAAAAATTACACCAGGTGAACGGTGAATTTGCGATACCACAACTCGTTCAGCACCATTGACTACAAAGGTACCGCGCTCAGTCATGATTGGAATATCGCCAATATAGATGTCTTTCTGCCTTATTTCGCCAGTTTCGTTAAAAACCAAACGAATTCTTGCCTTAATGGGCAAGGCAAAGGTGTGCCCTTTTGACTTACACTCCAACTCGGTAAACTTTATACCGGCTTCGTCGAGCGTGTAATGATCGTATTCAAGACGCATATCACCATTTTGACTTTCTATTGGGAAAATCGTACGAAATACTTCTTCGAGACCTTGTAAATCAGGCTTCTGTCCCTGAGCGAGACGTTCGCGCTGCAGAAAGCGCTCATAACTGGTCAGCTGGATATCTACGAGATTTGGAAGATCCATGACCTGCCTTGGGGCACGCCCTACTTCCTGTCTATTGACCACTATACTTCTGTCGAACATTAACCCCTCCGAGGATGAAAGGACACGAAATTATCACTTCCGTGTATTACAATATCTGAATATAACGAAAGTTACTGCAAAACCACAAGCCCGTGAACTAACACGGGCTTGTGGTGAGTATCATCTTTCGATTGCCGAGCCGCGATACAAAAACACGTATTACTTGACTTCGACTTTTGCGCCTGCATCTTCAAGAGCTTTTTTGATCTTGGCAGCTTCGTCCTTGGAAACGTTTTCTTTGACGACGCCGTTGGCTTCGACCAAATCTTTTGCTTCTTTGAGACCAAGACCTGCAACAACTGTACGTACAGCCTTGATTACATCGATCTTCTTTTCACCAGCGCTGGCGATCTTTACGGTAAATTCGGTCTGTTCTTCAACAGCTTCGGCAGCGGCAGCGGGTGCAGCAGCAGCAGCGGCGGCAACAGGCGCAGCAGCAGTTACCCCAAATTTTTCTTCCAACATCTTGACCAGTTCGCTCACTTCGAGCACGGTCAATCCAGCGATTGCGTTGAGGATGTCCTCTTTGCTAAGTGCCATATTATCTTCTCCTTTTCTTTAAACATTAGCAGCGACAGCACGGCACTTCCTTGCGGAAGACTGAAGCCACTTTTTTATACTAGCCCGATTGCCACAACGTGGATCGGAAAGGTATGCGTAATTATTCGCTGGCCTTTTGGTCGGCTACAGCTTGCAGAGTCCTAACCAACTTGCTTGCTACTCCATTGAGAGCAATTGCCAAGTTTTGTACAGGCGCCTTCATGGTACCCAACAAAATTGCGTAGAGCTCGAGTCTGCTTGGTAACTTGGAATAAGCATTTACTTGATTTGCATCAAAAACACTCTCTCCAACCAGACCGCCCTTGACTTCGAGCTTGTCGCCCAGTTCCTTAATAAGTTCTACCAAGGCTTTGGCAACGGCGCCTGAGTCGCGACGAGCTACTGCTACTGCAGTTGGCCCCGCCAGCAAGTCACTAACGTCTTTTTTGCCAAGCTGTTGAAAAGCAAGGTTGGCGTAGTTGTTCTTGACCACATGATAGTCAGCACCAAGCTCACGTAGACGATGGCGCAAGGTAGTAATTTGAGCCACTGAAAGGCCTCGGTAGTTGGTAAAGAAGAAATCTTCGGCATTGCCGAGAATACCCTTTATGTCTTCAACTGCCTCAGTCTTGGCTTGGTTAATTTTTGGTTGATATGCCATACTAATTGACCTCTTTAGACCTTTTCACTATCGCGCGCCAGCTTAATGCCAGGGCCCATGGTAGAAGCGATAAATGCAGTTTTGATAAAATCACCCTTGGTGTCGGAAGGACGCTTACGTTCTACCTCGCCAACGACGATACCTACGTTTTCTTTAATCTGATCTGGACTCATTGAGACCTTGCCAACTGCCAAGTGAATACAGCCAGTTTTGTCACTGCGAAACTCTGTTCGACCCTTTTTGAGTTCGTTAACAGCGCCCGTGATATCCAAGGTAACCGTCTGAGTCTTTGGGTTTGGCATCAAACCGCGCCGACCCAAGACCTGACCGAGCTTACCCACATCCTTCATCATATCAGGAGTTGCAACTGCGACGTCAAAGTCCAACCAGCCATCTTTGATTTTAGCAATCAAGTCATCATCACCAACAAAAGCAGCACCAGCGGCACGGGCTTCGTCGGCCTTATCACCCTTTGCAAAAACCAAGATCTTTTTCTCACCACGGAACTGGTGGGCAAGCACCAAGGTATCGCGAACCGAGTTACCCTTTTTGAGATTGAGATTGAGTGACAACTCAACTGTTTCATCAAACTTGGCATAGGCGAATTTTTTTACCAGTTCGGCTGCCTCAACGGCAGTATAGGACTTGCTTCGGTCATAATCTTTGACCGCGTTTACGTATTTTTTTCCACGCTTCATGTCTAAAGCTCCGCTTCCACGCCCATAGAACGGGCAGTGCCGGCAATGATGCGAACCGCACCCTCAATGTCATTGGAGTTAAGATCTTTGATCTTGATCTTAGCTATCTCTTCCAATTGAGCGCGACTAATCTTGCCTACCTTGACCTTGTGGGCAATGGCAGATCCCTTGGCCAAACCAAGATATTTTTTGATAAGAACTGAAGCCGGAGGGCTTTTGAGTTCAAACGTAAAACTCTTGTCGGCATAAATTGTTATTACAACAGGTATTGTGAGTCCGGCTTCCAAATGCTTGGAACGCTCATTAAACTGCTGCACGAACATCGGGGAGCTGACTCCGTGTGGTCCCAGTGCGGGTCCAACCGGGGGTGCAGGTGTCGCTTTTTGGGCGGGCACTTGCAACTTAACTATGGCTACTATCTTTTTTTTGGCCATGTACGGGCTCCTGTATGGTGTCATGGCCGCCAAAAGGCGCCCATGCCGTGCTTTGTGGTCAACGACCCGGCACGGTAGCGTTCCGGCCTAGACCAAGCCATTGGCCAAGTGTTCCGGAACTCCCAGTTAAGGATACCTGCCGACATTGACTTAACGAGTAAGTCGTCGGTTAGTACCTGAACATTATCACTCTCTAATCGTTTTCTAAACTTTTTCCACTTGCAGAAACTCAACCTCAACCGGAGTGTTGCGGCCAAATATCCCTACCATAACTTTTAGCCGCGACTTATCGGCATACACTTCTTCAACAGTACCATTAAATCCTGCAAAAGGACCTTCAATGATGCAAACCTGCTCATTGAGCACATAACTTTGCTTTGGTCTAACTGCCGCGTCACCTTTGATCTCTCCCATGCGCTGCAGCAAACCCCTGGCTTCTTCAGCACTGATCGGGTTTGGACGAGAATCCTGTGCCGAACCAACAAAACCGGTCACGCCATGAATCTTTCTCACTTTGGTACAAGGGTCTTTCCATGCCAATGGCAGATCCATCTCAATCAAGATGTACCCTGGCAAAACCCGCTGGGTTCTTTCTTTGCGTTTGCCATCCTTGACCTCGGCCACCCGTTCAGATGGAACCTTTACATCAAGAACTGCTCCACCAAGCGAACCATCATCCATCATTAGATGAATAGTTTTTTCGATACGCATCTCGTAACCCGAATAAGTATGTAAAACATACCATGCACGTGCCATGCTTGCTCCGATCCCTAAAAGAAAATATTAATCAGAGCAGCCAGACCGAGGTCGACTGCGCCAAGTATGGCTGCAATAATCACCATAGAAATGATAACAACTTTGGTGCTGGCAATTACTTCGTCACGAGAAGGCCAAATAACCTTCCTCAGTTCAGAATAACTATCCTTAAAAAAATCCACTACCTTGGACATATGTTCTGTACCCCCAGCATCATAATGCGTTGTAATTACAAAAACACCCCGTTTGTCGGGGCGTTTTGCACTTCGTCTCAATTGACAGGCCAAGAAGGAATTGAACCCTCAACCCTCGGTTTTGGAGACCGATGCTCTACCAATTGAGCTATTGGCCTATGGTATCTTAAGTGAGCCCTCGGCCGGATTTGAACCGGCGACCCCCACCTTACCATGGTGGTGCTCTACCAACTGAGCTACAAGGGCACGCAAAAGTTTGCTTACCATATCAGAGCATGCCATCCATGTCAAGAAAACAGCCTCAGCAAGGCTAAAAAATCCCAGTTGACTTTGGACCTTGCCTTGCCATGTTGGTTTGTCCAGCTTGATTGTTGTTAAAGCTCATCGTACTATAACTTACTAAAAAGGGAGACTATGATGCGCGGATTTGATCTACTATCTATGCTACGGACTCTGCCGGCCATTATAGTTGGCTTAACCTTTCATGAATTTGCGCACGCTTGGATGGCCTACAGACTTGGAGACCATACCGCCAAGGATGCGGGCAGACTTAGCCTCAACCCACTCAAGCACATCGATCCACTTGGCTTTATTTTGATAGTAGTTGCGGGCTTTGGTTGGGCCAAACCTGTCCAGTTTGATCCGAGAAATCTCAAAAAAATTCACCGCGACGAAATACTCATTTCATTGGCGGGCCCAGCCTCCAACCTTCTACTTGCCTTCTTGCTTTTTGGATTGGCACGCATCCTCTACGGGATTGAGGCGGTCAACACCTCTGTAGCCGGCATTGACGCTATCAATATTATAATTTCCAGTGCAATCCTCAACCTCGGCCTATGTGTATTTAACCTAATTCCAATACCACCACTTGACGGCTCTCACCTCTACCTAACTTTTGTAGGAAGCATTAATCCAGAGCTGATGATCAAGCTGTACCGTTACGGTACCGTAGCGCTGCTGATCATAGTCTTTGTGCAAATGCAGTTTAAAGTCGAAATCCTTCCTATTAGGCCAATTATCATGGCTATCAGTGATTTGTTTATCACTTTGTTTGGGTTTGTATGATTGGCGTGCTGGGCAGTTGGTTTTTTAGGCCAGTAAAGTCTTTGAGTATTTTTCTGCCAACTTGCTAATTACCGGGATTTCTACTCGTTTGTTAAGTGCAGCAAAGACAATAAGTATCACTATAACCGCCAGGCTTCCCAAACTCACAACCAGACTTAAGACGGTCGCGATTGCCCATCCAACATAAGGAACAAAGGCCAAAATTATCCCAACGATGCTCAAAACGATACTAAGGACAATTAAAACTACTGAGACTATAATGCTTTGGGTAGCGTGAAACCTGACGGTTTGATTGTTCTTTTCTATTGCCAAAAAGATCAAACCGGTCACAAAACCAAATACGTAAGACAATGCACTCGCTACATTTTCTTCCAGACCACTTGAACCACCGTTTTTTGTTATTTGATCACTCATATGAAGACACTCCTTAGTGCAGATAGTGAGCTGACGAACCGTGCCTGTCAAGTATTTTTTATAAGACTTAGTGGAATTATTTGCACTCTAGGCTTAGACTATTGCTGAACCATGAGATTCCAATTTTTGGATTCTCGCGATAAGATAGAAATATCCAACCTTTAGGAGATTCCGATGAAATTAGGGTCAAAAATGCTTCTTGCAATTACTATTGCTACGGTTTGCTTACTCGCCGTTGCATGCGGAAAAGAACAAAACAATGCTTCGGGAATTAGTGCCTCACAGCCTGCAAGTGATACCAACCAGAATGCTGTAATTTTGTTTCAGGATGCGGCCATTTACGTCGAGAAAGACGATGAGATGGTTTACTCAAGCAAGGCAGCTATCGCAGAGAATGTCCAATGGCTGAATGAGACCAAGATTGCAACCAGGGCAAGCGATGGTAAAGAGCGCAATTTTGCCAAGATAGTTAGCAGCGATGGAAAGAGCTATTGGATTCAAGATGTTTTTGTAGCAGACAAAGCAGTCCCAGGCATAATTCTTGGAAGTGACACGGTGCTCTATCGCAAGGCTGACCTTGCCAGTCCAGCAGGAAAGGTCCTTCCTGAGAACACCTTGATCGCCGTCCACCCTGCCGGTTCCACGGGAGTCTTCTCACAAATCTCAGCCTACTTGCCTAACGACAAGGCTCTGCCAGTAATTCAAAGGCTCTATGTCAAAAACACCCAAGTAAGCACCGAGACTGACGAAGTGCGATCGCTACAGCTTTACTCTATTGCTCTTACGCAGACCAACCCTGTCAATAAGCGGGAACTACTAAGCAGTGCTTTGGAAAGTGGTCGCCGCTTTACCGACCTGATTCAAGCCGCAATTGACAAGCTCGACGGCAAGTCTGTTAGCACTGACGCAAGTACCGAGAGAAGCTTTGCCGACTTTAGCGCCACCGGCAACATCAATAGTGACAATGTCAACGTGCGAGACCTACCTGACGAAGTCAATGGAAAGGTAGTTTCGACACTATCTGATAGTCAATATCTGGTAATTGAAAAACGAACCAATCAGCAATACACCGTAGAAGGTGTAAGCGACTACTGGTACTTTAGCCAGGAAGAAAATGGCTGGATTTTTGGCGGGTTTATCAACCTCAAATAATTGCCTTTGTGGAGCTCCTAATGAATACTGTCAACTATGCAATTATCGGGTGTGGATACCGCTTGCAGGGTCTGCTTAAATACCTGTCTGCTTATGAGAACGTAAAACTATATGGTGTCTTTGATCCGCAGCCTGCGCGTTGCAAGGCTATCTTGGAGGCTGGCAAGAACCCAAGCGGAAAAATATTTGGCACGATTGAGTCATTACTCGAGGACCCAAGCATTGATTGGGTGCTGATTGGCTCGCCCAACATTTTTCACAAAGACCAAATTATCGCGTCACTAAGTGCCAAGAAGCATGTCTTTGCCGAAAAACCTATCGCCACCGAAATTAATGACTGCTATCAAATCGTAAGAGCACATCAGGAGAGCGATAGGCTTTTTGCTACTGGTTTTACGCTTCGTTACGCGCCCATCTATCGTCAAGTAAAAAAGCTGCTTGCTAGCGGTGACTTTGGCAAGATTATTAGCGTGGACGCCAACGAAAACATTACTCCATCGCATGGTGCCTACATAATGACCAACTGGCGACGCAAACGAGAGCTTGCAGGGGCGCATATTTTAGAAAAATGCGTTCATGACTTTGACCTACTAAATTGGTTTATTGAGTCATTGCCAGTTAGCGTTGCGGCCTTTGGTGGCAACAATATGTTTGTACCAGAAAACAAGCAACTCAACGAGCAAGCCAGCTTGTTTAACACCTGGTACCCGCCTGAAGTTGATTGCGACAACCCTTTTACTTCGGACAAGTCGATTGAGGACAACGTTGTATCGATACTTGAATATGCCAACGGCACGCGTGTGCAGTTTCAAGCTACCATGAGCAACGCAATTGCCGAGCGTCGCATGTATTTTAGCTGCACCAAGGGAACTTTGATCGTCAACCTCTACGCCGGCACGATAGTCTACAAACTTATCTACGATGACACCGAAAAAACCCTCAAGTACCCTAATGACGTACATGGTCATGGTGGTGGCGATGAGCAAATTATTTGCGAACTTGTGGACTCGATGTGCAATGGCAGCCAACCAATCTGCAGTGGCAAAGAGGGACTACTAAGTGCCGTGGTTGGCATCTGCGTCGACAGCGCACGTAGAGACAAAAAGATTGTTGACTTGCGGGAAGTCTGGCAGCGCATTGGGGTAAGACTTTAAGGACTTCATGCGAGTTTTACTTTGCCCAATAACAGGGTAATAGCACAGAGTCCGGCAATGGTAGAAGCAAAAATCTGCACAACTAAAAGTGGCACCATGCCAACGTTGTCAACCAAAATGCCAGCCAAGACGCTAACAAATGAAAATGGAAAGACCAAAGTGTTTTTAAACACAAGACTCTGGATACGCGTCTTGGCATCGATAAATTCTAATAGATAGTTGGTATAGCCAACCCACGAACCCATTCGTATTCCAAATAGAAAAACAACTAAAGACATTAGCCAGATGGCACCGGATCCTTGGCGCGACAGCAAACACAAAACGGCCATGACCAAGGTTAGAAGCTCAGCGATGACGATCACGTACTTGTTACCAAAAGCTCTTGCTATCCGTGGCCATAGTAAACCACTGCTAATTGCACCTACTGTTTGCACTACAATTAAGACAGAGATTTCATTAGCTTGCATACCCAAGTTATTACTAGCAAACAAATAGATAAATGCGCTACCTGAGGCGGCTACTAAGCCAAGGATAGTTACAAAAGTTAGATTCCTGAGGGTTTTGTCAGCGAAACATGCCAAAAGTGACGCGAGATAGCTTTTGAGTCTTCGGTCTTGAGAGTCGTCACTAGCCCGCGCTTGCTCGCGTACGCCGAGCATAGCAGGGATCGATAAGCTGAGAAAAAAACCTGCTAACAAAAAAATAGAAGCAAAGCGCAGCTTCTTGTCCAACAAGTCGGTATCTAAAAGCGCTTTAACAAAAAAGCTCGCCACCAAGCTACAGATGCCGGCGACCACTTGGAGTGTGCCTAAGAGCCTGTCTCGCGCTCGTTCTGCAATAGTCATAGCAAACAGGTCTTGCCAAGCAAGGCCACTAATTGATTGGCTTGCGCTAAAAAGAGAAATCAGCAACACAAAGGCAACGATCACAAGACTGGAGTCGCCAATAAACAAAAGAATAGGAACCATAAGCATAATCGCTGGCCTACCGACTGCATTGACAACAATTATGAGTCTTTTTTTGCTTGGTGCGTTGGAAACTAAATGGCCACCGACCAACGGCACAATTAAGGTCAAAGCAGTAATTATAGTGGGAATTAAGCCAACCAAGGCCATACTTGCTCCGTAGGCGTGCAAGAACAAAGGCACGATACTACCCAAGCCAAGAATACTCAAACCAAACGAATTAAAGGCTCCTTCGCCGAGTATTGAGTAAAAATTGCGGTCGCGCGAGTCAGTTTTGTGTGTCAGAGTCTGCCCCTATTTTTTCTCTAAAATACGCAGCACATCTTTTTCTTTGTAGAACAGAAAAAATAGTAGCCCAATAACACAAAAGGCCGCCGCCACTAAGGCAATCAGCCGAACGCCAGTCTCACCAGAAACAGCCTCACCGGCCGCAATATCTTTAACCACACTCAGTCCATGCTCGGGAGGTGCCGCACCCAAAATCAATAATGATGGAATAACCAAGCCAGCGATGGTTTGGCCCATTTTGGACATAAAAGTTCGCGCGCCAAAAAAAATGCCGGCTTTGAAATTACCAGTCACTAGTCCATCAGATTCTGCTATGTCTGCAACTATTGCATTTTGAACAATGCCAAAAATCGCCAGGGGAACCGCGGCAAATAGCACTATCAGATAACCTTGCATTTCTGCAGAAAATGGATACAGCCCCAAGAAAATTGAATAGACAAAAACTGCAGTAAACCAGACAAAGCCGACCACCAAAAGCGGCTTTTTGCCGAATCTGCTTGCCAGAAAATTAACAGGCAAATAGAACAGAAACGAAGCAAAAAACATAATTATAACTAGTGTGGAGTTAAACTCTTTAGGTAGCTTGAGCAACACGGTTACAAAGTAGACCAAAACTGAGTTGATCATGGTTATAGTTGCCCAGTAAGCCAGATCCGACAAGGTAAACATCAAAAAGTTGCGGTTCTTAAATACGGCTACCAGCGACTTAAAGATGCTTCCCTTGGATATATTTTCTCGTGCGTATTTTTTTTCGTCTATAAAGATAATTGGCAATAGCATAAAGACAAAGGCTACTATGCCAAATATGACCATGCTGGTCTGAAAAGCCTGAGTTGAAGACATCCCTGAGGACTCAAAAATGGATTGAAACCGTTCAAGTTGAGAACCTGCTACCATGCCCAAGGCCCAGGTTATTGAAATAAACGTTGATAGTTGTAAACGTTCTTTGGGACTGTGGCCGAGTTCCGACAACAAGGTAAAAAAAGGCGTTACGTACATGGTCATAAACCAATAGAACAAAAGAACAGTTGCAAAGAGCCAAACTGTGTTGAGTACCGTAATGCCCGGTTGTGGGGGAAAGAAAACCAAGACCGAAAGCACCGCAAAGGGCAAGACAGAGATGGCCATAAACGATCTCCGCTTGCCTAGCTTGAGTTGTGACCGGTCAGACATCCCGGCAACCAAGGGGTCAGTTATGCCATCAAACAAGCGGCCAATAGCAAAAACCAAGCCCACCACCGTTAGGCCAAATACCACCATGCCTTGCCAACTAATCAAGGGCAGAACATAGTCTTGTCGCACAAAAGGGCCCATGGCCACATGTTCTGGCGGCAAATAAAAGTAGACAAGCTTGTTGGTAACACCAAAACCAGCAAGTGACCAACCAAACTGTCCCAGAGCGTACATCCACTTTTTCCATAGTGGAAGAGTCTGCGGGCCTTCAACCAAACTAGTCATAGCGATTCTCCATCTTCAGACCAAAATAGGCTTGCATAATAGATTTTAAAGTGGCTGAGGGAACAGGCTTTTCTAAAAAAATGAGCGGTGCAAGCAGTCATAAATACCACTTGGCAGCTTTAGTGCCTGCCAAGATTTGTCGAGCCGCTTCAATGCCAACCATGGCGCCCGCCAAACGAATATCCATAAACACTGAATCCTGTTTGACGGTCCGAGCAAGCTCGACAGCGAGATCTCCCGAACTTGCTTTTGCAGCCACTTGGGAGCCTAACTCTTCAACACCCAAGATAGTTGGAGTTTTCATCGCGGCGCTTATGGCTAAAACTCGTCAAACACGTCGTCAACGTTAGCAGAAGGTGCAGCGCGCGCAGCAGTTGACTTGCTACTTTGAGCCTCATTGTTTTGACCAAAGGCTAGCTTAATGCCCTTAGGTTTGCTGGTCTCGTAGCGTGCACCAGGACCTACAGAACTAGAACCACTGCGACTCGAAGACGAACTGTGAGCGATTGCAAGCCTCTTACTGGTAAGGGGTGCCTTCTTGCTTGTTTCGCCGGCACTTGATTGGCGTAAGTCTTCTGGCACCTTGAAGAACTCTATTGTAGATTGTAGGTGTTCAGACTGAGACGAAAGTTCCTCGGCCATAGAGGCCATTTCTTCTGCCGCCGAAGCGTTTTGCTGCACCACCGAGTCCAATTGCATAATTGCTTTAGAGATTTGTTCACTGCCGGTGCTTTGCTCTTTGCTGGTTGCAGAAATTTCTTGCACCAGTTCTGAGGTCTTCTGAATGGCAGGTACTATATTAAGTAGCAAAGTTCCTGCCTTTTCGGCAATTGCTACACTGGTACTCGACAAAGAACTAATTTCTTGCGCAGCAACTTGGCTGCGTTCGGCCAGCTTTCTGACTTCACTTGCCACTACAGCAAAACCTTTACCTGCCTCACCTGCCCGTGCAGCTTCAATAGCAGCATTGAGAGCCAGCAAGTTGGTTTGGCGTGCAATTTCTTCTATGATGGTGATCTTGGCAGCTATGTTCTTCATCGCTGTTACGGTTTCACTAACCGCCTGACCTCCCTCACTTGCCTCAACAGAAGATTTGGAAGCCATTTTTTCGGTAGTAAAGGCGTTCTCCGAATTTTGTTTTATTGACGAGGCCATTTCTTCGATGGAGGCTGAGACCTCTTCTACAGCAGAGGCTTGCTCAGCGCTGCCTTGCGACAGTTGTTGTGCTGCTGACGAAATACCGCCAGAACCGCTGGAAACCGTGTCAGCCGACGTTTGGATGCTGATGGTAATGTTTCGTAACTGCGTAATCATTTCTTCTAGTGCTTTGGCTAACTGGCCAATTTCGTCTTTACGACTGAGATAGGCCACCTCGACATTACGGCGCAAGTCACCTTGAGCTATCTCGGTCGAGATGCCCACCGCGACGCCAAGTGGTTTGGTGATTGAGTTGGACAAAACCAAGCCTAAAACAACCGAGATTATTACACCAATCAAAATTACGATTATCATAATCAGAGTCGACATATTGGCAAGATCCGTGTTGTCCGCAGCTATTTCTCGGCCCAACTTTACTTTTTGTTGAAACATGGCATCGATTGCTTCTCGTTCAGCTAATGCGGCTTGGCCACCTTGGACTATGACCTCAAGAGCAGCAGTGTCGTCGTTAATAAGCGCAGCTTGCTCGGCCCTGGTGCGAAAGACTCCGTAGGCTTCTCGAGTTTTGCCAAAGCTTGCAAAAAGTTTGCGACCTTCGTCGGAAAGTAGCGTTTTTTCATACAAAATTGCTTGCTCGTTGATCTCATTGTAGAGCTCATCAATCAGTTTCGCGGAACTAGCAATTTCCTCAGGATCATTAGCAGCAATCATATCTCTGACTTCAACACGGGTACGTTGAAACGCCACCGCAATATTTGTTAGCTGCCCGAGTGGCACGGTAACATCCATAAACAACTTAGTATCTGCTTCGTCGATGCTGCGGATACTAAAAATACCCACCACACCAACAATTGCCGCAACAATGGCCACTATACAAAAACCCGCAATAAGTTTTGGTCCGATCTTCATGGATTTACCCCTTCTCAATAGAAAAAAAATGAACTTCTAAACTAATCTTAAGTTTAGTTTATGAGACTGGAAATTCAATAGCAGATTGAGGCATAAGGCAAGTTTTGCACTTTGCTCTGGCTCAAACTCTTGTGGCACGCCTATCCCGTCGTCAGCAATTAAAAGCTTAAAACTGTTAATGAGTAGCTGGTTGAGTACAAGTCCTAGCGGGATCCACTGGTCTATTTTTGCACTCAAACAGGCCAGTCGGAACTTGGTTTTCCAAACCTACAAAGGGCAGTCCGTTGTAGATACCCACCTTGACTACCGTCCCACTGAACTTGTCATAGTTTGGACTTTCTTGGCTTGTTGCTGGTGAAACTTGTCCAGTCTGGATCTGGGCTGCAATTTTGTTTGCATACAACAAAATGAGCATCCAAAGGCCGCACAGTACTAAAAAAACGTTCCCCATGGACTGACCTTGGCAAAACTGACCTCAAGCTGTACCCCTCGTTCAATTTTAATATGCTTTTTTGGGCGGCGCTAGTTTTTGCTTGCTGCTGGTACACCTATTGCAGATCTCTGCAGAGATCTAGAGTATCAAAACACCGCGTTGTTTGAGAGTCTCAAGAACTGAGCTGTCTTTTATAGTGTTTCCCGATAAATTAACACAGCGCAGTTTGGGCATTTCGTTGAGGAAGCCAACATTGTCTATAAAGTTGTCAGAAAGATCCAGTTCTTCTAGCCTGCTTAGCCGCTCTAGGCAGTCGGCGTCTTCTATTTGGTTGGAGCTGAGATCAAGTGATACAAGGTGACGTAAAAAGCGCAGCGGATTGATGTCATGAATCTGGTTGCAAGATAGATTGAGCCCCTCAAGTCTTCGACAAATTTGTATACCCTCCAAGTCCTCGATGCCTAAATCATAGAGCTCAAGTTCGCCATCGATTTCTTCCAGATCCTGGCGGGTCAACTGCAAATCGAGGTTGCCAAAGTACTCCCGTCTAATAGCTTCTACAAAGCTGACTGTCTTTTTGGTCCTATAGCCAGCCTCGGTACGCACTTTAACTTGATCATCAAAATCTTCCCACTTGTCTTCGGCAAAACCAAAGTCCCTTGGCCTAAAGACATAGCCGGGGCCAAAATCCATGTCAGCAGGGTCAAATTCTATTGATGCCTTACTTGCCCGTGGACTGAGCATCCGGGCAATTTTTTCTACTCCCTGTTGGTCTGCATTTTTGCTGCAAACAGCGATTTGGTCGAGAAACGACTGCAGGCGGTCTGGATGATAGACTTGAACCAAAGCCATAAACTGTTTGCCAGGGTGCTCTGCCAGTTTGTTTTGATCGATGCCTACTTTGTTACTGTAGAATGAGAGAACTTGCTTATTGCCCGCCTTGTGGGCAGCAATTAGTTCTACCGTTATTTTTTGTAGAGATTTTTCTAGTTCATGTGCTTGCAAGGACTGGGGAACTTGAACAATGGTTTTTTCATCATCGAGGCTCATTGTAAGCAGTAAACACCGCAATGCTGACTTTGACAAGTACATTCTATGGCCTTGGCAGTATGAAATTATGACCCTATAATGGTCTCACAGGAGCATTTGCTATGAACAATAATAAACCCATCGCAAAGCGGTGCCTGACCCCATGCATAGTTATCCTTTCTTTGGCGATCATAGTCCCATTGAGCGCTCAAACTCAGCCACTTTTGCCTGCCTTTGACAAGCAAGACCAGCTTGCGGCCTGGCTGCAAAAGGCCCAGCCAAGTGAGCGCCTGACTTTGTATCAGAGCTACTTTGCCCGAGCAGATTTTCTGGCACCGATAGTCGAAACTATCAAGCCTTATTGGGTACAAGATCTACGTGACAACCCGCGGATCAGGCAAAACCTTGCTCAAAGCCTAGTTGCAGCTTTGGCAAAAAAAATAAGCAACACCATAGCTCTTGTCCCCCTCTTGGACAGCCTCAGCGACTATCCGGAATCAGCTCTTGTCTATTATTTAAACGCTCCGCATAGGCACCTCAACCTTACAAGCACCAACCCCTTGGGCCTCAATACCCATAGAGAGCAAGTCCTAGTTACCATCAGCGAACAACTATCCAAAACTATTGATTTTGAGGGGCGCGCATTTCTAATTAGTGAGCTCATGCGTTGGCCACTGTGGATCAAAGACAAGAACCACGATAGTGCCAGCCTGAGGGCTCTGCAAAAAAAGTTTCTCGGAAGCGAGATTGCCCTGCTTAATCTGCTGCCTTGGACATCTCGCAAGTTGGAAGACATCTATTGGAAGGACTTTTTGGAAGCAAATCCAAGTGAGGACGAATTTAGCACTCTATTGATGGGTCTTTTGGCAAGCGATAAAGCAAATCTATTTAATCCGTTTACCAAAACTAGTCCGGTAAACGACAAACTGTGGCAAGGACTTGAGCCCAATCTGCACTCTTGGGCAGTCTCCTCAAACTTGAGACTCAAGGCTATAAGTCGAATTTTTTTGGCCAAATTGCCTGGCAACAATCGACAAGCATCCTTGCAGTTTCCACCGCTAAGTCAGCTTTCGAAAACAGCAAATGATTGGGAAGCCTACTCGATTTACTATTGCGCTAGTGCACGTGGCGAGAAGCTTAGCGAGCAAGAGTTTCTCTCAGCAATTGATAGTAAGCGACCGAGCCTTGCAGCGGCTGTGCTTGAAGATCGCTATTTTTTTGCATACAAAGACTTAATCCAGAACAAACAACAGTCATTGCCAATCGATGCAAGCGAAAACAATCCAAGCCGTCTTGCTTTTGAGCAAAAATTTTTGCAGGCTTGCCTTGAGCTACAAAACAGCAATCAGATTGCCTGTTTGATTCCCAGCATAAAGACCACGGTTGTAGTTGGCGGGCAGACCAGTATTGGCAGTATTGCTGTCCTCAGCACCCACCCTAACGGCTTGGTTCGCCGCTTAGTGATGGAAGGTTTGGTTCGATTTGCCCAAGGCACTATGTACAGCAATTTTAACCAAGGTCTTGCTGACGAGGACACTATTATAAGAATCTTGGCAGTCCGAGGATTGGGAACAATTCGCGACGCCCGTGCATTGCTGGCTTTAGCTACAATTCTAAAAAACTCACGAGAGCCCATCGCACTGAGAATCGCAGCGGCTGAGTCGCTAAGCCAAATAGGTGACCGGCGCATGACCCAATATCTCAAAGAGCTGCTCTTGACGCCACGTAGTCTCAACAACGACGACTATAGCTTGCGTCTCTTTGCGGTTAACGCTCTGGCTCAATTTGCGGATAAAACAGCCATAGCTGCCATAATTGCCAACATTGATCCAAGTCGCGAGGACAGTCTCAACTATGCCTGTTTAGAAGCACTTGCACGGCTAAACGTCCAGCAAGGCTATGCGACCCTGCTACCCGTGCTTATCAAATCTTTTGACTTGTGGCTTGGCAACAAATTTAGTGAAGAGAACGAACTTGCCGCCATGCGCGCGATATTTAACTACGATGACCAACTAGTTATAGTTTTATCTCAAAAGATTTTAAACACCCAAAAAGAGGAATTTTCTGAACTGCGCTACTTGGCAGCTTGGTATCTGCTGCGCAAGCAAACCAACCCTTCATCTTTGATAGCTGACTTTGTCAAGCTACACCGCGAAACCTTTTTTGCTCCTGAACTCAGGGTCATCGAGTACGCGCGCCTACTCGATGGCCAATGGGATCTGCAAAGCCTATTGTTTCTCAGTCTCAGAATGCGGACCTATGCTCCAGCAACACAAAACTGGCTAATTAGCAGCATGATAAAACAAGCGAGTCTAGACTTTGTGCCAGCACTAGAAAGCTTGGCAAAGTCGCCAGCAACAAGTGTGAGAGCCTGGGCGGCTCACCTTTTGAACAACTGTGCCGAGCTCTTGAGCACCACACCGTCTGCTGTTCTGCAAAAAACCATGAGCGCCAGACTAATTGCTGTCTACGATGGCTGGCAAAACGAGGATCGCAATTCCAACGCCCATGCTTGGCTAGCAAAGGCCGCTCGAACTCTAGAAGCTTATCGCTCGCAATGAATCATGAAACCCAGTTTGACTGTCTAATTCTTGGCGCCGGCATTGCATCATGCAGCTTGGCATTGGAATTAAACACCCGCGGACTACGGGTGGCAATTATCGATAGTGCCCCAGATCTCGGAGCAAGCGACGTGGCATCGGCCATGATGCACCCTTATTTGCTTGGCAAAGCTCGCGACCAAAGCCTCGTGCAACGTTTGTTTTTGCAAGCGCGTGAATGGTATCTCCATCACAGTCCTGAGTGTATAAGGACGCAGGAGTTTCTTACAAAACAAGACAAGTCTTGGTCAGTCAAATCTGAGGGCCTAAGGGTTAATATGCGCGTGCTGCGTTCTCAGCTGAAGCGCTTGTGTTACTGGCACACGGCCGCGCAGGCCACTTATGTGAGCGACAGCAGCAGCTGGCAATGTGCAGGACTGAGCGCACCCTTGCTGGTGCTCTGTACTGGTTACTCAGCCAAGTTTGATCCACTGTTGTCACGTATTCGCTGGAAGGCGGCCAGCGGCACATACCTGCTCATTAAAACAGGCAAGCCCAGACCCGAGGGTTTTACGAGTCACAAGCCTGCGATAACTAATGCAAATTTACCATTAGCTGCTTTGCCAGGCGGAGTCTTTTTGCAGCATTTCTTGCTTCCTGAAGATGAACAAGGCATACATTGGCGCTTTGGGGCCAACTACCAGTGGGCACTGCCACAGTCGCTGCAAGACGATGCCAAGGTAACCGCAGATTTGGCTCTTGCGCTAGAGCAATTGCTTGACGAACTTTTGGGTAACGAGCACCAGAGCACGTGGCAAACGCAAGGCAGCATTTCGGCTGTTAGACCCATTTGTGATGATAGAAATCCAATTATAGGCAAGGTGCCGGAGCACGGTGGCTTGTATGTTTTAAATGGCCTCGGCGCGCGTGGATTTATGTATGCACCAGCGTGCGCTCTTGAATTGGCAAACCACATGCTGCAAGGAAATGCACTCACCAAGACATGGGACCTTGCCCGTTTTTATTGAGCCTCAAGCAGTTTTAAAGGTTGGATGCTCGGTTCTTGGTCGTGATCAAAACCTTTGCCACGAGCGAATTCAAGGTTGTCTTCTTTAACAAATTGGTTTTGGTCGCAATTCTCGCATTTTGACTAGCCTATGGCCGCCAACGTTGTCCTAACTTGCTCCATAATTATAAGCAATTGTAGGTGACTTAGCTTACTTTGGCGATTGTTATGCCGATTATAGACTAAGGGGAATCATCTAGATGGAACAAGCTTCCTTTGTCACCAAACTCGAGCAATGCCTGCGTTTTGCTCGCTTGCATTCGTGGTGTGACCAAACCGAAGCCGAACTGTCGCGTATTTTATTGGAAATTAAACTGCACCCTGAAGACAATGCCCAGCTAAGGACTATTATACTTGAGCACCTTGGCAAAGTGGACACGCTTGAAGAAAAGCTAATTTCCTTAGTCTGTCTTCGCAACCTCAATCTGCCTGCCCTAGAAATTTCCGAACTATTCTATAGCCATCTGGCGGGCAAACTAACCAAACGGGACAGAGCATTTATTGATAAACACTTCTTTTCTGGTGAATTGCCTATACCCTATGAAATCAGCCAAGAGATCACCGATCGAGTTTTTTTGACTTACCACCGAGCAATTTATCAGGCCTTGCAAATTAATCTCTTTGAGTCAAATTTTGACAAAGAAAACGTTGTCTTGTTTCTTATCCAGCTACTTTGCCGTAATAATCTCTACGATCAAAATCGAGCAATTATCTACTTACTTTTGAGCCGGATTGATGCACCGCTACCTCCGATTATAGAAAAAATTGCCTTGGAAGCAATGCTTGAGCTAAGCGATGTTATTAAGGACGTAGAAAAGCGTCAAGCCTCTGTTTTGGCGGACAGCCATGTTGACGAAGAAGTAGACAAAGATGCTTTTGATTGGAACCAAGATGTGAGCACAAAAAAAGCTTTAATCCCCGAGAAGAACATGCTGCCACAGGCTGAGGCTCAGTCTCAAGAGGACTTTTGGGCCCAACAAGCTCTGCTGCGAGCCGTGAGTGCTTTATCAAACAAGAAACACGTCCCGCCCAATAAGGCCATCGCCGCGCTTGGGCAGATCAAAGAAACTTTGCCACCAGAGCTCGACCCTTTTAAGCAACAAGAGCCACTTGCTAAGAAATCAGCGCTATCAGTAAACTCAGATAAGCAAGTTGAGCCCCCATCAATGCACGTGCCCAAAACGTCAGAGGACAGTGCCAGTGCTTCTGCCCTAGCTGACTCGACTGATTCCGAGAACAAATCACTTGAGAAAGTAGAACCTGCCCAGCCAGGCCAAGCGAATGAGCCAAATATTTTGTCCGCAAGCGAACTTGTGCCAGGCGACAACAAAACACGTCAGCGCTATCAGATCAGTTTTAATCGCAAGAGCAAAGAACTCAGCCATCTCTTGGAAGTTCTAGAACATACACGTTCACAATCA
Source organism: Spirochaetia bacterium (assembly GCA_038204425.1). Classification (GTDB taxonomy): domain Bacteria; phylum Spirochaetota; class Spirochaetia; order DSM-27196; family Salinispiraceae; genus JBBRCZ01. The sequence goes on along the minus strand of JBBRCZ010000002.1, from coordinate 119,773 downwards.
CCGCAAAATATAGCGAGCAGCAAGCAAATTGAGAACAATGTGCCGCATAGCCTTGGTTTGCAGCGCTTTTCTCGCAAGCATTGGTTAGTCACGGGGATAGTCGGCGCAGCAATTGTAGTGCTCATTTTACTGCTTATATTTAACAATCACACTCAGGAGAAGGCAACTAGCCAACACTACCAAGTTGATACTATAGAAAATGTACCACCAGATAATGACACGCAAGCAAAGATAGCCACCATAGAAGGCAGGCAAGTTTGGCAGGCGGCAAGTGGCCAGAGTCTGTGGGTGCTTTTTGAAGCAATTAAAAAAGGTGAGCTAAAATTTAGCGGTTCTCAAGAACTTGTTGCGGATGGCTGGCAGGCATTTATTAAAAAACTTATTGTTCTCAATCCAGTACTTAGCAGCCCAGATATTATTCAACCAAGCCGCGATATTTTCATAAGTCGCTAAAACTGTTTTTAAAAGACCTCCAGTACTACAGACAAAAAAAGCTGCCTACCTTGGTAAGCAGCTTTCATAAATGAGCGTAGTTCCATCGTAGCAATGTTTATTCTAAGGGAGCAATATCTACTCGAGTAAGGTCACCCTTAATCAAGAGCAAGTCTGGAATAGCTTCGTTGAGAGTCTTGTCAAGATCCAAGAACTTACCCCGAATGTGATTTGCTTGGGTAGCAACATCCAGCAAGGCTTGATCACTAATTTCTTGACCTGGCTCAACAAGACCAGCAATCTTGTCTAAAATATACAAGATGATGCGGTTTACCGGATCACGCTGATCTTTTTCTTTGTCCAGATGCTTACCAAGGTTATTGACCTCAGGAATATCGATTTTGTACAAGCGATAGCCGTCAGTGGCACTCTCATAGGTCTGCTTTAGGATTCCAAATATGATCTGAAGGCTCTTGGCATAGACCGCCCCAGACTGCCAATACGTTAGCATTCGCAGACACTCTCCTATCATAAAGCCGTTTGGTTGAATTGCCTTAAAATAGGTTTCGGGGGCGGCATCTTTGGTGAGCGTATCAATTACAAATTTGTTTCCTGTCTCAATGAGGTCAAAGAAAATTGGGTAGTTGTCGGAGTTTAAGCCAACTTTTTTGCTCATATATGAAGCAAAGCGCATAGCAGCACTAACGCCCCAACCTTCTTTGCAAGCAATTATCTCTTTCAAGACAGTCAGCTCGAGAGCATCAATCTCTTCCTTGGGCCAGCCGTGCTCATTTCTGTCTAACTCTTTGTTTGGTACAGCCATATCTATCTCCTGAAAGGGATACCGCCTGGCGGTTTTGACCGCCAGGTCACTGTGCTCTCAAAACTGCCTATTCAGCAACTTTATCAGCTTCAGCTGTCGGAACCTGTCGTCGTGGCTCAACATCTTTTTCCATGTTGGGCTCGGTGCGCAACAATACTTCCGGTATCACCTCTACTAGCCTCTTAGCCGAATCGAAAAAGTTGTTTCGGATGTTGTGGCTATGCACCGCAAGATCTTCCATATCTTCGTCAACATTAAGTCCTTCAAGTGCACTCATTTTGTCGAGAATGTCCAGAATACTGCGATTGAGTAGGTCGTCTTGACCCTTTTCTTCTACCAAGTGTTTACCCAGACTATTAATATCAGCTATAGTAGGCGGGTAAATTTTGTAGCCGTCAAGGGGCGTATTAAAAGTTGCCTGAAACACGCCAAGGATGATTCCAAGCGTTTTTGGGTATATTTCGCCCTTAAGATACTTGGCAAGTATGCTAAAACAGGTGGCTACAATAAAGTAGTTTGGCTGAATGGAGCTCATAAACAAGAACGGGTCACGGGTTCCGAGCAGGGAATCTATGACGTGATGGTTCCTAGTTGTGAGTACCTTCAGAAATATAGGGTAGTTGGCATTGGTGATACCTACACTGTTGAGAAAGCTGGAGTAGGTCATTGATGCCTCTACCGCTTCGGTAGTTCGGCAACCCATTATGCCTTTTAACAGGCTGTATTCAATCTGAAAGATCTGTTCGTTATTCCACGATTCTTTTTTTTCGTAAAGCTCAACCATTTTGTACCTCCTTTCTTAATTCACAAATAGTTTTTCAGGAACTGTTTCTTTGGCGATGTAGTCCGACTTAACCAAGAGAACTTGAGGAATAATATCTTCCATTTTCTTTCGCTTATCAAAAAAGAATGTTCTAATACTGTTGGTTTGACGAGCCATTTGCTCTATCTCGTTGTCGGTAGTAGCACCGGCCAAAGAACCAAGTCGGTCCAAAATGTCAAGGATACAACGATTATTGGGATCTTCTTGGCCAGTTTCCTTGTTGAGATGTTTGGCTAGATTGTTGGCATCATTGATACTGACCTTATAGATCTTGTTACCGTCTTTAGCCGAGGCGTATGCAGCCTGCAATATACCCAAAACGATAGCAAGAGTCTTAGGATATATTCCACCGGGGTGCCACTTGGTCAGCAACTTAAAGTCTTGCTGAATCAGGTAGTTGTTGGGCTGGATAGGGCTCAATAACAAAAATGGGTCTTTTTGTCCGAGCATGGCATCGATGACCCAATGGTTCTCAACTTCTAGAAGTTTAAGAAACAACGGATAGTTGTCGTTGTTCAAACCGGAAAGGTGTAAGAAACGCGCATAACTAACCGCGGCCTCAACTGCTTCGACCGTTCGACATCCAATCATGTTTTCCAATATTTGGATTTCGACTTCCATGATCGACTCTTTGGACCATTGCAGTTCGATAATTTTTTCTGTCTGCTTGTCCATCTATTCCTCCTTGTGACGATAGTTGAGCGAAAGTATTTTTTCCATTAGCCAAGCTAGGAGTTAACAATATCTTCGCTTAAGTACTGCATATCTCCAGCTTAGTGCTCCAAAAACTGCTTGTCAAATATTTTTTGATTAAGTTATAATACATGACGACAACACTCATATTTAGCGCAGTAAATCATTTTGTAAATTATTGCCTATAAATCAGTTAACGACCAAATTGAAAAAAAAACCAAAGTCCAGGTCTCACAACGGGCTGCCAAAAAAGACCAACAGTTATGCAGAATTTTGAGGATAACTATGTCTACTGAGTTAAAGGTTTATTTGCTGTTGCGATACATTTTCATAAAGGTGGCGCCCATTTCTGAGTAGGCGTCTTCTTCTTTTTTTATGGCGCCTTGGTCTTGGTCGTTAAACCACTTTCGGAAGTAGCTATTTATGTACTCTCTACGCTTTTTGATATTGGCCATAATCTGCTGTGCCTTAGCCTTAGGGTCTGGACAATAGCCTTCTAAGAGTCGTGTGGCTATGGATCCAAATTTGGTAAGGTCGATTGCCATCATTAGCTCAAGTCTTTTTTCGAAGACGGAAAGCGGTACCCTATCAAAGTTTTCTGTCTTAAGCATGGTAAGATAGCGGTTCTTTTCGTGCCGAATCCAGCCAAACTTGTCATCGGTGCCTACGATTTTATTTTCTTCACTTTCTAAGTCGGACTTGTCAAAATCGATTGCCACCACCAAAGGATAGTCTTTGGAGTTTCTGAGCACCATGTAGTTGTTGGGATTGCGGTCTTCATCAAACTGAAGCCATCGATTTATCAGATCCTTGGTAAGTATGTTTAGAAAAGGTTGTTTTAAATAATCATAGCTGGAAATTTGGATGCAGTTAGGCACTACTTTGGCACCGCGATATTTTTTTCCATCGATGGTTAACACCATGGTAGGGGTTGAAAGGGTGGCCATCTGAAAATCCAACAGGTACACCAATTGAGTTATGCGATGATAAAGTGTGTCTTTTTCGCCAATGATTGGTTTAACAATCCAGGCTTGGTCATTATTGTCCACTGCACCGAGGTAGCCTTTGACTGAGGCATTAAAAGGAATGTCGTGACAGTTGCCACACTTGCTAAAGGTCAGACCCTCAATTATGTCGACTAGTTCATCGAGTGGCTTTTGTAAGTAAAAATAGTCTATCAGATCTTGGTCATGTACAATCGATATCAGGCTGCTCTGTTCATTCACCATAGTGGTACCGTTCCTCTTTCTGAATGCCATTAGCAAAACGGGCTTCCAGTTTTTGATCCTGGATTAGGAAATACGGTGCGAGTGTGCCCGGACTAGATACAATAATGTGGTGATTGAGAATATCAGTCACATTCATCCAAATGCCCGTCTTTTCTCCGGTGCCCCACAAAGGATTATGCCCAACAATAAACAAAGTATCGTCCTTCATGCCCAGCTTTGCAAGAGTTGCGTCAATATCCTTTCCATCATATTCTTTTGGACTAGGCGTTCCGCGAAATTCATGAGCGCGATTCCAAAGCAACTGATGCAGTTTGTCGGGATAGTCTCTTATATTGATCAACTCGTCGCGCGTACTGCCACCACGAATCGGGCCAGCGTGCGTAATTATGAAGCCGTTGCCTTTGATAAAAAGTGGCAAGGTATCAAATAGCTGTTCTACGGCTTCGGTGTAAGCTTGACCTTTTTGTTCAATTAGTGTTTTGCGAAACTCTTTGCCTTGCAGAATGCCGCTTTTGACTAGTCGATCGTCAAAGGTGTCATGGTTACCTTTTAAATAGATAAACCCCTTGGGGCGTTCGGCCATGATTTCAATTATATAGGTAAAAATCTCTACCGAACTTGTCATGTCTTTCATAAAGCCGGTTTGGTCACTGTGGATAATGTCACCAATAAAAACAAGCGTACGTTCTCCAGAGCGAACCTTGGCATGATTGTCATCGTGCTTCAAAATGGCTTTTAAATTGTCCAGAGCGGTATGTAAGTCACCGACTACAATCGGAACTATCGTTTCTGGCAGCTCAATTAGACCGCCAGGCTTGCCATCTTTGGTTTTGATGCGATACGGATAGTCTTGGATGTTTTTTATAACGGCTTCAAGGGATCGTAGTTCTTGCTCACTTGCTTGGCTCATCAATCTTCCTTTGTGCCCGCAGTGCCTGCCTTAACCTTGGCGGAACCTGCTTGCTCGCGCTTGAGGGCTTCTCGATAGATTTGACTTGGGTTGGTCACTACCTTACGCCTACTTGCATTATAGAGCAAAACTTGTGGAATTACGTCTTCGAGATTTTTTCTGTGGTCAAAATATGCAATACGAACATAGAACGAATGGCGCGCTAAGACGTTTTTAGCAGGTACTTTGTTGTAGTCGCCAATTCCGCTCAATCTATCCAAAATTTCCAAGACTAGAGCGTTAATGGGCTGGCCCTGTTCTTTGTCCTTCTCAAGGTATTTTCCAAGGGTATTGATATCTGAGATGCGCAGTTTGTAAATATTGTAGCCGTCGTCAGGGTCGTAGTAAGCCATTTGAATGACACCCAAAGCCGCCTCAAGGGTCTTTTGGTAGATTATGTCTGAATGAAAGAAGGAGAGCACCGAAAAGGCGTCTTTGATCAAAGAGGTACTGGGGGGAATAGAGGCAAACATCAATCGAGCTTGGCGCTCACCGATTAAACTGTCCACTACCCAATGGTTGTTGCTAGCAATCAAGCGTAAAAACAAAGAATAGTTGCTGCGGGTAAGTCCGTTGGAACTAAGATAACGAGCAAAACTTACCGCAAGATCTACTTGTTCTTCGGTTTGGCAGGCAAAGAGTCCTGTGGCGATAAGATTCATGTTTTCTTGAAGGAGCACTTCCTCATCAGACATTTCGGTGAGCTGCTTTGGCTTCATAGTTTAAACATAGTCTCCAGTGCTCTTTAGTGTAGATCTAGCAAAGTGTTGGTCTACCAAAAATATTATCGGTTTGCCAAGCGCAATAAATGAGAGTTGACTAAGACAAAGCCCGATGTCCGGCTTATAATGACTGCTATGGATGTGTTTTTTCAGGTCGCTTGCCTCTTACTTCTCGTAATTATTGTCGTGCAATTGCAACTTCTGCGAACAAAGCCTACCCAATCGAGTCGGCAGTCGTTTTCTGAAGATGAACGAGCAGGTCGTCAAACTATAAATGTCAATGTGGGTCTAGGCGGTGTTAGCACCGACACGACCGGCCTTGCAAACGTTCACAAGGAACAAGAACCAGACTCAGTTAAGGACAGTATAGATAGTACAGAAGCTATAAAGTTAGAAGAACCAGTCAGAGCGCCGCATGTGCCTGCTGCGCCGAGACCAAACTCCAGATCAACCGTCAGCGGTATTGCAGCCGTAAAATGTTCCTCATGCGGCGCAGAAAATTCTAGTTATAGGCGTGAATGCTTCCAATGTGGCAAAGCAATCTAGCCCGGCGCTAACGGTGCTTGATTGCTTGCGTTTTTAAACCATCTCTATCAAGAGTTTTCCGCGGTGTTTGCGTTCTTCTAAATCGTGCATGGCCTGTGGCAATTGAGCCAATGGGTAAACTTTATCAATATGGGCGGCGATTTTTTTGGCTTGCAAAAGCTCAGCTACATAGTTGAGGTCTTGTTTTTTTGCTTGGGCCATAAGCGTCAGGTATTTTTTGCCAGAAAACATTGAGAAAAAAGGTCCTTTGAGCATGCATGCAAAGAGCAGTGCAGTTGAGCCACCCACCAAGACATAGCGCCCCTTGGGCTTTAACAAGGGTGCAAACTTTTTGAACGGCCAATAGGCTGCCGCATCGATTATATGGTTGTAGGATTGAGTAGCGCTAAACAGATCTTGCTTCTGATAATCAATAGTTGCGTCAGCGCCGATAGTTTGCAAGAAAGGCTGTTTTGCGCTGGAGCCGACGGCCGTTACCTTGGCACCGATTGTTTTGGCAATCTGGACGGCGTACATGCCCACGCCACCAGAGGCACCGTTGATTAAGACCATATCGCCGGGTTTGACACCAGCTTTCTTGAGGGCCTGTAGGGCGCAGACTGCAGCCATGGGCGCCGCTGCAGCCTCTTGCATGGATACACCGGCAGGAATTAGCGACAAGTGCTTTGCATCTATACAAATATACTCGGCAAAGGTTGCAAATCCAGCTGCGCTTAGATCACCAAAGACTTTATCGCCGAGTTTAAACTGGCTCACCTTGGCGCCCAGCGCTTCTATGGTTCCTGCCATGTCAGAACCAAGTATCTGTTTTTTTGGTTTTCGCAAACCACCGACTGCCATACGGGCCAAAAAAGGCTTGCCCCTCATTAGTTTGGCGTCTGCTGAATTGATTGAGGCGTAAGCAATTTTGACCAATACCTGCTCTTGATTGGGTGCCGGCTTCTCAAGTTCTTTGAGCTTTAGTACTTCGGGGCTCCCGTAGGCACTATAGACTATCGCTTTCATAAATTTTCCTTTACTTACTGGCAAGGTTGGGGGGCTGGTGCCCCCCCACACTTATTCTGGCTTAGGCTCACTTTGTGCTTGCGCCAATGGTTCTTGCAGATTGATTGGCATGGACTCCGGATCCTGCATAGCTTGGCGCAGATGGCGTTTGCGTTTACGCTCACTGCGGCGTCCATTTGAGCCAGAGCTGCTTCCACCATGAAAAAAGATCATCGACAGAATAAACAGTCCCCAGGCTTGCCAGTAGTCGATGGTCTTGAGACCAAAGATATCGGGCATTAGCCAGTTCCACAGTGACATAAGCATCCAGCCACACAGGGCCAGAAAAGCTATGCCCAATATTCCCAAGGCTATGCCGGCTGCTATTTTTTGTGGCAAGCTCCGGTCTTCCCACCAGTCTTCCATTTCTCTTTTTTCGCTTCTTCCGTCACCCATAATCTTGCTCCTATGGCCCTTGTGGCCCACTTTAATCTTCTATCCACTCGCGTAGAGCGTGTGAAAGGTTGCGAAGCGCGTAGCGTTTACGCGCACTTATTGTGTCTATGCTTTCTCCGCTGGCTTGAGCGATATCCTTAAAGCTCTTGCCACCAAAAACTTGAGCTTCTATGACGCGACGCTGCGCATCCGGCAAGGCCCGCAAGGCGTCGTTGAGCGCGTCAAGTATGCTCTCTTGCACGAAGGCATCCAGCGGATTAAGGCCGGCGCCGGCAATAATCTCACGCAGGGTGTCTTCTGCAACATCCGTTTCGCCGGAGGCATGGCGCACTTTCTGGTGTCGCCAGGCATCGATTAAACGACGACTGAGCAGAGAGTTAATCCAAGCTGGCACGTTTCGCACCCCCGTCATAAGCGGCAATCGCTCAATGGTTTCGGCATACAGCTCATGCAGCATGTCTTCTGCCTCTTCTAAGGTCTTGCCAGCTTTCTTGAGTCTTGCCAAAAAGCGAGGCTTCTCGCTTTGATAAGCCTCGCTGAGGCGCTGCCGCTGGCTTATTTCTGTTGCCTGTTCTTGTTTACTCATAATGCTCGCTACTATCGACGGACCAGAGATTCTTTAAGTGTAGTAGCCTCGAATAAATTTGCAAACAATCCGCTTTGTGCTGTTTGAGCTTGTCTTGTTTGACCACTTTTAGCTATAGTAGCCACCAACCGGTAGCAGCGCGCGACAGCTTGTCGCCACCCGGATAAAAAACTGCGGCGGTCGTTTTTTGGCTTGATGCTCGGTCATCTGGCCTGCTGCCACCCGCCTCAACAAAACAAGGACTCTTTATGTCAGTTTCTGCTATTGTTCTCATTAGTGCCTACTTGGGCGCTCAGATGGTCTCCGATATTGCCAGTTTAAAGATTGGCCTGCTTGCCGGTTTGGCGGTAGACTTGGGTACATTTTTGTACCCAATTACCTTTACCCTGCGCGATCTGGTTCATAAAGCACTAGGAAAAAAGGCCGCTCAAACCCTCATTATTAGTGCCGCCGCCGTAAATTTATTGATGGCCTTGTACCTAGGATTTACGACTTTGGTCGGCTCCGATCCTCAGTGGGGACTTGGTACAGAATGGGACAAGGTTTTGGGACCAGTCTGGCGCATTGTGCTTGCCAGCATCATTGCCGAACTGGTAGCTGAACTCTCGGACACTGAGGTCTACCATCGCCTGAGGGCGCGCTTTGGCGAAAAGCGACAATGGTTAGGAGTGCTTGCCTCAAACAGTGTAGCAATTCCACTGGATAATCTAATTTTTTGCACCTTGGCCTTTGCAATTGACCTCCCTGGAAGCCCAGGTCTTCCACTCGAAATAGTTGCTCAGATTTTCTTGATCAATTTGGCTGTAAAGTTTGCCGTTACCTTGCTGAGCTTGCCAGCGATCTACTTGGTCAAAACACCCAAGCCTAATCTCTAGGCTCACTTACCAAGCAAACCTAAACAATCCCGATGCCAGCAGAATGGAAACACTGCTGGCAATCAAAGAGAGAGCTACAATCACTGTACTTGTATCGATACTTGACCAATCCTTAGCCGACAAAAAACTGCGCTGCGGTCCAAGGTCGGCTTGTTTCTCCAAACCGCGTTGCGCCATAGAAAGAGCTGCGCGCTCGGCATGCCGGATGGCACCGGCCAACAAAGCAATGGCTTGAGGCAAAAGCTTATTTAATCGTCTGCCACTTCGCATGCGGTGCACAACGGCGATAGTTTTTTGTTCTTGGCGCAAACGCGGCAAAATATTGAGCGCCGTAAAAAGCGCAAAGCCAAAACGCGGCGACAATCTCCATTGCACCATAAGCGAGCGCGTAAGCTCAGCTAAGTCGACGATCAAAACAAACGAAAAAGAAATCATGGCCATAGCGGCACTACGCATGGCAAGCACTAAGGCTTTGTCAAAGGCACTACTGGGTTTAACAATCCACAAAAACTGAACAATCTGGCCTGTTTGGCTAGTTCCATAGCCAGCGGTGGCAAGAAAAACCCAAAAGCTAGCCAGCACAATCAGAGACGAGGCCGCCAGCCAAGACGATAGTGCTCGCGGCCGAAACACTACTATAGTGACCACGCTCAAGCAGGTCATCAAAACAGGCACATAGTAATCAAGTGAAAGCATAACCGGCATCAGCGAGAAAAAATTTACCAAAAACAGCGCTAGGGGATTGATCTTGGCGCCCAAATTGCAGATGCCCTGTCTAGAAGACTTGAGTGAGATTTGACTGTCGACAGCAGGTTGATTGCGAATTTTGAGATCAATAATCTGGTCGGCCAAACGTCTGCACAATGATAGGTCGTGACTGACCATAATCATGCTCAAGCCGTTTGCTTGCAGCTGTTCAATAGCTTGTACAAAGGCATTGAGACTGGCAGCGTCAAGGCCGTAACTTGGTTCGTCCAAGAGCAAGACTAGATCTTGTTGCCGTTTGCGAGCGCTAGAAAGCGCGGCACAAAGCGTAAGTCGCCTTTTTTCGCCCTCACTAAGCGTAAAGGGGTGGCGATTGGCCAGTGCAGTAAGTCCAAAAGTCTGAGCAAGATCTTCTGCACCTTGCCATTCCTCAGCGGCGCTTTGATAAACAAAAAAATGCTCGGGGTTTTGTGGCACATAAATCATGGCCTTGGGGACATTGACGTTGCCAGCCTGTGGTTTTAGTACACCCGTCAGCAGGCGCAGTACGGTGGTTTTGCCCGATCCAGATGGCCCCGTTATGGCGAGGCTTTGCCCTTGTTTGAGGCTTAAATTGAATTTAGATAGAACCAAGTTGTTGACGTGCCCAGTTTGCTCATCTTGTCCTGGCTCACGACGCTTGTAGACAGCATCCACCTCGTGCAGCTCGAGCATAGTCTGGCCTTGAACAAGACTTGCTAAATGGTGATGTGGTGCTTGTTGCGGTGCCGATTGCCAGTTAGGGACACTTTTTAGGACGCCGTCTTGGTCTATTTGATAGCTTTTGCGTACTATCGCCTTCCAGCGCCAAGGTTGGTGGTCAACAATCACTATGGCCATCTGCGCTGGCAGACTGGCAACTAATTCTATAAGTTCTTCCGCAGCTTGGCTGTCTAGATAGCTGAGGCACTCATCGAGCAAAAGCAGCTGCGGTTCTTGAGCAATGGCGGCTGCAATTGCAACCTTTTGGCATTCGCCGCCAGAAAGCGTCCAAGGCTTCCTGTGGGCAAGCTTGGTCATGTGCAAGGATTCCAAAACCGAGTCGACTCGCAAGCGTATGGTCTTGACATCCATTCCTCGGTTTTCTAGGGCAAAGGCTATTTCGTCCTCAACTGTCGGGCACACCATCTGAGACCAAGGATTCTGAAAAACTAGCCCAACTGACGAACTAAGCTGCCAGCTACCTGATAGTTGGGCATCAACATATTCCGGTACCATGCCGGCCAAGGCCAGCAAAAAGCTCGACTTGCCGCAACCTGAGCGGCCCGTCACAAGCACGCGCTCCCCAGTGGCGACACTAAATTTATCGACACTAATCAGCGACCGTGTGCAACGGCTAAGTTGCGCGTCAGTAAGCAGCAGTACGGGCTTGGTAGTCATGCCTTGGAAGCAAGACCTGTTTTTGATAGAGAAAGGCCAACTGTTCGACCCAGTAGTCCACCGAAGACTATTCCCGAGACCATACAAGCCAGCGCCTGCACGAGACAGGTTTCCAGACTGTAGGTGTCACCATAGCGATACCAAAAGAAGTCTATGGTGTAGCTTGCGGCGCCGGAAAGAAACCCGGCAAAAGCAAAGGTTGGCCAGCCGTAGTGTTTGTAGCAGCCGCTGGCAAAGGCTAGTTCCGCTGCGCCTCCTTGCACGAGTCCCCAGACCAAGCTGGTCCAACCCCATTGAGTAATTAGCCCTTGAACTCCGGCCGCGAGCACCTCGCCTAGCAGGGCAGACCCCGGTCTTCTGATTAAAAATGGAATTATGGTTCCGCCAGTAAACCACACCCCAACAAGCAGATAACTCAGTCCGGGGTGAATTGCTTTGAGCGGTCCTTCGGCTAGACTGTAAATGGCGGTCCATGCCCACCACAAAACACCGAGCGACACTGCCACTACTGCCATGACCACAATGTCACGCAAACTCCAGCCAGATTTTTTGGCCATATACTTCTCCTACGCCCGCGGCAATAACTTAAAGCTATCGCAGCGCTTACAAAAAATTAATGTGTTGAGAGGGTTTAACCTTGAGCATGTCTTGCTCCCTTCGCCGGCATTATCCGGATCAGGTTCAACGGGTATGATCTCAGGCACCACTTAAGGAACCACCCCACGACACAGTGCCTACCTTACCCTTAGTGCAAAACCATGTCAAGAATTACTTAAACAAAAATGTTGCCTACTGACAAAGACAGCGCCAGTCGGTATTATTCTTAAATCGATTGTTTTCTGGGAGGTTTCCATGAAGCGCCTATTTTTTTTGGCCACAACGCTTGTTGTCTTTTTGTTGTTTGCGAGTTTGAGTGCCTGCTCACAACAAGACGAGGTTTCGTTTGATGAGCTTGAGGACCTAAGCCAGTTTGCTGAGAACGAGCTTTTGTCCAAAATGACACGCAAAATAGGCAAACGTGACTTTGCGATAGGTAAACCTGGCGGTACGTGGACATCGTCCATAAACAACGACCCCAAAAGTTTTAATACTTTGACAGCCCGTGACGGCGACACCGGTACTATAGTCGGAGCACTTTTTGAATACTTGGTTGACTACAATCCATATACCAAAGAGTTTGAGCCCAACCTTGCGAGCTTTGAAATAGAAAGCGACCAAGCCAAAGATTTTTTAAAGGTGACTTACACCTTGCGGGACGAGCTCTATTGGTCATTGCCAGGACAAAGCAAGGAACAAGCGGTAAAAGTTACTAGTGACGATGTGGTTTTTTGGTATAATGAAGTCGAGGGCGACCAAAGTCTTCAACAGCCAGGCTACAGTGGCAGATTTATTGAGATGGACGATGGTAGCCAAGCAGAAATTCGAATAGAAAAGATTGACGAGCGTCGCTTTAGCTTTATCTTTCCACGCATTGTCGCCAACCCAATTTTGAGTACTAATTCCGAGTTTGGCCCACGATACATTTATCACGCCGCCAAGTATCCAAGTGACAAGAAGAAAAAGGGTGGCGCTGTTGCAATGCTCGACCTACTTGCTATTGATTCTGATCCAAGAACCATACCCAGCATCGGTCAGTTCCATATTGTGGAGTATAGCCCCGGAGTTAGAGTAGTTTTGCAGCGTAACCCGCTTAACTGGCGCTTTGACGAAAGTGGTCAAAAGCTGCCCTATCTCGACCAATTGATTTACCGCATAGTGCCTGATCGCAACACTGAGTTTTTGGTCTTTAAAGAAGGCAAAAAAGACAACTATATTTTGCGCCCCGAGGACGTGAGCGAGCTAGTAAGTGCTAAAAACACAGACTATACGGTCTACAACGGCGGCAGGTCTTTGGGTTCGAGCATGATTGCCTTTAACCAGAATCCAAGCAATATGAATAAACTCGTCTACTCTTGGCTTTCCCTAACCAAGTTTAGACAGGCCTTGAGCAGCCTGCTCAACCGCGAACGCATTGCGCAGCAGGTTTACCGTGGACTGGCGGTGCCAGCCCACCACTTCTTTGCACTTGCTAATCCTATGTTTGACAAAGACATAAGCCTGCCCTACACCTACAATCCTGAGCGAGCACTTGCGCTCCTTACCGAAGAAGGCTTTGCACGCGACGAGCAAGGGGTTTTGCGTGACCGTAAGGGCAATGCCGTAGTGATCAACATCCAGGTTGGTTCTGAGAACAACATTGGCGTCGACATGATGAATATTTTTGCCGATGAGCTCAAGGCAATCGGCATAGACGCCCGCGTTAGATCAATTGACTTTCAAAAATTGGTAGAAATGTTGACTAACACCTACGACTGGGAAATTGCGACCGTGTCCTTGGGCGTCAACTACTGGCCAGAGTCCGGATCCAATGTCTGGCAATCAAAGGGCAACTTCCACCTCTGGTATCCATTGCAAAAAAAACCAGCCACAGACTGGGAGGCCAGACTCGATACGCTCTATAACCAAGGGCGTTTTACGCTTGATACGGCTAAGCGCAAGAAAGTCTACGACGAGTTCCAAAAGCTTATTCTGGAGCAGGTTCCTATCACTTACATCGTTCATCCACTCAGTTTTATGGCCGTCCGCGACAAGTGGGACAATGTTTTTTATGACAATCTCGACGGCTTGGATATAAAGAATGTCTTCCTCAAACCCTAAGCCGCCTAGCAAGAACGATAGGCCATCGCTTGGCATATTAAAGAGTCTCTTGGGTTTAAAACAGCGCTTTCCTTTGGCGAGTTTTATCGTCATTAGAACATTTGGCATAGGCATACTGCTCTTTTTCTTGGGGCTGGCCACATTTGGCTTGATGAGTCTGGCACCAGGGGACATTGTAGACAATTACGTCAAAAGTCAAATGTTTACCAACCAAGACTTTTCTTCGGATGACAATCAGTACACCGAAGCGTCGGTGGCAGCCTTTAAGGAACGACTCGGACTGGATAAACCATTTTGGCAGCAGTACTTAAACTGGCTTGGCAAAGTCTTCCAAGGAGACTTGGGTAAGACGCTGATTAGTCGAGCTCCCGTTAGCTTTTTGCTGCTTGATCGCATGCTCAACTCCTTTGTACTCAACCTGATTTCGCTCTTGGTTTTGACCGTTGCAAGCTTTGCTCTGGCAGTCTGGTTGTCGGCCAAGGCCGGTACCAAGTTGGACGTGGCGGCCGGTTTAACTGGCATGTTTCTAAATGCTTTCCCCGGTCTGCTCTTGATGATTCTTTTGCAGCTCTTTGCAGCATCTACGCGACTCTTTCCGGTAACCGCCTACCCTGACTTTCCCTTTTCGCAAGCGCCAATTCCATTTGTATTTAGCTACTTGCATCACATTTTTTTGCCCCTGCTGGGCGCCTTTATTGGTGGCATTGGCGGAACTATGCGTACGGTCAGAGCAACTATGCTCGACCAACTCGGCCAACCTTATATTACGGCACTGCGTTCAAGAGGCATCAGCGAAAACCGCATCACCTGGGCGCACGCTTTTCGCAATACAATGAATCCTTACATTACCTCAAGCGCCAATCTTTTGGCTGCACTTTTTAGTGGCAACTTACTGTTGGAAATCATATTTGGTTATCCTGGCATCGGAAGGCTAATGTTTGAAGCAGTCAAACAGGAAGACATCAATTTGGTAGTTTCCAGCTTATTTTTTACTAGCTTTTTGGTTTTGGTTGGCATGTTAATTTCTGATATTCTCTTAGCAATTGTTGACCCACGCATCAAGTTTGGCAAGGTAAACAAAGCATGAAGCATTCATCTTGGTTCTCCAACCTTAGGCAACGAAAGCTGGCGTGCGCTGGATTTTTTCTACTGGCTCTATTGTACTTTTTAATGATTTTTGCCGACTTTATCGCACCTTATGCTCCCGATCGTATGGATGCCAAACGCTCTTTTTTGCCACCCAATCTCAGTTGGCATTCAGAGAAACTTGGCTTTGGACCGCAGGTACAAGGGCAAGGTTTGGTAGACAAAGTCAGCTTTAGGTATGTGCGCGTTAAGGGCCAACACAGCCGCGTTGTTTTGTTGCCAAAAGTAAACGAGTACAAACTATGGGGAATAATCCCTTTAACTGTAAAGTTGTTTGGTTCGAGCTCAGCTGAGCCTGTTTATTTGATGGGTGCCGATGGTATGGGGCGGGACATATTTTCGCGACTACTTTTTGGCTCGAGGATAAGTTTAACTGTTGGTTTTTTTGCCAGCTTTTTTGCCTTGTTTATCGCCATAACTTTGGGTGGCTTAGCAGGCTACCGTGGTGGCCTTTTTGATGCTGGAATGATGCGTTTTAGCGAGTTTATAATCCTGATTCCTGGGCTGTACTTGATATTATTTTTGCGCTCAATTATTAGCCGCGACTTGGATCCTGGGCAAAGCTACGCCTTAATAACCGTGGTTCTGAGTCTTGTCGGTTGGCCAGGCACGGCCCGCATGATCCGCGGTATGGTGCATGCCTATAAAAATGAAGAGTTTGTCGAAGAAGCTCGTCTGTCGGGAGTGCCGGCGCGCATTATTCTCTGGCGCCATATTTTGCCGCAAATGAGCAGTCTTTTGATTGTTAGCTTTGCCCTTTCTATCCCGGGCTTTATCCTGGGTGAAACGGTCTTGTCCTACCTCGGATTGGGTATAACCGACCCTGCAGTTAGCTGGGGCAGTATGATTAGCCGAGACTTTACCACCTTGGCCAACCTACTCAGCTTTCCATGGCTCATTTGGCCGGGCGTGGTTTTGATTTTGGTCAGCATCAGCTTTACCTTTTTGGGCGAATGGATGCGCGATTATCTTGATCCTTTTCATGCCATTGGGAGGCGAGACGCATGAGCTTGCTACTAGAAATCAAAGACCTGAGTGTTGACTTTAGCACCTCCCAAGGGACGCTCAAGGCGGTGCGCAATCTTGACTTGACCATGCAAGAGGGTGAATGCTTGGGCATAGTCGGCGAAAGCGGCTCAGGAAAAAGCGTGACCAGTCTGGCTATAATGGGTCTATTGCCGAGCAACGGACGGATTGCCAGTGGTTCTATCGTCTATGATGGTAAGGATCTTGCCAGTCTAGGCCAAGAAGCTATGCGCTCTTTGCGCGGCAAAGAAATAGCTATGATTTTTCAAGAACCCGGACGCAGCTTTGACCAACTCTATACTATAGAAAAGACATTTGCGGAGACTTTTCGCGCCCATGACAAGCATATGACTGACGCAGAGGTTCGCAGCAAAAGCTTGGCTTTGATGGACGAAGTCGCTATTTCTCAGGCTGCTAGTCGTATCAAAAACTACCCTCACCAGTTTTCCGGCGGTATGCTGCAGCGCATCATGATAGCTCTTGCTTTAGCTAATCAGCCTCGTCTGCTTATTGCTGACGAACCCACAACTGCCTTGGACGTCACTATCCAAGCTCAAATCGTTGAGCTGATTCAGAGCCTTCGCAAAAGCCGCTCATTGTCGGTGCTTTTTATCACTCACAATTTGGCGCTACTTTCTGGCTTTGCCGATAAGATAACGGTTATGTACTCTGCCCTTAGCATGGAATCCGCCCCGGCCCAAAAGTTGCTTTATACGCCTCAACATCCCTATAGTAGGTTTTTACTCAACTCACTTATCCAGCCGGGTGATCGTCCCAGCAACAAGGTTTTGCGCGAAGTCAGCGGACGCACGCCGGATCCGCTGCGACCAGAACCGGGCTGCCCGTTTGCGCCGCGTTGTGAGCTGGCCCAAGAAAGCTGCACACAAAAACTACCTGCGATGATCGATGGCCTGCGCTGTCCTATTGTTTCAAACGATCTTGGTCTGTCAGATAGGGGAGTTAAAAATGCTTAAACTGCAGGGCTTGAAGAAGCAGTATCCGCTACAAGCGGGATTTTTTGCACGGGCTGGCGAATGGGTACAAGCAGTGCGTGGCATAGACCTTACCGTTAACAAAGGCGAAATCTACGGCTTGGTAGGCGAATCGGGATGTGGAAAAACAACTTTAGCGCGTATGTTGGTCAGACTAGTCGAACCGAGCGCTGGCAGCATTTTTTTTGACCAAGTGGATATATGCCGATTAAAGGGTGAAGAACTTAAAAACTGGCGCCGCAGGGTTAGATATGTCTTCCAAGATCCAGCGCGTTCACTCAATGCGCGTATGAGCGTTCTGGACATTCTAACTAGTGGTCCCCGTTATGAACCTGATGCCAAATCCAAAAAGGAACTCAAAGAGCAAGCTCTGGAAGCGCTATCTGCGGTTGGACTCAGGGCCCAAGACTTGTCTCGACGGCCCGGGGATTTTTCGGGTGGGCAGCGTCAGCGCATAAGCATTGCGCGGGCAATAATGAGCCGTCCTGATATTTTGATCTGCGATGAAGTTGTAAGCGCCTTGGACGTCAGCATTCAAGGCCAAATCCTTAGCTTGTTGATGCGGCTGCGCAAAGAGTTGCAGCTGACTATAATTTTTATTGCTCATGACCTAGCCGTAGTCAACTATCTGTGTGACAGGGTTGGTGTCATGTACGCAGGTCTTTTGATGGAAGAAGCCCCCGCCGAGCAGCTCTGGAAGCATCCCCAGCACCCCTACACTCAGTATTTGTTTGCCAGTGTTCCTAAGCTCAGCGAAGCCTCAAAAGTTGGCCCCGATTGGCAAAGCAGCCAGCTTAAGCAAGCTGATGACTATCCCGCCTTGCGAGAACACAGCCCCGGCCACCGAGTCTCAAGCCTGTATTTATAGTATGGAGCATCTCGAGCTCGGCAACGGCAGCAAGATCCCACAACTGGGACTTGGCACTTATAAGATCACCAATGCGGAGCAGATGGAGACGGTAGTCTTGCGAGCCATAACCCTTGGCTATCGACACTTTGACACGGCAGCCTTCTATCAAAACGAAGCAATTTTGGGGGCAGCTATCCGCAAGGCAATTGCGCAAGGTCTGGTCAAACGCCAAGAGATCTTCGTAGTCAGCAAACTATGGAATAGCGAGCAAGGTTACCCTCAAGCTAAGCTAGCCATTCAAAAAAGCCAAGCTGCACTTGGACTCGGTGCTATAGACCTTTATCTAATTCACTGGCCGATACGTGGCCTTTTTACCCAGTCTTGGCGAGCTTTGGAAGAAGCTTACGAGGCAGGTCAACTTAAGAGCATTGGTGTTTCTAACTTTGCTCAAGACGATCTTAAACAAGTTATGACAAGTGCCAAGCATATGCCACTTATAAATCAGATAGAATTTAACCCCTATCTGCAGCGACCAGCGTTGCTAAAATTTTGTCAAGACCATCAAATTAAAGTTTGTGCGTGGTCGCCGCTGGCAAGAGGCCAATGTTTGTACGAAGCAGCTATCGTAAGCGTGGCCAACAAGCACCAAAAACTTGCCTCACAAGTTGTGCTTCGCTGGCAAATACAGCGCGGCCTGGTGAGCATCCCCAAAGCGAGCGATCTGACACACTTGGAGCACAACTTTGATATTTTTGACTTTGACCTCAGTCAGGCCGACATGCGCACAATAGACCTGATGGATAGAGCGGATTAACTGAGAGGATTTATAGTACGCAGCTCAAATAGAACTGCGGATTAATGTGTGAAGCTCAGAAATTCCTTTTTTGGCCAAAGAAGAGGTCACAACGAAGTCACCCGCTGGCAAGCCAAAGGCAGCAGCAATCAATTTGACTTGTTTGACAAGTTCGTTGCCTGAGACTTTGTCGGCTTTGGTAATAACTAGGGCTGTTTTTATATGCCTACTTGCAAGCATAGCAACAATCTCACGCTCACTGTCACCCGGAGTTCGCCGAACATCGAGCAAAAGCAAAACGAGCTTTAATGTCTCTCGAGTCAAAAAGTACTCATCTATCATGGGTTTAAAACCCTTGCGTATTGCTTCTGGTACCTTGGCATATCCGTAGCCTGGCAAGTCGGCCAAGACATAGTCTTCTTCCACTTGAAAGAAGTTGATCAATTGGGTCATGCCCGGTCGTGAACCAGTTTTAACTAAATCCTTACGCCTAACAACTTGATTAATGAGGGTTGATTTGCCCGTATTTGACTTGCCATAAAAAGCAATCTCAGGCAAACCCGTGGCTGGATAGTGCTCGGGACGGGTAGCGCTCGTAAGAAATTTGACCATGTCGGCAGTCTATCAGCTTGTGCTTTACGCGAAAAGGGCCCCAATTTGTCAAAAAATGGCAAACTTGGTGGGCTTTTTCTAACTTTTCTTCACTTTCAGGTTTATTTTTCAAATATCGGTAGGCATAGTCTACGCAATGCAGTATGTTCGAAGCACCTGCTAAACCAAAAATTAAACAGTGGCAGGTACTACCAAGCTTCAGTACCGGTGTTATCGTACGTCCCGTAGAAAAAACTTCCTACAGTGATTGACCGAACCCCGCAGGCCAGCAGCTATGTTGGTCCTGTTGTTAGTGTAGTCGGGCTCGTCCCGGAAGGAAGTCATATATCATGGCAAATAAATCAATGTACGTAGGCAACATGGCCTATAGCACAACCGAAAGTACCATCAGGTCACTTTTTGCAGCACACGGCCCAATCGGCGAAGTTCGCGTTATCGGTGACAAGGGTTTTGCCTTTGTTGAGATTCCTGAAGAAAACCTTCAGGCAGCTATTGATGAAAACAATGGCAAGAACGTTGATGGTCGTCCATTAACTGTTAACGAAGCACGTCCTCGTGCAGAGCGCAGTGACCGTGGTGGTTTTAACCGTGGCGGTGGCGGCGGCGGTGGTGGTCGCTACTAGAATATAAAGACCCTCATCGGTCTCTATCTTTTTAGAAATAGATCCTTTCAATTAATTTTGGAAGGGTCTTTTTTTTGGGCATTTTTAGTCGTTGTGCGGCAATTTTTGTTTCAAGTATTTTTCAAGCCAAACCAATCAAGCCAGCAGATTGTTGACAAATACTAAATTGGACTATAGCATCGCTGCTTGATGACCACAAAAAAAATCCAAGCAATTGACAGCAATCATATTTGGCATCCCTTTACCCAACATAAAGACTTTGAAAACTTAGAACCCTTAGTGATCGAACGCGCACGTGGCATCTTTCTCTACGACAAGCGCGGCAAGCGCTACTACGACACTATTGCTTCCTGGTGGACCAACGTCCACGGACATGGCCATCCCACTTTGACTCGGGCTGTGTCGCGCCAAGCTCGCCGCCTAGATCATGTCAATTTTTCTGGATTTACCCATAGACCAGCTTGCGAGCTTGTTGACGCGCTGATGCAAAAACTCCCCCCCCAGCTCCAAAAGTTCTTTTTTTCTGACAACGGATCGACTGCAATTGAAGTAGCGCTAAAGATGGCTTTTCAATTTTTTACCAATCAAGCTATAGAAGGCCGCCACGGCTTTGCCTACTTGACCAATGCTTACCACGGAGACACGTTGGGTGCCATGAGCGTTGGCGGCATAGACCAATTTCATAAGGTCTACGACGCTTTGCGATTCTCAGCTCAGAGAATGGACTTCCCCACTCCACCAAGTCAGCCTGATGGCAGCACCGGCAACGTTGTTAACTCCCCCGCGAGCGCTGAATCAATAGAAAAACTAAGACAGTTTTTTTTCATCCATGGCTCAAGCCTATGTGCGGTCATCGTCGAACCCTTGATTCAATGTGTTGGCGGCATGCAGGTCTACTGTGCTGCATGGTTGCAAGAACTGGCCCAGTTAGCTCGCTCCCACCAGGTATTTGTAATCTTTGATGAAGTTGCCACTGGCTTTGGTCGCACTGGTTCTATGTTTGCTTTAAACCAATGCGGCGTGACTCCAGATTTTTTGTGTGTTTCTAAAGGCATAACTGGTGGCCTGCTGCCGCTGGCACTAACCATCACCAGCAAAAGCGTTGCTCAGGCCTTTGAGGGCGATGCAGCAACCAAGACATTTTTTCATGGTCACAGCTACACTGCCAATCCAATTTCGTGTGCCGTGGCGCTTGCCAGTCTAAAACTCTTTGACAAAGAACATACACTGGAGCAAATGATTGAACCTGCCAAGATCTTTGCCCAGTTGCTTACCCACTCTTACGAGGAAGATCATATTGGTGATGTGCGCCACCTTGGTCTAATTGGTGCTGTAGATATTGTAAAGTCCAAGTCGCGCAATCAGAGTTTTGCGCCTGATGTGCATATTGGCCAAAAAATTTATAGAAAGTCACTTAAACACGGCCTGGTTTTGCGACCGTTGGGAGACAGCATCTATTGGTTTTTGCCGCTTTCGGTCAACAAAAAACAAATCAAAGAAATTATGAAGCGAAGTCTTGATGTAATTCGACACACCGTCGCCGAGTACGCATGATTACCATTAAGGAAACCTTGGACGAATTCCAAATGCAAGTTGCCGATTTGGCAAAGCAAGGCAAACAGCGTCAACTGCGAGACTTTGGACTGCGTACTGGCAGTCAACTCAGCTGGCAAGGTAAGAACTACCTCAATTGCAGCTCCAACGACTATTTGGGACTCGGTACTGACCAAGCTTTGCAAAGACAGTTTTTGGCAACACATCAGGACAAGATCGAGCAGATTGCGGCCGGTTCTACCGCCAGCCGTCTCATGGCGGGCGCTGATCAAGCTCAGCTGGCCTTAGAAGATCAACTAGAACAAGCCTACGGCCGACCGGCGCTGCTGTTTAATTCTGGCTACCATGCCAACCTTGGTATACTGCCAACTTTGAGTGCTGTCGGTGACGTTGTCTTTGCTGACAAACTAATCCATGCTAGTATGATTGACGGTCTCAAACTGAGCGGCGCACAATTTTTTCGCTATCATCATGCGGATCTATGCCACCTTGACTTACTGCTAGCCAAACATCGCCATAAGTTTAAGCGCGCTTTTGTTCTGACCGAAAGCATCTTTAGCATGGATGGCGACCGTGCCGCTCTAGCAGATTTGATTGCTCTCAAAAACAAGTATCAGGCCTTGCTTTATCTGGACGAAGCCCATGCCTGTGGATTGCTTGGCCCTGAGGGACTTGGTCTAGCAAGCGAACTGGGACTAGTCTCAGAGGTAGACCTTCTGATAGGCACCTGGGGCAAGGCTTGGGCCTCAATGGGTGCTTTTGTGATTGCTCAACAAAGCATCAAAGATCTGCTAATCAATCGATCGAGACCGTTAATTTACAGCACTTGTCTGCCGCCTTTTTCTGTGGCTTGGAACAGCTTTATTTTTGCGCAACGAGGGCGTTTTGGCCTCTTGCGTCAGCGCGTCAGAGAGCTGGCCCAAAGTTTTGCACGCGCCCTTGGGCAGCAAGGCCAAAGCCCGATTGTTCCCTTAATCGTCGGCAGTGAGCAGCAGGTCATACTCGCCTGGCAGGACTGTCTGAACGCTGGCATGCTGGCTTTGCCGGTACGTCCACCAACGGTTCTTGAGGGGACTTGTCGATTGCGCTTTTCTTTGCGGGCAGACATGACTGACGCGGATCTTGCTCTATTGTGCGGCTGGGCCAAGGATTGGTTGGCACGATGAAGGCAGTTTGGATTGCAAAAGGTAGAGCAAGATCACTACTTGTGGTGTTTAACGGTTTTGGCATGGATCAGGTGTCGCTCTCGGGCCTAAGCGCACCTGAGCACGACCTAGTTATCCTGCAGGACTACCGATCATTGCAGTTAGATCAAGAAACGCTAGAGCAAATAAACAGCTATCCTAGCATTGATGTTCTGGCCTGGTCACTTGGTGTCTGGGTCTATAGTCTACTTGCGCACCATTTTGTGGCCAAACGCGGCATGCGAGTCGCCATCAATGGTACATTGTTTCCAATCGACAGACAAAGAGGTATTGCCTTGCCCATTTTTGCGGCCACGGTAGCAGCTTTTGCAGATCCAAGCGGCGCAGGTCAAGCGGGCTTCTATCAAAATGTATTTGCAGAACGGCCTTGGCTTTTTCCA
Organism: Spirochaetia bacterium; assembly: GCA_038204425.1. Lineage (GTDB taxonomy): Bacteria > Spirochaetota > Spirochaetia > DSM-27196 > Salinispiraceae > JBBRCZ01. The sequence goes on along the minus strand of JBBRCZ010000002.1, from coordinate 96,653 downwards.
CAACGAGTGCGCATTGAGCAGCACCAAGAGCTTTGCTATTTGCAAGAGCAAATTCTTAAACACCAATCCAGCGCCGATTACGTGTCACCAGAACGTGGACGGGGCTTATTTGACAAGGCCATTGTTGCTACACGCGACCAGATTGTGCGACCAAGCAACCAGAAACTGGCCTGGCAGGGGTTAACAACCATCCAAGAGGTGGAGGGTGCTCACTATCTGTTTGATGTACTTTCTTGTTGGAGGGACATCGTTGCCAATTGACACACAACTATTAAAACAACGCTTTGGCAAGAGCTGGCAAAGTTATGACGAGCATGCCAGCGTGCAAAAAACTATGGCACAAAACTTGTTGGACTTACTTTTGACAAGTATGGCAAGCTTGGCCCTAAAAACCCATGGGCTCAAGGTCTTAGAGCTTGGCTGCGGTACTGGTTTTTATACGCAACTTGTCCAGCAAGCCTTGCAACCGGCATTTTTGGCCGTAAACGATTTGTTGATTCCACCAAATCTGTATTCACTAGCCTATATAAGCCAGTTTTTAGAAGGCGACGCTAGCAATTTCGAAAGCTATCAGACATTGCGAGGGCAAGCAAACCCCGTGCCAGAGGGCCTGGACTTGATAACAGCCAACGCGGCACTACAGTGGGTTGAAGATCTACCAAGGCTTTTTGGCGTTTTAATGCCGCTCTTCTCCAAGAATGGGCTAGTTGCATTCTCAACTTTTTTGCCAGGCAACTTTGAGCAAGTACGAATAGCTGGCGGGCCGAGTCTGTGCTACTATGATTTAGAACAGCATCGCTTGTGGCTCGAGCAAGCTGGATTTAGACTGCTCGCGCATAAAAAAGACTCAATAACTCTTTACTTTGACTCAGCTCGTGAGGTTTTAGTGCATTGCAAAGCCTGTGGTGTAAACGCAATTGAAAGCCGTCTCTTGGGCCGCCAAGAACTTAAAAAATGGTGTGCGGCTTATCCGAAAGACCAACATGACCGTTACGCGCTCTGCTACAGCCCTCTTTACTTGGTGGCACAACGTATATGAAGATTCAACGAGCCAGAGAATACTTTGTTACCGGCATCGACACCAATATAGGCAAGACTTGGGCCTGTGGGCTCTTGGCTCGCGATCTTTTAGAACGCGGGATTTCCTGCATGACCAGTAAGATAGTTCAAACCGGTGGGATAGGTGTCTCAGAGGATATTCAAACACATCGTTCGATAATGGGCATGGACTTAACTGACATTGACAAGGATACTAGCACCTGTCCGTTTGTATTTGGCTTTGCGGCGTCTCCCCATCTTGCCGCCCACATAGAAGGGCGACGGTTTTCTCCTGAGCAGGTACACGCCAGGTTTGATAGTTTTAGCAGTAAGTATGAAATTGTGTTGATAGAAGGTGCAGGTGGCATTATGGTGCCGCTAAGCGACGACTATTATACTATTGATTTTATTAAGGAAAGGGCTTGTCAGGTTTTGTTGGTAAGTTCCGGACGGCTTGGTAGCATCAATCATACTATCCTGAGTCTTGATCGCTTGATAGCCGAACAGTGCCAGATTGCGGGCATAATTTACGTCCAAGATCCAGCATGCCACCCAACTATAGTCAAAGACACGCGCCGACTATTGGCAGCACGCTATCCGCAAATTTCAATACTGGATATGCCCTGGGGTCTACAAGACCGGCCTACGACTGGCTTTTCACAAAACTTCATAAAGAAGTAAGCCGATCGATAGCTAGTTAGCTGCTTGTCAGCTTAGCTGCTCAGTTAACCATGGCTAGACTTCGCAGCCTATCAAAGCTCTCTTGAACATAGGTCGAAACCTGACGGACGCCATTAAAGCGCGAAATTATGTCCTGCTGCCCTGCCCTGTCGCCAAGTTTTATGTAACACTCTAAAATGTCAGGATAGAGGCGTTGTAATCTCTGATCGGCCGTCAAAACCGTCTCCATGCTTTCTACAGCTTGACCGTAGAGCCCTTCAAACTTGTGAATTAAAGCCAAGCCCAAAACGGCATAGATATCGTAGTCGATGTTAAGTGCGCGGTGGTAGTAATCCTTGGCATTAAAAACATCGCCTATTTTTCGGTACGCATCTCCGGCCCGTGTGAGAATCACTTTGTTATGGGGATCTTGATTGAGAATTCGGTTCCAGTAGTCTAAACTTTGCTCCTGTTTGTTCATACCACGGTAGCAGTCAGCCAATCCAAACAAAGCGTAAAAATTGCTTCGGTCTCGATGCAAGGCAGTTTCAAAATAAGGAATGCCGTCGTGAAATGTTTTTAGCTTTCGGTGACAGTTGCCAAGCGAAGTCAGAACCCTAATGTCAACGTTTTCGCCATGCATAGTATGCATACGTTCCCAATAATCGAGTGCCTGACTATATTCTTTAAAGTCATAGTAGAGGTGTCCCAAACCAATAATAGCATAGGCATTTTCTGGTTCCATGTTGAGTACCTGCATGTAAATCTCTCGAGAACGCTCTTGATTGCGCACCTTGCGATAGGCATCAGCGATGCGCGTCAGTACCGTGACATTACGGTCATCCAAGGCCAAATAGGACTCCCAAACCTCTATAGCGCGATGAAACTGCTTAAGATTGCGATAGCAGTCTGCCAAGCCAAAAAGGGCGTAGTTGTTCTTTGGAAAAAGGGATAGACAATGTTGATAATAGACAGCGGCTTCTGAATAACGTTTCTTTTTTCGATAAGCATCGCCAATGCCAACCAAAGCGTAATTATTATCAGGCTTTTCTTCTAGTATGGTGCGAAAGCAGTTTATGGCTTCACTCAGCTGGTTGGTTTTAAGAAAATGATAACCTTGCCGACTTGTTTCGGCGATATGATCTAGTTGGTGTTGGTCGCTGCCATCAAGACTTGGTCGTTTTGACTCATCACCGTGGTGAATCGGGGCTTCTTTTTTGTATTCTGACATTGCCTCATCCTTCCCGTACTTAGAGCAATGCTACAGCGTTTGATCATCAGGCCGCTTTGATGCTGGCTTGGCTTCTGGCACCACGCCACCGGACTCTATCAACCACTGCCGCAGCACTAGCGACATTCGTTTGGCAGCCTTGCCCACCCTGACAGAATCAGGTGCCTTGAGGTACAAATTTATGGCCCTTATATAGTCGGCCCGTTTGTAAAACACATCCCCAAGTCGAACAAGACCATCTCCATAGGCACAGGTAACAAACACGCGTTCTGCGGCATCTAAATTGCCCGCGTTTAGCATCTCGTTACCGCGCCGAATGAGCTGCGCTCTCTGCTCTCCGGTCAGCTTTGGCTGGGTTTTTTCTACCGTCTTGATGAAAAGCTGTGATCGATCTACTTTTTTAAACTCACCCATACCATTTCCGCATAATTTTAATTCACTCCACGTCTAAATGCAACAAAATCAACAAAAAATCTACATTTTTGAATGATTCTCCTGTTTTTATGTCCTAAGTGGTGTATCTAATGCCTTTATCCACTTGCCAGAAACTAGTCTCTTCCATGCGAAGCCAAATTTTAGCAGCTCTTCTAGAGAAATACTCAAGCAAATGGCCCAGACATCTAGCTTGAGCACCAAGCCAACTAGGGCGGTCAGTGGGATGCCAAAGCCCCACAATAAACCGCCTTCCAAAAAGAGGCAAAACTTTGTGTCGCCACCGGCCCGAAATACGCCGGCTATCATCAAAGCGTTGCCAATCTTCATACACAAAAAGATAGACAATACCAAAAGTATTTGCTTTGCAAACCCAAGTACCGTCTCTGGTTGGCCAAAGGCCGGTAATACCCATAAGCCTACAATAGCCAAAACCAAACTGCCAAGCATCGCACCCACAACGGCAAATCGGATAACCTGTATGCCATGTGCTTGAGCTTGGTCTATCTTTCCTGCTCCGATTGAGTTACCAATCAAGATCGCGGCGCCACTGGAGATACCAAAGAAAGCCATCAGCACTAGTTGCTCCATAGATACGACGATTTGCGCCGCGGCTGCCTGAAGGGTACCCACTCGTCCATAAATGGCTTGATAGGCAGTTACGGCAAGTGACCAGAGGCTTTCGTTGGCTAAAACCGGCAGGCCAGTCCTTGCAAACAAGGCCAGCAATTTGCTAGAACCAAGCGGGCGTCGCAAACCAAGGCCACCAAGGACCTGGCGTGTGCTACCGCGGAAAACTACGGCCAACAAAATAATGCACTCTAAAAAACGTGCCAGGAGACTGGCTAGGCCGGCACCGCGGACACCGAGGGCGGGAGCGCCAAGTTTTCCAAAAATGAGCAACCAGTTTCCAAAAGTGTTTAAGAGCAAGCTTAGGCTGCCAACTATCATTGGCAGAACCGTCTTGTGGCTGGTTCGCAAGACCGTTGTATAATGGAAACTCAAAGCGTAAAGCGGATAACTAAAGGCCAAGATCGATAGGTAGTCTCTACCATAAGCAATGGCTTCTAGATCATTTGAGTAAAAAGACAAAAACGTTTGCGAAAAAAATCTCGCTATCAAAAAAAAACCAGTGGCTAAAATCAAGGTAACTATTAGCGCAAAACTTTCTATAAGCTTATTAGATTCAAGTTCACCCGAGGACAGAAAACGTGCATAGAAGACCGAGGCGGTAGAGCTAGTTGCAAACAGCAACAAGGTAAAGAGAAAGCCCAGTTGGTTTGCAAAGCCAAGTCCAGCAACTGCCTCCGGGCCAAGTGCACCAACCATAAAAATGTCGGTTGCTCCAAGAGCAGCAACCATCAAGTTTTGCGCTACTATTGGGCCAGAAAGCACTAGAAGTGATGCAATAAAACTTAGGTCTAGGAATGACGCTTTAGGTTTTATTTCAATCAGATAGCTCCCTTAGTGCTCATGCTCGCGGTACCTTTTTTGTCGTCAAGCCGTGGAAGATATGCTTGCTTGATGGCTCTACCCAAGGCCTTAAACAGCGACTCCACCATGTGATGTGAGTTGACGCCATAGCGGCAATTGAGATGTAGGTTAATGCGCGCTGTGTTGGCAAGTGCCAAAAAGAACTCACGCAGTAGACTTAAATCAAAGGTTCCTGCATGGGTCTGAGGAAGCTGTGCTTGGTATACCAAGTAAGGACGGCGACAGACGTCTATCACTGCCTCGGACAGCGCGTCATCCATCGGAATTATACTGGATCCGTAACGATCAACGGCGCCGATTTGGTCAAGATATTGACTGAGCGCTTGACCAAGAACCAAACCGAGATCTTCCACTAAGTGGTGAGGATCAACTTCTAGGTCGCCCTTGGCTTTGATTTTGAGCCCAAAGCCCCCGTGAAAAGCCATAGCATGCAGCATGTGTTCAAAAAATGGCAGGCCAAAACTAAAAGAAAGCTCTGCTGGCTTGTCAAAATCGAGTATCAAGTCTATGGCGGTTTCTTTAGTGCTTCGGCTGACCTGGATGCCTGAATCTTTGGCTTGTGGCATGGTTTTCTCCCTCATTACATGTTTAACACGCTCTAATCCAAGAGACCTACAAGTTCGTCAATGCGACGATAGTGTTGTTTGTAGTAGGCTGGATTAGCAACCAAATATACCTTTATCTCCTGCAAGACAGCAACAACCTCCAGATCGTTGGCCTTGAGCGTGGATCCTGTTTCTACAAGATCGACAATAAAGGGTGCCAAACCAAGCACTGGTGCCAATTCTACGCTGCCGTTGAGCTTTATCAAGTCGACAGGGATTCCAAGGCTATGAAAATAGTCTCGACTAAAGCGCGTAAATTTACTGGCGACTCGCAGACTTCCTTGACGTAGAGCGCTTGTCCAGTCGCCCAGAGCTTTGATCTGTTGACTCAGCTCTTTAGTGGCGGCAAGGCACATTCGCGTGGATCCAAAGGGCAGTTGTTTTAGTTTAATGAGCTTGGAGCTTGCCTCATAGAGCACATCTTCACCGCAAACACCAAGCCCAGCAATGCCATGCATAACATAAGTTGGCAAGTCCGCGTTCTTTACCAGCATTAGTGAAAAGTAGCCCTTTGAGTCTTCAGTGACCAGCTTTCTGTCGGAAAATGAAAACAAGATATCGCGCGCGCCAAAATGCTCTCTAACCTGGTCCTCGAGACGCCCCTTAGGCAAGGCAAAAGTCAGTGGGCTGGTGTTTTTTGTAGTGACTAGCTCTTTCACAGGCTGACCCTTCTTCCTTGTTGACGCTCACGTTTGGCGTCGGCGACACGCTCTTGGAAGGTGCTTCCTTGTGCGTGATATAATTCTGATTGAGCGCTTTCTGGCAAAACAGCCAACAAACGACTGAGCATTATGCTAAAACCAGCCGCTGGAGATGGGCTTCCCAAGCGTTCAAGCAGCCGATCATAACGCCCGCCGGCGGCAGCTGGGCCAGAAATTCCGTCTAGGTAGGCCTGAAAAACCATGCCTGAGTGGTAACCTTGGCTGCCAATTTCGGAGCAATCTAGGTGCAGGTCAAAACTTGGTTCTATGTCAAGAAGATTGGACAAGAGAGTCAATAGTTGTTCAACAGCGTCTCGACTGGCTGGCTTTATACTTTTTAGGTGAGGCGCCAAAACTTCTGGGGCTTGTGCGGCTGGACAAATTAAACTAAAAAGCTTGGCGTCACTTGCCAGGTTGGGGCCCAAAAGAGCCTCTATCTGGGCTTGGTCTCGATACTTTATAGCGTGAGATAGTTCTTCTTTTTGCAAAGAATTGAGCTCGGTACTGACCGCATCAATCAGAGAATGGCTTCCAACGTGGACAGAAGGCCGCAGTCGCAAGGCTTCAAAGGCTTGTTGCAAGAGCAAAAGCACTTCCAAATCGCCTTCCAAGCCAGGTTTGCCAATTAGTTCGACGCCCGTTTGAAAAAACTCATTCCGTGCGATATCTTCTGCGTCTTCATGGCGCATAATACTATCGGCGTAACACAAGCGCAGCACCGGGCACTTTGGACTGAGCATGCTGCGGATCTGTTTGACCAAAAACAAGGTTATATCCCAGCGCAGCATCAAAAGGTGGCCGTCGCGGTCAAACATTTGATAGACTCGTTTGGCATCTGCCTCAGAAACTAGGCCAGTGTAGGCTTCCGAAAAATCCAACAATGGAGTATGGACAGGCAGATAGGCCCAGGAATCATAAAGTTGATTGAGTTTTTCTACCTGCCGACGGTGACTGTGGGCCTCATGCAAAAACAGACCAGTGGCACCTGACGGCAGCTGTAAAAGGGTGGATGGGCTTATTTTCACGCAAAACTCCTGCTGTCGTACTATAGCAGAAGCGATCCTTGCCTGTCGAGAAATTGTTGTATATCCACCTCATCAACTTGGTCGGGTTTGAGATATTCCTCAGCATAGCGGCGGTAGATTCCCGAGGTCAAAAACAGGTCAAAAATGACAGGGTCTATCAGTCCTTCTTTTTTAAAATTGTAGAGTATGGTCAAGCAGTTAGAAAGTGCCTTTGGTTTTTTGTAGGGACGATCAGCTGCAGTTAGGGCTTCAAATATATCAGCGATGGTCATAATGCGGGCCGGGATAGACAGTTGCTCAGCTTTTAGGTTGCGTGGGTAACCGGTTCCAAGCAGATTCTCATGATGGGTACCGGCAAAATGGGGCACTTTTTTGAGTCCTTCGGGCAGTGGCAGACGTTCCAACATAACAATTGTCTGCATAATGTGCTCGTTAATTTTAAAGCGTTCTTCGGTATTGAGCGTGCCCCAGGCGATACTTAGATTGTAGAGTTCGCCATTGTTATATAAATGCTCGGGGACGGGTAAGGTAAAGTCATGGCCAACGTATCGAGAGTAAAATTCTTCTTTGCGTCTGATTATGTGTTCGGGCTTGTCGGCAATAAGCAGCTCACTATAGGGCAGACTTTCTTGCGGAACTTCGTCAAAGCGGCGTTGTTCTTCCCAGCTGAGACCCAAACGGTCATCAAAGTGGCGGACCCAATTTTTTTGAGATATTTCTTGTAAACGCTTAATGCGCGCTGGACTCATAAAGTCCTCGCCCAAATTGCATGAGGCAACAAATTCAAAGTCATCGTAGAGCTTCTGATACTCGACTTTCAGTTGCTGCGCACAATCGGCCGCATCCTGGCCTACTAGGAGTTTTTCTAAATAGCTGACGCGCGCATCGCGATGTAAAACTTCAAAACGAGTCCTAATCTCATGAATACGGTTGCTAATTGTCTCCAACTTGGACGCTTTATCCACTACAAACTCTGGCGTTGTGACCTTACCACAATCGTGGAGAAGTGCCGCTACCTTAAACTCATACCACTCATCTTCGGTCTTAAAGTCAAAATCAGCTAACGGGCCTTCTTTGACCTGGCAAGCGGCCTCAACTATCATAAGGGCAAGTTCGGGCACGCGTTTGCAGTGTGAGCCAGTATAGTGGCTCTTAGCATCAATTGCATCGGCGATAAAATTGATCATGGCATCAAACAATTGCTTTTGATTCTCAAAGAGCTTTTTTTGAGTTTCCAGCAAGTCTCTATTGTAGAGGGCTGTCGCTGCTTCGGCAGCTAGGGCTTCAACAAATCGTTGCATCTCGGGCGTAAAAACTCTGATGGTGTCTTGATCCAGCATTTCCAGCTCACTGTCGTGAGCATTTATAAGTTGCAAGGCTCCAATTATACCGCCGCCGCGTGGACGAAGAGGAATGGTCAAAAACGACTGTGAACGATAGCCGTTTTGCAAGTCAAAACGTCGTGTACCAGAAAAATCAAAGTGTTCAACTTCGTAGGCATCGGCAATGTTGATGGTTTGACCACTAAAGTAGGCATGACTAACCACGTTACTATTATTGGGCTTGCCCGCGGCATCAAACAAGTCGACCGGTGGCAGAGTGATGGGCTTTTGGCTGCAGCCACCTTGTCGGATGCTCAAACTGTCATTGAGCACTATCTGAAATTCAAGTTGATTTTTTTGATTGAGCAAATAGAGACTGCCACCGTCGGCGTGTGCCAAGTCTTTGGCACCTTGCAAAATAGTCTCAACCAAACGGTTGATATCCTGTTCGGCAGAAATTGCAATGCCAAACTCAACTATCTTGTCTAACTTGCTCATGGCGCGTCGTAGATCTCTATCTCGATGCGCCAACTGCGACTTGAGCAGGCTAATTTCTTTGCGTAGTTCTTCTTCGCTTTGACGTGTTTGGCTCATGAGACCAGATTCGTGCATCTTGTAATTCTAAAACAAGACCATACAATTTGTAAAATTTTGACTCGAATAAGTCAAAAAAACTAGAGAATCCGCACTAAAAATCCTTTGAGATAGCTGCTTTCGGCAAAGCCAAGTGGGCTCGGATGATCAGGTCCTTGCTGCAATTTTGCAAGTACTTGGGTCCGGCGGCCAGCGTCTTTGGCCGCAAAGGCTATGACTTGTCGCAGGTCGTCGTCTTTGACTGCTCCGCTGCAAGAAAAAGTTGCCAGATATCCGCCAGGTTCAACGAGTTTGATGGCGTGTAGATTGAGATCTTTGTAGGCACGCAAAGCGCGCGGCAAACTATCTTTGTTGGGTGCCAACTTGGGTGGATCGAGCACGACCAGACCAAAACTGCTTCCTTGGGTCACAAGACTTCGTAAGCCGCTAAAGACATCACTCACTATAAAGTCACGCTTGACGTGATCGAGACTGGTCTGCAAGGCGAGATTGGTCTTTGCGAGCTCAATGGCGGCAAGACTGGAATCGAGCAAGGTAAGCTGGCTTGCGCCGGCGCCCAAAGCATGAGCCGCAAATCCCCCAGAGTAACAACAAGCATCGAGGACGCTTTTGCCCCTGGCAAAACTTGCTACGAAGTGGCGATTTTCTCTTTGGTCGGTGTAAAAGCCCGTCTTTTGTTGCCCAAGTCTAAGTCCGAGCGGTATCTTATATTCGTTAATCTGCAAATCAGCATCAGCTTGCCTACCCCAGTGTAGCTGGTAGCGGGGACTAAGGCCCTCAAGGCTTCGTCCATCAGAATCAGAAGATTCTATGATTCCCTTGAGGCTTGGCAGAAACTCTTGCGACAGCTCTACTAGGCAAGCGATCAATTCCTCAACTAGGGTTTGAGCTCCTGCTGTTTCAACTTGAAGTAGCAAATAGTCGCCAAAACAATCGATAACCAAGCCAGGTATGCCATCTGATTCGGCAAAAACCAAGCGATAAGCATTGGTGGAGGCGCAAACCTGCTGCCGCAGTCGCCAAGCTGTGGCAACTTGGGATTTGAGCCAGTCTCGGTTGGGAAACTGATCCTGAAGCAAGGAATAGATTCTGAGTCTAATTTTTGATTGTGGGTTGTGTTGAGCCCAGGCCAAAAATGAACCTTGGTGATCCTCAAGCCTCACCGTACCTGCTGGCGGCGCGGCTGCTTTGCCAGACGACTGATCCAAAGCGCCAGAGAAGACCCAAGGGTGATAGTTGAGGATCATTTTTTCACGTCCGGCGCTAAGCCTTACGACAGCTAGTGTTGGAGTTTCGGACATTTTAGAGTTTGAGAACCTGCCTAATAACTTCAGCTGTTCCATTGCCAATCACTTGTTTGCTAAGGCGTTCGGAGACTTCCTGAAAAAGCAAGGGATGTTTGAGCAGGTGCACTATACTTTGCGCAAGTCTTGTCGCCGAAGAATCGTACCATCCAAGGCCGTTCTCAACCACAAAGTCCACATTCCCCTGCTCTTGGCCGTAGAAGTAGCTCGCGATAAAGAGTGGCTTACGCAGCGACAAGACTTCAAAAATGGTTGCTGGGCCACCTTTGGCTACCACCACATCGGCCATGTTCATTAGTTCGTACATAATGCGAACAAAGCCGTAGATTTTGATGTTTTTGTGAGGGTATTTTTCCTTAATCGCCAAGGCTTTTTGAAACTGGGCTTTGTTCTTGCCACAAACCATAGCTATCTGAAAATCGTCAGCACTTGCGGCTAGTTTACGCAGGACTTGCAGCCCTCTAGGTAGGCCATCGCCACCACCAGCCAGCAATACCAACTTTTTGTCTGTGGCGAAGCCTTGGTCGCTACGATTTTGTTGGTTTTGAGCCTCGCTGAGAGGCGTCGAGAATCGAGAATCAATAATGGGTTCTACAATCTTGAGCATAGGAGGATCATTGTCTTTTTTAGAAAAAAGAGCTCGTGGCTTGTTTAGTTGTTTTTCCAAGGTAAGGCGTGCTTTTTCACTAAAAACCAGCATCGGGTGTTCTTGTTGAAAACTCCAAATGGGATGCAAGCTAAACGGGTCGGTAACTACCGTTACCAACGGCAAATCGACTTTGCCCAAGCGCTTGAGCGCAGAGACCACCGGCCGGTACAAGAGAAAGTGCAAAATAACTATCCGAGTAATCTTATTCTCTTCTATAAACTGGGCCAAAAAACCAGTGGTTGTGCTACGCATCAAATCAGTTTGTAAGCGCATGATGGCATTTGAGTTTGAGGTTTTCCACAGGATCTTCCAAAGAAATGGTATCTTGACCGAGACGTAGGTGTAGCCCTTTTCTACAAAAGCACGCAGTTCTGGAGAATTGTTTTCCATTCCATCTAGCACATAGGCCGTTACTTGATCCGGCGAATAGTTGTTTTCTACTTCGCGGGCCAAAGCTCGCGCAGTCGACAAATGACCACCGCCGGTCGGCAAGTACAAGAAAAGTATACGTTCGTGCGAGGAATTAGCATCAGTCATAATACAATTCTAACATAATGCAATTCTAACATACTGTGCATGACTTTTAATGTCCTTGAGCGCGAAATTTGGCAGTTTTTTGCTGACTCGACGCCAGCTCTTGTGAAGAAAATATCTTAATGTAACTTGCCACTGGACTTCCCGCATCTATTATGGCTTGGTGCGCCTTGGCCGCGCAGGCAAAGAGTTCTTCCAGCGGACCTTCTACTACTGTTTCAAATGGCCCAACAGTATATGCCAAACCTGACTGATCCAATACTTCTATCGCTTTATCAACCAATCCATGCGCATGGGCTTGATCGCCACCTGACAAGGGTAAACATTGCAGCGCCATTGCAGAGCTATAAATTGTTTCTTTTTTCATAAGACAAGAGCTTAGTCATAAGTCTTGTCTCAGGCAAGCCTTGGAGAATACACTGCAAGCAGCATGAAATCCACAGACAAGGGACTTTTTGAGTCCAGCCCCGCACATGACCAACCATTAGCCGCTCGCATGCGTCCACGAACCATCGACGAGTATGTTGGTCAAGACCATATTCTTGGACCTGGGCGGCTCTTGCGCCGAGCAATTGCTGCCGACCAACTGACCAGCATCATCTTGTCGGGTCCGCCTGGAACCGGAAAAACGACCCTTGCGCGGGTAATCGCCAACTCTACTACCAGCGGGTTTTTAAGCATCAACGCCGTCTTAGCAGGTGTGGCAGAGATCCGCGAGGCTATAGCTCAGGCCCGTGAGCAGAAGGATCTTTACGGACGACGCACGATACTTTTTGTAGACGAGGTACATCGTTGGAACAAAGCTCAGCAGGATGCCTTGCTGCCTTGGGTTGAGAATGGAACCTTTGTTTTGGTGGGTGCTACAACCGAAAATCCTTGGTTTGAGGTGAATGCTGCCTTGGTGTCTCGCAGTCGTATTTTTCAACTTACGGCTTTGAGCGAAGACGATTTGGAAAAAATTGCAGCTCAAGCCTTGGCCGACAAAGGGCGTGGTTATGGGCAGTATCGAGTCAGCATCGAGCATGATGCCCTCAAGCATTTGGTAAGAACGGCATCAGGCGATGCGCGCAGTTTGCTCAACGCAATCGAGTTGGCGGTAGAAACCAACCCAGACGGTTTTCCACCCAAAAACGATCAAGCAATTGTAGTAGATTTGGCCAGCGCCGAGGAAAGCATCCAACGCAAGGCAGTGCTGTATGACAAAGATGGCGACTACCACTTTGATAGCATCTCGGCCTTTATCAAGAGTGTCAGAGGTAGCGACCCAGATGCGGCCCTCTACTGGTTAGCACGGATGGTCAATGGCGGCGAAAGCCCTCGATTTATACTGCGCCGCTTGATGATACTCGCCTCAGAAGATGTTGGGCTCGCCCAGCCCCAGGCTCTGGCTCAGGTGGAATCGGCGGCTGCTGCCTTTGACCGAGTTGGACTTCCCGAAGGTCAGTATTTTTTGAGCCAAGCCACGCTTTACTTGTGTTTATGCCCCAAAAGCAATAGTACGATGGGCTATTTTGATGCACTTAAGTCTCTGGAAAAAGAAACAGCCCACCAAGTACCACTATCCCTAAAAGACGGCAACCGCGATGGTGACGGGCTCGGCCATGGCAAAGGATATCGTTACCCGCATGCTTACCAAGAGCACTGGGTAGCCCAAGAGTACCTACCCCACTATTTGCGCGGTCGTGTTTTCTATCAAAGTGGGCCACTTGGCTGGGAGGGCGAACGACAAACTGAGCTTGCAAGGCGGCGCGAAGTTCAACTTGCCTTGGCGGCCAGCAATGAAGAGCTCCAGGACGAACAGCTGCGCTCGGCTGGACCCAAAGACGCCTCTCTTGACTATTTTTTGCGCCGTAGTAACGCAGATATGGAGTCTTGGATTTTGCAAGTCAGAGACGCGGTTTTTCAAAAACTTGCCCTGCAGGGTCATGAGAGACTCGTGGTCTGCGGCGAGGATCTTGAGATCGTAGCCAGTGAAGGCCTACGAACCGTCAGCTCTGGATTTCTGTATCTTGTCGCCAGTGAAGCCAAACTTGAGCGCGCCGACAATATACTTGGTCAAGCACGTTTGGCTTCGCAGGTTCTCAAAGATCAGGCCCCAAGCTGGCAAAGCTGCCCAGTTGAAAGCGAGCTAAGCTTCAACAACGGCAAACCAGAGCGCATTGCCGGCTGGCGAACGCTAACAAGTCACAACGAAAACGGGCTTGTTGCCAGACTGGCCACGGTCTGTGATAGCTCTTGTCAGATGGTGCTGGCTGAGCCACTCAATGCCGCAGGGACTTCCCTTGTGAGTCTATTGTCGAGGTCAAGCATGCGCGAGCTTGAGCTTGAGCAACTTGTCCGTGCTGAGCAGGATTTTCGTGCCAGTCAAGCTAGTGTGCAAAATTTAAGTGATCAGCTGGCAAAATCAGGATGGAAGTTGGTCTGGCATGAACAGATGACTTTGCAGCGCAAGCGTCGAATGGTGCCAGCCCAATTGGAAGCCTGGCTCAGTACCAGCCGCCTCAATTCGTATGGCAACTTTATGGTACAAACGCTGGGGACGGAGCTCTTTGAACGTTTTGGCAAGGCTCTGCATGAGTCGGTTTCGGGTGCAACGTGTGACTGGGAGACTGTGATTGTGGTGCTTGATTGTCGGCTGGTTTGACAGGCATAATGGGGTTATGTCCTATATTCATCATCTAGAAATGGAAGTCCGCGATTACGAGCTTGACTTGCAAGGCATTGTCAACAATTCGGTCTATCAGAACTATCTTGAACACGCTCGCCACAGCTGCATCAAAGAGATTGGCGTCGACTTTGACCTGCTCCATCAACGTGGAGTTGATCCAGTAGTGGTGCGCATAGAAATAGACTACAAAAACAGTTTGCGCTCGGGCGATCGTTTTGAAGTGCGCACCAGTATGCAGGCCATGGGCAGGCTGCGCTTTGTCTTTAGTCAAGAGATTGTGCGCTTGCCAAAGCAAGAAACATGTATAGTGGCTCAGGTAATTGCCGCAACCTTGGTCAATGGTAGGCCTGGTCCGTGCCCAGAGATTATTGAAGCATGGAACAATCACCTGCTGCAAAAAGAGCAGGCAGCTGCGCTCTGACTTTAATAGTGCGGTGGCCTTTGATTGGCACTCATGGCTTGAGAACCGTCATCGAGCGTAAGGTCTTTGACACGCTGCACCAATTGACGCACCTGAGTTTCCAAACTTGCTATCGACTTCTGCTGCTCAAAGACCTGCGAACTGAGGTCGTCGATGGTTTTTTGTTGGTGGCTAAACTGGGATTCTAGATAGTCTAAGCGTGCAGCTTCGTTCATTTTAACGAGTATAGCACGCTTGACCATAAGCTTCCAGTTAAGCGCAACTAGTCGCGTGTTAAGTTTCTATAAACCAAACGGTGTGGCCTGTCAGCATCTGAGCCTAGACGCTTGTGACGCGCTTCTTCGTATTCAGAATAGTTGCCATCAAACCATACCACTTGCGACTCACCTTCAAAGGCCAATATGTGCGTGCAGATGCGATCCAAGAACCACCTATCGTGGCTGATTACCACCGCGCAGCCGGCAAACTCATCAAGTGCCTCTTCCAAAGCACGCATGGTATTGACGTCAAGATCGTTGGTTGGTTCGTCGAGTAGAATTAGGTTGGCACCAGACTTTACCATCATGGCCAAGTTGACACGGTTGCGTTCGCCACCTGAGAGCACGCCGACTTTTTTTTGCTGGTCAGAACCGTTAAAGTTAAACCAACTTACAAAGGCGCGACTGTTGATATCACGGCCACCAAGCTTAATGATGTCGTTGCCTTCTGAAATCATCTCCCAAACCGACTTATTGGGATCAAGCTGGCCGCGAAGTTGATCGACATAGGCCAACTTGACGGTTTCGCCAATGCGAATGCTACCGCCGTCTGGGCTTTCTGCACCCGTTATCAGCTTAAACAGGGTGGTTTTACCTGCTCCGTTGGCGCCAATTATGCCAACCACGCCACCGGGTGGTAGTTGAAAGTTAAGGTTTTCGTATAAAAGTTTGTCCCCATAGGCTTTGCGCAGTGCTTCGGCCTCAATTACTATGTTGCCAAGGCGAGGGCCCGCGGGGATAAATAAATTGAGGTCTTTTTGCCGATCGGCGCCACCTTGTGACAAGAGTTTTTCGTAGTTGCTGATACGAGACTTGGCCTTAGCGTGGCGCCCCTTGGGACTCATACCGATCCAATCCAACTCTCTTTGCAAAGTTTTTTGGCGCTCGCTTTCCGTCTTTTCTTCTGAGCGAAGCTTTTCTTGCTTTTGCTTAAGCCAGCCAGAATAGTTGCCCTTCCATGGAATGCCTTCGCCTCTATCAAGCTCAAGTATCCAGCCGGCTACGTTATCCAAAAAGTATCTATCGTGAGTAACGGCAATAATGGTACCGGCATATTGCTGCAAATGGCGCTCAAGCCAAGCGATAGACTCGGCATCCAAGTGGTTGGTTGGCTCATCGAGCAGCAAGATGTCAGGTTTCTTGAGTAAAAGTCGGCACAGAGCCACGCGGCGGCGTTCACCACCTGAGAGGTTATCAACGACTTGATCGGCAGGTGGACAACGCAAAGCGTCCATAGCCAGGTCTAGGCGACTGTCGAGGTCCCAAGCGTCAAGAGCATCGAGTTTTTCTTGCACGTTGCCTTGTCGCTCAAGAAGTTTGTCCATGTCCACATCGGGGTCACCAAAGCTTTCATTGATGCGATCAAATTCTGCCAGAAGGTCAACCGTTTCTTGCGCACCCTCCTGTACAATTTCTCTGACGGTTTTTCCGTCGGCTAAGACGGGCTCTTGCTCTAAATAGCCAATCGTAAAGCCTGGACTGAGCGTTGTTTCGCCCATAAACTCTTGGTCGACGCCGGCAAGAATACGTAAGACGCTGGACTTGCCCGAACCGTTTAAACCAATCACGCCTATTTTGGCGCCGTAGAAATATGACAAGCTTATGTCTTTGAGAACCTGCTTGGTACCGTGGTGCTTACTGACCTTGTACATTGAATAGATGATTTTTTTGTCTTCACCATTGCTGGGTGCTGCCATGAGATGCTCCTTGTTGGGCCCTAGACTAATGTGCTAGGCGAATTATTTGCGAACGAAATGGCGATGTTTGATGCGGTACCAGATGCTGGCCAATCCTACAATGCAAGCCAGCGCAAGAAACGACCATTTAGAAATTGACAGCAAGGTAGCTGGCAAAACAGTAGAATCCATAGCCGGTACAATGTTTTTAAGCAGGCCAATCTCAAGTACGTTCTCGACGATGTCGCAAAGAGCCGCCAAGATGGGCAAAATGCGTAAACCCTGAACTCTTCGCAAACCCCTAAATGCGCGAATTAAGCTAACGCGATGCAACACTGACAAAGAGTCCATAGCGCGCGGTTTGGGAGTCATAATCAGCGACATGAGAGCAAAACCCCCAGCCGCATAGAAGAAGATCAAGACAAAGTCAAAGGGGAAATGCGCCATTATGGCATCAATTCCCACTTGAGAAAGGCCTGTCTTGATCGCATTAAAGGTTGCCCCATCAAAACTAAGCTGCAAAGCGAGCAAACGATCCACACCGGCCGGTGCTAAAATGGCTAAAATAACTGATTGCAGAACCAATACGGCCGTACCTGCGATAAGAACGGTCAGTATCAGCGCCCAGCGGCCAGTTGACCGTCTATAATTGAGTACAGTTTCCATGTCGCGCATTATAGCAGGCCGTATTGACTGGGGCAATGCTTAAGCGCGCAGGTACCTATTGTCTAAAGCTTACGGCGGCTTCTACTTTGGACATAGCCTCTCCCATACGCAAACTATCAACTTGGCCCTCATCTCCGTACATGACCGTATAGAAAATCACATCTTGTGAGCGCACCTTGCTCATCAAGTCCCTACTGTCGGGGTGCACTTGGGTAATATACGAATTACCGTTGTCAACAAATGTAGTTTTGTTGTAGGGATAGGATGCGTTGCTCAACTTCTTCCATTCGGCTCGAAAAGAATCAGGCAATGTCGATTCTGGGCTGTAACGTCTGACCACGTTAAAAAAGTTGGATTCGTCTTTGTCCGACCAAACGGTAAGAGCTTGAATATCCCAAACAACATCGTCGCCTTTGGGGAAGTAATTAACTCTGGCAACGCAGTAGCTGTTGTCAGAAATCTTGAGCAAATCACTGCCGTAGTTTACGGAAAAAGCGGGGCTTGCAATCACCGCCCGCTCTTGTGCTTTATAATCTATAGAAAAACCTTCAAAACAAGCTGGTAGATATTCTTTTAAGGCCAAAAATTCTCGCCATTGGGCAAAAGTGCCACCGTAGCTATAAAAGACTAAGTCAAGGTAGATCTTGAGATCGGACAGGTAGTCGGCATCCATCGCACCACTTGGTCCAAGAAAGAACATACCAACCCGGCCTAATGGCGTGGGCAAAGAAGCCATCAATAACTTGTTGTCTTGGAACTCTAGGTTCCACGTCTCAAGCAGCCAGGTTCGCTTAAAAGCATCTTTGTGGGTAACCCGAGTCTGAGGAGCACCCATGTCGGTGATGCGCACATTGGTACCAGCAAAATTGCGGTTTAATGGAAAGGCGGTTAAAAACTGCTTCATAAACAGCGCGGAGTCATCCAGGAGCTCTTTAAGCGGCTGCTTGTTTGGCTTGGTAAACGCAAAGGAGCCCAAGTTACTGATAGAACCGTAGCGAACTTGTCCGTTGTCGTCAAGCAAAGAAGACTTAATATCTTTAGGTGTAAAGGCATCCCAGTTGCCATCAGCGGTGTTCTCTCCTGCCAGAGCCGGATAAAAGAAGCTCGAATTGAGATGAAACAACGAGCGCGAACCACGTCCTTTTGGAAAGAGATTAGCTTGATATTGCCCCAGAACTTTTTTAACTATGCCCCGGCTTTCGCCTTGATAGTAACTGTAAATTTGCTTCCGAAGTTCTCTATAATTGAGCGGCAGGCCAAAATCTTTGTTTACCCGATAAGGCCCAAACACCCTATCAGTTACTAAGAGGCGGTAACGAGTAAACAGATGATAGGCTGCAATATTGGGTTTGATGGCCTCCATCTCAGCAATTGGCAGGGCAAAGTTGAGGTTCTCGTCGGCGCTTTTTCGCAATACGATGCCAATTACTTCTGCCTTGTTGTTGAGCAAGGGACCCCCACTATTGCCCGGCGAGGCCGCAGCCGAAAAGCGCAAAAAATCCCATTCTCCGTTTTCTGCTTCTTTGGTTTGGGAAGTCAGAAGTCCGTCCCGGATAACTACTCCTTCACCTAGAGCGTTGCCGACTGCGAATACGGTACTGTTGAGTTGAAACTCGGTATTAAAAGGCAAAAAATTCTTGTCGCTGCGGCCAATAACCGAAAATTCGACAAAGTCACGATGATTTGAATAGCGACTGACCTGATCAATCACAAAAACTTTGCCTTGGCTGTCCCGGATAGCGTAGTCATTCCACTGGGTGGCAGACTCCAAATTAAGCACGTGAGCAGCTGTTATGTAACGGTTTTGAGCACTCGCAAAGGCGGTCCCGACTGAAATATATTCATCGGTTCTGGTCTTAAAGTCTACCAAATCCCAAGCCAGTTCTTGGTCGTAAACCAAGGGGTCAAGGCGGATCTGAGCCTCTCGGCCCTGCTTTTTTTTAAGATCAGCTGTATAAGGATTGTCAAAAGGCTTTTTAATTACCACTTCAAAAACACTTGCCTTGATTAGGCTGACTTGCTGAGCTGACAAACCTTGTGACAATTGTTGAGAAAAAATTGGCACCAGCACGCCAAGACTAAGTACTACAGTTATTATTGTCTTTATGATTTTTGTATTCATAACGTTCCTCTATTTCTTTTGTTTAACGACATATAGACAGTAAGAATAGAAGCAAGGTTACCAAATTTCAAGCCAAGTAGCAAAAATGGCCTTCCCTACGGCCCGTATACAACCAAGTCGCAAGCGTTTACACTATTATGCATGAATCCACATGAACTTCCGGTTTATCAGCACCGAGCCAAAATTTTGGAAAGCCTGTCCCAGCATTCAGTTATAGTTGTAGAGAGCCCCACCGGGTCAGGCAAGACTACCGGCCTACCGGTTATTTTACATGAAGCGGAGTATGACAAGCGAGGAATAATCGGCGTCACTCAACCGCGCCGCATTGCGGCCGTTAGTGTTAGTTCCTATATTCAATTTCAACTAGAAAAAACTGACCCTGGCATTGTTGCCTACAAAATGCGCTTTGATGACAAAACTACTCCATCGACTCGCATAAAGATTATGACTGACGGTATTTTGTTGCAAGAACTCAAGTTGGACCCCTTGCTAAGTGCCTACTCGGTGATTATGGTCGACGAAGCTCACGAGCGCAGTCTCAATATTGACTTTGTGCTCGGCCTGCTCAAACGTGTTATTGAAGAGCGGCCAGAATTTAGGGTAATTGTTTCTAGCGCCACGCTCAACACCCAAGTTTTTTCTGAGTATTTTAATGTCTGTCCAGTAGTACGCATAGAAACCGACACCTACCCCGTTTCTACGGTTTACAAGGCGCTAAAGGATGACAACGACGACGAACTTGTTGCGGCCGTCATTGGCGTAGTTGGACATGTTATTGAAGAGAAGCGCGACGGTGACATACTTATATTTTTGCCAGGCGAAAAAACTATTAAAGGTGCAATAACCGGATTAAGCGGCAGCAGCTTTAGAAGAAAGCTGCATATCGTGCCACTCTATGGTCGTTTGTCCAAGGAAGAACAAGACCAAGTCTTCGTAAGCGCGCCATGGGGCAAGATCAAAGTAGTTATTGCCACCAACATTGCCGAAACCAGCATAACGATTGATGGCATTACCTCAGTAATTGACTCAGGCCAAGCCAAACTCAACTACTACAACCCCAAGACTTTTACCTCGTCGTTGATCCAACGACCTATTTCGCGCGCTAGTGCCAACCAACGCAAGGGCCGCGCCGGACGAACTCGTCCCGGCACCTGCTACCGCCTGTATGGCAAAGAGGACTTTGAGGCGCGCCCACTGTTTACCCAAGAGGAAATCTACCGCACCGACTTGTCAGAAGTTGTGCTTCGCATGGCTGAGCTTGGCATCCGCGACTTTGAGAGCTTCAACTTTATTTCATCACCAGGACGTCAAGGGATCTTGGGCGCAGTTGACACACTTTTGTTATTGGAAGCCCTCAACGAGGACAACAGTCTGTCCAAAATTGGTACTATGATGGCACTCTTTCCGCTGATTCCACGCCATAGCCGCATCTTGGTAGAGGCTATCCTCAATTACCCCGATGTTATTGACGAAGCCTTAACCGGGACGTCTTTTTTGAGCTGCGACAATCCATTTCTATTGCCGCAAGGACAAGAAATAGAAAGCCGTCGGGCCCACCATCATTTTAGAGACGAAAGCGGTGACTTTGTAAGTTATCTCAAGATATTTAAAGCCTACAGTGAAGCCGAAAACAAAACTAAGTTTTGCGAAAAGTTCTTTTTTGACGAATCGGCCATGGCCGAGATTGCCAATGTTAAAGAACAGTTGGGACAAATCATAAGCGGCTTGGGTGTGCCACTCTCAAGCGGCGGTAGTCTGGCTGACTACATTTGTGCGGTGGCCAAGGGCCTGATTCAGTTCATTTGTATTAAACAAGGCCGCAGCTCGTATCGCAGCCTAACTGCCGAAAAGGTTGAAATTCATCCTGGCTCGGTTATGTTTAGGCAGACGCCTCGGTTTATTGTGGCCGGCGAAATTGTAAAAACAAGCCGCATGTTTGCGCGCTCGGTTGGCGAGCTGCGCAAAGAATGGTTGTCTCGTATCTCGCCAGACCTTTCGCGCAACTTGCAGCGCATGGACGACGAAGAGGCCAAGGGTCGCCATATTTCAGGCGAAAATATGAGTGCCAACGACTACTATGAAAGAGTCCGTCGCGAAACCAAGCAAAGCAGGGCCCAACGGCCTGAACAACGGGCCAGCCAGGCCAGCCAGGCAAATTCCAGTCCCAGCGAAGCCCAAAAGAACACTAGTCCGGCAGTGGTACGCGCCAGTGACACTTCTATGCAAGTCAGCATTGCTGGACGAATCTTTGCCATGGAACCCTATAAAGGCAAAAAAAAGAACTTGGTGCTCAACTGGGACGATGTGACGTGGCTGATGCATTCTGCCAGTGCACGTGAGCTACCCGGTCAACACAGTAACTTGCGTTGTACGGTAAAACTCGATGGCAATTACACGGGCACATGGTTACCGCACGAACTCGTGCAACAAGCCTTTGCCCCCCTAGATGGAAAACTCAGTCGCGGAACTGGGCCGCATGGCCTTTTGATGTTAGGTGAACGCCTAAGCCGCGTTCTGTCAATTAGCCGCTGGCTAGACCCGTTTAGGATACTCCCTACCCGTATTCTGGGTAAAGAACGGCTCAATATCTGGGAAAACTTGCCCGTACTGTGCAATCAACTGCCCTATGTTTTGTCACCTGTACTAACCAAAAAGAACCGCGAACTAGGATTTTTGACGCTGTACACCAATCAAGATGGTCTGTTTTGGTTTAAACCAACGCTGGCCTTCTCGACTGCCTTGTCAGAGACAATTTCTAGTCTTGAGTACTTGGCGGACAATGTTGATCCGGCCGTCCACGACAAAGCCGCGTCTCTAATTGGTAGACTCTATAGAGCGCTATCGACCATCCTGGAACAAGTTTAAGCTTGCAGAACTGCTAAAAGATCGTCGCTTTGGACAACTGACAAAAAGGTATCACACAGGCCACGCTGCAAAACAAAATGCACGCGGCCATCTTTTTTCTTTTTGTCCATTAACATTGCATTTATGAGTTGATTGACATCCACGTTGTCGGCCTTGATGCGAAAGCCATAGGCCACAATCAAGTCTCTGACTTGAGCAAGGTAGGCTTGCTTGGCCAGACCAAGTCTGACAGAAAGCTCCAGCGCTTTGACGATGCCCCAGGCTACCGCCTCTCCATGGGTCCAGCTGCCAAATCCAGCAACAGCCTCTAGTCCGTGGGCAAAAGTGTGTCCTAAGTTAAGGTGGGCGCGGATTGACTGTTCTTTGAGATCTGACTCGACGATACGCGCTTTAACCATCAAACCTTGCCAGATAATGTGCTCTAAACTGGCTAGATCGCGGGCTTGGATGGCAACTTGGTTGTTTAACAAATACTCAAAGAGTTGTTTGTCGTCGAGCAATGCCGCCTTGATGATTTCTGCCAAGCCACTTTTAAACTCGAGATCACTCAGGGTTTGCACAAATTCTGGGACTACTCTTACTTCGTTTGCAGGAAAAAAACTGCCAACCATGTTCTTGTAGCCGCCAAAATTGACCCCGGTTTTGCCGCCAAAGGCAGCGTCTACCATAGCCAAAACAGTTGTTGGCAACAAGATTAGTTTGCAACCACGCATGTACAATGAGGCGGCAAAAGCTGCAATATCAGTCACCACACCACCGCCAAGTCCTATCATTACCGAATCTCGTGCCAGACCATTTTCAAATCCTTTATTGAGGATCCGTTCGACTTGTTGCCACGTTTTAAACTGCTCTCCGCTTGGAAGGAGAATCAGCCTCTGCTGATCAATCTTTGCCAGGGCAGCGCGCAGTTCTTGCGGTGCAGCACTGGAATTTAGTGCCGCCCAGACCGACTCG
This sequence comes from Spirochaetia bacterium, assembly GCA_038204425.1. Classification (GTDB taxonomy): domain Bacteria; phylum Spirochaetota; class Spirochaetia; order DSM-27196; family Salinispiraceae; genus JBBRCZ01. The sequence continues at coordinate 73,435 of JBBRCZ010000002.1, read as the reverse complement.
TCACTAATCCAAAGCGCATCGTGATTGTCTAGTTCAAAGGCTTCGCGCGGCTGATACACACCAAGCTTGCACTTGAAATTTTCCATTACTGAGTCGTGTGAATGAATCATGCTTTATCCGTTTGTTGTAAGATTTTTGGTCGTAAGCTTGATTATTTGCAAGGATCGAGGGCTCGCACCAGCTCCGCCACGAAACTATCAACGATAGAGTAACAGCGCTTGTTTCCTTTGACTTCCGACTTAACTATGGCATTTTCTTTGAGCACAGCCAAGTGCTGTGAAATAACTGGTTGTGGCTGACGCAGGCATTCCCATAGTTCAGAAACACAGCTGTCAGCAGAATGACTGATGAGGCAAAGCAACTTAAGACGGACAGGGTGCCCACATACTTTGAGTTTGCGAGCTGCGTCATCAAGCAAGACATCCTTATCTAGATCTGCTGAACTGTGGCCAAGCACCTCAGTTACCATGCTAGCCCCCGCGCAGTCATTAGGCGCTTTCCTTCTTGCTTGGTGTTGCCTTTTCTTTACTTGGGCTGGGCTTGCTGTCGTTGACATAAAAACCGCTACCTTTAAAGATTACACCGGCGCCACCGATCAGGCGCTTAAGTGAGCTTTTTTTGCACTGCGGGCAGTCTACAAGCAAGGCATCAGACATAGACTGAAATTCCTCAAAAGCATGACCGCATTGGCTACACTGATAATCGTAGAAGGGCATCGTCTTTCACTCCTATATAGGACATACTGTATATAGACTTTACACCACTACTATACTCACAATCTGCCTATAGTGGCAAGTCCAGAAAAACTTTGCCCGTGTGCTATATGCAATTATCTTTATTCATTCTGCGCGAGGTTCTCCAAATCAAAAAATTAAATAACCAAAACCTCGTACTTTGCAATCAAAGGATCGTTACAAACCAAGGTCATGCCTTCAATTTGTGCTTGTGCAATCAAAATTCGGTCAAAGGGATCTTTATGAATTACTGGCAGTTTGCTAACAGCCTGAGAGTGGGCCCAGGAAATGGGAAGTTGGAAGAATCCTTGCGACGTGAGTACTTCAAGGTACTCACTTGGCACATAAAGTTTACCAAGACCACTCTTGATGCTGATTTCCCAAATTGTGGCGGCACTGACAAAACAGGAGTTTCTCTTGTCCTCAATTGCCATGCATTGGGTTGGCGTTAAAGCTGGGTCACCAGCCAACCACCACAACAGAATATGAGTGTCCAGCAACAACTTCACCTCAGGACTCCATACCAAAAGCATTTGCAATTTCCAGAGGTAGATCATCAAAATCTGCCGCTATTTTTATCTTACCGGTCAGAGCTCCCGGTATCCTCACACTGTTTTGTGCCGTGTAAGGCCGGATGACCGCAACCGGAACCCCGGCTTTTTTGATAACAATTTCTTCGCCACGTTGCACTTTTTCTATGAGTGCAGAAAAATGCGCTTTGGCCTCGGTAATAGTATCTACAATCATAGCAACCCCATCCAACCAGATCTGATCTGGTCAGATACAATTTTACCCACAGGTGGAGACAAATTCAAGCTTATTTCGCTAGTTGTGTCCCAAATGTCAGGCCAACTTCTGACACAAGCTATTTTATTGCCGTTGAGCGGCAAGCCTCAGAGGCAAAAACTGACCTTCGCTTTTAATCCACTTTTGAACGCTAAAGCTCAGTTTTTGCCTCTGGTAATAAAATCGTAAGGATCCTCAGTTGTGTATTCAAAACGGATTCCTTTTAACTTGTGGTTTTTTGCTTGATAGTTGGCAATCTTTTTTTCAATTCCGCCAAAGCCGTCTTGCCAAAGTTGGATCAGAATATTGTCTGCTGGACTTCCGTCAAAAGTTACCATTCTTGCATGAGGGTAGTCGATCGACATATCTGGCGAAAAGGCAGCTCCGTAAGCTAGGCGAAAGCTTTGGTCCCAGTCATCAATTGTCAATTGCAGATCTTGCGGATCAAGGGCGCCAGGACAAGAAGCCCAATCCGCGCAAAGCGTAGACAACTGGATAGTGCTTTTGTTCGTCAATATAGTAAGAGGGTGGCAAGAGCACGCTGATAATTCGTTGCGCTTTTTCCGACTCGCCTAGCAGTTCTGAGGTAAACTCAATAGTAGCCATTTCTGACACGGCGGCTTGTATGGCTTGCCCTTGATCGGAAACACAAGCCGTAAGGGCCAGCACCAGGGTGATGCAAGCAATACCGTAGATTAGCAATCTTGCTTCTTGATTTCTTTTTGTCTTCATGGGAATGATCTTAGGAGCTCAATTGCGATCTGCACAGGATAACTTTTGGCCCGATCCACATAAAAAACTATAAATCATTGTTGGAGTATTAGTAGGGCATGGACGAATCCCAAAGCTTTTTAATTGACGTGTGCACGATAGTAGGCTTGTGCACGCTCTCGTTGTACAATATTCGCTTTACCAAGAAAGCCGATCAAGAGCAGTTTCCAAGTTACTCACCTTATTTGTCACTTTTTACCCTTGGCCTAGCTACGTACATTTTTTTCGTAGCACCATCGAAGTGCTCGCCAAGGGCAATGTCTTGCCTGGGGTGTCGGCGCGATTGCGCCAGTTGTCTTTTTCTTGTGGAGCCTATCAGCACTTTGCTTGGGCCAATCCTGGTACAATGACAACTTTGAATTGATAAATTTCACTTATCTGACCTTGCTTGCACTGCTTGCTGTCTATCTTGTGGCAAGTACCGTCTTAGCGGTTCCACTCTATCTTAGCATAGCCCAGACTATCGTCTTTTACTTTAATACCGTGGTACTCGGCTTTGTCGCTAGTGATGGTGATGGACGGTCAAGAGAAAAATTGCACCTGACAGAACTGGACCAAAAAAAACTGAGCGTCTCACAAAGAAAAGTGGCAGAGATTTTGCTTTTGGGTCACGAATATAAAGAAGTTGCCGTTGCAATGGGCCTCTCCCTTAGTGCAGTAAAACGTCGAGTCCATGCAATTTGTAAAATCTATGGGGTCCAAAACCGAACAGAATTTTTCTTGGCCACTAAGGCTTTTTTTATTAAATCATTCTAACGTTGACGCCCGCCCTATGCAGGTCCTTTTTGATAGAAGCGATGGTATAGTCGCCAAAATGAACCATACTGGCGATGAGTGCGGCGTCAGCCTTTCCGGTGCTGAGTACTTCCTCAAGGTGACTAGGCTGGCCTGCTCCACCTGAGGCGACTACTGGTATATTAACTGCCTCTGATATCCGGCGCGTAATCGTAAGTTCATAGCCTTCTCGTGTTCCGTCAGCATCGATGGAATTGAGTACTATCTCCCCTGCCCCAAGTCTTTGGGCTTCTAAGGCCCAAGCTAGGGCGTCAAGCTCGGTTGGCGTGCGCCCCCCATTGACGACTACTCGGTAACCTGATGGGAAGCTTGGGTCTTTTATGGCGTCCATACCCAAAACTATAGCCTGACTGCCAAAGGCCCAGGCCCCCTCACTGATCAGCTGGGGGTTTTTGACAGCCTGGGTGTTGAGACTAACTTTTTCGGCACCGGCCATAATGACCGCGCGTATATCTTGCAAGGTGGCAATCCCGCCTCCCACACAAAAGGGAATAAAGATTTGTTCGGCTACGCGTCGCACCACGTCTATCATTATGCCGCGTTTTTCGGCGCTGGCTGTTATATCGTAAAAAACCAACTCATCGACACCTTGATCGTAGTAGTTTTTTGCCATGACAACCGGGTCGCCAAGCTCAATATTGTCTTTAAACCTAACGCCCTTGGTTGTTTTACCTTCTTTGACGTCGAGGCAGACTACTATTCGTTTTTCTAACATTATTGTGCCCCCAAAAAGTTGTCCAAAAGCTTGAGTCCCCATGGGCCAGATTTTTCGGGGTGAAACTGAAAGGCCAACAAGTTGTCGCGCCCAATTGCTGAGGCAAAATCGATACCGTGGTCACTGATGCCGATTACATCATCACTGCTAACGGGTTTGGTGTAGTAGGAATGGACAAAGTAAAATGAGGCTTCCTTGGGCACACCCTTAAAAGCAAAGTGCTCATTTTTAGGTACACAGACATTCCAGCCCATGTGAGGAACTTTTAGTCCCGGGCCGCCAGGCAGCTTGTGACAGCGTCCGGGGATAAGTCCAAGGCAGGCCACTTCTGCTTCGTCAGAACCATCGAGTACTATCTGACAGCCAATGCAGATACCGAGTATCCAGCGCCCTGACTGGTAGTAGGACTTAATAAAATCACTCAGTCCTGATTTGTTGAGCACTTCCATGGTCGAACCGGCGTGGCCATCACCGGGGATTATTAGTTTGTCACAACTTGCAAGCTTGCTGGCCTCGCCTGAGGTAAGCCAGGAGTAGCCCAAATGAGCAAGCGCCAGCTCGACACTCTTTAGGTTGCCTGCCCCATAGTCGACAATACCGATTGTGTGGTTTTTTGCCATGTTTACTTGACCTCCAAGGACTGACTTGGCTGGGATAGCTGCGCTTCTTGCGGAGCCAAAACCTTAATTAACTGTCCCAGCAAAGCTATACATTCTGCCTGATTGAGGCGTAAACCGTCTATAACAAGCTGCCCGCGGTCTTCACTAAACTGAAGTGCCGTAAGCACTTCTGAAGCAAGTTGCATCTGATTGGCAATAGCAAACAAGGCAGAACGCAAGCGTGTACGTAGTGTTCTCAAAGAATCTGGGCCAGCTTGCTGGGCCAAGGCATGTATTCGCAGCGTAAAAAGCTCTCTCTCTTTGGCTCCATCGGCCACCATACTTAGTCGTATGGCGCGCGCCAAAGCTTCTGGCCCAAGAGCAAAACTAGCAAAGCCGAGCATGCGCGATTTTTGCGCTTCACCAGCAGCGATGGACAAAAAGGTTTCCTGCACTGCGGTCGGCGTGGAACCAGTGCTGGCTCGGACAATCTGAGATTCGGCCCGTCTAATTGCAGGCAGAGCAGTTGCTTGGGTCAATAGCGCTATTTGTGGCTTAGAAAAATATCCATAGCTCTGCTTTGCATGCAGGTCTAGTGCCGTGTCAAACTCTTGCAGCTGCTTGCTTGATGCTGCAAGTCTATTTGGTGCATACAAAAAAGCAATAAGATTGTCTTTTAAAGCAGCTAATATTATTGGCTGGGTACTTTGTTCAAATATTTTGATACGGCTTGCATCGCTTGCCTCAATGCTACGTTGGGTCCACGCTTGAGAACTGAGAGCCAACGAAAGTATTCCTTGAGGAAAATCACCTGTTATTATTCCTTGCAGGTAGTTGTGGCCAGTCTGAGCAGCCTTTGCTGGGCTGTAGACTAAAACTTGCTTGATGCGCCCAAGGATGTCGGGGCTAAGCTTGCCGAGCAACAAGGCCGCCAAACCATCAAAAACCTCCGGGCCTTGGTCGCGTTGCAAAAAAAGATAGGTGTCGGCAAAACGAGCATCACCAGTGCCAGCAAACGCCGGCAAGGCTAGGGCACTTGTCGCGTCTGGGTTAGATTGACTGGCTGCGCTGCCGGCCACAAAATCGGCAAAAACGTAACTTTGCATTAAATCGGGAGCCAAATTGACACTTGCACAGCCAGACAAGGCCAAGACTAGGGCCACCGCCAAGGGCCACCTAGCCAGAAACAATGAAGCCAGCTTAGAACTCACCTTATTTGACCTTGGCCAAGCTAAGACTTGCACTGTCGTCGCCAAGTTGGACGGTGTCGGCCTGAGATTGCGTGCTTAGACTAAACCGTTCGCACAGGGTCTCACTGCACAGGTAGTCCTGATGCTTAATGAGCGCTTGGTTGATGTCTTGGCTTGCACTGTGGACAATCAAACTTATGCGATCGCTGACGTCGAGGTTTTTTTCTTTGCGCAGATTTTGTACTGCGCGGATACAGTCACGCACCAAGCCCTCTTGTCGCAGTTCGTCGGTCACTACCGGATCCAAGCCAACCGTAAGACTGGCTTCGTTGAGAACCTTGAGACCCTTCTTTTCTATGCGTTGCACCAAGATAGCCTCAAGGTCAAGCTCTATGCTGCGCTCACCAATCTCGAGACTGAGCGTTGTGCCTTCCATTAAGCTCAGAATCTGAGCTCCACTTAGTTTGGCTATCAGTTCTCCGGCGGCCTTCATATCCTTACCGAGCTTAGAACCCAAGACCTTAAAATTGGGCTTGGCACTATATTCCACAAGTTCTTCTTCGTTGTCTCTAAAGATGACTTCTTTGACGTTTAATTCCTCGCGGATTATGTCTTCCATTTCTAGCAAAACTTTTCGTTCGTTTTGGTTCCGCGTGACCAAATAGACCGCGGCCAAGGGTTGCCGCGTTTTGAGATTGTGCAAACTGCGCAGGGCACGGCCCATGCTAACCGCCTGCTGAGTAATGGCCATACGACGTTCTAGTTCCTTATCCAAGCGACCAGCGATTGCTTGGGGAAAATCGCAAAGATGCACGCTTTCTTTCATACCAACTAGTTTGAGATTGCGGTACATCTCTTCACTGATGAAGGGAATAAGTGGTGCTGCAATAAGTGAAAGGCGCAAAAGCACTTCGCGCAGGGTCTCGTAGGCTTGGGTTTTGTCACTATCATTTTCACTCTTCCAAAAACGGCGTCGGCTGCGCCTGATGTACCAGTTATTGAGCTGATCTATAAAATTGACGATGGGTTTGCAGGCGTTTTCGACCTCGTTTGCATCGAGGGCTCGCGTGACATCGGCCAGCAAGGTTTCGCCAAGCGACAGTATCCAGCGATCAAGCGCGTGATCGGGTAAAGCATTGCCTTCAAAAGCATTGCCGCTACTTTGAAACTTGTCGATATTGGCATAAGTTACAAAAAAGCTATAAGCGTTCCATAAGGGGATGAGCACACTTTTGAGTGTTTCTTTGACGCCGTCGTCAGAATATTTAAGATCCTCGGCGCGGGTAACGGCACTATTCATCAAGTACAGACGCAAGGCATCAGCTCCAAAGCTATCGATAACTTTGTTGGGATCGGTATAGTTGCGGGCACTCTTGGACATTTTTCGACCGTCTTCGGCCAAGACCAAGCCACTACAAACTACGTTGGTAAAGGCCGGCTTGTCAAAAAGAGCCGCTGCTAAAACGGTTAAGGTGTAAAACCAGCCACGTGTTTGATCCAGACTTTCACAAATAAAATCAGCTGGCAAATAAGCCTCTACACGTTCTTTATTCTCAAAGGGATAGTGGTTTTGGGCATACGGCATGGCGCCAGATTCAAACCAGCAGTCCAAGACCTCGCTAACGCGGCGCATGGTGCCTTTGCCATCAGGGCTTGGCCAAGTGATCTCATCAACAAAGTGTTTGTGCAAGTCAGTGACAACTTGGCCTGATTTTTCTTGCAGTTCTTGGATGGAGCCAATGCATTCGCTATAGTCAGATCCATCGCACTTCCAGACAGGAATTGGGTTGCCCCAAAAACGGTTGCGACTTATCGCCCATTCACGGGCGTTTTCTAACCACTTGCCAAAGCGCCCTTTTTTGAGGTGGTCAGGCACCCAGTTGATTTGCTTGTTGGCATCAATCATCGACTGCTTGATCTTTTCTACATTAACAAACCAACTGGAGATTGCGCGATAGATGAGCGGCACGCCAGTGCGGTAACAATGTGGATAGGAGTGCAAGATGGTATCTCTTCTGACAAGTTTGCCCTCTTCTTTGAGGCGTATAATAATTGCCTTGTCGGCGTCCTTCACAAACAAACCTTGGTAGTCACTGACTTCTTCGGTAAAACGGCACTCAGCATCAATTGGACAGATAGCTGGCAAACCGGTGGCCTTAAGCGTGTGGTAGTCGTCTTCACCAAAACCTGGCGCCAAGTGAACAATACCTGTGCCATCGCTGGTAGTTACAAAGTCGGCGTTATGAACCTTAAACGCACCTTCAGCAGCCAGTGCTTCAAAGTAGCCAAACAATGCTTGGTACGTGTAACCTTTTAGTTGCTTACCTTTGAGAACTGCCAAGATAGTTGGCTGATGTTCGGCATCGGCTTTGTAATAGACAGGCATTCGTTCTTGGGCCAAAATATAGACATCAACGCCATCTTTGAGCACCACATAGTCGAGCTCAGGTCCAAGTGCCAAACCGAGGTTTGAGGGCAAAGTCCAAGGCGTAGTTGTCCAAGCCAAAAAGTAAGCGTTGCCACCTTGATCGTAGTCGGGCCCCGCCATTGCTGAACCTTGGTCCGTCTGGGTAATCTTAAAGCGTACGGTTAAGGCTGGATCATTGACGTCCTTGTAGCCACCAAGGTTGACCTCAAAGTTGGACAAAGGCGTTGCCAGAGCCGGGCTATAGGGAAGAATATAGGCACCCTCGTAAATTAAACCTTTTTCCCACAACCGTTTAAATACCCACCAAATTGTTTCCATATAACTTGGGTCCATGGTCTTGTAGTCATCGTCAAAGTCTACCCAGCGCCCCATGCGATTGATGGTTTTTTGCCATTCGCCCGTATAGCGTAGAACTATGGAACGGCATTCTTCGTTAAAATTAGCCACCCCAAAGGCCTCAATTTGACTCTTGCCGGATATTTTGAGTGCTTTTTCTACTTCGTACTCAACCGGCAAGCCATGACAGTCCCAACCAAATCGTCGTTCCACCAACTTGCCCTTCATGGTCATGTAGCGAGGAATTACATCTTTGATAGTACCAGGCACAAAGTGTCCAAAGTGTGGCAAGCCAGTAGCAAAAGGCGGTCCGTCATAAAACACAAACTCTTTTTGCCCGCGACGCTGCTCAAGCGACTTTTTGAAGATGCCTTCTTCTTCCCAAAATGCCAAAATCGCTTCTTCCATGGCCGGGAAATTCACCTTCGGGTCCACACTCTTGTACAAAATATACTCCTAGTTAAACACCTATATTATATGAGCAAGGGACTATGTTCAAGAATAGAATAGCAAGGCCAATATTTTGCCATAAATCGATTGCCATGGCCTTTGTGGCCCAAAGCGCAAAAAAAGAAGAAATTTGCTTGACGAAAGACTAAACAATCTCTAACCTTTAACCAACAAGTTGGTTGAAAAGGATAAGGCATGCCACCCAGAACCCAAGGTATTAAACGCGAAAAACTACTCGATGTGGCAGAAGAGCTTTTTTCTTTGCGTGGGCATGCTTCGGTGACGCTACGTGACATTGCCACCACTCTCGGCCTGCACCACGCCTCCTTGTACCACTATGTGCCGGGTGGCAAAGACGAACTGTACTTGGAAGTCATGGAGCGTAACTTGGAGCGCCACCGAATAGGCATCTTTGCTTCAGTTAGGGCCTCAGAAGGCGACTTACGCACCCAACTGCGCGCCACCGGACTGTGGCTTTTTTCGCAGCCGCTTTTAGATATGGCGCGCATGGCCAATGCCGACGCGCGCGGCCTTGGCAAACGCGGTGAAGCTCTCTTGTGGAAGGCCTACGCTTGTTTTACTCAACCCTTAGTGGAGGCCTTTGGCCAGGCAAACGCGCGCGGCCAACTTAGCTTTATCGACTTTGCCACCGCAGCCATCAGTTTTGTGACCATGGTTGAAGGCCTACACTCAGTACCGATGCAGTTTTTTGTCAACGAGTCCAAAACCGAGGCATTAGAAAAAATATTAGATATTTTTCTCTTGGGTATCTTACAAGGAAGAACTCAAGCAGAAGCAAAAAAGGAGACCATATGAGTCAGGCGATTATCGAGTGCAAAGACCTAAAGAAGGAATATCTCTTAGGTAGCACCAAGGTAGAAGCTCTTAAAGGCGTGAGTTTTACCATAACAGAGGGAGAGTTTTCAGCCATAGCTGGACCATCTGGGTCGGGCAAAAGCACTATTCTCAATATGATAGGTTGCATAGACCACCCCAGCTCTGGCGATGTCATAATAAAGGGAACCAACGTGGGTGGCCTTAATGACAAAGAATTGACGCGCTACCGTCGCCATACCGTCAGTTTTATTTTTCAAAGCTTTAATCTAATCCCGGTGCTCAATGTCTATGAAAACATAGAATTGCCGCTGCTGCTAGAAAAACGCTTTACTCAGGAAGAACGCCACCAAAAAGTTATGCGTTTTGTCGAAGAAGTAGGATTGGCAGATCGCCTAAAAAACAAACCAGGTGAACTTTCTGGTGGGCAACGCCAGCGTGTAGCCATAGCGCGCGCCTTGGTAACTGGCCCTTTGGTAGTGCTAGCGGACGAACCGACAGCCAACTTGGACTCAGACACTGGAATTAAGATTATTGAGTTAATGAAGTCTATCAACAAGAACGACGGCACCACTTTTATCTTTAGTACCCACGATGCCCACATAATGGATCAAGCCCGCCGTGTAATTAAGATTAGGGACGGCTTGATCATTGGTGACGAAGTAAAACAAGAAGGCAGACAAGTCGCCGGCAGCAGGGAGGTTTAGGATGCTAACCTTTATGATCGCACTTCGCTCGCTACGCCGACGAAAAGGGCGCATGATTTTGATTGGCTCACTGGTTGTCCTCGGTACGGTTATCATCGTCTTTGGAACCACCTTTAGCCAGTCAGCCAAAGTCTTTAGTAAGGCCTCCATCATTGAAAACTTTACCGGCGACTTTATACTCTACTCCCAGCGTTCTCGTGAGCTACCCTCACCCTTTGCTTTTCAGACACCATTGCCCTTGATAGAAAAAGCAGACCAAGTGGAGGCTTGGCTTGCCAAGCAGCCACAAGTAGCTAGTTTTAGCTCCATTGCTCAAAACTATGGCTTGATCTCCTTGCAAAAAGACGGCATAAGCTATGAGCTGCCCTTTATCTTCTATGCCGTCCAAGCCGAAGCCTATCGCGCAATGCTCGGCAAGGTTAAGATGAGCTCAGGCACTTGGTTTGGCGAAGGCAGCGCTCAGGTGCAGCCAGGTATCTTAATTAGCGAGTATCAAAACCAACAATACAAGCAGAAGTATGGTGTTACCATAGCCGCGGGCGACAAGGTGACACTACTTAGTCTAACCGGCGGTGGTTCGGTCAATGCCTTGCCTTCTGACGTGGTTGGCATCTTTGACCCACAATTCTATAAAAACGTCTTTAACTACATCAATTTTATGGATATTGGAACCTACGCACAGCTCTTTAATTTTACCGGAGTGACGGCCCTGCCAGAAAACTTTAACCAAGCGTTGGCGGCCAGCAGTGACGATGACATATTTGCCTTGGCCGACGACGACATGCTGGGCAGTCTCAACACTGACTTGCTAGAAAAAGCAGAACTAACCGGCTATACGATGATAGCCGTCCGCCTAGCTCAAGGGGTGAGTACCGAGGCTTTTGCGCAAACACTCGCGGCAGCAGGCTTTCCGATAAAGCTGGCTCGCTGGGACGAAGCATCAGGATTTTTTGCCTCAGTAGCTGACATCCTGCAGGGCGTTATCCTGGGAGCAACATTACTTATCTTTTTGATAGTAGTTTTTATATTGATGAATACTCAGATTATCAACGTGCTTGAGCGCACCGGCGAAGTGGGAACCTATCGTGCAATTGGCGCCGACAAAAGCTTTGTCAGGTCACTCTTTTTGTGGGAGAGCGTCATACTTAATGTTGCCGCAGCCAGTATAGGTATGATCATTAGCTTGGTTTTGATCATTAGTTTTTCTGGCGGCATAAGTCTGCCTGAGATCATGAGTCAATATTTGGTGGGTGGCGGTCAACTACGCTTGCAGCTGAGCATAATGCCCTTTGTACTCGGCTTAGCGCTGGTACTCTTGGTATCGCTCTTGGCTACCCTCTATCCTATTCGCGTGGCCACCAAAGTGTCGCCACTGGCCGCCATGTCGGCAAAGTGAGGAATCATATGCCATTTTATATCAACCTAGCCTTTAAAAATATCTTTCGCCAAAAACGCCGCAGTTTTACCTTGGGCGCCAACTTCCTATTCATTTCGTTAATCTTGACGCTACTTTTTAGCTTTTCGGCTGGCGTCAAAAAGAACATCAGCGAAAACATTATCACGAGCGCCGCGGGCCACCTGTCGATAGCCGGTGACACGGTAGTCAAGGGCAAGACACTGCCTGGCATCACTGACTCGCCAAGCATTAACCAAGCAGTTTTGAGCAAGTGGCCAGACGCCCGCATTATTACGCGCTACTATATAAGTTCTGCCGTTTACTACCAAGGACTATCCAAGCGGGTATCGTTTACCGGAATAGACAGCCAATCTGACCTTTCCTACCGCGACCAACTGGACATCTACGATGGCTCATGGCAAGACTTTGTCGACCAAGAAAACAGCATTTTGATGCCGCGCGACGTTGCCGAGTATTTTGAGGTCAAAAGCGGTGACGAGATTTTGGTCTCAACCCGCAGTCGCTATGGAGCCTTTAATACCGCCAACTTTCAAGTAAAAGGCGTCTATGATAGTGCCAACTACTTTGTCCAAGGCATAACCATAGCCCACTTTGGCTTTTTGCAAAAACTCGACCTTGCCGAAGCAGGTAGCGCAAGCAATGTCTTTGTTTACTTTAAGGACGGCAAGGACTTTGACGCCAAGCGCGAAACGTTAATGCCTCTCTTGACTGCCAAAGACTTTAAAGTGACCAAACCCGACAGCTCAGGTGGTGGCATATCGGTGATAGCGGCAGCCTCACCACAATATAAACTTGTCTCAGCCGACGTAAACGAAAAAAGACTAACAATTGCTACCGTGGACGAAGTACTGGCAATTTTGAGTCAGATACTTGCTACTGTTAACTTACTCGGTGTCTTTATCGCCGCCATATTGCTCTTTATTATTGCCATCTCAATCTTTATCAATATGCGTATGAGCATCAACGATCGCATCCAAGAAATAGGCACGCTGCGTGCCATGGGAACCGAAAAAAGTCACGTCATCAAACTATTTGTGATGGAAAATGTCTTTTTGAGTCTGGTCTTTACCCTGATAGGCATCGCTGTGGCCATGGTGGTGATAGCCATTTTTAGTTGGGCTATTGTGCTACCGCCCAAAGGTGTAGTTTCGCTGGTGCTTAACCAAGGACACTTGGTCTTTGACCCAAGCCTCGGCTCGCTGCTGTTTATCGTGGCCGTGGTATGTGGCTTTACCGCCTTCTTCTCGTGGTTTCCAGCCCGCAAAGGTGGCAGCATAGGACCAGCCGAAGCGCTGTCACGCACGTTTTAATTTATCCAAGAAAGGAAATAGTATGAAAAAAAATTCGTCAGTCCCGTTACGCACGAGCCCAGTGTTTGTCGCACTAGCAGTTGCAATAGTTGTTGTAGTAGCTGCGCTAGTAAGCCCGCTTGCGCTATCTGCCCAAGCCAAAACCAACGAGCCGCGCGCCTTGGCCTTGATCCAAGACGTGGAGAATAAGCTCAACGTAGAAGGTCTAGACCTGACCAGCGTCTTTACCCTGATCCAAAAGAAGCAAGGAGAGACCGACCGCGTGCTTAAGCTGAGAGTTTTTCGCCGCGACGCCGCCTCCCGGTTTACCATTTTGTTCCAGTTCCCCGACAGCGAAAAAGGCAAAGGTTACTTCAGAAATGGCGACGACCTCTACCTCTACTTGCCTAGCACGCGCGAATTTGTCTATCGCAATCGCAAAGACGACGTTGGCTCAACCGATGTCAGAACTGACCTCTTTGGCAGACTCAATTTATCTAGCCAGTACTTTATGAAGCTGGCCGGAACCGAAAAAGTGAGCAAGTTTGACACTCAAGTAGTTCAGCTCGACGCCAAAACACCTGACGTATCGTTTCCTATTCAAAAGTGGTACCTGCGCAGCAGCGACAACCTACCAGTCAAAGTAGAAAATTTTAGCGCCTCAGGAACCTTGCTGCGCACCTTCTTTTACATCGACTACCGCCAGCTGGCGCCTGGAAAATACATCAATACCAAGCTGATGGCCGTCAATAACCTGGAAAACAATCAACGCACCTTGTTGTCTAGCGATGACATAAGTACCGCCAAAATTGCCGACTACACTTTTTCGCAAGCCTTCTTAGAAGAGCAAAGCCGCTAATTGGGGAGACAATTATGAACCTAACAAAGAAAGTTTTAAAAGGGGGGAAGGCCTTCCCCCTCGGCCCGGCTTCCGGCGCCTTGCGCCGGCGATCCGTGCCTACCCCCATCGCCTGGGCACTCAGTCTTGCCCTGCTGATAGGCCTAACTCCAAGCATCTTGAGTGCCCAAGAAGCCGCGCTGCCAACCGAAACAGTACCTACTGAAGATGAGGACATATTTGCAGAAGGTGCCTTTGAAGCAGCCGTAGAAGCAGGCAGCAGCGCCGCCGAAGCCAACAAACTTGAGTGGTTTGGTGGACTAAGCCTCGTCTCTAGCACCCAGATGCAGATCCTGCCGGGCATAGATACTACCGATGAAACCGTTGCAGCAAGTCTTGGCGCCACAACAAGCTTGTTTGGCAAAGCCTTCTTAAAGGCCAGCGCCGGAGACTTGGGTTCTTTTTTTGTGGCCTACAGCTATCGGCAGCTACTCTTGGCCGGGGGCACTTCGCCAGAGTTGCGATCTTGGTACGACCTGCAACAACCCAATCTTAGCCAAGCTCAATTTTCTCTATCGGAGCTGCACTATTCGTTTGACCTAGACAAAAAAGTCTTTATCCGCTTGGGAAGTCAACTCTTGTCCTGGGGTGCCTCGCGCATTTGGTCGCCGGCCGACTTTGTAAACCAGCAAGCAGCCGATGCGCAAGCCTTGGTGGATGTCAGGGCCGGTAAGCCGGGTTTGCGGATCCACCTACCCTTTAGTGGAGCCAACATCTTTGCCTTTGCAGACTTTTCTCAAACCGTAAGCGCTGCTACGGCAACTAGCCCCGCTGCGAGCAATAATATATTTGAAACCGTCAACTATGCACTACGCGTAGACGCAACATTAGGTGGCTTTAATATTGGGCTGCAAGGCTACGCAGGATACCTTGCACCATTGATGCTGGGCGCGACCATCTCAGGAAACATAGCTGGGTTTGATGTCTGGGGAGAGTTTGGCAGTCGCCTAAACGTCAACGACTACGACTGGCGCTGGGCAATGAGCCTCGGCACCGAGCGCGCCTTTGGCGACAATAAAGAATGGGCACTTAGAGCCGAATACTTTTATCAATCAGATGGTAAGACCGACGTCGCCATTTCGGAACTGGCACTTGACGAGCCACCTCGTCCGCTATACTGGGGCGCACATTATCTGTGGTTGGAGCTGGCGACCACCAAACTCTTTGTTTCTGAACTCGGGGCATCATTGGCAGGTACGCTCAACATTAGCGACCTATCATTCCAAATCAGAGGCAACTTAAGTCTGAGTTTGCCTAAGCTGATACCCTTTAATTTGACGCTCAAATATAACGGTGGCGTAGAAGATAGAGAGTTTACTAGCCTAGGTTACGGCCCCTATACCGTGCATACCAGACCCTACCTAGTGGCAGAGATCACCGCGCTACTTAACATCTAACCCTAGTGCAAAAGCACTAGCGCCAAGACTTCTCAAAGTGCCTAGAAAACTCGTTGTCGTAGCCGGAGCGTATACCTTGGATAACCAAACGCAGACCCTCTCGTTTGTTGTTGAGCTTTTCTCCATAGGTGTAGCCCTGCCAAAAAATTGCTTCGGCAAAGATGGCCGAGTTTGTGGGGCTCTGCTCACTTGAGCTAACAAAAGCACTAAGCGCTTCAGCGCTACGCTCTTGCCCCACCAATAACCGACCAAGCGATAACCAGAGTGCGCCACGTTTAGGATCTTGAGGATAGCGCTGCAAAAACTCGTTGATGAGTCCTTCGGCCAGCAGAGCTTTTTTGAGCTGCCATTGAGCGATATAGACCGCTGATTCGTAGATCCAAGGCTCAGGAGCTAGCTCTATAAGTTTTAGTAAAGTGGCAAGTGCCAGGTCGGTGGACTTTTGGCTTTGGTAGTATTCATAGGCCACTCGCAAGGCGAGAGCATGATGTGGATTGAGCTCCAGAGCGGTAAGTGCCAAGACCCCCAGACGCAGTTTTTCTGCCCCGCTACTATTCCAATACTTTGCACTAACCTGGCGAGCAATTGCATCTGCCTCAATACGTTTGTCGGTCTCAATTGAAGCTGCCAAATCTCTATGTTTCTTTACTCGCTCAAGATCTATAGTAGAAGGCTTCTGGGCCAAAAAGCCGAGGCTTTGGAAGCGCGAAGCCAAAGTGTTTTTAAAGTGCCAACGAAAGTAGTCAAACTGCCCTTCCCCGGTCCAAGCCAAAAAAGAGCTTCTGACTTGCTTTTGAAAACCATGAGTTGGACTGATGGTAGCCATGGCCTCAACCACATGAAAAAACTCATGCATGAGCGCCGACAGAAAATTTGCCATTGGCCAACTAATTGGAAAGTTGATATAGCCTCTACCGACCGAGTCCAGCTGCCAAGGCACCAGAGGTAAATTGAGCATGCCGCCTGAAGCAATGTTGGAAACAGACTGTCCCTCCCAGTACCACAGAACCGTGTCATAGCTGCTTACCAGATCGTAAAGCAGCTCACCCAGATCTGTACCGTCGTTGGTGACAATACGAGATAAGTCGGGAGTCCAGGTTGGATCACTGTTAAAAGTGTCCTCATGAATGGCAGTAACCGTTGCATCGAGGTCCATCTTGTTCCAGCTGAGCGTCATCTGCCCACCTGACCAAGCCTCAACCAGACGCGTGAGAACTGGCTCAATGATGGCAGAACGCATTCGTTGAAGTGGTGTAATGGAACGAGAGCTTGAGCGGCGCACACCATCCTTGTAAACCTGATCCACTTCTGTCTTAGCAAGATAAAGCGAAACAATTTTGTGAACAAAAACTTTGTTTGGCTTTTTTCGCGCCTCCCAGTCCCGGGTTGCGGTAATCATTTCTGACAAATCTAACTTGGGAAGCTCTCGCCCCAAGCCCGACTTGGACTTAGACAAATCCAAACCCATTTGATAAAAAGCACGCGCTTGACTTGCCTTGCCCTGACCAAAAGCGATATGCCCCAAGCCTTGGTAGACGTAAAGACTAGCATTGGTAAACCACCAACTTTCTAGTCCCTTGTCGTAGCTCAAACCCCATTGAATCAATGCATAGGCCTCTTGGTAGCGCTCCCTATCCTTTAAGATTGCTATATAGCGCCCCAGCGACTCCAGCAAACCCTTGCGCCGCTCGGGATTGAGCTGGGCCGCAGGAAGAGCATTGGCCTTTAGCCTTTGCAAGACTTCTTGGGCCAAGTCCATATCTTCCAAAGCATCGGCCGCAGCAAAAACATGAAAATAGAGATCTATGTTCTCTGGACTACGATTGATGCTTTCAATAAACCACTTTGCCCCGTCAGCAATACGACCCAAATGGGTAAACAACGTGCTTCCTATTCGCCATGCTATCCAGGAATCCTTTGGCTGTAAGTCATTAATCTTAAAATAAAGCGCAAGCGCCAATTGATGCTCAGACTTGGCCTCATAAGCCTGAGCCTGCTTGATGAGTTGCTGTCTATCTTGACTGGCAAGCGAGCTCAGTGCCAATGGTAACAAAAAAAGCAGCCATATCAAACGCGTCAAAATGCCTGTGTGTTTCATAAAACTTGCTCCTGTCACTAGTATAAACAATCCTATGAGCAAAACAATCGCATCGGGCATCTGGCGTGTGACTAGTATTTTGGCTATGCTATCAATACTTCCTAATATAAATCAAAGATGCTCAGTTGCCAGGCCACGCTTGGCATCCAGACCCAAAGATTTCCACCATCCCAGACACCAAACACCTACCCGACCAAACACCTAAAGAACTGCGTTGGTGCAGTATCAAAACTGCTTAATAGCTCGCTCACCAGACTCGCTTTAGAATAAAAAATGAGCGCCAGTACCCAAAGCCAAGCCCTGGTGACGCTCAGCTTCTTGGTTAACAAAGTGCTGCATCGACAAGTCCGCGAAGCATAGCCATTGCAAGCGACAAAAAAGAACCAGGATTTAGCGTTGCCCTAACCAACGCCTTGGTCAAAAAGCATCCCAATGCACCCTCCGACTGAACCTAACAGGGGGTGTTTACTCAACAGCAACTGTGCAAGAACTACTGAAGCAGTCTGACGTCCGTAGCCCAATAGACCACCTGTGATAGCAAAGAAGAACCACCATAGAACGCCCAAGCAACAGAACTAAGCTGTGGTCTCAAAGGCACTAATATCGTATGCTAAGCTTACTACAAAACCATGAAGACAGGGTAAAAGTCCCTGCAATTATTAGAAAGAGCCTAATTACTGTTGGATGGACGCCAATACCTGTCAAGATAGTTTTCGCCAGTAGGAGGGCGAAACTGAATGAAGTGTTCCATGGGGTTCAGAGCTTCAACGGTCCGCAAGACTCAAGAAGGAAGTGGACGAACCGTTTACGAAGTCGCCAAAGAAACAGGGGTAAGTCCGGTTACGATTACTACCTGGATTCAATTATACCGAAAGGGTAAGCTATCTTGACAGATTCCGCGGCCAGCGCGTCTAGTTGGCCGAACCGTTAGACTTGATGATACAACAAAACTATTGAAGCGTTTTTACAAATTGAGTGGGGATTTAACCTTCTAGAAGAAGGTATTGAGTTTACAAATTAAAAAGCCGCAGGGTGATCTTTTGATTTTCCGTGCGACCTTTTTCAATTTTATTTTTTTTAATTCTTATGGCGCTAAAAATGCAAACTTGTAATGATCGTCGTTTGCCCAATCCTGCATCTTGACACCGTTTCCATTGTAGATGTCATCAATCCGCCAAAAGCGTGTAGCAGCTGTTTTTAGCGAGATTTTGAAATATCCGGCACCGACATCGGTAACTGTAAACAATTCATCATCGCCGTTATCTATGACTTCATGGTCTGGTCCGCCGTAATAGTCTGCCTTAAGGGCATAGCCGTTGCCTACACTCACCATTTTGTAATAAGAACCAACTTTTGTGATTGACCATTTCATCAATCCAGAACTGTCATATGGAGCGTTAAACATGCCTGATGTATAGCTATTGGTTTTCATCGCATTATTCGACAACTTGTTGACGATCTTGTAGGTTCCTGCTGCTAACGTTCCGCTACTTGCGATTGTCGTCGTGGTCGTCGTAGTTACAGGTGCTACTGTTGTAGTAGTTGTCGTAGTTACAGGTGCGACTGTTGTAGTTGTGCTTGTTCCGGCATTGCCGAACATTTTCAGCTCAGACAATTGCAGATACGCTCCTCCATTAATCGCTGTCACGCGAAGCCGGTATTGCTGGTAGGAAGTTGTATTGCTAAAGCTGAATGTTTGGGTTTGAAACCTTGCACTGAAGTTTATGCCGGACCTTGAATCTACTTGAGTCCAGGCAGTTCCATTATTGCTTCCTTCGAATGCCCAATTTTTTGGGTCTCGGTCAGCTCGGTCATTAGCTGAGGCTACAGAATACGAGTTGATTGCGTACGCTGTAGTACCGGCAAAGTCATACCCGATAGTACCAGTTGAAGAATATACCAGCCACTTGGTTGAAGAGGAGTTATCAAAGGCTTTTGCTTCCCCTTCTGATGCGGGATTTGTTGCGCCATTGTCAAACGCAATGCCGCTTTCAGTGCGGTCAACGACTGCAATTGTGGTTGTGGTAGTAACTGGTGCTACGGTAGTTGTGGTCGTTGTAACTGGCGCAATGGTTGTCGAAGTTGTAGTTGTAGTCACTGGCGCAACGGTGGTTGTGGTAGTGGCAGTGGTTCCAGTTTCGGTTGCATTATCAATTTCGATATAGTCGATCCTGATTGGACTTAATTCGTGGGAATAATTCTTAATTGAAATTGTATTAATTCCCACATTCAATTGTACAAGGAGATACTTATTGGTCCAGCCGGCGATGGGTTTTCTCCAAAAAGTTGGTTGATCCACAAAGGAACCATTCACTTCTAGTCTGGCGCTAATCAGTTCAGATGGCTGCCCTGCTACACTTTGAAAGGAATACCCACGAATATTGAGAAAAGCACGGGCATTCTCGGGTGAGTACACACTGAATGCAATTTCTCCACCTGGGTTCAGATTTTCCAAGTATCCCGATCCATGATATCCGGCGACAGCTGAGCTGAAGCTGCAGCCTGAATAGCTTTTGTTCTCTACCTCAAAGTGGCCTACCGGACCACTGTAATTTGACGGAGCGCGGGGCACTACGCCGACTGGCGTTATAATTATGTAATCAAGTAAAATCTTACCGGTTGCACCAAAATCGTTTTGGTAACGAATGAGATTGGTTCCAGAGCGGAGACTAACTCTTGCACTTTTTGCAGACCAAATTCCCCATCCACCGCTCGAAGGTAGATTGGATAGTTTTGCTGTCCCATTATTTACATAAATGTTTACCGATGCAACCGTAGGAGTGGAATACACAAGCGTAACATCAACAGATTGTGCGAAGGGTGAATCGACCGTAAATTCTGTTGATGAGTTCAGATTGAATCCTGATAGGTAATTACCCGAAGCTCTATAGGCGTCTTCGTTTAAGCAATTATCGTAGTTTGAGTCTTCTGCTTGTAGAAATAAAATCGTCGTTGTGGTTGTCGTTGGAAAACTATCATCTATAGTGGCATCTTGTGCGGAAAATAAGCTACGATTTCCTGTACCAGGTGGGATATTTAAGAGCACATTTTTGGCAGACCAATATTTTATTACTTCTTGGACAAAGGCTGGAGTATACGATGCATTCCTTTGTAATATCAGGGCCGCAACACCGGTTACATGTGGGCACGCCATGGAGGTTCCCGACCAGGTGGCATAACTTGCGTCTCCCAAATAGCTTGCAGACTTGATGCCATCTCCTGGAGCAAAAACGTCGACTACGGCTCCGAAATTGGAAGTTGGCGCAATGGCGTCCGAGTAATCTACTGACCCAACGGTAATGGCTAAAGGCTCGCCGGCGGGGCTGTTGAGCGCAGCATCGTGGCCGTCATTTCCTGCGGCAACGCATACAACAATGCCGTCTGCGGTAGCATTTCTAACTGCTTCGTCTACCGCCGGGTTGACTTCGCCGCCCAATGATATGTTCATGACTGCTGGTCGGGTGGTATGATTTTGGATTGCCCAGTCGATACCTGCTATAACGTTGGAGTCGGGAGTTTCTCCAGTTTTACCTATAACACGGACTGCGATAAGGCGTATTTTTTTTGCGACACCGGTGGTTTTGCCGCCTACTGTGCCGGCAACATGTGTTCCGTGTCCTTGGTCGTCGTTTGCGTTGGTACCGGGCTCAAGAATATTTGTTCCCGAGATTGCGCGACCTTCAAATTCGCTATGGCTAAAGTGGATTCCGGTATCGACGATATAGGCATCTACACCGGTCCCATCAAAGGCATAGTCGTAATAATTGTCCAGGGGAAGATTTAGTTGGTCGACACGATCTATACCCCAGGACGGTGGATTTAATTGTGTTCCAGATAGATGCATCATCTTGCTTTCTTGGATGTATGCGACATTTGGATCTTTTAACAGAGTTAGAATTTCTGATTCGCTTGCATTTATTGAAAACCCACTGAATGCATTGCTGTAGACATGCTCCGGTTCCTTTCCAATGCTGCGAGACAAACTGGCAGCTCGGTCTATTGAAATTGCTCTTGTGTTAGCGGTTGTACCCGTTTTTTTTAGTACAACAATATACGCATTGGGTATTTTGTCGGCAGATGAAATTGCTCTTATCAAACCTGAGGGAGACGCGGAATTAGTTCCGACTTTCGTTTCAAAGGTTTGAATTCCCAAGTCACACGAGGCCAATGCAGTAATTCCCGCTGCGACTATAAGTAAACAAATAGGCAATAGACTTTTTCGTTTCATAATATAATTCTCCTTAACACGATCCTTATTATCAACAGAAAAATATCTCACCACATCCTTGAATAAAACTGGAAATCGGTGTTTTTTACAGTTGAATAAGTCAGGATAAATGAGGTTTTTACAAAAGTCAATGTTTTAAAATATTAATATAATATACAGGTACCTAAATCAGATTAAAGTGAAAATAATAGGGCTTTGTGAGTTTAATGCAACTCAGTACCTGTCAAAATATTTTTTGCCAGAAGGAGGCGAAAACTGATTGAACATACGGATGGATTTCGAAGTTCGATTATTAAACAGGGGTGAATGTGGTCACGGTGCACCCAGGAGAGAAACTGTCGTTGCTCATGGAAAGCAAGGGTTTGGCTGAGGATGCTCTTGACAAATGGCTACGGATGAACGGCTTGCATTCTCAGCACTAATCCCTTTGGGAGCAGGACTTGATCACTATGACAAACGACAATGCGTTCATCGAGGCCTGGCACAAAACCTTGAGGCACGAACTGCAAACCCTTCAAGAAGGCTGCGTGAATCACTAAATCATAGCGAAAACTATGTTGACAGATTCCGGCCCCAACCAACAGTTTCCCGGTAGTGTTGGGGTGAGACTTTGGCGTTATTCTTAAAAAACCGACTGAAGTAGTGCTCGTCGCCAAAGCCAAGTTCGTAGGCAATTTCCCGCACTGACTTGTGGGTCAAATATAGTTCCCGTTTCGCTTCGACCACGAGTCGACCCGCAATCAGGTCGCTGACCGTTTTGTCGAAATGCGCCTTTGTCACCTTGGTAAGGGCCTTTGGACTGATGTTCAACAATTCGCCATAGTCCCGCGCGGAATGCTTCTCGCGGTAGTAGGTTTCCAGCGCGTCTCTCAGCCTTTGTATGATAGTCGGTTCGTCACCTTGTGTCTGAAACGCTTCGGTGTGAGCGATTTGGTCGACCCTAATGCGTGACGCTTTTATCAAGAAAATCTTCAGAAACGACACCAAAAGTTCCCGCTGGGCGAGATCGGTAACTCGGGCCTCTTCGTGCATCTGGCCTATCAGCCCGGCGAACTCATCGTAGGCATCTGAACGTAGCGATGTGACCGGTTGGTGGTAGAGGTTGTTGAAGAGCACGCCTTGGCACGCCACCTCTTTTTGATGTTTGTAAATACAAAAAAAATCCGAGTGAAAGTGCAGAACAAGTCCTTCGACTATAGTAGGATCTTTTATTAAGAAAGGTTGATAGGGGCTGAAACAAAGCATCACTGGACCGAAAAAGGAATAGTCGGCAAAATCAGCCTTGAGCGTTCCTTCCCCTCGACGAACCAAGATAACTAAATAGTGGTTAAGCCTCTGAAGGTGGTCAAAGGCCCCGAGATTCGTCAAAATTTCGGCCTTAAGGGCCAAATTCCCGGTTGCCGGGTCGGTTAATGTAAACAATGTCGTGTCCAACCATCAATTCCTTTCTATGTACAGTTTAAAAGCAGTAGCAGTAAAAGGGCCCAACGATTTGTGCAAAACTTGCACAAAAAAGTTGGGACCCGGCGCCACTAACTATCCGTCTTTTATCGTCAGACTCTCGCACTCACCGATAACGATACAGCTGGAAAGTCGACTTCAACGCCCATGCTAGAATTGAAATAGTTTGTAAAAATGTTCAGGGCTACGTGACCCGCAATCTCGGCAATCTCCCCATTGGTGAAACCAGCGGTCTTTAAGGCCGCCGCATCGTCGGGGGAGGTATGGCCTTTTTTGGCTACCAGGATCCGCGCAAAAGTCAAAGCGGCATTTTCTTTGGGATTAGTCGACCTGCCTTCCCGAGCAGCCTGAATGGTTGCGTCGTCGATTTTGGCCATATTGAGACCGATGTAGGTATGAGCCGCATTACAATAGCCGCAGCCGTTGGAGTTT
This sequence comes from Spirochaetia bacterium, assembly GCA_038204425.1. Taxonomy (GTDB): domain Bacteria; phylum Spirochaetota; class Spirochaetia; order DSM-27196; family Salinispiraceae; genus JBBRCZ01. Next base: position 49,870 of record JBBRCZ010000002.1, on the reverse strand, counting down.
GCCACGGTGAGTGCAAGCAGCGCGCCAAGCCTAAGCCCCAGGGTTCCGCTTGATAAGGCCTCATTGAGCGCCAAATAGCCACCAAGAACCGCGGGAGAGTTTCCCATTGTTCGCATCATGTTTGGCACCATGCCAAGTGTGTCTTTGACAGCACCAAAAAGTTCAGAACTTTTTCCCGTGGTGTTTTCGGGGTTGAGGGCAGGAATCGAAGGCATAAGAATCTCCTTTCGGTCCGGTACTGACCGTTGATAGTAAGTTACCGGATGAAAGCGTGGCAACGAATGAACGAAAGGCGCCATGTCATGGACAATTTTCCTATAACGCCGAAATCAGGCGCATACAAGTAGCAAGAGCGGGTATTGTCCAGTGGTCACCAGCATGGTCTCCTTCTAGCGAAAGCTATTTTGACAGGTTCCGCTTGGTAGCCAGAATGAAGCTCATTCTTCCACTCTCGCGGCGTAGCCAAACTGTGGATCAAAAACTCATCACCTGGTTGGTTAAATTCCCAATTTGGCCTTTTTTGTCAGACACTGAGAGACTCCAAGTTATGTGCGCCACGCGCATCGTTAGTTATAGGCACAATTAGTCCGACAAAAGCATTTCGTCGTTCTCAAGCGCCTTGTTTCTAATCGCATGGAACTTTTCTACAAGTTTCTCTACGCTCAGGTCAAGCTTCTCTTGTCCATCGACGTCATAGATAATTTGGCCTTTGTCCATCATCAATAGCCGATTGCCATAGGCGATAGCATGGTTCATGTTGTGGGTAATCATAATGGTGGTTAGTTGGTAGCGCTCGATGTAAGTCCGGGTTAGGTCCATAACGAGCTGGGCATTTTTAGGGTCAAGCGCGGCCGTATGCTCGTCAAGCAAAACCAAGTCGGGTTTAGATAGCACCATCATGAGCAGAGTCAGAGCTTGGCGTTGTCCGCCAGAAAATAGGCCCACATTGTCTTTGAGGCGATGCTCAAGCCCCATACCCAAAGCTTCCAGTTGAGTTCTAAACTCGGCGCGCCGCTTTTCATTGAGACTGATACGCAAGCTCTTAAAACCTTTTTTGAGACTAATGACCATGTTATCTTCTAAAGCCATGTTGCCAGCTGTTCCAAGCAAAGGACTTTGAAAAATACGGCCGATTTGGCGTGCCCTGCGAAACTCGGCTTGGCGTGTGACATCCTGGCCTGCCAGTTGAATCTTGCCAGTGGAGGCGCTCAAGGTGCCAGAAATCAAATTGAACAAGGTAGACTTACCTGCTCCGTTACTACCGATTACGGTTATAAAATCGCCGGAACCAACCTTGAGATTGATCGTGTTAATGGCGATGTTTTCGTTAACAGTGCCTGGATAAAAAACCTTGCTAAGTCCTTCGAGTTTAAGCATCGTTGGGCACCTTAGAGACGGCAGCCAAGGCCGCCTTGGTCTTGCTTTTTTCGTTTTTGACGGTGGTAACCAAAAGCAAGATTATGATGGTTATGCCAGTTATTAGCTTTTGGTCAGTAGGTAAAAGTCCAATGTCAAAGCCTATTAGCCGTGCGAGATACATTAGGGCTCTAAACAAGATCGACCCCACCAGCACGCGCAAAGTGAGCAGAAAAATCTTGTTGGATTTGAGTACAAACTCGCCTATCATCACCGAAGCTAGACCGGCAATGATGATGCCCTGCCCCAAGTTGACATCGGCAAAGCCTTGATACTGTGCGGCCAAGGCGCCGGCAATGGCCACCAGACCGTTTGAAAGTCCCAGCCCGACAAACTTTAGAGTGGCTGGATTAACACCGGTGGAGACCACCATTTGTACATTGTTACCCATGGCACCGAGCGTTAAGCCAAGGTCGGTCCTAAAAAACACGTCCAAGGCGATTTTGATTGCAAAGACGGCCAGCACAAAGAATACCAAGTACGCCAAGTCTTGGGTGATACCCACTGATTCAAACCAGGCGCTGACATCTTTGAGCAAGCTGGGCTGTCTGATGAGACTGACGTTGGCCTTGTTGCCCAATATTCGGTTATTTATGGAACCCAACATGGTCATGGTTAGAATTCCTGCCAAAAGGTTTGGTACTTTTAGGTAATTATGGATAGCTGCTGTCACAAAGCCCGCCAAAATACCCCCCACAAAGGCCACTACAATGGCCAAAATCGGGGCGACACCTGAGCTAACCAAGGCGGCAAAGATAACCGCGCCCAGCGGAAAGCTTCCATCAACCGTCAAATCCGGAAAATCCAAGACCCTAAAGGTGATGAAGACTCCCAAAACCATAATGCCGTACAACAAACCTTCTACAAGAATTCCTTCTATCATGCTAAAGCGCCGCCAATTTTATCTATTTTTTTTCTATTGCTTTGCCATTCTTTATGACGAAAGTTGCCGCGTCAAGCAAGGCCGGCGGCACGGTAATGCCAAGATTGTCTGCCGAGTCGAGATTTATCAAGAGCTCAACGTCGTTTACATTGGTCATATAGCTGGTTGGAATGTCTCCGGGCTTAGCACCTTGCAATATTTGCAGCACCAGCCGGCCAGTCGCTCGCCCCATTTTGTAATAGTTAAATCCCCATGATGCCAGCACTTCAATATCTTTGGACGAACTTGGGTCGGCGCTAATTACTGGTTTTTTTGCTAAGCGTGCGACTTCAGCCAGAGCAGGTAGCGCCGAAACCACGGTATTGTCGGTGCTGACATAAAATGCATCAACTCTGCCAAGGATTGACTCACCGGCACTCTTTACCTCAGCGCTGGTGGAAATTGCAACCGGGACAAACTCAAGTCCAAGGTCGGCCGCTGCTTTTTTGGCAAGTTCCATCAAAATAACGGCGTTTGCTTCACTACCGGTATAGACCATGCCAAGCCGTTTTACCGAAGGCACTAGGTCTATCAGAAGTTGAATCTGTTCTTTGACAGGGGTTAAGTCAGAAATTCCGGTGACGTTCTCGCCACCCTTTATAAGGTTAGTCACTAGTCCGGCTGCAACCGGGTCAGTAACCGCAGAAAAAACTATGGGAGTGGTTTTAAGAGTTTGAACCAAAGACTGGGCCGTAGGTGTCGCAATACCGATGGCTATGGCAACATTGTCGTTTTTAAACTTACTTGCTATCGTTGCCGCAGCGTTGGAGTCGGCATTGGCATCCTGCAAGTCAAACTTGAGCGTAACACCGCTTTCCATTAGCTCGTCGATGATACCTTTTTCTACCGCATCAAGGGCTGGGTGGGACACAAATTTGGCAATACCAATGCCACCAGCTTGACCGCACGAAGCCACAAGGGCGACCATTGCAAGCAAAATTACACTAACCAACAAAACCTTTGCTCTATGCATAAATTCCTACCTTTCTAAACGCAGCGCAAGCGCTGGAGAATATGGTAGCGTCTGACCAAGAATCTGTCCACTGCCTAGGTGGCTCTGTCGCAAAAAAGCGCTGGCAACTTGCCAGTGAGCGGTGCAAGCCTTTCCAAAAGGCTCAGTAGTTGTGCATAGAACTCGGCACCTTGCGCAAGCATAGTTTCATTTATTCAAGTCCACCGAAAAAATAGCATCGAGCGATACAACTATCATATTGTTGCCATCTCTGATGGACTTGCCCTCCATGCCAGTGGGGGCACCGTAGATTACATCGCCGTCAAATAAAGCTCCCTCGTTATCACCATGGGTGTCAATGGCACTAATTCTGTGAAATTTGCCTAGATTAGTGTAGTCGTTGTCATTGTCTGCTGTCCTGTCCTTGGTTGCGGACCATATTGCTGTAGGAGAGATAGTTGCTCTTCCAAAAGAACTCCACCGTTGGTTTCACGCCATTTTGCAGTGGATAACTATCCATGTCTCGGATAATAAACAAACCACCAGAAACCTCACCACCGATATTGTCAGTGTAGCCGTAACTGGGCCAGGAGATAATAATAGGACTGTTTGCTTGCCAGATTAATACGATGCAGCATTATGCGGCCGCTATGAACCCCGCGATTTGGGTAGACAAAATCCCAATCGATGCCGTAGAAGTTTTCTGGTGATTCATTGATTTCGGTTATTGCGGCCAGAGAACGGGGGGTCTTTATGTCTTCTAACAAGGTTCCATCAAGCGCTGAAATTACAAATAGTCCAGAGCCACCCGTGTATCCGTAATTGTAGAACTGATAGAGTTTGCCGACCTTGAGACTTGCCTCTGCGAAACTCGTAATACCAAAGCGACCTTGGTACGTCCAATTGAGATGAGCCTTTTCCTTCTCAGTCCAGCATTACCCTAGCGTAAGAGTGGATCACTTTGGCGCTGCATGGTGCCGGTTTCTAATAGTTCTTGAATTTTAAATGTGCCACAACAGCGTGCTTTGAGAAAGCCATTCCAAGCTGCCTCTGCCAGTCTGCCAGATCTAAGCATGTCAGCTAGCCACTCGTGCGTATAAGCTGGATCTTCTTGAGCCACTGCCCCTTGAATGTCGGTCAGCCAGGCGCGGTTCATGGTCTCTTGAGCGCCTACGTCGGGAGCCAAAATCATTGCTATGCCTAGGCCGCAATAGAAGGAAAGTTCGGATGGTTTGGTCCACAATATGTCAGTGGTTTTTAATGACTCATTAAAGGTTTCAAAGTAGTCGCGGTAACCATTGCCTCCGACGGTACGCACGTGTGGGCAGCCGGGCAGGATTAGGTCAATCTGAGCTTGGAACCATGCCTTAACTTCTGGTCTAACACCGCATACTAAGTTGAGTTTGACTAAACCTTCTCTTAACTGACTGGCCAGACTCTTCATGATGGCCGCGCCAATTTCTTTCTGCGCACCGGCACCACCGACGCAAAAAGCGATGGTTAGCACTCTGTCTTCTCTAAAGGCGCAGCAGTCACTTCCCATAAAGTGTTGCACGCTGGTTCCATTAAGCTGCATAAAGCGGCCACTTGGGTCGAGGTAGTGCAAGCGTTGTCCAATGTCTGATCGCAGCTGGGCAAGATCCGGGCCACCGGTGAGTTGGCGCGGCATTGGGAAGCCCGTCAAAAAAATGCGCTCATCAGGCACACCATAGGCTCTGAGTCGTCTGACCACATTGCCGCACGGTGCCAAATATTCGATCCGACTAGTGCGTGGATCTTTGGCTACCCAGCCCCTGCCAATGTCGGCGTCACAAATGACGCAGTAAATTTTTCCGTAGCCCGCCACGTCGGCGGCAATTGCTGTAGCGTAAAAGCTGGTGATATACGGCCGCGGCTCGGTCTTTATCTTCTCCATCAAACGATCACAAAGACCCATGTCTACAAATTTTCTGATGAGTTTAACCTGGATATTGGGGCGCGACTGGTCTCTAAAGGGATAACGAGGTTCAATGGCTTGCAGGCGGTCAAAAATTCTAAACATCGCCTCGCCAATCAAGGGCACTTTTTTAAAGCGAGATATCCACTCATAGCCATTGCGAAGCCTGTCCCACAGCTTTTTTTCGTGCTCTGTCGACTCTTGGGTACTTCCAGCAACAAAGACTCCTTCTGGCGACAAATACGACAACGGCCAAATGCCGCGCATGTGCCCAAGACCCATTTCTGCTGCTACAACCCATGCTTTCATAGCTCAACCTCCCCAAGAAACTGCCGTGCGATATACAGATAAGTCTAAGCCAACTCAGTTCACTTGTGGCAGAAAAGCATGGCATTATTGTTCAGAAACTACGAGAATAAATATGGTCACCATAAAGGTCACACAAAACATTAATGTTCTTCTTTTAGTTTAGAGCAGCAAAAGCTGTCGCAGTACCGGATTCGTCTGATAGGGGAAGAGATCATGAACCAAAAGCACCACAGACAGTTTCTTTCAAGTCCAAGGCTCGGTAGCGGTCCTGGCTTTCTCTTGGCGGTTGGTTTGATTTTGGCGGTCATGTTGGCTGGTGGTATTTACATTAATAGAGTTGTCTTTGATTCTGTCCAAAAGACCTATACAGAACTTGTGTCTAACATCGCCGACCAAGGTCAAATGCTTCTAGACGGATACCTACACAGTCAGTATCGCCTAATGGATCTCTATTCAAGAGTGCCATCGGTAAGGCGAGGAACGTTTGCTGACCTGCCGCAATGGCTGGTGGAAGGTTCGCTTGACAGTGTAATCCCCCGGCGATTCTCGCTAATTGATGCACAAGGGCGAGGTGTTTCTAGTGACGGCGGTACTTTTTATGCAGGCGATAGAAAATACTTTAAGGAAGCTATCGAAACAGGAAAAGGTACTGAAGGTCCACTTGTAAGCCGGATCGACGGTGCCAACGTGATGGTTATTGCTCAATCTATGCATCCAGACAAGAGCCAAACTAGCGTCCTTAGCGCGGCAATAGATCTCAGTTCGTTCGAAAGGATTTTAGAGCCAGTCGTTGGTCTCTCGGGGGCCATCTTTCAAATAATGGCGAACGATGGGGCAACCATTATGGCGTTTGAGAAGCCCCAAGACAACCCCGGCCAGCAGAAACTATTCGCGTCTAGGGGCCTCAAGACTATACCCGCTACGTTGACTGTGCAGGTGAAGCAAGGTAATTTTATGAAGCCGTTGGACGGCGCCATGCTTTCTCTTTGGATACTGTCCTTAACTATTTCTGGCCTGGTAACTTGGGCTTTTTTGCGCGCACTTAAACACCGTCAACAATACTTCCTTGATCAAGTCAAAAATTTGAGGGCACTTCAGTTGGCTCATAAACGGATAAAAGAACTCGCTTTTCTAGACCCCGTTACTAGTCTCCCCAATAGAAACAAAGCAATCGACAAAATATCATTGGCCATCAAAGACAAGTTACCTTTATGGATAGTACTTGTTGAGATTCGTAGCTTTTCACTCTTGAGTGCGACTTATGGAATACACTTTGCCGACAAAGTGCTCCGGCAAACAGCCAAGAGACTCTCTGAACTAACCGGGCCCATTGATAAGCTTTTTCTTGGTCGCATCACAGGTACCGAGTTTCTTTTATTGGTGCCCGAACGAAATTATGCGCAAAGTTTTAACAAACAACTAATTTTGCTATTTGAGCCCCCCCTAGGTGAGGACGACTTACAGGTCCATATTGCTGTGCAAATTGGCGCTTGCAGGCTCAGTGAAGCCGGAACAACGCCGGATGAAGTTTTAAAACGAAGCCAAGCGGCTCTATTGCTGGCGCGCGACAAGGGCCCCAATCAATGGGCAGAACTCACTGATTCAATTGTTGCCTCACAAGCTCGCCGGACCTTAGTGCAAAGCAAGATTCTTCAAGGATGGAAGCAGAACGAATTTCAAATCTACTACCAAGCTCAAGTCTCAGCCCTAGATGGAAGTATCCGCGGATATGAGGCTCTCTTGCGCTGGAAAAGCGCGGATTTGGGATGGGTTGGTCCTGCAGAGTTTATTCCTTTGACGGAAGAAAGCGGATTTATTGTTTCTTTGGGCAAGTGGGTATTGTCACAAGGCATCAATTTTGCTCTGGAATTGCAGAAGCGTGGTATAGACGCCACGGTTTCTATCAACGTTTCTCCCGTTCAACTACTGGATCAAGACTTTCTCGAACGAGTTATTGCGATGGTCAATGAGGCAGGACTTTCACCAGAACGCCTAGGCCTTGAGTTTACCGAGAGTGTCATAATTCACGGTATTGACCAGCTCCGACCGTCTTTAAACCGTATCATGGCGATGGGGATCAAGATTAGTCTTGACGACTTTGGCACTGGATTTTCATCGTTAACTACCATCAAAGATTTGCCAATCAACGTTTTAAAACTCGACAAAGCCTTTATCGATGATTTGGAAGTCGACCCCAAAGCCTTTAACATTGCTCAAAGTTTGGTGGAACTGGCGCACCATATTGGCCTCGAGGTAATTGCCGAAGGTGTCGAAAACTCCAGCCAACTTACCATGCTGCAAAAAATGGGCTGTGATTGTGTGCAAGGATATTTGACAGGTCGTCCGGTGGACGGCTCAGTGTTACTCAAAAAGATAGGTCAACTAGTCTAGGCCGTTGAAGTGATAAGCGGATTGTTATACAAATCAGGTCAGCACAGATTATAGTTGAGTCTAGCGTTACTTTGACTTGGAGCGTAGCAATGAAGTTTTTTATGTCTTTAGCATTTCGCATAGCAGGTATCTTTAGCCTTGTGGTTTCTACAATCCTTATTACGATAATCATCATCTTGCAGATCCGGATTCGCTCCGACATTGGAGTGTTTACAAGCTCTGAGAATCTTCAGATTACCCAAGCAAGAGCTGAACAGGTCGGAACACTATTGGATAAGATACTGTGGCAAACCCGCATGATTGCTGAGCGCCCAGAGGTAAGAAATCTTGACCTCAATCCAGATGGTGCCCACCAAGCTATTGTATCCCTTTATGGTCGATTGTCTACGGAAGTGCTAGGTTGTTTTGTTGCCGACCAAAATGGAAACTACCTGTCTACCGACAACAAAAAAGGTAACATTGCTGACCGTGACTATTTTATAAAGGTAGTCAAGGAAAAGGCAGAAAGCCACATTGGCACGCCAGTGACCTCCAAGAGCCGGGGAGTCCCAATAGTGGTTATTGCTGTGGCAGTTAAGGATTTTTCCGGCTCTACTGTTGGAATGATAGGCGCACAGTTGGCACTTTCTGATCTTTCGGAAATTACCGATCGAATCCGCGTTGGAGAAACTGGCTATGGTTGGATAGTGACTCAAAAAGGCTTGGTAATTGCCCACCAGAACAAACAACACAATATGAACTTGCTAGTAACTGATGCTGATAAACTTGGATACATTGGTTTAGATAGTTTGGGTGCTCAGATGATACGTCAAGAAACTGGCACGGGCACATATTTGGATCGCAACAAACAAGAGATTACAACCTACTATTCCCGGATTCCACAGTCACCAGGTTGGGTGCTCGCCATAGATCTGACAACGTCTGAAGTTGACAAAACAACGCGCGAGCTTGTTTTTCTGCTACTATTGCTTTTGGTATTTGGCGTAATTTTGACTATGGCGGTATCAATTGCGATAGGAAAATCAATAGTAAGACCGCTTGGAAAAGCAGCTATTGGATTTCGACAATTAGCCGAAGGAGATGCTGACCTGACAGTCGAGCTTGCGATTCAGACTAAAGACGAAGTTGGTGGGTTAGTGAGGGACTTTAACGCCTTTATAGCTAAGCTTCGACTAATGGTAGGCCGACTAAAAAACATTCAACATCAATTGGGTGGCATTGGCAGCGGTTTGGACGTCACCGTGCAGGCCACTCATTCCACCATTCAAGATATGACGGTTAGTATCAACAAAGTTAAAGAAGAATCCAGCCGCCAAACAGAAAGCGTCAATGAGTCATCGTCGGCAGTCGAAGAGATAGCCAAAAACATTGAAAGTTTAGACCAACTCATCACCGACCAATCTGCCAGTATCGTGGAAGCCTCAGCGTCGATTGAACAAATGGTGGGTAATATTGCCTCAATTGGCAACTCCACGGATCAAATGGCCAAACAGTTCAACAATTTATCTGTTTCGGCTGCGGAAGGAAAAGACACCCAATCTTTGGCCATGGAAAAAATCAATCAGATAGCCGAGCGGTCAACTGGACTTTTGGAAGCCAACAGAGTGATAGCCGCTATTGCAAGTCAAACCAATATCCTTGCCATGAACGCAGCGATAGAAGCAGCCCATGCCGGTGATTCGGGCAGGGGATTTGCTGTGGTAGCTGTGGAAATTCGACGTTTAGCAGAAACAGCAGCGCAGCAATCTCGCACCATCAGCGACGAGTTGTCAGGTGTGCAGCTAGCCATAAGTGAAGTGGTAGTTTCTTCCAAAGACTCAGAATCAGCTTTTGAAAAAGTAGCTTCTCAGATACAAGAGACTGACAAACTCGTGCGTTTGGTCAGGCAAGCGATGACCGAACAAGAACAAGGTTCTTCGCAAATCTTGATAGCCCTAAAATCAATGAACGATATCACTTCTCAAGTACGCTTAGGCTCCGGCGAAATGCAAAGTGGCAATCAGACTATCCTGACAGAAATTTTACGCTTAAAGACCTCAACTCAGGACATCAATCGAACCATGGAATCCCTGGTGAGCCGTACTGAGCTCATCAATTCTGGCTCGCTGGAAGTCCGCCAGATGGCCGACAAAACTGCCCACTCCATCTCAGAAATGGAAGAACTAATTGGAAGATTTAAGGTTTAGATTGGATTTCTCATGGCGCGCGGGGGGTGATTTTTTTTTCGCGCACAAAAAAGCCACCCTAGGTTGTTCCTAGGGTGGCTTTAGCGCTTTCTAACGGCCTTTTTGCAGGGCTGTCTGTTAATACTATTGCGCGATAAATTGGAACTTAAAGCGATCCTCATCGCTCCAGTTGGCTAGGCCAACATTGTTGCCGTCATATAGGTCATCCATTCGCCAAAAACGAGCAGAGTAGGATTTGAGCGATATCTTATAGTAACCGCCACCGACTGAGACTATGTTAAACTGCTGTGCATCGCTGCTTCCGCCGCTTGCGTGAGTTGGTCCACCGTATTCCATTGCAGAAACAAAGTAGCCGTTAGAAACATTCTGCAGCTTGTAGTAAGAGCCAACTTTGGTGACTGTCCACTTCATTATACTGCTCGAGTCCCAAGTGGCATTAAACAGTCCAGAAGTATAAGAGTTGGTTCTAAGCGACTTGTTGGAGAACTTGTTGACGATTCGATAAGTGCCCGCTGCCAATGATCCAGCAATGGTGGTCGAAGTAGTGGTGCTGCCAACAGTTGTTGAGGTAGAACTTGTGGTGGTACTTGCAACGGTAGAACTTGTGGTGGTGCTGCCGACGGTGGTAGAGGTGGTACCGCCGCCTGTCCATTGATAAGCACCCAAGTCGTCGCCATAACCAAGGTCAGTTCCCTTGTTTACCACATATGCGCTGCCAGAGGATGGCTTATACCAGTTGGTCAATCGGTCGCCCGAGGCATTAAAGCCAGTCGTGCTTGAGACATAGTTGTTAGATACGCTTGTTGCCCCGGTCTGATTGAGTGTATTGGTGGTTTGATTGTACTGGAAGACCACATTAGTTCCGGCGCCAATTAGATGCTTGCCAGTCACATTCATAAACACATTGTTCTTGATGTTGACACCATTTATACTGCCACTGCCGCTGTTTATCAGAGTAAGTGCATTGGTGTAGCGGTCAAAAACGTTGTTGTAGATGTTGATGTCACTGTAGGTTCTGCCGGTACTATTGGCGATAAATAGCGCTCCATCAGCTCCCCAGCTTCCGACTTGAACGGGTGAATTGTAGAAAATATTGTTGCGAACCAAGACTCTATAGCCACCTGCGTCCCAAATTGCCATGCCAAAACCTTTGTTCTGAAACAAGTTGTCGTAAACAGCGACACCAGGCACAGCCAACTCTATAGCTTCTTTTCCAGAACTTGCGTTAAGGTCCACTATACGGTTGTTGTAAACTTTGATGTTTTCTCCAGCGGTACTTGGGCTAGCATAGACTCCAGGGTGGTTTACCAGAGAGAACCAAGTGTTGGCGCTAACGTTGTAGATCTCATTGCCAGGACCCATGTTCCAGAGTTCTATGGCGATATCTTCTCCCCACAAGGCGTCAGATTCGTTTACCGTAATGGTGGAGTTATAAATCTTGGTGTTCTTCAAATAGCCATTATTGGTAAACTTAATGCCATAGCCGTAACTTTCGTTGATAGTTATGCCGTAAACTAGCGCTCCATCTAGTCCACCAATGTTGATAGCACCAGACGACCAATCGCCAGCATCAAACGACCCATTGCCATTAAAGTCAAAGTCTCGTGAAGTGTTGGTTAAGGTCATATTAGACAAGACAATGCCAGTCATGTTGATGGCGCTCGAGTTGGTGGCAAAAACACGTGCACCAGCCGCATAAGTATTGCTAATTGAGACATTGTTGATGGTAACATTGTTGCGATTTTGCACAAAGATTCCGTTAAAGGCACGCGATCGACCGTCAACTTTAAATGCTGTCAGTGTTTGGTTGCCGTTGCTCATGCTGCCGGAACTCAAACGAATAAAGAATCCTGACTCATCTTCGGCTCCACTTGCAGTGAGAGACGTGTGGCTAATGGTAGTATTGTTGGCACCAGCGCCTTGGACACTTACTCCTAGTGGAATGCTGATTACTTGGGTTTCGTTAAAGGTACCGGATCCAACGTTGATGGTCTTGCCGCTGGTCGCAACACTTGCAGCCTTAAAGACTGTTCGGTACGGGTTGCCCGAGCTGCCGTTGCCTGTCGTGTCATTGCCCCCGCTTGTAACATAAACGGTATTGCCACTGGCGACAGTAGTTGTGGTACCCGACACCGTTGTTGTTGTTGTGCCGCCTGAGTTCTCGTTAAAAAACTCAGCGTCGTCAACGGTAAGGTAAACATTGCCGTTTGGTACCGTATAATTTATCTGAAAGGTTGCCGATCCGGCGCTCAGGCTCAAGCCGGTCAAAACTGATTGGGCATAGCTTCCGCCGACTGGCAAGGTCGCAGTTGCCTTGGTAACGCCACCTTGGATAATTTTGAGCGTTTTGGCGGTGGCACTACTACCGTCTAGGCGAGTCCAGACTTTGGCACTATAAGTTCCTGCACTTACATTTACCGTTTGCTTTAGTTCCACGGTACCAGTAGAGCCCGAGTTAAGCCAATAGCCACGCGCTTGGGCGCCACTCTTGTACTCACCGGCCGCTGTTGCCTCAAAAGAATATATAGAAGCCGAGAGTGTTTCTGTCCAGCCGGAGGCGGCAGATGTCTCAAAGCCTGGGTTAGCCAAAAGATTGGCACCAGCAGCACGAGATTGAGCGTTGCCAGAGCTGGTATCAAAAGGACTGTCAACTACGGAGCATGATGAGATTAATGCAAAAACAAGGCTAGCAAAAAATAAGATAGCGAGACTTGTGAATCTAAAAAGTTTTTTGGTCATGGTAGACCTCCTGTTTTATTTTTAAATACTTTATAAATAGCGCGCCGGGATCTCTTCTCAACCTCCTTCAAACCGGTGCTTGGCATACGAATTCCGCATACCCACACCTAACTATAGTACCATTTTCTCCAATCTATTCCATTACTTTATCAATGATTAAGAATCGCAATCAACGAAAACTAGCAACTACTACGGTTTAGTGTGCGAAAACAACCAATCCCAGACATCACCGTTGCTATAGCTACGCGTCCAGGAATCATGACTACTATCGGTGTAAACGGTTAAATTTATTCGTCCGCTTGCAGGGCCGGTTCCATTTGTCCAACTGGAGAACCCTGTGCCGCTGGACCAAGTGCGCGTTTGTGTGCTGACGGCGGCGTTGTTAGTGTTTCCGCTCACATGAGGGTAGTCAGACATAACCGAAATGTCTCCTGGCGTACTCTCATCGATGATCTCGACGGTATTGCCCATTAGGCCAACGGTCCCGTCTCCAAAACTGTGGAAAGTCCAGGTTGGTATGCCGAGCAAGTTGGCGTGTCCCACAGACGCCGCTCCACAAATAGGCATAAGAGCAGCAATATAGCCCGGATTGAGGCGCGCAAAATCCCAGCTACCCCCACCTCCCATGCTAAGCCCGGTTATATAAATACGCTTTTGGTCAATTGTTGGATATTGCGCAAGTAAGTCGTCGAGCAATACTTTGAGTTTGGCGGGCTGCCACCAGTTGCTTCCACCTATGTTTCTGCATTGCGGCGCCACCACAAAGCTGCCACGCACCTTATCATTGAGATTGTTAAACTCACCACTGGTGACGTCAAGTATCTGCTCGCGAGTATGCCCGATAGTGAAAAATGGCTTGAGTGGGCCGTGGTTAATGACTTTGTTTAGAAGTGGATCACCCCTCTCACCAGCTCCATGTAGAAAAATGATCAACGGATAGGTGCTGTTGCTATAAGTGTCTGGAGAGTACAAAAAGTACTGATATGGTTTGGCATCAGTAATCCCAGCCGCTTGCTCACTCAATTGGTAAGAACTGAGCTTGACCGTTGAGCTTGTCGTGACAATGCTTGTGCTTGTCGTGACAACAAGCTGCTCGCAGGAAAAGAGAAACATAATCGAGAGTGCAATGCAGCACCAAGTTATCTTCTTAAGAATCATACCTATTATTAAGTGCCAATCGTCTAATATGGTCAAGCGGCACCTCAATTGACCTAAATCAAGCCTTGCTTGTTTTTTACGCAAATGTCGTTCCAATCTATAAATTTTTATTGACTGAGTCATTTGGCAGGTTTAGTATTACGGTATCTGATCTGTAAGCCAAGGCTAGCAGAAAAGTAAAGAACACATCCTAATCCAAAGCGCCTAGGCTCTGAGGACCAAGAAACCTGCCACGCTTCTCGCTTGTGTTCAGCCCATGCACCAATGACACAAGGAGTCTATTATGCAAGAACCTATCACCAATAAGGCCAGCTCAACTGCCCGCGCTGCAGTTGACAACCAAAACATTGCAGAACACATTACGCCACCGCTCATTGCTGAAGGCACAGTCAAGGCGCGTGACTGGGTAAAAACAATCATTAAACAAGATCAGATTGACCGGTACTTGGACGAAAAAGGCGGAGACTTTATTGACCATCCACTACTTGAGTCATTGGTAAGTGGCATCGACCAAGCTTGGATTAGCAACCTTGATGGAAGTGGACAAACCGAACCAAGTATAGAACGTGTGCGTGAGATTCTCGAAAAATCAAAAAACATCAAGAGTCTTGACCTAGCAGAAGCCAGTGTATTGATGAGTGTTCGCAATCCAGACACTTGGGAAGAAATGAAACAGACAGCTTTTGCAATAAAGAAGAAAGTCTACGACAACCGGATTGTGACCTTTGCACCTTTGTATTTGAGCAATCGATGCGTTAACTCGTGTACCTATTGCGGTTTTAGGCAAGAGAACAGCGGCATGCTCAGGCGTCGAGTGGGCCTCGACGAAGTACGACGCGAGACCCAAGCCTTAACCAGAGACTTTGGCCACAAGCGTCTAGTAGTTGTCTTTGGCGAACACCCCGACAGCGACGTAAACTACATGGTCAATGCCATCGACACTATCTATTCTGTCCAAGTTCCGACTCGCAAGGGTCACGCCAACATTAGGCGCGTCAACGTCAATGCGGCACCGATGAGTATCGAACGACTAAGCCAGCTAAAAGAAGTGGGCATGGGCACCTACCAAGTCTTTCAAGAAACCTACCACCGCCCCACTTTTGAACGCGTCCACCCTAAGGGCACGCTCAAGGGCGACTATCGTTGGCGCTTGTACTGCATGCATCGTGCGATGGACGCTGGCATTGATGACGTGGGCATCGGCGCCTTGTTTGGACTTTACGACTGGCGTTACGAAGTCTTGGGCCTGATCAGCCACTCGCGCGAACTAGAAAAACGCTACAACGGTATTGGTGCCCATACTATCAGCTTCCCTAGGCTAGAACCGGCATCCAACGCTCCCGAACTTGAGGACAAAACCTGGCAAGTTGACGATCAGACTTTCTTGCGCATCATTACACTCTTGCGCCTCTGTGTTCCCTACACCGGTTTAATCTGCACCGCCCGCGAAAGCGCAGCAATCCGCAATGCAGCCGTCGGCCGTGGCATTACCCAGATGGACGCTTCCACTAGGATTGGCCTTGGTGCCTATTCTGAACGTCGCGGCGCTGGAGAACAAGATATTGAAAAGCAACAATTTTTGTTGGGCGACAACCGAAGCTTAGAAGAACTGATTGGTGAGCTGGCCGACATGGGCCACATAACCAGCTTTTGTACCGCTGGTTATCGGGTTGGCCGCACCGGCGATCGTATCATGCGTATGTTACGCGACTGCACTGAAGGCAGTCTTTGCAAGCTAAACGCCATCATAACCTTTAGAGAATGGGTTGATGATTTTGCCTCAGATGCAGTCAAAGCCAAGTGTGAGGCCCTTATTCAACGCGAGTTTGCCGAGGCCAAAAACAAACTACCGCAGTTTATGCCCAAGTTTGAACCGATGTATCAAAAAACAATCCACGGTTGTCGAGACCTCTATCTATGACCACCAGCAGCGGTCTGCCCTTGCAGGCATTGCTTGACTACATTACCAGCGTTAGCCCAGCCAGTCGCCATGACTCGAACTCTGCGCAAGGCATCCTTTGGCTCTTGTCGCAAACTGACGACGCTCTCTTGGGCCCGCGCAACCAACTTTTGGCAGCGCTCAAAAAACGAGCAAGCACCGTCTTGGCCGAGCAGCGCGGCTTGGATGTCTATTACCGGGGACTGCTAGAATTTAGCAACCTCTGTGTGCGCAACTGCAGCTACTGCGGCATCCAGGCTGCCAACAAAAAGGTGGAACGTTTTACCCTGTCATTAGAAGAAATTTGCCAAACCGCAAGCTGGTGTGCCGACAATGGCTATGGTTCCTTAACTTTGCAGTCTGGCGAACGGCGTGACCCTGCTTTTGTGGACCTTGTGGAAGCTGCAATTGTTCGCATTAAAGAAGTCAGCTGCAGACCCAATTTGCCACAAGGTTTAGGTATAACCTTATGTGTGGGCGAACAAGACAGCCAAGCCTTGCAGCGCTTTAAAAAAGCTGGTGCGCACCGCTATCTTTTACGCATAGAAACTTCCAATGCACGCCTTTATCAAGAACTGCATCCTGCTAGTGATGGTAGTCTTAGCGACAGGATAGACAATCTGCGTTTGCTCAAGGCGCTCGGCTTCCAAGTTGGCACTGGCGTGATGATTGGACTGCCAGGCCAAACTGCGCTTGACTTGGTTAACGACTTACACTTCTTTTTTGACGAAAGAGTTCAGATGGTTGGCATGGGACCATACATCCGTCATCAGGATACTAGCCTAGGCGCCGCGTTACTTGCGCAGCAAAACCTTGCCACTGACATTGCCAACCCTGTACTGTTACCGGATCGAACACGCTTTGAGTTGGGGCTTGCCATGATTGCGCTGACAAGGATTATGATGCCAAAGGGTAATGTCGCGGCCACTACCGCCCTGCAAGCCCTGCACCCATTTGGTCGCGAGTTGGGTATGGAATACGGTGCCAACATTCTGATGCCCTTGGTGACGCCCAGTCGGGTGCGTGAGTCGTATCAACTCTATGATAATAAACCCTGCGTAGACGACGAACTTGACGAATGCCGTGATTGTTTGGCGGCGCGAGTGGTGCGCAGCAAGCGTCACGTTGCCTATAATCAATATGGTGATTCGCTAATACCGGTCCAAGAAGTTATAGAGCCATGAGCGTTGAGGGCACCGATGCCAAACGTTATGGCTTTGTGGGTATAATCGTCAGCAAGCTTGAGGCTCAGACCCAAGCAGTGCAAAAGATCTTGAGCGATCACGCAGAGCTCATTCAAGGCAGAATGGGCCTACCACATGTAGAAAATGATTCGCTGTCAGTAATTACTTTGATTGTGCATGCCCGACCAGACGAGCTTGGTAGCTTATGTGGGAGACTGGGCAGACTTAGCGGTGTAAGTGTAAAGTCAGGCCTGCATAGCAGCTTGGAGGCTTGAGACTCAAGAAGGCCAAACACGATACTCATGACGGGAGAGCTAAGATGGACGATATTATTTTTCCAGAGCATAGTCAGACAGCCATAGCCAAAAAACTGTATAATATTTCTCCCTACCCTGTTCCGCTGGCCTTGGTGCGCGCCACTTTACTGGTAAAACGGGCCGCCTGCTTGTGCAATACCCGTTTGGCCCATTTAGACCAAACGCAATCTGCAGCCATAATTGCAGCCTTGGACTTTTTTGACGGCCTAAATGACCAAGACTTGCAAGCATGGTTTGGCTTGGATGCATTTATGGGCGGGGCCGGAACGGCTATAAATATGAACGTCAACGAGGCCATTGCCTTACACAGTGCCCAACGTGAAGGACCAGTCTTGGACGTCTACCAACATGTCAATCTGCACCAGTCTACCAATGATGTTATGCCTAGTGCCTTGCACCTGATGCTGCTGGACCAACTGCAAAACCTAGAAAGCCAAGTTGCTGGCCTGCAAGCGGCAGCTCAGGAACGCGAGCAAGCCTTTGCCGGCACTATAGTTCCGGGTCATACTCAGTTGCAAGACGCGATTTGTCTCGATGCTGGCAGGATTCCTGCCACATGGGCAGGTGTTTTGCTGCGAGATCGGTGGAGAATATTTAAGGCGCGCGAAAGACTCAAAGAGCTCAACTTGGGCGGTACAGCTATTGGAAGCGGAGCTGGGGCACCCAGACGCTATGTGCTTGAGGTAATTAGGGATTTGCAAAAGCTGACCAAGCATCCCGTCTCGCGAGCAGAAGACCCGCTGGAAGCCACGTCCAACTATGACTCGGTCGCCGAGGCGATGAGCGTGGTCAATGTCTTGGCTGGCAGCATCAAACGCATTGCGACCGACATAAGACTGCTATCTAGTGGGCCAGTTTCGGGCATGGGACTGCTACACTTGCCGCGCTTACTCAAGGGTAGCACCATAATGCCAGGCAAGATAAACCCAGTAGTGGCAGAGGCTGCCATCCAGGTTGCCGAAAAAGTGATGGCCAACGACGCCTTGATTGCCCGTTTGTGCGCCTCAAGTGAGCTGCAGCTCAATGCTTTTTTTCCTTTGATTGCTTTTAGCTGCCATGAGAGCTTGCAACTTCTATGCGGGCTGTGCCCACTCTTATCAGACTATATCTCTATGCTTGAGATCAACAAAGAACGCGCTGCCAAAACAGTCGAGTTTGGTCAGTCTGCCAGTTTGGCTCTGACCCCCTTGTTTGGTTACCGCGGCGTCGAAGTTTTGATCGCCCGCGCCAAGACAAACCAATGTAGTCTCAAAGAGCAAGTGCAAGCAGAAGCCATTTTTGACGAGCAAGAAATAGAGCTACTGTTTTCTAAGCGCAGCCTTGAGGGCGCGGGCTATGATGAAGCACTATATGACAGTTTGCGGAACAAGCATGCGGCTGCAATAGCGGCCATCGCAAAATAGATGCGCAAAAGCGTGAATTATTTTCTGTTTTAAGAATTGCAATTTGGTGAGCACCAATGCAAAAGCGCCTCACTCAATGTGAGGCGCTTTTGAGAAGACTTTGACTACAACTTTTCAAGCGTTACGGTATAATCACCGGTTGTAAATTGCAGTGTCGTACCGGATATTGCGTAGGTAAACTCAGTTTTTACTATTTCAGCACCTTCTACCCAATAACTTCCTGTTCCAGCACTTGCAGTGTATTTGTAAGGAACTGCGACACCAAAAATGTTGATATTGAGCGAACCATCACTCTTAAACTCATAGTTTCCAAGTACAGTTCCCCACTTGCCGAGCAATGCGGTATCAATGATAGCGCACGATACAGCAACCATAGCGATCAATAGAATCGCAACCAAAACGACAGACAATCTCTTCATTTTCTCTCCTTTTTTTTGTCACATTACAGTGAATAAAACGAGCTTAGGTTATCGTTGGCAGAAATGCAAGCAATTTTTTGACATCCTTTCTTTTTAAGATTTTCCAGATATTTTTCGGCCAGTTTTAAGAGTGAGCTGGCCCTTCGAAAAAAAAGGCGAAAGCAAAAGAGCACCGCTTTCAAACCACACAAAAAAAAACACATGTAGTATAGTGTTGTAAAATAAAAGGAGTTTTTTATGAAAAAACTGGTTCTTGTCGGTCTGTCAGTGTTGGTGCTAGTGGCGCTTAGCTCATGCTCACTGTTCGTACCAACCTACGGTTGGGGTACAAGCTTGGACGGCATCTCCGTAAATGCCAAGGTTGGCGACGTGCTAACTGTCTACTTTGGTCTCAACGACGGAAGCGGATATAGTGTCTGGGGAACTGACGTCTATACTTCCGATTCTTCGGTTGCCCACGCTGCCAAACATGCAGGTGTAATTACCGACCTTGGTGGTACCGTCATAATAACCGTGTTGCCGGGACAAAATGATTTCCTTGGCACAAGTCGAAATGGCGTTGTCTCATCTAGTTACGGATCTTGGGATTTGGCCTATTCTGTTAACTAGCCTGCTACGGTAAGTGATAATAGACTGTTTTGATCGCCTCAAGACAGTCTATGCTTACAATTCTTACCCAAGCTCTTGGCAATTCTTTGCACTTGACCTAAACTAATTTAGTCAACAATAGCACGAGGGATGGCTTGGCCCTTTGCTTGTGGCAAGGAGAATCTTGGTGCGAAACTCACACCCACGTATTTTTGTAAATTTTTTGGTACTGATATTCTTTACTTTACTGCTTTATCCACTGGCCGCTCAGGAGCAGGACGCGGCGCCTGATGGCCTTAGCAAACTAGTTCTATCTAACTTTGGCAGCTATGATGCCGCTACCAAAAAAGCGAGTATTTCTTATGCGCGCTTACCACAAGCCCAACGTGGCGTCATCGAGTCGGCACTTTTGGGTGTTAAAGATAGTACCAACATCGAGTCCCATATTGCGGCATGGTTTAGTTGGAAGAGCGAAGGCAAGGCCGGCTATCTGGTCTTGGTGTCGACAAGCAGCCCGAGTTTGGAACTCGCATCACCAACAATTGGCGTCGCCATGAGTTGGTTTTTTTGTGATAACGCCCAAAAAATAGTTCTAAGACAAGGTCGCTTCTACGCTATAGAAGGCTCCTACGGCCAAGCTCCTGAGTTTAGCAAACTGAGCCTTACAACTGGCGATGACGCACTGCTTAAATCAAGCGGCCTTACCCAGATGGGTTTTGTCCAGACTTATAACGAGCTTGCCGTATTGGACAGCAAAGGCCTTAGCAGTATTTTAAGCTACCAAGCTTTTGACAGCAATTTGGGCAACGTTGACGAAGACAGTCCACACCGAGCCTATGAGTATGATTCGCGACTTGAGCTGGATAAAGTGACTGGCAAAAGCTACCCCGATCTCTTGATCAGCTTCACAGGAACTAGGCAAGTGGATGACTTTGGCTACAAAGAGGCCATCGTACCAGCAGGTCGAACTGACCGCTACCGCTACGTCACAGGCAAGTACATACTGGCATCTAGCCAAGCAGTCGCTCTCAAAGATTATACCTTGCCAACGCGCATCTTGATAGAAAATCTGACCCAACTAGTTTTTGAACAACCCGCCGATAGTGAACTTAGCCAGCCAATCTTTCCGATTGGATGGTCAAACAACGGCAAGTTTGCTGTTGCTCGCGTTGAATACAGCTTTGACCCCATGCTGCCCGCGCCCGACATCAGGCTAGAAATATTTGACGTAAACAAAAAGACTAAGATTCATGATGGTCGTTTTAGCTTTGCAGAACTTTACAACCGAGGTATTTTGGATGGTGGCGACGAAGTGGACGAGAACGCCTTGGCGTTTGAGCATTCTGGGTTTAAGGCAGTACTCAAACAGCACGGCATAATTCAATCTGGCTACGAACCAGCCTTAGCTCTCTCTGGCCTGAGTGCAGGTAAACTACAGGGCTTTGGTTTTGTGTCAGCTGACCAAAAAAGCGCCCTCAAAATCGACTACAAGACCACTTTTGTCCCGGCAACTGACAACGAACTATCTGCCAATTATACCGACTTGAGCTTTACCGTTCATCGCCTTTAGTCAAGTTGTATTGGATCGCGGCAGCAAGGGCGACCTAATTTTGATTTTGCTGTATGCTCACACCCATGCGCGCCTCCAACAAGCTAACACTAGTTCAGCAGCCTGTTAATGCTTGGTTTCTACTAACAATAGTTTTTCTAGAAGCTCTCGATATTGCCGCCCTAGCCGCCCCTCTTTTTGGGGCGATAGGCAAGACTTTTGTAGATCTTGACAACCGTGCTTTGGCACTTATTTTTACGGTCAATCTTTTTGCCAACATGATAGCTACTCCTTTTGGAGCTCGGGCGGCGGATCGTTGGAATCGCAAGAACCTTTTGGTTTTTAGTCTTTTATTGACTTCACTTGGTTCCTTGTTGGTAGCACTGTCCCCAACTTGGCCATGGCTGATCGTTGGCCGTGGACTTTCTGGATTGGGCGTTGGAATGTTCCTTCCTTTGGTGACCGTGCTTTCCGGCTGGCGACGTAACCAACAAGAACAAAGCACTTTTTTGGGTGGAATGGGTGCAGCTTTTGGCATCGCTTTTTTGTTTGGCACCCCGCTCAGCGCCTACTTGGCTAGCAGAGGGCAATGGCGCATAGCTTTTTTGGTGGAAGCAGTTTTGGCAATAATCCTGTCTGGCTTGGTCTTTAAAATAGACAAAAGAGCTGCCCGTCCCCAGCTTGACCCAGCAAGTCCTTCCACCGGTATTGATGCTGTAGGTCTGCTGCTATTTGCTCTGGGAACCGGCTTAATTGCTGCCGCGGTCAGTTTATTTGACCTAAATCTCGGCATTGCCGGACTTTTGCTTTTAGAGACTGGTGGTTTCTTTGTGCTGGGCATGTGCTCGCTTCTTGCTTGGATTAGGTACGAAAAGCGTTGCAAAGCTCCGTTTTGGAATCCTGGCACCAACACTAGGCAACTCAAACGCTTGTACGTTAAGGCCGGATTGACTGGCTTTTGGGAATCAGCCTTGAGCTTCTTGCCACTCAGTGCCAGTCTTTTATTGGGTCTGCCCAAAACTGGATTGTCCGGCCTTGTACTAACGCCAATCTTACTTATCATGGGAGTTTCTAGCCCCTTAGTTGGACGCTTTTTGCCAGCCATCGGCTGGCCAACTATGTGGCGGCTTGGCTGCATAAGCACCGGGTTTGGCGCTTTGTTATTGCTGCTTGGAAGCTTGCTCGGCACCCTTTTTTGGATAGGCTTGTGCTTCTTTGGACTTGGTATTTCCTTTCTAATTGGCGCCCCTTTACGCTGGGCAATCTGGAAGCAAGCCGCCGCAAGTGAAGCAGCAACGGCTCTTGGCATGATGAACACAAGCCTCAATTTGGGGCAAGTGATTGGTTCGGCAATGTGGGGTGCATGGTTGGGTAGCTACCAAAACCAAATCTGGGGACCAATTGGAGCCTTTATCGCCATCGCGACTTCAGCGGCTCTATTTTTGTTCTTGCGAGACGATAAGCAGACCGCAGCCGTCTCGCTTAGCTTTGACCAAAGCGCTCATTGATACTACAATCATAGCTTATGAAAAAAATGGTCAGCGCTGCTACAAGTCTCCTGGACTTCCTCTTTGTTATGTATCCAGACACAAGCCGAAGTGCAGTCAAAAAGATCCTTGGCAGTGGCACGGTTTTGGTCAATGGACGGGCAAGCACACTTTTTAACCAAACACTCAAGTCAGGGGATGTAGTAGAGATTGATGCAAAACTCAAACCGTTGCGCTACCCAGCACCCTATCCTATTTTGTTAGAAGATCCCGACTTTGTTGTAGTCGACAAGCCGGTCGGAATAGTAACATCCAGTGACGATGGCACCGTTAGTGTCTACAAAACGCTGTCTGACTGGTACCGCAATCGTAGCAAGGGCCTGCAGCGCGCCTTTGTTGTCCATCGCCTCGACAAAGAAGTATCAGGCGTGCTGCTGTTTGCCCGTAGTCAAGACGCAATGGAACGCATAACTGGTCGCTGGAAGGAAGCTAAAAAGGTCTACACGGCACTAGTTGAAGGTAAACCAAAGCAGTCAAAAGGCGAAATTCGTTCTTGGCTCTTAGAAGACAAAAGCCAAAAGATGCACTCGGTAGCCGAAGGCACCGAATTGGCCAAAGAAGCCATAAGCCACTACAAAGTGCTAAAAAATCTCAAGACACACACCTTGGTGGAAATAACGCTTGAAACAGGCCGTAAGAACCAAATTCGCGTTCATATGTCCGATATTGGCTGCCCAATAGTTGGCGACCGCAAGTACGGTGCAGATGAGACTTACAAACGACGCATACGACTTCATGCTACCACGCTTACCTTCCCGCATCCACAGTCAGGCATCATGGTGCAAGCCAAGTCGTCACTACCGAGCATTTTTCTGGAGCTCAAAAACGGCGACGAGAACTACAAGTGACCAACCAAACCCCGCGCGGGCTGCGCCCTCACATTGTTTTGGCTGGGCCATGCAACGGTGGCAAGTCAAGTTTACTCAATAGCCTACACCAAGCGGATATAGCTTTAGTTAGTTCGCAAGCTGGAACCACCACTGATCCCGTCTATAAGAATATGGAACTGCTGCCCTTTGGCCCGGTGACCTTTGTCGATACGCCGGGCCTTGATGACCAGTCAGAACTGGGGCCTGTGCGTGTTGCACGCAGTCGCTCAGTTTTATCCTCGGGCGATCTGGCCATATTTATCTGCAAACCTAGCCAGATCGTGCGTGGCGATCCAGCCCAAGTCGTTACAGAACTAGGTGATAAGCTTGCTCAGGCCAAAATTTCAGCTGAGATCCCGCTGGTCTTGGTATTTACCCATCAAGATCAAGTTACTGAAGCCCATGCTGCGCAGCTGGTAAACGATGCCTTGTTACAAAGCAAATCAACGCTTCCTCAAGCCATTTTGGTATCTAACTTTAGTGGCGCCGGTGTTAGCCAGCTGCGAGATACTTTGGTGACTCTACTCAACGAGCGCAAGAAAGACGACCGTGCGCTGCTAGAAAATCTGATTAAGCCATACAAATTAGTTTTGATGGTGGTACCAATTGACCAAGAGGCGCCCGCTGGTCGCCTTATTTTGCCGCAGGTTCAAGCTATTCGCGAGGTCTTGGACAGTGATGCCGCAAGCTTAGTTGTTAAAGAACGTGAGATAGAATGGGCCTTGTCCTTACTCAAGTCTCCGCCAGACTTGGCGATTACTGACAGCCAAGTGGTACTTAAAGCCGCGGCGTCTATCCCTGAGACCATAGCGCTCACTACTTTTTCTATACTTTTTTCACGCCAAAAAGGTGACCTCGAACATTTTGTTGCCTCTGCGCGCCGCATCGACCAGCTTAAGGATGGCGACTTAGTCATTATTGCCGAGACCTGCTCTCACAAGCAGCTTTGTGACGACATTGGCCGGGTTAAGATCCCTCGCTGGCTCAGACAATACACCGGTCGAGACTTGGACATCCAAGTGGTATCGGGGCCCTTGCCCGCCAACCTTGCCAGCGCAAAACTGGTAATTCACTGTGGCGGCTGCATGATCACGCGGCGCATGATGCTATCTCGCTTGGGCTCTAGCATGGACGCCCAAGTACCAATCACCAACTACGGCATTGCAATAAGTCATTGCCAAGGAGTACTCGACAGAGTCATCAAACCCTTTGGCCTGTGAGGCCAAGACAAAGTTCTAAGTTGAGTTCTTCCAAGCTGTTTACATACAGGTCTGCATCACTCAAATGATGAGCATCAGCCGACGGACTTCTAACGGCAATGCAGAGTCCGGCGCCGGCCGCCCGAGCCATGTGCAAATCAACGGTACTGTCCCCAATCATGACCAGCTCATGTGGCTCAAGGCCCAAAAGCTTGCTGCAGTGCAAAAACATTTGCGGCGAAGGCTTGGGGTCAAAACCATCGTCTCCACAGACAACAAAGTCAAAATAGTCGCGCCAGCTCTGTTCTTCTAATTGTGCAATCGTGTGAGTGCGACTATCGGATGTAGCAAGGCCTATACCCAAGCCAGCTTGTTTGGCTTGCACAATAAGACTGTGCGCACCTAGACAAGGCTTAAAGGCGACTGCATGATTAGCAATAATTGCGGCCATAGCGTGCCTGAGTTCGCTGATAAACTGCTCGGCCACAGGTGCTCTAAGACCGTCGCCTGCCAAACAATCGCAAAAGCCTTGATACAGTCCATTTAAGAGCTGTTTTTCGTTGGCATGGGCCATCAGCGCGCCGGCAACAACTTTGTTGTCGACTATTCCAATATGGGCAAGTAGCCGATCTGCAACGAGCGCTTGATGGTTGCTAGAATACCCTGGCCAATAAGTGCCCACCATTTCAGTACACAATAAGCTATCGCGCTCAACCCAAACACCAAACGAATCGATAAGGGTTCCGTCCTTGTCAAAAATAATGGCCTTAATCATGCAAGGATTCTAGCATGATTAAGGCCACTTGATACATCGACAAGCAGTCAGTTAGGGAGCAAGAAAAGCAAACTTAAAGCGCTGGCTGTAGAGCTTAGGACTCAAAAAGTAGTAGTCCCCGCCAGCCGAACTAAGCCAAAACAACTCATCATTGCCGCCACTGGCGACTTTGGTCTTTACGTTGTCATACTGGCCTGCACGCAAAACAAGACCGGTTTCTTGGTTTACCAAACGATAGCAAGCTCCTACCTTGGTTATAGTCCATTTTTGCGAGCCCAGGTCACTGTAAGTACCATTGTACAAACCAGCCCCTGCATAAGAATCCGACTGCTGGGCTTTTTGCGAATGCTTGTTGATGATCTTGTAAGTTCCATTTGCTGGACCTGAACCCAGTTGCAGACTGGTTGACGTCGTTGTGCTTACATTGACCGTAAAGTCAAAACCAAAGTAGTCAAATTTTATCGCCACATTACTGTTGTTTTTTTTCACCACCAGATTACTACCGTCAACCAAATTACAATCAAACAAGTCCTTGTTCCAAGTTCCTGGACTTGATGTTCGTAAGGCTTCTAAACCGTTAAGTTCTTGACCGTTTATGCTTACAAAGACGGGAAAAGCCACCCCCGAGGAACCCACAATAGCGTTACGGGCAGTTTCGACCCGTAGTCCACCAGCTTGCTGGGTTTTGAGCGTAAAGCGAAGTTTGTTGCCGGGGTTGAGATTCACCCAGTTGATGAACTCGAACTAGTGCTGGTGGTGCTTGCCTGACTAAAGTCGCCCCAAGCGTCGACGACAAATACCTCAATTTTTTTAAGCTCCAATCCTCCCGTGCCTATTCCACTCGTTTCAAGAAAAACGCTATCGGCTTGCGTGGTGTCAAACGCGGAAGTAAATGCTTGTCGGATCGTTATCATGAGCTACCTTGCGAATTTCAGCGCGGATAAAATATCGTTTCCCTAGACTAAGATCAAAGCCTAAGACAGAGGAACTAGCAGAACTACGCGACAAAAAAGCCGTTTTAGCGCTTGACTGATAGGCATAGTCAGCAGCTATGCCACTGATTAGTTGCACTTTTGGGCTTAACCGTGACCATGCTGTCGGAACGATAGTTAATGCAAGTGATGCAGTGTCGTAGCCGGGATGAATCAGCGAAAGCGCGTAGAGGTGTCTGATAGACGCTATGTCCCCCAAGCTCATACCTTGTAGGCTAGAACCATAGTGCATCGTCGAAACAGGATCATAAGGTCCATACGGGACACCGGCAATGCTCTGACCGTGGTGATCCCAGGCCTCGCTACGCTGAAGTTCATGAGCCAAGCCCAGTGCGTGGCCAATTTCGTGTACAAACAATTGTTGCAGGGTTTGGGGATCAACATTGTAAAATCCATTTAAACGGTGGGCGACATTTCCGGGTACAAGGTCGCCAAATCCAAGCCATGCTACCGTTAAAGCTAAAGCTTACATTGGAGCCAGCCCAGCGCCTAAGCCTGGAACTCGTCGGATTAAAGTAAAGATTACCACGACTACCGCCATTGTTTGCTGCAATCTGCTCCAATAGGTAGTAGCTGTCAAATACCCCAAAAGGCTGGCCGCAGCTAATAAGCACTAGTCCAGTACTTTGCGCGTAATCGTGCCATCTACTTCACTATTTAGCCAAAATTATTTTGACAAAATAGTAGTGCAAAAGCTGGACTCAATGGTAGAATGTAGCCGCATTTGATTTGAGAAGGGGCAATACCATGAGCATGACCATCAGCCAGAAGCATGAAGAACTACTGAAATTTCTTGAGGCAGGAGACGGATTTGACGACATACTGTCTTTGGACAAAAAAGTGACAACCTGGCAACCTGGTGGCGACATGTGGACCATCCATCAACATATGGTACACATTTTGGATAGCGAACTGATAAGCTTTCAACGTTACCGCAAAGCCATCGCAGAGCCAGGTGGGCTGATTGTTGCCTACGACCAAGACCTATGGACTTCTCGCTTGGCGCCCGAAACTATCGATTTGGACAGCGTAGTAGTCATGCTCAAACTAGTTAGAAAGCTCGCATTTGAGCACCTAAAGTCTATCGTGGAGCAACCCTGGTCAGATTTTTGGTTTAATCATAGCGAGCGCGGGCGGGTGGACTTGGAACAATGGCTAGAAATGTACGTGCAGCATCTGCAAACTCATCGTGATTACATTGACCGCAATCTTAGTCTTTATGCAAAAAAAGATAGCAACTAAGGCCAGAACTGGTTATTTTATTAGTATGAGTATTTTACCTAGCTTATCACGACTTGGCATTCTTACAGCGTTTGCGGTTTTGACAAGCCAAAATCCCCAAAGCGTCTCGGCACAAGCTGCACAAAACAAAGACAGCTCTGGCAATTTACAAACCATGTATCTCGGAGGTGGCTGTTTTTGGTGTCTAGAGGCTGTCTACGAACTGGTCGACGGCGTAACTGATGTTGAAAGTGGCTACGCCGGTGGCAAGACACGCCATCCTGATTATCAGTCAGTAACCTCAGGCTTGAGCGGCCACGCGGAGATTGTCAAGATAAGCTACGACAGCACAAAGACTAACTACGAAAAACTCTTGGCCGTTTTCTGGAAAATTCACAACCCCACCACCCTCAATCGCCAGGGCGCTGATGTCGGCACACAATATCGGTCGATAGTCTTTTACAAAAGCGAGAACGAAGCATCTATTGTCAAGGCAAGCATCAAAGCCCAACAAACTAAGTGGCCACAACCGATAGTTACCGAAGTAGTAAAACTTGGCGACTACTACCCCGCAGAGGCTTACCACCAAGACTATTTCCGCAGAAATACCGACCAAGGTTACTGCCAAGCCGTTATCAGGCCAAAGGTTGAGGGTTTTCTCAAAGGAAAATAGGCCCCAAGCGCACCGCTATTGTTACAGTATATTGCCTTCAAGCTTCATTTTTTGCTTGCGTCAAGACTTGCTTAGGGTTATTGTATCAATGTACAAAACATCGTTTTGCTCTGCGAAACAGGCCTGCGGGGAGGCAGTATGGAAGCCAAGGGTGTTCAGACCCTGGAACGTGCTCTCGACATTATTGAACTGCTCACCATACAACGCGAAGGCATGGGTGTTACTGATATCGGTGCACGCTTGAATCTGCACAAAAGCACCGTCCATAGGCTACTCAGTTCCTTGGCAGAGCGTGGCTACGTCGAAAAAGAAAACAGCCGTTCCACCTATCGTCTCGGCCTCAAGTTTGTCGAGATTGGTAGCCTGCGCCTCAATCAGCTAGAACTCAAGACAGAAGCATCGCCGATACTGCGTTATCTGGCCGAGAGAAGTCGGCAGCCGGTTCACCTTGCTATTTTGGACGGCGCTGACGCCGTTTACATCGAAAAAGTAGAAGCTGTTTCCAACTTGCGTATGTATGCTCAAATCGGTCGCCGTATACCCGCCTATTGCTCAGCAATCGGCAAGGCCTTACTAATCGATCTCAACAAAACAGACCTAGAAGCCTTGGTTTCTAAAATCAGCTTTGTGCGCCATAGTCCCAAAACCCGCTTGGGCATCCAAGCTTTAACAGAGGGAATAGAGCAGGGCAAAAAACTTGGCTGGACCATGGACGACGAAGAACACGAAGAAAATATCATCTGTGTCGCAAGTCCCATCCGAGATTACACGGCTAGTATTATCGCGTCCGTTAGTGCCTCAGGGGACAGGCAAATTATGACCCAGGATCGTATCCAAGAACTTTCGCTGATGGTTATTGACTGCGCACTCACAATTTCGCGCCGCATGGGTTATATTTCTAGATAGAGGTTACCCATGCTCAAAGAAACAGCACTTGCGGGCATCAAAAAAGCAGGTCTGGTGGCAGTCATTCGTGCTGACTCGGCCGACCACGCTCTTGCCCTGAGTGATGCATGCATGCAAGGCGGCATATCCACAATCGAACTTACCTTTACCATTCCTCAAGCCCACAAAATTATTGCCCAGTTTCGCCAGCGTTTTGGCTCGCACCCAGGTTTTTTGCTAGGCGCCGGCAGTGTTCTCGATGCCCATACAGCCAGGATAGCACTTTTGGAGGGGGTTGATTTTGTGGTATCACCAATCTTTAGCGCAGAAACCCAACGTTTGTGTAATCGCTACTCAAGCCTTTGTATTCCAGCCGCCAGCACCGCCACTGAGATTGTAGCTTGTTTGGAATCCGGTGCTGATATAGTCAAGCTGTTTCCCGCTGAGCTACTTGGCCCGAGCTTTGTCAGGTCTATTAGAGGGCCTTTGCCGCACGTTCAACTTATGCCCTCAGGCGGTGTAAGCTTAGACAATATTGCAGATTGGCTGGCAGCCGGCGCAGTCGCACTTGGCCTCGGCGGGCAGTTGACCGGTGCAGCAGCCAATGGCAACTATCAAGCTTTGGTCACACGCGCTGAGCAGTTTGTTTCGGCCTTTACCGCAGCAAACAAGAAAAACAATTGAACAGGCCAAAAATCGTGAAGCCTGTTGTAACTTTTGGCGAGCTAATGCTCAGACTGTCGCCGCCCCAGCAGGAGCGCCTCTTGCAAAGCGCTCAGCTTGATTGCTTTTTTGGCGGCAGTGAAGCCAACGTCGCCGTTAGCCTATCCCGCTTTGGCATACCAAGCCGCTTTGTAACTGCACTTCCTTTGAGCCAACTTGGTGATGCAGCTCTCAGCGAACTTAAACGCCATGGACTAGACACCAGTGGTGTTGTGCGCAATACAGGCCGTATGGGCCTGTATTTTTATGAAAGAGGCGCAGCGCAGCGTAGTGGCAAAGTAATCTACGACCGAAAAGATTCAGCGTTTGCTTTGTCAGAAACAAGTGACTATCAGTGGCCTAGACTTTTGCAAGACGCTAGCTGGCTTCACCTTTCTGGCATTAGCCCTGCCCTATCGGACGGGACAGCAGCAAGCTGTATACGAGCCTGCCAAGAGGCCACCTCACGCAGGCTGCCAGTCAGTTTGGATCTAAACTATCGCAAGACCTTGTGGTCAGTAAAAGAAGCCCGCTTGGCAATTAGCAATTTGACACCCTACGTTGATGTCCTAATTGCCAACGAAGAAGATCTAAGCTGCTTATTCGACTATTCTATATCTGGAAACGATTTGAACACAGGAATGATAGATCAAGCGGCCTACGGCGATTTAGCCAAAAGAGTGAGTAAAGACTTAGGAATAGCGTCGGTGGCCATAACGCTTAGAAGCAGCCATTGTGCCACCCACAACACCTGGTCGAGCATGATCTATCACCAAAATCAAGCTTACCTAGCGCCCAGCTTTGATGTTTCTATGGTAGATAGAGTGGGAGCTGGTGACGCCTTCGCAGCCGGCCTAATTTATGCATTGCTGCAAGAGTGGCCAAGCCAAAAAGCCTTAGAATTTGCCAATGCCGCCGGCTGCCTCAAACACAGCATAAGTGGCGACTTTAACCTGGTTAGCTATGACGAAGTGCAGCAATTGGCACAAGGAAAAACCTCAGGCCGCATCCAACGATAGATAGACAGGCACGCACTGGCACTTGCGCGGTAATTGCCGCGTTACGAGCTCGGGGATTGGATGGCCGTTATCAAAGCTACATTAACAATATCCTCAACGTTAGCACCACGGGACAAATCATTGACTGGTTTGTTGAGACCTTGAAATATGGGACCGAGGGCCATGGCACCGGCTAGGCGTTCGGTTATTTTGTAGGCGATGTTGCCGGCATTTAGATCAGGAAAGATGAAAATGTTGGCGGGTGCGTTTACAAAGGGCGAATCGGGCGCTTTCTTTTGAGTGACGGATGGCACAAATGCAGCGTCAAATTGTAGCTCGCCGTCTATGTCTATTTCTAGGTTCATTGATCTTGCTAGATCTTTGGCTTTTTGCGTTGCATTGCGCATTTTGTCCACCAAGGGATGCTTGGCGCTGCCACGGGTTGAGTACGACAACATTGCCACGCGTGGTTGGTGCCAAAACTGCTTGGCCGAGATGGCGGTGGCAATTGCTATTTCTGCCAGATCTTCTTCACTTGGATCTTGGTTCATACCGCAATCAGCGTAAAAAAGTACAAAGTCCTTAAATACCTCAAAGAAGAACGACGAGGCCTTGCTGAGTCCTGGTATGGTTTTGATAATTTCAAAGGCTGGTAAAAATGGTTTGGTTTCGGTATTGATACCGGCCACCATGCCGTCAAACCTATCGGTTTTTACACATAAGGCGCCGTAATAGTTTGTAGCGACAATTTTGGCTTTGGCATCGTCGAGGCTGATACCCTTGTGTTTGCGTAGTTCTGCGTACAAGACAGAGTACTCGTCAAAATGGCTGTCGCTTACCGGATCAATACACTCCAAT
Organism: Spirochaetia bacterium; assembly: GCA_038204425.1. GTDB lineage: Bacteria > Spirochaetota > Spirochaetia > DSM-27196 > Salinispiraceae > JBBRCZ01. Next base: position 17,743 of record JBBRCZ010000002.1, on the reverse strand, counting down.
AGAGACAAGTCCGCCCCACAAACTTTGGCAGCGGCCTCTAAGTCAGCCGGCAGTCCTATCACACCAACCCGTGCCAAGAGGCCATCTCGTTTGAGGCGCCAAGCTGCTTCTAGGATTTTGACATCCTTACCCTCAGGAAATACTATTGATTTGTTTAGTTTTTTGGCTTCATCAGCCAGCTTTTTTAAGAAATCCATGCGATACCTCTTTGTAGATTAAATAGTAGACGATCAAAAACATTGCTATGCTATACCTATTTGATCGCAAAGCAAAGTCCCAAATCGTCAACAAAGTGCAGACCCTCACGTGATTGTCTGTTACTGTGAGGCCACTATGCAATTTTCAGATCTGACTAAAGAACGTCACAGCTCCCGTTCGTTTGACCCTGAACGAGCAGTTGATCAAGGACTTTTAGAGCACTTGCTCGAATCGGCATCTCACGCACCGTCGGCTGTCAATCTACAACCATGGAAGATCCTAGTAATAAAGAATCAACCCGGTTTAGACCGAATACATGCTGCCTATCCAAGAGACTGGTTTATGAACGCCCCAATTGTTGTGGCTGTCAGTGGTTTTCGCCGTGACGCCTGGACGCGCCCTTCTGACGGCTACAACTCACTTGAAACCGACTTAGCCATTTATCTGTACCACTTTGTTCTTGCCGCCGCAGATGTGGGACTGGCCACTTGTTGGATTTCAAATTTTGAACCAGATGTCTTGGCCCAAGCCTTAGAGCTTGCCCAAGATCAAGAAGTCTTTGGCCTAACCCCGCTCGGCTATGCCAAAACCAATCAAAAGGCTACTTTGCAAGAACGCAAGCCTTGGAGAACGACAGTTAGGTGGATCTGACTTGTTTAACTAAAATAGAAAATGCAAAAGGATTGTCCTTAGCTCCTGCAATTGCGTGTCGACTGTACATACCTTTTTATTGACACAGCCTTGGTTGGCAACTGGTGGCACCGGCAAATATTGGCTCACGGCACTTAAGCTTTTAACCTTTGACTTTACCTACACCGTATCTGGCAGTGAAGTCACCTTCTCTGGTTTGTTGACCGGTCCCCACACTAAACTTTAACTTGCTTTGTTACAGTTGCCACCCGCAAGGGTGGTTTTTTTACTTGTTTGTCAGTTGCTTTATAAAGTACACTAACCCACATGCAAAGGCGCAGCTTTCTTAGGGTCAAGTTACTAGTGCTGCTTTTAATCGGACTGGCTTTAATTTGGCTTCCGATGTTCAACACCTTGGCAGATACCAACCCAGACAAACTTGCTTTTGACGAGTTCTTGTTTGCAAGTTCCATTTTAGCGAGCATTGGTATAGCCGGTCTGCTGGTTTTAAACTATTCACTACAAATCAGACGACTCAAACATTCCCAAAGAAGCACCTTTGGCACATCGCAATGAGCACTCAACATTCAGTCAAGACTCAAGCGCCAGGCCCTTGGCGACTGGGCTACGATTTACACCCCAGCCCAGTGCAAGAACTGAGCTTGTACGTACATATTCCTTTTTGTGAATGTCGCTGCCGTTACTGCAACTTCTACTTTGAAACGGGCTGGTCTGAGAGGGTCTTGCAGCGCACCCTTGATACCATACTAGAAGAGTCACGCCAATGGCAGAGCTTGCTTTTTGCGACCTGCCAACCCAGCATACGATCAGTCTATTTTGGTGGTGGCACGCCAAGCGTAATTCCCGCCGACATCTTGGATCAGTTCTTGACGTCATTTAACAGCATTTGGCAACTTGACTCACTCAACTCTCATGTTTGTGACAGTTTTGAAGCGGCTTTTGAGTCCAATCCGGAATCGTTGGACTATGACAAGCTGTCTGTTTTATCTCGCCATGGCTTCAATCGGCTAAGTCTTGGCGTTCAAACCTTTGATGACCAGCAACTGCGCATCTTAGGTCGCAAAGCACGTCAAGCCGATATTGAACGTTGCCTAACCATGCTCGCCCATGCTCGCTGCGACCAAACATGGACCGGCAAGGTCAACATTGATCTAATGTGCGGACTTCCCGGTCAAAGCGATGCCAGCCTCTTGCGTGACCTAAAAAAAATTGTCGACTTTGGACCTGACCATGTTTCCCTTTACACGCTTACGGTCGAGGAACGAACCCCACTAGAAGCCTTGCTTAAGACAAAAAGTGAACAAGCACTCGACGACGATACCGTAGAGGCACTTTGGTTTTTGGCTGACGGTTTTTTGGAAGAACATGGACTGCTCAACTACGAGGTGAGTAACTATGCTCGTCCCGGCTGCGAAAGTCAGCACAACCTTGCTTATTGGCAACTCGCGCCCTATATCGGACTTGGCCCCGGGGCAGTTGGCACACTAGACTGTCAACTTGCTTTGGCCGACGGATCTAAGCAGTTTGCCAGCATGCGCTTGACCAACCCCTCAGCCTTTGCCTATTCGCGACCAGGACGCAGACATTGGGAACACCAGACCGAACTCATTGCGCCAAGTGATTTTTTCTTAGAACACTTTATAACAGGTCTGCGTACTAGTTCAGGCTTTGATCTTGCTAGGGCTGCCAGGCGCTGTGGTATGAATGAACCGTACGTCAAAAACGCCCTTGCACCATGGATAGCCAGCTTGCAAGAACGATCTCTTTTGCAGTCAAACCAGACCAAGCTCAGTCTCAATAAGGCAGGTCGTCTGATACTCAACGTTCTACTTGAGGAACTGCTCGACCTAAAGCTGTTCAAAAAGACACAACAGGGCACAATCGGGCAAAAATAGCCAAAAACCAGCCTCCGGCGCCTCTTTTTTGTAAATTGCGTTTCACTATGTGAAAAGACGTTGCAAAACCGAAACATGAGGTATATAATTTCTTTGTTAACTAAAATACCTATTCCACAGAAAAAAGAGGATAACCATGTCCAAAGAAGAACCAACAGTTATGATAGTGGATGGTAATAGCGCCGTTGCCCATGTTGCCCAAGCAACCAACGAAGTTATCGCCATTTATCCCATTACGCCTTCAAGCCCAATGGGCGAACTTTCAGACGAATACAGCGCCAAGGGCCGGAAGAACATCTTCGGAACGGTGCCAACAGTGGTAGAACTACAGTCAGAAGCTGGTGCTGCCGGTGCTGTTCACGGTGCGTTGACTACCGGAGCTCTTACTACCACCTTTACGGCTAGCCAAGGCTTGCTATTGATGATCCCCAATATGTTTAAGATTGCTGGCGAACTGACTCCAACTGTTTTTCATATTTCGGCACGCGCCTTGGCAGTTCAAGGCCTCAATATTTTTGGTGACCACTCGGACGTTATGGCAGCTAGGACGACCGGCTGGGCCATGCTTGCTTCCAACTCAGTACAAGAGTGTATGGACAATGCTTTGATCTCTCAAACTGCTACCTTGGAAAGCCGCATTCCATTTATGCACTTTTTTGACGGATTTAGAACCTCACACGAAATCGCAAAGATTCAAGCTCTCAACTATGAGCAGATGAGGGAAATGATTCCAGACCAGTTGGTACATGACTTCCGCGCCCGCGCTCTTGACCCCGAAAAGCCAGTTATCCGTGGTACTTCGCAAGACCCAGATGTCTACTTTGCCAGCCGTGAGTCTTCCAACAAGTATTACGACGCTACGCCAGCCATCGTTCAAAAAGCGATGGACAAGTTTGCCAAACTCACCGGTCGCCAGTACAAGCTTTTTGACTACTACGGCGCAGCCGACGCTGAGCGCGTAATTGTAAGCATGGGCTCAAGCTGTGACACCATAGAAGAAACCATCGACTACTTAGCCAAAAAGGGTGAAAAAGTCGGCCTGGTTAAGATCCGTCTTTTTAGACCTTTTAGCGCCCAACACTTGGTCGATGCGCTTCCTGCAACAGTCAAAGCGATTGCTGTCCTAGATCGAACCAAGGAACCAGGCTCGTTGGGTGAACCTGTTTACGAAGACGTTCGCACAGCAATTGGTGAAATTATGGCGGCTGGCAAGGCAAAGTTTAAGGCCTATCCCAAAACAGTTGGCGGTCGCTACGGCTTGGGCTCGGCTGAGTTTACACCGGGCATGGTTGTTGCTATTTACGAAAATCTCAAACTGAGTGAACCTAAGAACAAGTTTACGATCGGTATCTACGATGACGTTACCAATACCAGTTTGCCTTGGGATGCGTCCTTTTCTATAGAAGGTGACGATGTTAACCGCGCCGTGTTCTTTGGCTTGGGCTCAGACGGTACAGTTGGTGCTAACAAAAACTCAATTAAGATCATTGGCGACGCGACCGACATGTACCCTCAGGGCTACTTTGTATACAACTCCAAAAAAGCCGGCACTATCACGGTGAGTCACTTGCGGTTTGGCAAAAAGCCTATTAAGAGTCCGTACTTAATTAGTGATGCCAACTTTGTTGCGTGTCACAAATATAGCTACATAGAAAAAGTTGACATGCTCTACATCGCCAAAAAAGGTGGAGTATTTTTGCTCAACAGTCCTTTTTCGGCTGACAAAATCTGGGCGGTACTACCGATTGAAGTTCAAAAACAAATTATTCAAAAAGAACTGCAGTTCTACGTTATTGATGCGACCAAGATTGCTGAAGAATGTGGCATGGGCAATCGAACCAACGTTATTATGCAGACCGCTTACTTTAAGATCTCTGGCGTTTTGCCCGAAGCACAAGCCCTGGAACTCATCAAAAAGGCGATTATTAAGACCTACACCAAGAAGGGCCAGGACATCGTTGACGCCAATATTAGAACGGTAGACGTGGCAACCAAATCAACGGTCAAAGTTGACTACCCAAAGACTGCAGAAAGCACCATATCGATGCTCCACTGGGTACCAGTCAGTGCGCCAACTTTTGTAAAGGAAGTTACAGGCGAAATTCTTGCCAACCGAGGCGACAAGTTGCCGATCAGCAAGCTGCCAGACGATGGAACCTTCCCAGTTGGCACTACCAAATACGAGAAGCGCGCTATTGCTGAAACCATTCCATCGTGGGATCCAGCAATTTGTATCCAATGTGGTGACTGTTCTGCAGTTTGCCCGCACGCGGTTATCCGCATGAAGGTCTACGAAGAATCAGCACTTAAGGGAGCCCCAAGCACCTTTAAGAGTAGTGATGCTGGAGCCGTTCTCAAGAAAGACTTCCCTGGCCAAAAGTTTACCATCCAAGTCAGTCCTGAAGACTGCACAGGTTGTATGGCTTGTTTCAATATTTGCCCCGCTCATGCTAAAGACGCTGATGGCAAAAAGACCGAGCGCAAGGCTCTAGAAATGCTACCACTTACCCAACTCAGACTAGAAGAAAACAAGAACTGGGAGTTTTTCCTCTCTATTCCCTATGCCGATCGCGAAAAAGTTAAAAAGAACACTACGGTCGGTAGCCAGGTCTTGGAGCCACTGTTTGAGTTCTCAGGCGCTTGCGCTGGTTGTGGCGAAACTCCCTACGTCAAGCTTCTCTCGCAATTCTTTGGTGACCGCGCAGTAATAGCTAATGCCACGGGGTGTTCGTCAATCTACGGCGGCAACTTGCCAACTACCCCTTACGTTCAACGCAACAATGGCAAGAACGACCAGCCTGGTCCCGCTTGGTCTAACAGTTTGTTTGAAGATGCTGCTGAGTTTGGTTTTGGCTTTAGACTGACCGCCGACCAACAGCAAAAGTATGCCTTTGAGTTGGTAGCTCGTGCCTTGGCCGACAATCGCACTGGCGTTGATAGCAGCGTCTTGGCTGCCATCAAAGACAATGGACAAGAAACCGAAGCAAAAATAGAGCAGATGCGTAGCAATGTTTCCACCCTTAAAGTTCAAGCTCGTAAGAACGGAAGCAGGGAAGCTAAAGAGATTTTGTCTATGGCTGACTTTTTAGTCAAGAAATCGGTCTGGATTTTGGGCGGCGACGGTTGGGCTTACGACATCGGCTTTGGCGGACTCGACCACGTTATTGCCAGCGACCGCAAGGTCAACATTCTGGTTATGGACACCGAAGTCTACTCCAACACTGGTGGACAAATGTCCAAAGCTACTCCGACGGGAGCAATCGCCAAGTTTGCAGCTGGCGGCAAGGCGGTGCACAAGAAAGATTTGGCGGGCATTGCGATGACTTACGGCAGCTGTTATGTGGCAAAGATTGCCATGGGCTATAATCGCATTCAGACCATTAAAGCCTTCCAAGAAGCCGAAGCCTATCCGGGTCCAGCGATAATTATTGCTTACTCACACTGTATAGCGCACGGATTTAAGGATATGCGTTTTGGCATGGATAGCCAAGAAATGGCAGTCAAAACAGGTATGTTCCCATTATTTAGGTACAACCCACTTTTGGCGCAAGAGGGCAAAAACCCCTTCCAGTTGGATAGCAAAGAACCACAGATAGATGCCTTGGAAGAACACATCTATGGCCAGATTCGCTTCAAGCAATTAAAGATGCAAGATCCGGTTGTGGCAGCCAAGTACCTTGAGGCACTCAAAAAAGAAGTTGCCGACTCATACAAGCAGCTCAAGTATGTGGCAGATAGACCCTTCTAGAGTCTATTCTCAGTTCCAAAAAAAGGGCTTGTCCAGCGAGTGGACAAGCCCTTTCTATTGGCAACTATGCTTCTTAACGCGTGCTATTTTTCTGTCAAACTAAAGACACCGTCCCATGTTTCAGGTGGTGGTGCTTTGGTAAATTTCTTACAGCGTTCGGTGAAGACGGTGGCCGGGCCATCTTCTGCGTCAATTTTTAAGACAGTAGCAAACTTGGCAATAGCCTTTGCCCATTCACGATTCTCAAACAAGGCGATGCCCTCTTCAAAGTGCCCAACGATTTCTTTCATTGCTTGAGTCGCATAACTCATTTCTTCGACAACATTAAAGAGTCTAACAGGCGTATTGATACCCACTACCCTAACCCTGTCGAGTCCCCTAAACAGAAACTCATCGCCCGCTTCTTTGCGACTGGTTTCGCTGGTCAAAATCCAAGTACCGTACTGTTTGTTAACACCTTCCAGCCGTGCAGCCAAGTTCATTGCATTGCCCATCGCGGTGTAGTTCATACGATTTTGAGTTCCCATATTGCCAACCGTCATGTCACCTGTATTGATACCAATCCTAGTATACAGAGGTGATGGGGCGAGGCCACTGGCCAAAAACTCAACGTTCATCTCTGTCTCTTTGCGCCTCATCCAAACGGCCGAACGCATAGCTCGAGTGGCGTGGTCAGGTTGATCGCCTGGCGCTCCCCAGAAAGCAATGATTGCATCACCTTCGTACTTGTCGATAGTTCCGCGTTGGTCAAGAATAATGTCACCCATGCCAGTAAGGTAGGCATTGAGCAAGGAAACTAAGTCGTTTGACGCGAGTTTCTCAGAAAAAGTAGAAAATCCTTTGACGTCGGTAAACATTGCTGTCATGTGACGCTTTTCTCCGCCCAAGAGAAGTTTCTTGGGGTCTTTCTCAATATCTTTAATAACGTCAGGCGACAAATAAGATGCAAACGCCGTCCTTATAAAGCGTTTATCCTTATCAGTATTTACAAATTTGAGCGTTATTTGATAGACAAAAGCAACCACCATTGCAATTAATGGACCAATTATTGGCACATATAGTCCACTAAAAAAATACACCATCGACAGGCCAAAAGCCGAAATAACAAGGGTTGCAAAACCGACGATAAGTCCATTGACAGTGTTTTTGATTCGCCACAAAAGAAAGGCAATTAACAGAACCAAGAAGGCAGCAATAATCGCTCCATACCAATTTGGTGTTTCATCCAAAAAATTACCACTAATGATTGTATTGGCAACGTTGGCGTGAACGCCTGGGTTTTCATACTGTGAGTCGTAAGGATTGACGCCCAAGTCTGTCGTGCTAGTTGCCGTATTGCCAATTATACCAAAACTACCTTTTACTAGCTTAGTAAGTTCCGCACGAGATTGTTTGAGAGCCGCAAAATTCTTTTTCAGAAAGCCAAGATATTGTTGAATATTGTCAACTACTGTCTGTAAGTCCTTTGCAGCAACATCGTTTCCTCGTTGTCTCTGCTCCGCTATTAGTCCTTCGAGCGATGTATTGATCTGGCTAAGATTTTCTTCAGAAACAAAATCAGCAACTTTGACAAGATAGTCACCTTTGAGTTCGAGATACTGTCCAAACAACAAGCGATCCTCGTTGTCGTGGGCCTCAATGTACATGCTCGCGATTTGATCAACCATGTTTGAAAAATCCCCGCCAGGAGATAGACTAAGCACACCTGAATCTCTCAAAGCTATAACCAAATCGCCGATTTCTTTTTCCAAACGATCAATTTCAAAAAATTGGCTAACGGTTACGTGCTTAAAAGTTTGGTCATAGGTTCCACGCGCCCAGTTTATGAGCGTTCGGCCGTCTTCACCGCGCGGAATTACCACATCGGGGACTTTTGAATCCAACTTGCTACGCTTGACGACTATTTTGTCGGAAAAAACTTCTATGGGTGGGTTGCCCCATTTATGCAAAAGTGGATAGAAGGCAAGCTGTCCATAAACTTTATCTTTATAGCGCCACAAAAGATGAACCCTACGAGTTACACCGTCGTTATCGGGATCCATGTCAACAAAACCCGCCCCTTGTGATCGACTAAGAACGTTAAGAATAGTCGCCCTCATTTCAAGGTTTTCGGCAGTAACCAAACTGTCAAGATTTCCACTTACTTCTGGCAAAAAGACTTGATCTTGGGCAAACACCAAAGCTTCTTCAGCTATTGGATTGTTTTCGGAACCAACACGCATATTGAGCGTTACAAAACTGTTTCCAAAAACAGAAATAGCCTTTCCTAAGTATTCGTCATTATCAGGAATCAGGTCGCGGATCCCCTCGTCGAGAGCGAGCCTGGTGTAGTCGCCAGCTTCGCGAGCACCAATCAGACCGTTGACAACTCCCTTTTGCAGATCGAGCATTTCCTGAAGCAAGCGATCTGAGTTCCGTTTGCGGTTCTCAAGATCCAAGCCAGAAATGCCAACATCAATGTACTCAATATCAAAGGTTATGTATTCTGCACCAAACTCCTTGAGCCGAAGCAGCACATCACCCAAAATTTTACGTGGCCAAGGCCAGAGCCCCTTTGCTTGAATGGAACCGTCATCTATATCAACCATCAAAAGATCGGGATCAATGCTGGGCTCTGGGCGAACAGTCGTCAAAAAATCTTGCATCTTCCAATCAAGTCCTTGGGTTACGCCCAGTGAAATCATCACTGCCAAAACTATCCAGATTACGGCCGGACCTACTATTAGTAAGAAAGATTCTCTATTTTTCATGAAAACTCCTGATAGTGAAAACTCCTGATAGACTGTTAAGGAAAAAGATAATACACTATTGTTATTGTAATCTATGGGAGTTTTAAATGAAAAGACATTTACTTGTATATTTGCTGCTCAGCGCTATGACAGTGGGGGTAAGTGCTCAATCCAACTTAATTGTGGATCAGATCATAGCAGCGCCGACGCTTTCATTCGGACAGGCCGCTTTCCTAGCTATTTCCGCGGTGGAGGACGTAAACAACTCCTTTGACATCGCCGGGGCCAGCAAAGCCGTAGCAGAAAAATCCTGGGGATTCAAAGAAGTGAATGCAGACCAGAAAATTAACTTGGGCGAATATTGTTATTTACTCATGCAAGCTTTTAAACTTCCGGCTGGAATGTGGTATTCACTCTTTCCTGGATCACGCTACGGGTTGAGAGAATTCCAGTATCTCGGCTTCGTTGGTCAGAATAGCTGGCCAGATGAAGAGCTTAGTGGTGAACTGGCTCTGCGAATCATTGGTAAAATTCTAACGTATAATGAGGCAAAAGAATGAAAAAACTAACTTCGTTTTTCTTTACAAAATGCGCACTTTTTTCGCTTGTTTTGTTGATAAGTACTGGACTAGTCCCACTCGCTGCGGTTGACCTTGGCGGCAACCTCAGCACCCTCCACAATGCGACATTTGATCTCGACGACAACATAGTTGGGTATAGCAATGAGAGCGTGGCAGAATTGTGGGCACGCTTTAATATCGATCAGGCTAACTATGTTTCCATTAGAGGAAATCTAACGTTGGAATATCTATTGGATTCTGATACCATTATTTTTAATGGTGATCTCGATGAGCTTTTTATCCGATTGCTATTTGCCGACAAAGCAGCCGCAGGGCCATCAAACTTACTTGTCGTTGGTCGCAGTCTTTTTACGGACACCAGCGGTGTGATTCTTTCGCATAAGTTGGACGGCATCCAAAACACATTGACAATCCCCCTTTCGCAGCCCGGTGATTTTGATGTAGTGTTCCCTAGCTTTGTTTGGAAGTTTTCAGCCGGAACATCCGCGCTCCTATTCAACCATTCTTCAGGATTTCTATTGAACGCAGCTGATATTGCCAATTTGCTTGACGATACCAAAATACTTGCGGTTCCAAGGCTCTTATTGGTAAACGAATTCTTGTTTCCACGCTTCGCTGGCGGTCAAACCCTCGCCTTAGCAGGTAGTGCCCAAATTGATCTTTCCCAAGACATTAAGCAGGTTGGAGACTTGGTGGCGGACACTACCGAAACCTCTAGCAGAATCAATTCACTTTACGCTGGTGGCCATCTAAAGGGCAAAATTGCCGGACCGCTCTTTTATGAAGCGGGCGGTTACTTTCAGTATGCAAGTCAGATTACGCCTGTTGGTGGTACTTACAGCATTGGTAACGCCTACGAGCAGATCAATACCCTTGCAGGTATGGCCTACCTTAACTTTAGCCTGTTTTTTCCTGAAGCAGCCAACTTAAAAATTGGCATAGAAAGTATTCTAGGTGGCTTTGATGCCGACGCCACCGGAAGTGATGCCTCAAGCAACGTTTCTGGGGACTATAGCGGCTTTAGTACCATTACACCACGAGGAAGTTCAGAGATTCTAATTCCCCAGCTCAACAACATTTCTGAAAGCAAGCTTTCTTTGTCAATCAAACCCGACGAGAACCTAAGAATTGCACTGAATAGCTACTTTTTTGCGCGACCATACGATGCAGAGGCCGGTGGAATTTCAGGACTAGTCAATGGAAGTCAATTGTACTTCTTGGGCTACGAAGCTGACCTTAAGGTGGACCTTCGCATTAGCTCGGAATGGGGACTGAGCTTCACTTACGGGTTCTTTGCTCCAAGCGAAGCCATAGATCGAAACAATGAAATGCTCCTAAAGCTGGAGCTCAATCTAGGACTCTAAGATATCAGGAGGTATCAATGATGAAGAAGATACACATAATGGTGGGCTTGTTGCTCACCCTCATGGTGGCAATGCCCTTAGCGGCCTTTGCACAAGAATCGGCTACCATCCAGTCCATCAAGGGCAAGGTAGAGATCTTGGTCAATGGTCGATGGACAGCAGCGCGACAAGGACAGGCTATTCCCTTGGGCGGCACAATTTCGACCGGCTTTCGGTCGGAAGCAATTTTGGCACTCGGCAGAGCTACCCTAACTGCTCGAGCGATGAGTCGAATTACGATTCGTGAGCTAGCAATATCTGCCGGATTGATCAGCAAGGGTGACGTAGTCTTACAGGTTGGCAGGGTTCGAGCAGAACTTCCCCCAGCCGGCAATATTCGCCAGCCACTCACCATAAAGAGCCCGGTAGCCACAGCCTCGGTGCGAGGGACTATCTTTGAGTTTGACGGAGAAACAGTGACGGTAGAAAAAGGCGTAGTCTCTTTTGAAACACCTTCTGGCGACAACATTTCTGTCGGTCAAGGCGAATCCGCCGAGTCCAGCGCAGACGGCAGTGGCGTAGACAATCAAGAACTATTAACAATCGCTTCTGATGTCAATACCAGACAAGGGGAAGATCAGTCGGATTCTGGGGATACTTCCCGAGTAACCGATGACATCGTCAACAACTTGCGATTCGGTAAAGCAACAGTAGTTATAACAATTCGCTAATTTTTAGCCTATTGACGCAATGCCTCACGCTGTCCAAGCTCAAATAGTTGGACAGCTTTTTTTTTGCAATTGCAGCAGGGAGTTCTCTAGGTGTAACCGTCACTTTGCTCCATAAACTTCTTCCGCTTTTCGAGAAGAATAAAACTTGATGTAACAATAGCTACTATGGCCATCATTCCAAAGATACTTGCTGTTCCAAGAACATCTCCTATCAAACCTAAAACCAAGGCAACACTTATGTTTCCAAAAGTGTTGACGGCGGCATAAAGGTTGCTTAGCCCCAGTCGCTCATTTAGACCTGCTTTCTGCACGAATAAAGTTGATAAAACTGGAAACAAGACTGAATGTCCCAAGCCGTAAAAAATCCCCATTGGTATCAAGAGCAATTGCCTTCCCGGTTCCAAAAAGAGTGCCCCAAGTAAGGCCAGTCCTATCAATAGAAAACACAGTGCAAGTAAATAGTCTTTTCTAATCCTATCTATCCAGCGCGCAAGCAAAAGACGACTGGTGATAGCAATTGCAGAAAATGCGGTAAAAAAGAGTGAAATCTGTACATAGCCTAATCGTTCTGCGCTAATTTTTGCTAAGAAAGTAGTAAAAACACTGAAGGCACCACCAAAGACTAGAGTGATAACAATTAGTTCGTGTAAGTTGCCTTTTTTAAGCAGGACCCAGAAGCTTTTTAAACCAAATTTCTGAGTTCGATGAAACGAATAGCCTAGACTTAGAATAGTTGCCACCGATAGAAAAAGTATACAGCTAAAGAAGATCCAAGCAACCCCAAACTTTTGAAGAACCCATTCTCCAGCGATAGTTGCTACAGGATTGGATAAGAGGCCAGAAATGCCAAACAATGCAATTCCAGCCACTCGACGGTCTTTGGGTACAATTTCAAAAATCTCAGCGCCAAAAATGGTAAAACTTGCACAAAACCCCAAGGCCGCAAGTGCCTTAAAAAGAAACAAGAGCCCCAGATCGTAAAAGAAAATAAACATTCCGTAGTAGGCCATTATAGATAATAAGTAGGTCACTACCAGCAGCTTTTTGCGTCCGATACTATCGGTGAGCAGGCTAAGTGGAACAACCAAAAGGACCAAACCCAAAGAGTTTAGATTAAAAAAGAGCCCGATCAGAAATCGGTTGGCGCCGATGTTGGCCAAATATTCTGGCAGAACCAAAACAAAATTATAAGCACAGAAGGTCAAAAAGTTTTGCACAAAGAGTAGCAAAAAATTGCCTGTAACGAGCTTTGGCTGTTTCATTTGGATTGTGGTTTATGCAAGTTAGGCAGAACTCTACTGCAACTATTTAATAGATGGTGGAGTCTGCGGAGGTCGATAACTATATTCTTTTATCCGAACTTTGCTACCATCTGAATTCTCTCTAACTATCCAACCGCCTTCAATATAAAAGACTGGTTTGTTGCTTGGAAAATTCATTCTTTTAACTTCGGATACTAAATCGTCCAGCAGACCGGAATCACCAAGTCCATTTGACATTCGACTCTCCCATACGTTTCATTATTGTTTTTTGAATCAACAACGTCAAGCAAAATGTTTGGAATTGCTTTTACCAACTAGCACTTATTGCAAGCAGCCGGATTTGTCCCTATAATGATAGCCACTTAGTTAAGTGAGCAAAGACCTATTTAAGAAAGATGGAAGGGAAGCATATGCACGATTCAGATAACGCTTTGATAGAAAAACATGGGGAATTTAAACTAACGGACATTCTCGCCACGCTTCTTCGTCATCGTTTAAAAATAGTCTTGGTGACAGGTATTGGCACCTTGTTTTGGCTGCTATGCTTGTTTTTGTTTCCTCTGCTTGGAGTCAATACCCTAGGTGGTGGCTATGGTTCCAATTCGATCACACTCGAGTTTATTGAGTTTCCGCAAGAAACTAAACTAATCTACAATTACGACGCTCCTGCTATGGTGGCTATAGAGTTGCGTGACGTGTCTTTATTGCAAGCCAACATTGGCGCAATTGAACTTGAGCAGGCGTCAGAAACTAAGGGACCAGCTCAGGGCAGCCTAAAATTTGACCAGCTGGCTAGCAAAATGCTTGTTACCGAAAACGACAGTTCTTTGACGGTGAGCATAGATAACGGCGGCAGCGATAGCAAAGCTATCAACAGTTTTTTGCAGCGCATAAGCAAGCAAGCTGCCGAGAGAGTTGGCGTACAAATCAAAGAGAAAGTTGCTGCCAAAATTGGAAGGATCGTAGAAAGCCCCCTTGCAACGGAGAAGTTTACCAGTTTTCAAAGTGGCACCCATCTCGCTGTGCTTGTTGTTGCAATTCAAGAGCTTCTTGACTCAAAAGATTTCCCACTGGTCTATTTCCCGCAAGCGCAACTAGAACAAAGACCACGTATATCCCCTGCATTGCTATTAATTGCTGGACTAGTCTTCTTCTTGGTTGCTGGACTCGCAACAGCATTTTTGGCCGAGTACATCAGAAATGTTCGCTTAGATGAAAAGGAGATGTCAAAGCTTAGATCAGCGTGGAAACGCGATCGTTAAAAAATGTGGTGTGAGACCAGAGGGGTTGGAGATCCCTGGTCTCGCACCGGCTTGTAAAACAATATACTTAACCAGCATAGGGTCTATGCTCGATTGAGTTTGTATATCCTTGAGCAAATACCAAGCAGACCGGCCGCCACCGCTGTACGAGCTTGATTTATTTCTTCTACCGATCCAAAGTCTGGATCTGGGTCATCTTCGGTTAGGATAAATAAGAGGCCAAGTGGCTCGCCAAGATCATCGTCTTTCAATGCATCTTCATCATCCACACCAAAAACTACACCACGCAACAGTCCAGTTGCAAATTGTTTGGCATCCTCAAGAGTCTCACGAGTCAACGGGGGCTCTTGTGAGACAGCCTCGACGAATGGCAGCTCCGGCTCGCCTGAGTTGGCATCCAACATTTCTTCGATTTTTTTAAAAACCTCTAAAATTGTCTTGGAAAAAAGTACAAGGTGATCCTCAACCGGGCCTTCTTCATATCCTTCGGGTTCATCGTCTTCATTGCGGCGAGCCAATTCATCAAGCAAATCAAGGGCGAGGAAATCAAGGTCTTCACCTTGCAATTCATCAATGGTGACACCGCCGGCTACACATCCGCAAAAAAAACCATAGATCTGCCAAGCTTCCATTGGGCTATCCAATTTTGACTTCAACTTCTGATTCAATTGACTACAGGAGGATAAGAATGCTGATTGACTTGTTTTCATGTAGACTCCTTCTGCGCTATTGTAGTACGAAGATCAAATAATGAGAACCTATCAGATGCTTGATAGACAAGCAAAATATTGGGCTTTACCAAGCATTCTTGATCTGCCATGCTACCTTGGTGAGCGAACGCATTTTAGCAAAACAAGACATTGTGAGCCGGCAGGGGCTTCACCTTTCCCTGGAAGAAATGGGTTTGCAGATAGGTGACACCGTTATTGCTCATGTGTCGCTTTCCAAGCTGGGTTACATTATTGGCGGCGAACGCGCCGTTATTGGCGCTATTATAGACACAATTGGGAAAAAAGGCACACTAGTGATGCCTAGTTTTAGTGAGACACTGAGCTTTCCACTGCGCTGGACTAGTCCCCGACTTCCAGAGGAATCTTGGGCAGATGTCATGCGCAATTCGGAGCCATGGGATAGAGTTCTAACACCCATCGATTCATCAATCGGGGCGGTAGCCCGCTGTCTAAAGCAGTTTCCAAAGTGTAGACGCTCAAACCATCCGCTTTTTTCTTTTGTGGCACTTGGTAATCAGTCAAAATTTGTAATTGCACCGCATAGACTTGGAGATCAGCTCGGTCAAAACTCGCCTCTTTCTCGACTTTATGACTTGGATGCCAAAGTGTTGTTGCTTGGATGTGGATGGCAATCGTGCTCAATACTGCATTTGGCCGAACATCGCGCAACCTGGCCTGGCAAGCAGTTCTATCTGGAAAGAGTCCCAATGCTACAAAAGAAGCACTTTTGGAGCAAGCGATCAAAGCGTATAACTGCATTCCAAAGCCTTGACCTCAACTGTGAAGACTTTGAAGAATGTGGAAGCGCTTTCCTAAAAACTGTAAACAACGAAGGTAAACAAAAACATTTAGTTCAGAGCTCCAGAACTCTTGTTGATTTTGCAAGCGACTGGTTTGGAGCCAATCGCTGACCCTTTACCTAGTTCTGGATGACAAGTTGGGGCAAGTATTGTATATTTTATGTACAAATATGCATTTTTGACTTGATATTCGTCCAAAAAACGCCATATATTGCATAAATATAGAATCCTTCAGGAGTAAATAATGTCCAACAAAGACAAGGCCAGCAAAAAATCGAACAAGCCAGATAGTAGTGAGACACGAATAAAAAAAACATCCCCTATCAACAAAGTGAAGAAAATAGTCCTAGCCTATTCAGGAGGACTTGATACAAGCATAATAATTCCGTGGCTCAAAGAAAATTACCCTGGCTCTGAGATTATTGGCGTCTGTGTAGATGTGGGACAAGTTGAAGACTGGGACGCGATGCACAAAAAAGCAGAAGCATCCGGAGCAAGCAAACTTTACGTCGTAGACGCACGAAAAGAATTTGTAGAAGACTACTTGTTCCCCCTGATTCGTTCTGGCGCCGTCTATGAAGGCAAGTACCTACTGGGAACGTCGATTGCAAGACCCTTACAAGCAAAGCACCAGGTAGAGGTAGCACTCAAAGAAAAGGCCGATGCGGTCGCTCATGGTTGCACAGGCAAAGGAAACGATCAGATTCGATTTGAACTGACTTATAAAGCTCTGGCGCCCCATCTAAAAGTAATTGCACCTTGGCGAGTGTGGGATATCAACAGCAGGGAACAGGCAATAGAATACGCTAAAGCGCACAATGTTCCACTTGGCAACATCACCAAGAAAAATATTTACAGTCGTGATGCTAACGTTTGGCACACTAGTCACGAGGGCGGACCACTGGAGAATCCATGGAATCGTCCAGAAGAAGACATGTTCCAACGCACAAAAAGCCCTCAGAAAGCACCAGACCAAGAACTTGAGTTAACCGTTGAGTTTGAAAAAGGGTTTCCAGTTGGCATCAACGGAAAGAAGCTTGACCCGATTGAACTGATTGAACAACTAAACAAATTTGGCGCGGATAACGGAATTGGCAGGTCGGATATTGTTGAATCAAGAGTAGTCGGTATGAAGAGTCGCGGCGTCTATGAGACCCCCGCAGGCACAATTCTGCACACTGCGATAAGTGAACTAGAAATGGTCACATTGGATGCAGAAACCCTACAAACCAAGCGCACTCTTGCCATAGAATACGCAAAGACAATTTATTCCGGAAAGTGGTTTGGTCAACATTTTAAATCACTAGATGCCTACATGCAAGTAGCATCTCAGTACACAAGTGGCTCAGTAAGGTTGGTACTCTACAAAGGAAACGTAATTGTAGTTGGTCGTAGCAGTCCATATAGTCTCTATATTGAGGATCTTGCTAGCTTTAGTGAATCTAGCTACGACCAATCAGACGCAACGGGTTTTATCAATCTGTACGGATTACCTACCGGCGTTCAGGCTTTGGTGCAAAAGAAGAAAAAAATCAGCGGGCCAGCAAAAGCTATAGTTGAAATGGCAAGCTTCAATAGAAAGTAGAAAATTGTGCAGCATCAAAAGCTGCGGCCTCAGATGCGGGAAGGCAAGATTAGAAATGGCTTAGAGACGGCGCGTAAGTGCACGGCTCTAAGCCATTTTTTTGCCTAACCAGGCAACATAGTTGCCGTTAGGGCAAAAAAAAGCCAACCACGTTCCTCGTCGCCTTCGCTCCTGCGGTACGTGATTCTGGCTAGCCAGGCTTGCTTATTTTGCCTAACTAGGCAACC
>JBBRCZ010000001.1:0-576638 GCA_038204425.1 Spirochaetia bacterium | reverse complement strand
ATCATAGTCATTCCTTTTTGCGTGAGTAGATTTCTCTACTAGTTCGGTGCAACAGATCTTGTCACTATAGACGGCAAGTATAGGTAAATGTCAATAACTAATTTAGTATCAGAAAAATAGCAAGTATCTCCAACTTATGGGGAGATTGACTGTGTTCTTGACGGTATTCGCAAAATTGCCGAGAATAATTGAGTACCGTTACGGTGGCAAAGAACAAGACGAAGAAACAGGACTATGGTTGTCGATGGACCCAGCTATGGCTGAGTGTCTGCCAAGCATTTGGCGGTGGTAAACAAAGACCTGATATCTACAATATAACAAGTGGTGCTGTCTACGAAATCAAATCTGTCAATGATTCAGCAAGTGCTGCGCCAGATAGGACTAGCGCATTATATGCCTTAAAAGCAGCAGGGTTAAAAGCTACTCCGGGTAGCAGCTCAGATATTGGAACTTATGGAGTCGTTGAAGCACCCGGAGGGTATGCAGTCTTTTTCTCGCCAGCACCTGGCGTTATTCTTTACCAGAAATTCAATGGTTCCACCGTTGAACAGCGGCAAGAAGCCTATGCTCCAAATAAAAGATATCAGTTGTTTGAGAAAAAACAATTTGAAGATTCCGTAAAGACTACTTCGCAAATGCTTGCAGTGTTGGGTGCAATTGTGTTTATAATAACAGTACCATTCAACCCAATTACAAATTAAAATGATGTAAATTATGTTAATACCTTCCGTATTTTATGGGACATTAGGAGCAGTAAATGCCAATAGCAGGTAAATAGTTTTGAAATCAAAAAATGCAGATGATTTGAAGAATACTGTAAGTAAACTTGAAATGATTGAAAGCAATGGCTTTGGCATTCTAATTGATTCCACGCCTGTTCTCTATGGTGAGCAGTTTTATATATTTTCTCTATTGGAAATAGCTATAGCAAAGAAATTTGCTCTAATTGACTGTCTGGTTGACGAGTTTCTCTTACTTCCCTGGGGTACTCTGTGCCTTATAGCCGGTTCATGTGGTCTTACCCAGCTCCTCTACCGAAACAATGAGAAAAAGATGTTTGATTTCTTAAAATCAGTAGTTACATTTTATGATCAAATCTTTGATTCTGATAATCATATTATAGGACTGGGCGGTTATGAAGGTAATGTTTGGACAGTGGTTTCAAATATCAAGCAAGTCTTAGCTGTTTTAGGCGTAGATAAAGATACAGTGCTCAGGTCTAAAATAACACCTAACAAACAATTTTTTGAGACTATTCTGACCAAGATTAATTATTAACCCGCGCCAATCCCAGTACCTGTCAAGATAGTTTTCGCCTCCTTCTGGCGAAAACTATTAGAGAATGCCCGCTATAATGTGCCCCCCCCCAGGAGACAGACCCCAAATAAGCAAGGCGACTCCTGGATCTTCGCCGGAAGCCTGGGCGCGACCAAGGGAGGGCACCTGCCAGGCGCCACCATCAGTGAACGCTTTCGGAAACTGCTCAAACGCGCCGACACGGACAAGCCGGAAATCTCCACGCACTCTATCCGGCATTCGACAACCACTCATTTACTGGAAAACGGCGCAAGCATTCGTCATGTCCAGGAACTGCAGCGCCATCGCACTATCGAAAGCACCGTCCGCTATACTCATGTCATGATACGCAGTAAGTTTACTAAGCAGCTTGCTCCAATGGACGGTACCCAAAGAAAACCGGATCACTGGCCCATATCTTTGTTTTGCCTTGACGCCACCGCAAAGGGTTTCTGGCTCGCGCGGCCTGCAAAGCTTCGTCTCGCTTCTGGTAGATGTCCTGAGCTTCTCCCCAGCGGCGTTGCTGGGGTGTGACATATCCCAATCCAGAATACAAATGGGTGGTATTGTACCAGTGGACAAAAGCAGCAAAACCATTCACGGGCATGGCTCAAGGATTCAAAGACCTTGGCGTAGCCAACGGTATACTTCAGCGTATTATGCCAAGATTTCTTCTCGTTCGGCTTCGGTGGTCAGGTCGCCTCGTCTGGATCGTCCGCAAAGAAATGCCGGAAGTTTTTTTTAGCGTAGTCATGACGGCAGCTTCGACCAGCGCCCTGTCCTTGCGAACAAGGTCGGCTTGTTTGTCTGTTATAAAGGTAGTCAGCTCCTGTGCCCAGAGTGGGAGATGTTCGGAGTGTAACCCATGCTTACAAATCCACTCGCCCTTTTGATCCTCGGGCAGACTTTTACCCTCAAGCAAGAGTGATAACTTTGCCCCGGGACCGCGTAGATCAGGCGTCACTGCATCAGCACCATCCAAGGATAGCTTACCCTTTGGGTATAATTGAATCCAGGTAGTAATCGTAACCGGTTGGTCCACTTCCGTCTTGAGTCTTGCGGACAGTTGAAGCTCTGAACCCTATGGAATACTTCATTCAGTTTCGCCCTCTTACTGGCGAAAACTATCTTGACTTATATCGTACCCTTTCGGTAAATGTATAATTTTCTTTTGTTATATCTGTTTCTACAATAGGTTCTGCCCATATTGAATTTATCCCCTATTTTATTAATAAATGTTTGCCATATATTGCTCACCAAGATATAGTCCATGCAAAATCAAGGGTATATACTCCAAAAATATATTTTGATGTGGGGGTAAAGTATGTTGCATGATCAGTCTAATTTTGTGAATTGGAAGATGTTTTTGAGCGAAGAAAATAAAAAAGAATTGCTTGCAATTGAAGAAAAAATTGGAGATCAATTTACGCCCGCTAGAAAAAATGTTTTGCGTTTTCTAAGCAGTGACTTATCAAAAATTAAGGTCTGTATAGTTGGGCAGGACCCTTACCCTTCTTTGGACAACGGAGTACGAGTCGCCAATGGAAGATCCTTTCAGCCCGACAATCTCAAAGATTGGTCACAGATCTATCGTCAAATTTCTTTGAAAAACATCATTCGTCTGATCCATAAAACTTATAATCACATTGAAGCATATGGACAAATAAAAAAATATAAAGATATTGTCACTGATATCAATTTAGGTCACTTCAAAATCAAACCCCCAAAAGAATGGTTTGACTCCCTAGAACAACAAGGAGTTCTCTTTTTGAACAGATACCTAACAACAGAAATTGGCAGACCCAAGGCACATCGCAAAATTTGGGATGCTTGGACTTCAAAATTATTTCGCTATATCGATGAGCAAACACCGGGATTAACCTGGTTGCTATGGGGGCAAGAAGCGCAAGAATGTATAGAATTCATAGGAAGCGGCACCATCTTCAAAAGCAGACACCCAATGATGTGTTCCAACAAATACGATGATGACTTCTTGAAAGCCGACTATTTTGAAAAGACTATGAATATCATCAACTGGCTCGGATAAAAATGGTACTGCGTCCATCCAACAATTGCTTAACCTGCAATTCCGACCCGAAGGACTTGGTGCGATTCTTGCCGAGCGAAGCGACTATCAAAAGAGGATCACTGAAGACATATTTGGCCAATAATGGATGTAAATCTCTTTCATGAAATTTTATTCTTTCTTCGATCTCTTCTTTCTTTTCAACTTGTTGTTCAACAATAAGTTCAGTTTGTGTTGGATTTGTATATAGTGAACGCAAAGTAAATTTAGTTGGTCTTTTCGAAACCTGAATATAGGTGCTACTACTTTGGTTTTCTTTAATGTTTGTATATAAACGGGCACCGATTGTTGCCCATGGTGTTTTACCTGAGGATCCAATTTTTTTATCCAGGTTTAGTTCTATAGCTTTTTGCCAAATTTCTTCAGAAGACATTGGCATACCAGAATTTTGTAACACATCAACAATCAATTCGTTAAATGTATATTGTTCTATCATATTTAACCCCTGCAATAAGCGATAGTATTTTTTCTTCAACACGCCAAAGGCGTGTACCCAACACTACGGCCAATCGTGCTGGCGGCAGACACGATGTCTGCCTTCCTGGGCTAGGCGCCCAGCGCACCATTGGCGTTCAAGTCCCGCATCGCCAATAAAAAAGTCACCAATACAGGTGACTTTTTGTAAATTTGCGGCGAGCGGGACTTGAACCCGCACAACATTGCTGTCACTAGCCCCTCAAACTAGCGCGTCTACCAATTCCGCCACCGCCGCAAGCGATATGCATGGCCCGTTGGGGCTTGTGTATGGCCGGCATGTTAGCAAAGTGTGGCTTTTGTGTCAACGCGTTTGCTTAGCTTAAGACCCTTTGACTGTTAACAGCCGTTGACGATATAATGCGCACATTATCCATCCAAAACCGGAGATTATTATGAAGAAGCAAACTAAGATCTTGGCAACCATCAGCGATATGCGTTGTGATCTGGATTTTATCAAGTCTTTGCATGCAGCTGGCATGAACGGTGTTCGACTCAACACCGCACATCAGACACTCGACGACACCCTTAAGGTTGTTGACAACGTTCGCAAGGTAAGCCGAAAGATTCCACTCATTCTTGACACCAAAGGCCCTGAGATCCGCACTCTAAAGCTCAAAGAGGGCGCAAACATCACTGTTAAGTCTGGCGAGATCATAATTGTTGAGGGCGACGAGTCTAAGACCAAAGAGTCAAGCCGCGAGATTCTTTACGTGAGCTATGGCGACTTTGCCAAAGACGTGCCTGTTGGCAACAAGATTCTTATTGACGATGGCGAGCTTGGTATGACTGTTACGGAAAGAAAGGGCAATCAACTAGTTTGTCGCATTGACAACGATGGTCCAATCAAAGGTAAGAAGTCAGTCAACGTTCCTGGTGTTGCTATTAAATTGCCAAGCCTTTCTGACAAAGACTTGAGCTATATTGACTTTGCTATTAAGCACGAGCTGGACTTTATTGCCCACAGTTTTGTACGCCACAAGCAAGATGTCTTGGATATCCAAAAGATGCTGGATGCCAAGGGCGCTCAGTGTAAGATTATTGCCAAAATAGAAAACCAAGAAGGCGTAGACAACATTGACGAGATTTTGGATGTCGCCTACGGTATCATGGTTGCTCGTGGTGACATGGGTATCGAGATCCCTGCCGAAAAAGTCCCTGCTGTACAAAAAATGATCATCCGCAAGTGCCGTGAACGCAAGCGCGTAGTTATTACAGCAACCCAGATGTTGCACACTATGATCCAAAACCCACGACCAACTCGTGCCGAAGTAAGTGACATTGCCAATGCAGTTTATGACGGTACCGACTGTCTTATGCTCTCAGGCGAAACCGCTTACGGTCAATATCCCTTGGAATCAGTAACCATTATGGCCAAGATTGCTGCCGAAACCGAAAGCCACACCGCAATTGACGGCATTCGCAGCATCAATACTGTGCATTCCAGCAACGAAGTTCCTGCCTTCTTGGCCGAAAAAGCGATTGAAGCCTGTAAAGAGTTGCCCATCAAAGCAATTATTGCTGACACCGCAACAGGGCGAACCGCACGCTATCTCTCTTCCTTTAGAGGTAGCCAGCCTATTTTTGTTGCCACCTATGACGACAAAGTAATGCGTAACCTTGCTCTAACCTACGGTGTAAATGCCGACTTGGTTACTGAGCAAAAAAACCATGGTGTTTTTGTTAAGGAAACTGTTTCCAAACTCTTGGCAGACAGCACACTATTACGTAGTGACTTAATCCTACTCTTGGCAGGCAGTTTTGGTCCTACCAACGGCGCTACCTTTATTGAAGTTACAAGCGTTGAGAATCTTCTGGCTAAGTACAGTAAGTAAGAACAGAAAGTTGTACTTGTAAGTACAGTAAGCCGCTCAAACGACTTGAGCGGCTTTTTTTTAACTAAAAAGTGATGACACGGCCAGCTCGCGGCTGCAATACTCATCATAGCGTTGGCCAAAGATCTTGTAGCGCTGGGCGTCCGGCTCAATAATTGCTTCCTGGCGAACAAGTGCCTCGGCACCCTCGTAAAAATCCTTAAAGTGACCCAAACCGCACAATCCCAAAATGGCGTTGCCACACAGTTCGGCATCTTTTATTACCGGTACCCACAATTCCATGCCGCAAATATCAGCTTTGAGTTGGTTCCATGCCATGTTTTTGGCTTGTCCGCCGCAAAGCCTGAGTTGACTCAGCGTACAACCAGCTGCGCGCATATGTTCGAGCTTTTTACGAACCGAAAAAGCTATGCTTTCTACCACCGCTCGTCCGAGGTCTTCCCAAACATGGGCGGTGGCTAGGTTTATAAACATGGCCTTACTAAAATCCCAAGCCGCATTCTTGTGGTGATTAGGAAAAAAGTAGGGGTAATTGCCTTCAGGCGGCAAGGCTTGAATAGCTTCCAACATTGCAAAGTAACTTGTCTCAGTTTTGCCGCTAATGCGTCTAAACCATTCAAACATCAGACCAGTAGAACCAAGCACCCCCGAGACATTAAAGAGACCCTCACTAATGTGGGGTAGGGTACGCAGCTTGTCGCTGGAGAGTGCAAGGCTAGAACAATGATTTATTCCTTCTGAACTACCAGCCCTGTCGCAGGTCTTACCAGCGCTCAGCGTGTTGGTGCCGATCAAACTCATCAAAAAGTCCGAACCTCCGGCTAGCAACTTTAGGCCAGCTTTTAGCCCAAAGGACTTGGCGGCAGCTTTGCTCACTGTGCCAATTAGTGCGCCAGGACTTACAAAGGGCGGCAAGAGATTCTTGTCTATCTCATATTTTTTAATTTCTTGGTCGTTCCAAATGTAGTCGTTAAAGGCAGCTGAGGGGCCA
Source organism: Spirochaetia bacterium (assembly GCA_038204425.1). Classification (GTDB taxonomy): domain Bacteria; phylum Spirochaetota; class Spirochaetia; order DSM-27196; family Salinispiraceae; genus JBBRCZ01. Next base: position 569,956 of record JBBRCZ010000001.1, on the reverse strand, counting down.
ATCATAACGGCTTGACCACTGAGCTTGTAGTACAAGTATTCGGGTAAGGACAAAAAATGACGCACATTTTTGTAGCCCAGCGCATGCTCTTGGGCAAACCAGGCGATTTTTGGCAAATAGTAGCTTTTGGTATCGGCCAAGGCTCTACGCCGGTCATCAATCCACAAGAGACTAGGTGACAAGGTCTCACCCAGATGGTCAACCGCCACCAAGCTCGGCCCGTTGCCGCTCATAACCAAGGCATCGGCCTCCAGTCCCGAGCGTGCAAAGTTGCTAACTATGCGTTTGAGCGACTCTTCCCACCAATGCGCTTCCCAGTCCATAAGCTGCCGACTGTTGAGCAAGAGACTATCGTGGAAATACCAAAGCACATGGCCGCTTTGGTCTATAAGTGCGGCCTTGGCAGACGAAGTGCCAAAGTCGACAGTAAGAATATTGAGACTAGTACTCACAAGGACTCGCTTTGCTTAAGACTGTTTAACTGCTCTTTTTATAGCATTGTAGGCACCATCGTAAATGCCAGCCTGCTTATTCTTTACAATATTATTACAGTACAATGAAAGCAAGTCATCTTTTTCAATTGCTATCCTCAAAGATTGATAGAGTCCATTGATTGATGAGGTTTCTAGAGTGCCGTCGCCAATCTCGGCTCCACGGATGGCGCCCCATGCCTCATGTCGGCCAACCCGCTCAATAAAAAGCTTGGGTACCGGGTAGAAAGACAGCTCACTGGGTTTAGTAATCATCAAATCACAGGCTCGCATAAGCAAGTTGGTAGTATAGACTGCCTGAAAAGTATTGTTGGCCAAAAAGAGATGAATACCACGCACCTTGGTGGTTCTGGCTTCTTCAGCAAAACCCTTGACGTCGGCCCAGTCTTGGTGCAAGACATGCTTGATTCCCTCTTTTTCTAGCATGCTTATTAAATCCTGACATCGACCTGCATGATCACCAAGATTTATTAAAAGCCCAACTTTGCCCTCTTCTATGGCTTGGCGACAAAACCTAATTACGTCAAAAAAGCGCTGCATTTGCGCACCAGCACCACCGATGGTCAAGAGCAACCTGCGAGCACGGTTGTGGTCATGAATTCTTTTTAGCCGGTTTTCGCAGTCTTCCTCTATGTTACTTACAAGCTCATGATCAACAAAGTGCCCCGCATAAAAGATACTCTCCTCGGGCATAGGATTGAGCATGTAGCGGCCCTTGTATCCCATGTTCCGTAAAGTCCTATATCCCATATACGTAGACGGGGTTTGGACTGCATGACTTGAGCCTTCTACCAAATGGAAGGCCAGTGGAAAATTGTCAGGAACCACTGAGACGACATTGGACATGCCAGCATGTACCGCGGCTAGTCCAGTCCAAGGGTGCGTGCCCAAAAACGGTATGCCATGCGGCAAGTCTTGCAAGAGTGGCGCAAACATTCGCGTTAGCTCACGGTCTCGTGCGCAGTAGGTGATTTGTTGCACCACGTCTGAGGTAATCTTTTCCCAGATTAAGCGGTTAAACCAGCGGTGGGTCTGAGAAAACCGACTAAATTTGTTGTAGAGATCTTCAAGATAGTGAATTATTTTTGTTGGCGCGCTATCAGGAAACGACAAAAAGTCCAACCAGTAGGGCGTGATGCCCATGGACTTGGCCGCCGAGGCGAGTGCCAAACCTATACGGTAATGTCCAAAACCCATCCGGATAGTTCCAATTACTACGCCACTAGGGTTCTGCTTGTAAAAATTTCCCTCGGAGCTGCCATCTGTGGGTCCAGCCTCTTGTTCGTTAGAGCTCTTGAGACTAAGCGTTTGGATGCCAAATTCCTCATAACCCAAGGGCATCGGTTTGGCCTCCAAAAGGGGCTTCCAACTATTATCAAAACCAAAGCGTTTAGCATAACGCTTGCTGAGATTCTTTGCTCGCCGAATTGTTTTTTTTGGCAGCGGATTGTCAAAAACTAAGTAGTTACTTTCACTCATCAAATTAGTATATATCGAAACAAATTTTTTTGTGATATTATTTATAAAAATGGACAAACTCGAAACTTGGGCCTACTTGATCGATGACGAATGGAGCGACTATCTGGAACATGAGATTGACTCTCCTTACCAGCGCTACGGTCAACTATGTCTTCCAAACAACTGCTATAAGCCAAGCTACTGGTCCAAAAACATTTGGTATCAACCATGGCTCATTCGCTTTGATTCAATCAAAGGTGCTGCCGACCAACTGCGTTCGATTCAACGCAATTGGGCCTTATCGCCTTCTACCTTGCACCGTCGCGCTACACTAATTCAAGAAAAGCTACCTTTTATCAATGACAAGGCCAAGGTTTACCCTTTTGACCTGCCAACCAGTCCTATCGGCAACTGGACACTCATCGACGAGCATACGCTTATTGCCTCAGGCCAGTGCCAAAGTCCCTTTGCAGCAGGCAGGCTCGAGCTAGAAGAAAACAAAATTGACCCACCATCAAGTGCCTATCAGAAGTTACGTGAGGCATTTATTCGCCTGCGCCGTTTTCCACAGCCTGGCCAGTCTTGCATCGATCTTGGTGCTTCTCCCGGTGGTTGGACTTGGCTCTTGCTCGACCATGGGGCCAACGTTTTGGCCGTTGATCGCAGTCCGCTTGACCAAAGGCTCATGCTCAATGGAGCGCTGCAGTTCCAAAAAGGCAACGCTTTTGCTTTACAGCCCGATTCATTTGAATCGGTGGACTGGCTATGTTCAGATCTCATCTGCTACCCTGAGCGTCTGTGGCAGTGGGTCGATCCATGGTTGCAAAGCGGCAAGGTCAAAAACTTTGTGCTCACACTCAAGATGCAAGGAGAACCAGACTGGCACACTATGGAGCGCTTCGCGTCAATCAAGGACAGCCTTTTGTATCATGGTTCGTACAATAAACACGAACTCACTTGGGTTTATCCCTTCCAAGCAATTGAGCCGCATGCCATAATCTAACAATGGAAACGACTAAACCGCGTAGTAGATTGCGTGCTTATATAATTCTCGGACTTATTTTGCTTGTTTTTTTTGGCGGACTTACCGTTTTTGCCATAGTGTTTTGGAAAGATATCATGGCGGTTATGGGTAGTACTGAAGCTCTCCAGACTTGGCTTGCACAGTTTGGTGTTTGGGCACCAATAGCCTACATTGGCATTCAAATTACTCAAATTGTTATTTTTGTATTACCCGGTGAGGTAGCACAAGTCGCCGCAGGGTATTTTTTTGGCATCCTTCCAGGTACGCTCTACGCAATTATTGGCCTCATTATTGGTACTGCCATCTGTTTTTTGACCACCAGAAAACTCGGCATTTCCTTTGTAACTAAGCTCTTTGGCCAAGAAGAAGTCCAAAAGTTTGAAGGCTACATTTCCACCCCCAAGGCAACGGCTGTTTTTTTTCTGCTCTACCTAATCCCAGGACTTCCCAAAGACTTTTTGGGCTTTGTAGGCGGACTAACTACGATGAGGCTTGGTTTTTTTCTGGTGCTTTCCATAGGCGGTCGTCTACCATCATTGCTGGTGAGTATCATCGCCGGCAACGCCATGTCCGGTCAAAACTGGACATTGGTTATTGTCTTAGTGAGCGTAGCTTGTTTGTTTTTTGGGCTCGGCGTCATTTATAGAAAAGCAATCTACCAGTTATTAGAAACAAAGGTTCTCCATCGCAGCGGACAGGTGTCTATTGTGGCAGATCAACTGCAACCCGCTATCACAGCCGATACCACCGAAGTAGAAAAAAAATAGAGCCAGTTCGCTAAACCATGGCATAGTCTTGTGGCTGACGGGCAGGTGGTTTTATCTCTAGGGCAGCATCAAAGATGCATCGTTTTCTAACTGCCATAGCTCCAAACGTTTTGTATCAGCCTGGCTGTCTTGGACAATAATTGCTAGGTTCCAGGTGCCGGCCTTGAGATCGAGGCTGCTCGTTATGCTGCCTTGTTCACCTGCTTCGCCGAGTGCAATACGAGCGAGTCCTTGACCCAGACTAGCAAAACGACTTACGGCACCAAGCGGCATTGGTGCAAGTCGTAGCGAATTATCATTGCCTGAGTCAATTTGGACCAGCTTTATTTCGGCTTGCGATGCATTGGCAATTGCTAAACGAGCCTCATCTTGGTAAATAGGCACAAAAGCGCTAACACTTACTGAGCCAAGGTGATCAAACAAGATCAAATAACGCAGGGTTGGTATAAATTTTAGCTGCAAAACCTGGGCATTAGCATTGGAATAGACTCGCCAGGCAGTGGCATCGTTTGTTTTAAAGTACATAGTTTGTGCTTCATAGTTCTCAACGCGCTGGGGCCTAGTTGGTATGCCATGTGGCAGAGCCAGAATGCTCAGCACCGGAGTGTCACCAATTTGCACATCAATCGGCTGCGAGTACAGGTTTAGGACCGTTACCTTGCTTGCCGTGTCTAAGGCGGCCAAGGGAAGAAGCGAGCCAACTATCAGCAAAACAGCAAATATAAGTGATTTCATGTGCATAGCCTTCCTAAATACTAAGTATAGTTTAACAAAGTCCATCTAGCCACTAAGTGTTAAGCGCCTTCGTAGCGCTTAAAGACCTGCTGGGACAGCTGCAGCTCATCGCCCTCCCAGCTAATCTCCCCTTTGGCTTTAAGCCTCTGCAAGAGGCGCGAAAAAGTCTCGGGGACCGTACCGATGGCGGCGGCAATGTCTTTTTTGCTTGTGCTAATCCTATAGCTAGCCAACTTGCCGTATTGTTCAAACAAATAATTAAAAAATCGATCCTCAACGTCGAGCGCTGTCAAAAAGTAGACTCGCCTAGTAAGATAATCAAGCTTGCTCATAATTGCCATAAAAAAGTCGCTACGAAAGCCTTCGTTGTGCATAAGTCGCATAAAAAGCTCACGCGGTATCTCAAGCAAACTTGCATCTTCAAGCACCAGCGCGTCAGCCGGGTAGGGGATTCTCCTAAACATAATTGCTTCACCAAAAATTTCGCCGGCTGTGAGAATCTTTACCGTTGCCTCGCGACCCTCGGGGCTTTGTTTAAAAACTCTAACCGCACCGCGACACAAGCCATAAAAGCTGTCTCCGTCATCGCCTTGCCTAAAGACATAGCTGTCTGCTTCTATCATTTTTAACTTACAGCCTTGGCCAAGCTCAAGCTGAGCTTCGTTGTTGAGCTTGCCCAAAATATCATGGGCCTTAATGAGAGCCTGTCGCACCATAGCCTGACTTTGTGTTTGATCCATGCTGCAATTACAACGTACTTGCTTGACCTAAGTCAAGGTACAAGCTGCCGGGGCGAGCTATGCTCAAGCAATACACCAACAAGCAGATAAGGGGATAAGCAAATGAGTATGTATTGTTTTCAGTGTCAAGAAGCAGCCAACAACAGCGCGTGCACGGTCAGAGGGGTCTGTGGTAAGTCATCCCAAACCGCACTCCTGCAAGACCTACTTATAGATCGACTCAAAAAACTTGCTACGATTAGCGACCACAGTCAAGAGCAGCGCCTAAAAATTGGCAGGACGGTTTGTCAGGGTTTATTTGCCACCATAACTAACGCAAATTTTGATGATCTACGCATCCTGGGTCTAATTTTTGATGCAGAAGCGCAAATTGCGGCCCATGCCAATGGCAATCAAACTAGTGCTTTGCTGCCAAGAGATCTAAGCCCGCAACAAATCCTTACCAGCCCCGCGGTAATGGAAATATTACTCGCACAAGCTCAGCAGCTCGGTGTTTTAGCAACTCAAAACGAAGATGTACGTTCACTAAGAGAACTAACCATCTATGGCCTCAAAGGCGTCGCCGCTTATGCAGAACACGCCGCCGTCTTAGGCTTTGAAGAAGAGCCAGTCTATGCCGCCATTCTCAAGGCTTTGGCCCTGAGCGCAAGCGAAGAAGACCCCGCTGCCTTAACCGCTTTAGTGCTCGAGACAGGCAATACGGCCGTCAAAGCGATGGCGCTTTTGGACAAGGCCAATACTCAGACCTATGGCAATCCAGAAATTACCAAGGTCAATATCGGCGTTGGCACTAGGCCCGGCATCCTCATTTCTGGTCACGACCTGCATGATATGAAGCAGTTACTTGAGCAGACCAAAGATACAGGAGTGGATGTCTACACACACTCCGAAATGTTGGCCGCCAACTATTATCCAGAGTTTAAAAAATATGCACATTTTGTAGGAAACTACGGCAACGCTTGGTGGCAGCAAGACAAAGAGTTTGCAAGCTTTAACGGCCCAATTCTTATGACTACCAACTGCATAGTTCCTGTTCGTCCGGCCTATGCCGACCGGATCTGGACAACAGGAATGGCAGGCTACCCCAACGTGCCCCACTTAACAGAACAAGCTGATGGCAGCAAAGATTTTTCGCAACTTATTGCGAGAGCCAAAGTCTGTTTGCCACCGCAATCCTTGGAAGAAGGCTCTATCGTTGGTGGCTTTGCTCACGTGCAAATAAAGGCCTTGGCTGGCAAGGTTGTTGACGCTATCAAAAGCGGAGCAATCAGCAAGTTTGTCATCATGGCAGGTTGCGATGGCCGGCATAAAAGTAGAGACTACTTTGGCGATCTTGCTGATGCGCTTCCTAAGTCAACGGTCATCCTAACGGCAGGTTGTGCTAAGTTTCGCTACAACAAAAAGCAGCTTGGCGACATTGCTGGCATACCACGAGTGCTTGATGCCGGCCAGTGTAACGACTCGTACAGCTTGGCCGTCACAGCGCTGACGCTCAAAGAAGCCTTTGGTCTGGCCGATGTCAATGATTTGCCAATTGATTTCGCCATAGCTTGGTACGAACAAAAAGCAGTTGCTGTTCTTTTGGCATTGTTATCCTTGGGCTTTAAGAATATCCGTTTGGGGCCAACGCTTCCTGCGTTTCTCTCACCCGGAGTTGCAAAAGTCTTGGTAGAAAACTTTGGCATTAGAGCCACCTCAACGGTAGAACAAGATGTGGCTGCAATCACTGCATAATAAAAAAACCCCGGATCGTGCTGTGCACGCGCCGGGGCCGTTTCTATTTTTTTGCTTTAGGTTTATTTTCTGCGGAACGGTGGCTTGTTTGGCCGGTCGCCGCCTGATTTAAATCCTGGCCTTGGTGGACCTTTTTTAAAGGGTCGTCTGCCGCCACCATCTGCTCCACCGACTCCTCCATTGCCGCCGCCACCGCTACCACCGTCAGCAAAACGGGCAACGGGTTTACCGTTTTGTTTACCCATATTGTCTTGAAGTGAGCTAATTACTCGTTCAGCAAGGTTAAGGTCTACCGTGGCAAAGCTAAAAAACTCAAAGACTTCCACATTGTCGATGTCACGATCTCGCAATCCCGAGCACGAGCAGATTGCTTTGACCAAGCCCGGTTTAGAAAAGCCATCTGCTTTTCCGCGTGAGATGTACAAACGTGCTCGACCAGCAGCGGCCGCCGCGGCAGCAAAATGCGAAGAGTTACTTCGGTCATCAGAGCCAGATCCAGCGCCAAAGTCGTTTCTTTCAAAACGTCCGCGCTCGTTGCCGCCTCGGTTGTCTCGGCTGTCACGTGCACCGCGGACACTAAGATCGGTGATAGACGAATAGCGACCTTCATCAAAGTAGTCGGTTAGCTGATGGCGCAGGATGGCGGCTGTTACTTTTAGTGCAGCATTTGGAGTGTCGCCGGCCAATGCCAAGAGCTCACTTGCCAAGTGTTCCAACGAATTATGTTCTTCGTCGGTTTGATCAAGATATTTTTGAATGTCGCGCACCAAACGGTTCTTCTTCTGCGTCATTATGTCGTCTACGCTAGGCAGCTTGTCACGACGAATGTCACCGCGGGCATGCTTCTGAATAAACTGCAGCTTGCGAAACTCTTGTGGATTGACAAAAGTAATCGCTACACCCTCGCGTCCAGCACGTCCGGTTCGACCGATGCGGTGAACATAGGACTCAGGGTCGTTGGGTAGATGGTAGTTAATTACGTGGGTTAGACCTTCTACGTCAATACCTCGGGCGGCTACGTCAGTGGCAACCAAAATCTCCGAAACTCGCTTGCGAAAGGCTTCAAGAACTTTTTCGCGCATGTTTTGGTTAATGTCACCATGCAATGCTTCGGCGCCATAACCGCGCTCCATAAGTCGCGAGCACAAATTGTCTGTCTCAACCTTAGTGCGACAAAAGACCATACCGTAAAACTCTTCAGCATGGTCAATTATGCGGCACAATGCCTCAAACTTGTCCCGCTCTAGTACTTCCACGTAGCTCTGCTCAGTTAGGCTAACAGCCGAGGCTTTGGTCCTAATGGTGACATGTTTGACATCCTTCATCCAGGTGTCAGCCATCTGTCTAATTCGATCAGGCATAGTTGCCGAAAAAAGCAACATTCTACGTTGCGTGCTACAGGTACCCAATATGGCTTCGATATCATCGATAAAGCCCATATCAAGCATTTCATCAGCCTCATCGAGGACTACGTATTTGACCTGGTCCAGTTTGAGACTGCCGCGTTGAAGATGGTCTATCAATCGACCGGGCGTGCCGACCAAGATATCGACACCTTGTCTAAGGTGACGTAGCTGGAGATCGTAACCTTGACCGCCATAGACTGGTACTATGCTTAGTTTGTTGGCACCTTTAAGTGAGTTGAGTTCTTCAGCTACCTGCACGGCAAGTTCTCGCGTTGGTACCAATACCAAGGCTTGCACAGGGCCTCGTGCTGCGTCAAGACGTTCAAGCATCGGTAAGCCAAAAGCCGCCGTCTTGCCGGTACCTGTCTGTGACTGAGCAACGACATCATGGCTAGTTTCAAGAATCAATGGAATGACTTCAGCTTGAATTTTAGTTGGTATTTCAAAGCCCTTGGATTTGATAGCTGCGATAGATCGCTCGCCCAAACCAAGATTGTCAAAATTAAGCTCGTTTACTTCTGTAACTGCTTTTGCATCCTGTGGACCTGGTGCCACGGGTAAATCGGACATGGGATTCCTTCCTGTTTGCCCTAGTCAAAGATGACAAGAGTCAAACAACTTCCTTCATTTCGGTATGGGTACTACTTATCCCCAAAACATGTACCGAGCATGCGTGCTTCTTCAACAAGCGGGTGATCAACAGGCACGGTTTTGAGTTTACCGGCCACCTCAGCCAATGGCACGGCAACTAGTTCGTTGCCCCTGAGAGCAACCATAGTTCCAAATTCTCTTTGTGCAATCAGCTCTGCCGCTTTGGTACCCAAACGGGTGGCCAAGATGCGGTCGTTGGGACTTGGAGTGCCACCTCGCTGGACATAGCCCAAGATGGTTTCACGTGTTTCCATGCCCGTTAGTCGCGTTATCTCACGTGCACATAGCGCCCCAGCACTCATCTGACCGTATTCATTTTGATCCTTAGCTGCGGAAACCGTAGTGAGAATTTTTGCACCTTCGGCCACAACCACAATCGAGTAGGGCTTGCCTGCTTCTGCTCGCGCAATCAGATAGTCTGCCAAGATCTGCATATTGCAGCCGATCTCTGGGATCAATATCGCGTCACCGCCACCGGCAATGCCGGCATGCAGTGCCAACCAACCGGCATTGTGCCCCATTACTTCCATTACCATTATCCTACGGTGACTATTGGCAGTAGTATGGAGCCGATCCAAAGACTCGGTAGCAATAGAAACTGCAGAATCAAAACCAAAAGTCAGATCGGTCATCCACACGTCATTGTCAATGGTTTTTGGTATGCCAATAACATTTAATCCAAGCTTAGCAAGCTTGTTTGCCGTCTTCATGGTGCCATTGCCACCAATACAAACTACACAGTCAAGGCCGAGCTTTTCGTAGTTTTGTTTGATGAGCTCAGGTTTAGAACTCAAGTCGTTATCACCTGCTTTAAAAGGCTTTTCGCGACTTGTGCCAAGGATAGTACCCCCAAGCGTCAATATACCAGACAGCTTTCGCTCATCGAGGGGTGTCACCTCGCAATTTATAAGTCCCTGAAAACCATTTACTATGCCAATAACTTGCATACCATACTTTAAAATGGCAGTTTTTCCAACTCCACGTATAGCAGCGTTAAGACCTGGGCAGTCTCCGCCCGATGTCAAAATCCCTATCTTTGTCGACGTTGCAAGCATACAATCAATTTACTGCGCAATGCACCTGATGGGCAATAGATAAGCCTGCCCTAAGCTGGCAAGACTGCGTTTTTAGATGATCCCTCGACTATAAAGTCCTTAATGTTCAAGAGTGTTGTTTCTGCTATGTTGTCTACTGCTTCCTGGGTAAAGAAGGCCTGATGAGCGGTAATAAGAACATTAGGAAAGGCCAAAAGCCGCACAAATACATCGTCTTGAATTACTTGACCGCTTAGGTCTTCAAAAAAAAGATCTTGTTCTTCCTCGTAAACATCTAGACCCAGGTAGCCAATTTGTTCCGACTTTAAGCCATCAATAACGGCATCAGTGTCTATCAGTGGGCCGCGACTAGTGTTAATAATCATAGCACCTTTTTTCATAAACTTGATCGCATAGGCGTTGATCATGTGGTAGGTTTCAGGCGTAAGCGGGCAGTGCATACTAATTATGTCCGACTTGCTGTAAAGCGTTTCTAAGTCGACGTAAGTTACGCCTTTTTCTTTAAGAGCATCGTTTTCATATTTGTCGTAGGCCAATATAGTCATGCCAAAACCTGACAAAAGGTTGCAAAAAATTTGGCCAATTTTTCCTGTTCCAATGATGCCAACCGTTTTGCCGTGCATATCAAAGCCCAAGAGTCCATCTAAAGAAAAGTTGCCATCGCGAACTCGCGTAAACGAACGATGGTAGCGTCTATTGAGTGCCAGTATCATACCAAGGGTATGCTCAGCAACCGCATAAGGTGAGTAGGCAGGAACTCTAACTACCGCAATTCCCAATTCATGAGCTTTGCGAATATCGACGTTGTTAAAGCCAGAACAGCGTAGCGCGATCAGCTTTACGCCCAAGCCGCTCAATTTGCTGAGTACCGGTGCATCAAGTAAGTCGTTAACAAAGACGCAGATGGCTTTAAACCCGGCCGCCAGACTTGCCGTATCAAGGTCCAGTTTTGGCTCAAAAAAAGTTAAGTCCAACTTGGTCTTGCGTTCGTTTACTGGATTAAAAGAATTGCGGACCCAAGCCTTGGTAGAAAAGAAGGCGATGCGAAAAGGTATAGAATCATTATTTTTCTGTGGCTTTTTCATGTTAGTGCTCCTTAGGCCAAACCAATCAAATATGACTGAAAAAATTAAGTATAGGGCTATAATGCAGCTTTTTCGTTTTCTCGTCCACTATAACAATGGAGAGTAATTTCAAAAAACGTCTCACTCTTGCTCGGGCTTGACCAAGGTCAAGTACCAAGCATCACTCACAAGTCTAATTGCCACATTCAGTCTCCAAGCGTCTTTGCCAGTAAGCCTTGCCAATGAACTTCAGGTGTAAGCCGCTCGCAAACATGTTTGGTTTCTAGCACGATTCCCGGACGGGTGACATCTAGGTAGCTTTGAAGATCTTGACGTAACTCTTCTGCGGCTTGTGAAACATCAGTTTTACTTGGGTGGACCAAGTACATGCAAAGCCGATACGGATCAATGGATCCACATTGTGCCAATGCAAAGACCGCGCTCTTAGCCAGATGTTGCTTAAGTTTTACCGAGACAGAGACCATTACTTGCTCTGCTTCCTCAAAACGACCTTGTTTGACATAACTTAATAGTGGTGGCAAGTTTAGAGATATCAAGCTTAAGTTTTGGTCTGGTTTGACGTGGTGCCAAGTATGAGACAGTGTTTCCAAAAAATTCTTCCGTTTTAAAACCCCGTAGTGTTCGTCGTGGTTTTCCAACCAAGCCAATCGCTTGCCAAGTCTTTCACTTTCCAGCATAAGTTGCTTGTTCTTTTTTCGGTGTCCAAAAAACTGCCACCGAAGGTTTCCAAGCAAGAAGAACAAGATCAAAGCGGCAATCAAAGTTGCGTAAATTAAGAGCGCCCACCATGACATAAGAACATGAGGTGTTATGGTAAAGAAAATTGAGTCAGAATTATTATTAATGGTACCGTCGTCGTTTACGGTTCTGACCCTAAAACTATAGTCTCCGGCACCCAAGTTAGTATAACGAACAGAATCAAAATTTGATGGCTCGCTCCAGTTTTTATCAAATCCTTCGAGTATCCATTGAAATCGAGCAGGGCTTGCTTGAGTAAGATCTATCAGACAAAACTGAGCGCTTAGGTTACTGGAGCCAACTTGACCACTGCTGATATCCTTTTTGGGTGGTGACTTAGTCCTATGCGCCCCATCAAGCCAGGCTTGATGAATAAGTACCTGTGAAAAGGACAACTCATTTGCAAAGCTGCTATCTATAATCGTAGAACCGCGAGAACGACCAACTATGACTCGCCCGTCTACAAGACCAGCTGCGCCGGTACTAATTTCATCAAAAGTTTGGTCCGCAGGTAAGGTGATTCGCCGAAGGCTCTTGCTATCAGGGTCCAATCTGCTTAGTCCCTGAGTTGTGCCAACGTAGATCCAGGCCGTTGAGTCTTGGCTAAGACTGACTACCGAGTTACCGCTTAGCCCGTGTGCCTTTGTTATCGATTGAAAGCTTCCAAGCCGAGCATCAAAAAGATTTAACCCGCCACCAGCTGTCCCTACCCAGACATTTTTGTCTCTATCAACAAAGATGGACCGGACTAAGTCATTAGAAAGGCTAGTTGGGTCGTTGCTATGGTGTTTGTACCGCTTAACCTGCATGGTTTCTGGATCAATTCTATTGAGACCGCCCGCGGTACCGGCCAAAATGTCACCGTTTTCTAAAGTAGCGATACTGTAGATCAAGTTGTTGCTCAAACCGTGTTCTCTATCATTTTTTTGATTGAGGTAAGTCCACTGATCGCTTTTTCTATCCCAAATCACAAGACCATGATTGTAGGTGCCAATCCATAGTCTGCCTTTTTGGTCTTGGCCAATACTGTAAATAATCCAATCACTGAGACCTCGTCCCACAACGCCCGACGCTCTAATGGTAGTAAAATCGTCATACTGCTCCCGATAGAGGCTCAAGCCATCATTGGTACAAAACCAGAGATTACCCTCTTGGTCCTCGTAAATGCTGTTGACGATGTTTGAACCAATCGACTTAGCTTGCTCAGGAGCATTTTTGTACCTTTTGAGTTGGGCATAGTCAAGGTTGGTCCGCGAGACGCCGTTGTTGTAATAGGCCGTCCACAACCTGCCCTTAGAATCATTAAATATTGCAGTAACGCGGCCTTCTGCCTGAGCCTTGTCAGGATCATCACTTGCCACATTCTTATACATTTGACTACGTGGATCAAACCTATGCAAACCAGAACCGTTAGTTCCGAGCCAAAGATTTTGGGCTCTATCAAAGAAAAGACTATAAACCGTGTCATTTTTTAAACCGGACTTTGTCTGCTCTTTTCTGCTTAAGTGCCTATAGTCTCCATTTTTTGGATCCAGAACAAACAGCCCTCCACCCCAGGTTCCTGCGTAAACAAGCCCGTTTTCGGCACATACTAAAGAATAAAAGCGCAGGTCTTCTTTAAATCGGTAGGATTTAAAGCTGTCAGACCCTCTTTCATATTGGGAGAGTCCTCCGGGCCACGATGCAAACCAGATAGTTTCTGAGCTATCCATGGTCATGTGCATCACAAACTCTCCGAGTGTTCCCTTAAGCCCACTTTGGTCTGCAGGGTAGTGTTTTATGATGCCATCCATAAGTGAACGTCTAAAAACGCCATTTCCAGTCCCGATCCACAGGCTTCCCTGATTGTCGTCCAACAAAGACCTAATTTTATGGTGTTCGGTGTTGGGCAAGTTCTCTGAAGACGTAAAGAAACGTTCAAAGCTGCCGTCGCCTTCATTAAGCAAGTTTAAACCATCTAGGGTACCCACCCAAAGCTTCCCATCATTGGTGCGAACAATTGCAGTAACAATATTGTTGCTCAAAGAACTGACAAGATTTTCTGAATTTTGATAACGTATTATTTGGTAGTTCTTTAGGTCAAGTCTCGCCAAACCAGAGTAGGTACCTATCCACAAATAGTCGCCATCCAAGTACAAGGTCTGAACAACGTTGTTGGGTAGTGAGTTTAGATCAAAAGGGTCATGTTCCATGGTTAAAAAGTTTCTGCCGTCAAAGCGATAGAGCCCGTTGTGACTTCCGAGCCACAAAAAGCCCTTAGAATCTTGTGCAATGCTAGAAATTGCCGAGCTTTTGAGACCGTTGCTTTGGTCAAAAACTTCAAATGAGATGTCTGGAAAATCCAAAGCACGTGTTTGGTCAACTGCCGAGCTCAAAATCAAAATAACAACAAAAGCTTGCAGGTAAGATTTTCTTCTCATTTTTACTTCCCAAGAGCTGCCAAAACCCTAAGGATACTATCCTACAATCAAGTAAAATTGTCAAAAAAATTAGAAACTATCCTGCTCTATAGCGAATTACTTATTGATTTCTATTACTTCGTTGCGGCGCAAGCCAGACATAACGTCACTTGTCAGGTAATAACGATTCTGACCCATCATGCTAATGCCATCTGAATACCGGTGGTTGTTGGCACTCCAATCCGAAGGAACTGGGTCATAGACCACAAAGTATTTTCCATCCAAGGAGTAACCTTTTACCACTACGTAGTGACCGACATTGTCATTGTAGTATCTTCCAAAAAGATCGTTGGCTGGATTCGCTCGTGACTTGCTAATTCGCGCAGTATTTATCAGGACTATAGCAATGTTGCCTCGGTCGATTACGTCTCTTAGGGCTTGATCGCCTCGTACATTTGTTAGTTTTATAGGCACACCTGCTTTTTTTAGCTCACTAGTAAGTTGTTCAAAACTTGTGCCACCGTCACCGCGCCATCCCACATTTTGCCTTACTTGAAACACTGGTAAATAAGTACCCTGCGACCAAGCGGCGGCCATGCTTACCGTGCTAGGGCCACAATTCGAAAGCGTCCCGGTATTAAACTGGGTGCGATACCAATTGAGGTTACTATCTTGACTATGTTTGCTCGGAATTGGACTTACAAACAAAAAGACATTCTTAGCTTTACCGGTTGGCAATTCAGATACCAGAGAAAAATATCCAGCCTCCGTGGCTCTATAGCGGTAAATTTCCTCGTTTGACTCTAAAAGTACAAAAGGAGCTGAGGCAAGCTGGTCGTATCCATTTACCTTAATAATTTTGCCATCTAGGCTAAATTCTTCCATCTGCGCACCCAAGGTAATAAACTGTTGATTTTGATTGGTTGAAGTAAGCGGATGAGGGACATCTAAGTAACAAGGTTCCGAACTATAAAACCTACCGTCTTCACCGCGGCCGCGTAGGCTTATCGTGTAAGTGCCCGGCTTTTCGTATGACCAAAAGGTTTCTGGCCTAAATGACTTTCTACCGTTACCAAGATCCCATTCATAACTCGCAATGTTAAGTTCTTGGTCTGCTAGAGCGCTAAAATGGGTAGTATAGGATTGTCCATCAAATTTTGTTTCGTGGACAATCTTAAGCTTAGCACTTAGTTGTGGCACAGCACGCGCTACAATTGGCGCTTGCCGTGCGGCAACTGGCCTAATGCTCTGTTCTCGACTACGAGATGGAATGTTTAATATTTGGCCGCTTTTGACACGGTTAGGATTGCTTATGTCATTGAAAGCAGCCAGCTTCTCGGGGTCAATACCATAAAAGTAGGCTATCTCTGAAAGACTCTCACCATGTCGGATTTCGTGTTTGATGTCTCTATCGCGGCCACTGACGCCGTATCCGGAACCAATACTATCACTGCCAATTTGTGGGTCGCCGCCACCAAGTGGTTCGAGAAGGGTGTTGGCTACTTGAGAAGCTTGAGATTGTGCCTCGGGGGCTATAACTATCGCTGTTGTTAGCAGAACAAGAAGGGTTAAGACAATAGCCGAAATAGCATAAATTCCTTTGATGCTAAATCGATTTGAGTTATACTTAGTACAGAGTTTCTTTTCTGATTTGGTAGTAAACACCGGTACTTGACGAGTTGCTATATGTTGGTTATTCAATAGTTCTTTCATGGGCCTCTTCTTATTATCGAAGGTTTAAGGCCATCTTATAACACAAAAATTCAAAAAAGTACAGCGTTACACCATACTTTTGTTTAGCAATTAACTAGGGCAACGGTTTTTTTTGGTCGTGTCTGTCGCTAATTGCCACAGACACTGTTTACATGGCGACTATTTTTTTCCTGAATATGATGTGCCAGCTTCGTCCCTAAATGGAATAAACTGAACCGAGACACCATTGTAAACGTCGCGACGTTTGATGACTTGATTGCCATCAGTGTCAATCGACTTTTTGACCTCCATTATGTGTTGGCGACCGGGCGGCCCCAATGGAACCACAATGATACCATCATTGGATAGCTGTTGCATTAGTGGTGGAGGTAAGTGATCAATAGAGCAGGTCACGATGATGCGATCAAATGGGGCGTATTCTTCCCAACCGTAGTAACCGTCACCGAGCTTCCTCTTAATATTCTTATACTGTGGATACTTTTCTGAAAGGGCGGTGTAGAGGGCGTCAGTTTCTTTCTGAAGAGGATCAATAATTTCTATCGAGAACACAAAGTTGCTGATGTTGGACAAAATGCCCGATTGATAGCCCGAGCCATTACCTATCTCCAGGATACGATGCCCAGGTTTGACGTCCAAGCTAGTTGTCATCATAGAAACTACATCTGGGTCAGTAATGGTTGCGCCATAGCCGATTGGCATCCATGTGTCTTCGTAGGCTCGTTTGATATTAAATGACCTTACAAAATCCTCACGAGGCGTGCGCAGAAAACCTTCAATTGCATGTCCTTGAAGCTCTTTACTTGCAATGTAGCGTTGTGCAAGAGCATAGCGTTGTTTAAGCCATTCTGGTTTTTCTCCGGTACTGCTCGTCATGAAGTCGAGGTAGTCCTTTTCATTTTCCCAAGGTACGGTTCCCAGTTTGGCTTCAGCGTTATACTGCGGTACAAGAGAAGCAAGTCCTGAGCCAGTTACGCCAACTGCTATCTGTTCTGTTGAACTTGAGATGTCGCCTGTTATTACTTTATTTAGGTCATTGGAGTCTTCTGTTGCTGCCATAGAGCGAAATGCAAAGAACCCAATCAATAAGCCGATGGCAAGCCCGCCAAAGAATAGAAGCAAACTTGTGAGCGAAAGTGATGAAGCCTTTTTTTCTTCCGCTTCTTTTGATTTGTCCGACACGATTGATCCCCCTTGGGTCTAACTGTTTTGTATTGTGACAATACTGCTAAAACATAATTCTAAGTGTTAATTACTCTGCAATTATTTGTCAATCGAAGATTTGTGCGGTATTCGCAATTTTTCCAGTTGCGTGAGTACATGCAGCCGTTTAGAATAGATAACATGGAACAACGAATCAAATTGCTCGCTTTGTTTATCATATCTATTGCGCTTATTGCTTTTGAGCTAAGCATCGTCAGGGTTTTTGCTGTCGGAAATTGGTCCAACTTTGGCAACCTAATAATTTCTACTGCCCTTTTGGGCTTTGGCTTGGCCGGTGCCATACTCACTTTTTTGTCTCGTTCAATAGAAAAGCATGGTCAGGCTTGGCTATATTGGTCGAGTCTAGCCTTTTTGGTTTCTATGCCATTGGCTCAGATTTTGGCACAAAAAGTACCGTTTGAGGTAATATTTTTGAGCGGAGATCCAAGCCAGTTGTGGTGGATTGCCCTTTACTACGTGATCTACGGCTTTCCTTTTATTGCGGCCGCAACTTTTATTGGTACTTGTTTTGTAGTTCTACGCAATCAAGTACGACAATTATATTTTTGGAATATGGCAGGGTCGGGTCTTGGTGGTTTTGTAATCATCATATCTATGTATTTTTTGGCACCGCAAAACTTGGTTTTGCCAAGTATGATTTTGGTTCTAATTGCTAACCTGATGGTAGGTATGCAAAGCATGTCCTCAGGAAAACTGAGCATCAGTAATCTTCGTTTTTTAACCAGTGTGCTTACCGCGGGCCTTGCGATCTTTGCCTTGTTTTCTTTTGGCCAAATTAGAATTAGTGAATTCAAATCGATTAGCTACGCACGCAAGTATCCTGAGTTATTTCTCAGGCATCACTCTCAGTCACCAGCTGGTGAGTTCCATGTCTTTCAAAGTTCTTATTTTCATTTTGCTCCTGGTTTGAGTGACAATGCAAGTTTGCTCAAGGGTGCCTTTCCTAAGCAACCTTTTTGGGCCTTATATGTTGATGGTAGCGGACCAATAGGAATCATGGGAAAACTGGATCAAGAAAGTGCGAAGTATGTAGACTTTCTTCCTATGGCTGCTCCCTATGAAACCAAGCAGGCACCAAAAGTTTTGTTGGTTCATCTTGGCGGAGGCATTAACGCCCAAGTTGCCCGTTACAAAGGGTCTAGCGAAGTTGTAATTTGCGAACAAAACCCAGAGCTGGTAAAATTGCTTCGTGATGACCCTCAAGTGAGTCTTTTTACGGGAGATTTGCTAAAGGACCCGCGTATAAAGCTTGAGGACGCAGAGGCCCGCGCTTGGGCGAGAGACAACAAAAATAGTTTTGACATAATTGAAATCTCTCTAATTGACAGCATTGGCCTCTCAGATTCTGGTGGTTATGCCATTTCTGAGAACTATACTTATACCAAACAAGCAATGCAAGATTACCTGAGTGGACTCAACCAAGATGGAATCTTAAGCATCACTGTTTGGAACAATCTTAGTCCGCCAAGAAATGTGCTAAAGTTACTCAATACCATTGTTGCCGCACTCAAAGATTCTGGTGTCAAGAATCCTGAGCAAAACCTATTTATGTTTGATCAGCTCCGTTCTACTGCGACCATTCTTGTAAAAAAGAACGCTTTTAAGGCGAGCGAGCTAAACGTCCTGCGAGGTTTTGTTAAGCGTAATAGTTTTAACCTAATTCACTACCCTGGTATTCCTGCGCTAGAAATTGATCTATTTAAAGTTGTTGCCGGTTACCGCAAATTGTTGGTAAATAATGCCTCAGCACCGATGGTGCAAGTCCCAAACAACGACGCTGAACAAGCAGCCGCAAGCCAAGCTCCTGTTACACCATCAGAACTGTATCAGTTAACTATTGCCGAACTAGTAAAAAACGGCGGCCAAGGCCTAGAAGATGCTTACTTGTTTGATATTAGGCCAATTGATGATAATCGGCCTTACTACGCAGGCTATCTCAAGCTGGGTCATCTTGGTGAGTATTTAGGCGATCTAAATCAGGTAAGTGAAGAGTGGGGCTATCTGCTACTCATAGGCATTCTGATTCAAGCAATTATTTTTGGACTATTAGTAATCCTCATTCCGGTTATAGGAAAATGGAAGCAGCTCTTTAGCCAAAAAAAAGGAACGATGGGGATAATTCTTTACTATGCTAGTCTTGGGCTATCTTATATGCTCGTTGAAATTTATCTGATTCAACGCCTAGTGGGGTTTCTTGGCAACCCTATAATTTCGATGAGCATTGTAATTACCGCTATGCTTATTATTTCAGGCATTGGCAACTTGCTTTCTCCCAAGCTTGGTGTGGATAGAAGCAAGCGTGTTCGTATAGCTGTAGTCGGCATCGTGCTAACGTTGGTATTTTATATGTTCTTGCTTGGGCCTATTATCGACGGTCTTCAGAATGTGTCACTTGTTTTGCGCATCTTCTTTGCAGTCTTGCTCATTGCCCCCTCTGCATTCTTTATGGGCGTTCCCTATCCAAATGGTCTTGATGCGCTTGGTTCCAAGCGACCTGCCTTGTTGCCTTGGGCTTGGGGAATGAACGGTGGCTTGTCGGTCGCAGGTTCTGCATTGGCTTGGTTGGTTTCTGTATCTGCTGGATTTATCGTGCTTTTATCGATCGCCATTGGATTGTATGTTATTGTTGCTATAGTATTTCCGGTAAACGAGATAGAAGGGTCATGACAAATGCCTGTGTCAAAAATCGAGTGCTCACTCGTAACTTTGGTTATATTTTTTTGCCTTACTGAGACGGTTTTAACGATGCATTTTGTAAAATAAATAGCGACAAATTTGTCCAGATAGTCGATAATCAAGGCATGGAAGGCTTACTGCGACGTGCAATAAAGGCACGAGAAAAATTTAGTGAACGTCCGTCTTTCCTAGCTCATGGAGGTGATTTGGTGGAGCAGTCTGCGTTGGAAAGTGTTTCAGAAGAAGATCGCCAAGACATTCTCTTGCAAATAGATAAAATTGTTGAAGCAAGCAAAATTCAGGCAAGTCCCGGGCTTTTTCTTGTCAAAGCAACCAAGAGAGGAATTATACTTCCATTGCTTGTCAATGTAGGAGCAGTAGTCCTAGTTTTTTTAAGCGTAATTCTTTTCCAATTGGTATTTACCAACACAGAATCAGCTCTACAGGGACAAAACGTCGCTTTGGAATCAACTGAAGGACGCCTGCTTCTCGCTCTACGCGAAGAAAGCGAAGCCAATCTTGCCGCAAAAAACAAGGAAATTGATGATATTCGCGGTAAACTCGATACCATAGCGACGGATCGCGATAACTTGGCCAGCACCATGGAGACTCGTCTTTCTAGCCGCGAAAATGAACTTAGAAATCAGCTGCAACGTGAACTAGACCAAGAACGTCAGCGATTAAGGGCTCAAGGATTTACTGAAGAAGAAATCAACCGACGAGTAAATGAGTTCCAACGCCAGCAGCAGCAAGAATACAATAAACGATTGGCAAGTTTTAAGCAGGAACTTGATGCAGAGAAAAGCAAGTTAGAAGCATCCCTAAAAGAACTGGAAACAGAATACTCTCAGGGTCTGAGTCGAGCGAGTCAAGATCGCGATCGTCTTAGCCAAGAAAGTAAAAAACGAGAAATTGAGTTGCAGTCTAGACTTGAGAGCGAACGTACAGCTGCCGGTTCTGCAATTGGACAGGCTCAGCTTCAGGTTGGAGAAGCCAAAAAAGAAATGGAACGACTTGCCGCAATTAAAGAGCAAGAAAAGACCCTTAACAACCAAATTATCGCATTTTATTCAAGCATCCGTGATCAACTACGAGCCCAAAATTATGATGAAGCATCACGTAGTATTCAATTATTGAAGACTTTTCTACAAGGTGATCAAATTTCGCAACTTGATGGTCTCAGACAACGCAGAGAGACTGAAACATTCATTGCCGATTCTTTGCTGACCTTGGTCGACAAGGAACGACGTAGTGGGCAAGTCCAAACTATGCTCGAGAACTCAATGATGCTCCAAGAAGTACAACAGATTTTTACTTCCGCAAAGGTTGCTCAAAATAGTGGCAACCGGGTAGAAGCTACGCGTCTTTATCAGCAGGCAGTTTCAAGAATTCCAGAGGTCAATCAAGCCAATGCCTACCTTTCGGCCCGGAGCGCCGAACTGGTTAGCTCCGTAGGTCCAGAAGCAGATGTGCAAAGAGCACAAGTCTTGGAACTGGCACAAGCGCAGTTTACGGCAGATCTCAAAAAATCTCAGGAACAATTTGATCAGGTTCAAACTCGCTTAAACGAAGTCTTAGCACGTGAAGTGACACTAAAGCAGGACGCTGAGAACCTGCAACGGGATCTTAAGTTGAGATCAGAAAGAGAAACAAGTTTACAAGTTCGTTTGCGTCAACAAGAAGAGGCGCTTACTCGAATCGACGCTAACCAAAACGCCGCTTTGGTTAAAACTAATCAAACACTGCAGTCCGAAAAAGAAGCACTTCAGGTGCAGATTCAGAACTTATCACAGACAATTAAGAGCCTAGAAAGTCAACTCGTTGCCCAGCAAAATCTTAACAGCAACAGCAACAGCGCCGGCCAGGCGACAGGCAATACGCAGCTTCAAAAACTCCTCGACGAGCTTCGCTTTGAAAATGGCAAGCTTGCCAAGGAATTGAGTGATAGTAGGCTATCGTTAGCAGCGTTACAATCTAAGCTGGAGTCTGGCTCAAGTGGGTCGGTCGACCTTCAGAAGCAACTGGATGCGCTCAGAGCGGAAAGCAACCAGGCCACTAAAGATAGAGACGCCGCCTTGCAAGATGTCAGTCGGCTGCAACAAAATTTGCTTTCTGCTCGCACGAGTTTGGAACGGGCAGCGGTTTTGACAGAGAGATATGCCGGTTTGGTTAAAGTGTATGCAAACTATGCGAGTGAGAGCTCAAAAATGAAAACTGATACTGCAACCGGTGTTTTGAGAGCTAAGCTGCTCTTAGACTCCTTTTTTGCGAATGAAATGGTGGTCGGCGTCTTTCCTGGCTTAGGCGAGCGCGTTAGGGGTTTTGACAGGTTGATTGAACAATCTGCGCAAGAGAACATTGTAGCTGAACTTTCTGATGTTATTTATACAACTGGATCGTATACCACAAAGTCAGAGCGGAAGACCTATCTTGAAGACCTTGTCCGCAAGTCAGGCAATGTAGAAAAGAAAGAGTTTTTTCAAAATTTGATAGAGCTAATTGTAGAGAATAATTAGATTATACAGTAAATGGCCAAGCATCAAAGAAACGATATTTCTAAAGCGATACCAGACCGCGCCCAAGAAAATACCTGAAAAAAAGGCAAGGCCGACGCCATGTAAACCCAGTTGACTATGTAGTAGAGCAAAGGCGAGTGCCGCAAGCGCTACTGCAATCATGGTGGCAACCCGTATTTGACCAAGTGTCTCAAGGATAAAAACCCTAAAAACAAATTCTTCGTAAATTACACTCAAAACTAAGAGTGCGAGAGTCTCAAACCAAGGAAGTGCCAAAAGTTGCGCCTTTAGCAGTGTTAGACTTTGCCCTTGGCTTAAAAATTGACCCGCCAAAAAGCCGTTGGAGAGAATGGCAAATAGACCTTGCCATAAAATACTGATTGTCAGCAAGCCAGCACCCACGATGCCTGTCAAAAGCAATGTGCGAAGCACTTGCCAATCAGCAACGAAAAAAAATCTCTTTTGGCAAAAATATATTGTTAGTACAAGAATTGAAGCAAGCTTGGCGATATTTTGAGGTAAAAGGAAGGCCAAGAACAATAAGGCAGCCACAAAAGGTGCTTTATCTGCCGAATTTTGCCGAGAATCATTTAGATGTGGCGGTCTTGGGCTTGTTAAGTCGGGATGCTTCGATTTATCCATAGTATATTGGGGACTGGTAAGGCGCAGACATGGAATTATTGTATACCGTATTTATGAGTTTAGCCATAATCACTTTGTTTATCGCTGCTGCCTTTGGTCTAAGGATAGTCCTCTATCAACTCCGTCAAAGTTCCTTAAAAAAAGCCGAGCAGACCTATGGTGAAAACGATATTGGTGTTTCGACTGAGGGTGTGTCACCAGACGAAGCTGATCCTGATGCTGCTGCGCACAATAACGCACCAGAACCAGATGTCCTCAAGTCACCGCACGCGAGCAAGTCGTCCAAACCTGCTGCAAAGAAAAACTTCTTGGATTTCTTTCTCAAAGCTAACGAGTTTGGTTTTTCTTGGGGAGAATCACGCGCCCTTCATAGGCTAGCGAGTTCCCTTGATCTTGCTCAGCCCAACAGTTTGTTGGGATCAACCATTGTCCTAGATAAATGTCTAAAGCTGCTTATGTCCAAAGCTCATCGAAAGCTCTACACAGATGAGCCAAGTCAAATTGACCTTGTCTACAAACTAATGGACTATCGCATGGGCCTAGAAAAAAGAAGGCCACGCTATAGTCATGGTATGGAAACAACACGAACAATTAAACCTGGTCAGATTCTTAAGGTTTTGATCCCTGATGTTGGCGTTTACTTGTTAAAAGTCTTGGATGTAAGCCGAACTACTATCAGTTTAATGTACCCCGACTCACGTGCGCCGGCTGGGTTAGCGTGGAAGGGAAGAAGTATAGAAGTTTGGTTCTGGCGCAATGACGATGCGATGTACTACTTTGAGACGCAGGTTATCAATGAACCTGACAAACAAACCTTGGGACCGATTGTTCAGATCCGACATGCCGACCGCCTTGTTAGAACGCAGAAAAGAAACAATATTCGGGTGCGCGTCGGAAGAGACGGAGAAATATTGCCCTTGCCAAGTCTGCAAGATGCCAACGAAGCTTATCAAGCCAAACAAGGCTACATGTGTCGTATTCTTGATGTATCGGAAAGCGGTATGGCCATTATTGCCAAAGGAAAACTGAACGCAGGCTTTCTGGCTAAGATTCAGTTTATGGTAGGCAATCACTCGATTGTCATGTGTGGCGAAATCAAGGCGGTTGACCCAAAACCGCACTACAAGGTGAGTGTACTGCACCTTGAAGCGCTTCCTTTGAGTAAGTCGATGCGGATAAGCGTTATGGCGTATGTGCTTGGCTTTTTGACTGAAGAACAACCAGTCGCACTAGAAGACAGTGCCGAAAAAAAGTCAGAAGAGTTAGAATCCGAGAAACAAGAGCTACAAAACTCCAGTAATCTATTTGCCAACGCCCAAGCAATTAAGCAAGAAGAAAGTCAACAAAATAAAGACGAGCTAAACTAAGAACTTTAAAAGTCAGGATAGCGCTACTGTTGTAGCAATAAGGTGATCTACCACGTAAGCAACATTCCTAAGGCCCGATGTGTGCCTTTTCACATTTTCTGCGCATGCCTGCATCTACCCAGTCTGCTAAATTTTTCTAAAAACCAGCTCATTCTTGCTTACTCAATACTGATAGCCGGCGTGGTTTTGGCAATGACCGGATTGCTGCTGTACAAAAGATTTGGGCACGTCAACGTTGATCCTAGGTTGCTTTACTTGTTATGGCTTAAGGACAACTACCGTATGCGACTCAACTTGCTTTTGGCTGCGTTTGCTGGTTGCGTCTTCTCATGGCTGCCGGGAATTGCAGCAGACCTCATAGTCCAAGCGTCTAGCGTAAAACAGACTTTGGTGCTTCAAAGTGCTCAAGTTGTGTGTCTTTCTGACAGCCAGACCCGCGACCAAGGCAAAAGCGTCAAAGTCAGGGTGCTTTCTTGGGGTGACAGAGCCGGTAGGAAGTTTGTTGCACCGTTTGAGGCTACCCTCTTTACAAAGGGCAAGCTTGACCTTGCTTGGGGCCAAGAATTATCTTTAGACAATGCTTCGTTCTTTGCCTCCACCAACCAACCAGAACGCAGATCTGACTTTCGTATCTTTGCCGAGGATCTAAAAATAGAGGCCCCGCAACCAATTTGGGATCTGCGACACGCGATTTTGCAATGGATCAAGTCGGGCCTCAGCCGTCTCAATTCAGAAACCCGAGGTCTGGCAGAAGCCTTTCTGTTTGGCAATCAGGATCAAGTGAGCGACAGGATGAAGAACGCGTTTTTTGGAACCGGGTGCGCTCATTTGCTGGCACTTTCTGGCATGCACGTGGCATTGTTGGCTGGGTTCTTAAATTTGGTTTTTCGTCCGATCGTCGGTCGCAGGGCAAGTGCACTTTTGTCTTTGCTACTTTGTAGTTTTTTTGTTTTTTTGGTAGGTGCCTTTCCGTCGGCAATTAGAGCGCTCCTGATGTTTGCCTTGCTCAGTATTTCTCGCTTTTTTTCATTAAAAATCAATAGTCTGACTTCGTTGGCACTCAGTTCTCTTGTGGTGTGCACTTTCTACCCTGATTTGGCCACAAGTCTTGGCTTTCAGCTATCTTCACTTGCGCTTTGGGGCATCTTGTTTTGGCAAGCAGACATTGGACGAGCACTACGACGTCCTTTGGGGCCTGTTTTGGCGTCATGGCTAGGGCCTTCGTTGGCCGCACAAACCTTCACAATTCCATTGTTAGTGAGAACGGGCTTGCCTTGGATCCCGCAGGGTATGGTGATTGGACTACTATTGGGGCCACTCAGTCTAATTTTTATGGCGCTTGCATTATTGGAGCTACTAATAACGCTATCGGGCCTGCCTTTTTTAGCCTTGCTGAGCGGACCAATCTCTTTTTTGCTCGATGGACTTTGTCAGATTATGTATGGTCTGGGGAGTCCGTTTGTCGCTGCGTCTTACGTTACAAAAATTAGCTGGTAAGATTGTGTAATCAAGATGGCTCTGTTACCATTCGCCTATGCCAGAAGACGTACACAAAAAAACTAGCTCATTAAAGCTAAGCTCAATTCAGTGGGATTCACCAAAAGAACTTGCTAAGTTGCTCGAATCTGAGGGTCTCGCTATGTCAAAAAAATTCGGTCAAAACTTTATGATTGGTCGCCACGCACGCGAAGAATTGGTGCGTTGCATGAAGCTGCAGACTAGTCAAACCTGGTGGGAGGTGGGACCAGGCTTGGGTGCACTTACTCACCATATTGTAGACTCCGTCAAAAAGCTGCGGGTTTTTGAAATAGACCATGGCTTCATTAGGATCCTGCAAAAGCTATTTGGCGAATGCAGTAACTTTTTCTTGACAAGCGGTGATGCGATTAAAACCTCGTCAGATGCTTGGAAAGAAGACACGATTAACTCAAAGGTAGACGGTATCTGTGGAAATCTCCCCTATAATGCCGCCTCGGCCTTTATTATGCATTGTTTGGAAAACAACTGGCGTTGTCGAATGGTCTACACCGTTCAGAAAGAAGGCGCTGAGCGAATGGCTTGTGCAGTTGATAGCGAAAACTATTCTTCGTTTTCAGTGCAATGCCAAGCTCGTTACCGAGTGGAGATCCCCGCAATTTTGGGGCCGCAGCTATTCTATCCAGAACCAGAAGTGCAAAGTGCCATTGTAAGCCTGGATCCTCGAGACGACTATATTGTTGATGACTTTCCGTCTTCTTTTGGTTCACTAGTTAGATCAAGCTTTGTTTCTCGTCGAAAAACACTCGAGAACAACCTCAAATCAAGTAGCCTAGCAAAGTATCCAGGCATGGATTCAGTACGAGACTCTGCTTCTTTGCTTGGTATTGACCTAAAAAGAAGGGCTGAGACTGTCTCTCCCGATGAGTTTTTGGCTTGGGCACGCTTGCTGTGAATTACAGCAAGCCAAAGTCACTAAGTGTCTTGTTCATCTGGTGTTTTAGGTCAACGGTCATCTCGCAAAGTGGGAGTCGATAAACTTCTTTAATCTTACCCAGTTGTGAAAGAGCATACTTGAGAGGAATAGGGTTGGTGTCAATAAACATAGAACGGAACAAAGGTAACAATTTGTAGTGCAGCGCCAAAGCCTGACTATGCTTGCCGCTACTTACAAGGTCATAAAGCTCAACTAAGTGCCGGGCTACTAAGTGGCTGGCGACTGATATCAAACCCTTGGCGCCAAGTCCAAAATAGACAATTGCCATATTGTCGTCACCACAAATGATAGAAAAATCCTTGGGAGCTAAGTTAATGAGATCCATAACTTGATCCAAATTGCCACTGCATTCTTTTACGGCAACTATATTTTGGTGTTGGGCAAGTTTGAGGATTGTCGCGGTTTCAACGTTCTTGCCCGTTCGACCAGGTATGTTATAGACCACGAGTGGAAGATCAACCGCTTCGGCAATGCTTGAGAAGTGGCGGTAAAAACCTTCCGCATTTGGTTTGTTATAGTAGGGGGCAACCTGCAAGCTAGCGCTTGCCCCCAAGCTATGCGCAGCCTTGGTCATTTCTATTGCTTCGGCCGTGCTATTTGAGCCTGTACCCGCTACAACAGGCACCCTGCCGGCAGCTTGTTTGACTACAAGTTCCACCACTCTAACGTTTTCTAGATGACTCACGGTTGGACTCTCGCCAGTGCTGCCGACCGGTACCAAGCCTTTAATGCCTGCTTCTATCTGTTCGTCGACCAAGGCCTTTAGGGCAGCTTCATCAATACTGCCGTTTGTATTAAAAGGGGTAACGAGCGCGGTATATATTCCTTCAAACATAGATACTCCTCAATTGCCAAGTCCAAGTTTTTCATCAATAAAGTCTTCTACACGGAAGAATCCTTGTTTGCCTTGCAACCACTCAAGGGCAAGAACTGAGCCTAATGCCAAGCCCCTTCTTGAACGTGCAGTGTGAGTAATTTCTATGCTATCGGCTGCGCTATCCAAAAGAACCGTATGAATCCCGGCTATGGAACCCAGTCGTGCAGACGACACATGTAGCTCTTCAGGAGCAATTGGCCGATTGAGGCTGTTTGATTGCACTACTTTTTTTCTTGGAAGCTTTTCAATGATGCGTTCCGCTATGCTTAGGGCAGTTCCAGAAGGGCTGTCAACTTTCTTGTTGTGATGAACCTCATGGACAGCAATATCATAATCACTAAGGTCCTTAATTAAGGAAGCGGCCATTGCTGAAAGCTTAAACATTATATGGGCGCCAATAGAAAAGTTAGAGCCGTGCAAGAGCGCTGCTTTACTTGATTTGATTAAGGACTCGACTTGATGCTTTTGTGATTCCCAGCCCGTTGTGCCGATTACGGCCTTTGTTCCTGTTTGAGCATATAGTTTTGCATGATCTAAAACCGCATCCGCCAAGGAGAACTCAATCACGCCGTCAATCCCATCTAAAGTGGCTTCGTTTAAAAATTTTACGTCCGCAAGGCTCTCAGAAGTATCGACACGACAAACTATAGTATGACCGCGCTCCAAGCAAATAGCTTCCACTTCCTTTCCCATACGTCCGTAACCAACAATAACAACCCTCATCAGTAAAAACCCCCGCAGATTCAATAGTAACCGGACTAAGTGCGAGAATCAAGCAGCAGCGTATAAGCTTGCAATTCTTAGATTAGTTGATTAACTTTTCACACAATTAGGAGGATCTATGAAGAAGATTGTGGTTTTGTTGGTTCTGATAGCCGTAATTGGCTGCGGTAGCGTCTTTGCAGTGGGCATCGGCGTCGAAGCTGGTCTGCCTTTCTGGGGAAATTTGCCAGGAAATAACGTCATGTTGTCACTAAAACTAGACAACGCTCCCTTGTTGGGAATTGGTGTCGGTAACCTAGGTGGCAATAATGTTAGCATTGGACTCATTGCTGACTGGTGGCTCATCCAAGGTGTAGTTGTTGGACCGCTAGAAGGTTTCGTTGGCTTAGGTGCCTATGCAGCCATTGTGACTGGTGATCCTGCTCAATTTGCTATCGGAGCACGTCTGCCACTTGGTTTGCAGTTATTTATTACCAGATGGTTTGAACTCTTTGCTGAAATAGCTCCGGCACTTGGCATTGTGGTTAGCAATCAGGCTGATTTTGGCTTCAATATCCAAGGTGCAGTAGGACTTCGTTTCTGGTTCTAAAAGCCATCCCAACGACCTATGGAAAATAAAAAAGCTGTTGTGGTATTCCACAACAGCTTTTTTCATCTCCTAGGGGAGTCGAACCCCTGTTGGCGGGATGAAAACCCGCTGTCCTAACCACTAGACGAAGGAGACATGACACCGTAGTCTCCGGTCAAAACCGTCCAACGGCCAGAACTATTACACTCATCTCCTAGGGGAGTCGAACCCCTGTTGGCGGGATGAAAACCCGCTGTCCTAACCACTAGACGAAGGAGACGTGAACCTAAAAAAGGTTATTGAGCTGCACTGGATTCGAACCAGTGACCCGTGCCTTAAAAGGGCAATGCTCTACCAGCTGAGCTAGCAGCCCACTTTTGTGGGCCTGAATATAACAGATGAGGGGTAAAAATGTCAATCACGCAATGTAAGATTCAAGAATTCTTGCCCGCTGTGGATGCTGCAAGCGCTTTATGGCCTTCTTCTCAATCTGACGTATGCGTTCCTTGGTAAGTGAGTATTGGTCCCCAATTTCTTTCAACGACATCGCCTTGCGTCCATTGAGTCCAAACCTAGATTGTAAGATTTCTGACTCTTTTTGGGAGAGCGTATCCAGTATTTCATTGATGTCGTTGCGAAGACCTTGGTTGATAAGTTCTTCTTCCGGACTAATGCGATCAATATCTTCTATAAAGTCACCAAGGAAACTAGAGTCTCTGTCGGTATATACTGGCGTGTCCAAAGAAATGTGATCTCGGCTGATGTTGATTAGGTCAGAAACATGATCTTTGTCCATGTTGAGCAGCTGTGCAATCTGCTCAAGCTCTGCGTTGTCATTTCTTGTTCCATAGATGGCCTTCCGTGCTTTTTCTATCTGGACCAACTCATTAGCTCGGTTGAGTGGCAAGCGAATCATACGTGACTTTTCACATACTGCTTTGAGGATTGACTGCCGTATCCACCAGACCGCATAGGAAATAAAGTGGTAGCCCTTGTCGACATCATAGCGGTCGATGGCATTCATTAGTCCAATATTTCCTTCACTAATTAAATCAGAAAGTGGAAGACCTTGGTTTTGGTATTTTTTTGCTACATTTACAACAAAGCGTAAATTAGACTGAACAAGCTTGTGTTTTGCATTTTGATCGCCCTTGGCTGCTGCTCTTGCGCAGGTGTCTTCTTCCTGTCGGGTGAGAAGCGGTATTCTATTAATTTCTTTTAGATACATTGAAATAACATTCTCTGAATCAACCGTGTCGTTTCTGTACTGTGAAATGGGTTTTTGATAAGTGCTCATGAAATCCTCCACTTGCTATAATGCAATACTCGTGCCAAGAAAATTTTCTGTATCCAAATTAAACTTGGGGGATCAATTAATTCCTTTTGATATAATGAAAAGGGTGAAAAATAAAAAGAAATGAGTGTTTTCTGACAAGTTGAAATCAAGCGGTTTTGAACAGAATAGTTAAAAAAAATCAGTTCTGAGTTAAGAAATTTTCACAAAATGGGTCAGAAAAGTAGAATTGATGTTTAAGATCGAGCTATGTGGGTCAGAATGTCGCAACCAATGCTGGCGCTAAGTAAGCCGCGTCATTATGACCCATTTTAATCAATATTGCTTTGCTTGCAGGCGAAATGGCTTACGATTTTCCTTGACCTTGGTCGATCTTGTCCATATATTAAACAAGTTAATAAATACCTATTTTTGACAAACTCTAAATAAGGAGGTTTTCATGAAACTTCAGCCACTTGGCGATCGAGTCTTGATAAAAGTCGAGGCCGCCGAAGAAAAGACAAAGGGTGGACTTTTTATTCCACAAAATGCCCAAGAAAAGACACAGGTAGCAACCGTCGTCGCAATTGGCGATGACGAAACTATCAAAGTAAAAGCTGGCGATCGTGTTATGTATGACAAGTACGTGGGCACTGCTGTTAAAATAGAAGCCGATGAACATCTGGTTGTTCGTTTTTCTGAATTGATTGCCATCATCCAATAATTCTTTGGTCATCAGTCCTAAGAAGGTGTTGTGGCGCGTAGCTACCATAGAAGTGATTCTAGGGTAGCTTTTTTTATGTCGTACGCATTCTGGTAAGAAATCGCTGCATTTCTTCAAAAATTACATCAGTTGAGGCAACTATCTTGCCGCAAGGTGGCAGACTATTAAGAAAAGTCTTTCCATATGATTTGCTCACTATGCGCCGGTCTGGCACCAAGACTATTCCAAAGTCTTCTGTGCGACGCATAAGGCGCCCAAAACCCTGACGAAACTTCATAACCGCTTCAGGGACCGAAAGCTCAGTAAATGGGTTTCCGCCATTGGCAGCAATTGTTTCACTACGAGCTATCTGAAGCGGTTCACTTGGGACTTTAAAAGGCAGACGGCATAGTATCACCACTTGCAGTGTTTGCCCCGGACTGTCGACCCCCTCCCAAAAGCTTTCGGTTGCAAACAAACAACTGCTGATATCAAGAGTAAACTGACTGAGCAGGCGGGATCGTTCCATATCACCCTGTTTAAACAGAGTTACATTACTTCCTTCTAGTTGCTTTTTTACTTGCTCCCAAGTTTTACTCAGCATGTCATATGAGGTGAACAAAACTAAGGCGTGTCCACCAGAGATGCGTAGACCCTTAACGATAAAGCTACTTAGATAGTTTTGATAATTTTCGGAAGCAGGGTCGGGGGCATCGTCCGGTATCGCCAATAGCACTCGATTTAGGTAGTCGAAGGGTGATTGAACCCTGATGCGAAAGGCTGACCTGTCGATGTATGGCAGTTGTAAGCTTTCTAGTGCGTGGGGATCACTAACTGTTGCCTTCTTTTCTTCCTTCCACTGGCTTTGTTGGTCAAAACCGTACCAAGAACTATCGTAGCCTGACCATTCATCGGGCGGCGCTTGAAGAGTCGGACCAGCGATGGTTTTTGCTTCTCTTAGGCCAAGTCGTTGCGCCCACCAATCAAAACGATTGTTCGTTGTTAAGGTGGCGCTGGTGAGCACTATGCTTGCGTAGGGTTTAAACAATGCCTCGCGAAGTCGTGGAGCGATGTCGAGAGGGCAGGCTATCAAGTGAGCGAAATTTTCCCCTGATGAAAGGCGCTCTCGTTCGATCCACAAAACCTTGTCATTTTGTGTTTCAAAACTGCTAAAAGTCTGACAGGTTTTGCAAAGGCTTGAGATGCGACGGATCATAGTTTGAAGATCTATGAAACCTGGCAATTCGCCACTAAGTTGCAGGTCCTCAATCTCTGTAAGCAAATTTTGTAGTATTTCAACCAGTTGGAGCAACTTGTTGTTGAGGTGAGTAACTGTGACCATAAACTTGCCCAGAAGTGCTTGAGTTTGCAGGTTTATGCGAATCGTATTCTGCCCGCCAAGAATATCGATAGCTTCTTGGTCAAAGGAAAACGTAGCTTCTTTGCATGCCAAAAGTTGCATTTCTATCTGGTCTAGGTTAAGTGTTTTGACGCTGTCTTGTGGTAAGGAAGCATTAAGTTGGGCGAGAATACCAAAGTTCCTGCCACGTCTGCGCCTAAGAATTAAATTTGAATATTTTAGCACCATCCACTTGTTGAGCGTTAGCGCAAAAAAGTTGGTGGCTCCTTGTTCAATATTGTGGGCTTCGTCTAGGACGAGTCTTTGAAAAGAAGGTAAGACTACCGTGCCATCAAAACCTAATCCTTGCGCCCTCATCGCAGCATCGGCAAATAGAAGATGATGATTGGCGACTACAATGTTGGCACTAGCTGCCTCGCGACGAGCCTTAAAAAAGAAGCACTCGTCTCTGTAGGTACACAATAGGCCACTACAGTTGTCAGCATCAGCGTTTATTCTATTCCAAACACCTTCGCTTGGTAGTTGAGCAAAATCGCTTTTGGAACCGTCTTTGCTAGTTGTAGCCCATTGGGCAATGTGACTAAGTTCGTCTTGGGGATCAAGCAGAAGACCTTCTTCATCAATCGCCTCATGCAATCGTTTTTTGCAAAGATAGTTTCCTCGACCCTTAGCCAAGACTGCTTTAATCTCGCTACCTAGGACCTTTGAAATCAAGGGAATGTCCTTATCAATTATTTGTTGCTGGAGGTTTATGGTGGCAGTGCTAATGACAATGCGCTCATTGTTTTGCAAAGCCCAAGAGGCGGCAGGTAAAAGATAAGCAAACGTTTTTCCAATACCAGTACCCGCCTCGATAATGGCAAGGGTTTCTTGGTTAAATGCTTTAACCACCGTACGTAACATGGATATTTGCCCAGACCGGGGTTCAAAATGCTGCTCCAGACGAGATAAGGCGCCACCTGAGTCAATCATTGCTGCGAGCTTGTCCTCGTCTAAGAGTACCGTACTGTCTCGATAGGCTTCCACAATTACACACAGTCTTTTTAAATCACTATCCACAACCCAGCTTCCAATTCCTTCATCGGCAAGCTGGGCAGAAAGTCGGACATCGGCATCGGAAGGTCTGATCGAGCCAGAAGGATGGTTGTGGATAATTACTTGTCCGCAACTGACTTGTTTGCGAGGTACCGGTACCATACCTGGACTTCCATGAGCAAGGTCAATGACCGACTTGACTTTGCCATCCGTATCAAGCTCACAAACAAAAAGCACTTCGTGTCCTTGATGATCTTTGAGAATCTCTCGCATTCTTTCGACAGCCTCTGATGCCACTCTGGTGCTTAGTTGGACGCCTTCAAAAACATCGGCCTTCTTTTTGGGGAAATTTTTGGGCATCTAAAGTGCTCGACTATTTAAAGCTCTAATTAAGGATGCAATCAGGACTATAAGCCGGGCTTCGGCAGTTTTTCCTACTTGAATCACTTCGTCATGGTTTAGTGTTTTGTCACTTAAACCAGCCGCAGCATTAGTCACAAGGGATATTCCGATTACTTCTAAGCCGAGCGACTTGGCGAACAATGCTTCAGGAACTGTTGACATGCCCACTAAGTCAGCCCCCATTGTTTTTAACATGCGAATTTCAGCTGGCGTTTCATAACTTGGTCCACTTAAGGCGGCATAGATGCCTGATTTGAGCTTAGGATCGAGCTTGACGCAGAGCTTGCGAAGTCGAGAGCTATAGACCTCTGACATATCGGGAAAACGCGGCCCCCATTGTGGATCATGGGGTCCAATAAACGGGTTGTTCCCTTGTAAATTGATGTGATCCTCAATCAAGGCAAGGTCGCCTGGTTGTAAATCAGCCCTTATGCCACCAGCAGCGTTGGTTATTACTAAAGTTTTAACGCCCAGACTCGCTAAAACGGCAACGGGTTTTACAACGGTCTCAAGCTGATGCCCCTCATAGTAATGAAATCTACCCGCCATAATAGCGCATTCTTGACTAATGACCAAAGCTGCTTGATGACCAACTACACTGGTGTTTGGGAATCCTTTGATCTTGGAAAATGATATCTCGGTTCCACCCAATGCTTGAGCAACATGAGACATTCCTGAGCCCAGAATCAAGCCAACTTGTGGCACACAATCAGTATGCTTGCGGATGCATGAAACTGCTTTGGTGACTGATTGAGCAAAAGCTTTATTCATGTCGACAGTATAAAGACAGACAAGTCGGTTTGCAACCATTCCAAAAGCCATGGTAATTGACGATCATGCAAACATGGTATAAGTATTGCTGCTATGTTAGTCTTAAAATTTGGTGGGACGAGTGTTGGCAATGCCGACATGATTGAAAAAACCCTCAACATTGCTCAGTCGGTATTGTCAAAATCTCCAGTCTTGGTTTCTAGCGCGATGACCACCGTCACCGACAAACTGGTCTCGGTTAGTAAGTATGCCAATGCGGGAAACCTTGCAGAAGCGCAAGACCTTTTGTTAGGCATAGAAGAATCTCACCTCAAAGTCGCGAGAGAGCTGTTAGACAAGCATGATCAGCTGCTTGGGGACTGTACTTCTGCACTAAGAAAACTCACGACGGACCTAAGCGCCATGGTCAAAGGATTGTGTCTAATTAGAGAAGTGAGTGCCAGAAGTTATGATATGCTATTGTCGTTGGGCGAGCGTCTATCAACTTTGCTTCTCTACTACCGAGCTAGGGCAAAAGGTATTTCCGTCAGTCTTTTGGATGCCCGCGAGTTTATAAAAACCGATGATCAGTTTGGTTGCGCCCAACTCAAAAAAGACCTCAGCTATCCCTTAATTCGCCAAAAAGTCGTTTCCAAACCGGGACACCTTATTATAACTCAAGGCTTCTTGGGCAGTACTGAGCATGGAGTAACGACTACTTTGGGTCGAGGTGGCAGTGACTATTCTGCAACAATTATTGGAGCTGCTCTTGCGGCAGAATCAGTAGAAATTTGGACTGATGTTGACGGAATAATGACTACTGACCCAAGGATAATTTCTCATGCAAGAGTCTTGCCGGAAATCAGCTATGGCGAAGCCGCTGAACTCGCTTTTTTTGGGGCCAAGGTTATTCACCCGTCTACCATTGTTCCAGCGGTTGAGCTTGGCATTCCGGTCTGGGTTAAGAACACGCACCGACCGCAGCTTAGTGGAACCTGCATTTCTTCGGATAAGGATCAAGATAGTCAAAGACAAGGTCCGCTCGCCATTGCTGGCAAGAAGAACATTACCTTAATTACCGTTAGATCAACACGTATGCTAAATGCCTCGGGGTTTTTGGATTCCATCTTTTCGGTCTTTGAAAAGTACAAAGTAAGCGTTGACTTGATTGCCACTAGCGAGGTTTGTGTTTCAGTAACGGTAGACAATCTACAGCACATTAAGTCGTTAAAACATGATTTGGAAAAATTCTCTGAACTAAGCATAGAATCTGAGCTTGCGATAGTTTCGGTTGTTGGCCGCAATCTATACTCAAGTAACGATTTCCTGCTAAAAGTTTTTAGTGCTTTGCAAGCAATCCCAGTAAGACTGATAACCATGGGCGCCAGCGACATCAACTTGTCGTTGGTAGTTGCCCAATCAGCCTTAAACGCTGCTATTGAGGCTCTCCACAAAAATATTTTGTAAGTGCCAAAAGGATCAAGATGGAGTATTTAAGTTTACCAAATACAGATCTTAGTGTTTCCAGGCTAATTTTTGGCTGTATGGGACTGGCCGGAGCATGGCATAGTCAAGCAAGCTTTGAGCAACAAACTCAAAAGGCCGAGTTAGTTATTCTAAAAGCATTAGAATGCGGGTTTAGCTTTTTTGACCACGCAGACATCTATGCCGGTGGTCGGCCAGAACAGCTATTTGGAAATTTTTTGGCCAAAAACTGGAGCTTGAGAAAAGACCTAGTGATTCAAAGTAAGTGTGGTATTCGCCAAGCTGGATCAGCAGAAAGTGTTGGGGTTGGCCGCTACGATTTTTCTAGAGAGCACATTGAGGCTTCGGTATTGGGAAGCCTCGGGCGGCTGCAGTGTCAGTACCTAGACATTTTATTGTTGCACAGGCCGGATCCACTGATGGATATTTTTGAGCTCGCAGAAGTCTTGGATAGCCTTTCTAGGCATGGTTTAGTGAGATATTTTGGCGTGAGCAACTTTTCTGCCTCTCAGATTCAACTCTTGCAAAGCGCACTTGGACAGAAACTTGTTAGCAATCAACTGGAACTAAGCTTGGTTCATCACGATTTTGTCGAAGGTGGAATACTCGTAAATCAGCCTAGCTCCCGTCCACTCGCTTGCATCAATGATACAATCAACTACTGTCAGCTGCACGGCATAAGTCTGCAAGCTTGGGGGGCGCTTGCCCAAGGTAGACTCAGCGGCAGGCAACTCAGTGGTCAAGACCCTCAATTGGATAGATGCGCTGCCGTAGTTGCTGAAATGGCACTTGTTTATGAAACGAGTAAAGAAGCGATTGTTCTGGCTTGGCTGATGAAGCACCCAGCAAAAATTTTGCCAGTAATTGGAAGCACTCAGCTAGAACGAATAGAACTTTCTAGCCAGGCAAGTTCAGTTGCTATCAGCCGAGAAGATTGGTACAAGCTCTTTACAGCCATCCGTGGCAAGTCAGTACCATAAAAAAAGCTGCCCAGTATACTGGACAGCTTTTTTTTGATCAAGAAAGTAAACTAATCGTTGAAAGACTAGAACCTAATTGCAACTTCAAGACTACCGCCTACATCAGTAAACTGGAACTCACCATTTACTTCTTTAGGGTTCTTAAAGGCAAAGGCTGCGTTAATGTCCAAGAACAAGAGATGCGCACCTATTCCCAAGGTTAAGGACTTGCTGTAGTAACCAGCCCGAGCACTAAGTATTTCAAAGAACTTAATCTCGGCACCCAAGTTAACAAAATTGAGAAAGTCATAGTCCTTGCCAACCAATGCCAAAGGCGGGGTACCAGTTTCATCCAAATAACGAATAAAGCCAAACAGGTCCAGAAGGTCTAGGTTAAATTTTGGACTAATGATTTTGTTGATATCACCCATCTGGGGTGCCCACATGATGCCTACGTTTAGTTTAAGTGGAGGAACTTGATATAGACTGGCCAAATCAATACCAGCTGCTAGGCCACTGCCAACATTTCCAAAGTTAGCGAGATATTCATCAATGGTGTCAAACTTTGTGTAGCTTACTTGGTATGGAATAATATCCTTGAGCGTTGCTCCGAGTGTAACTCCGTCTATGACATCCCACAATACACCTACGTCTAGGCCAAGATAAAAGCCTTGATAGACCCCACCATTTAATAGCGAGTTTAAGTCAGCTGAAACTTCACCACCTTGTAGCAGAGGAAGTAGAATATCGAGTGGGTCAATACTAGTATATCCAAGGATGGTTGGTCTAATCAAAAAGCCAATGTCCAAACCCTTTGCAAGTTCAAACGCTGCACCGCCGGCAAGAGTAATAGTATTGGTTATAATGCCCTGTGCCGAAAGTATGCTTTTGCCTTCTGGTGTATAGACACCAACCTCGGCATTAGCAAAAAGACCGATACCAAATCCGTTGCCTACATAACCTAGACCAAGTGAAACGCCACCGTTAATGTTCCCAGAGGGGAAGGCGTTTTCTAGGGATGCAACGAGATCTGTTCCAATGTTAGCAAGAGAAGCTCCGGGTGTTTCCCCCGACGCAGCAGCAACTGCAGCAATGTAGCTGTCGATCAAAGTACCCAGTTCTTGAGGGTCACTGGTGGTTTGGATCAAAAGTGCAATTGCTTGTTCATTGCTAAGTGTGCTTGGATCGCTGGGAAGCAAAGCCTGAAGTTCTGGATTGCTCGCGCCCAAACTCACAAGGGCATCTCCAAAGGCGTTCGGTGCATTAGTGTTAACGTCAGTCACGAATGTCTCAAGCTCAGTAATTTGAGTTTCATCAATGGTGATACCCAGTCCGGCCAAGGCGTCCGCCGGATTGCCCGAATCTCCTCCTGCCAAGGGGTTAGCCCCGCCAATAGTCGAAAAAATAATCTTAATAATCTTATTGTCAATTATCCCATAGCCATTAACCGAGAAGGAGAACTCCGATTTGCGATTAAAACCGGCAGGATTATAAAAGAATGCATTGTATCCTTCTCCGTCAGCGGTAAAGGCCCCACCACGACCCATGGTTATGGGGTTTGCTGGCTTAAAGATGTCTTCTTGTGCACTTACGAGACCTGTTGTTAAAACAAGAAACGTTAATAGACCAAGTATTTTACTCATGTATACCTCCGTGTGTTGTTTCCAAATTATCTATTGGAACCAATCGTTCTACCATCATAGTACTAAATGAGCAAAGATTCCATTTCTAGAACAAAAAAAACTAGGGATTTGTACTGCCTTGTAACCTAACTAGTGCTTGTTGGGCTTCTGTCATCGCTGGATCCAGACGTCGAGCCTGTTCCCAAGCGGTTCGCGCTTGGACAAGATCCTTGAGTAGTTCCCTAACGTAGCCAAGTCTGGACCAAAGCCTACTCAGTCTAACTGGGTCAAGCGCTGAGCTACCGCGGTTCCAAGCAATTGAAGAACTTAAGGCTATGTCTGCGTGATGTAGTTCGCCGTTACGGATAAAAACTTCTGCTAAATCCCGGTAAGCGTCGCGAATGTATCTTGTATCATAACCAGGGATACGGCCAATAATTGCAATATAGGTTTGGAAAAAGGCAATTGCATTTACATCATTGCCCAAGGCAAAATGGGCTTCAGCCATAATACCAATTAATCTTTGGTCGTTAGAGCCATAAGCACGCCCTTGTTGAGTGTAACGAATAGCTTCGTCATAACGTTTAAGCGCGTTAAGACTCCAACCAAG
The DNA here is from genome assembly GCA_038204425.1 of Spirochaetia bacterium. GTDB lineage: Bacteria > Spirochaetota > Spirochaetia > DSM-27196 > Salinispiraceae > JBBRCZ01. The sequence goes on along the minus strand of JBBRCZ010000001.1, from coordinate 530,698 downwards.
AACTGCATAACTGTCTAGATTGGATGGACTTTGTTGAATTTCCTTGAGAGTAATCGAGATAGCGGACTGGAAATCACGATTGCGGTAGGCAATAAGCGCGTCTTCATTTCTGGATCTAAGAGATGCGACAGTTGTTGACGAGCTCAATTGTACCGTGCTGGTGCTGTTTGCATTGCCTTCCTGTGCGCCAAGCAAAGGTTGCCACACCGCAAACAATGCTATAAAAGCAGTTGTTTGAATCACTAAGGAAAATTTGGTCAATTTCATTTGGCATCGTCTCCTGTTGCATCATCGCCCATTGGCATGGTGCATGGGCCGCTGAAGCGGGCGCCGCTTTGTACTATTAATTCTGGAGTATGAAGACTGCCCTGAATCCGGGCCGTGCGAAACAACTCAATTCTCTCACTCGCGCGCATGTTTGTATTTGCTTTGCCTTTGATACTAATTCGGCGGGCTACGACTTCGGCTTCTAGGGTTGATCCTTCGCCGATAAAAACGTCACTGGAGCTCTTTATGGAACCTTTGATTTTACCATGAATTAGAATAGGCAGTTCGAGCAGCATTTCGCCGTCAAACTCAACATCATTGTCAAAAATAGTCCCCAAGTCTTCTTCGCCAACCGAACGTACTCTTAAATCTGACATTGCAACCTCGTTCCTGTCTTTCACATTACCCAACTAAACTGCAGATTTTTAGGTCGCTGTCTAGAAGTCCTCAGCATTGTAGCCTTTGCAGGCCCAAGGAATCAAGACCACATCGGATGGACCAGTGACGGTGATAGATTTTACCTTAAAGTAGTTCTCGTTCTTTAAAGGAAAGATAGGCGGTTTTGGAGAAAATAAGGTGGTCGAGTAGTTGAATCCCCAAAGTTTCCCCTGCCATTCGCAAACGATTGGTTACTGCAATGTCCTCGGCGCTTGGTTCTAAGTTGCCGGAAGGGTGGTTGTGAGCAACCATTAGCGAGGTTGCCCTGTCTATAATTGCGGGGGCAAATACCTCGCGCGGATGTACCATGGTTTTGTTCACAAGTCCAACTGTTACAATACACACTTTAATTAGTTCGTGCGCACCGTTTAAGGTCAGACATAAAAAATGTTCTTGCTCGCGGTCGGCAAAGTGGCGTACGTTTTGCCAAACATCTTCTGGTTTTTGTATACGAGTTTTTCGCGGAAAATAGAGTCTCCGACACAGCTCAACTGCGGAACAGATGAGAATTGCCTTAGCGCTGCCTATGCCTTGCAACTGACAAAGTCTTTCTAGCGAAGGTCCATTGGGTTCGTGACTCAAGTAGCTTAGCACTTGGCGAGCCAATTCTTGGACCGGCCGCCCTTTGATTCCTGCACCTAGGATACTTTGCAAGAGTTCCAGATCATTTAGTTGGTCAATACCTAATGCTAGAGCTTTTTCTCGTGGCAAAAGGTCTGACTTTTCCTGACTATACAGAGCGTCGATGGAATTTGTTGTCGGCTGTGCGATGGTGTGATGCATATAGCAGTCTACTGGCCCGTTTGTCAAAATGATTTTAACCACAGCTAAGTTCAATTGACATTTTATCGAAGCAAAAAATACCTAATATAAATATACCCAGTTGCCAAGACTAAACTGACCAACGCCAACGGAACAGCAAGGCGCGCAAAGCTCGCAAAACTAATCGGAATACCACTCTTGCCCGCAATGCCGGCCGTAACCACGTTGGCACTTGCGCCAATTAGAGTAGCGTTGCCACCTAGAACTGCGCCAAGGCTCAAGGCCCACCACAAGGGTGCCACTTCACTTGTTCCATAGGCACGGCTTAAATTTTCTATCAGCGGTATCATAGCAATAACGTAGGGGATGTTGTCAACAAAAGCAGAAGCAACAGCAGATACCCAAATTATCAATATGGCCGTTAAAAGCAAATTGCCACCAGTTAACTGGATTACAATGGTGGCCAGCTTGTCTATTAGGCCCAGATTTTCTAAACCTAGCACCATGATAAAAAGCCCGACGAAAAAAAGTATCGTAGACCATTCTACTTCGAGTAGAACTTTGTCTATGTCATGGCGCTCGCTGGCAAGCAAAAGCAGCAAACAACCACAGAGGGCAACCAAAGGTGCTTGTAGGCCAACATAAGCGCCAAAAACAAAGCCCAAAACGACTATTGCTAAAGTTATCAAACATTTTATCAAGAGTGGCTTGTCGCGAATGATGCGTGTGGTATTAAACTCCATTATGCGAGCCTTGCGTTCGTTAGAAACTACCATCTTTTTCTTAAAGAATTTGCTCAAAATGAATAGGATGACAGCAAGCAAAATGAGCATAAAAAAACCATTGTTGAGTACAAACTCTAAAAATCCAAACTTGGCAGAGCTACCAATCAATATACTTGTTGGGTCGCCAATCAACGTTGCGGCGCCTCCTAAGTTGGCACACAGGGCCATTACAATCAAAAAAGGAACGGGACTGATGGCAAGTTCTACGGCTATCAGAATAAACACGGGACTCAATATCAAGACAGTTGCAACTGTACCAAGCAACGAGGCAGATAGCGCAGTGATGACAGACATAAGTACCAAAATACGGATTGGGTCGCCCTTGGAAAACTTGGCAGTTTTGATGGCAATAAACTCAAAGACTCCGCTGCGTTTGGTTAAGGACACCAAAATCATCATACTGACCAGAAAAATAACTACACTCCAGTCTATGGCGTGATAGCCTTGATCAGGTTTAACTATGCCCAAAATCATAAATAAGGCGGCGCCAGCCAATGAAGCAATGGCTTTGTTGATCAATTCAAAAGAAATAAGGATAAAAACCGTAACAAAAGCAATGATGGCAATCCAACTATAGACATCCATGTAGCAGGTTCCTTTTTTTTTGGAATGCTACGTTGCTTGCTTAAACAAGTCAACTGTCCAAGGTTGCGAGAATACTTTCTTACGCCTATAATGAGCACTTATGAAAACACGAGTACGCTACGCACCTTCGCCCACTGGTCTTCAACATATTGGTGGCGTAAGAACCGCACTATTTAACTATTTTTTTGCCAAGGCCAGCGGTGGAGAGTTTTTTCTACGTATTGAGGATACTGATCAGTCGCGTTATGACGATCGGGCGGTTGAGGATATATATGAGACCCTTGCTTGGCTTGGTATCGAACTGGATGAAGGTCCACGAGAGGGTGGCGAATTTGGACCATATGTCCAGTCTCAACGAGTAGAGCTCTATAAGACGCACTCCCAAAAACTGGTCAACGACGATAAAGCATATGCTTGTTTCTGTAGTTCCGAAGACTTGGAACGTATGCGTGAGCAACAAACTGCTGACGGAGGCGCATCTACTGGTTACGACCGACGCTGTAGGGATCTTGATCCAAATGTGGCGGCTGGCAGGATAGCAAGCGGTGAGAAACATGTGATTAGGTTCAAAGGCGCTTTGCTTGGTGAGACAATGGTCAACGATATTCTTTTGGGCGAGGTGGCGTGGCCCAACAAAAACATTAACCCTGATCCGGTGATTCTCAAAAGTGACGGCTTTCCGACCTACCATTTGGCGCACGTTGTTGATGATCATTTTATGCAGACAAGTCATGTTCTTAGAGGCCAAGAGTGGCTACCGTCAGCGCCTTTACATGTCCAGATTTTTGAGGCATTTGCCTGGCAGGCCCCCATCTATTGCCATTTGTCAATGATTATGGGCTCAGATGGTCACAAACTGTCTAAACGTCATGGTTCTACCAGCGCACAAGACTTTAGGTTGGCCGGTTACCTGCCCGAAGCAATCATCAATTATATTACACTCTTAGGTTGGAGTTTTGATGGTGAACGAGAGCTTTTTGAAAAACAAGATTTGGAAAAACTCTTTACTTTGGAAAAACTATCGAAAAGCCCCGCTAGTTTTGACTATCAAAAACTCGATTGGTTTAACGCGCACTATCTGCGAAGCCTCGACCATGAGCGACTGTGTCACTTGATAGTACCAGAAATGCAGAAAGCTGGCTTGTTTGCGGGAAATCTTACTGAACACGCGATACTATTGAGCCAAGCATTGCCTATTGCGCGTGATCGTTTGCACAAACTAAGTGATGCACCAATAGTCTTGGGTTTTCTTTTTGCAGAACCAGATTTATCCAAACCAGAGCTAATTGTACCCAAAAAACAGAATACGGCCGACGTATGTGCGATTTTGGAAAAGGCACAAACGGCCTTTGTTGGATTTTTGGATCGAAGCGACGAGCAAAATGAGGCGCATTTTCACCAACTTGCCCAAGACTGGGGTTTAAAACTTGGCCAGCTATTGATGCCGTTACGCTTGGTTTTGACGGGGACCAGTGCTAGCCCGCCCCTTATGCCAAGCATTAGGTTGCTTGGTCTGGAGAAAACAACAAGACGACTTGCAAAAGCAATCCAAACACTTAAGGATCTGGTCAAATAGTAGCCAGAAACAACAATAGTTACTTGCTTGACGGGTCCTGAGCAAGGTACGAGACTGAGACTTATGGATCGACTAGAACTAGCAACACTTTTGGCACATGAGTCGACTGTACTTCACTACTCTCAAGGGCAGACCATCGTAGAAGAAGGTGCGCTTGCCACTGAGGGTCTGGCATTTCTCTTAGCAGGAGAGGCTAAAGTGGTTCAGGACATTCCTGGCGCTCGGGCACTTTTGGGTTTTATCAAAGTAGGGCAGTTCTTTGGCGAAACAGCCCTGGTTTTGGATCGCCCGCGCTTGGCGAGCGTTGTAGCAAGTATGGACGGAACTACTGTCGCTTTTATCAAGGAGCAGCAGTTTCTTGCTCTAATAGAAAAATCTTTTGGTTTTTTGGATCAGCTAAGCGATTGTGCCATACAAAGGATCGAAAAAGTACTATCACTCCTAGTACGATTTGCAATTGATAGGCCTCTAATTGTTGATCCTCAACTCGTGCCCATAATTTTGGAAAATAGAAAAAAATGTTTGCGAATACCCGAAATGCTCAATCATTCACGTAGTATCTTAATCGGCTCAGGTAAGCCAGTTTTTTCTCAGGGCGACCGCAATGATGGTCAGTCCTACATAGTAATAGAAGGAAGTATCAAGGTTGGGCTCAAAAGCAGTGATCAGGATCTGACTCTGTTTGAGTTTGGTCCCGGAGATTTTTTTGGCTACTCAAGAATAGTAGACAGCCCGTACAGAAAATACAGCGCGCTTGCGCAAGGAGAAAATGCTCGTTTGGTTGGTCTTGACCAAGAGTTACTTGCCAAGGTGCAACGTTTTGATGCTGGCACACACTATAGCTTGTTTAGAACCATGATTACCCAGTTGGTGTTACTCGATGATGCATTGCGTATGCTTTCTATTCGCAATAATGCTGTTTTGGAATAATCTGGAGACAACGACCGTCAAATAGCACCCGGGGTCTAGCTGTCATAATCCCCAAACGTCTCTAAGTTCATTGAGGCTTTCCTCTAGTTGAGAAAGCTGCTCCTTGCAAATGTCGAGGTTTCCTTTTTTGGCGCTTTGCTCAAGAACTCTGGCGCGTTCTTGTACAGAACTGGCACCAACGTTTAGTGCACCACCCTTGGTTGCGTGAGCCAGCCTATGTAGCGTACTAGCATCTGCATGGCTCAAGGCTGTGTACATTGTGTGAATGTTTTCAGTGCTGCTCTCTAAAAAACCTTTGACAATAGTGAGAAAAACCAATAGGTCACCACCGAGGTCTTGGAGCAGCGACTGGTAGTTTGAGCTGCTTGCACTGCCATTGTCGTTTGGTCCAGGAATAATGAGACTGTTCTCAATGTATGATCCAGGTGGAACAAAATGGGCCAAGGTTTCTAATAGGTATTGGCGTCGAGTTGGCTTTGGAATGAGTCCATTCATGCCTGATTCTAAACAGCGCTTCCTATCCTCAGCAAAGGCATTTGCACTCAGTCCAAGAATTGGAATCGAGCGAGCATACTTGGATCGCAGAATTTTAGTTGCCTCAAGACCGTCCATAATTGGCATCTGGATGTCCATAAGAACGAGGTCAAAATGTTCTTGTTCAAACAAACTTACAGCTTCTTTGCCGTTGTTGCACACCTTTACCATCCAACCGGCATGTTGCAGGTGACGTGCCGTGATTTCAGCATTGACCTCATAGTCTTCTACTATCAGACAAACCGGGTTGTTGATCCAGCATGGTTCGGTTAAGTGATCTTTGAGATGACCAGATGGAACGCTAGCTGGAGACGACAAATCTAAGGCAATCACAAATCTAAAAGTGGTGCCTTTGCCAGGCGCTGACTCAAAATTAATGCTGCCGTGCATCATTTCAACCAGTCGCTTTGCTATGGTGGTTCCAAGTCCTGAGCCTCCATACAAGCGCGTCATGCTTGTGTCAGCTTGTTGAAAGCTTTCGAAGACGGCTGCCTGACGTTCCAAGGGTATTCCTATACCGGTATCAATAACTTCGCATTGGAGTTCGAGTCGTTTGTCAGTAAAAGTTATTAGTTTGGCATGCAGGCTGATGCTTCCTTGCTCGGTAAACTTGAGTGCATTGCCAAGTAGATTGTCAAAGATCTGCCGCAGGCGCAGTGCATCACCGGTAACAAAGCGTGGCAAATTGTCGTCGAGGTGGAGGAAGAAGGCCAGTCCAACCGGTTGGGTTCGTATATGCATAGTCGCAGCGAGTGTCTGAAACATTTCGTGTAAATCAAAGGGATGGTGCTCCAAGACGAGTTTGTTGGCTTCGATCTTGGAAACGTCTAAGAGCTGGTTGATTAACTGTAAGAGTCTGCTTGCCTCGGATAATACCAAGTCGAGATACCGAGAACGAGTTTGTGCATCAGGATTGTCGGCTAGTAGCTCAGTAAAACCTATAATCGCATTGAGCGGGGTTCGGATTTCGTGGCTCATATTGGCCAAAAACTCACTCTTTGCACGACTGGCCTGGTTGGAAAGCTCAAGCGCTTTGGTTAACTCTCTGGTTCGATCTAGAACGGTGTGTTCTAGATTTTCTTGGATCTCATCGTGCTGCGCAATTAGTTTTTTGAGTTCTAAGGATAGGGATTGGGAGCGATCATAGTCATCGTTAAAGCGCCAACTTAAAAGAAGCGATTGTACAAGCAAGAAAAACAGCAAGACAGGAGCTGACAATTGAACTTGGTTTATGACGCGATAGACCAAGATTATATCGATTGCGAAGGCGATAAGCAGCACCAAAAAACTAAGTGCAAATAAGGTGGAACCTGGACGGTGGCGTCTTAGGGCTCTTGCAACGATATAAATAGCATAGATAGCTGCCAAAGCATTAAAAACATGATAAAAGGGCAATAAATAGTGGTAGATACGATAGTCACCGAGCAGGGTAAAGGCAGCAAAAAAAATACTTACTGCATAGCTGATATAGAGGGGCGTCTTGGCGCTTTCTTGTCGAAAGGTAAAAAATAGATAGTGCAGAAAGAGCGGTATCGCTAGATAGTAGCACAGATAAGGAATCTTCATAAAAGTTTCCCAATCCAATAGCGTAACTACAGCTTCAAGTCCAAAGGCGTTTACAAAAAAAGATCTGACCCCAATTATCAAAGAAAAGACGCCAAGAATAAAGGTTGCAGGTTCTCGGCGACGAAAGGCGTAGAAGTTGCACAAGTAGATACCAAGAATCAACAAGCTGGAAACCAGTGCAAAGGTAGAAGCAGTTTCTATAGTAACAATCTGAGCAATCTTATCGCTGGCACCAAAAACGGGAGCCTCAAGGATACCCGGACGTACACTGGAAAAATTGGCGTGATGAACCACAATATCAATAAAATCACTATTTGGTTTTATGATTACTTGTCGTGCTATAGCACGCGCTTCGTATTTGTCGCGGGATTCTGAAACAACTCCATTGTAGTAGCGCGCTTCACCGTTTATGAAAATTATGCTTGCACCATTTAAAGCCGGAAAACGAAGTGAGAGAAAGTCTGGTCTTTTGGTAGGAAGTACAAGCCTTAGAGCGTAACTTGCTATTCCCAAGGTTTGTTGAACCGCAGATACGTCATCCCACGATCCCGGTACCAAAAAGGAAATGGTATTTTCTTGGAGGGTTATAATATCATCAAGAGAATCAATAAGCCTAGTATTCGTCGGTGGAAATTTTAGCTGCATTGGATCAACCAAACGGTTGGCAGTGAAGAGCCAATTAGCATCAAGGCTTAAGACTAGGTTGTCGCCAAAATTGATTTTGCTAGCGTCTACTAGGCCAGACACCGGATTATCCGCACTAATTTTGCTATGCTTCGGAAAAATAACCAAGCCAAAACCGATTGCAAGGATTGCAACAAAGAGAACAAAAAAGGTAACAACCAAGAGATTGGATTTGCTTTCTGAATCACTGACGTGGGTGACAAGCGGCAAGGTCAACTCCTGAGCAGTAAGTTTAAGGTACTTTTAACTGGCCTGCAAGACGTGGTATCTAAGCTGTTTATGTTAAGTCTAAGGCTGCACTAGTCCTTGGGAACTTAGATAGTTTTTGACTGTCTCATTTTTACTAAAAGACAGTGCTGTTCGTTGCTGTAAGTCGCTTGCCTGTTTGTCCGCGCCACTTTCTATCAGCATTTGCACCAAGTCAAGTTTGCCTGAGGCCGCTGCATACATTAGTGCCGTACTTCCTTGGAGGGTGCGTGCATTGAGGTTGGCACCGCGATCAAGAAGATAGCGACAAACATCGGTTTGTCCACCCAAACACGCCAGCATGAGAGCCGTTTGACGACCTTTGCTGCGAGCGCGAACATCGACGCCTGCCTTCTCAACCAGGTAGCGTAGGGTGTCAAGTTGTGCGTTTTCCGCTGCATAGAGAATTGGAGACCAGCCCTCTGCGTCTGAACGATTGAGATCGGCACCTTTTGCTTTTAACCAGGACAGCACGCCGATGTGCCCTCGGCGAGCGGCTTCACGAGCGGCTTTGTTTAAGTCACTGCCGTGCTCACTTGTTTGCACTGACTCGGAAAAATACAGCAGCTCATCTGCTTGCATAGTAGAAAGTAGCTCATCTTTGAGGTGTTGTTCGTCAATTTTGCATGACCATGTTAGGGTCATAACTGCGCTGATAAACACAAAAGCCATGCTGGCTAAGGTTTGCTTGGTTAGTCTCATAGACACTTGATAGCATAAAAGCTTGTTTTTGGCGAGTAAGAATGTCTTTGTTGAGCTATACTCAACTGCATGCGTAAGTTATTAAATGTCGGACTGTTCATATGCCTTGTTTGTCTGCCTAGTCTTTTTGCTCAGGAGACCACGTTGAGTCTGGGTGGCGATGTGCTCGTAACGGGCAGTGGCACTCTTTATATTGCCCTTTTTGACAAGAACAGTTTTGACGGCGACAAACCACAGCTCTTGGGGCTGCAATTTGTGGTACCTGGCCCCGATGCAGTGCTTTTGGCAGACAAGCGTTATCGGATCAGGTACAATTTTGTCGGCGTAAAAAAGGGTACCTATGCTCTCAAGGCTTTTTTGGACAGCAATGGCAACAAAAAAATAGATATAGGGCTTTTTGGCCCCACAGAAGCTTGGGGATTTTCAAAAAACACTAGACACGCCTTTAGGGGCCCTACATTTGATGAAGTCTCGCTTGTGATCGACAAGGCCGTAAACAACGCAAATTTCGAAGTTAGATGATACTTTACTAAGTACTTGATAGTCTCCAAAATATCCCTTAGTCTAAAACTAAGGCTTTTTGCTGGGAGGTTTACATGAAAGTTAAGGCAGCGCTGTGGGTAATCTTACTCTGTTTGTTGACCGAGGTGCTATTTGCTCAAGAAAACTCCGGCGCAGTTTCTCGGGTTTTTGCAGTCAACCTTTGGACCCAAGCAGTTGATGTTAGTCTCGGCAAAGACGGTATTTTTGCTACCGACAACTTGGCCCCTAACAATGCGAGTCAAATGGTGGTTTTCTCTTCAATGATACCGCGTTCGATATTGTACCGAACTCGAGACGCAAATGAATGGCAAGAGAACAAAGTCGCGGATGGCAAGGTGCTCTATTATCGACTCGAAGCGGGTCGGAACTATTTGATTTTAGTGCAAAACAACGGACAGCCTGCCTTATTCGATCTAAGCGCTCCCGCTTCCAACAAAGCAAGATTATTGGTGCTCAACGCCACGGGTCGATCCATACCTGACCTGCAGGTAGCGACCAGTTATAACCTTGGTATTGTAGCGTATGCCAAGGATTTTGGCCCAGGTTGGACAAATTTTATAGATGTACCGAATGGAAACTACGGCGCTTTTTGGTCACTTCCAGATATGCCTAACGGTCTAAACTACTACTACAGCTCTGGGCGAGATAGCCAAGCTTTGGGCCTAACCGTAATTAAGGACAACGCATGGTATGTGCTCGTGTTGTGGCATGATGATCTTCGCAATCTTCCTGGAGCCGCCTTCTTTGATATCAGCCCAGTTCAACCATAGTGTTTTTTGTTAGCAAGGTCCTTGCTTGGCTTTTGGATCCGGTGTTGTGGATTATAGTTCTGGCGTGTTTTCTTTTTTTTAAAACAAAGAAACATCTAAAAACCAAACAAAAGATCGTGATAGGCATCTTGCTTGCGTTGTGCTATCTGTTTTCAACGCCAATCTGGGCTAGTTTGATGCTCAACTGGCAGCTTCCTGTTTCTGAACTACCCATGGCCGATACTCACTACGATGTAATTGTGGTGCTCGGCGGGAGCGTAGACCCTGGGCAAAGCTCGGTTCAAATCAAAACTGGTGAGAGTGCAGAGCGTTTGTATGAAGCTATGCGCCTGCAAAAGCTTGGTTATGCTCCCTTGGTTATGCTCTCAGGAGGTAGTGGATCACTTGCAGATCCTCTGGCGCTTGAGGCACCTGTGATGGCCCGCTGGTATACGCAACTTGGAATGGACAAAGACAAGCTGCTTTTGGAAGCAAGATCGCGAAATACTGCTGAGAACGCGCAAAACGTTGTTTCAATCATGAAAGGACGCAATTTTTCTAGGGCGCTAATTATTACTTCGGCTCTCCATGCAAGAAGAGCTCAGTTGCACTTTGAAATAGCAAACCAAGTAAGCGAGCACCAGTTTTCTTGGTACATTGTTGACAACGTATCTGAGACTTTAAGTTTTCCGTCATTTCTGCTACCGTCAAGTCAGAGTCTATGGAGAACTGGACAAGCGGCACGTGAAATGACGGCTTGGTGTCTAAGTGCGTTGTTTCATTAAAAGGTAGAGGATGAGATAATGGAACCAAACGAAAGTCAATCCAAGTTAATACAAGGCCTTGCTACCGAACTAGACCCAGCATACCAGGCAGAACTTCGCTTGGATTTTGGAGGCGATGGAAAAGTACTCATTCCAGTGGTCTGCCAAGACCAAGACTCAAAAGAAGTCATTGTTTTGGCCTTCCAGAACCGAGAGGCTTTTTTGGAAACTCAGAGAAGCGGCTATATCTGTTTTTGGAGTAGAAGTCGAAAAACACTTTGGAAAAAAGGTGAGTCTAGCGGCAATCGACTCAAAGTGTTTCAGACGCGCATAAACTGCGAGCAAAACTCTCTATTGTACTTAGTTTTTCAAGAAGGTGACGGTGCCTGCCATGCGCTGAAGGCGGATGGGAAGGCTCAACATGGCTGCTACTATCGGGAAATAAGTCCGCAAGGATTGCAAGTCATCAAAAAGCCACCCTACAACAATATTTAGGATCAAACATGACTAGCTATTTTAAGACATTGTTTTCTCAAAAAACCACGGCTGTTTTGCTGTGCATGTCTTTGTTTTCTATCGCGCTGTCAGTGGGCAGAGTCGTCTTCACGGGAAAAATGATGTTCCTATTTATGTTTTGGAATCTATTTTTGGCCTTCGTACCGTGGTTTCTATCGACCTTAATTTATGGACATCTATTTAGGAACCGGTTTTTGATTGTATTTACGGCATGTATTTGGCTGCTTTTTTTTCCCAATGCCCCTTACATTCTCACGGACTTGGTGCACTTGGGCAAATATCCTGACGCTCCAAAGTGGTTTGATTTGATCATGCTGCTTAGCTATGGACTGACTGGCATGATGTACGGTTTCGTTAGTCTAAAAAATATCAGCGACAGCCTTACCTTTAAGAAGAACGTGGTTAATCTACTCATCATCCTAATGATTTACGTTTCGTGTTTTGGCATCTACTTGGGTCGTTTTCTGCGCTGGAACAGCTGGGATTTGATTTACAATATTGACGATGTACTCTTGGATGTTTTTAATCAGGTCGCCGATCCTCTCTCTAATCTTAGTACGTGGGTCTTTACTTTTTTGCTCGGCACGCTGCTCAATATTTTCTACTGGGGTCTACGAAGTTTTGAGAAGACCAGTGGACCAGCCCCCGGGGGCGCTGAATGATACAGAAAAAAGCCGACAAGCCAAGTGGTTGGTTTAAATCCAGTCCGCCTTTATTCTTAAACACTTTGGTTTCCAGCGCAAAAGCTCACCTGACATTTTTGGTAGCCGGCGTTATGTTCTGTTTGTTTCTGGGCATAGCCTTTTTTGTTTATCCAGACAAATCGTTACTTATAAATGAAAACTTTCCCGGATTAACACTTGGTTTACTGGGGATAAGCACGCAGTCGCAAGGAAACACCTTTGGACCAAGTCTTTGGTATCGTGGTGCGATGGTTGTCCTTTCATCTGGAATTTTTATACTTTTTTCTGCTTGGCGGTGGACACCATCAATATATGAAACCTTGAGAGACGCAAAAACTGAGCGAGCAAAGGCTTTTGACAAACATGCCAATGCCGTAGTCAGTAAAAAACTAACCGAGACCTATCTGCAACGTAAACCAAATGCCGAACTAGCCACGGTGTTTGCCTTTGCTGGTGCCTTATCTGCTTTTGGACTTGCCTTCTTTGCCATAGACAAAGCACTGTTTGCTAATAGACTGCTGCAGGCTGTACTTGGGCTTAGCATTCCTTTAGCAACCTTAATCTACGTTTTTGTCTACATTTCTATGGCGAAATCAATTCCAAACTACCGATCCTTTTTTTTGAAAATCGCAGCGATATTGCTTATCGCTAGCCTTGTCTCAATCGGAGCAGCTATCTGTTATTTGGGCGCTTTGGTGACCGCGTTTGATGCAATCGCGTTGACAGTCATACAAGCGATGGCGATCTTATTGACGGCTACGATGCTGGGACTGACTTCTTTTTGGTCCATCCGCCACTTAAAACGAGCATCAGAAGACAGTCAACTGTGAGTCGCATGTTTAGACTTACATTGATTGCTATACTTTTGCTGGCTACCTTTTTGTTTTTGATCAAAAGAAGTGATCCATGGAACCCCAAAATGGGACTTGTTGAGTCCAACAACTTTAGGGTCTACCATGACCCAAATCTTGCTCGTTCTGCGTTGGAACTTAAGACCTTGCTAGAAGATCGTGGCCTAAGCGCGCGCAAGGCTTTGGGGCTTATAAATGCCGAACAAAGCAAGAGTGACTGGTATCTCTATGCTCAACGAGAACAGTATCTCACTCACCGCTATAGTCCTGTGGAACGACTGTTTGTGCAGCAGGACGAACTGGGAAGTGAATCGCAAGGCGAATTTTTTATTGTTGAAGACAGCAAAATAGAGCCAGCTTATCTGCTGGAAATTTACCTCAAATACTTACTTAAGACATACTATCCAAAACTTGATGATTGGATGCATAGAGCAGTGCTCAGCTATTTCTGTTGGCAAGACGGCAGTGGCGAGGAACGAGCCCAGGCACCAGGACCTGATATCTTGATAAATTCTTTTACCAACGATGAACAAATGCACCTCAGCTGGTTAAATGATAGTCGAGGCTGGGGCGACGCATGGATTGCATTTTTGTTGGCATCCAAACCAATTGGCTTGAGCCAAATCCTTTTGGCTGGTGTCGAATATCCAAAATTGTTTGAAAAGAGTCACGATAGCCTTTATCTTGACTGGTTAAATTGGCTATCTCAGGACAAGCCTGCTGACCCGCGAAAAATTGTAGCTTTTTAGAAAACAAATTTTTTGTGGACATGATTTGGTCGATGCACTTATTCGTTGACAGACGAATTGTTTTGTGCAATTTTAGCCTAGGTATGCGGAGGAATCATGAGCGACGTTAAGCGCTGGAAACAACAGCTTTCTATATTTCTAGTAAGCCAAACCTTGTCCTTGTTTGGTTCGTCTTTGGTGCAGTATGCGCTGATGTGGTATGTCACTTTGGAAACCAAATCTGGCATAGTGATGACTGTTTTTGTCCTGTGTGGTTTTGTTCCAACCTTTTTGATGTCGCCTTTTGCAGGTGTCTGGGCAGATCGCATGGATAGAAAAAAACTGATTGTAATTTCAGATTTTCTTATTGCTGTCGCGACTTTGGGGCTGGCAGCAGTCTTTTTGTCAGGCGAAAAAGCACTGTGGTTGATTATGGTGACGGCTGCAATAAGAGCCTTAGGGACCGCCATCCAGGGACCAGCTGTTGGTGCTATCCTTCCTCAATTTGTTCCAGCAGAACAGCTTGCAAAGGTTAACGGCATACAGACTACTATACAGTCAGCAATTATGTTTGTTTCGCCAGTAGTAAGCGGCTTTCTTTTGAGTGTATGGCCGATAGAAGGAATTTTATTCATCGACGTTGGTACCGCTTTGATTGCGATTTTGGTTTTGCTCTTGTTTGTTAAAATTGGCCCGCACAAAAAGGCCAGCCAAGAACAAACAGTCACTTATCTTGAGGACATGAAGCTCGGATTTAAGTATATTGGGCAACACAAATTTCTTGTTTCTTTCTTTGGGTTTGTTGCAGCCTTGTTGGTTTTGGTGGCACCAGCTGCCTTTCTTACGCCCTTGCAAGTAGCACGAAACTTTGGAGAAGACGTGTGGCGACTTACAGCGATAGAGATTGTCTTCTCGCTGGGTATGATGCTTGGCGGTGGCATAATTGCTGCTTGGGGTGGATTTAAGAACCGCATGTATACGATGATTGCGGCGTCCGTGATAATGGGTGTTTGTACGATACTATTATCGGCAATGCCAAATTTCTGGATATACCTGATACCGATGGGTGTCTTTGGTATAGCTATGCCCTTTTACAACACTGGTGCCACAGTTCTGATCCAAGAACATGTAGAAGAACAGTATCTCGGCCGGGTTTTTAGCGTGTTTACTATGCTTATGACCTCCATGATGCCGCTGGGGATGCTAATTTTTGGTCCACTTGCAGAACTTGTTGCCATCGAATACCTCTTAGTCGTTACTGGCATATTGATTTTACTTAGCACGGTTTTGGTATTGGCAAATAAGTCACTTATTGCCCACGGCATTAAGCCTCAAGAGCCGGCTGCAAGCGCTGTGGAGAGCTAGAACTGAGGTCAAGGAGTCGATGGCAATGCGCTATACCTCCAAGGACTTGGATACCGATACCGGACTGTATTACTACAATGCACGCTGGTATGATCCGACCACTGGCCGCTTCTTGACTCAAGACCCTGTCCGCGATGGTTTATTGTGGTATGGCTATGTCGGGAATAATCCGATTAAGTACACAGATCCGGATGGGAAGGTGGTAAGGGGCAGTTATTAGGAGAGGCCGCAAAAGCTGTTTCTGCGGCTGCAGCTGCAGATGCTGCAGCTAAGAGAACTGCGCTATCATTGATAGGATGGGGTACTGTCCTTTTTATGCTTGTGACTTTACAAGGTAGTACTGTTGCACCGGCGATTGCAATTGCAGCACCTGGTATAGATGCAATTCCAGAGAAGGGTAAAGACGAAATAGGTAAACATGTAGCTGGTGAAGGTAAGCATCCAGAATTGAATGCACCAACACCAGATAAAGGTTAAGGATCAATCAAGTTCTTACTAACCCAAAAACTCAAAGAAGAACTAACGTTGACATTAAGACAGGAGAACCCAAGACAGGATATCTTGCTTATGATGGCACTTTAGTAATTCACAACCCTGCAGCTGCTAATAGAGGAACGATCTTTAGACCAAGATTCCCGCAAGAATATTTTGATACAAATTCTAAATAAGGCTGGAAATGATGCAAGTAGATGAATATATAAAAAAAAGTAAATATTCTTCCGAAGTTAAGAAAGGTGGTATCAATTATTTATTAGATAGATGGGATTCGACTTGTAATGGACTTCCATTCAATGATAGGTATCAGTTTGATGAATATTTAAATGATTTATCAACCCGAGACATCATCGATGAAATTATTGATAACTGTTCTATTTCCCAAGAATTTATAGAAAAAATTAGCTTCATCGATACCATATTTAAGGAAAAAACTGTTTTAGTTGAAGAATGTCTATGGGGCATTAGAATCGAAACTAAGCTCCTATACAATAATGTTAAAAATTGGTATTTTTTTCGAATTCCCGAGGAACGCAAAGTGGATTGGTTGCCATAAAGCACTGCCCCCCCCCAGGAGACAGACCCCAAATAAGCAAGGCGACTCTTGGATCTTCGCCGGAAGCCGGGGCGCGACCAAGGGAGGGCACCTGCCAGGCACCACCATCAGTGAACGCTTTCGAGAACTGCTCAAACGCGCCGACACAGACAAGCCGGAAATCTCCACGCACTCTATCCAACATTCGACAACCACTCATTTACTGGAAAACGGCGCAAGCATCCGTCATGTCCAGGAACTGCAGCGCCACACCAATATCGAAAGCACCGTCCGCTATACTCATGTCATGACCGACAACCTGGCCATCGTGTACCCGCGCTTTCACCCGCGCGAACACGTCTTGTATGAAGAATTGGATCATGAGCATGGGGTCAAGCTTGCGCGTTTGATTCAAGCGGAGTAAACTACTTAAGTCACCAACATTTTCAGAGACGGACCGCTTGAGAGCGGAAATCATGCAGCGGGCAACGCCCTATTTCCTTACGATTTATGGAAAAGCGGAGACACCGTTAAAGTACACAGATCCGGATGGGAAGTTTGTTGCTGCAGCTGCACGGTTATTTTCACCTATCGCAAACTCCCTAGCTGGTCAGTGGGTTTCCAATCAGACTTCGAGATTAGGGCAGTTTGTTGCTAACTCACCAGCAGGACAATGGGTATCGAATAATGCCCAGAAAGCAGGGAAGATTCAATTGCATCATCCTATTCCGCAGTATCTTGGTGGTGCAAAAGACCAAGTCTTAGCACCCTTGGACTCCGCATATCACCAAGTTATAACAAACGAATTCCGATCTCTCTGGCCTTACAAAAGTGGATTGCCGAGTGCAAGTCAGTTGCAGGAAATAATAACGAAAGTCTTTTCGAAGTATCCGTTACCACAGTGATTATGGGGCAGATGAAATGAAGGAAACCTTAGAATTGCGGATTAACAAGGATTTTTCGAATCTTCTTTTTGAAGAAACAGAAGGAAAGACACTTGGTTCGTTCATAAAGATTATCGAGGTGGCGAAAAATGATCCAAGGTATGCACGCATTCCGTTTGTTTCTCAGCAGGTAATGGAGAATCATAAGCAGAGTTTCTTTTTTGGATGGACAATAAAGAGGAAGTACAACCCCAGGGAACTAGATGGAGGACAACTACTTTATTTATTAATTAGGACTAAGTTCGAGCCCTGCGGGAGAGGAATGTGGAACTATTTATGACGAAACTGAGGCTTGTAGGAAACACTCTATAAAAGGGCTATCCTTTAAAAGGATCAGTTTTGCAAATGGACCTTCGGAATATTTCCTACTCTCAGCTACACTGGACTTCGATCTTTCTAGTCAGACCATCGCTGGTGTTAGTCCTTTTGATTTGTCAGAAAGCAATGGCAAGGAAGTATACAAATGCCCAATGGGCCACACGATTGGGCTGAATATGTTATCTGAGCTCTTTGTAGCTCCGTCTGATGGTTTATACAAAAGCGATTGTTTAGCCAGCAAGCAGAAGATAGGTGTAAAACGTGGTTTGCTGAGGCCGGAATCTCTTTTGTTATGTTCACAGCATTTTAGGACAATGATAATTAACGAAACTCTTACAGGAATGGACTTCGCAGTTGCACGTGTTGAAGCGGAATCGTAGTCTCAAGAACCATTTGCTGTGACTAATGATGTAAAAGCCTAATTAGCGCTTCAACCTGACACCGCCTAACGGCGCTGCAGGTTAAGCTGGTCATTAGGCAGAACGGCGACAAGCGCCGTCTGAGTTAACCGGCGGTGAGCGAAGCTTTCCGTCCGGTTGAACGAGGCTTACCCCGCACGGCCAGGGCTGGGTTAACGGCCCGCCCGGAGGAAGTAGACCAAACGTTTGTTTGGTCTACCACGAGAACCATGACGAGGTAGCCCCTGAGCGCACGAGGCGCGAATGGCGGCAGCGGTTTGGCACAAACCGCGAGAGGCGGCCGGCCTGGAGTCGCTTTGGAGCGTGGTTGGAAGTGGCACAGGTGGGGGTGCGTGACACTGTGTTGGCAGTGTGGCAGCATTTAAGGAATGGATTTGATAAGGTTTTTAAGTTCTTTGTCGGATATAGAGAAGATGTCTGATTTATCGTAGATTGCCATGAGATATAGGGTTTCATCTTTAGTGACAGTGAGTTGAAAAAAAAAGTTATGACTCGAAGTCCGCCAGATTGCTCCCTTCCTTTGGATTTAACGGAAAGACGAATTTTGAAAGCATCATGGCCGAGTGGGGGTTCCTGATCTTGGATTTTTAAAGAGATCGGCTATTATGTCTTCGAGATCAGTTTGCAATGAAGGATATTTTTTAGCGAGAGCTTTATAACCTTTTTTTAAGGTATCAGTATAAAGGATTTCAATCATTGAAAAGGGTTTCTACGGATTGGAGTTGTTTTCTACCAACTTTATAATCTTCGATTTCCTGAAAAGAGATTTGAATATCCGGAAAGAGCAGTTCTTTTTTGTGGTTCTTCGAAGCCTCTGATGTTAAGCGTGCCCAGTCCTTGATTTTCAGCATGGTGGCAAATCGTGCAACCATTTCATCATAAAGCCGAATCTTTCCATTTTCATAATCAGAAACCAAGTTTTGAACTATTCCAATTTGATCAGTTAATTGCAGTTGTGTCAGGCCACAAAGTTTTCGATATTGAGCGATGCGTTGGCCAATTGTTTCATCTGAATTAATAAGGGGTGGAAAGACAGTTTTTAAATCCTCTGTCAGGACAAAAAGAAACCCGCTAACCCTAGGTAAGTCTGCAGATCAAACAGGGAAAGCGGGCACAACAAGGGACTTTACAGAACGGAAGTCATTCGAAAGCACGGGCCGTAGAAAAATTTGGACGATGTCGAATATGCCACCCTCGAATGGGTTTACAGGTTTAACCACATCAGACTCTTGCAGCCAATCGGAGATATACCGCGTGCGGAATTTGAAAAAGCATATTATACTGATCAACAAGTTCCGGCCTTAGTTGCTGGACTTAATTAAAAAAGGTTCTGGTAAACTCGGGGTGATTTCGTTATCCTATTTCTGGGTCGGACTTTGGAGCCATAGCTAAGCTGCTGCCATGCAGAAATCCTACATTTCTGTGTCATTTTTGGTGCTATCCTGCCAAATTAAGGCAACAATACTTGCACTCTGAGCAAATCACTGTTATTGTCCAAGCATGTCACAATTTGTTCGTAACTTTATCGTGCGCCATCCACATGGGAGTCAGCGCATACTGGAGATGATGCCAGCTGTTGCAAGCTGGAACATTATTCTCTTTCCATTTTGGGGAGCTTTAATTGTACCCGAGGTGGTTGCTGGCTTTGTTGTATTTTTTTACATGTATTGGTTGGTAACATCGTTAGCTACGGCGGGTCGTGGATGGGCCGCTCATCGAAGGATTCAAGCCCTAGAAAAGACGAATTTGCTACCCGAGTTATTTGAACTGCAACATTTTGAGCAGCTTAGACATCTGGTAATCATACCAACTTACAAAGAACCTGGGCACATTCTTTTGAGGACACTCGAGTGCCTGCAAAAGCAGGTTGTTGGTCCAAAACGCTTGATACCCGTAATAGCATTTGAGGAACGCGCAGGTGCGGAACTCAATGACACCCGTGAAGAACTAATACGAGACCGTTTTGCGGATGTTTTTGAAGAGCTGATTTTTACTCGTCATCCAGGTAACATTGCGGGAGAGGTTGTCGGCAAGTCTTCCAATATGGCGTGGGCAGCCAAGTGTTTGGTAGATATTTTGCCAAAGCGTTCGCACATCAATAAAGACCTCTTGACCGTTTCTTCGGTCGACGCCGACATATGCTTTCATCACAACCATTTTGCTGAGCTTTCTAGACAGTTCCTAAAGTCTGATTCTCCTCATCGTCGCATATGGCAAGGCGCGTTGATGTTCTACAACAACATTGACAAAATTCCTGCTCTAATGCGCGTTTTCAATAGAATCTGTACTGTGGTTTCTATAAGCGGTCTAATGCGCCAAGATGGACTGATCAATTTTTCTACCTACAGCCTGAGCTGGCGCTTACTCGAGAAGATAGATTTTTGGGATGTTGATGTTATCCCAGAGGACTTTAGAATCTTCTTTAAGGCATTTTTTGATACTCACGGCGAAACTCGCGTTGATCCAATCTTTTTGCCTGTTTATGCGGATGCAGCAGAGGACAAGGATTTCTGGAGCACCTATGTCAATACCTATGAACAAGTCAAACGTTGGGCTTGGGGTGCAAGTGATGATGTCTATATTCTTAAGCGAGCACTTTTGGATACCGAAATACCAGCACTCAAAAAGCTTGGTCGCGTGGCACACGTAATGGAATTGCACTTTCTTTGGCCGGTTAATTGGCTATTGATGACGGCAGGGCTTGCAACGGTAAACTTTTTTAATCCGAGTTTTGGTTTGACTCAGTTTGGCCAAATTGTTCATGAGATTACCATTTGGCTTTTAGTGCCAAGTTCATCCGCTTTGTTTATGTTGCTTCTTATCGATATGCGTTCGCAGCCAAATCTTAACAAACAGCCTTTGTGGCGACGTATGCTTTACCCGCTTGAACTCTGTGTTTTGCTTCCATTTTCGGGCTTTTTGTTTATGGCTATGCCAGGCCTAGATGCGCATACTCGCTTGTTCTTGGGTAAGTACTTGGAATATCGAGTAACCGAAAAACTATAGTTTTTGACTAAGTGAAGAGGTTTAGTACGTCTTCACCATTTAAATTGGAAGCAAAGACTTGGTCACCAGCAATCAAGGACCCAATTAAGAGATGTTTGCGTTCTTGTAGTTGGACAATCTTTTCTTCTATGGTTCCTGAGGTAATAAACTTGTAGACAACTACCGGGTTGCGTTGGCCCATGCGGTGTGCTCGGTCTACTGCTTGGCGTTCAGCAGCTGGATTCCACCATGGATCAAATAGCACCACATTGTCAGCTTTGGTTAGATTTATGCCAACTCCCCCGGCTTTGAGCGACAAAAGAAATACATTTAACCGGGCATCGTTTCTAAATGACTCAACCTCCGCCCGTCTATCCTTTGTTGCGCCTGTCAAAAGCGCATACGGGCATTTGGTGCTATCCAGTTGAGCTGCAATTAAGTTGAGCGCTGAAACAAACTGAGAGAAAACGAGCGTTTTATGCCCCTCGTCAACGCTTTCGTCTAGTAGCATACTCAATGCATCAAGCTTGCAAGAAGGGACGTTGGCATAGGGATGCAAGCCATCAGGGCCTTTTACCATTGCTGGATGAATAGCAATTTGACGCAAGCGCAGCATCGCACGCAAGACATCCATGCGGCTATGTTGGAGACCTTTCTGGTCAATTACCCCTTCCAGTTCTTGCCTAAATGTTTCACGATGCTTCTCGTAGAGTTCTGCTTGTTGACTTGCCATCTCCGTTCTAAAGATAATTTCTTCTTTGGGAGGCAGGTCATGCAGCACGTCTTGTTTTCGCCTCCGAAGTATAAATGGAGCGACTGTTGATCTAAGCATTTCCAAAGACTCTTCATCGGCATCTTTTTCGATCCTTTGGGCAAATTCGCTGGCAAACTTTCTGCGTATTCCAAGTAAACCCGGATTGAGAAAACTAAATTGACTCCATAGTTCTAGGGTTGAGTTTTCTAGCGGCGTGCCGGTTAAAGACAAACGATGCTTGCTTGGAAGCACCTTAACAGCTTTAAAGAGTTGACTGCTAGCGTTCTTGATATAGTGAGCCTCGTCCAAAATTAGATAGTCCCATTGATGTTTGACAAAGATGTGCAGGTCGTTGCGCAAGGTGTGATAGCTGGTCAGAATCAAATCTGGGGGCTGGCCACTTTTGGAGTCCTGGCTCAAAAGCTCTTCCACGCTTCGCAAACGATCACTGCCGCCATGTCGTCGTATGCTTAGGCTCGGTGCAAAACGCAGTATTTCGTCTTCCCAGTTTGGAATGGTTACCACTGGTGCAATTAGGATGCTGGGTCCAAGATTGTTTTGTTCCTTAAGTGATAGAAGTAGTGCAATAGTCTGGATCGTCTTGCCAAGTCCCATATCGTCGGCTAAACAAGCACCAACTTGGTTTTGATGTAAAAGGCGTAGCCAGTTGTAGCCAGCAAGCTGGTAGGGGCGCAGTTGCGCTTTAAGCCCCTGCGGCACTTCAAAAGGTAATGAAGAAAAGTCTTCCCCATCCATCTTGGTTCTTAGTTCTTCTAGACTGAGACAAAGCTGCCTAGCACTTACGATGCTGTGATGATCTTGATTTTCTACTTCTTGATAGAAGCTGTTTATCAAAGAAATATTGACAGGGCTGGTATGCAAGAGCCCGTTTTTGTCCATTCCCATTTCGCTTAGCACACGCAAGCGTTCTAAATCGTTCTTGCCCATAACTATCCAGCACTCGTTACCTTCTGGATCCTGACCTCGTGATAGGCCGCTTTTGAAGCTTTGCGGGTCGTTGAGCAAAGTTAGACCGAGGCTGTGTCCTTCTTTCTTCCATACGGTGCGCAGGCCAAACCAGTCTATGCCATGCTCGGCTTTAAAGGCCAATCCAGAACTTGTGTTCATTCTTCGCCCCTCATAGCGCAGTTCAAAACCGTCTTGCATGAGCTCTTGACCGCGCTCGAGAACAAAGTCTTTAAAGCTCAAACTTAGGCTGAGATCGGCGACAGGGCTATGGCTAAGTAAACTTGCATACAGACCTCCCTCAAAAAGCAAAATATCGTCTACCAAGCTACGTAAGCGACCCAGATGAGTTTGTTCTTGGTCTCTCTTGCGCCAGTAAGCTGCTTGGACTTGATTGTCTTCGGAATCTTGATCTTTACTTGCTTCGGCTATTACCTCTCGTTCATCACGAAGGTTGACTTCTTGGTTTCCATAAGCAAAGGAAAGTGAGATTTCGGTCCTGTCTGAGCTTGTGCCGAGACTTAAGATTGGACGTGGATTGAGGTGCAAGAGTTTAACCGGCAAGTGTGTTGGCAGCTCAAAGCTGATTACATCTGAGCAAGTTTTGCTGGCGTACTCTGCTGCAACAGCCAATTGTTCTAAACTGTAGTCGTAGCCTTGATTGCTTTGACTGCGCCACCAGGAAGCGGCTTGTGGGTGACGCAGAATTAGTAGCTGGCGATCCTTGCTCTGGTAGTGGTAGAGCCAATCGCTTTCGGCTGACCACAAGCTAAGCGCGTCAAATTGAGCTTGTCCATTGGCAGCACATTCAAAGACGTAGCGCATCCTGGGGCTTGACTGAGACGGAAAAATTGCATCGTTTTGGGTCTTAACCAATCGTCCCCTAAGCTTCAGGCCGCTTAAGATACTGATGTTGATGGGACGGCGGCTTTCAGTTCGGAGCCAGTAAGATAGTTCCGCAAGATCACTTGGTGTTTGTTCAGCAGAACGCGAGACCCTTTGATAATGGCAGTCAAATAACCTAACTAGTGGAACCGCCGAGGACTTGGCATGACCAATCAAGTCTTCTATCCATTGTGGCATCGGTTCAAAACGCTCTTGGTCACAGACTTCTTCTCCAAACTCAAGCGAAAGTTCATTGCGATGCGCAAGTGCCGGACGTACAATAGCAACTGTTCGCGTTTGAATCGGATTTGCTACTTTACTTCGCAGAGTACTGCTGGAGGCCAGAGCTGAGGTCTGAGCTATCAAAACATTAGTAAGAAGGGGCGCTTGACTTGGTTCTGCTGATTCATCTTGGTCAAAAAGAGAAAGCTGATGCGAAGCAGGTGTGCTAGTTTGATGTTCAAATAGAGAACGTGTGCGAAGGAATTCACGTCCAGGCAACGTGCCGGCGACGTTCCTTTGTTCCAAATATGCACCAATCAAGTTCTTGAAGACTGGAGAAACGAGTGCTGACCGCTGTCTTAGCTCAAACAAAAGTGCCCAGACATGCTTACAAGGCAACTCACCATAGGTCTTGCAGTCGCAGTCAAAAGTAACTTGATTTTTGTTTTCCTGCCAATGCACTTGGTGTGGTAGGACGGTGTCATCTAAGACCAAGGCCTGGAAAGAGCCATGAATGGCTTGTATGCGATACACCCTACGATTTTGCCAGAGTTGGCAGGCAGCTTTGAGCTTGATTAGCTTACCGTGTTTTTTAACTAAGTCGAGGCTTGTAGAACTGGGCATGCGGGCCATCATAATACCTGCCCAAACTAACGCGGTCAATCGTTTTGAAAAAGTAAAAGACAGCCACTGTGCATAATGTTATACTTCTTGCAAGGTTGGAGCGCTAGCCAAGCGCCAGCAATCGGGATGGCAAAAAGGTACTTGTGTCAGACAACTTAGAAAATCAGGCGAAGAAAATAAGCTCACCCAAGTCGACCCAAATACAAGATCGGGGCGCTCTCATCAAAGAAGTATGTCGCTTGATTCGACTCGCGCGCACAAACTGGGATGCCCATAACAATTTGGCCTGTCGTACCGAACGTGAACGAGCGCTTAAGCTTTATGAAACTTTGAGCAAGCCAGAAAAAGACCTAATACCGCAGGTGCTACGGGTTTGGCTTCGCTATCGAAGTGAGAAATACTTTGGCGATCAACGCAGCAAACCTAAAAGAAAGCAGACCTAGCATAAAAGAGGCTCACAACCTTGAGATCAGTTTTAACCGGCCTTCACCTGCTCAATAAAGTCTCCGTATTGTTTGTCAACTTTGGCTATATGATCTAAGAGCCACTGAACAACTTTGTCTTGAATTTCTATCAAAAGAACGGCCGACATACCTTCCTTCTTAAGTCTGTCAATTACCGCATTAAACTCCTGCTTAAAGTGTTCATGGAGCTTTGCGTGCTCGGCCAATTTTGGATACTTGTAGCTGGCCATAAGACTTTCTTCATTGCCAAAATGGATGTCGACGTATTGTGTTATAAAGCTTACGAGTTCCTCAATTCTGGCTGGTTGGTTTCCCTCCAGTAGAGCTTTTAGCAGATTGTTGATCCGCAAAAATAATTCTTTGTGTTCTCCATCCATACTTGCTATGCCTACCGATAATATGTCCGACCAATCGATTCCAACCGAAGAAGTGACGTTGACGTCTATAGTTGTGTCGGCCTTGGTAATTAATGCTATTTCCTTAACCAGAATAGAGCTGTTAAACTGGCTTTGGTTGCCAAAAGAAGAGACTTGCAACGATAATTTTTCAAGGGTTTCTGACAGTACTACCAAATTATCAACACTCAGCAAAGTATTTGCCGAGACTTCTTTAAGGCTTTGAATAGATCTTAATATGTCGTTGCTGCCAATGCCCATCTCGTTGGAAGAATCTCGCACCTGTTGGCTGGTAAGAACCAATGTTTCGATCGAATGTAAAATCTCAGTGCTTGCCAGCGACAATTCATTCATCGAGAGGCTCACTTCCTGCAATGTAGAAGAAAATTCATTGACTTCATTGTTGATTGCCCCAAGTGACTGTTGACTCGCCGAACCGGCAGTTCCAGCTTCCTTGATTCTTTGAGTAACTGATTTTAGGGACTGTCCAATCATGGCAGCGTTAACAGCAGTATCTTCTGCTAACTTGCGTACTTCGTCGGCTACTACAGCAAAGCCTTTGCCTGCTTCACCTGCGTGAGCCGCTTCTATGGACGCGTTCATGGCCAAGAGATTGGTTTGACGCGCCACACCATTTATTATGTCGACCATTTCCATCATGTTGTCAGTATCAGATAAAATTTGGAAAATAATAGCGTTGGTTGAACTTACCTTATCAGTGCCATCTCTAATCATCCTGACGAGATTTTCCATGGTTTGGGTCCGAGAACTAGCGATGTTTGCAACGCTGGCGACTGAGGCCATTATTTGTTCGATTGAGGAACTTGAGCTTTCTATGGCTTGAAATTGGTTTTCTACTTGAGAGGCAAGGCTATGCACCGAGGCCATTATTTCTTCGACAGCGCTTGATGAGCTAGACACGTCATCATCAAGTTTAAATACCTCCGAGCGAATGCTTTGAATGCTGTCTTTGACTTGTCTTATAGTCTCAGCCGAAGCCCTAGAGGATTTGGAGAGATGAATACCGAGTTGCTGGCTTTTTTTGACGGTGGAAACGATAGAAGCAAGCAGACCTTGCATCTTGTCCAAAAAATTGTTGAAGCCAGTGGCGATCTTGGCCGTTTCATCTTGTGCGAATACTGGCAACCGGCTATCTAGATTGCTGGTTTTGTTAGTGAGTTGCTGGGCTGCAGCAATAGTTGCTCGCAGAGAACTGCTTGCCTTATGTGCAAGCACAAAACCTATGAGCAAGATCACTAGTGCAGCGCCAAGTCCAAGCATCCAAAATAGTTGTCTTTCCTGTATCGTGTTTTTTACAAAAGTGCTTAATCCAGAATCTGGGTTTGCTTCTCCATGGATTATTTGAGCAATCAAAATAGAGCTTTGCTGTTCAAAGGCAAGCAAACGCTTGTTTCTTTCTTCAAGACCGGCAGCGTAACTAGCTAAAGCCGATAAGCCTTCTGAGCTGGTATCCAAATATTGTTTAGCATCTATCGATAGCTTTTGCTCCTGGTCGCTTTGCGAAGCTAACGCGTAGGTCTCACTCAATTGAGCAAGCTGCACCTGGATATCGTGTGCCAAATCTTTTGCTGAAGTGTCTTTGTTTTGAAGATTGGCTAAATTGCCAAGTTCTTCAATACGAGTGACGGCCGTTGATTCGGAAAAATAGAAAACGGTTGCAGAGATTGTCACGACAAGAACTATGGCAGTAAAGAACTTTGTTTTTATGCTGAGATTCACTGAAAGTCTCCAAGTAGTGATAGCTATTTTATAGTTACGCTTAAATGATAGGTCAACCCAGCACTGGTCACCAGACTAAAAGTCACAAAAAGTGCAATTTCTAAAAAATATACTTGACAGATTCCGCTCTATCGCTTCAATAGACCGATACTTAGTGGCTTCCAGCCCTCAGGGCTCGCTGTTTTTTGAGAATCAGTACTAATGCAATCGACTAGGTCCGCTCTTCGCATGGTGATGGCCCCAGTTGGGCAGACTCTCAAGCACTTTCCACAGCGTATACACTCGTCTGAATCTATATGTATAAATGTTGCTCGTGACGACACGTCCGTTTCGACATAGTCCTTCACAAATCCGTCGTCGTCGTTAAAGACCATGCTAATTTTTTTGATACAATCGCGAGGTGCAACTTCAATGCACCAGTCGCAGTGAATACACTTGTCATTGTCGATACTAAATTTGTAGTTGCACAAATAACAGCGAGTAGCAGCAGTATCTATTTGGTCTATTTGTATTCCTTGTTCGACTTCTATTTTTGCATCAATGCGAAAAGGCAGTGATGCGATCTTTAGTGGTGCTAGGCTTTGTTGATCATGGGCTCTATGGCGCCCGGTTTCACCGTCACCCATATCATTTACAACTTGGATAGCGACGTGCTTCTTTTTACGCACTAACCCAGTTAGGCTACGGTCAATTTCGTCGGCAACAGCTTTGCCTTCGGCTACTACATGAATTACGTCGCTAGAGCCTGTCAGAAATTCGCCTGCAAAAAATACCTTGGCATTGGTGCTAACTTGGCCTTGGCCAGCCCTTATACCTTCTGGAAGTATCGAAAAATCTTGTTCTTGGCCTATGGCCACAATCACGGTGTGGCAAGGCTGAATAAATTCGCTCCCTTCGATAGCAACAATGCCCGGTTTGCTTGCGGCACCAGCTTGAACAATTTTATTGCGCACAAGTCGAACCCCACTGATCCGGCCATCTTCAACTACGAAACCAAGTGGAGAAACTAGCGTTCTCACTTCAATGTTTTCGAGCTTGATTTCTTCCATCTCTTCGAGCTCTGCTGCCATGTGATGTTCGGTTCGGCGATACATTATTGAAACATTGCCACCCTCACCGATAATGCGCTTGGCCGCTCGAGCACATGCGCGCGCACAGTCAACCGCAGTAAATCCACCACCAATGACTACCACATCACCTTCGATGTGGTGAATTTCACCGTCATTGTAAGACTTCATAAATTCTAGACCAGAAATGATTTGATCGTTTTTGGCACCCTTATTGGTTTCAAAAGTGGTATCAAATTCCAAAAGACGAGGCAGTGTGGTGCCGGTGGCAATAAGAACCGCATCGTAGAATTTTTCCAATTCTCTAATTTTTTTTGCATCTATTGATTGACCCAAGCGCAAATCAATACCGCTTGCTATAATTAGATCAATTTCGCTACGAACCGTTTCTATTGGCAACCTAAAGCGTGGTATGCCATCGACCATCATGCCGCCTGCGTAAGTGCCTTTCTCAAAAATGGTGACTTGGTGTCCATAACGGCGCAGCTCCCTCGCTGCCGCAAGACCACAAGGACCGGCGCCGACTATGGCAACTGATTTTTCTGTTGTATCAAACCACGATGGCAATGGCTCAACTTTTTCTTGGTGGTGATCGGCACCGGTTCGTTTTAGATGACATATCTGCACTGGCCCGTTGGTGTTGGTCCATTTATGGCGACAAGCGTCTTCACAAGGTCGCGTACAAATTCGTCCTAAAACCCCGGGAAATACATTGTCTTCTAGATTGATTCGGTAGGCCGCATCAAAGTTGCCCTTGGCTATTTGCTCGATGTAGCCCGGCACATTGGTTTTGGCAGGACATGCGGCTTGGCATGGTATATCTTTAGCAATTGTTTTTTGATCTTTGCTGCTCAGTCCCAAGCCTTCGATAACCGAGTACTCAGTTGGATTGGCAGCCTTGCGGTAGCTGTAGTTCATGAAAAAACCGCCTTTTCAAAGGGTTCCATTCCCACGCGATTTACGGCGTGCGTCAGGGTCTCGTTCTCATTGCGTAAGGAAACAAAGGTGTCAAGAACCGTCTCAACCACTTGGTAGAGATCACTTGTCTTAAACTCGCCAAGTTTCTGTCCATGTTTTTTTTGATCGCCACCCAAGAGTACTTCAAAGCCTTCTACGGATCCTTGATCTTCGCGGATGCGCATGCCTCTAAAGCCAATGTCGCTTATTCGATAAGGAGAGCAAGAGTTGGGGCATCCTGTTATGTTGATGATGGCTGATTTTTGGATTGCATCATACTTTTTTTGCCTAACCAAGGGTTGCAGTAGATCATAAACATCACGGGTCGTTCCCACTGCTTTAGGGCAGTAAGTGGTACCTACACAGGGTACCATGTCTTTAAGCGAGTAAAAACCGTCAGTTTCAAAGCCAAGCGCCTTAATCGCTATTTGAACGGCTTCAACCTTTTGCGGCTCAACACCGTGGATCTCAATATTTTGGCGATTGGTAGTGTACAGTTTTTGATCAGCATAGACATCGGCGATTTCCGCCAGTGCTCTAAGCTGGCGATGGTCCAGCTCTCCAAGGTTGATCATGGCGCGTACCACGGCCTTCCCATCAGTGCCAATGCTTACATCTTGTGCCAACGGGCGCTCTGGGAATGCTGGACCAGTCTCCTTAAAATCTTCCCAGGAAAGCTGACTAATGTCAACTTCTTCGCCTGTGAGGAATTTAAGCACGATAGTGCGGCATTCGTCGATTCCGAGTCGATCCACGACAAATTTGAGCCGCGACTTTTGACGATTATAGCGATCACCATGGTCTCGATAGAGTAGGGCAATTGCACGATTGATTTGAATGATCTGATCTTCTGGAACAAAGCTAAATAGCCTTTGAGCCACAAAGGCTTGCCAACCCATTCCGCCACCTATAACAACTTCAAAACCCACTTGATTTTCACCATCGGCAGCTTTACGTTGCACGGCGATATTACCGACACAGTTCATGTGCGGTTGAGCGCAACCAGCTTGGCAGCCAGAGAAGGTTACCTTAAACTTACGAGGCAAGTTGTCGAGATCTCGGTAGCCATTGAGTGCTTTCTGGGTTCGTATTGCCCAGGGTCTAACATTGATGCGGCGATACTCACAAGTTTCTGCCAGAGGACAGGCCGCCACTGCACGCGCTACGTCACCGCAACCGTGAAAAGTAGTATTTCCTTCTTCGGAAAGTTCGCGAAACATATCAGGTAAAGCACCAACTTTTAGCCAATGAAACTGAATAGCCTGACGAGTAGTTATGTTTAGTCTGCCTTGCCCATGATTTTCGGCAACATTGGCAATGTTGCGCGCCTGAGTTGTCGACATCACTCCGCCCGGGATAACGATACGTGCCATATGATTACCGGGATGACGAGATGCATAGACACCATACCATTTTCCGATTAGCTTCTCTTCTTTGCTCATTGTTCCGCGACGGGCTATTTCTTCAAAGTCCAGGGTTAAGCCATGGTCTTTTATTTCTTCTTCTTCGCTGCGACGCGCAAATTCATTTTTCCATTGCATTCTGGACTCCTGTTATAGCTCTTGCTTTTAATTGATACGGGTACCTAGTCTTCATGAAAAAGCAGCGTTGAAACGTAGCGCTCACCGGTGTCGCACAAAATAGTGACGATATTCTTTCCTTTGTTCTCTGGTCGTGACGCTATCATACTAGCCGCCAAGACGTTACCGCCGGCACTAATGCCGACCAAAAGGCCGTCAGTACGCGCAACCTTTTTGGCCATTTCAATTGCTGGACGGCTAGCTATTGCAATAACTTCGTCAACAACTGCTGGATGATAGTTGCTCGGCACAAAGCCAGCTCCAATACCTTGGATCATGTGGGGTCCGGCCTCGCCACCCGCAAGCACTTGCGATGAGTCAGGTTCTACAGCGACAATCTTTACAGCAGGATTTTTTTCCTTGAGAAAGCGGCCAGCTCCGCTAAGAGTGCCCCCGGTTCCGACTCCCGCTATCAATATGTCTACTTTACCATCAAGTGCCTGCCAAATTTCTGGCCCAGTAGTTCGGTAATGTACGTCGGGGTTGGCTGGATTGGAAAACTGACTGGGCATAAACGAACCCTTAATGCTTGCCAACAATAGTTCAGCTTTGCCAATGGCACCGCGCATGCCTGCTACCGCAGGTGTCAAGACAATGTCGGCTCCATAGGCACGTAAAAGCTTTCGACGTTCAATACTCATAGACTCAGGCATGGTCAAAATGACTTTGTAGCCTTTTATGGCACCCACCCAGGCCAAACCAATACCGGTATTTCCCGAAGTTGGTTCAATCAAAGTGTCGCCAGGTTTGATTCGTCCTTCTTTTTCGGCGGCCTCTATCATTGCCAAAGCAATTCTATCTTTAACGCTTGCGCCAGGGTTTAGGCTCTCTAACTTGCCCCAGATTATAGCGTTTGCAGCGGCAGTGCCTACAAAACAACGACTAATCTTTACTAATGGGGTGTCACCTATCAAACTTAGCAAATTTTCGTGGGAGCTAGCCATTATTGTCCTCCTGTGGGGGCAGCAACTATACTTCTGGCATACTCAAGAGCATCTTGGTTTTGCTCGCGTGCCATAAAATTTCTAAATGTTTGGTCGTTGTAGACCTTCGCCAGAGTAGGGATCACGCTCAGGCCCAACGTGGGGCCATCCATTTTATTGTTTGCTTGTTTTATGAACTCTTTGACTTCAACCAAAGCCAAACTCATTTGGCCGCGCGCACGAATTTGTTCATGCAATTCTTGTCGGGACTGTTTACTGTAATAGGCGCATCCGCCTTTGCTGGAAATTCCCACCAACATACCTGGTACGTCTATCAAGCTCATAAACCAAGTGTCGCACAAATCTTTGGTGTCAATCACGTTGCAGCGGATACCTTTCTTTTTGCAGTAGGCGAATATTTTTTGGTTGAGTTTGCGGTCAAGCAAATCAGAACATACAAAGTCGGCACCCTTGATGGCTTGTTTGTAGTTGTTTTTGTTTGCAATTTTTGCCTGCACTTTTGCTGTTTTGGCGCTGGAAAATTCCAAAATCTCAGTCCCGTGAACTATTGGCCCGGCCGGAAAAAGTATCTCCTGGTAGTCGCAATGTTTTTCTGGGATCACGAGAACTTGGTCGGCATAAATTGAGAGTTTTTCTACCTTTTGCAAACCCTCCCCGCGCTCCCCCGCAAAAACAACAGCCTTGCGGATCTGAATCATAAAGGGCATGTACATAGAAATTCCTTTATTTTGTCTCGAAGCGCACCTGCTGCAGCTGGGCGCGCGCCATCTAAACGGTGTTCACCATCTAGACTTTGAACGTTTAACAAGAATCCAGCTTGATTGAGTACTGCTCCTTGCCTAAACGAACGGTTACCACTTGCATTGCACCAAATACCCTTGTGCCGGCAAAGCTGGCCTATACTCTGGTTTAACGATGAATCACTAGTCATTGCCCAAACCAGTTGGTAAACGTCTGGACCAAGTAATTGGTCCAGATCGTCAGGTTTAAAACCTCGTTCAATCAAATTATAGTTACCAGTCATTCTTTGGTCAGCTAGGAGAGTATTTTTGATGGCTATTAGAATCTGCGGCGCAACTATGGTTATGCTAGGAACCATTGACGCTTCGATATCTTGCGGCATCAGTTGCAGTACTTGGCTAATCTTCCTCTCGATTGCCCTGCCACCACCAACAAAAATGAGATGAGCACCGTCTATTTCTAGACTTACTGGCAATAGAAAGCGTGCCTGCTTAGAGTGCATAGTCTACCAAAACATCATGATCGCCTAGGTGTTGGCTGATCTGCTTAACGAGTTCTTTGTCGTCTTGCTTGGCATCCAGTTGTAGGTCTAGCGAGTCTTGACTAAGGTCATGCTGACCAATACTGATGGTCATGGTTCTATGGGGTCGATGTTCGTTTTCCAGTGCATCAAGTAAAAAAGCGTATTCAAAGGGTTTAGAATTGCGTTCACATGTTGCTCTAACTGCCTCCAGTTTGCCTTCGGGCAAACTACCAGTGTCGGCAAGTAAGCGTCCAATAACCGTGGATTTGCCGTGGTCAACGTGTCCCACAACTACCACATCAAACTGTTCTCGCAAACTGAGTGTTGGCTTGCTCACCTGTAACCCCCACGACGAGGATGCTCTAGCCCACCACCTTCTTTGTCTTGTTCCCTGCCAGATCGTTCGGCAATGTTTGCAAATTTGCCCGTGCGCAATTCTTCAATAATTTGTTCCACATTTTTTGCGTTTGATTTTACGGTGCTAGTGCAGGGGTAACAGCCTAGAGAACGATAACGAGTTCCTTCTCCTCGGTCAAAGTATAAATCAACAATTGGTATAGTTTCTCTCTGAATATACTCCCAAATATTGAGCTCAGTCCAATCCAATAGGGGATGGATTCTTACATGGCTCCCGGGGGCAAAATCGGTCTTAAATTGGTTCCAAAGTTCTGGAGGTTGATCGTCGACATTCCAGTCATTGTGTTTGTCGCGTGGAGAAAAGTAACGTTCCTTGCTACGCGAACCTTCTTCGTCGGCCCGTGCTCCAACAATTACTCCGGTATACGGTTTGGTATTGTTGTCCACACGATAGTGGCCAGTTTCGTGGTCCATGCACCAGCGTGTCCAAGTACCAGCCAAGGTGTTTTTGAGTGCTTCTGTTTTGAGTGCACCGCAGCAAGCTGCTCGGTTGATTGCACCATCAGGAAAGGTTTGCTTGCTTTCCAAAGCTTTAGTGTTCTGCCCCCAGATCATCTCAGGGATCTTAAAGGCAGTGTCTATGTGTACCAAAGGAAGTGGAACATGGCCAAAAAAGGCTTTTCGTGCCAACCACAAAAGCACGGTAGAGTCCTTGCCTATTGACCACAACATGGCCAAGTTTTTAAAACTACGGTATGCTTCCCTAAATATAAAAACGCTAATAGCTTCTAGCTTGTCTAGATGATCCATACCATTCCTTTATTCTTTTATAGATAGTTTACTCTTCTAGTAGTTGGGCACTTGAGATTTTGGTAATTTCAAATTTGGCAGGTTTTGTTTGCTCGCCAATATGTAGGCCACATTCTTTGTTTTCCGGAGATTCCCACCACCAACGACCAGATCGTTCGTCTTCGCCGGCAGTAACCGCGCGAGTGCACGGAGCGCAGCCTAGGCTAGGATAGCCTTGGTCGTGTAACTTGTTATAGGGTAATTTTTTTTCTCTGATTAGTTGCCAGACTTGGGCGCTCGACCAATCAGCAAGTGGATTGAGTTTAAACATTTGATTACCATCGTCCCACTCTATGCGCTCAAGTTTGCTTCTTGTTACCGACTGGGACCGCCTTTGCCCGGTAATCCAGGCGCTTTTGCCAAGCAAAGCCCTCTTGAGCGGCTCTACCTTTCTGACATAGCAACATGATTTGCGTAATTCTATGGATTCATAAAAGAGATTTACACCGTGTTTAGCAATCATTGATTCGACAGCCTGATGTAAGGGAAAATAGGGAACAATGGGAAGCTCAAAAAAGCTACGATTCTCGTGCAGTAGGGAGTACGTTTCTTCTGGTAGTCGACCAGTATCCAAGCTAAAAACTTCCAAATTCTTACGATATATATGAGCTTCAGAATTTTGTGCAGTGACTTTCTGCAAGAGCCAAAGTAGTACTTGGTCTTCGGCGCCAAGACTAGTAGCAAAAGAAAGACTCGTGCCCGAATGAGAAGAAAATCGTTCTAGCGACCATGCTAGAAACGTTTCAGTGTCAAAGTCTCGAGATTGTCGTTGCAATGTTTCCAAGTCTGATTTTGTATCCATGCTTCTCTCTTCTATAATACTATCTTATCTCAATTAAGATACCAGACAAAGCTTTGGCTTACAAGGTGCTTTGTCTGCACTATCGGGTTTTTTCCTCAGTTTCTAATTGGTTATTTATTGCAAGTTGTTAGCTCTGGATCGGCTCTTGATTGCTTGCCGCAGGAATGCTCAGGTAGACGGCAAGACCTGGGTTAAGCCGTAGCACCTTAAAGCTTCCTTTTAGTCGGTAAACTGCCATTGATTGAATTATTGACAGGCCAAGTCCCATGTTGCCTTTAAAACGAGCACTGGTGTAAAAAGGCTGCGCGAGCTGCTCAAGTGATTCTAGAGGGACACCTTGCCCATCATCTCTAAACTCAATTTCCAAACCTTTTTTGGAAATAGAAACTTGCATAAAGATCTCACCATTTTTTCCCTCAGGAAAAGCATGTTGCATACTGTTCTCAAAAAGCTGGACCAACATTGAACGAACGTTTTCACCGTAGGTTTTAATTCTTATTCCCGATTCCATGTTAGCAGAAAACCTAACACCACGAGTCTGAGCCTTTATTCTAAGTTCCTCGGCAAGTGTGCTAAAATATTGTGAAGGATCCAGGTCCTGTACTAATATTTGCATTTGATGAGCAGAAAGCTTTTTAAAACTGTTAATCTGATCTCTCATACGATGAAGGTTGATGTTTAGTCTTTCAAAACTCTCCGATCCTAGCTTAAAGAAATCGTGCAAGCTGGATTTTGAGACTTCATTTTTTAGGAAATCAAGGTAGAGGTCTTCGTGTTTGTAACTTAAGTAACTCATCAAAGTAATACAGTTTCCTAGTGGGGTGTTTATTTCATTGGAAATGGCCACTGTAAGTTCAAATAATACTTTATTATAACGCGCATCCGAAAGCTGGTCTTCCTTGATTTGCAAGACGTCACGGGTTTGAGACAGCTCCTTGGAGGTTTGTTTCACCATGCCATGTAATGACTGATTGCTCTTGTAAAATAAGTACAGCAAACTGCACGTTGCGGAAATGCCAATAGATATAGCAAGTACGCGCAACATCCAAAAGAATATGTTCTCATTTTGAGTTCGTTCATCTATGGCCATAATTAGCTGCTCGTACCCTTTTTCATTATTTGTTTCATCGAAGAAGTTAAAATTGTCAATTTCTTTTACCAAGAGCCAAAACGCTCTTTGGCTCTTGGGTCCTAGTTCATCTAGTCCGCGACGTCTTAAGGTTTCGCTTAGACTGTTGCGTCCTTGAGAAAGTTCATTTGGTAGATCACTTTCAGTGATTAGTTTTTGCGCCAGTGTAATCGCAGCATCAACTTTTTGTTTGCCATAGAGGATGCTTTCGCGAAAAATATCGAGGTACTGCCCAACGCGCTCTTTGCCGCCATAGTACCAGCCGACTTGTTGATCAAACTGTGATTTTACGTCTGTTAAGGCTTGGCTTCTATGGGTGCAATGTGCAATCAAGTCCTCAAGCGGCTCATTCGCTAAGAGTATGTTTTTGAGACTTAGTAAACTTTGGATCCAATCGGACCTAAATTTTTGTACGGATATTTTTAACGACTTTAAATTGGTTTCGGCTCTAGCTGCTTCATGGTTGATAAGAAATAGACTAAGCAGGCACAGTAAAACCAGTACTCCAACTAAGCCTTTAACAAGTTTCAATCAGATTTTACTCCCTCTATGTGTCATTTTAGTATACGCAAAAAAATCTGACAATGTCAGTTGTTTTGAATAAACAGTGTCAGTTGTTTCAAATAAAACGACGATATATTGACCGATGTCGTACGGTCGGTATTTACTGCCAAGATAGAAGTCTAAAAATTTTTAATATTGGAAGGTTGTATATGCAAAAGAGTGCTGTATTTCGAGACGAACCAGACAGCATGGGGCTGGTGAAGGTTCCTGACTGGGCCTATTGGGGTGCACAAACCCAACGAGCCATTGATAACTTTGTCATCTCAGGCAAAGCACTTCCTGTTGCTATGATACGCGCTCTTGGCTTGGTAAAAAAGGAAGCTGCGCTTGCCAACCTCGCTTTGGGACTGCTCAAGCCCGATGTAGCACATGCCATCGCCCAAGCAGCTAGTGAAGTTGCCGATGGCAAATGGGACGAGCATTTTCCTGTCGACGTGTTTCAAACTGGCTCAGGTACGTCAAGTAATATGAACGCCAATGAAGTGATTGCCAATCGTGCCAATGAGATTCTAGGTTCTCCTTTGGGAAGTCGAAGTCCAGTTCATCCCAACGATCACGTCAATAAAGGGCAGAGCTCAAACGATGTCATTCCTAGTGTGGTTCAGATTGCTAGCCGCCAAACTGCCCAAGGCTTGATCGCAGCACTGGAACTTCTCGCCAGTAGTTTAACTGAAAAATCTAAGCAGTTTTCTACAATTATTAAGCTCGGTCGAACCCATTTGCAGGATGCAGTCCCGATGACGCTTGGACAAGAATTTGGAGCTTTTGCTGTCCAGATTCAAAAAGCAAAAAAGCGTATCCAATCTTGCCTCAGCGACTTGGAGGAACTGCCACTCGGTGGTACTGCCATAGGAACTGGCCTCAACTGCCATCCTGATTTTGCTCAAAAGACTGTTGCCGGTATCGCTAAGTCCAGCGCACTGCCGTTCAAAGTAGCACCTGACAAATTTGAGCAAATTGCTGCTCGCGATGCTCAGGTTCAATTGATGGGCAGCCTCAACACACTTTGTGTAAGTTTGTTAAAGATTGCCAACGACCTCAGGCTTCTGGCGTCTGGCCCACGTGGTGCCTTGGGAGAAATTGAGCTGCCATCTTTGCAACCAGGTTCAAGTATTATGCCAGGTAAGGTCAATCCTGTAATTCCCGAAATGGTGATCCAGGTGGCGGCTCATGTTAGTGGCAAGGTGCTTTCTGTTAGCATCGGCGGACAAAATGCGCCGCTACAACTCAACATGATGAACCCCTTGATTGGCATGGAAGTTGTTGAGAGTTTAAACTTGCTTCAGAATGCATGTAAAGCGCTTGCAAGTACTTGCATTGATGGCATCAAGGCCGATGAAGAACGTTGTGCATGGTGGATAGACTGGTCTCTTGCACTGGTAACACCATTGAATGCCCGTATTGGTTATGATAAGGCGGCCGAACTGGCGTATAAGGCCTTTAAGCAAAAAAGAAAAATTAGAGAAGTGGTGCTTGAGACTGGACTTATTGGTGAAGCAGAACTTGATACCTTGCTTGATCCGCGCAGTATGATCGGAAACTAGACTCTCGGACCTTGCGATCAAAGACCTTTGTGGGACTCAGGCACAAAATTGTTGTAGTAATATTCAAGACTGTCAACAAGTGCCTCCCATGAAGCTTCTATGATATTTTCGTTAACGCCAACGGTTCCCCAAGAATGGATCTTGTCGCTTGAAGTGATAAAAACCCTTACCTTGGCTGCAGAAGCCGACTCAGGGTTGAGCACACGTACACGGTAGTCGGTTAGGGTTATGCCGGCAATAAAAGGAAAGTGGGCACTCAGAGCGTCGCGCATAGCGCCGTCTAATGTTTGAACTGGTCCAACGCCAACAGCGGCTCCCATAAGTTCTTTGTTATTACTGGTAAGAAACATACGACCGACCGTCTTGGACTGACTGTCCGCCGTCTTAAAAGACTCGAGGTGGTAATTTTTGAGGTTGATCAAAGGTCGATAGATCGACAAAGCTCGACGCATAATTAAATCAAAGCTTGCTTCTGCAGCTTCGTATTCGTAACCAGCGCTTTCTTTTTCTTTTAAGACCTGAGAAATTTTTGCTATGACCGCATCATTCTTTGCAAACGACCCGTACCTCTTCATCTTTTCCATCACGGTAGCCTTGCCAGCCAGCTCACTGACTAGTAGTTGACGTTCATTGCCGACTAAGGAAGCATCAAGGTGTTCCATTAAATGGGCTGCCTTAATTATAACGTCAGCGTGTTGTCCAGCTTTGTGCGAAAAACTCGCAACGCCAACATAGGGTTGCCTTTTGTCTGGGATAATATTGGCTTTTTCGGCGACAAAGCGCGACAGACTAGTGAGTTTATTTAGGTGTGGTGCACAGGTGGCTTGGTGATGCATTTTGAGCACAAGGTTGGGCATAATCGCGCACAAATTGGCGTTTCCAGTGCGCTCCCCCCAGCCATTGATGGTGCCTTGGATATGGACCGCGCCTTCGCTAACGGCAATAATGCTGTTGGCGACGGCTGTCCCGCAGTCATTGTGAAAATGGCCGCCAAGTGCCACCAAGCCTTTAACCATTGCTAAATCCCGATAGATTTTTTCTACTTCTTGCGGCAATGTGCCACCGTTAGTATCGCAAGGAACCAGTACATCGGCACCTGCAGCACTCGCGGTCAACAAAACTTGTTTGGCATAGTCGGGGTCATCTTTATATCCATCAAAGAAATGCTCAAGATCAAAGATGACCTCTCGGCCTTCCTTTTTTAGAAAGTGCACGCTGTCTTCTATCATCTTTAGATTCTCTTCAACACTGGTGCCAAGCACCTTGCTAACGTGCGCCTTCCAGGTTTTTCCTACAATCACGACGGTTTGAGTTTGAGCGTCGAGTAGGGCACGCAACATAGGGTCATCGCTGGCACTAGTGCTTGGTTTCCGCGTGCTGCCAAAAGCCGCAATGCGAGAGTTCTTAAATCGTATGTTTTTGCAAGCCTCAAAAAACGCTGCTTCTTTTTCATTGGCCAGAGGAAACCCGCCCTCAATATAATCAATGCCAATATCGTCGAGGGCTTGGGCGATTTGTAGCTTGTCATCGAGTGTGTAGTTAATTTCTATACCCTGCATGCCATCACGCAAAGTAGTATCAAATATGGCTATTTTTTTGTTCATAACGACATCCCCTGCGGGTTGCGAAACTGCTTCATAACGATACGACGATTGCAAGCACTAAGATAAGCTCGAGCCGAAGCTTCCAAAATATCAGTTGAGTTACCACGACCGCTCAGTCTCAAGCCATCAATCTCAATCAATACGCTTACTTCACCCATGGCTTGTTGCCCCGGCGTTAAGGCCTGCACATGGTATTCTATTAACGACGACGTTATGCCAAGGCAGCGGTCAATTGCTTTAAAAATAGCATCAACGGGTCCGTCACCGGTTGCGGCCTCTTCTATTTTTTCGCTACCGACTGCAAGTCGGACAGTTGCCGTTGGTATCGCCAAATTACCAGAAAAAACAGTAAAATAGTCAAGTTGATGTTGGTTCTCGCCGTGGTGCAGTTCTTCAGTTACCAAAGCCAGTAAGTCTTCATCAAAGACTTCTCGCTTACGATCGGCAATCTCAAGAAAACGTTGGTAGGCATGTTCGAGCTCGTTGGCTTCCAATTTGACACCCAGCTCTGCAAGGCGACTCTTAAAGCCATGCATGCCTGAGTGGCGACCAAGAACCAGCTTTGAATCGCTGCGGCCAACACTTTGAGGGGTCATTATTTCATAGGTCTGACGATTTTTAAGCATGCCATCCTGATGGATGCCGGATTCGTGTGCAAAAGCGTTTTCG
Organism: Spirochaetia bacterium; assembly: GCA_038204425.1. GTDB lineage: Bacteria > Spirochaetota > Spirochaetia > DSM-27196 > Salinispiraceae > JBBRCZ01. The sequence goes on along the minus strand of JBBRCZ010000001.1, from coordinate 490,348 downwards.
CCCACTATTGCTTTGTTCCGAGCAATAGGAAAACCAATAATGTTTGACAGCATTTTGGAACTTCGCCAAATTTCTTGCGTGTTGATATTTGTTTCCATGCCCAAAGTATCCTTGCGAACCTTGAGGGCCATAACCAGTTCTTCCAGGCTGGCGTTTCCTGCACGTTCGCCAATGCCATTGATGGTAACTTCTGCTTGGCGTGCACCAGCTTGCAAGGCTGCCAAGGTATTTGCTACCGCCAAGCCAAGGTCGTTGTGACAATGCACCGAGATAATTGCTTTGTCGATGTTTGGCACACGATTGCGTATAGCTTTAATAGTAGCCGCAAACTCATCGGGGGTGGTGTAGCCAACGGTGTCGGGGATGTTGAGAATAGTGGCACCGGCGTCAATTACTTTTTCTAAGACACGGCACATAAAGTCCAAGTCGCTCCGAGTGGCATCTTCTGGAGAAAACTCGACTTCGGCAACTTTGTTGCGAGCGTACTTTACAGCGGCAACAGCCATTTGCAAAACCGCTTCTGGATCCTTTTTGAGCTTGTGCTTCATATGAATATCGGAGGTAGACACAAAAGTGTGTATCCTTGGTTTGGCTGCACCTTTGACGGCCTCTATCGCTGCATCGAGGTCTTTTTCTACAGCACGAGAAAGAACGGCAATTGAGCAGCCTCTTATCTCATTGGCTATAGCCTGACAAGCTTTAAACTGTTCTGGGCTAGAAACAGGAAAACCCGCCTCGATAACGTCGACGCCAAGACGTTCTAATTGGCGTGCCAATTCAAGTTTTTGTTCCATCTCCATGCTTGCACCGGGAGATTGTTCCCCATCGCGCAGTGTCGTATCAAATATATAGATTTGTTCCATAATGCTTCCTTTCTTGCATGTGACAGTCATAGAAAAATTGACCAAAAATGGGTCAAACAAAAAAGCTTAGAACCATGGTATTGACCTTTGCAGGGGACTTTGTCAAGGTGCAAGAGGCTGTTGAGCCCCCAGCCAAGCTGATAAAAAAAGCCGAGGACTACTATGCTTCAAGTGAAAGCCTTTGACCTTTCTGTAGATTCACACGACATCATAAGCAGCTTGCCCTGGGAAAATTGCGCGATTACTTTGCGTAATGCTGGCGATTTGGGGCCATCGGGATTTGATCAGCAGGCAATGCAAAGGCGCAATGCGCTGCTTGCCGCCCAGACAATTTTACCACAACTCAGGACAGAACATGCCCTAGCACATCTGCTTGGATGCAAGCAGGTGCACGGTTTGCGTGTGCTGATGCTTTGCGAGCCAGGAATTGCTCGTGTCTTTGAAGGCCGTTTGTTTTTGACCGATAGTGGTCAATCGGAGCTTGAAATTGATGAATTGCCAGCACTTGGTTATAAAGGCTCGTCAGCTGGTTTCTGTGCTTCCTATCAAGCAGATGGTATCATTCTTAAAGAATCATTTGCTGCAGGTCTTAGCCTGTCTGTCACTGTAGCTGACTGTATGCCACTTTTTGTTAAAGCAATTGATCAAGAAGGTAAACAATGGCGAGCCCTATTGCATTCTGGTTGGCAGAGTACTGGAATTTTGGCGGTGGCACTACAGGCTATCGCCTCGGCATCTCAGCAAGCTCTATCGCTTAGTATCATGGCCGGGCCAGCCATTGCAGTCCAGGATTATCCCATACCTTTTGAGCGCTCAAGGTTGTTTGCTCAGCGTTTTGGAGAACAAACAGTGAGCTTAGCAAGCGATGGTCGGTATGCCATTAGCCTACTGCAAGCTAATATAGCCCTAGCTCAAGGCCAAGCCAATTGCCAAAGAAGACCTTTTTCCCAAGCAATAAGCGTGTCTAGCTTCCAGTATGCAAGCGACAGTACGGCTAGTTCGGGCTACCTGCACTCCTTTCGTCGTGACGGTGCGCAATCCTATGGTCGTATGCTGGCAATATTTGCAGGACAAGCCGAGCAAAAGCCGCTATAGTAGTGGCAGAATTTTAAGCGACAAGAGTTACAGGAGCACTATGCTATGCAGGATCTCAAAGAAGTTTGGAAAGTCCTAATTGGCAATGCCTTAGTTTATTATGCCAAGAGTCAAAATATTGGAATAGCAAGTCAAATCATCTTTACAGGTTTACAAGCTGAAACTCCAACAAGCAGCGAGCATGGCGATTTGGCTTTTCCGCTTTTTCCGTTTGCCAAATTACTCAAAAAAGCGCCTGCGCAGTTAGCTGTCCAATTGGCGATGTCGCTAAGTATCGAAGGACAAGAGTGGAAGGCGCTTAACACGACTCTCGACCAGAGTTTGATTCTTGACTTTGAATCTGGTAACTTGGGCACAGTTAAGGCAGAGGGTCCTTACTGCAACGTGAGCTACCACAGGGCTGCATTCCAAAAAGACTTGCTCGAGTCTATGGCACTTGTCGAGCAAGAAGGACGCCGGTGGGGCAGTGGTAAAAGTCTGGCTGGCCAACGAGTTCTTGTCGAGTTTTCTAGCCCTAACACCAATAAACCACTGCATCTGGGCCACTTGCGCAACAATGCTCTGGGAGAGAGCACTAGTCGTATCCTAACGGCTAATGGAGCCGAAGTTCGCAAGGTTAACCTCTTTAACGACCGTGGTATCCATATTTGCAAGTCAATGGTGGCCTATCAACGCTGGGGCAATGAACAAGATCCTAAGCAACTTGGGCTCAAAAGTGACCATTATGTTGCCCAGCTTTATGTTCGCTTCCAAAACGAGCTTAAATCTCAAATTGCGGCCCTTAGGCTCAGTCGCCCCGACCTCATAGATCAAGACGACGATGCGCTATGGCTGGTAACTGAAATTGGCGCATCAGCTCAAGAAATGTTAAAGGCCTGGGAGAACGATGATCTTGCCGTCAAGCAACTGTGGGCCATAATGAACCGTTGGGCGGTAGATGGAATTATGGAAACCTACCGCAAAACTGGCATCGCCTTTGATTGGATTCAGTACGAACACGAGACCTACCTCATGGGCAAAGAAGAAGTCAAGCATGGCTTAGCAAGTGGAGCTTTTTTTAAGCGTGCTGATGGAGCAGTGGTAGTTGAATTACCTTGGAAGGACAGTGCGCAATCCCAAGAAAACGCCCAAAAAGTGGTCTTGCGGGCTGACGGCACCAGCATCTATTTGACCCAAGACCTTGGAACTGCCATAAATCGTCACCAAACTTGGCCTTTTGATCAAGCCGTCTATGTCGTCGCCAACGAGCAAGACTATCACTTTAAAGTGCTCTTTCATTGCCTTGCTAAGCTTGGGCACACATGGGCAAACAAGTTGCATCACCTTTCCTATGGTTTGGTAAACTTGCCTTCTGGGCGCATGAAGACCCGTGAGGGAACCGTAGTCGACGCTGATGACTTGTTGGACGAGCTTAGCAAAGGCGCCGAGGCCGAAATTCGCAATCGCGGCCGAGAAGCCGATGTAGCAGAAGTGCAAGGGACAGCCTTTAATGTGGCACTTGCGGCTCTCCATTACTATTTGCTCCAAGTTAGTCCAGACAAAGATATGATCTTTAACCCCGAAGAAAGTCTGTCATTCAATGGCAACACCGGACCCTATTTACAGTACATGGGGGCCAGGATTTGTAGCATGATCCGGAAATGGCCCCACGCTATGCCGCTGATGGCGGACCTTGATGCTCAATTACTGCAAGAGGATCAAGCATGGGAACTCGCCAAGTTACTCGAGTCGTGGCCGGCGCTACTAGCTCAGGCGGGGGCAGAGCTTGATCCAAGCCGCGTTGCGTGCCGACTCTACGACATCGCCAAAGCTTTCTCCCGCTTTTATCATGACCTACCGGTCATCAACGCCAGCGATCAACGCTGTGCACAAGCCAGACTTTTGCTTTCTATGGGCGTTGAAAAAGTACTCAGAACAGGATTTGAGCTTTTAAACTTACCGTTTTTGGAAGCTATGTAATTTTTTAATTTTTTGAAGGTTGCATAATTGCAGCATAGACTTAAAACGACTTTAGGGGGATTTTGTGAAAAAACGTATGCTGATTCAGGTAAATGTTGTGATCTTGTTTGTTCTCGGACTCAGTTCTCAAGCCAGTATAGGTCTGGGTCAGGAACTTTTGGACTATTTAGATTCCGATTTTAGTATCGTTGCTACTATGAACTTAGACTCACTATCCAAAAAAGCCAACGCTGAGAAACTTTTATCTCAAGGATTTTTTGACGGTATGTTTGACCAGGAAAGCGGCCAAGCAGAAAAAGATTTCATAGCTAATCCTGAGATTCTAGGCATCGACTTTACCAAACCAATAGTTATGGGGTTTCTTGGTAGAAGTGAAGGCGGAACAGCGATGCAATTTATTTTTTCCGTCAAGGATTCACAATCTTTGATAAAATTTTTTCAAAAAACAGAAGTAAAAAGCCAGCCCAGAACACAGTCAAGGGTAAAAACTGGGTTTAGCCAGGTTTTTGCCAGTGATTCTTCTTTGCTAGCGATTAAAGGCAATCTTGGCATCATGTTGGTAGACAAAACCACAAACGCTCAGGGTTTGCAGACTTGGTTAGAAAGTATAGCCGTCCAAGCCAGTAGAAAAACGAGTCTCTTGGCAAAAAATCAAGCGCTACAAAATATGATCAAAAAAGATTCAGACTTTAAAGTATGGTTTGATTTCTATAGCTTACTTTCGCAACCCGGCAAATTTGACGACTTGTTCAAACGAAATGTTGCCTTTTCTGACACTAAGACATCCGAACCTGACTCTATTACTAAGCTCTTTAAGGACAGCAATCTCGTCCTGACACTTGAAAATGGTCCAGGACTGCTTGTTTGCGATCTAGAACTCAGCGTTAGTCAGAAATTTATGGATCAACGCCTATTAAAGCTGATGCAAGCGCTAAATAAAGATCTTCTAAAGCAAGCAGGAGTTGCTGATTTGTTTATGTTTGCAGGTTTTTCCTTTTCACAAACTAACCTGCTTGGTTTTATTCAAACACCCGAGAACAAAACCAAAATAGCTGAGCTCCTGGGGAGCGATCAATCGGGCTTTGACGAACTAGTTGAGTTCTTAAAGCTCATTAAGGGTGATGTTCTGTTGGCTGCCGGAGGCAGTCTAGATAGGCAGGGTCAGCCAAACATAAAAGGACAGTTGACCGTGTCTCTTATTGATGCCAAAAAGGCGGTCGCATGGCTTGATGGAAGGGTTAAGAAGGGTGACATGATCAAACAAGGCCAACTATGGTCCGACTTGGACGAAGAAGGTCAGGCAGTTGCTCCCTTTATAGTATTGCGAGACAGCAATGCTTACATTTTCTTTGAAGAAGAGCCTGCCAAGGCCTACTTAGGACAAACTATAAGGCCAATCTCAATTTCTGAATCCTTGCTCAAAAAATTTGTTGGCAAATCCTTGGTAATTCATGCTGACATTTCTACAATTCTTAGCTTTTTTGCTGATAGTTCTGCTAATCTACCAATGCCGCCTGAGGTTCAGAGCCTGTTAGAAAAGCTTGAAGAGATTTCTATTTCGGTGGATGCATATCAAGGCAATAACATTTTGAGCGGGTCAATGACTTTTGGTCTAAAGGACAAAAAGTCCAATGGTTTGGCGAGTCTCTTGGAAATCATTGCCAAGCTACAACAATAAGATTCTGGCAGACTTAAGCCAATTTTTGGATATTTTTATAGCTAATCATACGCTAATGTAGGATTTTCTGAAGGACATCTGTACAGAAAAGTAGTTTTTTGCAAAAAAATGTGATTCCGGCTAGCTATCATTATTTACCAAGAGCGTTAGTGCTGATTATCATAGCAGCGCTGTTGAATTGACCATTGAGCAGCGTTGTATCTGACTGGAGACGACACCCTTGTTAGTACAAGCTTCTGACTCCCGTTAGAAGGTATTTTTGTCCGTTGACCTCAAGAGAGGAAGGAGCCCATATGGCATTGCGACAACGCCCCAAGAAGCAGGGTATGTATGATCCACAATTTGAACACGATAGCTGTGGAGTCGGTTTTGTTGCGCACATAAAAGGCAAGCAAAGCCATCAAATAATCGATGATGCCCGAGAAATTTTGGTACGCATGACGCATCGCGGTGCGGTTGGTGCAGAACGAAATACGGGCGATGGTGCCGGTATTTTAACAACTCTGCCCTTTGAATTCTTAGAAAAAGTTGCCAAGTTAGAGCTTGGGTTGACGCTTCCCGCTAGGGGATCCTGGGCAGCCGGCATAGTTTTTTTGCCGCAAGATCCTGCTTTGATGGCCAAGTGTCAAACTAAATTTGAACACATCGTCCAAGCCGAAGGGCAAGAGTTCTTGGCATGGCGCAAGGTTCCTGTCGACAATTCAATGATTGGACCCACCGCTTTAGCTTCGGAACCGGTTATGATGCAGGCATTTATTGCCAGCAAGGGGCTGGATCAGGATGCTTTTGAACGAAAGCTCTTTGTAATCCGCAAACAAGCCAGTCACGCTATCCGCGGACAGTCTGAGTTTGATCCAGAGGATTTCTTTTACGTGGTCAGCCTTTCGCTTAGAGTCATGGTTTACAAGGGTATGCTGATGCCCGAGCAGCTTTTTGCCTACTTTAAGGACTTGCATAACCCCGATTTTAAAAGCCACCTCGCCATGGTTCATAGTCGGTTTTCGACCAACACTTTTCCCAGTTGGGATCGTGCGCAACCTTTGCGATATATGAGTCACAATGGCGAGATAAACACCGTTCGTGGCAACGTCAATAAAATGAAGGGCCGTGAAGGCAAACTACAAAGCACTTTGTTGGGCGATGACCTAAAAAAAATATTCCCTGTCAACGAGAAGGATCTTTCTGACTCCGGTCATTTTGATAATGTCTTGGAGCTACTAATTATGAGCGGGCGGGACTTGCCTGAGGCTGTCATGATGATGATACCTGAAGCTTGGCAGAGTCACCCACACATGGATAATGAAAAGAAGGCCATGTATGAGTTCTTTTCAAACTCTATGGAGCCTTGGGACGGTCCTGCTTCAGTTGTTTTTACCGATGGAAAATATATTGGTGCAACTTTGGACCGTAACGGACTGCGACCAAGCCGCTACTATTTAACCAACGACGATCATGTCATTATGGCTTCGGAAGTCGGAGTGCTGGACATTCCCGAGGAAAAGATTGTTAAGAAAGGTCGCTTGCAGCCTGGCCGAATGTTCTTGGTCAACTTTGAAGAAGGTCGCATTATTGACGACAGCGAACTAAAACAAAAATTTTCCCAATCCAGACCTTATTCAAACTGGTTGGAACAGCAGCGAATTCGGTTGAACGACTTACCGCAATACGCGGCACCGGGCTTAGATGCATCCAGTTTGGGTGAAAGACAGCGATTGTTTGGCTATACTCTCGAGCATTTGCGCGAGATCCTCAAGCCGATGGCAGAAACTGGTAACGAACCCTTGGGTTCAATGGGTAATGATGCGGCTTTGGCCTGCTTGTCCGACAAACCGCGTTTGCTCTACGACTATTTTAAGCAACTGTTTGCACAAGTTACCAATCCACCAATCGACAGCGTTCGTGAGAAGATTATCATGAGCTTAAAAACCAGTATTGGTCCTGAGCGAAATATTTTGGACATCAATCCAGAAATGGCTCATCGTTTGGTTTTGGAGCATCCCGTCCTTACCAATGAGCAGCTGCAGCAACTTAAAAACATGGACTACCGCGGTTGGAAGTCAAGACTCATCGATATAACCTATCCCTTGAGTCAGGGGCAGGGCGGCCTCAAAAGCGGCCTAAAAAGAATTGCTAAAGAAGTCGAGCACGCTATTGCTGAGGGCTTTAGCCTGGTCATTCTTTCTGACAGGTTAGTTTCGACCAATCAACTGGCTATTCCAGCACTATTGGCAGTTGGCGCCGTTCACCAGCATTTGATAAGAGTTAGCAAACGAACTCAAATTGGGCTCGTGCTCGAGAGTGGCGAACCACGCGATGTTCACCAATTTTGTGCCTTGACTGGTTTCGGCGCTGACGCCGTCAATCCGTACCTTGCTTTTGAATCAATGTGGCAAATGTTTGATCAAGGTTTGTTTGCCCACGGATTTACTCGCGAATTGATTACTAAGGGTTACCTCAAGGCTATAGAGTACGGCATGCTTAAAGTCTTTGGAAAAATGGGAATTTCTACACTAGAATCGTACAAAGCCTCGCAGATTTTTGAGGCTGTCGGTATTGCAAGCGAAGTTATCAATGAATGTTTCACTGGTACTGCCAGCCGCATCGAGGGTGTCGGTTTTGAACAAATCGCAGCTGAGGGCATAGCTCGCCATAATCTGGCCTGGCCGCTTGGTAACGCTCCTATTGGTTTTGAATCAATCAACCCTGGCGATTTAAACTATCGTTGGAATGGCGAAAAACACATGTGGGATCCGGAATCGATTACAAACTTGCAAATGGCTGTGCGTCAGAACTCCAAAAGCCACTATGATGCCTTTGCGGCAATCCAAAACCAACGATCAAACCAGCAGTTTACGCCGCGTGGTTTGCTGCGCTTTAAGTCGGGCTCAACAGCTATACCACTTTCTGAGGTTGAACCAGCCAATGCCATAATGAAGCGTTTTGCGACCGGCGCGATGTCATTTGGATCTATCAGTCAGGAAGCTCATGAAACGCTCGCCTTGGCAATGAATGCTATCGGTGGCAAATCCAATACTGGCGAGGGCGGTGAAATGCCAGAGCGCTTTAACCCCTTGCCCGATGGTACAAGCAAGCGATCGGCCATCAAGCAGGTTGCCTCAGGCCGATTTGGGGTCACTAACGAATATCTTGCCAATGCTGATGAAATCCAAATCAAGATGGCGCAAGGTGCCAAGCCCGGTGAGGGTGGTGAGTTGCCGGGTGCAAAAGTTTTTGAAGTCATCGCCAAAACTCGCCATACAACACCTGGAGTAGGTCTTATTAGTCCGCCACCGCACCATGACATTTACTCTATCGAAGACTTGGCACAGCTCATTTTTGACCTTAAGAACGCCAATCCAAAGGCTCGCATCAGTGTCAAACTGGTTTCAGAGGTAGGCGTTGGTACGATTGCCGCCGGTGTAGCCAAGGCTCACGCTGACCACATTTTGATCGCTGGTCACGATGGCGGCACGGGAGCATCTCCGTTTACCGGAATCAAGCATGCTGGACTGCCTTGGGAACTTGGTATGGCCGAGACACACCAAACCTTGGTGATGAACGATCTGCGTAGTCGAGTTACTTTACAGACCGACGGTCAGCTCAAAACGGGTCGTGACGTGGTGATAGCGGCCTTGTTGGGTGCCGAAGAGTATGGCTTTGCGACAGCGGCCCTAATCTCAGTTGGCTGCATAATGTTACGAAAATGCCACAAAAACACCTGTTCAGTTGGCGTAGCTACCCAAGACGAGGCATTGCGCAAGAAATTCGCCGGCAAGTCAGAGCATGCGGTAAACTACTTCAGCTTTGTTGCTGAGGACGTGCGCGCTATCATGGCGAGTCTTGGTGTGCGAAGCTTAGATGAGATTATAGGGCGCGCCGATCTTTTAGAGGCTGACCCGGAAGTTCTCATGTGGAAGAGTCAAGGGATTGACCTGTCGGCACTTCTGGAAAAACCTCGCAACGAGTTGGCAAAGACCGGCAGTTTGTGTTGTATTCCACAAGAGCACGGCATCCAAACCGTCTTAGACCGAACAATTATCAAAGACTCTCAGCAAGCCATAGAACAACAAAAGCCTACCAGCTTGTCGTATCCGATTAAGAATACTGATCGTTCAGTAGGAACGATGTTGAGTTACGAAATTGCAAGTCGTTATGGTTTGGCCGGACTCGCGCAGAACACTTTAAAAATTGATTTTAGGGGCCACGCAGGTCAAAGCTTTGGTGCTTGGTTGGCCAAGGGTGTACACTTTCAGCTCGAAGGCGATTGTAACGACTATGTTGGTAAAGGTCTTTCAGGCGGCGAGCTAGTGATTTATCCACCAAAGAATTCTGTCTTTCGCGCTGAAGAAAACATCATAATTGGAAACGTCGCTTTTTACGGTGCAATTCAAGGTCGGGCCTTTATCAGCGGCACCGCTGCTGAACGCTTTTGCGTCCGTAACTCTGGCGCGGACGTGGTAGTTGAGGGAGTGGGTGACCATGGCTGTGAGTATATGACAGGCGGTAAGGTACTTATCCTCGGTGCCACGGGGCGTAACTTTGCAGCCGGTATGTCAGGCGGTATTGCCTACGTTTACAACATCAATGGAAACTTTGCTGATCAAGTCAACACCGGTATGGTGGAGCTGGAAAGCCTAAGTGATAAAGTTGAGATCGCTGAAGTTAAGTCATTTATAGAAAAGCATGCACAGTTGACGGGCAGCAAGCGAGCAATGGAAATTCTACAAGACTGGGACAAGAATCTCTCAAAATTTGTCAAAGTAATATCACCGGCATACCGATCGATAATGCAAAAGAAAGCTGCAGCTGCAGTCCATTGAGCATTTGACTAGTACAGGAGGACAATATGGGAAAGCCAACTGGCTTTATGGAATATCAGCGCGTCACAATTATTGACCGCAGTGCAAGCCAAAGAATTAAAGATTTTGATGAGTTTCATGTAGAACTTGATAGCAAAGAACGAGAGAAGCAAGGTGCCCGTTGTATGGATTGTGGTGTACCGTTTTGCCAGTCCTCTTTCGGGTGCCCAATACACAATCTCATACCGGAGTGGAACGATCTGATATTTCACGGACGCTGGGAAGAAGCCTTTTATAGTCTGAGAAAAACCAATAATTTTCCGGAGTTTACCGGGCGTGTTTGTCCGGCTCCTTGCGAAACAGCTTGTGTTCTTGGCATCAACGAGCCAGCGGTAACAATTAAAGACAATGAAGCTGCCATAATTGATAAAGGCTGGGAACATGGTTTGATGGCGCCCCGCATTCCCTCCATGCGAACAGGAAAAAAAATCGCTGTCATTGGTTCTGGCCCGGCTGGGCTTTCTGCAGCAGATCAACTAAACCAAGCTGGGCACCAGGTGACTGTTTATGAGCGAGCAGATCGAATCGGTGGGCTGCTTATGTATGGTATTCCCAACATGAAACTCGACAAGGTACTGGTGCAAAAACGTGTTGATCTTATGGCAGAAGAAGGCGTTTTATTCAAAACAGGACAATGGGTTGGCAAGAACTTAGATGCAAGTAAACTTCATCAAGACAACGACGCTCTAATTCTGGCGTGTGGCGCCACACGACCACGAGATCTTCCCATTCCTGGTCGCCAATTAAAGGGTGTTCATTTTGCTATGGATTTCCTGACGGCCAATACTAAAAGTCTTTTGGATAGCAAGCTTTCGGATGGAAACTACATTAACGCCAAAGAAAAGAACGTAGTCGTAATTGGTGGAGGCGATACTGGCAACGATTGTTTGGGAACCAGCATGAGACATGGCTGTAAGGGTCTGGTTAACTTTGAAGTTTTGCCCAAACCAGCCAGTGTACGCACCGAAGAATACCCTTGGCCAACCTACCCACGTTTGTATAAGCTTGACTACGGGCATGAGGAAGCTCAGGCAGTCTTGGGCAATGATCCGCGAGAATATAGCATTTTGGCAAAAGAATTTGTAGATGACGGTAATGGGGCCGTTAAGGCCGTAAAAACCGTAAGAGTTCAGTGGAATAAAGAACCTGGCAGCCCACCAAAGATGCAAGAAATTGCCGGATCAGAAGAAACCTGGCCGGCAGATTTGGTGTTACTAGCTATGGGGTTCTTGGGACCAGAAGCCGAGATAGCCCACGCACTTGGGATAGAACTGGACGAACGAAGTAACTTTAAGGCCCGTTATGGAAACTATGCCACCAATGTCGACAAGGTTTTTGCCGCAGGCGATGCCCGTCGCGGACAATCCTTGGTTGTTTGGGCTATCAACGAAGGACGTGGCGCAGCAAAAACAGCTGATGCCTTCCTAATGGGTGCGACTTCGTTGCCTGAATAGATTTTAGCCGTGACCGTCGATTGACCCATGCCAAGGTTTTATGGTAGAAGTTCAGTCTGAATTATCTAAGTGGTATAATATTGAAGAGAAGGAAGTTAGTACACGATGTATGCAATTGTAGAAATTAAAGGCAAGCAATATAAAGCTGTAGAAGGTGACTTACTTAAAGTTGACCTAATTGATGTAGAAGAAGGCAAAACAGTCGAATTTGAGTCAGTTTTGTTGCTTAGCTCAGATGATAAAGTTTCATTTGGTGGCCCTTTTGTAAAAGGCGCCAAAGTAAGTGCGGTAAGTGAAGGAATTTATAAAGCTGACAAAGTCACGGTTTACAAGTTTAAACGTCGCAAGGATTATCGCCGCAAGCAGGGACATCGACAACAGTTTAGCCTTTTGCGAGTAAAGTCCGTAAAAGCTTAAGCACCTCGTAGAGGAGACGTTGGAATGCCGCCACCTTCTATCATTAAGATTCGGGTTCGCACGGATAGGAATGGTATTGTAACGCAGCTTGTTTCGACCGGTCACGCGCCGTTAGAAAGCCAAGCGTTTAGTCCAGCGTGTGCGGCCGTTTCTTCCGCCCTACGATCCTTTGCTCGTCTGGTGATCGAAACTTCAGGAATTGAGCTTTGCGGACATGCCGCCCATGCAGGTTCTTTGGAGTTGAAGTTCGGTAAAACAAGCAAGGAAGTAAGGCCATGGTTGCGGGGCGCATGCGACCTATTGCTGAGAGAGCTAAACGATGCTGCTTCAGAGGCGGATGGACTTATTGAGATAGAACAAACAGTAGAAAAACAAGGTTAGGAGAAAAAAATGGCACATAAAAAAGGCGCGGGAAGTTCCAAGAACGGTCGTGATTCAAATGCCCAAAGACTTGGTGTAAAACGATATGGTGGAACTTTGGTGAAGGCTGGAGAAATTTTGGTTCGTCAACGTGGTACTCGCTTTCATCCAGGAGCTTTTGTTGGCTGTGGCAAGGATCATACTTTGTTTGCCAAAGCTGAAGGCATTGTGGTTTTTAAGGAACGGCTTGGTAAAAAACTTATTACTATTCAACCCGTTTCCGTTCAAGCCTGAGGACTGTAGACAAACTTGAGTCATTTTATAGACGAACTCTTCATCCATGCTGCATCCGGAGACGGAGGGCATGGTTGTGTGTCTTTTAGGCGCGAAAAATACATTCCGCGAGGTGGTCCAGACGGTGGTGATGGTGGCCGTGGCGGCAACTTAATCATTAAGGTGCAAAGCAATCTAAAGACTTTAACCCATTTGCGGCCAAACGGAAAATACTTTGCTCGTGATGGGCAACCAGGTGCAGGCAGGCAAAAAAGTGGCAGCGATGGTGAGAGTGTAATTATTGCGGTTCCACCCGGGAGCCGTATTTTAGACGCACAGAGTTCTGAGCTTATGCTTGACTTGGTTAACGATGGCGATGAAATTGTGCTGCTCAAGGGCGGCAGGGGTGGACAAGGCAATATGCACTTTGCGACAAGTCGCGTTCAGGCTCCGCGCTATGCTCAACCTGGACTACCTGGTCACTCGATTGAGTTGAAGATTGAAATGAACCTGATTGCTGATATTGGTTTTGTGGGTTTTCCAAATGCCGGAAAGTCTAGTTTGCTTAAGGTGCTAACAGCCGCTGATCCAAAGATTGCTGCCTATCCCTTTACTACCAAAATTCCCAATCTTGGTGTTATGTATATTCACAATCAAGAACTCGTTTTGGCCGACATTCCAGGCATTATTGAAGGCGCGAGTCAGGGGCTTGGTCTTGGCTTTCGCTTTTTAAAGCACATCCACCGGACGGCAGGGCTGGCGTTTTTGGTAGATATGAGTGAAGAGATTGATCATGAGCATGTCTTCAAAACATTGCTCTCAGAACTTTCACAGTATGCCCCTGAATTAGTTTCTAGACCACGATTGATTATTGCAACCAAGCTTGACATGCCAGAGGCTGCCGATGCTTTTAAGGCCTTTACTGCAAATCATCCAGATGAGCTAATTTACGGTATTTCCGCTCATACTAACCTTGGACTAGGCGAACTCAAAAAAGCATTTTGGGATCTTGCTCACCCTGGCAAAACGCCTGACTAGTTGTTCTTGAACACTTTAGTCCAAATTATTGACATGCAAAGCATCAGGGTGTATTTATACTGCTTGGGGGACTCGGGTGGCAGCTGAAATTGACTCATCTTTTTCATTCGAGAAACTAATGATGAGTCTTCAGGACTATTTGAACGATAACGTCAGTGCATCCAGACGTGATCATGTCCAGCGAGTTGAGCAAACCGCACAAAACTTTGCACAGAAGTTTGCCATAGACCCCAACAAGGCACTTATTGCTTCAAGAGCCCACGACATGGCCAGAGAATGGCCAAACAACAATTTGCTCAAGTATTGCGCCCACAATGGTCTAGCAATCAGTGATTTTGAGAAATCAAAACCTGTTTTACTTCATGGAAAAGTTGCAGCGCACCTACTGGCCCATCAATTTGGCTACTATGATCATGAAGTTGAATCTGCCGTCTCTCACCATACGCTCGGCCATCCCGGCATGGGTGAGCTGGCAAAACTGCTTTTTGTTGCTGACTATATTGAGCCAGGCCGCAGCTATGCCGATTCAGAATGGCGGCAATCATTAAATGATCTGGATCTAAATTGTTTGCTTTGTAGAGTAATCTGCCATGGGTTTCAAAAACACGGTGACCTTGATACTCTAACTGCGCAGCTTTTTAAGAAAGCACGTGGTGAATGTAAACAGGATCTGCAATCCTGTGCTGATCTAGCGCAAAAGGTAAACCTATGAATGAAAGAAAACTCGATCCAGGCATCGTGATTGTAATCCTGCTAATAGCACTTGGTATTGGTCTGGTGCTTTTTATTTATAGCCAATTGAGGGTCGACGAAGTGTCTGTGCGCATGGAAGAGGAATCTACGGTTCCTCTGCTAATAGTTGTGGCAGATCAGAATCGTATTTATGCCAGTGCTTACATATGGATAAACTCAGCAAGCAAAAGAGTGGCGCTGGTAGACATACCGCAAAATTTGGGCCTAAAGATTGACAAGCTTAACCGTTTTGATAGTCTCGAAGTGCTTTACCAAGAGTCAACTATGGAGCAGTTTACCCAGTCGCTTTCTGGACTGCTTGGCCAAGAAATACCTTGGTATGTCAAAATTGATGCTGACGACTTGGTATCGTTGGTGGACCTTATGGGTGGTTTGTCGGTTTTTGTGCCTGACTCAATAGATTCAAACGAGCAGAACGACACCATCAGGATCCCAAGTGGAAACCAGACTCTTGATGGTGGCAAGGTGCTTGATTTTTTGAGGTATCAAGAAAGTCAGGCGAGAGACCTTACACTAAGTAATCGCCGATGGACGATAGTCAAAGCTCTTTTACAGCGTTGGGCAGATCAATCAGACTTGAGCAGAAACAGTGTGTTTAGAAATTTATTGAGAAAACATATTGATAGCAACATTGATGATTCTGGACTTCAGAGCTATTTTAACTTATTGGCCAAAACGCGTATCAATGACCTCGTTACGCAGCGAGTAATAGGAACCAGTAGACAAGTTGATATTGGGCAGAATAGTGAAAAAAAGACACTGTTCTTTCCACATTTTGAAGGCAAGCTTCTAAAAGACAGTTTACGACAAATCATTGTCAATTTGGAAAGCCCAGAAGAAGGAAAGACTGGGGCGGTGGGACTCAAAGTGGAAGTGCTCAACGGAACCCTTCTAACAGGACTAGCTAGGCGAACTAGAGAGTTATTCTCAAGTTTTGGGATTGATGTGGTGACGATAGGCAACGCCCTCAATACTAGTGTCGCACTAACTCAAGTCATTGATAGGCGCGGAAATATAGCAGCTGCAAATAGAGTTGCCAATATTATTAAATGTGAACAAATCGTTACACAGATCGAAGGCGATGGTGCTGATGGTGCTGATGTAACAGTGTTACTTGGAAGGGATTTTAATGGTTGGACAGTTATTGCAAAATGAAGCCTTTGATGGCAAAAAAGGGAGCACCGACAAGTCGATAATTCAAGCCTGTTGTCGATTGCTCGTGGATCAAAAAGCGATGGATGTGGTCCTGTTGGATATTTCGCAAAGAGCAAGCTTTGCTGATTGGTTTGTAATAGCCACCGTTACAAGCTTAGGGCACTTGCGTGGGCTGACAAAGAACGTAGATGAGTTTCTTGCCCCTCACGAAATCCATGCCCGCGGCAGCAAGCGTACGGTTCAAGATGATGATAACTGGATTCTACTTGATTGCGGAGACTTTGTTGTACATTTAATGACCAAAGAGGGAAGAGAATTTTTTGACTTAGAAAAGCTCTGGTTTGACAGTCCTGTGTGTGACTATTTGACATGATTTCAAACATGGTTTTAAACATGAGTTTTGCCAAAGATAGTTTGGATCGCGCTGCACAATCAGATTTTGAAGATCTTTTGGAACGCGCTTTGAAAGAAGACATGTCAGAAATGGGTGATGTTACCAGTCAGGCCATTTTCAAAGATCAAACAGCTAAAGCAGTAATTGTTTGCAAACAAGAAGTTTGCCTAGCTGGTCTGGGATATGCCCAAGCCGTTTTCAAAAGAGTTGATGCCACGTTGGATATACAGAGGGCAGCCGAAGATGGGCAGATCTTGGCTCGAGGAAGCCAAGTTCTCAAGATATCTGGCGCCGTAAAGTCTATGCTTGCCGCTGAACGTATTGCTCTCAATTTTTTGGGTTACTTATCGGGCATAGCCAGCCGTACTCGTCAGATGGTCGAAATCGCAAGCTTACATGGCACGAGTGTAATTCTTGATACGAGGAAAACGTTACCCGCTTACCGTCATTTGGCCAAGCAAGCGGTCGCGGTTGGGGGAGCTAAGAACCACCGAATCGGGCTCTATGACATGGTAATGATCAAAAACAACCACATTGACGCTGCTGGTAGCATTCAAAAAGCAGTAGACGCGGTTAGAAGCACGTGGCGAGACAGATTTATCATCGAGCTTGAATGTCGAAACATAGAAGAAGTGCGTCAGGGATTTGAAGCAGGCGTAGGCATTATCATGCTTGACAATATGGATCTACTTGCTTGCAAAGCCGCACTCCAAGAGCGTTCCAAACTAGGTTTGGAAAAAAAGGTCTTGTTTGAAGCATCTGGAGATATGGAAGAAGAGCGAATTGGCGAGTACTCAGCCCTTGGTTTGGATTTCATTTCAGTTGGTGCCTTGACCCACTCTGTAAAAAACGCCAACTTTAGTTTGAGAATAGACCAGTGACCTGGAGGCTCAGTTGAAAGACAGCTACGATTTGATTGTTGTAGGGACCGGAATTGCTGGCCTGTCATGCGCCATAAAGGCCTCTGAGCAAGGTGTGCGGGTGCTGGTGATCACCAAGGATGACAGACTAAGCGAAAGCAATACCTGGTATGCCCAAGGCGGCATCGTAGAAACAGGAGTCGGCGATAGCCCTGACCTGCTTATGCTCGACATCCAAAAAGCTGGCAGCTTTATCAACAACCTCGATGCTATCAAAATTGTTGCCGAAGACGGGCCAGTATTGGTTGACGAGTTTTTGATACAAAAAGCCAAAGTTCCTTTTCATCGGACCGAAACCGGTGAGTTTGATAGAACCCAAGAAGGTGCCCATTCGGTTAGACGAATCCTGCATGTCAAAGACCATACCGGTCGATCAATTGAAGAGAGTTTAGTCGCTTACGTAAAAAATCTGCCCAATGTGGATTTTTTGGCGGGACTAACTGCAGTCGACATTATCACCAATACTCACCATTCGCGCGATCCGCAACAACGTTACAAAGAACGAAAAGTGCTCGGCATCTATGTCTTAAAAAACCTGACTGGAGAAGTCCTTCCTGTTTTTGCCCCTTCCGTTGTTTTGGCAGGAGGCGGCATTGGCAATCTTTATCAACACACTTCCAATCCAGAAGGTGCAACCGGTGATTGCGCCGCAATGGCCCATCGTGCCGGCTGCGAAATCATCAATGCTGAATATATACAGTTCCACCCAACCATTCTTTTTCACCGTGATGTTAAACGCTTTCTTATCACCGAGGCCATGCGAGGTGAGGGCGCTAAGCTAATGAATCGCGATGGAAAATACTTTATGCAGGACTATAACCCTCAGCAAGCCGACTTAGCCCCGCGTGACGAAGTTGCTAGGGCAATCTACAAAGAAATGCTAAGTGAGGGTGGCTACGTTTGGCTTGATGCCACCAAAATTAAGCATACCGATGTTTCGCGTCGCTTCCCGAGTATTTTTGAGAAATGCTTGAGTTTGGGTATAGATATTCGCAACGACTTGATTCCTGTCGTCCCAGCGGCGCACTATTTTTGCGGTGGCATCAAAATCGACCTCAATGGTGCTACCGAACTATCTGGCCTTTACGCAATCGGTGAGACTGCCTGTAACGGAGTTCACGGAGCCAATCGTTTGGCAAGTGTAAGTTTGCTTGAATCCTTGGTTTTTGGTGTCAGGGCAGGGCAAGATGTTGTTGCTCGCGCCGCTGTTTTGGACAAAACCTTGACCTCTTCTATACCAGATTGGATTGCTCCAGCTGGTGAGGCTGAGTTTGACCCTATTTTGATTCAAAGTGATTTGGCAAGCATTCAAACTACTATGTGGAACTATGTCGGGATCGTTAGAACACCAAGTAGACTAGAAAGAGCCATTTCAGATCTAAACTATCTAGAACACCGCGTGCAAAAATTTTACCAGCAAGCACGCCTAAATCGAGAAATTCTACAATTGAGAAACGCGATTGTTACCGCGTCACTAATCGCTTTAGCTGCCTACAAAAATTCAAATAGCCTTGGTTGTCATTATGTTCAATCAGTCCCTGCAAACAACAAATAAGAATGATTTGACAGTTTGGCAACCTTGTCCAATAATTATCGTTGGCAGCATACGATAGTTAATGCAGCAAGGAGTTTGGTATGCAAATTACTGACATCCGCATCCGAAGGGTTGCAGCAGAAGGCAAGCTAAAGGCATATGTAACGGTAACTTTTGACGAAAGTTTCGTTATCCACAACGTCAAAGTAATCGAGGGCAAAAGTGGTGTTTTTATAGCCATGCCCAGTCGTAGAACCAAGACGGGAGAGTACAAGGACATAGCGCATCCTATCAATTCCGACTTTAGAAATGAACTTCAGGACAGCATCCTGAGGCAATATGCTGAACTTCCGCATGATTCTGAAACCATGCCGCATGATGAAATAGAGGAATAGAAGCCAAGGCCGCTCTAAGTGCTGGGTGTTTTGTTTTGTTTGCAAGATTATTATTGCTTCCTTGTTTGACTTTTTCCTTTCATTTGGATATAGTTCGCTCTCGCAGCTATTGGGACGTCGCCAAGCGGTAAGGCTCCGGATTTTGATTCCGGCATTCGCAGGTTCGATTCCTGCCGTCCCAATTTTTTGCAAGCTATATGTCGAATAGGTTTGACGGATTTCGTGCCGCAACCTTTAAATCCATCGGAGGAATCCAGAATGACCAAGGAACTTAAAGCAGAAGTCCGCGAACAACTCGGTAAAGGCGCAACCAACCGTCTGCGAAAGACTGGTATGATACCTGCGATTGTCTATGGGCATGGCCAGCCGATTAATATTGCGGTCAACGAACGTAATTTTAACAACAGTTTTAAAAAGATTAGTGAAAACGAAATAATCAAGTTGAGTGTGGGAAGTAATTCTCGCAGTGTTTTGATTAAGGATTATCAACGCAACTATATCAAGGGAACTATTACTCATTTGGACTTTTTCGAAATCGAAAAAGGCAAGGCGATTAAAACTCACGTGCCTATCAAGATAACAGGAGTTGCTCCTGGCCTGCGCGAAGGCGGAATTCTTGAGCATAGCATCCATGAATTGGAAATTGAATGTCAGGCAGAGAACATGCCAGAAATAGTCGAAGTTGACATCAGCAACTTGGTTCTTGGACACGCAATCCACGTAAGAGATATCAAGCCAATCAAAGGCGTCAAAATTTTCAATAAGCCAGAACAGGTTATTGTGTTGATTGTCCATGCAAAAGTTGAAGTAGTCGCTGCTCTTGTGACTCCAGCTACTCCAGCGCCAGAGGCAACAAGCAAATAAACTATGGATAAACCTCGGCCCGTAATTATGGGCTTGGGAAACCCAGGAAGCAAATATGCCAATACCCGACACAATGTTGGGTATTGGGTGCTCGACGCATTGGCTGGTATCTTGGACTTGCGCTTTAAACAGCCGTTTCTAAAGCCTTTTTTGATTGCACAAAACCAGTTCCTTATTCTAATTAAACCCTTAACATTTATGAATAACTCAGGCGATGTCTTTCTGTCCCAACCTGACCTAATCCCTCAAATGCAATCACAGTTGATCGTAATAGCAGATAATATGGATTTAGAGCCTGGTAGAGCCAAACTCAAACTCAAGGCGGGCACTGCAGGTCAGAATGGCTTTAAGTCAGTTCTTGAGCGCATTGGCGAGCTCTATTGCCCACTATATATCGGAATAGGTAAACCCGAAGTAAAGGGAGGCTTTGTAGATTATGTTCTTGGCGTGCCCCAAGCACAGGAGCGGTTAGTCTTAGACAGCTGCGTAAACCTGGTTTCACAAGAGCTATCGCGGTATCCAGAAGTCGGTCTGGAAGCCTTGGTGCCTAGAATAAATGCCATCAAAAAATAAGCTCATTAGCTTAGAAGCGAGCTTATTAGCTTCTCTTAAAACAAGCATTGAAGGATTAGCAAAAGCGAACCCTATCGGTATAAATCTTGGTGTAGCTTGTTCTGGTGGTTTGGACTCTATGGTACTTTTGCATGCTTGTTTCACACTGCGAGAAAAATTCAAGCTCACCAATACCACAAATATTTGTGTTCTCCATCTTGATCACGGCCTACGAACTGAGGGCGAACTAAAACATGAGTTTGATCTCTTGAGTTCATACTGCGTGAAACATAGCGTGTCTTTATACGCACATAAAATTGAAGCAGACAAACTAAAGGTTCACAGTGATTTTGAAGAAGCAAGCCTTGAGGCTGTTGCGCGTCGAGAACGCTACGCCACCTTTTTGTGGTGGCAGAAGCTGCTCAGTCTAGACCTCATTCTCATGGCTCATCACCTTGACGATCAAGAAGAAGAACAGCTAATGCGCTTTTTTAAAGGACAGGGTGACGGATGGCAGATACCGGTCCAAAGAGACTTATTCTTGAGACCGTTTTTGCAGTATAGAAAAGAAGAACTGCGCCAGTTGGCGACAAATTGGAACCTTGTTTGGCATGATGATTCAAGCAATCAAGAGCACTTTTTTTTGCGCAACAAAGTTAGGTTGGATCTGATACCAGTAATCAACAGTATTTTTCCAGGTATGACTACTAGTCTATCTGTACTTAGAAGCAAGAAGAAAGAAGACGATCAATTCTTTGATCATTATGCCAGTCAGTTCAATTGGCAAAGTAGTAATTCAAGTGGGCAGCCTCTAGTTGATCAGGGGCCTATCGAGTTTCTGGACAACATAACTGATTTAACTTGGAACCTTCTTCCCATTGCTTTGCGCTGGCGACTCATCCAAAAAGGACTGAGGAAATTGCTTTTTGCACATAACGACCCAGTCCTCCCTGGCTATTTTGAATGTAAAGAATTAACGACTAGGGATAAAAACCATCGCTTTGAACGATATTTTGTTCAAGATCGCATGTATTTGCGTCGTTGTATTGTCGCAGCCGTGCAAAATGGGTATCTTGTGCAAGTGACAAGAGCAGGTGCGCTTGATTTGCCATTGATAGGGCAAGTAATAGTGAGGCCTGCTAACGATGGCGAGAGCGCTTGGTTGCCTGAACCGCCATTGGTATTCAGGTCTTTCTCAAGTCTTTCGTCAGCTCCTAGTAAAGAATCGCCGAGTAAGGCAATTCTAGAAAAGAAACTAACTGCGGCCGGGGTGCCCGCCCATGCCATCGGAATGGTTCCGGTTTTTGAGTCCCAAGGTTGTGTTTTGGCGCTATGGATCAAACCTTGGAATGATAGAGTAAGCGTATTGTCGATAAATGGCGAAGATTTATCTTTGTCATATGTAATGGAAAGCAAGGAGTTTGATTCTACGTCGTGAGTAACTTCAATAACCAGAAAGAACCTGGCGAAAATCCAGGCAACCAAGGTGGCCCCAAACAGCCAGGCTTCAATTTCAGAAATAATCGCTTTGCAATATTTCTGTCGCTCTCTCTACTGATAATGTTTGTTTTCTTTTTCAATTTTAACAACACAAGTGATTCCCAGGTCGTGCCTTATTCACTTTTTGCGGTTGAGCTTGATTTAGGAAATGTGCTCGATGCAAAAATTATAGATAGCACAGTTGTTACCGGTACGTTTAAAAACAAAACAGGCGAGTCGGCGCGCTTTAGCACGGCTATTCCGTACTTGGATGTCAAACTCATAGATCGGCTTATAGAAAAAGGGGTTGTTTTTGAGGGTGGGCAGAGGCCTTTTGGTCTGATAGATCTGCTACCACATCTGCCACTCTTGGTCATTTTTATATTTCTTTGGTTTATGTTTAGACAAGCTCAAGGCGGCGGTGGCAACAAGGCTTTTAGCTTTGGCAAGAGCAAAGCAAAGCGTTACACTGATAGCCAGAAAAAAATCATGTTTGCTGATGTCGCGGGTCAACGTGAAGCCAAATATGAACTCGAGGAAGTTGTTGAGTTTCTAAAAAACCCAGGTCGTTTTACCAAAATTGGTGCAAAGATACCAAAGGGTGTGCTTTTAGTTGGCTTGCCAGGAACAGGTAAAACGCTCCTTGCCAAAGCCGTTGCCGGCGAAGCCGGTGTTCCATTCTTTCATATGTCTGGATCTGACTTTGTGGAAATGTTTGTTGGTGTCGGTGCCAGTCGAGTTCGCGATCTCTTTGACCAAGGCAGAAAAAGCGCTCCTTGTATTCTCTTTATAGATGAGATTGATGCTGTTGGACGCACACGAGGTGCCGGTTATGGCGGTGGACATGATGAACGAGAACAAACACTCAATCAGCTACTCGTAGAAATGGACGGGTTTGAAGGCAAAGAGGGCGTCATTATTATTGCCGCGACTAACAGGGCAGACGTTTTGGACCCAGCGCTCTTGAGACCCGGACGATTCGATAGGCAAGTAGTAGTAGATATGCCAGACAGTGGAGAACGAGAAGCTATTCTAAAGATTCATGCAGCTAAAGTTCCTCTTGCACCTTCTGTAAAAATTGCAGTACTGGCCCGGGCCACACCAGGGGCTTCAGGTGCCGATCTTGCAAATTTGGTCAACGAGGCCGCTCTGTTTGCTGCTCGTAAGAATCGCGACAGTGTTGAGATGGAAGATTTTGAAGAAGCACGAGACAAACTCTTAATGGGTATGGCTCGCAAGTCAAAAATCTTCACCAAAGAAGAAAAGTTGGCAACGGCCTACCATGAATCTGGACACGCACTTTTGCACTACTATTTGAAAGATGCGGATCCTCTCCATAAAGTTTCAATTGTACCGAGAGGCAGGGCCTTGGGCGTCGCTTTTTCTTTGCCAGAGAAAGATACCTATAGTCACACCGAAGGTTGGTTTAAAGATCGTATTATCATAAGTTTTGGTGGCTATGTTGCCGAAGAACTAATATATGGAGAGACAAGTACCGGAACAGGACAGGACATTAAGAGTGCCACAGAAATGGCACGAAGAATGGTTTGCGAGTGGGGAATGTCTAAACTTGGTCCAATTTCCTTGGGACAAGAAGAAGCCCCCATTTTCCTGGGTAAGGAAATTGCTCGACACAAGGACTATTCCGAGCAGACTGCTCAGCAGATAGACCACGAGATTAAGGCAATACTTGATAAGTGTCTGGCTGATACTCGGAAAATTCTTACTGAACATCGTGACCAGCTAGAGGCTTTGGCCAAAGAGCTCATAGTTCGAGAAACCTTGAATGATGCAGAGGTACGAACGCTCTTAGGCTTTGGACCAGCAGTCAAAAAAGGATCTGATCTTGAAGATACTGGAGACAGTCAAGAAACTAGCTAATCTCTCAACTCGTAAGGCAGAATCAAAGAGATCTGCACCCTCATGGGTGCAGGTCTTTTTTTTATTCTCTTTTGTTTTTACACCTTGTATTATGCTTCACGCTGCAAGTGATTTGGAACTGCCCTTTATTGCATTGGATGCCAGCCTTCCTCAAAGAGTTTTAAGCGGCGAAGAAAGTTTTGCAGTTCTTTATTTAGATACCGCGGCCCAGATTCTTAAAACACAGGCAGGCGACCAGTCCAAGTATCAAAGAGCCTTGGAAGTTATCTTGCGTGGGCTGGATCTTGCTCCTCAGATCGGGGACTTAAACTACGCTTGCGCATGGCTTTCCGAACGATTAAGCAAACATGATCAGGCACTAGAATACTACAAGAAAGCTTTAGAGCCGCAAGCACAATGGCTTAAGGCCCATTGGTCAGACGCGGCCGTTAACTGGGCCCAACAAGTTATGAGGCGAGGAGACCTTGGCATCCTAACAGAGTGGATGGAAGGTCCACTTGTTAAGCATCAGTTGGTCAATTTTAGTGCACTATTGGCACAAGCTATTAAGACCTACTTTTTTTTAGACAAAAAAGTAGAAGCTAACCGCCTGCTCAATATTGGATTGTCCCGCTATCCTGATGATCTTTCTATCATGGCACTCAAGCTGCGATTTGCGCCACCGAGTCATTTGGCCGCGAGTGCTTGGTTTAATCGATTTACCAATATCAAAGACCCAAAAAACAAAGAAGCACTTTTTTGGTTGATCCAATCGATGCAGCCAAGCCAAGAGCGTCTTTTATTAACAAGTCAGTTCTTAAAAAACTATGGGCCCGACGACTGGATAGTTCTAGCTGCCCTAGAATCGATCGGTGAAGATCTGGAATTGCGAAGAGAGTACTTGAGCTTTTTTATGGCACCCGGAGTGAGCGTTAATCTTGATGTCCTCGAACGGGTACTATCAGTACTGCCAGTTGGCCTAGAACGAGACCAATTGCAAGCTGGACTCACTAGAGGCAAAAGAATGTTCTTTCGCGATAGAGAGTTTGATGGCTATTTTGAGGAAGAACTCTACTTTGAGAATGGACTTCCGGTTTTTTGGACTAGGGATTCAAATCAAAACGCTACGGTAGATAGCCGAGTTAGCTTTGTCGACGGGCGGCCTGTTTCGATAGGTGGAGAAGTACAAGGAAAGTCCTACTTGCTTCGTTATCACAACTACCCCGAACTCGCTAGTTTAAGTTTGGCCACCAATGACGGACAAGAAGACTGCTTTTTCTTGTATGGCGGGGCCGAAATGAGAGTTGTGGAACTAGTGTCTGGCGTCGTGCCTAGCCTAGAGGATTTGCCAAGTATGTTTACTCGCAGCGCCAAAGTAGAACTGCCTATATACGAACTGCTCAAACAACACAGCTACTTATCCAATAACTTTGTTTTTTTTGAAAACAAACAACGATTTAGACTGATCCAAACTCGTTATCAGGCCTTAGAACAAGCCATAGTTCAACGAGAGGACAGCAATGGAGATGGCATTTTTGACAGTATGACTTGGTTTGACAGTGGAACAAAAGCGCTCGTAGTTTCTGACCCCCGCGATGATGGCTCGTTTCCAGTTTTAGAGCAGTACAAGAACGGTGCTTTGGAAAGAAGAGTATTCTTTTCTGCAAGAGACAATTTGGCCTATGAATACAAACCCAATAGTGCTTTGCTAGAATTTGACGTTAACAGGAACAAGATAATCGAAACTGCGGAACTTCAAAACGCAAATCGACTTATGCTACGTCAATTTTCTTCCCTCTTGCCAAGAAAAATGCTATCATTTGAACAGTGAAAAAGCTGATTCTAATTGAACTTATAACAAGTCTACTGCTTGTATCCTGCTTGCATGTACAAGTGGATTCATTTCCCAATCGCATAGACGATCTAGATGCCTTGGATCGCGTAATTCTAAGATCCAATGTTCAAGAATCGTGGATGGCATGGACCAAGGCTTGGTCTGGGAAAAAGATAGAAAAAGAAGAACTCATTGAGCGGGCCGTAAAGATCCAGAACCTAATGGAAGAGCAAGTTGCAGGCACAGATCTTGGTGAAATAGTGATCTCAAATCGTCGTTTGATAGATCGTATCGCCGGTTTGCCAAGCGATCAACAAGCCCAGGCATCCAAAGACGATGCGTTGACGTTTATACGTTCAAAACAAATTAAGCGTATGCTTGACAAAGGCCTAGAACAAGTCGCCCTAATTTCGTGGGAATCTTGGGGAAAGCCTCTGTTAGAAGCTGATCTTTTGAAAAAGCTTGGGGCCGCGCGACAATGGGTAGATGGTCTTAAAAAAGATTTTGATGCACAGGCTGCGCTCTACGCCACGGTTACGGTGATGGTCGACAAAGGAATAAAAATTCAACAAGGCGTCGGACTCCCTGACCGCGTCCTAGGTTCTGCCTTTTTTATTGAAAGAAATGGCTATCTTTTGACCAACTATCACGTTATCGCATCTGAAGTGGATCCAAGCTATGAAGGCTATTCGCGGCTTTACGTTAAACTCTCTGGAAGCATGAATGAAAGAGTATTAGCGTCAGTAATTTCTTGGGATCAACATTTTGACATTGCACTTTTGAAGATTGAAGTAGATGCTCCCTGGGTTATCCCTTTGGATACCAGTCCAGCTATTCGGCCCGGCACTAGGGTCTTAGCAATTGGTTCACCCGGCGGACTCGATAGTACTATTACCTCAGGCATAGTTTCCAATATGAGTCGACGATTTATACCCCTTGGTGAGATTGTCCAAATTGATGCCGCCATAAACCCAGGCAACTCTGGTGGTCCTTTGCTTTCAGAAACTGGAGCCTTTGTTGGCCTTGTCTTCGCCGGTATTGAAAGCTATGAAGGTGTAAACTTTGCCGTTCCAGCCACCTATGTGAGACTTCTTCTTCCTCGGCTTTCAGAATCTGGAAAGGTAAATCAACCATGGCTTGGTTTGCACTTAACTGAGTTTAGATCACAATTAATCGTTAACTATGTTGTCCCAGATAGCCCCGCTTGGCATGTTGGCATTCGTTCCGGTTACAGGCTTAAGTCACTTGGAGGCTTAAATCTTAGCAGTATAGTGCAGGCTCAAAATGCCTTGCTTAAGTTCAAACCCGGTATGCTGATTGAATCCGTCTATTCAATCGACGAAACAGGGAAGCTTTTAGAAAGCTCGAGCACAAGTGAAAAGACTTTTCTTACCTTGTTAGGAAGCCGAGAACAAACTCCGTTTGCTAAGGCCGCAAATGCCGGGTTTAGCTTGTCTCTTTTACCAGGGGTTTTTGGTTTTTCTGCCGAGTACCTAGGCCAAGACACCTCCGGCATCAAACTTATAGTAAAAGAAGTAATCCCTGGAAGCACTGCTGATGAGTCGGGATTTAGCCAAGGTGATACCGTTAGAGTCCTAAACTGGAAATACTTTAGTGAAGAAAAAGTTTTGCTCATTCAACTGAGTGTTAGAAGGAGAGCCTTTGCTTTTACCGAGAATAGTCTTCAATTGGCTAGTTATTCAGACACCCCAAATTTTCTTTGATGCACTATACTGATATGTAGACTTCAAAACTGGGGGGCTCTATAGCGGTGAATGTACTCAAGGTTGTAACAGTCGAGGGTTCAGTTGGCATCGGTTCTTGCCAGATTCTAAAAAACAGAATACTTAGTGTTTTTGGCGAAGCTGATCATGTAATCCTTAATTGTGAGTGTGCAGCAGATGTCGACCTCAGTTTTGTCCAGTTAGTTCTGTCTGCAAAGCAAAGCGCAGCAAAATTAGGAAAAAAAATTCAACTTGCAGAAAACGTGAGCCTTTCTGTCAGGAAAGCTCTAACCTTGTCAGGAATAATTCCTTATGAAAAAATGAGTTCCAAGGAAATCGAGCTATCCTTCGACCAATTTGTACTGGCAGGGGGTGTAAAATATTATGTTTGATGCTTTTAAACAAAGCTTTATAGAAGAAGCCCAAGACCTGCTTTTGAGTTTAGAATCCTTGTTATTGGAGCTGGAAGAGAATCCAAGTGATTCCGAAGCAATTGCAGCTGTATTTAGAGTGATGCATACCATAAAAGGTTCGGCTGCGATGTTTGGATTTCAACACATCTCCAGTTTTACCCATCAAATAGAAAACTTTATGGATCAAGTAAGGTCAGGTGCCGTCAAAATTAACAAGGATATCATCGACCTTACTTTGGTAGCTCGTGATCATATTAAGTTTCTGCTTGACAAAACAGATCCAGTCGACAGCGAGGCCCAAAATACCTCTGCAGCAATCTTGTCTCGTTTTCAAAACAAACTCAAGCTACCAGATGAAATCAATAAAGCGAGCACCGGTAGCCAAGCTAGCAAACAAAATTCAGCCAGTGCAGAGCAATCAGCCAATCGCGGGCCTCCAAAGCAAGCTGGTGAAAGTCCCGGCGCAGAGGCAAACTATCGAATACGATTCTCACCAAGTGCCGACATAATGAACAATGGTACATTGCCATTGCGCCTAATTGGTGAGCTATTTGCCCTTGGTAATTGCAGGATTGTTCCACTTGTCCATCAACTGCCAGACTTAGAGCTAATTGATCTGGCAAAATGTTTTCTAAAGTGGGATATTTTCCTAACAACTCGATTTGATAGGAATGCGATCGCAGACATTTTTATCTTTGCCGCCGATCAATCTGAACTGGAAATTACACTTTTAGCAAGTCCCGACGAGCAAGTAGATGAACCTTTGCTATTTGGCCAGATATTGGTTTCACATGGTTCCGTTTCTTCTCAGCTCATTGAGCAGTCGGTCAGTCAACAAAAAAGACTTGGGATTCTGCTAAGTGAACATGGTGTGCCGGACGAGGAAATCAAGTCAGCTTTGACAGAACAAGAACACATCAAAGCCAGTCGAGAAAAACATCAAAAAGAAGTTAGCGCTTCGAGTATTCGTGTCAGTTCTGAGAAGCTTGATACCTTGGTGGACCTCGTTGGGGAATTGGTGACCTTGCAAGCCCGTTTAGGGCAGACCAGCCAAGATTTGAACTCTGCGACACTTTCCAATATCAACGAGAGTCTAGAACGTTTGAGTTCTGAGCTGAGAGAAAACACCATGAGCATTCGGATGCTGCCAATGAGTTCGACATTTTCTAAGTTTAAACGATTAGTTAGGGATCTGTCGGGAGACCTTGGAAAAAATGTTGAATTGTTGACCCAGGGTGGGGAAACAGAACTGGACAAAACAGTACTCGAAAAACTGAATGATCCACTAATCCATTTGATTAGAAACTGCGTAGATCACGGATTGGAAAGTCCTTCTGAGCGCGCTTTGCATGCTAAGCCGGAGCAAGCAAGCATTTGGCTTAAGGCCTTTCATGCAGGAGCAATGGTCAAGATAGTAGTTGAGGACGATGGAAGAGGACTTGATTTAGAGTTGATCCGACAAAAAGGCGTGGAACGCGGTTTGCTGTCCAGCCAAGCACGTCCCAGCCGTGACGAATTGTTTGACCTCATTTTCTCACCGGGTTTTTCAACAGCCAAACAAATTACCTCAGTCTCTGGGCGAGGAGTTGGCCTTGACGTAGTCAAACGGGAGATTGGTAATTTGGGAGGTCTTTTGCACGTTGATTCTGTGCAAGGCAAAGGTACCACCATTACCTTGGACATTCCCTTGACTTTAGCGATTATTGAAGGTCTTTTGGTACGATGTGCGCGAGAGTTTTATGTGATTCCCCTTGCGACCGTGGAAGAATGTATTGAACTTATTAAGACCGAGTCGATCGTCGAGCACAAACAAACTATCGAGTATCGAAATGCTTTGCTTCCTTTAGTTGACTTGCGTAAGAAGTTTGCCATCGATAGTCAATTTGAGGCCATACGACAAATTGTAGTAATTGGCATCCACGAGAAAAAGATCGGTTTGGTTGTTGATGCTGTAATTGGGGATCACCAGACCGTCATCAAAAATCTGGGTAGATTCTATAGAGATGCAGATGGGATTTCGGGGGCAACAATTTTAGGTGACGGTTCACTTGCGTTGATTCTTGATGTCAATAGCTTGATCCAGTCACATACGCAATCAAAAAAGATTGGTGTCTAGAGTGGAAGCTATAACCGTTATGATAATTGATGATTCAGCCGTCGTTAGAGAAACGCTAAAGTCTATCATCGACGGGGATCCTCAGCTTAAGGTTGTTGCAACCGCTGCCGACCCGCTCATAGCGGCAAAAAAATTGGAAACTATGGTGCCGGACGTTATAACTTTGGATATTGAAATGCCTCGCATGGATGGGCTTAGTTTTCTCAAGGTTCTGATGGAGCAACATCCCATACCAGTAATCATCTGTTCGTCGCAGACACAGCAGGGTTCAAGCAATGCGTTAAAGGCATTGGATTATGGCGCGGTGGATATTATTCGAAAACCCATGGTGGGAACCAAGGTGTTTTTGGAAGAGTCGACTACTCAAATTTGTGATACCATTAAGGCTGCTTGGCATTCACGTAACTCACTAAGTAAGCGTATCGCGCGTCTCAACGTTTCAAAAACCGAGCTTGCAACGCCTAAATTGACTGCTGACGTAATGCTCTCAAAACCAGGTCCACACACAATCGGAGCGATAGACACCACCGACAAGATTATCGTGGTCGGCGCCAGCACAGGTGGAACTGAGGCACTCAAAGACTTTTTGATAGCAATGCCGATTGATTGCCCCGGCATAGTTATTGTACAACACATGCCCGAACATTTCACCAAGGCCTTTGCACAACGCCTGGATGGCTTGTCTGCAATAGAAGTTAAAGAAGCCTGCGATAATGACACCGTCATTAGAGGTTTGGCTCTTATAGCGCCGGGCAATAAGCACATACTACTTAAGCGCTCTGGAGCGCGCTACTATGTTGAGGTAAAGGATGGCCCTTTGGTTAGCCGCCATCGACCAAGTGTTGACGTCTTGTTTAGATCCTGTGCCCGATACGCCGGACAAAATGCAGTTGGTATTATCATGACCGGAATGGGCGATGATGGGGCCAAAGGTTTAAAAGAAATGAAGGATGCCGGAGCAGCTACAATAGCCCAAGACGAGGACAGCTGTGTTGTTTATGGCATGCCAAAAGAGGCAGTCAAACTTGGAGCAGTAGATGATATTGTGCCTTTGCTTGACATTCCGGGTGTCTTGGCACAACGATTAAGGAGTATGGGACATTGATAGGCAGCGAGCTATGAAACCACCACGTATGATTTACCAATTAGGAAATACTGACCTCGCACGTCCACTGATGCAACCAGTAGTTGAAGTTTTGGCTGAGTTCAATTTGACCGTGTCCTTTAACGAAATACCCTCTGGTTTCGATATTGAAAAACCTTTCTCTTTGTTTCCCAACGCCAATGGGTTAATACTCGATGCGCGCATTCGCCCAAATGGCTACAATCGAATTCAAGTCTCTATGCCGAGTGACTTTGAGATAAATGATCGCTTTATTATCTGGTATTGTGATGAAGAAAGTGAGAAAAAGTTTACCAGTCTTTCTGCCGCAAGTGTTTATGATGACCTCTTTTTCTTCTACAATACTGGTGCGCAAGATTTGCGGTTTGTGCTTAACAGAGCTCTTACCTCGAGTTCAGATGTTCAAACCCACCAAATTAATGGTCTATTCTTAAACCAAGCTCTGTTTATGGAAAGCCCGCACGCCAGTCTGTGTAGCAATGACGATGGACTTGTCCTGTTTGTCAATCAAGTAGCAGTTGAACTATTTGGAAAATCTGCAGCAAGAATGATGTTCCAGCCTCTTGTTTCAGTCTATAACGTGCTTGGTCAGGAAGGATCCGACTTTGATTTTGAATGTGCACCATTGGAACTTCAAAGTGTGGAGAGAGATGGTCGGGTTTGTCAGTTGCTTCGCTGGGACGGCGTAGAAATAAACGTGGTTCTGGTCAGCAAGAAAGTGAGTGATAAGCAAGGCCAAACCTACAGTTTGGTCTACATCCGCGATATTACGCAAGAGCTAGAATTTGTAAAGAAACTCGATGATGCACGTCAAGAAGCGCAAAAAGCATCACTGGCCAAAAATGAATTTCTGGCAAACATCAGCCACGAATTGAGAACCCCACTTAACAGTATTTTGGGTATGACGGACATCGCCCTGGAAATTAGTACCAACAAAGAACAAGAGGAATACCTTCATATTCTCAAGGTCTCGGCCAACTCGCTCTATCAACTGATTACAACTATGTTGGACTATGTAAAGCTTGACAGTGGAACCTTTAATATCCGCGAGCGAGCGTTTCCTCTCAGTGAGAGCCTTGATGCTGTTGCTGCTCAATTTGCTATCCAATGTCACACCAAAAATCTCGGTTTTCATATCGTTGAAGATACGGGCTTAGACGGTTTATTTATTGGTGATGAAACCCGGGTAAAACAGATTATGCTCAACCTGCTATCCAACGCGTATAAATTCACTCATATAGGTGAGATAATTTTGTTTTGCAAAGAAGTAGAAAGCCATGAGCCACCGCCAAAGGCAAAAGGCGCCCCAACGGATGATACTGAGGGTCTCCAAGATGTAATGTTGGAGATTGGAGTTCATGATACCGGAATAGGTATAGCTGCAGAACGTCAGGCAGAAATCTTCCAACCCTTTGTTCAGCTTGAAGTAAAGGGGCAAGATGGAACAGCAGGTACAGGCATCGGTCTTACCATTACGCGCTTACTTGTAGAAGCAATGAATGGAAGTATCCATGTTCTAAGTGAACAAGGACGTGGTTCCACCTTTATTTCTAGACTCTGGCTAAAGCGCGGTGCGCTTAGAAAAAATAAAGATTTTTCGACTTCGGCGCAAAACAACAGAAGCATAGTAATTGTTGGAGATAGTTGGGGTTGGCTGGATTCTTTGGCGGGTATTCTGTCCACAACAAAATATAGAGTAGAATTATGTCGAAGTGTAGAAGAAGTTCGCGCAACAATTCTTACTATTGATCATGAAAAATCATTTTTTATATTCCAAGGTACGTTTGCAAAGGTTCATGAACTGATAGATCTGCTTCGCCAAGTAGAGTACTCCAAGTTGATGCATCAGGCTCATTTCTTGACTCTTCGGCTCTCAAGAGAAGAGGAAAGGATGTGGCATTCCGCGCCGTTTCCCTACCAAATCATGTATGAACCCTTGCGTGCAAGTAAGTTACTTAGAGCCATAAACGAACTTGAACTAGAGCAGAGCCTGCAACAGCGAGCTGCAGCCTATGGACACTATTCGTCACCGTATAACTTAAAAATTTGCTACGCTGAAGACGAGAGTCTCAACAGAACGGCGACCTCTCGAGTCTTAGCAGATGCTGGCCACGAAGTAGAGGCGTTTCCAAATGGTACTGACTTAGTCGACTATTTACGCAAACGTTCGCCTGACTTAATTTTGGTTGATATAGTGATGCCAGGTCCCAGCGGGCACGAAATTGCTTCTATGATCAGGTCTGGTGAATTAGGTGAAACTAACCGAAAGTTGCCAATTATTGCTTTGACAGCGCATGATAGTTTAGAAGAAAAACAGCACGCCGAAATCCTCGGCATGGACGCATTTCTTTCAAAACCTTTCTCACCACAAACTCTATTAGTTGTAGTAGATAGAGTGTGGGAACGTTTTTTGGAAGGTCGTTCCAGCGTGCACAGACGCAAAGAAGAAAGCGAACTAGAGAGACTCAAAAGCATTGCCAACATGGCCAGTCTAGATGAATGGGAGACTGCGCAAGAGCTTGCAAGGCAGTATAGAGAAAACTACAAAGGGCGATTGAGCAAAGAGATGAGCGAAAACTCTTTTAAGCTTTTGTTGGCTTTACGCCGAAAAGATCGACAGACAGTGCAACAAATAATTGAAACGATACAAAATCTTTTGCATAAAGGAGCTGACAATGAAAATTCTCGTAGTAGAGGATGATTTTGGAAGTCGAAGGTTACTACAGGTAATCCTTGGAAGTCTTGGAACGGTTGATACCGTAGTTGATGGTGAAGAGGCAATCGAGGCCTTTAAACTCGCTTGGGCAGACAATCAACCATACGAAATCATCTTTATGGACATTATGATGCCCAAGATGGATGGCCAAACGGCCTTGAAACAAATCAGACTGCTGGAACGTGAGATGGGTATTTCGTCCAAGGCTGAAGTACCGGTAATCATGACAACTGCATTGGATGATCCAAAGAACGTCATCGAGGCATTCAATCAGGGCGGTGCCACTGGATACGTAGTCAAACCGATAGACAAGGACAGTCTATTTAATCAGCTCAAGAAGTTTGACATCAAACTTCGTCCTTGAACATACAATCTAAACAGAGTACTATCATGACTCTTTATGGATATTTCAAAGATACGCAATTTTTGCATCATTGCACACATAGACCATGGTAAGTCTACCCTTGCTGACAGGTTCATTCAGAAGGCTAAAATTGTTGCCGAGCGAGACTTTAAGAACCAGATCCTCGACAATATGGATATTGAACGCGAGCGCGGCATTACCATTAAGTCACAGGCTGTCAGTATTCCATTTATCTCAAAAACTGGAGAAGTCTATCAGCTTAACCTAGTAGATACTCCTGGTCATGTTGACTTCACTTATGAAGTTTCACGAGCTATTGCCTCTTGCGAAGGAGCATTGCTGCTGGTTGACGCAACACAGGGCGTACAAGCGCAGACCCTTTCCAATCTCTATTTGGCAATGGAGCAGGACCTAGAAATAATACCCGTTATCAACAAAATTGATATGGCAGGTGCTGACATTGCTTCAGTAATGAAACAAATCGACAAAGATCTTGGCCTCGACACAGATAAGGCCATGCAGGTCTCTGCCAAAATGGGCATAGGCATCGACGAACTTTTGGAAGCTGTCGTCGAGCATATTCCGTGTCCAAAAACCGATCCGAGTTCTCCACCACAAGCCTTGGTGTTTGACTCGCACTACGACGCCTATCGAGGCGTAGTGGTGCATATCAGAGTCTTCAATGGTCGTTTTAAGCCAGGTCAAACCATACGATTTTTCTCAAAACACGCGGACTATGTAATAGAAGAAATCGGAAAGTTTCGCATTGGTTTAGAAAAAACCACTAGCTTAGAAAGCGGCGAAGTTGGCTACTTCCTTGCAAGTATCAGACAAATATCTGACATTAGAGTTGGTGACACGGTTACCGATGCGCAAAATCCTTGTCTAAGCGCTTTGGCGGGCTTTAAAGATATCAAGCCTGTAGTTTTTTCTTCGGTCTATCCTGTTGATTCCAATGATTATGAAGAATTGATAAAAGCCATGGAAAAGCTAAAGCTGAATGACGCTGCATTGACCTACGAAAAGGACTCCTCTGCCGCACTGGGATATGGGTTTAGATGTGGATTTTTGGGTCTTCTGCACCTAGAGGTCGTTCAAGAGCGCTTAGAACGTGAGTTTAATCTTTCAATTGTGCTCACCGCGCCTTCCGTCAGGTATGAAATCTATCTACACGGTGGTAGCATGCAAATTGTTGAGTCACCACAGGACTTTCCTGACCCAACAAGAATTCTGGAATCCAAGGAGCCTTTTATCAAGGCGTCACTAATTTCCCCATCAGAGTACGTTGGTAACCTGATGAATCTGTGCAATGAAAAACGAGGAATTCAGCGCGATATTCTGTATTTGGATCAAAAACGAGTGGAATTGATTTATGAGTTGCCGCTAGCCGAAGTACTCTACGATTTCTACGACCGGCTAAAATCCTTGAGTCGCGGCTATGCGAGTTTTGACTACGAAATTATAGATTATCGAGCAACCGATCTAGTAAAACTCGACATTATGCTCAATCATAAGCCCGTGGATGCGTTGTCACAGCTTGTATTTAGAGACACTGCCCCGCATCGCGCACGCAACATCTGTAAGAAACTAAAAGAAGAAATATCTCGACATCAGTTTGTTATACCGATTCAAGGCGCAATAGGCAGCAACATAATTGCGCGGGAGACTATTTCAGCGATGAGAAAAGACGTGTTAGCCAAATGTTACGGTGGTGACATTAGTAGAAAGCGAAAACTACTAGAAAAGCAGAAAGAGGGCAAAAAACGTATGAAAATGGTAGGAAATGTTGAACTTCCGCAATCGGCATTCTTGTCAGTTTTGAAAACCTCTGAAGATTAGACTTGGCTATATTTTTTTAGTGTCTTTTTAAAATGATGTAGCTCATGAAGAAGATAGGGAAGCAAAGCCAACTTAATATTTTTTGGATCAAATCCAGCAATCACATAGAAGAAGTAACGATAGTTCTGAAGAACAAGCTCATGCTCACTGGGCTGGATTTTACTTTCTAAAGCGCCGGTTAATATGCCTTCTAAAGCTGCAATCGCAGTCGAAAGTACGGCAAAGAATTCTCTCACAGCAATGGCCTGAGTCTCGAGTTCTAAAAATGACAAGCTTGGCAACTGCGGGGTTAGTTGGCTGAGCTTGTGAATGAATGCTTCAGTTTGACCTAAAGGGCGTGTGGCGAGTTGTATGCCGCTTGTGCGTAGGTCATATACCAGAAGGCCCTGCATAACGAGCTGTTCAATCACCTTTTCTGCCACTGTTGCGTAGGATAAAATCACTTTATCTGTCAACAAATTTTTGTAGCCATCGACTGGAATTAAATCTTGGTTGGGAAGCGGATAAAAGCCGCTATATGCTCGGTAATTCTTGCTTAGATTATAAAGATGGTGGGGACTACTTGCCGCATGGCTTTTGGCTCCATAGTATGAAAAGTCAAGTCCGGTAAAGGCAATATCTTTGTATCCTGCTTTTTCTGCCAAGTAAAGTGCGACCACTCCTACGCTTCCCAGTGCGGGTATATAGTTAATCTCTAGTCCGCAAGACTTAATTTGAGACCATAAATTTGATGGTGCAAACTCACTCAGAAACCAACGGATAGTTCGCCCTTTAAACTGGTGAAGCAGGTTGTAGTGCGAACTAAGGTCACACCAGACCTCAAAACTGGCCTCGGAACTTGCCACAAAATCAGTCACATTGGCCTGTTGAGCTTCTAAGACTACTACAACGTCCGGGTCTATCTTAGCAGCCAATAGACTTGGCAAAGCCGAATCCGCAGTAATTATAAAAAGGTGCTGGCGTTGGTCACGAATAAAGTCTAAAGATGAGTCAAGACTAGGACCTGCCCCACATACCAAGCACGCTTTTCTTGCGGGCAAGCTGACTGGGCTATTTGCCTTAGTCGTAAACACTGTTCCAAAGTTATTGATAATGTTCTTTATCCAGAGTCTGCCCATAAAAAGCAAAGTTGATTGATTGCGCCAATAGTTTCGCAGCAAGTCTTGGCACTTGGTAATAACTTGCTCCCTTTCAACGCACTTTATTTTTGAACAAGAGTTTAAGAATAGCGGCTCAACACGACGAATTGTGCCTGAGTTTTCTAGTAGATTTCTTACAAGCTCTAGGGTTTTTGTTTCGCTAAATTTGGCAGGATTGTCCAAGTTTATCACCAAACGGCTGTCTTGAATTGTTTTCAATATAGAACCGTCGGACGACCATAAAGCTTGAAGTTTCACGTTTGGCTCAAGCGCAACTATCAAGCAATTATTGGGCAGTTTTATGAGTACTTGGTCAACCCCATAAAAGTGCAGCGGGTGAAACAAAAGATAGAGTGTATTGTCACGAAGTTCCGTGTTATTGGCTAAAAGCTTCGCTTCCTTTTGTGGGTCACGTCCGTTGATTCTAACGTTGTTAATTTTTACATAAAGTCCCTGGCCCGATTCAGAGGCAAGGGACTCAATTATGAGATTATTATTGTTGGAGAGATCTATCAAAGGCACTCGAGAAATTATCCTTCAACAGATTTTCGTCTACCACTAGTTCATCAAAATCTTTTTGCAGGGTGCTTTGCACTATCTGTTCCAGCATTGAAACATTTCTGCTGCTCGCATCAAGCGCTTCAACTGTAGTGACAAGCGGGCGTTTTTCATCGAGGATTTTGAGTATTATTGTCTGTCCACCAAGAGAAAGCGGCGCTGAAACTTGACCTGTCTTTAGACTAAAAGCCGTAATCCAGAACTCTTCGTTGTTGAGGGCATTTTCGATTGCTTTGTTTTCGCTATCGCTTGGTTGTGCAAAAGCCGGTGCTTCATAATTGTATTGCGGATAGAGAATCGTTAGGCCTCGATAGTTAATGGGAAAACTTACGGTGTTTTTGACATCCTTTTTAAAACGCTTTGCCGCACTGCTCAAACTGCTAGCCTGTGCAATTTTAACAAAATCTTGTGCTTCTTGACTCACATAGTCTTGCACTAAGCCGCGCTCGTTTCCGAGTAAATATCTGCGTACGTCTGCCAGGTCAGTTTCGTTGTTAACGTTTAAGCTCACAGTGTCTGTATCTGCCCGATACAGGCGCCATCGATTGCCAGAGACGTTTATATCCTCACTAAGTGAGCCGTTGGGCAATTGGTACAAAGCGTCAAGTTTGCTAGCTTCGGCGATATCCAATCTTAAGTCGTAGTACAAGACCCTCGGTCGTTTAGAATCTTTGAGCCGAGGATTATCAAATAGACCATTGTCGGCCAAGTCTTCGAATGTTTTTGTTCCACCAACGATTTGGCTTCTAGCTGCTTGGAGATCTTCTTGACTGGCAAAGTTGATAACGGAAAAGTCTCGGTATTGATAAAGGGATTTGTTTTTATTGTAATGATCAAGCAATTGACTCAAAGGGTAGTCATTCTCTGAGAATCCTACTAGTTCAAAACTTCTTTCCCAAGCGAACATTTGCTCAAAAAACTTCTTCTCACTTTCGGATAAGGTGCTTGCTACAGCGATGGTCGATCGTGCTTTTTCGATAAGTAAGCTTTCTTGAATATTTTCATAGAGCAAGCCTATGGCATTAAGGTCGCTATTTTTATATGCTTCAAAGAGTTGTGGATCGTAAGTACCGGTTTTGGGGTCATTAAAAGATCCTGAATCCCTTATTGCCTTGATAACCGCTTCTTGGCTTACGGTCAGTCCCATTCTTTGTACCAATCTTAGTTTTGCAATTTCTTTTACGTAGCGATCAAAGCTTGTGCGATAGATATCCTTCAATTGAGCAGGATCGTCAGTGTTTCGATACATCTGTCGTTGGCGCTCAATGTCATTGAAAAGAAAATTTCCTCTTTTGTATTCAATGCTTACACCATCGTAGCTTCCAAAGCTTGCATTTGCAGCGCTTGAACCACCTTGGGGAAGTGCTTGTACGACTACAAATGAAATTACGATCAGCACGAGCAAAATAACCGACATAAAATAGCCAAATTTATTTTTGATGATCGACTTGACGTCTTTCTTGGCTTTAGCCGTATCAATTGCCGGATTGGTTTTTTTTTCAGAGGACATAAGGCTACCTTTTCTAAGAAGCACCGCAGCTTCGAGTTTTTGGGGCAGCAACGTAAAGCTGACCTATCCTGTTAGTTTGTAATCAGGGCCTGTTGAAATTACCATGGGGTACCCTGTCTGTCAACGACGCCAAAAAAAACAAATTTACAGCTTGACAGTAAAAATCTGATTCGATATAGTCGCCTCTGTCGATTTGGGGGTGTGGTGAAGTTGGTTATCACGCCGGCCTGTCAAGCCGGAGACCGCGGGTTCAAGTCCCGTCGCTCCCGATTATCCCCGCTCCGGCGGGGTTTTTTTTGCCGATCAATCTATAGTATGTGGCTTTGATGGTTGCTTTGTTTCTCTTATTCTTCTTTCTTTATCAACCGATAGTCTCAGACCTGTGTCAAACCAATGTTGTGTATCTATTAGCTCGCGTGTCTTTAATGGCTTCTTATAATAGCCTTGCATAATTTGTTCGCTGCGAAGCAACAACGAGCCTTGGTCTTCTGAATGCGAATAATCTAAGCCTTTGGCCAAAAATCCACGGTCACCAAGCTTGCCAAAGTTGTTTTGCCCGTAGCTTACCAATGGGCCCAATTCACTTCGGCCAAATATCTTTAGTGTCTTTAGGTCAATCAAAGCAAGCGCAGATAAATCTGCCTGTGTATCAAGAGGCGAAAAGCAGATACCCATTTTTACAGTTACACCTACGTGTTTTTTTAATGAAGAAAATACAAATAGCTCTGCAAGCATGCGCAATGGAAGCAAAGCAAATGTGCAAAAAAGGCCTCCAAGTATTGCAAGTGGATCCCTAACCGGACTGCCTAGTCTTCTACTTCCCAATAGACGGTAGATCGCTCGCTTGTGAGCAAGCTTCAACTTTTGAAAAAAACCTGTTTTTCTGTTGTTGGATTCGCTTGCTTCAGATCGTTTTGCAAAAATTTCGTTGACCAAATCAAGCCAGGTATCTTGATCAGCAAGCAAAAGATCAGGTTCTTCGCGCCTCAGCATTTCTAAGATTGACTGCTTTTTTGAAACCGTTAAAAAAATTTGCTTCCATTCAAACTTGCTTTCAAGTTGCTTAAAAGCCTTGGCCGCTTCGCTCCCAATTGGAAGGAGGTTTAAAATCCTCAGTCCGCGTTTTTTTGGTAAAAGAAGACATAAGTTGTCAAGCTGCACTTGAAGATTGTGTTGGGAACGCATAACTACTGGCATGCTGTCTTGGCGCACAAAGTCGATTTCCAGCCAACGAGCCTCACTTGACTTACTATTACCGGCCAAATTGCTATTTGTAAGGTCGTTTTTGGATCCAAGCTCCCTATCAATCTCAGGCAGCGACAGGTCAACAAATAGCAAGACACTCGACTGAGAAATCGAGTTTATTAGTACTTCAAAGCGTTTTAGCGCAAGCTGATTTGAAAGAATAATGACTGACGGCTCGAGTGACTTTAAATGTTGTTCTAGATCTTTGGGTTCTCGATTGGTGCCAAAACAACAAGATAGACATTCAAACTGCTGAACCACCTTTTCCAGTTTAAACCAGTCAGTATGGTGCTCAAGTATCATAAGAACTAAGGAACCCGAAGGTAGTGACAAGTCACGCAGATGGTCTGAAAGTTCTAGGTCAAAATTTCGTTCTTCAATTGTCTGTTCGTTTGTATTTTGATCTACTGGTCCAAAGTCGTGACCATGTTGAATTTTATCGTCAACCGCCATTAATTGCTCCTATTCCAAACCGGTGCACATTATAGCACTAAATAAACTTACGGACAATTTCTTGAAGCAATCGCCTTCTATATCCAATCAATTATGCAAGAATCGTGATAGTCAGCAACAATCAAATAGACAGAAGTGGCAAGTCTTGTCTAAAATGGAGACATGTCAACAATACAATCACTTAAGGGATACCAACGTGCCTGGCTCAAAAAAAAGGCTCACACTCTTAGTCCTGTCGTTTCCGTCGGCACCAGTGGACTGACCGACGCTGTGGAAAAAGCATTCATTGAAGCCGTCAAATGCCATGAACTGGTCAAAGTAAAGTTCTCCTTTGCTCAAGCCGAACGACGTGAAATGAGCGAACACTTAGCTGCAGTTTCTGGCGCAGCACTAGTGTCTATTCTTGGAAACAATGCAATTCTATACAAGGCCGCCGAAATCAAAGAGAATAGAACCTACAGTCTTCCCCAACGTTAAACTTTTATACACAAATTGAGAGGGTGCCGCCATGACAGTTTCTGACTACCTTGAAATCAGTCGAAAGTCGACCAAACCGATTCTGACAGTTTGCCTAAGTCCAGGATTTCAGCAAACCTATCTTTTTAAAGGTTTTCACATGGGCGTAGTTAATCGAGCATTTCAATCTCATCTTGACGCGGCAGGAAAAGGCGCTAACGTAAGCCGCTGTCTAAAACAATTATCAGTTAACAGCATATGTCTTAGTCAAGGCGGAAGCAATGCTAGTCGGTATCAAGAACTGGCGTCTAAAGAAGGTTTGACCTTGGACTTGGTTTCGAGTACTGGTCCACTAAGGACGTGCACTACCGTGCTCAACATCAAAGAACCAGAAACTGATGATAGTGGTGTAGTTGTTAGTGAACTGATCGAAGAGGCCTTTGCTGTCGACGGCGACGTTTCAAGTCAATTGCTCAGCCGTTTCTCTATGTTAGTCAAAGAGTGTTCATTGGTATGCATAAGTGGATCTAAAGCAAGTGGTTACGAGGATGATATTATAGCTAGCTTAGTCAGGATTGCCACTGAGAACGCAGTAGAAGTAATTCTGGATGTGCGAGGCAGCGATTTGATCTTAGCTCTCAAAGAACAGCCGAGTCTTGTAAAAATAAATCTCGATGAGTTTGTAAGTACCTTCTTGCCTCAACACGCCAAGTTATTTTCTGAGCTTGAAGCCCATGGTAGCCATCAACACTTGGCCGATATCAACGAAATGCTCAAGGAACTTAGTCAGGATTCACCATGCAACTTTGTGCTTACCCGCGGCGCCCTTCCCGTTCTTGTAGCCAGTGATGGTGTTTGTTGGCAGATCAGCCAACCGCGTTTGAGCAATAAGGCAATCAAAAATCCAATTGGTTCTGGAGACGCTTTTTTAGCAGGCATGGCCGTTATTTGGTCAGTGCATGATGCAGTCGGGCTTACTGCGCAACAAAGTTCAAACAAAATTAACCAAGAATCGCCTGCCCAAAGAATAATTCTAGCGGTAGAACTCGGCATCGCTTGTGGTCAATCGAACGCAAAAACCTACAGACCGGCTCACTTAGAAGCAGATTTTTTGTCAAAACTAAGTTCTGCACACTAAGCCAAGCTCAAACTAGCCTAGATAAGTGCCGATACCTATAAGAGCTGTTAGCACATCAGGCATCTATCCGCCTAGGCAGCATGGAATGCAAGGAGCAATGCATGCTTTTAAGCGACAAAGTAAGGTTTACCGCACTTTTATTGATTTTCTTATCACTGGCGCAATTAGTCCCTGCGCAAGATCAAAACTACCGAATACTCGCAGGGGACACGTTCTATTCCATCGCGCGCAGATTCAATATTGACGTCAAAGCTCTACAAGAAT
Organism: Spirochaetia bacterium; assembly: GCA_038204425.1. Taxonomy (GTDB): domain Bacteria; phylum Spirochaetota; class Spirochaetia; order DSM-27196; family Salinispiraceae; genus JBBRCZ01. The sequence goes on along the minus strand of JBBRCZ010000001.1, from coordinate 447,554 downwards.
ACAACAGCCCAATAGACCCGTCAAAAATAAGAATAGGGCAGTTGTTAAAAATTCCAAGTCAAGCACACTCCAGTTCCGTTGGATCAACTAGCTCAACAACGGTTGGCGCTCAAGCCACAATTATTGGAACCAAAGATTATCGGATTGTCAGGGGAGATACTTGGTATGGGATAGCTCGTCAGCATAACCTTTCGGTAGAAACGTTAACTCAAGTCAATGGCACCAACACTCGGTCGGTTTTGAGAATTGGCCAATCAATAAAGATCCCTCAGAGCTCAAGTACCCAAGCTATTGCATCAGTTACAAGTACGACGATTATGTCAGTAACTGGTACCTCTTTAGATTTGAATGACTACAGGGGCAAGCAGAATGTTAGCTGGCCAACAGAAGGTGAGCGCTTTACCATGGGTGGCAAACTACCAGGCGTTTTGATCAAAGCGACAGTTGGTCAAAGTGTTAGGTCGGTCAACGAAGGACGCGTAAGTTATTCTGGACCGCACAGCAGCTTGGGACACGTGGTAATTGTTCAGAACTCGCTTGGATTCAACTATATCTACGGTGGCAACGACTCTTCGAGCATCTCCAAGGGACAGCTGATTCACATCGGAGACGAAATCGGTAAGGTTGGCATCACTCCAGGACTTAAAGAACCAAGAGTCTATTTTAGCGTCTGGAAGAATGGTAAATATCTCGACCCAGGCAACGCTCCACGTTAAAGAAATGCAAATTTTCCTTGACAGTTATCAATAAGCCTTTTAGAGTAATCGATGGAAGGTAACTGGATGAAAAAATCCCTGACTCTAAGTAAACCCCTCTCTTCCGCTGCCAAAAAACAACCTAACTACGATGTTTCAGGTACTCAAGAGACCGATCTGCTTGCGCTCTATCTCAAGCAGATTGCAAACTACCCATTGCTCAATATGGAGGATGAACGGTTCATTGGCGAAAGAATTCAAACGCTTCGTGCCGAACATACATCCGTAAAAGAGCAAAATCTCGCAGGTAACAGTTCGTTGGACGCTGAAGTTGTGCGTCTCGATGAATCACTTAGAGAATTTAAGAATAAAATGATCAATGCAAATCTGCGTTTGGTTGTTTCTATTGCAAAAAAGTTTCAACACCGAGGCTTAACCTTGCTCGACTTGATCGATGAGGGAAATATTGGTCTAATAGAGGCAGTTGAACGATTTGACTATACCAAGGGTTGTAGATTTTCAACCTATGGTACCTGGTGGATCAGACAGGCGATAATCAAGTCATTGGCAGACAAGGGCAGAGTTATCCGAATTCCTATCCATATGCTCAATACCATAAAAAAATGTTATTTTGTTGCAAAACACTTAACTCAAGAACTTGGAAGAGACCCTGATCCACGAGAACTGTCAGAATATTTGGATCTTCCAGCAGAAAAAATAGCAGACATAATGAAGCTTAGTCAGGAAACTGCAAGTCTAGACACAACCGTTGATGATGAAAGTATGACAAGTCTGGCAGATTTGATTATGGATACAAATTCCACAGAGCCCTTTGATATGGTTTTTAACCTAACTCTTCAGGACACTTTAGATGAGGTATTACGTCAACTTTCTGATAGAGAAATGCGAATTATTCAGCTTCGATTTGGGCTCGCAGGCGAAGGTCCTTTTACTTTGGAAGAGACTGGCAAATATCTCGGCATTACGAGAGAGCGTGTTCGCCAGATTCAAGAAAAAGCAATGAAGAAACTTCGTACCTTCAATAAAATCAAAGACTACCACGAATACCTTGCCTGATAATGCTTTAGAGTTTTCCCATATCACAACCAGAGGCGGTGATATGGGAAATACTAGTCTCATAAATGGTGAACGCCGTTCCAAGTCCGACCTAATTTTTGAGGTTCTTGGTGACTTGGATGAACTAAGCAGTTCAATAGGAATAGTTCGTTCTATTCTGAGCTCGACGACGAAGGAACGCGCCTATCAACAGGAGCTCAACACCGAGTTGCTGGTGGTACAACGCTTGTTGATACCCATGGGCGGTCAAATTGCCACGCCACCGCCCAAGACATCACCCTATTCAATTAGCCAAGTACAGATTGACCAACTTGAGGGCTACCAAATTGAGCGCATGAAAGGCATGAGCCTCAAGGGCTTTATTATCCCCGGCGCGCTTACCTTGAGCGCTGCACTGGACATGGCACGGGCCATAAGTCGCCGAGCAGAGCGCCACTTAGTTCGCTACATCGGCGAACAGTTTGCCCAGCATTTGCAAAGGTCTCAGATTTACCTAAACCGTCTATCAGATTATTTGTTTGTTGCTGCTAGAGAAGCAGTAATGAGGGCGGGAATTGATGAAACCTGAGCGTAAGTCATCGTATCGTTACTAAAGCTAAACTTTGCACTTATTAGTTCCCCTTCGAGCACCCTTGCTAACCACAAAATGTCATCCGCCCACATTTTTTCATAGGGTATTTGATCAAGCGGACACCAAAAAGGGGAGGCCTCATCCGTCTCTGTAACTATCCCGACACAAGAGTCAGCAAGAAAAACTTCACCATAGAGGCTATAGCCGTCTAAGAACGTAAAGCCCAATTGAGCAGCAAGAACCAGATTTTTAGGCTCTAAACCTGTTTCTTCAATGGTCTCTCTGATTGCAGCCTGCTCAAAGGATTCACCAGCTTCTAATTTTCCACCAGGGCCATTGATCTTGCCAGCCCCAAGGCCACGTTTCTTTTTGATCAGCAATACCTGTCCTTCTTGAATTATAAAACAAAGTACTGCTTTTTCTTGGTAGGCTGTGGCTTGTAAACTTGGCATGCTAGGATTTAGAATAATGTTTATGAAACCTTTTGTATATCACGATCAACTGCGATCCCAAGAGTTGATAAATGAGGTTTATCGACAAATCAGTGATCTCAGAACTATGGGTATTGAGCCACAAAGGATATTTATGCCAATTCATTTTGTTCGTCGAATAAGAATATTTCGCTTGTTACTTGGAATAGTTGAAAATCAAGAACAAGATTACTTGGAGCCAAATAGTCTTTTTGGTATAGATATTTGGCTACATCAGAAGGAAGAAATTCTTGTTGAGTAGTTTGCAAAAGTACCAACAAGTAGCGAGTATAGTAGAACTTCGCACCAAAATTATTAGCTTGTCAAGTTTGGTTCTGGCAGCACTTTACTTGGTCTGGCGAGGTAAACATCTAAATATTGGCTTTTTCACCTTGTTTTCTGCTACAGTCCTTTTGCTTGATATGGCTTGTACAGGATTTAATACCTTCTTTGATTTTTGGAATGGCACCGACAACAAAGACCATAATCATGAAAGCGATAAAGTCTTAGTCCATCAAGGCGTGAGTCCCGGCTTTGCGTTGGCGGTTAGCTTAATTTTTTTTGGCCTTGCAGCAATGGGTGGCTTGCTGCTGCTGTTTCTCAGCGGGGCGCAGATTTTCGTCTTAGGGTTAGCCAGTTTTCTGGTGGCTTTTCTCTACACCGGCGGCCCGTTTCCTCTTAGCAGAGGCCCACTAGGTGAGTTGTTTGCAGGAGCATTTCTTGGCTTGGTCTTGTTTAGTGTGGCCAATCAAGTAGGGACAGATTCCCTAGACCAAGCAAGCATTCTGACGGCACTTCCGCTTGCGTTGTGGATTGCATCTATTTTGGCAGCAAACAATGCTTGTGACCGAGTTAGCGATGCGCTTAATGGACGAAAGACTTTTGCTGTTCTTTTAGGGGCAATGTGGGCACAAATTTATGTCTATTTCTGGATCACAAGCGGCTTTGTTTTGGCTCTTGTCTATTCTTTGACTGGTGTGTTTGCAAAATGGTCAGTACTATTGCTACCATTGGCGTTATTTTTTGTTGTACCACAACAAATAGCAATTAGGAGAATGGGCTTCAATAATAAGTCCAAGAGATTGGTTATGCAAAAGAGTCTGGCAACTTTTGTGGTATTGGTTCTCGCCGTTTTATTTGGTTTTATATTTGACCTAGTAGTTGATTGATGCTCAAATTGAGTTTCAAAAAACCTGATAAAAATGACTATCAAAATCAGCATCTACCTTTTTGTTCAGAACATAGAGTTACCAAGCCTCCAAGATCATTGCTTTTCGTTGCTGGGCTGTGCTGGTCCATGGACTCTGCTTGTCATCGGAAAGTGCTGCGACCTCGTCTAACTGGCTCAGACCTAAGGAAAACGAACGCAATCTTGGCAATTGCGCTCGAGTATTCCAGGCAAGCACCGTTTCACAAAGCGCAGCTCTGGCTTGGTCTTGGTTTAAGTTTGGGTCTGCTGTAATTGTACGTCCGATCCAGGCCGCTTTTTTGAGCGCAATTGAACTTGGGTTTTGTGTTTTCAAAAGCAAGAAGCCCTGTTCTAGTACTGGTGACAGCAATTTAGAACAGACCAGGCCGTGACTAATTGCGGCTTTGGCACCCAGAGGACCGGCTATGCCGTGTACTGTCCCCAGGCCAACTTGCGCCAGCGCGAGCCCAGACAAGTATGAAGCTAACAGCATCTCGCCCAAGAGTTTAATGCGCGCTGCTTCACTTGGAAGATAAGCGGAATCAGAATTATGATCGTTCCACTCGTTAGGCCAGCAAAGCCTGTCAAAGGCATTTAATCCGATTTGCAAACCATATCTTGTCCATGAGTCACTCAAGGCGTTTGCTTTGTTTGACAAATGTGCCTCGATTAGTTGCGTAATTGCGTCGAGTCCGCTGGTCGCAAGCGTAAAGTGCGGGCAGCCAAGTAGCAGACTTGGATCAAGAATTGCGAATAGAGGAACATAACCTTGGTGACGCAAGGATTTTTTAAAACCGTTTGGCCCTGGCAACCCAATTACGGCATTTTTGGTGGCTTCACTGCCGGTCCCAGCAGTGGTTGGTACAGCGATTAGTGCAATTGTTGAGCCTGAAGGCAATCGGTTTCCTATGTCTTCTAGAAAATCAACAACGCTTCCATGCTCGCACAGCATAGCGGCCACTGCTTTGCCGGTATCTATTGCGCTTCCTCCACCGATTGCGATAACCAAAGCAATGCCGAGACTGCGATGGCTAGAAACAATTGAATCAACTGTTTGGGGCTGTGGTTCACCAGCAACCAAAACATGCGTCCATCGGTATCCGTAAAAACTCATAAAATTGGAAAAGGACGGCCACTGCTCCGAGTCGGTAAAACTTTTGCCACAAATAACTAAGCACATTTCTCCTTTACCTGCTGGCCCGTAATCCCTAATAATCTCAGAAAGGCGCGGCACAAAATCACCAAGGCTTCCGTTTCCCATAATTAAGTTCTGATTTCCTAGCGGGCGGCTATTCATGCTATTGAGTCCCAGTGGCTTGCGGAGCAGAGTCAAGTAGCTCAAACAAGCTACCAAGCCTTGGTTTTGCCATCATTATTGCAACGTCCTCTCTCCACTTCAAATAGTGTGCTGTTTTTTTGTGCTGATCCAAGGCTTTTTGGTCTTGGTAAACCTCATAGAGCGTAAAATTACTAGGACTATCGGGGTTTACCAGCAAGTCAAATCGCATGTTGCCGGGTTCTTGGCGGGTGGCAAAGCCGTTTGTCTTAGTGGCCTTACGGAAAGAATCTTCTTGGCCTGATTTCACAGAAACGGCAACTATGTAAGCTATCATGTGAGTCCTTCTATCATCGTTGTCAAAACCAAGCACCACTATCCAACAAAAACACTATAAGTTTCAAGCAGACTAAATTGCTTTCAAGATTCAAGTTTTGAGCTTGGAAAACCACCAAGGATTGTTTGATCTTTGTACTTGAGGGATATGCTTTTATGACTTACAGTATAAGGGCAGCGCGCTGCAGGAGGAATACGGTGGACAAAATTGATAAGACTGACAAAGCCTACCTAGAAGCGAATGAGCTTTACAACTCGGGTGAATGGAGCGATGCCGAAAAAGCATTCTTGACACTATTTGAGAACTATCCCAAGGACTCAAGCCTTGCCATAACCGTTGGAAATATTTATTACAGTATCGGAAAACTAAAGGCGGCAACAGAATATTACCAAAAAGCGCTTGATTTAAAACCAGGATTTTCGGTGGCCAACTACAAATTAGGCGTTTGTTTTTTTAGAATTGGAAGACTAAAAGATTCATTAGAGGCCTTTAAAAACGTACTGAAGATCCCAAACCAAAGCCACGCAATGGCGAGCTATTTTATAGGACTAATAGGATTTTTAATGGGGCAGGATAACGAGGCAGAGAAGAGCTTCTCTCAATTTAGAAAAATTTCGAGTGAGAGTCTAATTGCAAATTTTTTTCTTGCGCAGCTAAAGCTTAAGGAACACAAGTTTGATCAAGCACAAGAATTGCTAAGCGAACTATTGGAGCAAAGCCCAGAGTTTTCGGAGGGCTGTTATCTAATGGGGCAGTCTTTGTATGGTCAACACAAAAATACCGAGGCAATTGTATGGTATCGAAAAGCACTTGATCTCAGCCCGAGTGATGAAAGAATTAAGAGTAAATTGACTCTAATGACAGAAATGGATTGGTAATATTCTTTTCAAATTTCTGAATGTTTAACAGAAAATATTTTTGTATTTTCAATTGCCTATCTGACTTGGCTATGGTATATAATTATCTCTATTATATTCATTTTTATGAGGAGTTTAGAAATGGGACGACCAAGAAAAGATTCTAGTATACTTGTAGAGTCTGCGTTGAATATCGATGTAAGTAAACTTACCGAAGCAGATATTCTTAAATTGAGAGAAACTATCAGGGTTTGGAAACAATCCCATAGTCGAAAAGAAAAAGAAGTGCGTACGCAAGAATTTAGAAATTCTCTTGCAGTTGGTGATAAGATTGAGTTTCTGCTTGGCAAAGGACTCAATCGTCAGGCATATCGCGCAATAATTGAAAAAATTGCCAGTGGCAGACTTCGCGTGGCCTTGGTAGACAATAGCTTTCCAGCAACAGTTCGCTACGAACAAGTTAGCAAGAAGCTTTAGTTTTTTAAGACAGAAGCGCATTTTTTGTTTTGACTTTACGGTGGAAAGGGCTCATTCAGCCCTTTCCATTTTTTGTTTGTACCGCTATGTTTAGATCCTTGAACCCCGCAGCAAGGAGTTTTGATGAATAAGCAACTAGAGGTCGCAAGCCAGCTTTCAGGGTTTCTGATCGAGGAAATAGGTGACCTATCCGAGTTTAAAGCCAAGGGCATACGGGCTCGTCATATCGCGTCAGGTGCCAATGTCTATCATGTGCACAATGATGATCCAGAGAACCTGTTTGCGTTTGCTTTTAAAACGCTTGCAAATAATTCTAACGGAGTAGCCCATATTTTAGAGCACACGGTGCTTTGTGGTTCCAAACGATTCCCTCTAAAAGATCCTTTTTTATTGTTGCTCAAAGGTAGCATGAATACCTTTCTCAATGCTTTTACTTTCCCTGATAAAACCGTCTATCCTGCTAGTTCAACCGTAGAAAAAGATCTTTTTAATTTGATGGATGTCTATGGTGATGCGGTCTTTAAACCACTCTTAAAAGAAGAAATGTTTAGACAAGAAGGACATCGACTCGAGTTTGATGAACAAAACAACTTGCAGCGCAAGGGCATTGTTTACAATGAAATGAAGGGTAACTATTCTTCGCACGAATCAGTAGCAGGAGATTGGTGTGTACGCAGTCTCTTTCCGGATACTGCCTACGGTGTTGATTCGGGTGGTGACCCAGTTGAAATTCCAACTCTCGATTACCAAAGTTTTATCGAGTTTCATAGGAAACACTATCATCCTTCGCAGTGCCTAATTTTTCTGTATGGGAATATCCCGACTGAACGATATTTGTCATTTTTGGATGCTAATCTTTTGCAAGGCTACACTCTGGAACAACTGGAGTTTCCCAGCTTGAGTCCCCAAATTTGGACCAAAGCTCGCCGATTGACCAAGACTTATCCATCAGGACCCGAGGACAGTGACCCATCAGTTTCGATTACGGTAAACTGGTTGCTTGGAGACGTTCTTGATCCGGTACATTTGCTCACTATTGAGCTCTTAGCAGACATGCTCTTGGGAAGTGCTGCCAGTCCTCTACAGCGCGCATTGATTGATTCTGGCTTGGGTGAGGATTTGTCGTCCTCAACCGGTCTAGAAACTGAGCTAAAACACGCTATTTTGTCAGTCGGACTACGCGGGACAGAGCAAGGCAAAGAAGATGACCTAGAAAATTTGATTTTAGAGACTCTCGAAGTTGTTGTAGAGCAGGGTTTGTCGAGTGACCTAGTCGAGGGGACCTTGCGACGCTACGAGTTTAGGGCGAGAGAGATAAAGGGCGGAGGACCTTTTGGATTACGTCTGATGCGTAGATCCCTTAGGGCCTGGTTGCATGGTGGCGCGCCAGGCTCATCACTAGAATTTACCCCCATAATGCAAAAAATTCGCGCATTGTTGAGCGCCAATCCGCGCTATTTTGAACAGATGATCAAAAGTGTTTTGATTGACAACAAGCACAGAAGCACAGTTACCGTTGTTCCTGATTCCGAACAAAATAAAAGAGAAGACAGTATAGAACGCCAAGCGATAGATCTCATTCACAAGCAACTTAGCCCTACAGCCATTGAAGCAATTAAGGCCCAACAAGCAGCATTGTTAGCCTATCAGTCTAAAGTAGATACGCAAGAAGAACTCGCGTGTTTGCCTTTTTTGACTGAAAAAGAGATACCGACCACCGTCAATACTATTGATCAAAGCTTTAGCAGTATTGAAGTCAATAAGGTAGTGATCCCAGTAGTTCAACATGATATCTTTACTAATGGAATAGCCTACATAGATTTGTGCTTTGATCTAGAACACCTCAATAGAGATGAACTTCTCTACTTGCCCTTGTTCTCAGGCATGATTCCTGCGCTGGGAAGTGCTGGAAAAAGTTACGAACAAAAGGCAATGGAGATCAATCTCAAAACAGGTGGCTTTGGAAGCGGCATAGAGGCCAGTCTCTTGGTTCGATCTAGTCGCGATGAAGAGCAGCAACTTAGCCTCAAGCTTTACTTTAGAATAAAAGCCTTAGAATCTGGCCTTAGAGAAGCTTTGGCATGCTGCACGCCCCTAATTGTAACTGCAGATTTTACTGATCAAAAACGACTTAAAGACTTGTTTTTGGAAAACTTTAACGAGTTTAAGGCGTCTATTGTTCCGTCGGGCTCAAGTTATGCCGCCTTACGTACCGAGCGCGTTTTTTCGGTCAGCGAGGCTATTGAGGAGTTGTGGCGTGGCATTAGTCAACTCGAGTTTTTAGAAAGTCTTGGCAGCTCGGCCGAACAGGCAGTTGAAAAATTGCTGGCCGCCTTTGAAAACCTGAGAAAAAGAACTATCAGAATAGAAGGGCTTAGCATTAACCTCACTGCCAGCGCTAGTTCTCGCCAAGAGACTATAAAGTTGCTCAGTGACTGGGCAAGTACGCTTCCATCTTGTGAACTATTTGAAGACGACGCTGATGCAGAGATAAAAGCAATCAATGTGCCTAGTCTAGAAGCGCTTTTGCTTCCCACCAAGGTAAGCTATGTGGCTACTTCGTTTCCGGGTAGCGTTATTGGCTCAGAGCAATGGGTACACGAGATACTACTTGCCCACCTTTTGCGGACAGGATACTTGTGGGAAGAAATCAGGATGAAGGGCGGATCTTACGGTGCTTCAGCAGGAATCGACGGGATGTCAGGCATATTTTCGTTCTCGAGTTACAGAGATCCTGAGCTTGCAAAGACGCTTGATGTTTTTAAGCAGGCGCTTGAGCTTTTTGTAAAAAATCCACCAAGCGAGCATGATCTTTTGCTGGCAAAAATCGCGTGTGTCGCTCGCGACCTGCGACCTATGGCGCCTGGGGAGGCTGGCATGACTTCATTTAGGCGCTGGCTCTACGGAATAGATGATCAACTGCGCCAAGAAAAACGCAATCAAATGCTCGCAAGCACTAGTAACGACTTGTCAGAGGCGGCTCGGCGTTTGCTTAAGAATTGGGACAAACGCCATTCCGCCCTTATCACAGCGCAAGATTTAGTCGATAAAGAAGAAAGTATGCGTGTGGATTTTAGGCCGCTTAGACACGTAGTTAACGTTTAGATTAGCGACAAACAGTTTTTGCTTAGCCGATAAGGAGTGCCGATAGCATGCGAACACAAAAATATATACTTTCTTCTTTCGCCTTTTTTTTGATCTTAGTAAGTGCCCCATTTCTTTCTGCTCAACAGTCTGGCTCGGGTGCCCTGATTAAAGGCACAAAAAACCGGCCTATTGGTCAGCCAGACCAAGTTCAGCAAGGCCAAGTTCAGCCAGACCAAGTTCAGCAAGGCCAAGTTCAGCAAGGCCAAGTTCAGCAAGGCCAATCAAGTCAAAACACCCAGGCGATACAAACCGAAGTAAGTACTGCCCTCGACCCTGCCTTGGTTGCCCTCGGTTCAATGGGAGCAAGCAATCTCTACTACAGCTATTTGACGCTTGGTGCAGTGGCTGATGGGTTCGTGAATCAAAGTTATGAGGCAAGAGTTGCAGTCAGCGTCGCAAATGAGGCTATCTACATGAATAATGCAAGCATTCAGAGTCTCAGCAATTTGGCAGAAAGCAGAAGACTTGGCCAAGCTGATCAAGAAGTGCTGTTGTTTCTTATTGAGACGTATCAGTTACTCAACAACCAAGCACGCTCTTTGATTACCTTTATTGGCAATGAGAGAGACGATGGCAGTCAGTATCAAAAATATCGCACGGAAGTTTGGTCTCGAATTGTGAACCTATTTGGCATACAATAACTAGATGCGTATTCTTGTTGGCGGTGCGGGAGTTATTGGATTTCAGGTAGCGAGAACCTTGGCCGCCGATGGAAATGATGTGGTTGTTCTGGACTTTAATGACAACGTTGTCAAAGATCTTGCCAATAGGCTCGATTGTATGTCGGTGCATGGGCGAATTAATAATTTGGCTGATCTCTTGAAAGCGGGCTTAGCCTCTTGTCAAGTTTTTGTGGCCCTAACTGGCTCAGATGAAATCAATATTATCTCTTGTGCACTCGTAGCAGCCGAGTTTCCCGCTATCAAAACTATCGCCCGAATTCGGACTCTGGAATATGGGCAAGGTAGACTTTACCAAACTCTTGAAGCAGGTATAGACCATATAATCAATCCAGAAACTTCCGCGGCCACAAGTATCCTCACTAGTCTTGCTTATGGTGCCGTTTCGGACATTGTAAGCTTTCAAAACATGGATATTCAGGTTCGAAACTTTAGGGTAAACATTGGCAGTCAACTTCACAATCAAAAGATTGGCGAAGCTGCCCGTGGCCTCAATACCAAATTTTTGATACCACTCATAGGTCGCAATGACGGTTATTTGATTCCATCTGGTGAAGCCACTATCAAAGAAAATGATCAGCTTTTTATTGCAGCCAGAGAACAAGATTTTGATGCAGTCTTTGAGTTTTTGGGAAAAAAACAGCAAGCGGTTCACAACGTTCTAATTGTTGGCGGTGGGAGAATTGCGGAGGCTGTAGCTTCTTATTTGGACGGGAGCAATCGCCTTGGCGGCTTCGACAAAGGACTGGTTGGGCTAAGGCACATGTTTGGAAGACGCCGAGTGCGGATAGTAGAAGAAGACTATCATCGCTGCAAGTACTTGGCAGACAGTCTTAAGCACAGTCTGGTGATACACGGCGACATCGCCGACGAGAATCTCTTTAAGGAAGAACAACTGGCCGATTGTGATGTTGTAGTAGCATGCACTGACCTAGAAGAAAGGAATGTCTTGGTTGGTCTTTACGCCAACCGCCTTGGGGTGTCCCGTTCTATCTGTTTGGTAGATTCCAGCAACTATGTCGGTATCGCCCGCCAGCTGGGCATTGATGTTGCCGTTAGCCTGCGACTCTCTGTTGCCAATTCCATACTCAGCATTATTCGCGAAGGTCAGGTTGAGAATGTGCAAAGCCTCGGCGACGGGAGCATAGAAATTCTTGAATTTATTGTGGACCAAAAAAGCTTGGTTTCTGGCAAAACCCTCATGGCACTAGGTTTTCCGTCAGAAACCTTGGTAATGGCTATCCAGCGTGGATTAGACAACTTTATTGCAACTGGACCGACCGTTCTTGAACCCAACGATAGAATTCTGGTTCTGACAAGAAGAAATCATTCGGGGCGCATCCAAGATATGATCAATCCGCCGGCGGAATAAAAAAGGCCAATCATGCGTAGTATCAACTTTGTACTTATAGGAAAGATCCTTTCTCTTTTGGTGGTTGTGGTGGCTAGCTTTTTGTTGGTGCCAGGCCTCTATGCTGTCGTGGAGGGCAAGTATCAGCTTTCGCAAGCTTTTTTTGTACCTGCCTCGTTAAGTATAATTGGGTTTTTATCACTTGCTCTAATCTTGAGGCCAAGGACGAAACACATTGGAACCCGTGAAGGTTTTTTGTTGGTTACTCTGTCGTGGGTTCTTATCTCTTTAATTGGTTGTGTCCCTTATCTCTTAAGCAATACAAGCAACAACTTCTTTGATGCTTTTTTTGAAACCATGTCCGGTTTTACAACCACTGGGGCAAGCATTTTTAAAGATGTTGAGATAATTGAACCAGCAATACTTTTGTGGCGAAGTCTAACACACTGGCTTGGTGGCATGGGCGTAATAGCGCTAACCGTGGCGATTTTGCCTATGCTTGGAGTAAGTGGCCTGCAATTGATGCGAGCCGAAACTCCGGGTCCTGACGTCGACAAGATTACACCCAAGCTAACCCAAACTGCAAAGCTTCTGTGGCTAATCTACGTTGGCCTGACTGCTTTGCAAACAGTTTTGCTTTGTTTAGGCGGCATGTCATTGTTTGACGCCGTCAACCACAGTTTTGCGACCATGGCTACAGGGGGCTTTGGAACCAAGAATGCAAGCATGGGCTACTGGCAGCAACCCTTTATTCACTGGGTCACAACCATTTTTATGTTTTTGGCTGGCGTCAACTTTATTCTGTATTTTAAGGTTATGACTGGCAAAGCCTTGGCTGTTTTCAAAAACACCGAACTCAAGGCCTATTCGCTGATAATTGTTGTTTCGATTGTGATTTGTACGTTTTCCATTTTTGGAACAAGCTATAAGGACTTTGAGCCTAGCTTAAGGCACGCTTCGTTTCAAGTAGTATCGATTGTCACTAGCACGGGATTTGCTACAAGTGACTTTGGTCTCTGGTCGTTTACTGCTCAGGCTGTTCTTTTTGTGCTTATGTTTGTAGGTGGTTGTACTGGTTCCACCGCAGGTGGGATAAAGGTCTTGCGGATAACAATGCTCGCTAAGTTAACACGGCATGAGGCAATGTATATGTTGCATCCACGTGGGATTTTTTCTTTGAGACTAAACGGCCAAGGTGTTAGTAAAGAACTAATTTATCCAATGGTCGGTTTTGTGATTCTTTATCTCGGTCTCTTGTTCCTTTCAACGATAATAGTTGCCACCGGTGGTACCGATATACTCAGCTCTTTTACGGCTTCGCTTGCAAGCCTCGGCAATATAGGACCAGGTTTAGGAAGGGTAGGCCCCGCTCAGAACTTTTCGGCATTTTCCGATGGAATCAAACTGTTTCTTAGTATTATGATGCTCTTAGGCAGGCTAGAGCTCTATACCGTTATGGTCTTGTTTCTTCCGGCGTTTTGGCGCAAGTAGGACAGCTCCCACTCAATTGGATTTGAGATGATTTTATTAACCACTTTTGCCCATCGACTGCCAACCACTTAGTGCTATCGGGCATCGGTAGGTCAAAAAGATTATGGCAATCCTGGCAAGAAAAATGGATGTGTTGTGAAAAATTGCCATCGTAGAGAGCTTCCTCGTTGTCTGGAGCTTGCACCTTACTGATCAATCCCATTTCGGTCAGGATACCCAAGTTACGATAGAGATTTCCCAAGCTAAGTGAAGGTATGATTGGTTTGAGGGACTGATATATAGCCATGGCGCTTGGGTGGTTATGATCGGTGCGCAAATATGCTAGAATTTGATCCCGTTGTTTACTTGAACGGTATTTTCCTACATGATTGCTTGTTAAAGGTTTTTGGTCATGCATAGAGTCAAAGATAACATAAATAACATTTTTTGCGATAGCTATTTTTCATTGGATGATGGATTGGGCGAGCGGCGTCAAGTTTTTGTTATACCAAATGACATAGTTGGACGCATAGCGAAAAGTTCCATTGTTAGATGCGCAGAAACTGGTTTTGGTAGTGGTCTAAGCTTAGCGGCGACTCTGTTGGAAGCCTGGCAACTATCCGGCTCTATCGAATGGTATAGTGTCGAGGCCCATCCCCTCAGTCCCCAGACCATCAACGCTTTGTTGTCACCTTTTGAAGAAATAACTTTAATCAAAGAGACCTTTCTGGAGACTTGGAAATCGATGTATGAGCACCTCAAACCTGGCTGGAACGATAAAACATTTACGGTGCTTGGTTCAAACATAGTTGTCAATTTACACCTCTTTTTTGGGGATATTAATGACTATCTGGACGAGCTGTCCAAGAAGCTTGGTCTAGGCAATACTATTGACGCTTGGTTTTTTGATGGGCACAAGCCCAGTCTCAACCCAGCAATGTGGACAGAGCAGGTATTTGTTAAAGCAGCTGCGTTGAGCTTGCTTGGGCACAGTAGCTTTGCAAGCTACTCTGCGGCCGGCATAGTAAAACAAGGTCTTCGCAAGGCAGGCTTTGTGGTAGAAAGAAAAAAGGGTTTCGGGCGCAAGCACCACCGGCTTTGTGGGTATTTTGGAGGGCGTGATTGAGGCTCGATGCGCTATCCTGGCAAAAAGACTTTATGATAGTATGAGACGTGGTTGACAATTTAGGTAGCAATAGGGCTACTAATAATCGTAGCATAGCTTTGAACTCTCAAGAACAACATTTTCATTTAAGTCGATGTCTGACTTTGGATAGCCCATTGAGCCCAGTTGACCTGGACAAGTTAATGTCACCACAAGGTGGGTTTTTACTACACCAAGATGTACTTGACGCCCTGCGCTGTTTGCCCGATTCAGCAGCTCAATTGATTATTGCCGATCCACCCTACAACATGAACAAAGACTTTCATGGTGTCTATTTTGGTGCACGAAGCTCAAGTGACTATCAGGCTTGGGTTGAACCTTGGCTGCAAGAGTTGTGTCGCATTCTAAGCCCAGATGGAAGTGCCTACATCTGCGGCGATTGGCGATCTTCTGCGGCCTTGGCACTAGCCGCAGAAAAATTGTTCTCGGTTCGTAGTCGAATCACCTGGGAACGAGAGAAGGGCCGTGCAGCCAAAGCAAATTGGAAGAATACCAGTGAAGATATCTGGTTCTTAACCAAGGGAGCCAATTATTTTTTTGATGCCGAAGCAGTCAAAATAAGGCGGACGGTATTAGCGCCTTATACCAAGGATGGATTAGCCAAGGATTGGAAAGAGAATTTGGGCCAGCGATACAGGGATACTTCGTGCGGCAACCTCTGGACTGACCTAACTGTTCCGTTTTGGTCTATGCCAGAAAATACGCCACATCCAACGCAGAAGCCAGAAAAACTCATGGCGCGCTTAATGCTGGCCAGTTCTCGTCCAAACGATCTGGTTTTGGACCCCTTTTGCGGATCAGGAACCGTTCCTTGTGTCGCACGCAAGCTTGGTCGTCGCTACATTGGCATCGATATCAATCCTATGTACTTGAGTTATGCGTGGGAACGCCTTGATAGAGCTGGAGAAGATACTGCAATTCAAGGCTTTGAGGACGGCGTGTTTTATGATCGAAACTATAGAAAAAAAAGATGAACACTAGTAATTACCTTCCCAGTGGACGCAGTTTTCTGTTTGCCTATTTTTTAATCTTAGTAAGTGTTGGTAGCCTGCTCTTGCTACTACCTGTCTCTTGGAATGCCGAACGCGCCAAGGAAGGGCTTTCCTTTGTAGACGCACTTTTTATGGCGTGTTCTGCCAGTTCGGTGACCGGCCTCGCTACTATAAATGTAGAAAACCTCAGTTTCTTTGGGACCATGGTTGTCCTGTTTCTAATTCAGATGGGTGGGCTTGGTATTATCACCATAACAACCTTGGCACTAACGGGTGGAAGCTCGCGTTTCTCCATTAGCAGGCGAAGATTGATTAGTGACTATTTTATTTCAAGCGTCGAGTTTGAACCAAAAAAGATACTAATTAAGATTGTTTTGTACACTTTTGCGGTTCAGATGATTGGCGTACTTATCCTTTGGCCACAATTGGCGACATTCAACGTAGCAAGAGGGCAATCAACTAGCGACAGCCTGTTTGTAGCGATCTTTCACGCTGTAAGCGCCTTTTGCAATGCCGGTTTTTCGGTACACTACGATAGTTTGGAACGCTACAAGACCATGCCAGGAATCTTTCTGACTATCGCGGCACTCTTTATTGTCGGCGGACTGGGCTTTGTAGTGATGGATGATATAAGAAAGCGTATCAGCAAAAAAACACTTCACCTGCAGCTCTATACTAAGATGGTTCTCTTGGGGACTGTGATGCTCTTGCTGCTTGGAACGCTTGCAATTTGTTTGTTTGATTGGAACGGCGCTTTGCTTACCGACGGGCAAAATAGTGTAGGTCTTAAGATATCCAATGCATTTTTTACTGCCGCCACGCCGCGAACTGCTGGCTTCAACACGGTTGCTACTGCAGACCTAACACAAGCCTCGCAAATTATCGTTATGGCGTTGATGTTTATTGGAGGTGGGTCAGGATCAACAGCTGGCGGACTCAAGGTGGTAACATTTTTGCTTTTGACCTTAGTGCTTGTACGCGGACTGGAAACCACGGGAGACTTACGAATTGGACATCGCCGCATCCAAGCCAGCATGATCAGTCGCAGTTCTATTTTGTTTGTCCGCATGATTGGAGCCTTGTTCATACTTTTTCTGGCTCTCTGTATAAGTGAATACACCTTTGCCAAACAAACTTTTGCGATTAGCAAGCTGTTTTTTGAGTTAATCTCAGCATTTTCAACAGTTGGACTGAGTACAGGAATTACAACAGAATTAAGCACAGTAGGGAAATATCTCGTCATTGTTGCCATGTTTGCAGGAAGAGTAGGCATAGCTGCCCTTGTTCTACCAAGAAGTAAAAAAAGCATTGTCACAAACTATACCGTACCGAGAGAGGATGTGTTACTAGGATGAAACAATACGCGATTTTGGGATTGGGTTCTTTTGGCAAGGCAATTTTAGAAGAGTTGCTTGGCCGACAAGTTGAGTTGATGATAGCCGATAAGAACGAAGATGCAATTAATCAGTATAAAAGTAGGGTTACTGCTGCATTCGTAGCTGATGTTGCCTACTTGCCAACTTTAAAAGAAATTTTGCCAGCAAGTCTGGATGGTTGTGTGGTTGACCTTGGTGACAACACTGAGGCGAGTATTTTGTTAACCCACTATCTCAAACGTCAAGGCTTTAAAAATGTGATGGTGCTTGGAAAGAGTCCCGAGCATTCAGAAATCCTGAGCCTCTTAGGGGCTGATAAGGTAGTATTTCCAGCTGCCGAAGCTGCTAAAAGAATTGTTCCCATGTTGATTAATAATGGTCTAATTTCTTATACGCCACTAGGAAGTGGCCTATCTTTTGCAGAAATTGCACTTCCAGAAGAAGTACTTGGAAAGAACCTCCGTGAAGCAAAATTTAGAGAAAACTGGCAACTAAACGTGATAGCGGCCCGAAGCTCAGAACACAATGCAAGTATGTTGGAAGATCCAAGCGAAGAAAAGCATCATTTTGACTTGGATCCCAAACATGCGGAGTCAAACCAGTACCGAACACTTTTAGCGGATTACGTTTTTGACAAAGCAGACATACTGCTTGTTTCGGGAAGTGAAGAAAGTATCCTGTCCTTTGCAGAACGACATGCCATGAGCAGAAAATCACCTAGCAAGAACTTCTTCGTTAGATTGTTCAAGAAATCATAGAGCTTCGGTAGGGTATTTTGTCGTAGGGGCTTGCGATTTAGACGGTCATTGAGTAAAGTGGTATAAATTATGGATCGCCAGCACGATACACGTCGGAGAAACCGGCCAGCTCAGCGCAACGAAAAACCAGAACGTCCGAGTTTGAGTACCGCGAGTTATGCAGAAAAATTTCCTCAAGTGCCAAAACCTCCTAAAAGAGACTATGAACCCTGTTCATTGTCCGGCAAAGAGATAGAAAATATTTTTATCGCAGTAGCACACCGAGATACGGGCAAGCCTGTAAACTTTGACGCCGTAGTTGATTTTCTGAGAAACTCAGAACACATTAAACCAGAACAAGATTTGATCTACGTTGGTGCCGGATGTTTTGGTGTCTATGAAGAACAAGAAGAAAACGGCCTAAAGCAAAAAGTTCAAATTAACAAAATAGTATACGAAGATAATCACCACAAACCTGATTGGAGGCGCGAGCTCGCGCCTGGTATTTCTCGCGACTACATGCCATCGCCAAGCCCATTGTCTGACCTATATACCCAAGAAGAACTGAGAGCTTTTCCCAAGTTAGGCTCTGAGACTGGGTCATATATGCCTAGAACCGGCTAAAACCGAATAATCTTTTCCAAATAATCTTTCTACACTATACTTTAGTGCTTGTGCAGTTTAGGGAGGTTTTTATGTCGTCATTTTCAAGATCAAATAATTTGCCGATTTCATATGTCGTTTTTTTTGCGCTAACTTTTTTGGGGACTCTAACCGGACTTAGTGCTCAGCCGATACTTGATGCCGAAGCCCAGCTTCCCTTGAGTCGGGTAATTCTCTACACCAGCGGTGTTGCCTATTTTGAACATTCTGGCACGATTAGCGGTGATGCTTCACTGCGGTTTCAGTTTTCTACCAATCAAATCAATGACGTTCTAAAATCACTGGTACTTAGAGATTTGGATGGTGGCAGCATAGAAACAGTAAATTATCCAAGCCAAGATCCTATCGAACGGGCTTTGGGGGGCTTCCTGATTGACCTTTCTGGCAATCCAAGTTTGCGCATTATGTTGGAGCAGCTTAAAGGTTTTGAACTTCAGATTAATGCTCCAGAACTGATTACAGGCAAAGTCTTGTCGTTAGAAGAAAGGACCGTCCCCGGGCGACCAAACGAGCAAAATTACAACGAGACTTTTGTCAATCTTTTGACCAATAGTGGCTTTCGATCCATTCCCATTTCTGAAATTAGTACAATTCGCGCAGTGGATGCCAAAGTCAATGTTGAACTCGAGCGCGCCTTGGAAGTGTTGCGAAGTAAAGGTGATAAAGAACTAAAGACCGTCATAGTTAAGTTTTTTGGCAAGGGGAGCCGACGGATTCTGATTTCCTACTTGGCCGAGGCGCCCTTGTGGAAGGCAAGTTATCGCCTGGATTTGAGTGAGCTTGCAAAGACTGGCCCCAAAGCCCAAGCCTTTTTGCAAGCTTGGGCGATTGTAGAAAATACTTCGGATAGCGACTGGAAGTCAGTTAAGTTATCTTTGATTAGCGGCAACCCGATCTCGTTTACCCAAGATCTTTATACGCCTCAGTATGTTGCTAGGCCTCAAATAGAGATTAGCCGAGGGCCAACGGTTAGACCTCAACGTTACGATCAGGGGATAGCTTCGCGCACTGCGCCGGCTGCTTCGCGCTCTTCCGGATATGCATCGCCTGAGTCGGCACTTATGGCGGGAGAAGCCGCCAAAGAATATCCCGGTCTCGACGCGTTTGATGAGAGAGCAAACTTGGCAGATACTGGTGTCCAATCCCAAGCTAACGCCAAAGCTGCGGGGGAGCTCTTTAGCTTTGTTATCAAAAATGCTGTTGACGTACCTCGCCGTTCAAGCGCCATGCTTGCATTTCACGTAGGCAGCATTGATGCTGAAAAAGTCTCAATCTACAACCAAAGTGTGTTGGCTGGCAGCCCGCTCAATGCGGTGAGACTGCGCAATTCAACCGGTGTAAAGTTGCCCCCAGGACCAGTAACCATATTTGATGGTGGCATGTACGGTGGAGATGCTCTATTGGATACCCTCGGTACCAAACAAGTCCGACTAATTAGCTATGCCGTCAACGGTGAGCTCAAAGTGATTCCAGAGTTGTCATCTGGGCAAAGTATTACCAAATTTTCAATAAACCGCGGCGTGCTTTCAGTTCAACGCAATTATGATTATACAAGTAACTATCGTCTGGACAATTCTTCTAGTGAGCCAAGCACTTTAATCATAGAACACCCAAAAACTTCAGGAAGGTCCTTGATTGATATCAAGGCGCAAGAAGAAACCGCAAGTCACTATCGATTTGAGCTGACCATCAAGGGCCTAGAGGCCAAAGACTATCTAGTAAAAGAACGACAAGTTGTGTCGGAGACAATTGCATTGCTGCGTAGTACCGGCACTAGCTACTTACACTACACGAGTAATGCCGCCATGCAGCAGTCGATCAAAGACGCGCTTGCTCAAGCAGCAAAACTCAGACAAAACCTAGACGATAAGCAAAGTACAATCGCAACACTTCGCAGGCAACGGACAGCCTTAGAAGCAGACCAAACACGATACCGCAACAACTTAACTGCTGCTGGTAACAACAGTGTCCAAGGAAAGCAGTATTTGGAACGCCTTTCTGAAAGTGAAAAATCTATAGACAACTTAGACAAGCAAGTAATTGCAGAAGAGCAGTTATTGCAAAGTGCAAATAAAAGCTATGAAAACTTTTTATCTACTTTGACCCTTTAATTGCAGGTATTTGGTCAGCTCGATTTTTTGCACTGTTTTTTGATACTATTGCGTCAAAGACTTGTGCAGGCAAGCTGGCGCATGCTTTTATAGTGGCATGACACCGTTAATGTGGGTTGCAACTGGCGTTTTTGTTGCCTCCTTTGTGCTTATTTCTACCGAGAAAGTTAACAAAACAATCACTGCTATCTTGGGTGCTTGTATATTTGTATTTCTGCATGTGGTCGAAGGCGACAATATTCTTGGACTGATCGACTGGAACGTTATCTTTGTTTTGATTGGGATGATGTTGATTGTTGGCATCACTAAAAGAACGGGATTGTTTCAGTATGTAGCTATTAAGGCTGCCAAGTTGGTCAAAGGTCACCCGATAGGTCTGCTTGTCTTATTGGCGCTCATCACAGCTGGTTTTTCTGCGATTTTGGACAACGTTACCACAGTTCTTATCCTTGGCCCGGTTGCACTTTTGTTAGCCGTAGAAATGGGGGTTCCACCCATCCTCTATTTGGCCACCGTCTCAATTAGTTCCAACATTGGAGGAACTGCTACGCTGATTGGTGACCCGCCCAATATTATGATTGGTTCCAGCACCGGACTTGGGTTTCTTGATTTTGTCATGGTCAACGGTCCGATAGTAGTTATTATTTTGATTGCTTATGTTGCCTTTCTCTATCTTTTTTATAAAAAAAAGCTGCAGGTTTCTACTGAGAGGCGCGCGCGCATTTTAGAATTTGACGAGTCAAAATCAATAACAGACAAAGGGCTGCTTATCAAGTCACTCGTGGTTTTAGTCTTGGTTATTGTAGGTTTAACCCTGCATTCTTTAATTAATGTAGAACCCGCTATTGTTGCACTTGGCGGAGCATTCTTGTTGGTTCTTTTGACCGAACGACATGACATTGATGAATTCTTTCATGAAGTCGAGTGGGGCACCATATTCTTCTTTATAGGACTCTTTGTCATGGTGCAAGGACTGGAGCAGCTGGGTGTTATAAAGATTCTTGCACAGGGTTTCATTGGCTTGACTGGTGGAGATCTGCTGATAACTACGGTGTCTTTAATGTGGTTTGCTGGAATTTTTAGTGCCTTTGTTGACAACATACCCTTTGTTGCGACCATGATACCGCTCTTACAGAGTATGGGAACGGTGATGGGAGCCGCGGCTATTGCGCCATTGTGGTGGACACTTAGTTTGGGAGCTTGTCTGGGCGGCAACGGGACGTTGATAGGTTCTAGTGCTAACGTTGTTGCTGCAGGTATTGCACGAAAAAACGGCATGAATCTTTCCTTTGTAGAGTTCCTTAAGTTTGGTTTTCCCATTACCATGATTAGTTTAGCACTCGCCACAGTTTACGTGGTCTTGAGATTCTTTGTTTTTGGAGTATCATAATTGGCTAAAATCTGGCAAAAAGACTACGATATTGATGCGCTTTTAGAAGAGTTTACCGTGGGAATTGACTATCATTTGGATCTTGACTTGGTGCGCAGCGATTGTGCAGCAAGTATTGCTCATGCGAGTCAGCTAGAAAAAATGGGTTTGCTTAAGTCGGATGAGCAAGAACTTCTAAGCAAAGAATTGCAGAATATAGCCCAAGAGGCGAGTGAAGAAAAATTCGCAATTTCAAGAAGCGATGAAGACTGTCATACAGCTATCGAAAACAGATTGGTTGAGAAACTCGGTGACGCAGGCAAGCGAATCCACACCGGAAGAAGCCGCAATGATCAAATTTTGGTAACCCTGCGGCTCTACACTAAAGCTCGCCTACTAGATATCGCTCAAAGCTGCCTGCAATTGATCCGCACAGTTTTGAGCTTTGCACAAAAACATAAAAATGTACCCATGCCCGGCAGAACGCACATGCAGATTGCGATGCCATCAAGCCTTGGCCTGTGGGCGGGCGCCTTAGCCGAACAACTGAGTGATGACTTTACCTTATTGGAGTGCGCCATAAAACTGGTAGATAAGTCGCCCTTAGGTTCGGCAGCAGGATACGGTGCGCCCTTGGACCTTGATCCAAGCTACACGGCTAAGCTTTTGGCTTTTTCTAAAGTTTTTGAGAATGTGCTGGCAGCATCAAATTCGCGTGGCAAAATTGAAGCAGTGGTTCTGGATGCCTTGGATCAACATGGATTAACGTTGTCAAAGTACGCTCAGGATTTGATCCTCTTTAGCTTGCCTGAGTTTGGTTACTTTTCATTGCCAGATAAGCTTTGTTCGGGCTCCAGTATTATGCCCCAAAAAAAGAATCCGGATGGACTAGAACTGTTGAGAAGTAGGTCAGCCATGTTGTCTGGTTGGGCCAGTCAAGCTAAGTCTTTGGTTAGAAGTTTGCCGACAGGCTACAATAGAGATTTTCAAGATAGTAAGGAACCTATTTTGCGCGGCCTTCATGTAGCCAACATGATGGTTAGGATAATGAATCTGACTTTTACAGAACTAGAGGTACACGGCGACGCATTGCGTAAGGCCTTTGTTCCAGAAATCTATGCCACCGACCAAGCATTGCTCTTGGTTGCAGCCGGTATGCCCTTTAGAGAGGCCTATCGTCAGGTCGGCAGCAACCTAGACAAACTTGCAACGAGGGACCCTGACGAAAGTATAGCCAATCGTCGCTACCCAGGAACATCCGGAAACCTTGACTTTGAGCCACTGTTGAGAGAATGTGCACGTTTAGAATTATGGACGCAGACACTTAGAACCGTTTTTTTTGGAGCCATACAGAAAATCTTGGCAAGCAATTTGCCCCTTTGAAATGCTTGTAGTTAGGTTCTCAATAGTAATTCAGTCTTTAACAAAATCGACTTGCAATATATACTAAGCCTGTGTCACCGTTCTTAAGTGTGCTTTTGAACCCCGTGGCCAAATTTTCTTACGAGGAAAAATAATGAAGATAGAAAAAAATCGAGTAGCAACTATTGAATATGAACTAAAGGCCGTCGATGGTGAAATTCTGGACAGTTCCGATGAAAATGGAGCTTTGTCATACATTCAAGGAAGTGGTTTTCTATTTCCAGGACTAGAAAAAGCATTAGAAGGTCTCAAAAAGGGTGATAAACTTGAACGAGTTTTTTTGCCAGCCGATGCTTACGGAGAATATGACGATAGTTTGGTTTTTAAGGTTACCCGATCAGATTTTGAAGATGGTATAGAGCTCTATGAGGGCTTGGAATTTCAAGCAGAAGTCGCTGACGAGAGCCGGGTTTGCACCATTATTGGTATTGAGGGCGACCAATTTACTGTTGATGCTAATCACCCATTGTGTGACGAAAAACTTGAAGTTAAGGTAAGTATTCTTGATGTCAGGGAAGCAACAGCTGTTGAACTCGATCACGGTCATGTCCATGATGGCAGCGAAGAGCATTAAACTGATGGCCAATACCTAAACTTGACGTACGCGCCAAGCCCCACAATAGAGATACTTTTTAAAGACCAAGATTTGCTCATAGTAAATAAGCCAGCAGGTATTACAGTTATACCAGAGCGCTACGATACGCAAGCACTCAATCTTGTCGAACTCTTGAAAAAACAGTATGCAAGTATTTACAATCTGCACAGACTAGATAAAGAAACCACTGGCATCGTGGCTTTTGGTCTAGACCCTGAACACTCTCAAATTATGCACACCATGATAGAGGCTGAGCACAGCACAAAGACCTATCATGCAATCGTGACCGGTATCCCAAGTTGGCAAGAATTTGAATGCCACCAGGCACTTTTGATTGACGGCGATCGCCTTCATCGTAGTGTGCCAGGTAAGCACGGTAAGCCGTGTTGGACAAGTTTTAAAGTATTAGAAAAATACTCCCGCCATTGTTTGGTGGAGGCTCGCTTGCACACAGGAAGAACCCATCAAATTAGAGCACATGCGGCCTTTATTGGATACCCCGTTGTTGCTGACAGTCTTTATGGAGGAACGCCTTTGCTAGCATCGAAGATAAACTCCTCATGGAAAGGCGACAAGTTTGAAGAACGACCGCTAATTAATCGTTGTGCTCTGCATGCCTTTTCTCTCGTCATTAACCCTGTTGCAGATCAACAAGCTCTCAGCTTTGAAGCACCTTATCCAAAAGATCTCAGAGCAAGTCTAAGTCAACTACGTAAAAGCCGTCGTTGACCTTCTTTGTAGTCTCGTGAGAACATTACGGTATGATTAAAAAAGAGCTTTCTGAGTCTATTGAATCACATTTACAAACTCTTTCTGACGACGGCATTGATATTTTTCTCTTGGAAGAAGGAACGGTTAGGGCGGTCATAGTACATGCAAGTCGCTTACTCAATCATATGCAGACTAATCACCAAACGGGCCCGCTTGAATCGCTGGCCTTGGGTTACGCCTACATGGGCGTTGCACTTAGTGCCACCAATCTAAAAGATGACGATAGATTGAACATCAGCATGGAATGTGAAGGCGGACTCAAAGGTTTTTCAGTGGAAGCTCGATCAAATGGTGAGATAAGAGGATACTTAAAAGTAGACAAGCTGGTCCTCGAGAATGATCCAGAAAGCTTTGACCTAAAACCCTTCATAGGCAAAGGTCTCCTGACAGTAACCCGTTATTTGGCAAACTATGCCGAACCAATTTCTGGAACTATCGAACTTGAGTACTCTTCTATTGCTCATGATATCGCCAATTATTACTTAAAATCTGAACAAACCCCCAGTGCTTTGAGTCTGAGTATACTTTTTGCCAGTGACGGGACCATTAAAAGTGCAGGGGGCATCCTGCTCCAAGCCATGCCCGGCGCCCGTGAAGGCATTCTGGAAGATCTCGACACCTGGCTCTTGGAGATTCCAAGCATAGCGAAGTCGTTTTCAGAAAAAAAAACAGGGGCCGCGATGATGCATGAATTGTTTGCAGCCTTCGAACCAAAAATTGTCGGCAGTGCTCCGCTAGAGTTCTTTTGCCGATGCGAACGTCAAGCCTTTGGCAATTACTTGGCAACGCTGGACAAGGAAGAACTTGAAGCACTCAAAGAACACGATCCGCTCGCCGTACACGTAACCTGCCATAATTGCAACACGAGCTATAGTTTTAGCTACGAAGAAATTGTGGCCAAGTAAACGTAGAGTTTTGAATCAAGTTCTATGTTATCTCGCTCGGCTTGAGCGATAAATTCTTTCTCGCTTCCTTTTTTAATAAGAACTAGCTCAATTGCCTCGGCGGCCTCTTGAGCGTGTGCAGATGGAACTTCCTCTGCATTCATTTCTACCAAAGAAAATCGCTCTGTGGTCATGCCAGGCGAAGTAAGCACCATAGGGCCAAGTTTTGCGACCGTGCCCTCATATCCCGTTTCTTCTGCCAACTCGCGTATGGCCGCTTCTTGGAGACTTTCGTTGGCATCAACAAGTCCGGCTGGAAACTCATAAACCCAAGAAGCCACCGGTATTCTAAACTGCTTTATAGCGATCAAGTCTTCTTTATTCTTTGTGCGGGCTATAATTACAACTGCTCGCCTGTTCATTTGGCGTTCGACATATGACCAGGTCTGGGGCTCTCCATCACGATCCAAAAAGGCACTTTGTTTGACCGAAAGCCACGTATCGTGCCAACACTCTTTACTGGATACAATTTTGAGGCCTATTTTATTGTCTGCGCCAAGGTCGTTAAAATTCATGCTATCAATTAATACAAAAGCTTTGAAAAAAACAAGGTCTTCACGATTGACAAGCCAATGCCAAACAAGCAAATAATGCGGTATTGAGTCTTTTCCAAGGGCTCTACTATGGACCTAGGTGGGCAAATTGATAGGCAGTGAAATTCGTATTGAAGGTGTCAGTAAATCCTTCGCCGACACGCAGGTTTTGAAGGACGTCAGTCTCACTATTAAAAAGGGTGAGTTCTTTTCACTACTTGGACCTTCTGGCTGTGGCAAAACCACCTTGCTTCGAATTCTCGCTGGCTTTGAACAACCAGAACAAGGTATTGTCACCTTGGATGGCAACGATATTCTGCCCTTGGCTGCCAACGAACGACCAGTTAACACAGTTTTTCAAAACTATGCTCTTTTTCCTCACCTCAGCGTATTCGAAAACATAGCTTTCCCCTTACGCCTCAAAAAAGTCGCAGCAAAAGAAATCAAAAAGAGAGTTTTTGACTATTTGGATTTGGTCCAGTTACGAGGGCAGGAGAACAAAAAACCGCATCAAATGTCGGGTGGTCAAAGACAAAGGGTTTCAATTGCCCGGGCCCTCATAAGTGAACCCAAAGTACTTTTACTTGATGAGCCACTTTCCGCGTTAGATGCTAAATTGCGACACCAGCTTTTGATGGATCTAGACTTGATCCACGACCAAGTTGGTATCACCTTTGTCTACGTAACCCACGACCAGTCGGAAGCACTTTCAGTTTCGGATCGAGTGGCAGTTATGAGTCAAGGTAAGGTGCTGCAGATCGGAAGTCCGATAGAAATTTATGAGAGTCCTGCTGATTCTTTTGTAGCAAGTTTTATTGGTGAAACCAACTTTATGGAAGGTAAGGTAAACGCTGTCGATGGTCGCATGATTACCATAGAAAGTGACAAGCTTGGTCCAATTAAGGTGACGGTTGACTCAGGACACCGACAAGGACCTTTTGTTGTTGGTGACAAGGTACGCCACACCATCCGACCAGAAAAAATAAGAATCCAAACTACAAAACCAAACGAAAGCGCAGACAATGTCATCAATGGTATTGTATTTGAGGTTATTTATTCTGGCTTCCAGAGTCGTATTTATGTCGACTTGGACAATGGCTTTAGGTTTAAGATCTTCAAACAACATGTTCAATATCTCGAAGTAGGTCATGAGATCAAATGGAATGAAAAGGTTTATTTATGGTGGAATCCCGATGATGGCTACGTCGTGGAGAAACTAGTTTAATGAAAAAACAAGCCGGTGTTTGGTATTCATTGCCACTTTTTGCTTGGGTAACACTTTTTTTCTTGATACCGATCGGCATGGTACTTCTCTATTCCGTACTTAGTCGCGGCAACTTTGGCGGTGTCAAAGCGGAACTTTCGCTAGACGGATTTGCGGCGCTTGGTAACCCTGCATTTTTGAAAACAGTTGGAATCACGCTTCTCATCGCGCTTGTGTCTACGGTTTTGACTATACTTGTCGCCTTGCCAGCTTCGTATTACATTGCCCGAACTAAAAACAACCTTACCCTTTTGGTATTGGTAATTATTCCGTTTTGGGTAAATTTTTTAATTAGAGTCTTTGCCTGGATGGCTGTCTTGGGACGAGAGGGCTTTGTCAATGATTTGCTCCGTTGGACTGGGTTGACTCAAGAACCCATTCAGTTTTTGTTTAATATTGGGGCTGTGATTATTGTCCATGTATATACTTACCTGCCATTTGCTATTTTGCCACTCTACGCAACCATAGAAAAGTTTGACTTTGGCCTCTTGGAGGCCGCTAGAGACTTGGGAGCTGATCATTTAACCAGTCTCAAGAAGATTCTTTTGCCCAACATTAGAGGTGGCATAATTACGGCCATTTTATTTACCTTTATACCAATTTTAGGTTCGTACGCAATTTCGGATTTAGTCGGTGGAAAAGATGGCTACATGCTCGGCAACTCAATCGCGTACTACATTGGCAAAGCCAACAACTGGCCACGTGCTTCGGCAATTGCAGTTGTTTTGACGCTTATCACGAGTTTAGGTTTGATGGTTTACTTTTTGCTCAATAGATCTCAACAAAAGACATTGGTCGAGGAGGAAGTTAAATGAAGAAGCTTGGATTTTCTAAAGCTGCCTACTGGTTAACCATCAGCTTTCTTTTTTTTCCACTGGTCGTTCTTGCCTTTTACTCGTTTAACGCAAGTCCGGGTTTTACTTTTACGGGGTTTTCTACTCGTTGGTATGAAGCCCTGTTCTCTGCTAGCCGAGAGTCAAAATCTCTATGGAATTCTGTTGCCAACAGCGTCATTATTGCCTTGAGTTCCGCCTCAATAGCGACAATAATTGGAACATTGGGTGCCGTAGCTATCCATTGGTACAAGTTCCCATGGAAGCGCTATGTGCAAGCCTTGAGTTTTGTTCCGGTTGTTTTACCAGAAATAATCATAGGGGTGAGTGTGCTCATCTTTTTTGCATCAATTATCAGACTGGAACTGGGAATGTTCTCAATACTTATAGCACATATTAGTTTTACCTTACCCTTTGTAATGTTGATGGTTGGCGCACGTTTGTCTGAGTTTGATGATTCCGTGCTTGAAGCGGCGCGTGACTTAGGGGCCAAGGAACATCAGGTGTTGCTACGCGTTATATTGCCAATAGCCAGTCCTGGTATCTTTTCGGGCTTTTTGATGGCAGTAACGCTCTCTTTAGAAGACTTTGTGGTAACCCAATTTGTGAGAGGCCCAAACTCTGAAACGCTTCCGCTGTATATTTACAAAATGGTTAAAAAAACTATACCTATGGAGATTAGTGCGCTTTCAGTATTATTGGTTATTGCTACTGTGGTTTTGGTTTTTTCGGTACGTAACCTGATGAAGTATTTTGTTAAAGGAACATGATAGTTAAAAAAAATCACAAGCCAAGATGCGACAAGGCTGCCTTGGTATAAAGGCGCCCGCAGAAACACAGGAGGAGTATGATGAAGAAATCCGTTGTGGCTTTGACAGCCATAGTTGCACTTTTGATGAGTCTTTTGGTGTCGTGCCAGAAAACTGGCTCAGAGCAATCACAATCAGGTGGTGATGGATCTAAGGTTGGCGCAAGTACTGAGCTCAACGTTTTTAATTGGGAAGCCTACATGCCAGAAGAAGTTCTGGAAGCCTTTACTAAGGAAACGGGGATCGCAGTAAACTACGAAGAATATGATTCAAACGAAACTATGATCACTAAGATTACCGCTGGTTCGAGCTATGATATTGCCTTTCCTACTCAAGACTTTGTGCCGGCTTTGGTTCAAGAAGGGCTGGTTCAGAAACTTGATCTAT
The DNA here is from genome assembly GCA_038204425.1 of Spirochaetia bacterium. Classification (GTDB taxonomy): domain Bacteria; phylum Spirochaetota; class Spirochaetia; order DSM-27196; family Salinispiraceae; genus JBBRCZ01. Next base: position 417,986 of record JBBRCZ010000001.1, on the reverse strand, counting down.
CCAAACTGCCCAATCTAAGCAATATTGACACATGGGTGGTTGAGGCGACCCAAAGCTTTGATCCTGGCAACCAATATTCGGTGCCATATAACATCGGCTCTATCGGAATTATGTACTGGAAAGAAAAAGTAGCCAATCCAGGCAATTCCGTAGAGATTCTCTCTCGCCCAGAACTCAAGGGTAAGACGCTCATTTTGGACGATACGCGCGAGGTTTTTTCTGCCGCATTGCGCTCACTTGGCTTTAGTGTAAACACGGTTGCACCTAAAGAAATTGCAGCTGCAACAAAGTTGATCCTGAAGTGGAAAGAAATCGCGCTCAAGTTTGACATTTCACAAATGCCTACTTTGTTTGGCAACAAAGACGTTTGGGTGGCATTGGGTTATCCCGAAAATGTGCTATCTGAAATGGAAGCTGACAAACGACAAGGCGTAGGATTCTTTTTACTCAAAGACGGAAACGCTCGCTACTTGGACAATATGGTCATTCTCAAAGATGCTAAGAATGTAGAAAATGCCTATAAGTTTATCAATTTTATCTACCGTCCTGAGAACTTGGCCAAAATTGCAGACCTTTACGGCTACCCGGGTGTTTCGGCCAAAGCTGCGCCGTTGCGCCAATCAAAACCGTTCTATGCCGCCGAAGACATCTCAAGTTTTGAGTTTCGCAAGGCACTTGGATCCGCGCTGGACCTCTACACCAAAGCTTGGGAAGATGAGATTAAGATCGGACAGTAGTTAGACATATATAGAAGAGTGACTTTTGGGGGCGAGGAATACTTCTGAGCTCCCTTTTTATCTATAGTCCAATGAGCACAATTTTTTGTTAACTAATCCTATTCAACAGCTATAGTTTTTTTTACTTCATGGCTTATACTTTAGCTTTTACAAGGGAGTTTTTGTGATGCAATCGAACCTCAGTCGGATTGAACATGAATCTGATGTAAGTCCAATCCTGTATTATCTTGCTAGTTTATTTATTCTTACGGGACTTGTAGTTGGTTTCCTAAGTGGTGACCTTGACGATCCCATGTCACTTATTGTAAACACTGTTCAAATAGTCTTTATGATAGTCTGCATATTGTTAAAACTTGCCAAAAAGATGAGTGCCAACTTAAGTTTGGGCCTCATTATCTATGCAAGTGCGTTTAATTTTATGGCAGAAATTACGCAGGCGATATTGGACCAAAGACCGGACCTAACCAACGACATTTTGTTTGGCACGATGTCAATCTTAGTCTTGGTTGGCGCAGCAGGCTTTATTATAAACCGTTTTGCAAGTCTAGTGATGGGTTTTTTACTTGCCACACTTTTGTTATTTGCTCTAATACGCCCGCATGAAGAATCTTACGGCAACTTTAGCCCTTTGATGATTGTAGTCACTATTGGATTTAGTCTGGTAGTGTTCTATCATCGTGGATCCTTAGAAAAGCTACTAACCAACATTAAAGAAGCCTACACCAATCTAAAGGTGCAGCGTAACGAAATGAAGATTCTAAAAGAGAATGCTGAGTTTGCCCTACGTGACTTGCGTGTAGCGCAAAAGAAGATCATTTCGCAAGAGAAACTTGCATCTCTGGGGGCGTTGACCGCAGGTATTGCCCATGAGATAAAAAATCCACTCAATTTTATTACCAACTTTGCTGAGTCATCTTTGGAACTTATGGAAGAACTTAAGGTTCATTTTGAAAAGGTAAAAGGCGACATGGCTGAAGAGGACCGCGAAGATGTTGACTATTTGCTAGGTGAGCTTAGCCAAAATATGAAAGACATTAGCACTCATGGTAAGCGCGGTGACCATATCGTCAAGTCCATGTTGATGCACTCGCGCAGCGGTCCGTCCAACTTTACCTTTGAGAACATCAATGCTTTGGCAGAAGAGTGCTTAACTTTAGCATTTCACGGCTACCGAGCACAGGAATCTGAGTTTGTTTCTGAACGCGAGTTTGTCGGTGCAAGTGAACTGCAACATGTTGAGATTCTTCGCGGTGACATTTCCCGCGTAATCATAAATCTCTGCACCAACGCATTTTATGCGGTCAATGCAAAAAGAAAGCAGAACATTGCTAACTATCGACCAAAAGTAGTGCTGCAAATTTTGGAACTGGAAGATCAGTTGAGCATCAAGATAGTTGACAATGGAATTGGCATGAGTGCCGAGGTCAAAGAAAAACTTTTTGTTCCTTTTTTTACTACCAAACCCACAGGAGAAGGAACGGGCCTTGGACTTTCGATGAGCCACGAAATCATCACGCAAGAACATGGGGGCAGTCTGGATCTAGAAACCGTGGAAGGCAGTGGCACCACGTTTACGATAGGTATTCCAAAGAAACAAACGGCAAAGGATAAGCTAGATGAAAATACTCGTGGTTGACGACGAAACAGCTATGTCCAGACTTTTTGAACAACGCTTTAGACGCGAGATTAAAGAAGGACTGGTTGAGTTTGTTTTCAGAACCTCTGCCGAGCACGCCATTGATTTTTTGACCGGTGGTGATGCTGACGTTGTCATGATTCTTTCTGACATAAATATGCCAGGTATGAGCGGTTTGGAACTACTCAAACACTTGCGATCAAAGGGCATAGTCAAACCAATTTATATGATAAGTGCTTACGACAATGAAGACTACCAACAAAAGTCAGTTAGTTTGGGAGCAAGTGGCTTTATTCCAAAGCCCTTGGATTTTGAGCGGATCAAAAGCTTAATAGTGGGAAGCTAGGTAGGAGATATGATGGGAAACTGTTTAGTTGTAGACGACGAACCCGACGTTGAGCGCCTAATAAAACAACGTTTTAGGCATGAGATTCGTGAAGGTATGCTCAAGTTCTTGTTTGCTCAGAATGGGGAGGAAGCCCTTGTATTGTTGGCGGCACACCCCGACATAGACATGGTATTGACCGATATAAATATGCCCAAGATGGATGGCCTAACTCTTATGAGCCACATCCAGGATATTAACCCTGTTGCTCGAACCGTTGTTGTCTCAGCCTACGGTGATATGGAAAATATTAGAACTTCAATGAATCGCGGAGCATTTGACTTTATTGTAAAACCGATAAATTTTGAGGATCTACGCGCAATAATGGAAAAAACTTTGTTGTTTGTTGAGCAAATCAAACAGTCATTACACAGTGCTCGTGAAAACAGCATACTAAAGATGTATGTCAATCCATCGATAGTGCATTACCTTAAAAACCGCAGCGCTCAAGAGAATCACGACGCTTCGATTAACAAAGCCAGTACAGGCAACGAAACCATTGAGGAATCACGACGGATCAATGGAACGGTGATGTTTGTAGATATTTGCAACTTTACTACTTTATCAGAAACACAAACCCCAGAGAACATTTCCAGCTTGCTCAACTGTTATTTTGACGAGTTTGCCGTTGAAGTTTTGGAACAAGAGGGAAACATTGACAAATTTATAGGGGACGCAGCTTTAGTGGTCTTTGAGGGACCAGAACACGAACAACGCTGTGTCGAGGCAGCATTTGGCATTATCAATAGAATAGCCCAATACCAAGGTAAGCCTTTTGGTGATAATGCGATCTATCCTGGCGTTTCAATTGGCATCAACAGTGGTGATATGATTAAGGGGAACTTTGGCAGCAGACGTATGAAACGACTCGATTACACCGTAATTGGTGACACAGTTAACACCGCCAGTCGCCTTGAGCAGGTTGCTACGCAAGGGCAAGTCCTAATCACCGGGGCATTGTTTGAAGTGCTCAAGACAAAATATGAGTGCCAACCTTTGGGTGAGTTGCAGTTAAAAAATAAGAGCCAAGCAGTCAGTGTCTATCAAACGATGGCACGGCGAGCGGTACTTGTAAAGGCTTGATACGAAACTAATAGATAGTTTGTAAGGGTAAGCTCGCATGATCCTCGCTCGTTTGCGCATAAAGTCGCTATCCTTTGCGATGGCGGTAGTTCCTTTTTTGATGGTTTTTATGCTACTCAACACGCTTATTCTGCGCATCACTGAAATATTAGGTATTAGTCGTGGTTTTGATTTGGCATTAATATGACGTCGTTATGGTTGGACTATAAGGGCCGCACATTGTTCACTTTCACCAGAACGACAAATAAGATATCCTCAAAACTGAAAACAAGGTTTTCATAGTGCAGGTGCGTGGGCTGCAAAAGGAAATAATTCGCAAGGATACAGCCTTGGCCGAGTTGGTGGCCTTGCTTACCCTAGAAAAAGTTGGATTCCCGATTTGTAGTGGGCGAGAAGGATTAAACTCGATAGAGTTACGATCTAAAATTCTTACTTGGATTGATGCGGCGGTAAGCGCTGGAGCACATATTAATCTGGTTTGCGAGACTTGCAGGGTGACGCTGAGAGTCAAGAAAGGCTCTACATCGACGCCACGAAAGCAAGACGCCACTTAAACGACACCGACCACCGGAACGGTTGGCCACTGGCCACTGGATTCAACTAGGTTTGGACTTGGGCCATCACTTGGTTGAGTGGTATAACGCCAAACATTTGCACTCAGTATTAGCATTTGTGACACCACAACAACGACGCCCAATCTAAAATAATTCAAATAACCGCGGCTTCTATGTTTACCGATTCCGAATACTAAGGTAAGTCGAGGTGTAAGACAGCTGAAACAGCGTTGTGGTCAGACACAAAAGTATTAACTACCTCGCCTTTGGTAAGTATAAAATGTTTACTAAAGAAGATATGATCCAAAACAAAAGGCATGCGGTGCCAGGTAATAGTTTTATTCTGCACCGTTTTGTAGCCGTAGTTTTCTATAAACGAGACAGTGTTTTCGCTTGAGGCGCAATTAAAGTCGCCACCCAATATTGTTGGCTCGTCAGAACCCGTCAAGACGCTAGCTAAGACTTGACGCTGCTCAGGATAGACATCTGAGCTGGCGTTAATCATAAAATAGGCTTGCAGGTGGGTATTGAGCAATCTAATTGACCGGCCATCCACATCAATCCAGGCTCCAATCAACGATCGTTCGGCTGGCTCATAGTCTCTGCCTCGGTAGTCAAAGCTAATAAGAGCGGCTGGTAGCACAACATGGAAGGGATCACGCAGTTGGTGGCGGCTAAATATGGTCAAGCCAATGCCAAAGGGTAGGTGAGCTCGCGTGGCGGCAGGATAGGCAAAACAGGTATGGTAGCCTTCCAGTGCTTTACGCAAATAATCATAGTTGGGGTGTAGCGATTTATCAGGAAAATCTGACTCAGGAAACTCAAGCTCTTGCAAAAAAACCAGGTCGGCATTTTGTTCACGCAAGAATTGCGCTGTCCGTTCAATTTCTATCGGGGCTTCATCCGGATTCTTTGCATCCCATACCTGGCCGTTTTGCATGTTGAGCGTAAGACATTTAAGACGAACCATCTTCTAAGCCTATGTTGTAGTAGGGCAATTGTCAAGCTTATAGTGGCTGATATGCTACTTGGCAGCCAGCTTGCTCCAGGTGTCTTTTAGGCTAACGGTGCGGTTAAATACCAGTGCTGCTTGGTTTTTTTTGCCTTGCGCTTCGGCAAGTCCAAGTCCAGCCTCGGTATAACTGACATAGTCTTTTGAGTCAGGCACATAGTAGCCCTGACGCATAAACTGGTAGTAGTCTCCTACGCGAGCTTGTCCCAGCCAAAGCTCGGCTTTACCATGCAAGACTGACAGACTCTCGGTGTTTATAAAGTCTTTGTAATCTTTGCCTTCTGGAATCTGATTGAGGTCTTCCAATGTAAACAGTGTCGTGTACTGGCGCAACTCGACATCCAGGGCAGACGCACAAGAAACCCAGTGAATAGTGCCCTTAACCTTACGTCCGTCCCCAGTTCCGCCTCCCAAAGATTCTGGCTCGTAACTTGCGTGAACTTCCACAACTGCGCCGCCTGCGTCTTTTTTAAAGTTTGTACAAGTGACATAGTAGGCACTTTTTAATCGCACGACAGCCCCTGGGGCAAGTCTAAACCATTTCTTTTCTGCCACTTCTTTAAAGTCTTCACGTTCTATCCACAGCTCGCGGCTAAAACGCACTGGTCGCGTGCCGGCGTTTTTGTCTTCGGGAAGATTTTCAGTCTGCATCCACTCACTTTGATCTGCCGGATAGTTGGTGATTATAAGCTTAATTGGGTCGCTTACCACCATCACCCGCATGGCTCGTTTGTTGAGGTCTTGGCGGACAAAATATTCTAACATGGCAAGCTCTATCATACCTTCGCTACGGCTGAGTCCAGCGGCTGTCACAAACTCTCGGATGGCCTCGGGGCTATAACCGCGTCGGCGCAGTCCCGACAGGGTCGGCATACGTGGGTCGTCCCATCCAGCAACCAAGCCAAGTTCTACAAGTTCCAAGAGCTTTCGCTTGGACATCATGGTATAGCTAAGGTTTAAGCGACTAAATTCTATCTGTCGTGGACGATGCTCGAGCCCAATCGCTTCCAAGTACCACTCATACAGTGGTCGATGGTTCTCAAACTCAAGCGTGCAAAGAGAATGGCTTACACCTTCGATAGCGTCCGATTGTCCGTGTGCCCAGTCATACATTGGGTAGATACACCAGGTTTTTCCGGTGCGATGATGCTCATCAAACTTAATGCGGTACATTACCGGATCACGCATAGTTAGATTACTGTGACCCATGTCTATTTTGGCACGCAGTACGTGTTTTCCTTCGCCAAACTCGCCATTTTTCATGCCTTCAAACAGGCTAAGGTTTTCTTCGATGCTGCGCCAACGGCAGGCGCTTTCTATACCTGCTTCGGTCGGCGTACCTCGTCCCTTGCTGATCTCATCTGAGCTCAGGTCTTCAACATAAGCTAGGCCTTTTTTAATGATGAGCACTGCCCATTCATAAAGTTGAGCAAAGTAGTCGCTGGCGTAGTACAAGCGATCTTGCCAGTCAAAACCCAACCAACGCACATCAAACATAATGTTATCGACATATTCTTGTTCTTCTTTGCTGGGGTTAGTATCGTCAAAGCGCAAATTGCAAAGCCCGTCAAAATCACGAGCTACGCCAAAGTCGGTACAGATTGCTTTGGCATGTCCAATATGCAAGTAACCGTTTGGTTCTGGTGGAAAGCGTGTTTTGATAGTGGTAAATCGGCCTGACCCAAGATCTTCCTTGACTTTGCTGCGAATAAAATCAGTTGCTGTCTTAAGCGAATCTTCACTTGTCTTGGGGCTGTTTGCGTCTTCGTGTTGGCTCATAGCCCCAGATTATAGACCAAGGGCGGCAGGCTGCAAAAGGGGTTTGGCGCATAGCGACGCGCTTTTGCTAGGCCTTTAGTCGATCTTTGCCAGTTCTCGCCTGCCTGAATGCCTGCACTTAGGGGCTTATGTAAGCAAATAACCTGTGCTACTATTGCGCCAAAGGGGTGCATCAATGCAAGCATTGCCGCTCGATCTCACAGCTTTTTACAACGCAAATCGTGGCAGAAGCCTTCGTCAACAGGTAAAGGCTCCTGGGCTCACCAAAAAGCGTCAGTTCCTGCATTACGCCGATGGACTTTTGATTGGACACTGCAACCAGCTTGAGGCCCGTAAAGTACTTGACCTTGGTTGTGGACGGGGAGAAACGCTTAACTATTTAGCCGATGTCCGCGACGGACAGTACTCAGGAATAAGCATAAGTCAAATTGAACAACAGCTGGGTCTAGAAGAAGTAGAAAAACTCAATCGACAGTTAACGGTTAGACTTTTTGCTGCCGACTTTGACCAGGTCAGTACCTGGCGTCTCTTTCCTAGTCAAGACATTGTCTTTTCGCAGGATGCCTTGGTTCATTCCCGTGCCGCTTTTGTGATCGTCGGACTGGTGGCCAAAGCGCTGAGGCCAGAAGGCAGATTTATAGTCTGTCAGGAGTTTTTGAGCAGTTCCGAGCTGACACTCGATGCCAAGGATATGCTGCTAGTGAGCCAGTATAGGCAAGCTCTTGATCTCACAGGCCTCGTCCAGCTTGACGAGTGGTTAGCAGCTTCCGGCCAATCTGGTTTGCAGACTATAGAAAATCAGGACCTTAGTGCCTACGTCCAAAACTTTGATCCGCTATGGTACGTCTATGCCCTTATTAGTCTCTGCGCACCAAAAAATATAGACCACTCGGTTTTCTTACGGCGCTGTCGAGCCTTGGCACTGCGCAAAACCTTGCTCAAACGCGGACTTTTGCAGTATCGCCTGTTGGTCTTGGAGAAGTCCTCGGGTCAATAGCTTTACGTTGCCGGCCGCTAAGTTTTTGTGCTAAGCTGCAACCATATGAGCATACAAGTAAACTTTGAAACTAACGAATCAGACCAAGTTATCGTCCATTGGGCGGACATGATTGCCGAACGTATAATTAAAGAACGAACCAATCCTGATGGCAGCCAACGAGACAGCTTTGTCTGCGCATCGGGGATTACCCCGTCCGGTACGGTACACATTGGCAACTTTAGAGAAATAATCTCAGTCGACTTGGTAGTAAGAGCCTTACGCAAACGTGGCAAACAAGTTCGTTTTATTTATAGCTGGGACGACTACGATGTCTTTCGCAAGGTTCCCAAAAACATGCCCAATCAAGAAATGCTCATCCAACACCTGCGCTGGCCAATCGTATTGGTTCCCGATCCCTATGGTGAACAAGAGAGCTACGCTCGTCACCACGAAGTCGCAATTGAGAAGATCTTGCCCAAAGTGGGTGTAGAGCCTGAGTATATCTATCAGGCCCAAAACTATCGCAGCTCTCGCTATGCCCATACAATAAAGATCGCCCTAGAAAAGAAAGACACCATCGAAGAAATCCTGAACGAATTTAGAACAGAGCATTTAGAAGGCGAGTGGTGGCCAATTAGTGTATTTTCCAACTTTACTAACCAAGACACTACTACGGTAACGGCCTGGGACGGTGAGTGGCAGATCACCTATCAAGATGACAAAACCAAGCAAACCGAGACCGTCGACTTGCGCACTAGCTCCGCCGTCAAGTTGCCTTGGCGCATTGATTGGCCGATGCGTTGGAGTGTAGAAGGCGTCGATTTCGAACCCGCCGGTAAGGATCATCATAGCCAAGGTGGCAGTTGGTCGACCGCCGAAAAACTCTGCGAAGCTGTCTATGGTATCAAAGCGCCCATTAGCTTCCAATACGACTTTATCAGCATCAAAGGTCGCGGAGGAAAAATAAGCTCGAGTTCCGGCGAAGTGATAGACCTCTACGATGTTTTAGAAGTTTTTACTGCCGAAATAGCGCGCTACATGTTTGCGGGAACACGACCAAATACTGAGTTTTCTATCAGTTTTGACTTGGACGTTATAAAGATTTACGAAGACTATGACCGCACTGAGCGCCTTTACTACGGTCTGGAATCAATCGATGCCAGCCATGCCAGCACAATTGAGCGCACTTTGGCCAAAGAAAAACGTATCTACGAGCTATCTCAGGTTGCAGATCAAGCTACTAGCTTGCCTTTTATGCCACTACAAATACCCTTTAGGCAGTTATGCAACCTGCTTCTGACATTTAATGGCGACCTTGATCGCGTGATTTCTGCCTTTCCTGGTACTGCTGAAGCACGCGCAAAAGGACAACTGGATCAAAGTCCGGCTGGATTAGAAAACATGCGGCGCCTAACAGAGCGTAGCACCTGCGCTTGGAACTGGCTCAAAAACTTTGCTCCAGAAGACTTTACCTTTACTATAAAAACTCCTGAAGACCAATTGGCGAGTCTCAGTCAAACAGAGCTGCATGCCCTGCATGGACTACAAGAAATAGTTGAAGGCAAAACTGGGGTCTGGGGCCAGGGTCGTAACTTACAAGGCTGGGAAGATAAAGAATTGCAAAATGCAATCTATCAAATGGCGCGTGAACGAGCTATGGATCCTAAAGCCTTCTTTCAGACAGTTTATAAGGTACTGATTGGAAAAACCGCAGGGCCACGCTTGGCAGGTTTCCTAAAAACTCTCGGCAAAGACTGGCTAGTGGCACTTTTTGAAAGATACTGATTTAGGGCCCAATACGTTTGACTTAGTCCCTCGACACAGATAATCTGTGGCTGATAAAAACAGTCGTATTTATTAGTGTGCCTACAATTGATGTGTTTACAGTCGTATTAATTTGCAAAAATGCCCGGAGTTAGTTTAGAAATGGAAAAGATTATCCTCTACTACAAATTTGTAGCAGTTGCCGACACTGAGGTGACTATGTTTTGGCAGCGTCAGCTTTGCGAGCGCTACGGCCTGACAGGTAGGGTCATTGTCTCATGGCAAGGTATCAACGGTACCTTGGCGGGGAATGTTGAGGGGCTCAAAGCTTACGTGAGAGAAAACAATCGCAGTCGCGATTTTGCCGGTATTGAGTACAAGTGGTCTAGCGGCCAGATTCAGGATTTTCCACGCTTAAGCATCAAAGTTCGCAAAGAGCTAGTTGCCTTGGCACCAGATGAGTCCTTTGATGTCTTTAAGCCAAGCAAGGGTTTAAAACCCAAAGAGTGGCATGAGTACTTGCGCAACAATCCTGAGGTGACTGTACTTGATGCTCGCAACGACTACGAGTCGGCGATTGGTGTTTTTGACTCCAAAAACCTGCTAACTCCACCAATTAAGGCCTTTAGGGACATTAAGCAGCATCTTGATTCCCTGCCAAAAGACAAGCCAATCTTAACCTACTGTACCGGCGATATCCGCTGCGAATATTTGTCAGCCTACATGCGCCACAAAGGTTTTAGTGAGGTTTATCACCTTGATGGCGGCATAGTTAAATATGGGCAAACCTTTAAAGACAAGGGACTATGGAAGGGGCGCTGCTATGTTTTTGACCGCCGCATAGCAATCTCTTTTGCCAACGACGTGCCCGAAATTTCAAATTGCAGTATTTGCAAAAAACCCAGTTCTCTCTATGTAAATTGCAACAACAAGAGCTGCAATCAAAAGATTATAGTCTGCCAAAGCTGCCAGGGCGACGCCAGTTCTTGCTGTCCTCATTGCCAGCATAGCCTTGACAGGTAGGCGAAGCGCTTTATACATTGACCACATATGAAAAAGAGACTCATTACCAGCGCCTTGCCCTACGTCAACAATATTCCTCATTTGGGCAATCTGATTCAGGTTTTGTCTGCCGATGTCTTTGCCCGTTTTTGTCGCCAGCGTGGCTATGAAACCCTTTACGTTTGTGGCACTGATGAATATGGTACTGCTACCGAAACCAAGGCCCGAGAAGAGGGCATTAGCCCACGAGAACTGTGCGATCGTTTTAACGCCATCCACACAGAAATTTACAAATGGTTTGGCATTCAGTTTGACCACTTTGGTCGAACCTCTCGTCAGGTTCAGACAGAAATTGTGCAGGACATGTTCAAGAAGATCTACGACAACGGCTATATTACCCAACACACTATTGAGCAACTTTACAGCGAAAAAAGCGACATGTTTTTGGCCGACCGCTATGTGCGCGGAACCTGTCCGCACTGCGGCTACCAAGAAGCGCGCGGTGATCAATGCGAAAACTGTGGAAAACTGCTAGAGCCAACTGACTTAATCGACCCAAAATCGCAAATTGACGGAACCACTCCTGTTGTTCGACAAACTAAACACTTGTACATCAATCTACCTGCCATCAAAGACAAGCTCGAGGCTTGGATCCAAACAGCCTCGGTCAAAGGAAAGTGGGCTAAGAACGCTATTCAAATGACGCAAGGCTGGATTAGAGATGGGCTCAAAGAGCGTGCCATCACACGTGACCTCAAGTGGGGCATTCCAGTTCCGCTTGCAGGATTTGAACACAAAGTTTTTTACGTTTGGTTTGACGCACCAATTGGCTACATTTCTATTTCGGCCGACTATACGCCAGAATGGAAGAGCTGGTGGAAGGACACCAAGGATGTTGAACTCTTTCAGTTTATTGGCAAAGACAACATTCCTTTTCATACTGTAATATTCCCAGCAAGCCAGATAGCAAGTGGCGACAACTGGACCATGTTGCACCATATGAGTTCAACTGAGTTCTTAAACTATGAAGCTGGCAAGTTTTCTAAATCCAAAGGAGTGGGTGTTTTTGGTACCGACGCACGGGATACCGGCATTCCGGCCGATGTCTGGCGCTTCTATATCTTTTATAATCGACCTGAGACCAGTGACTACACTTTTACATGGAAGGACTTCCAAGAAAAAGTCAACAAAGAGCTAATAGGAAACTTGGGCAACCTCGTCAATCGTACCCTCAGTTTTTGGAATCGCTTCTTTCCTTTGGCAAGTTTGGAACTTGATCTGAGCATTCCCCTGATAGCTGACTTTCACCAACAAGTTAAAGCCGCACAAGTGCGGACCAGTGAGTTTTTGGAATGGGCAAATTTGCGCGACGGATTTAGAAACATTTTTGAAATTTCAGGCATGGGAAACAAACTTTTTCAAGACAATGAACCATGGAAACTTCGCAACAACGACCCTGAACTAGCCCGCAATATACTGGTTAGTTTGCTGTTCTTAATCCGAGATCTTGCAATTATGGTTAGACCTTACATGCCTGCAAGTTCTGATGCAATTTTAGGTGTATTAGGTTTGGATACCCAAAATGTTGCTTGGTCTACTTTGGCGCAATGGCAGCTTTGGCCCGGGCCGAGTGAGTTTGCCAAACCTGACTTGCTGTTTGTGCAACTTGAGGATGACTTGATAGAAACGTTGCGGCTGCGATTTGCCGGTAGCCAGGCCGAAAGAGAAGCTCGCCAAAACGATGCCGAAAGCAAAGCTCAAGCAGATGCGCAAGCAGAAATTCTGGCTCCAGACCAAAAGGTGGCATTGAGCTTAGAAGATCAGTTTACCAAAAGCGTAGAACTGCGAGTTGCCAAAATCGTAGATATAGCGCGCCATCCCGATGCCGAAAAATTGTATATAGAAACATTAGATGATGGTTCGGGCACAGTCCGAACCATAGTTTCTGGTTTGGTCCCTCACTACTCAGAAGATCAGCTTTTGGGCAAGAACATCATAGTTGTTGCCAATCTCAAGCCAGCCAAGCTTAGGGGAGTGGTCTCTGCGGGCATGCTCTTGGCAGCAAGCGCGCCCAAACCAGAAGGTGGCGAAAAGGTAGAAGTAATCTTTGCTCCAGATGCAAAGCCAGGCGACCAAGTCTACCTTGAGGGTCACAGCGCATCCGGTCCGTGCCCGACTATTTCTATTGATAACTTTTTTGCAATTCCCTTGCATTGTGATAATCGCAATGTGTTACTCGGCACAACACGGCTCTTGGTGGCTGACAAAGCGCTTGTTACTCATGAAGTGCTTAACGGCGAGATTGGCTAATGACAAGAGCCTCGCAAAGCTTCGTAGACGCGCAGTTAACTCTCAATGCCAAAGTCATTACATTGGAAAGTTTTGCGCCCAAAGAATCGTTTCTGCAAAGCCGCCTTTGGGCAGAGCACAAACAGCTTTTTGGCTGGCAACCCTATGCGCTACGCTTAGAGACCAATGGAAGCACCAATTTCACCTTTGAGCTCATGGTACTGCTTAGGCCACTTGCTTGGGGTCTTTTCTTAGCTTATGTTCCTCACGGGCCAAGTGAGCAGCAGGCCCAGCAGCTGGCCAGCCACGGACTAGGCAAAAAAGAAGCGGTACTTGCAATTGTTGCAAAAAGTGTGGCGCAAGCAATTGGCAAACGATTGCTTTGTGTTCGTTTTGACCTCGATTGGATTGTTGCCAGTCATCCTAGCCTAATCGAAGACGACAAAAAGCCCTCGTGGACTTCTGCTATGCGGGAAGAACTTGGCTTTTTGGGCCTTAATCGAGCGCCTGCCGACATCCAACCCCCTGACACGGTAGTCTTAGACCTTAGACCAACTGAAGACGAGCTTTTGGCAGCTATGAAAGCCAAAACTCGCTATAATATTAGGCTTTCTCAAAAAAAAGGTGTTTTAGTTAGAGTGGCAACAGCTAGCGAATTGCCAAGCTGGTATCAGCTGTACGCCCAAACGGCAGAACGTGACCATATTGGTATCCATTCCATGGCCTATTACCAAAAACTTTTGCACAACAATCCAGAAAACTGTCAGCTTTTGCTGGCCGAGCATGAGGGCGAGCTTTTGGCCGGCGTCATTTTGCTACACTTTGGCCAAAGAACAAGCTATCTCTATGGGGCCTCTTCAAATGCAAAGCGCAACTTGATGCCTGCCTATTGCTTGCAATGGGCGGCAATAAGCATGGCCAAGCAACGCGGAAGCCTGTCCTACGACTTTTTTGGCATTCCACCGACATCTGATGAGAGCCATCCAATGTTTGGTCTCTATCAGTTTAAAACAGGTTTCGGGGGTAATATTCTGCACTACGCAGGAAGCTGGGACTATGCATTGGGGTTTTTGTTTTATAGATTGGTTCACATGTATGAATCGTTTAGGTTCTATAAAGAGCGAACACTGAGTAAGAAAAAATGAAGCTAATGGTGACCACAAGTAATCAAACATGGTCGTTGTTCTTCACAATGGCGCTGGTCCTAATAGTTTTGTCTGGTTTAACAAACTCTTGTTCGAGCACCTCCATTGAGCAAAGCGACTCTATTCCTAAAGCACCTGATAAGCAAGAACAAATTCAAGACTCTGCAGAGCCCGAGCTAACCCTTGCTAAACAAGACCAATTTAACTACAGCACTAAAATCAAGCCGTTGCTTGCTTATCCGCTTTCGGGTGACGCAATCATTGGACCGCCTTTTAGCTTCATGTGGAACAGCTCAGAACCATCGTTTGATGTCCAACTAAGAATTGAGGCTGTCGGGGCGGCTGTCCAAGTCTTGCGCTTTCAAACCGACAAAAACTACATTCGCGTTGGGGCCGAACAAGGACTGATCCAAAAAAGTTCTTACCAATCAGTTCAATGGACCATTACCTCAAAAAATTCTGCGTTCAGCTACCAAGGCCTTTCCAATCAAATTTTGGCTTTTCCTCAAACACTTGAGATCCTAAAGTCTGGATCCACCATAAGCTTTGAGATGGGTAGGGCAAGTGGATCAAACGACGAACGTCCAAAACACCAAGTAACGCTTAGCCAAGCTTTTTCCATAGCCAGCGAGCCGATTAACAACCTCATGTTGGCCGCTTTGACCAATCGCATGCTATCCCAAGATTTTGTCAAAATAGTAGATGACCGAGTCAACGATCTTAGTCACTCAGTGGTACTGCAACTGGGTACATTAGACAAAGGAATCCAGCATGGGCTGCTGCTCAACGGTGGTCGCTTGCAAGCCAACTCTGGCTACGAGCAACATCCTGCAGTTGGCATTACCTGGCACGGAGCAAGATTTCTTATCGCTGAGATAAATCGTGCTTGGGATCTTACTGGTCAACAAGCACCGTTTGCCTTGCCTAGTGAGGCAGAATGGGAACTTGCTGCAAGTCTTGGAATAGGCGCTTCCAATCCATGGTTTGGGGCGTTAAATGGTGAACTCGCCAATTACGAAAGAAGCCGCGATGTTTTTGAAGACCTTGTTAGCCCCTTTACACGACGTGGTGGGCCAACTGCGCCAGTCAACTTTTATTTAGCCAATCGACAAAGAGTATGGCGCAGGCCTGCTATCACTAACAGCAACTTTTCTACTAGCGAGACTTGGCGCTTACAGATGATTGGAAATGTCTGGGAGTGGTGCAGTGATTGGTATGGAGAAAAGACTTACTCACGTGTCCAAGTCAATGGAACCAGACTTGATCCTTTGGGACCAAGTCGCGATGAGTCGGTACAGGATGCGCTTGAAGGATTTAGCAGTCGGGTCTTGTCAAAAGTAGTGCGTGGCGGGGCATGGGATAGTTTGGCTTCAAATCTTTACGCCCAAAAGCGCGGCTTTTTTGCACCTGAGGCCACGAGTCAAAGCATAGGTTTTCGCTTAATAGCAAAATGGTAGGGTATAGACAATGATTCGCTTGCGTCGAAGCTTCATCTTCTTTTCTCCGCTATTTTTTTGTCTTGCGTTCTCTGGTCTGACGCCTAGTACCGCTACACTTGGAGCTGCCGACGGCTACCGAATAGTTTCATTTAAAGTTTTTCCAAGTGAGTATCAAGTCTATGAAGATGACATCCAACTTAAACCGCTGAGAACTAGCAAAGAATGGCGTAGCTATCGACTCAAAAATCAGAAAAAAGTCTACCTTTTGCTTGCTAGGGGTTATCAATCCTTTCCATTGTTAATCGACCCCCAAAAAACCAAATCTGTCGAAATCAAGCTTGAGCGACTAGAGTCAAAGCTGCAGTTGCTTGGCGAGTTTCCAACCGGCTCTCAACCAAAAAGTGTAATCTTTAGCCCAGATGGAAGCTACGCTCTTGTAGCCCAGCTATCTGGAGCTGGTTTTGACCTTTACCAAACCGAGCCTTTCAAGTTTGTTCGTGAAATTGATATACCGCCGCGGGGAAACAAAAGCACAGGTTTTGTTGAATTTGCATTTGTGCCTTGGAACAATGAAGTTTGGATTTCGCAGATGACGACTGCGGAAGTGCATATCTATTCTTTGGACGACTTTGCCTACAAGGGTAGCATAAAAACTGGAGGATCTTGGTCAAAGGTCATCCTACTGGATTCAGCTTCAAAACTGGCCTTTGTGTCTAACTGGCTGTCTGAGGATATTTCGGTAATAGATACTGAGAAGAAAATTGTTCTCAGAAAGCTCAAATGTACGGGCATCCCACGCGGTATGGCTATTAATCATGATACAAAAATTTTATATGCCGCTATTTTTTCCACAGGCAATATAGATAAGTTCGATTTGTCAAGTTTTAAGCGACTTGCCAGCATGAAGCTCGGCTTTGGGGCCAAACGGCATCTTTTGACTAGTCCAAGTGGCGACATACTCTATGCCAGCGACATGGAGTTAGGGCAAATCTGGGCCATTTCGCTACCAAGCGAAAAAATTCTTTGGAAGGCCAACGTAGGACCAAAACTCAATACTATGGGACTAAGCCTTGATGGCAAGTTTATTTTTGTATCTAGTCGCGGGCACAACAACCCAAGTAACTACCTCATTAACGGACCAGATTTTGGAACAAGTTCCGTCTTGGACAGTGCAAATGGTCAAAAGACTGATTGGGTCTGGGGCAGAAACCAACCCACTGGCCTGGCGGTTCATCCGAGCAAAAAATGGGTCGCTTTCACTGATTTCTTGGATAACAATCTGGAACTGTATGACTATTCGGCTCTATACGACTAACTAAACGACTGGCTAAGCTTTTCTACCACTGCCTTAAACTGGCTACCGCGATCAAATTCATTGAGAAACAGGCCAAACGATGCGCAGCCAGGCGACAAAATAATAATATCACCTTCCTTTGACTGCATAAACGCATCATGTACACAAAGTTCCAAATTATCGTAAATACCTTCAAAATTTTTACCTGCCGCTTGCAGCGTTTTTGAAATGGCGTCACTTGCGCTGCCTTTTAGAAGTCTCATGGAACTACAATGTTCATGAAGCGTGAGGTAGATCGAAAACTCGAGTGCTTTGTCAGTGCCACCAGTAATAAGGTGAATTCCTGTTCCAAAGGATTGAACGGCCGCCAATGCAGCGTCAGGAATAGTGGCCGCAGAGTCATTAACAAAGGTTCTCCCATGGATGACACAGACTGTTTCGAGTCGGTGTTCAACTCCAGGAAACTCTGACATCACTTTGTTGATTTTCTCTGAGCTTAGGCCAAAAATTCGGGCGGCCGCGGCTGCTGCCAAGAGATTCTGACGGTGATGTAGTCCAAGTATCTTGCATGTTCTTGGGACCAATTCTTCTAGCAAGTCGTGATTCTTGTAATAGCCACGCGGTCCAGAAAAAAGTTCGCCCTCGCTGGGCGTAAATTCTTCTAACCAAAACTCGCTTCCTGACTTAGCCCCTTGGAGGGCGAGCATGTGAACTCGCCCAGAGCTTTGACTGGCAAAGTGAGTAGTCTTTTCGTCTTCTGCAAAAAATAGACAATCCTGTTCTTTGCTTTGTCCCAAAAATATTTGAGCTTTGTCCTTCAAATAGGGTTCCATAGTTCCGTAGTAATCTAAGTGATCATTGAAGATGCGGGTCATTATCGCCAGCCGTGGTGGAAAAGATCGCAAGCGACCTTCTTTATACAAGCCCGTCTCTACCAGGTCGCCCAATTGAAACGACGATAATTCTAGTACAACTGGTGCATCCGCCTCGAGTTTATCCAAGAAGCTGAGTGGACTTACCGTAATGTTGCCGCCAAGTTGAGAATCAGGAAATACCGACTTTAAGCAGAAGAATAGGGCGGATGCACAGGTTGATTTTCCCTTAGTGCCAGTTATTGCCAGTATCGGGTTTTTGACACTTGCAAAAAAAAAGCTTAGGTCGGTTTCTATGCGCTGTGCTAAAGCTAAATATTTGTTTCCTGGTCTAACTGCTGGATTCTTTATGACAAGGTCGGCATTGCTAAAGTCCAGATCTTCGTGGCGACCACAAACCAATCTAAAATTGTGACCAGCAAGCGCTTCAAGAGAAGGTGCGAGTGTTTTTTCGTCTCTCAAATCGGTAATAGTAAGTTGCGCGCCGTGTTTTAACAAAAACCGACAAGATTCAAGTCCTCCACCGTGCAGGCCAAGTCCCATTACAGTCGCCTTAAGTCCATTGAGCTCGCAGGGATCAAAATGTGATTTCATATTCTTTCTGGTCATCCTTATCAAGGTATGTTTTGACCTTAAATGTCTTTGTGTAGTCGGTCAGCGATACGGGCACATCAGGTCTCATTTTTACGAAAACAGGATTATTTTCACTAAATTCCTCGTCCTTAATACTGCCTTCAATCTGTGACAAATAGTCTTTCAAAAATTTTCTAGCTTGATGAAGAAATGACAAGCCTCGCTTACGACCATCTTGGCTCATATCTACAGTTTGAAAACAGACTGTTTTATACTTGCACAACAAAGGAAAGAAAGGATAGATCTTGTGACCATTTGCCACAAAGAGCTTAGAAATAAATCTTGAAATTTCCCGATCTAGCCAAATACCCTGAACAAAGTAGCCACGACCAGTCTCTCCAACCCATGTTTCTGAGATGCTGGTATCGACTGCCAAAGTAATGTATGAGCCGTCCTTATTGTCCAAAGATCGCAAAGGAATGAGATCCGATTCCAAAAAGATATCACAGGACTTAAATGATGCGCTTATATCATTACTTGCTTTTTTTGTAACCGTCGCATGGCTGGCACGGTATGACATGTCAATTTTTATTAAAAAAGCATAGAGTTGTTCCTCGATCTTAAGCACTTGAACAAAGGAAGGTTTCTGATTGTGACTTGGGTCAAAGAAGTAACGCATACCTGCAAAAAAATGCCCCAAATAAGGTGCAAGATCGCAGAAGAACTGCCGGTAAGCTGAGTACTCAAGCGCAGTCGCTTTCTTTAGTCGGTAGTCATGATGAATTGGCAAAGAAGGGAAATCGATGGGCGCATCAATTCTGATAAAAAACTCTTCGCCTTGTGAAAAATGATACTCAAGATCATTTCGAAGCGGTGTCTTTACAAACAGGGAGTCTATGGTCGAATCCAGACCCAACAAACTAATCTGCTCACCAACTAAATCCATTGTATTCAATAGTATCCTTAAGCAATTCTATTGGCAATAGAGCCATAGTGTGTCGATAATTCAAGGTAGCATGACAGTGCCAAACAGATATATACTTATCTAGGGGATACTATGAGAATAATTAGAATAGGACTGCTATTCTTCTTTACGCTTTTATTGACCGGGTTTTCATGGTCTCAAACAGCAATTGACGGTACAATCCGTGCGATAGTTGTGTTTGCAGAAGGCTCTGAGTTTTCACTGTTTAGAAATGGCATCTATACTAGTCTTGGAGCACAAGACGACAAATTGCTTGGTCTTGGCCTTTTTAGTGGTGATTTTATTCAAACAGGTACGGGTACTCGACTTGAGATTCAGTTCTTACCTGGAACTTCTCGATTTGATGTTGCAGAGAACACCAGTTTTTTAATTGTAGTAAACGGCGACGAGATTGGCATTAACCTTACCTATGGGCGCATTAAGGGAAGAATTAACGATGATGGATCAAAGAACCGTTTTTCAATAAACAGTAACTTGGTGACTGCAAGGACAACCACTGCAGAGTTTGGGTTTGATGTGCTTTCTTCATCTAGGGGGGCTGGTGGCATACAGTCACAGATATATTGCCTTGAGGGCTTTTTGACGCTCAGAGTTCCTATAGACGGAGCTGCAACAAGTAGTTTTGAATCAGCGCGTTTAGACACCGCTAATACCTTCATAGTATACAAAGGAATCTTACCGTCAGACGCATCGGCGGATTCTAGAATTTTGGGTGACACCGTTTTCTTATCACTCAAGCGAGTTCCCGATTCGATCAAGGCATTTTGGAGTCCAAGCAAAACTAGGATCCAGGTGAGCATGCCAAGCACCAAACAAAATGATTTTTTTGTCGACTTTCGCAGGATTCCTGATGCACAAAGCAAACCTGAAGATGTAACAACCTTGGTTAGAACCTATTTGCAAGGTTCAACGCAAGTGTCCCAAGTTGACGGACAAAGTGCGTTTACTACGGAAACAAGTCCGTTTGCCGCTAAGCCACTCAGTCTTGCTGATCAGCTCGAACCATTGTCGCGTGGTGAAGTTTTTTCTATCAGGCAGAAACCTATGGTTGATCAAGCAGATCTACTCAAGAAAGCCGGTTTAATTGTCGCAGGTTTAGGTTTAGCCGCGGATCTTGTAGGAATCGGCTTCTACCATTTTGGAAACTCAACGTTTGGGTTTGAACTTGCAACATCACAGTCAATAGGCCAAATTACCACGATTTCGGGTTCCGCAGTTTTCGCCACTGGGTTGGTAATGTACTTTGTCGGACTATTCCAGTAGTTCTACATTTAGGCGATCAATTTTAGTAATCTCCCAACGATTTACTTCAATTTTTTTGAGTTCTAGTAGTTCGTGACGCCTTTCAATCGAAACCTTTGACAACTCAAGACTTTCTGGTGATGCATTTTGATTGAGATTGTTGTAAAAATCATAAACGACTTCAAATTCAAATCTCTGTTCACTTAGCACACGTTCACGGACAATTTTAAAATTGTGCGAACCAAACAAAACTATTTTGCTATGGAGAAGCGGCTTTTTAAGTTCCAACCAACGCTCAATGGGCATACGTGTATCTATCCCATCACTGACTATACGCAGACGTTCCAAGACAAAAAGTGAAGTTATATAGTCATTGACTTTTGCTTCTTCATCGTTACTCAAGGCGTCGCGCAGAAAGTCACCGTCAAAGTCGTCAAAAGCCTGGAAGTAAGCGTAGACCAAGTCATGGGCATCCAGACCAATCGTTAGAGGTTCCCGGAAGTTGGGAGAAATCATCGACCAAAGCACGCTAACTACAAATATCAAGAAGACACTAAGCGAGGCGACCAATATTTTCTTTTCATTGAGAGAATTTTTGAATCTGATAAAACGCTGCCGACTTTTGTATCTTTTGACAAACGGATTGGCACTTTCCGCCAGAATTTCTTCTTTGGGTTTAATCTGGGCAAGTGAAACCAGCCTGACTTGCTCAATAAAGGCTTTGAGATCAGCAAAACGGTAGCTTGCCAAGCGTGCTTCTATCAAGGCGTCAAACTGCTCTTGAATTGCCCTTTCTTTGAGCAGCACGAACGCGGAACTTGCCAGGCCATTGCCGTGTATCATGTTGTGAGTATACTCGCTTCTTTTTCCAGTATAAGGTACTTGGCCAAAGGCAAGTTGATAGATCTTGACGGCCAAAGCAAAGCTTAGTTGAGTTTGGCCAGCAAGGGCAGGATTATGAAACTTTTCAAAACAGAGAAACTTTTCTTCTGGTGGTAAGAGTGAACGCTGAAAGTCCGCAAGTTTTCCTGACAATAAGATGAATCCTGATTCTTCGAGCAAAATGATTGAGGACATGACCATGCCATTTACAAAAAGTTGCTCGGGCATTGAGTGCGCATTTAGTGCGTCCACAATTTCAAGTACTCGTTCTGTCGCCTCATAAGAGTCTTGCGTTTCAAAAAATGCAAGACAGGAAAGGCACTTGTGTTCTACTATCAGCAACAAAAGCCGGCCATCTTGGCGAACAATGCTATGAACCGGCAGCTCTTTCATAGAACCGTGTTCGAATAACAAACAGCTCTGACTCTGCAGTTGATTGGTTCTCGTTGGATAGACACTGAGCACTGGTCCAATATCGATTCCAGTGAAGCGTTGGCCCCCGTCTTGGCAAAGGTATAGCAATGGAGCAATCAGTTCAGTGTTCAAAAAACGTCTCCGCAAAGGGCAAATTTATAAAATTCGCAAGCAATCGACTATTGAAATTAACTCAAAACGGCAGAGATCAATGTGCTATCTTTGCTGGTTATTTCGTCCTCTTCACTTGCATGAGTATAATCCAGAATTTTTAACTCTTTGTCTATTGAAAGTGACGCTGCAAAAGCAATTAGGCAGAGGGCTTGGCAGTTGATAGCTCTCTGTGTCATTGCCAAAATGGCTTGGTGGTCACCTGACTTCAAGTAAGTAAGTACGCGATTGACATCGGATAGACCCGTTTCTAGTGGAGGTTTAAGTGAAAGATTGGTACTAACAATAATCAACTGCTTACAGGGTGCTTCGCTGCTGGCTACTTTAATAGTTGAAAGTAAGGCTCTTCGCAATGAATCACGGCAGCCAGACACCAAAATTGGTACCAGACGAGCTTGAGGGTAAAGGTATTGAACAAAAGGCAGTTGGATTTCTATGCCCGACTCATGCAAATGTGGAATATCATCCATTTCCGCCAAGGTAGAACTCTGCTGGATACTTCTGACAAAATCTTCATCAAGCAGGGAATCACCCAAAGGTGTCCTAAAGATTGTCGACTCAGGTAAATGAATTCCATCATGCTGATAGTGATTTGTGTCAGACAAAATTATGATTCTATCAAAAGTTTGGGTGCCCAATGATAGGTACCCAAGTGCTATTTGTTCTCCACTAGTAAAATAGGAAGCCTTGGGGCATATGATGATCTGGGCATTGTTGTTGCTGGCAAGGGTTCTACGTGCCAAAAGTGAGGCTACCAAACTTCTTAGTTCTTTCTCGTCAGAGGGGTAGAACATTCCTTCAAGCATTGCTTCACGAACCATAGTTTCTGCTTTCTCGGTCATAGTCAAAGTATGATACATGATCGTCGGCTTCACAAGCGCTTATTTGTTTCAAGATTCTAGCAATTGTTTGAGTCTTTTGGAGTCGACCCTAAGGTGCAAATTTTTCTCTTGGCTCGGAATAACGCTTCCGAGCGCACCGTGCTTGGCGCGGCGCAAATACTTAACTTGAGTATATATCAGATCAGCCTCGGCAAAGTGTTTTGCCTTACTATACCAAACAGCAAGATGCGCGGCATCCAAAAGCAGCTCAAGTGGAGGGGTTTTTCCACGCATAGTTTTAATAAATACATGGCCGCCAGGGATATCACGCACGTGCAGCCAAAAATCATTGCCACGAGAAAAGTGTCTAAGTAGCGTGTCGCTTTCTTGGGCATTGCGGCCAATATAGACCGTGTGGCCCCACAAAACAAAGCTTGCCCCTGGTCGTGTTTGGGCCACTTGAGCAGTGGTCTTTTTAATGCGCTGTACAAGAGCCTCGATTTGCTCTTTATAATCGCGCAGCTTAGCAAGATCTGAGCTGGTTCGCAGCTCACTTTCCATTTGTTTAAGCTGCTCTATTGTTTTTTCTTGTCTTAGTAGGTCTTCTGATACAAAAGCCAATGAATCCCGCGCCTTGCGATAGCGCTGGTAATAGTGTTCTGCGTTGGTTTTAGCGTCTATTTTGGGGTCAAGCGGAACTTTAACCAAAGTACTGGTGTGCCAATCCTCCAGTTCTATCCACGACATGCCACTTTGATAGCAAGCAAGATTTGATAAAAGAAGATCGCCGAGTTCTTTCCATCGTTCGTGAGATTTGCTCAATGTAAGTTGTTTTTGAAGTGCATCGTGTCGACTACTAGACTTCTTAAGTACCTGAGACCACAGTGATAAACATTGCTCTCGCATTTGCTTCAATGCATTGGATGATTCAAGATTTTGGTAACTTTCCTCAATATAGCGATTAAAAGGATGGGGGAAGTCTATTACTTGCTTAGATTGCCATAGACGGATGCTAAACCCTGCAAGTTTGTTTGGCTCCCTCCTAATTGGAGCGCTATAGGGCGCTGCTTGGATTTCACCTTTGCTTGGTCGGCGGAAGGCTGCATCCAAGATGTTTTGTTCCTTATCAAGCAGAAGTATATTGGCATTGTTAGACCAAAGACGTGCCATCAATCGATACGCTGTTCCGTCGATAGAACAGTCAAAAATGACAATTCGATTGCTGTCATTGTGCTCAAAGTGGTTTAGGTATGCCCCTTTTAAATTGGCGCGCAGAAATTCAGAAAAGCGCGGTTGCGCGCCTTTTGGTTTTTGCGGTGGGCGACCAAGCTGGATTCGAGTAAGAGAACTTGCCAAACAAATGTGCATCCAGACGCTAATAGGACTCTTGAACCATTCAAAATAAAAGTTTTCGTAGTCAGTTTGAATAACATTCTGCAAGATATACCCTTGTATCTGCCATTCCGAAAGAATTAGATCAATCTCTTGGTGGTTAAGTGACATACGATGCTTCTATTGCTTTAATCTGGCTTAAAACGGCGCCCAGCAGATAAAAAGAACCGCAAACTAACAATGTGTCATTTGGCTTTAAACTAGAGCTAATTTCAGCAAAGGCCAGACCCGGATCAGGTTCTAATTTGGCTAATTTCGCACCGGAACTTGTACTTTTTAAGTAGTCAAACAAGGCCTGAGGGTCAGATTTCTTAAAGCTTCCGGTACTGGTAACGGTAATCTGCGCACCAGAGCCGGCAAGCAGGGTTACAATTTCTTCCATCTTTTTTCCTGCCGCCAGAGAAAACAAGATAAATAGTCGCCCTCCTCGGGAGCGATTAGTTTTCTGCGCATATTCAATTGCTGCAGCGACTGAGTTTACCGTATGACTACCATCGAAGATGTAGATTTTACCTTCAGCTTGTTTAAGCACTTCAAGTCGACCAGGCAGTTTTGTTGCCGCTGCAAGCTGGATTGCATGCTGCCACATATCACTTGAGGGCATCACTGTGGTGGTTTTTCTAGAGAATTGGCCTTGGTCAGCTAAGCGCTTGAACAGCATAAAAAGAGCTCTTGCTGCCAGGCCAAGATTTTGTGCCTGAAACGGCGCTTGAAACGCTATTAAAATTGGGCCAAAGCATTCATCGGCCTCTATCCAAGCCTCTATACTTTCCGCTTGGGTTTTAGCAGGATTTCTTTCAATTTGAGTTTTAACATACTCTACCTTGGTTCCCAGTTCGCTGGCTTTTCTGTCAAGAACCTGGTGAGCACTAATAACTTGTTCTGCACTCAACAAATGGGCGCCGGATTTAAAAATCCCTGCCTTTTCGCGCGCTATGTCTTCTATTCGTGGACCAAGAATGTCGGTATGTTCAAGTTCCAACAAACTAATTACGCATACTTCTGGGTTAACAAGGTTGCTGGCGTCAAGTCTACCACCCAAACCTGTCTCGATAATCATTAAATCTAACTGCGCCGATTCAAAGACCAAGAAGGCACATAGCGTAAGCAATTCAAAACAAGTAGGCTGACCGAGACCCCATTGATCAAGTGTTGAGCTTGAGACAAAACTTTTGATTCGTTCTATAGCCTCTAAGTAAAGTGGATCTGCAAAAAAACCCTCGCCTGAATAGATTCTTTCTCGGTAGTCGACCAAATGAGGAGACGCATATACTCCCACACGCAAACCTAAGCTCTTTGCCATGACTGCGATATGGTGAGCAATAGAACCTTTACCTTTGGAACCAGCAATGTGGATACAGGGAGTACAGAAATGTGGATTTGCAAAAAAATCAAGCATTTTCGCCATTCGATCGAGCCGATACTCGCCTGCCTCTACTGGACTGCGCTCAAAGTTGACAAAGCTTTCGAACCAAGTGAACTCACTGTTTACAGCATCGATTGACATAGGTCTTCATTCTTCCAGTCTGGATCTAATAGCAAGTGCGTGGGTAAAAAAACCTTCATAGTCGGCCAGGACAGCAACATGGGGACCCAAGTGCCTAAAGGCGCTCTCGTTTGCGCTGATAACGCTGATACTGTGCATAAAGTCGCGCACCGAAACTGCTGACCAACTGCGAGCTTTGCCTCCGGTTGGTAAGACAGCATTTGGTCCGCAAGCGTAGTTTGCCAGAGAGAAGGGCAGCCAACTTCCCAGCAAAATTTCTCCAGCATGCTTTATTTTTGTGGCTAGTTCTGAAGCATCATCCCCTTGGATTTGTAAATGCTCTGGCGCATAGAGGTTAACTAAGTCAATTGCTCCTTGCTCACTGTCTACCACTATAACCGCTCCATAGCGAGAAAAAACTGTTTCGATAAAAGCTCGTCGGCCGGTTTCGATCTTGGGCAGCAAACTTTCAATTTGGTCGACAATTGCTTTTGCAGTGTTTAGGTCCCAAGTCACAGCAAAAGCCTGGGAATCCGGCCCATGTTCGGCCTCTATCATGAGATCCAAGGCTACCAAGTCCAGTCGGGCGTTTTTACCAAGCAAGACCATCGACTCACTTGGGCCGGCAGGAAGTCCAGTGTCGACTATATGTCCCAGTAGGCGCTTAGCTGCGCTCACCCAGCTGCTTCCAGGCCCGACTATCTTGTCTACCTTGGGAATAGTTTGAGTACCCAGTGCCAAAGCGGCAATCGCTTGCGCGCCGCCAACCTTTAACACGCGATTAATTCCACAACTTCGCGCAACATAGAGGCAAGCCGCATCCATACTACCGTCAGAATTGGGTGGACTGGCCACAATAATCTCTTTTACTGCTGCCAGTTTGGCTGGTATGGCCAGCATGTAGAGCATAGAAGGAAAACTTCCTTTTCCATGAGGCACATACAGTGCCACTTTGTCCAACGGTACCCAACGTTCAATTGCCGTAAGGCCAGGGCTTATTTCTATTGGCTGGGAAGAGTGCGGTACTTGTTCTTGGTGAAATTTGCTGATATTTGCCATAGCGATGTCGAGTGCTGTTTTTACACTTTGGTCCAATTCCGCAATAGCGTGATCAAACTCGCCCGGACTTACCCAAAGATTATCAGCCTTGGCACCGTGGTAGTCAAATTTTACGCAAAAGCGTGCTATTGCTTGATCACCCTCTAATCTAACTGCTTCAATAATCTCTTGCGCACCAGCCAATGCCTTGCTAATGTCGGCTTCGCTGCGATCCAATAGCCGCTTTTTCTCTGCCTCATCAAGTTGGTTCCATTGAATTATTCTGTCCATTTTCTATTCCTAGCTCTGCATATTTGATATGGTTGCTCAGATCTGCTCATTTATAGTACAACTTAGCCAACTTTAGCATCACAAATCGGACTAATCCGACTGCTATTGTAACAAGAAGACCGTGGCTAGAAAAGCCTGCCACGGCAGCAGGAGAGCTAGCTATGGTTATCAAACCAATGATTCGTAACAATATTTGCATGAATGCCCATCCTTTGGGCTGTTTCAAGGACGTAGAGGATCAGATTGCTTTGGTAAGCAAGCATGGGCGCTGGAAGGGCCCTAAACGTGCACTGATAATTGGCTCATCCACTGGATACGGTCTCGCGTCACGCATAGCCTTGGCCTTTGGTGCTGGCGCTGATAGTATCGGTGTCTCTTACGAAAAAGAAGCCAGCGAAAAAAAACCAGGCACCATGGGTTGGTACAATGTCGAGTCTTTTAACCAACTAGCTAAAAAAGCTGGCCTAAAATCTGAGAACATTAATGCGGATGCCTTTTCTGACGAAACTCGCATGCAGGTAATTGAGAGAATTAAAGCTCTCTTAGGTACCGTTGATGTTGTTGTCTATAGTCTTGCTTCACCAGTGAGAACCGATCCAGCCACGGGGATTCAATACCGGTCAGTACTCAAGCCAATTGGTCAAACCTACAGTGCAAAAACCTTCAATACGAGTACTCATGAAGTTAGTATCGCTAGCATTGACCCTATCACTAGTCAAGAAGAAATAGACAATACCGTTAAGGTTATGGGCGGCGAAGACTGGATCCTATGGATCAAAGCTTTGTTGGCCGCAGGTGTCCTTGCTCCCAATGCAGTAACTGTCGCTTATTCTTATATTGGACCAGAAGTGACACATCCTGTTTACCTAAATGGAACTATTGGCAAAGCCAAAGCGCATTTGGAAGCCAGTGTTAAAGATATTGATCAATTGTTGGCACCAATTGGCGGCAAGTCTTGGGTCTCGGAAAACAAAGGCTTGGTTACTCGAGCAAGCGCGGTAATCCCTGTTGTGCCACTCTACTTTGCATTACTGTACAAGGTAATGAAAGAGAAAGGCACCCACGAAAACTGCATCCAACAAATGGACCGTCTGTACAGAGTTAAGCTCTATGGCAAAGGAAACGGAACCAGTGGTATTGTGACCGACTCAGAAGGACGTATCAGAATGGACGACTGGGAACTTGATCCTGCAGTGCAAGTGGAAGTTGCAAAACGCTGGGATCTCGTCAACACAGAAAACGTAGCTCAATTGGCAGACATAGAGGGAACCAATCAGGATTTCCTCACTATTCATGGTTTTGGCCGCGCTGACGTGGATTATGACGAAGAAATCAATACACTTTTTCCCAAGGTAAAGTGATCGGAACTACAATAAAGTATGAGTCTAGAAGTTTTTATGCTGGGAACAGGGGGAAGTATTCCTCTGCCCCAGCGCAATTTGAGTTCAATGCTCTTGAGACGAGAGGGCGAGCTTTTTTTATTTGATTGCGGTGAGGGAACTCAGGTTTCTTTGCGCAAATTGAATCTACGTTGGAAACACATCAACGCTATTTTTATAAGTCATACCCATGCTGACCATATCACTGGTCTGCCAGGCATGTTGATGCTATCAAGCCAAGTTGAACGAACTGAACCACTCTACATCATTGGTCCAGCGCGTATTAAAGAGTATATTGAAACGTCACGCAATGTACTCGAGATGTATATCAACTATGAGATCATCATCCAAGAAATAGAAGACCCTAGCAAACCAGGCGTAGTTTTTGACCACCCAGAATATCAGGTCAGGTCTTTTCCACTCAAACACACAAGGGTTTGTGTTGGTTATTCATTTACAGAAAAGCATAGACCCGGAGTCTTTTTTCCGGACAAGGCCGAAGGGCTTTCAATTCCGCGTGGCCCGCTGTGGGGTAAGTTGCAAGGTGGTCAAAGCGTGCAACTGGAAGACGGCA
Source organism: Spirochaetia bacterium (assembly GCA_038204425.1). Lineage (GTDB taxonomy): Bacteria > Spirochaetota > Spirochaetia > DSM-27196 > Salinispiraceae > JBBRCZ01. Next base: position 388,768 of record JBBRCZ010000001.1, on the reverse strand, counting down.
GGACGATAGAACCAAGCCAAGTCATGGGCAATGAACGTAAAGGTCGCAAGGTTAGTTTTGTAACCGACACGCTACCAATTATGTCTATCTCACAAGAAGTGGAAAATTCAGATCTCTTTGTCTGTGAGGGTATGTTTGAACATGCGTTAAAAGAAACTGCACATGCAAAAAAACATATGACAGCGCTTGAAGCTGCAAGGCTTGCCAAACAAGCCGGTGGCGTTAAGCAGTTGGGGCTCTTTCACTTTAGTCCGCGCTATACTGACAGAGAGCTCAAACTACTGCAAGACGAGGCCGTGTCTGAATTTGCAAACAGTTTCTTGCTTCGTGATCGACAAACTATTGAGATAGAATATTCCGAATAAACTGCAAGTGGTTTCTTAAACTGTAAGTTGGGAAGCCACACTAAAAAAACGTGGAGGTTTCATGATAGAAGTTCTGCAGCTTTCAAAACACTACCAAGGTGTTCCGGCCGTGAGTGATGTCGATTTTTGCATCAATAAGGGCGAAATTGTCGGCTTGCTCGGGCCCAATGGTGCTGGAAAGACCACCATAATGAAGATGCTTACCGGCTTTCACTTTCCAAGTTCCGGCACGGTAAGCATAGATTCGCTTGACATAAGCGAGCACAGCGACTCAATTAAAGACAAGATTGGCTATTTGCCAGAGAATGCACCGCTCTATCCAGAGTTAACGGTAGAAGAATATCTGTCTTTTATAGCCGAAGTGCGTCTAAAGGACAAAAAAACAAACTCAGGATTGGACAAAAAGCAGGCCATAATCAAAGTGGTCAAGGACTGCAGTCTTGAAGAGGTATACTACAAGACTATTGATACCCTTTCTAAGGGTTTTAGGCAGCGTGTAGGACTGGCTCAGGCAATTTTGCACGAACCCGACATTCTTATTCTTGACGAGCCAACGACTGGACTTGACCCCAATCAAATTCTTGAAATTCGTAAGCTAATCGTAGAGCTCGGAAAGCGCTGTACCATTATTCTTTCTACGCATATTCTCCAAGAAGTAGAGGCAGTCTGCACCAGAGTTCTAATCCTCAACCATGGTAGAATCGTAGCTCAAGGTAGCACGCAAGAAATTGGCAACGAACTTCGTGGTGCCCAAATTTTTGAACTTATCCTACCGCTAGAATCCGAGAAATTGATCGCTTTGTTGCAGAAAGAAATTGCCGATCTTGCCATTAGCAATCAGGAATCGACCTACGGAACTGCTCTCGTCTACTCTTTAAGCCTCAAAAAACACAGCGACACTCAGACTTGGGCTTTTCAAAAACGTTTGTTTGAATTGGCCGTCAAGAGTAACGTTCCTATTTTGGGCCTAAGACAAATTAACACAAGTCTAGAAGACGTATTTACAAGTCTTACGAGCAAGCAGGAGAACAAAGATGAGTAAAGTATTGATTTTGGTCAAAAAGGAACTGCAGTTCTATGGCAATTCAGCCGTTGCCTACGTAGTTGGACTAATGTTTCTATTGATTTCCTCGGTCTATCTTTTTAACATCAGACAGTTTGTTGCCCAAGATCAGGCCAGTCTGAGAGCTTACTTTAGCATCTTTCCTTTTCTCTTTTCGTTCATCATCCCAGCCTTGACAATGAGGACTTGGGCAGAAGAACAGAGAAACGGTACCTTAGAAGTACTCTTAACCTTGCCGTTCAAAGAAATACAGTTGGTCTTGGGGAAGTTTCTTGCTCTCGTTGTACTATTTGGCGGCTTGCTTGTACTTACTTTACCAGTGCCAATAATGGTTTCATTTCTTGGTCATTTTGACTTTGGTGTAATTGCTGGAGAGTATTTGGGGATGTTCCTATTGGGAATGGCCGAAATCGCCTTGGGGATTTACATTTCTAGTCTCAGTAAAAACCAAGTAGTAGCATTTTTGTTGACCACTGCCATAGCCCTAGTTCTTACCTTGATTGACCAAATAGGGCGGTTTACAGAACTGCCTGGTTTTGTAGTCTTGTTATTGCAGTATTTGTCTTTTGGCTATCATTCCGAAAGCTTTATCAAAGGTATCGTTGACTCGCGTGACCTGGTCTTCTTCCTGACGATAACAGCCTTTTTTCTCTTTCTAAATGAACGTCAATTGGTGCTAAAAAAATGGAGATAAGAATGGAAAAGAAAACCAAGGCGCGCTTGATCTTATTTTTTGCGAGTGTCATCGCCGTCTTATTGATAGCCAACAGTCTCGTTTTTCACTTTAGAGCAGATCTAACCGAAAACAAGGCCTATACCCTGGCAGACGAAAGCGTAAACATTGCACGCTCGCTCAAAGAACCGCTTTATATCAACTACTATGTTTCTACAATCCTAACTGAACAGATTCCACAGATTCAAAATCTAGTGGATCTCCTGCATGAATATTCCCGCAGTTCCAATGGTATGGTTCGAGCTAAGGTAATTGATCCCGAAAAAAATGAAACGGGTGTCAAAGCAGAAAGCTTGGGTTTACAAGCTCAACAATACCAAGTTGTAAAAGAAAACCAAATGTCGACCAATTTAGTCTATTCTGGCGTACAAATTCAGTACCTTAATCGTTCGCAAGTTATTCCCTTGGTTACAGATCCTGGAAACTTTGAGTACGAGCTTAGTTCAGCAATTAAGAATCTCAGTACCAATCGCAAACCAATTCTTGGTATCTTGTCCGGCAAAACAAGCAGTGGCGAAGATGCTACTTATAACACTATTAGACAAGTTTTGGGGCAGAACATTGAACTTAGAATTCTCAACAAGGGTGAAATAATCCCAGCAGATATCCAAGTACTTTTTGTTTTTGATGATTCAGGTCTGAGTGAGAATGATGCAAGAAATGTTGACCAATTTATAATGAGTGGCAAAGGTGTGCTGCTTGGGCTTGATTCGTGGTCTGTAGAAGTCAGCAATCCCTATGGCAACAACCCATTTATGCCGCTCTATACGGGTGGTGGACAAGCTGTAGCCAATATCTTTAAGGCCAAGCGGAATCCAGAAGGTGCAATCAAAAAAATTCTTCCAACTTATGGACTAGAACTAGAACCGGGCATTGTCTTTGATATGGAAAGTGCAGCCATTCCTGTTCTTCAAATTATGGGGCAGAACTCCATGAGACGAGATATGGCATATCCACTCTGGTTGCGGGCCGGTTCTAGACAACTCTCACAAACCAGCAGTGTAACTAAAAACCTATCAAATGTTGACCTTTACTGGGCGAGTTCCGTTAAGCTACTACAAGGCTTTGACGGGCAGGTATTGATAAAGACTTCGAGCCAATCTTTAAATCAACTAGAACAACCTAGCGTAGATCCGCTGCAAAGTGCTTCCTTTGTGCAATCACAGTTGGCGTCGGGCGGCCAGAATAGCTACAATCTTGCAATAGCGAGATTAGGAGAGCTCAGATCCGCATTTGAGCCTGAAAACAGAAGTACATGGATTTTCTCAACAGCTAAAGGTCGTTTAGTTTTAGTCGGGGATGCCGATTTTGGCAGCGATCTAATTGCATACACTCAATCAGAATCAAACATCACCTTTATCAGAAACCTATATGAATATTTGGCTGGTGACGAATCAATAATGAAGCTTAGGAACCGAATTGTAGTGGATGCCAAACTAGATCTAATTGCAGATAAAAGCCACAAGGACGCGGTCATATTTCTTGCTTGGCTGGTAAATACGGTACTTATACCGCTTGCCGTTGTGGTTTTTGGCCTTGTCCGCTTGGCTATGCGAAGAAAAAAATCGAAACAGGTCTTTGGAGAAAAGTTATGAAAAAAATAACAACCATTCCCGCCATGATTGCCGTAATTGCGACTTTGAGCATCAGCTTGATTGTCGGTCTAGTCTTCAACATTGTCGACAGCAACGAAACCATAGAGAATCCATTTGAACTTGTTCCAGACATATCCAATACGAGTTCTATAGAAATTCGTTCAGCATCGGAAAACATTTCCTTATATCGAGATAAATCTGACTGGAAGATCAAATCAGAAACTGGTCAGGTCTATCCAGTAAGACTAGAAAGAGTCGTAGATTTTTTTAGCTCACTCAAGGGGATAAAGGTACAAAGTATAGTTGCAAACAGTGATGTTAGTAGGGCGGAAGTCGGTCTAAAGGCGGAGAATACATTGTCTTTAAAAATCGTCGATACCCAAAACAGAGTCTCCGATTTTGAGTTCTCCGACTCGCTCAATGATCGCGGCCTTCAGCTGATGGCAAAAAAAGGCGATTCAAAAGTCCTTAGCATTGACTCTGGTCTTATCTCTTACTTAAAGCAAAATACACAATATTGGTTAGACAGGCGTTTATGGCCCGATCTCGACCCTAAGACTGGCGTTTTGTCCTTTGCTATCGAACGATTTAGCGCCCGCTCTAGTACTACAAGGAGTTTCACGAGTTCAGTGGTCAACGGCAATACGCTTTGGCAGGCCAAGCAAAACTCAAGCAAAACAAGCGAAGAAATCGCTGGCTACGTCAACGACATAAGTCGAATAGAAGGGGATGAGTTTTTTGATCTTGAAAAAGTGCCTGTTCCAAATTACCAGAAGCTCTTTAATCTGACTATGAAGTTTGCTGATGGCCGTGAGCGAGTTCTGGTAGTTTACAAAAGCAAAGACACAGAGCAGTATATTGCCGCGCCGCTGGCGGACTTAAGCGAAAAAACGGCCAATCTATTGGTCTTCCAAGTATCTGCTTGGAAACTGAAATTGAGCATGCTCGAATAAGTTATACTTTAGTGTGACTCAAATAGTGTCTAAATTTCATGGGATCAGGCCTAAAGCCAACAATCTTTCCGTCCTGATCCCTTGCTCTTTTGATTGCTATTTGTACCTCATTGATAAGACGTTTAGAATTCATTAGTCTACCGTTTCTTGATGATATTCCAGCTAGTAGCGTTACCACCTTTTCGTCTATCCCATTAAGTAAATTAAAATCTCTTCGAGCAATAAACAGTTCGGTCTTTGCTAAACTTTGGTCAAAGTCAGACTGCGGTAGAATAACAAAGAAAGCGTCATCTCCGTATTCAAATATCAAATCCTCGTGGGTAAACTCGTCTATCATAACCTGAGCGGCATTGGTCTTTTTGGTGGCCTTAAGCCCTCTAAATCTGACAAGAAGCAAGCTGAGATCTACGTTATTTTCTGCTGACCGTGCAAGTTCCTTTTCCAGCCTATATTCAAGAATATCACCTCGGCAGACACCGGTAAACCGGTCAATCAAACCCTCTGTGCGTCTATACTTTTTCTGTTCTAGTTGACTTAACTCGTTCTTAATGCTCGCACTAAACTGTTCTTGTTGTTCTTGAAGTGGAATGATGATAGCCGCTGTTCTTGCGTTGTATTCAAAATCTAGAGCTTGGCTATCGACGGACTTTACCTTCCTGCTTGCAATAGAAAATAAAACAACAACAAGTAAAAAGATCAATGCGATTGACAAGGTAACATAGACGCCAAGTTCCACGGTAATTAACTCGGTGCGGGAGTAGATTGTGAAGTCTTTGACTTGGTATGTGCTTATGAGACTTTGGAATGAACTTTGAGCAAAGAAGTCCAACTGTGGATTGAGTGAAGGGTAACGTGACCAATAGAAAACCAAATTTTTTCCGGCTGCAAAAACTGCAAAATGGTCTAGGCTGTTTTTTTTCTGCAACACATCAAAGATGTCTGCGGCCAACCTGCTTTTTCTCTGGGGACCTTCGATTGGATTGTCCTCAAACAATGCCTCAACCTTAGGCAAAAGCTTAACCATCAAGATTTCGTTTTCCTGTGATACAGTTGATTTGTAAAGTGTAAGCCCAAGTATCAATACTATCAATATCGAAAAGACCAGAATTGCGAAGACTTTTCCCATAAAACCCTTTGTAACGAGAACTACTAATTCTTAGCGAGATCCAGCAAACGTTTTGAGTAGGAAAAAGCTTGCTCACCAGCTATTGTAATACTATCGGACGGATTGAAGCCAGCCCTTATTGCCCTTGAAAAAAAATGTGTTATAAGCGGGAGATGTGCTGACAATACATTTCTTGAATAGTTACTCTTCGATTTAAGCAAACTCAACGGGCTGAATGTTCTGTTGGCTTCCAAAAATTCACTTAGCTGCATAAATCTAGAGGTCAAGTCACTGAAATCAATATTTATGGTATCTGACACATAGAAGCCCTTGGAGCCCTTGTAGGCAACGTTGTTCGATTGACCAGGAAAGCTTCTTTCAGTGAAGCAGGCCATATAGCTAAGCTTCGAAATCTCAAACCGATCTTTAAAAGCATTATAGTAGTTAACGAAGCGTTGATTACTAAAACTAAAGAATGTCGCAATTTCATCTTTCTGCGAGCTCCAATCAGCCTTTATAGCCATAATTTTGCCTTCAATGGGTGTTTTTCTATCTTGCGCTTGATAGGCACTGGCAAACCATTCAGTATTTTTGCTATACGGCATTGCCTTAAAATAAGCAAAATCCAAACCAAAGACGGTTGCCGACTTTACGCCAATTTGCAACAATAGTGAACACAGTGCATGTCCAACATTTGCTCCGTTATCCTTTAGCTCGGGTAACCCTTGCCCCTCTGTCAAAAAAAAGGCCAGCGGATGGCCGCAGTTGACTGGTAAAGCGCTGTGCTTTGCAAATAGCTGTCTGTGGGCTCCAAGATCACTGAGGTAGGTTGTAAAGCAGTGTTTGGTATCCACAAAGCCAGTATGAAAAAGCGTGTAGTCCTGGGGGTCTATGCTTAGGACTATATCTGGATAGGTTCCGAGATTTGCGATCACCCAGTTTAGGCTTGCGTCAGCACAGGCTATTTTATGGCCCTTCTTTTGTAGGGCTATAATCTGTTGCTTATACACTTCAAGGCCAGGGCCAGCACCCAGAATGAGACAATCCTTGTCTTTTAATCCTAGTTCTAAGCTTTTGTATTCTTGACCACTACGGGGCGAGCGTGCAAGATAGCGCAGATTATGCACTATGTTTCGGTGCCAGATCTTTCCGAATACACTTTGAGTTACAAAATCATTTGACAGCCTTTCTATTGTTTGCATAGCCACTTTTAGTGGATCATAAACCAAAAGCCTTTGATAATTACTGAGCGCAGGTGATGCGATGATTCGAACACTCGAGAAAAAAAGTGGCGAATAGTGTCTTGCTACTAAGCTTTCTAGGCTCCCGCCATTTGGGCAGATTTGAAAGTCAACAAACTTAGAACTGAGACTCCTTATTGAGGCACTGTCCCTAATCCAGTCTTCCATCTCATCAAAGAAATCCACAACCATAATAGACGATCCGGTATGTTTTTTGGCTAAGAGGTCACTTAGAAAGCCATCACCGAAACCAAGAACTATAAAGAGACTGCTGTATTCTATAGAATCTACAATCTTTTGGGCCTCTTTTTTAGGATCATATTTAGATCCTAACCAATACTCCCGACCAGAAAATTTTATGACAGGTACTTTAACCGATGTACTTAAGCTTGGCTCAAAGGAAAATGTATACTCAGGTTTTGACATTGTCATACTTTTTAAGATAGCTATCAAAGCAAGTACGCGGTATTTTTACGCCCTCAGTTACACGATTGACGGGTATAGTAAAAGTAGACAGAAGTTCTTGGATTTTTGCAGGTACAAAACAAGAAAAAGACAACTGATCTTCCAGACTCTCAACCTTGTGGCAAAAGACATTATGCTGATAGCTAAGGTTACTTGTAGATTGCATGCGAAACCATTCAAAATAGCGCTGTAGTGCAGGATTTCTCCACCATTTTTCAATATTCCATACACGTGACCAATACAATTCTTTAATTTTAGAATCAAAGCAAGGAGTCGTTCTTTCTTGCTCAAAAAAATGTGTGTATGAGTAGGTGTGAGGTTCGATATGCATGCTTAGATCGTAATTCGCGAGATCAAGTCCGGCAAGCAGAATGGGCCCCTTATGAAAAGCGAGCAAGTAGTCAATCGCTGATGCTGCAACAGTACCACGGTCGGGTAGAACTGCAAAATCTGACTTGTACTCATTGCAGTCCAATATAGAGTTTTCCAAGGGTGTATCGGTACTTGTCAAGCAAACTGAGCTATTACTGCCAAAAAACGGTCTCAAATTTGCTCTAAAAGGCGCAACAAAGACCGGCTGTTTTTTGTTACGCTTAGTTCTTTGAAGAAAGCCGCGCAGGTGAATATCTGCGTAGTAACCACCGTCTGAGCTAAATACCAAATCAGGAACTATGTTGTTGCTGGTAAGAAAGTCAAGACTAGAGGGAAGTGCGGCAAGTACAACTCGTTCTCTGAATCGTTGGATCTCTCCAAGGCTGCGTTGAAGGCTGGGTCCAGAAGCTGCGAGCAGACACACACCCTGACTGCGAGCTGGTGAGCGGATATTCTCAATGAATTTGATGTTCAAAACAGTGTTGCTATTCCAGCGCCCACCAAAAAAAGACTGTGTTGCAATGTTTTGCTGAATACCAAAAATGGTTGATTTGATTGCTGCCAAAAAATCAGTTCTAAAGTTATGGTAAAGCGAACTAATGGGAGACCACTCAATAATTTTAAGTTTCTTAAAGTTGTGTTCATCCAATATGGATTCTAAGAAAACACCAATACTAAGGTCTTTGCCACCTGTCCAAGTCTTCTTAGAGCTTGCAAGGTTGGCATTATCAAATATTTCGTTGTACTCAGGAAAGACCACAAAGAAATCCTGCCGTTGGTGCGAGAGCCAGGCCTGCATATATTGGAACGGTGGGGCAAGCAATAGAACCGTATCATGCTTGTCAATTTCTTGCTCACTCATATACTTTGCAATTTGTGCGTCCGGATTCCTGGTTGACAGCAAAGATCGGCCCGCAAAAAATGCTGATTTCTGCTGGTTTTGATTGATTTTAATCACAAAGTTCGCCATTTTTCTAATTATTTAATAGTTTCAGACGCAAGTTCAATTAGATATTCGGGCATTCTAGTTTCAAAGTATTCAATAGAGCGTTCCTGACTACCAAAGCCAAAAAGTTCAAGAAAAGAGTCCTTTATCAGAGGAAGCACGTGCGATTGCAACTCTGATACTTCAATTCTGACCAAAAATATCAGTGTATCGCGAAGATAGATTGTACCGCTATGGTAGTTTTGAAGTAAGGATGACAAGTGGCGATGTGCAATAGTTTCAATGAAGTTTTTTTCAATACTTGGTAATAGGCAGGCTATTGAATCAAGAAATAGATCTGACCTAAAAAGCAAAAGAGACTTAATGCTTCCATCAACGGTTGAAGTTCTTAGTTCGTGATTGTTTTTTAGATCCGCAACAAAGTAGTGTGTTGATCTATCTGCCTTCAATAGTTGATTGAGCTCAAGAGAATTTACTATTTGACCAATTGCATCAAGAGCCAAAGTAGCTTTTTCGGAGCTTACGGAATCCAATGATGAGTTGAATATGAGCAAGGCAAAGGGCTGTTGGGCACGGTTGGATTTGACCAACCAAGTAAACTCAAGATCTTTGTTTAGTCTTGCAAGCTTTAATTTTGATTCAACTGCGGAAAGATCTTGTGGAGTCAAGACAGTGCTATGTGCACCTAAAAAACCAAGTTCTTGCTGGGTAATTTTGAAGTCAAAAACAGCACCATTGTCTAAGCCTCGATAAGCAAATGGTAGTAGGTCGCCATCTTGCACTTGCGGCAAAAGGAAAAGTGCCGAAGTAAAACCGATAAGATCTTGCAGAACGGGAAACAGGTCAATTAAACCTGCAAAACCCTTTCTCTGTCTTACGCTATATTTTATAAGACTATTAACCAGAGCGCCAAGATCAAGTAGTTCTTGTCCATCAAAAGCAGACTGAACTAGTGCTGAAGAATCGTTTTTTTTTTATTGACTTGTTCGTTTGTTTTAGTCTCTGTCCTAGCGTTGCCCAATCTAATTGCTTTCCTGACAAGACCAGGGATATCTATTGAACTCTCGTAGTATTTTAACGAACTCATTTTTAGAAGAAGACTCATGTCAAATCCCCAACTCTTCAAAGAGTTTTTTATAGACTTCAAAATGCTCTGATCGTGCAAACTCTTCAATTTTTTCTTCAGGAAGTGACTCGAGAAGCCTATCCATGTACGATAGGACAGCTTTAATTTCTTGTTTTAATGAGTGCGTTACTGGTTCTGAAGGTAAACTGGCTGAGTCGTTTGCAGTATTGTTCATAGTATCGTTTGGACTTTCAACAGAGTTTTGCGCTTGCTCCGGTAGGTTGTCTAATGATTCTATGGTTTCCCAATTATCCTCATTTGGATTTAGGTCGAGATCTTCTGGAATATCGATTGATATATCTGCAATTTCATCAGACGAAAAAACCTCAAGATCATCCTCATCATCCTGTAAATCCTCGATGTCTGCCAGTTCCTTTTCGATGTCCAGCTGCGCCATGGAACGAACTTCTTCATGGTCGTCCTCATCAAGCAAACTGCTATCTTCTACTCCAAACACTTCTTCATTGCTCGGACCGAGGTCAAAATCGCCGAGTTCTTGATTAGAGTCTTCATCAGAGATTTCTTGCAGACTGATCTCTTCTATAGGTGAAAAAGCGTCATTTTCTGCTTGGTCTTCAAAAGCAAGGATAGGTAGGTCATCAGATGCTGAAGTGGCACTTACCAGCTCTTCAGATTCATCTATTTGTGTTGGTTCGCCTTCTTCTTCAGTGAACTCCGCGGAATTAAGAATATTGTCTAGTTCGTCACCGGTCAAAGCTATCGTTTCATCTTCGTCATCTTCAAAGAAGCCACCTATGGTTTCATCATCACTTAGATTATTTGTCTCAGTTTCGTTAGACTCCAACTGATGTTGCTCAATTGGGTCAACGGAGAGACTGTCCAACGGTTTTTGCTCAGCCAAATCTGCCACGTTGTTACTAGTTGAGTCTTTAGTTCTCAGGCGTTTCAGTTCAATGCGTAGATCTGTTAGTTCGCTGCGGATAGCGTGTAGTTCTTCTTCGATACTTCGCAGCGAATCATGCTCAACTCGGTTACCCAAAACTGACTCTTTATGCCTCTCTGTAACGGTCTCTGCAACTGATTCTTTGCGGCTTGGTGCCTCTTCTTGGCTAAACGCTCGTTCTACGGCTGCAACGTCGTCAAAGCCGCCTACACGAACCTCTAAATCATCTTCAGCAGCTGTTACGTTGATCATATCTTCTTGGGAATCTAGCATAAACTCTGAAGCGTCAAAGTCAGAATCGTTTTTGAATGTGCCCAATTCTACTTCACTGGTTTCAAAGTCATCATCAAGTGACGGCAGACTTTCGTCTATGATGATACCTTCCTCAGAATCCGGCTCATTGATGAGAAGCAGTTCGTCTTCTTCCTCATTGGAGAGTGAAGGGCTGGTTTCATCTTCGTTGATGTCAATAAATTCATCGAGTCCGACTTCTTCGATATTGTGAAGTTCAATTTCCGCTTTCTGCGGTTTATCAAGAGCTGAAAGTGAGTCTTGCTGTGAGTCTTCTTCCAAATCCAAAGCCGAAAAATCTACTCCGCTGTCATCATCAAAAGAAAGAACTGACAAATCATCATCGAGGCCTGGGATCTCAATATCCCCAGAGTAGTCGTCACCATTACCCGCGTCGGTTCCTTCGGGCTCGAGAAGAATATCTTCAGAACCAGAATCCAAGTCTAATGACAATTCATCATCTTCTAAGTAAATGGTTTCGTCTTCGTTTACTTCCTCGTCGATACTCAATAGCAGCTCAGAAAGATCGCTCAGATCATCAGTACCCGAAAGATCTATATCAGAATCCTGGCTGAGTCCCGAATTTTGTGAATCATTTGCAAGCAAGTCATATTTTTTTTCTTGGTTACTCATAAGCTCTGATTCCTGTCCCTCTGAAAAATCTGCACTGGATATACCATCCAGCATTGGATCGGCTATAGTCAGCTCGTCCTCAAGATCAAGACTCAACGGACTATCAAGATAAGTCTCGTCTTTAACTTCAATTTCTTCAATATCATCCAGCAAGTTAACTTTATCTAAATCCACACCGTCTGACCCAAGTTTAACCCATACTCCGTATTCGTCCAAGCCGGATTCGTCAAGTGCTGGTAAATCATCCGGTTCTTTAAAAATAGGCATAATTCCTCATACACAACAACACAAGACATTTAATCATCGGCCAAGCCAGTCTTTAACTTGAAGCTCGCCGTCCATAATTTTAATCTACTGTATGGCAATGTAGCTGTCAATCTTGGACCAGGTGCTTATCTCTCGTTATGGTTCTAAAGAATTGTTTTGTTTAGACCGTAAATGAAATGGTGAAACTCTCGCAGCCTGTACTTGCCTTTTGTATTTTTTTCTCGTCGTTTCAGTTCTTTCAGAGTATTTGGGGGCCAGCAGGCATTGAGGCACTGGCAGAACTTGAAAAATACGAACAAAGACTTCAGCTCAATATTATTGATCTAGAGAACATTAAACACCAATATGGAAGTGAGATTGACAGACTTTCAAGTGATGCAACTCGGCTTCAAGATGAAGCACAGCGGCTTGGTTTAATTTCAAAGTACGATATTGCGATTCGGACAAGGTCGCAAGCCGACCTAACGCATTTTTCACCGGGCAAAGTGATGACTAGGACAAGTAACAGCAACCAATCTAACAGTCTGAGCCTTGGAGTGTCTTTGTGTTTGGCACTTCTGTCACTAATAGTTCTAAACCTGTTGAGTTTAGAACCAAGCTCAGGCCGAAGAAGAAAAGGTCATGGGATACGAATCCAGACTGCATCTCTGGAATAGGTATTGTCCACTTGAATTACTTTTCCTTGTTCAATATAGAAATAGCTAGTGTTTTTTACACCAAATAACCGATCTCTTTCTACTGTTAGCTTAAATTCCCAGCTAATTGGTCTAGCAAGCCTTACTGCTTGACTAGCAATCGAGTACGGAAATATTGGCAAGTAGATCTTTGGAGAGTTTGCTTCGTCTTGTTTAATCAATATGGTATTGCCATCAACAAGGATCTTAATCTTGATAGATTCGCTTTCGTTGAGGTGGGCCAAACCAGTGCCATCTCCAAACAGCTCTACTTTTCCAATGCCATAGTCGCCTTGCCAGACACCCCTAACGTCTGAGAATGTTATGTCTTTGTTCTGAAGAAAAGCACCTACACTGGTTCTGCTGGAAGAGTTGGTGGCCACTTGTGTATTGCCGGGGGGGCTAATGCCAAACAGACCATAAAGCGGATGCCTGATATGGTTCAATATTTCGTCTATGGTTTTTCCACTATCATTCATTTCCATGACAAGCTCAAAGCTTGGTGTTGAGTACATTTGTGCGTTGAACGTCATACGATCTTGCTTGAAACTAAGTGAACAAAAAATTAGTCCATTGCCACTTAATGCTGTTCCATTGGTTCTGGCATGTCTGATTAGCGGTACAATATATGACTCATCAGGAAGTTGGCCAAGCACATTCTGCATATCCAGTTCCACTATACGATAGTTTTCTTGTCTTGCTACCTCTAGAAGGGCGGCTTTTATTCTTGTGTCCAAGAGTTGCATTTCTATTGGACTTATCACGGCACCGGCTGGTTTTGAAACGTGCAGTCCGGCGTAGGTAAAAACTATCTGGCTATTGGGCAGCTGAGACACTGCTGAGCTAAAGGCGGCACAAAAAACTGCCAAAAAAACCAAGGGCTTTTTGTCAAAAATTAACAACAGAGCACCTCCACCATTTATTGTAACACTATAGGTTATTTAGGTAAAGTACAAATTTTTTTGAGTTTAGTTGGTTTTTTTCGTTGTTTCAATGCTCTTTGCCTCAAGATAGTATCGTTTTTCTTCAGCTTCTCCCATGCTAAAGGCTTTTCTCGGTAGCGGTCCGTTTTGCGCAACCCATGAAAAAAGTTCAGCACGAGCAATTACCGGAACCAAACAAGCAACAGCGTTTTCGTTGATTAACTTAGTACAGTCTTCCCAACCATGTATAAAGTCAACTTTAGCTGATGGATCAAAGTTGGTTTTGAACTCTTGATACAACAAATCAATTTGGGCCGGTGGAAGGAGGTCTTTGTTGACAAAATCAAGCCGCAGAAAATCGCCCCCTGCAAAAAGAACTGCCGACTGCTTGCCTTGTTCACTATCGATCAAAGACTTGGCGTCTTGTTCGCTAGTGAGCGTGATCTTTTGAACCAAAGCTGACTTTTTTGCCATGTGGATAAACTCTTGCGGTTTTTTGGAAAAAACCGCTCGGTGAATAGGTTCAAAGCGCAGGCCGTTAGAATGTATGTTGACAATTTCTGCCAAAGCAAAGCGGGCAGGGTGCTTCATTACTTCATCTTGACTAATCTTTTTATCAAGTAGCTCTGCTTTAAGTGCAACCCAATGGGCCTTTGCTGTTGCCAAGGAATGGTTTCCGTCGCCCATTGCAAAGAACAAGGGTGTTTTTGTGTTCTGATTTTTTTTGCTTGCTTCAAAAAGCGTGTAGAGCGCATCATAGATTGCTTGCAGGTTTTGTAAATCATCAAGCAAAAATCCTTTCAGCTTGCCACCGTGTTTTATCAGCTCGACTTCATAGAGGCTTTCCAAACCGGTGCTTTGCTTCTGCAATGGCTCAATAACAGTGAAATTTGGATCATCAATCAGAATCATTATGTGCGGAATCTCTAAAGCTGCTTTTTTTCGAACACGAAGTCGGGGTGGAATTCTGTCGACGATAGTGCCCTCTGTTGCTCGAATGAGTGTAGTCGAGTCGGGGGCATAGTCGTAATGCTCTAAATCAACGGCAACTATGAGTCCCTGCCGTAAACCTGATGCCTCGGTTGTTCGTTCAACATAGACTAAGGCGGGGTCATGCTCTACTAAAACACCGTCTGTAATGTAGCTGTTCATTGCGGCGTGGATAGCATGTATTCTGTCTTCCACGTTCGCAGCTTCAAGAAAGATTTCTGGTAAAGTTATCCGCAGGCTAGATTCGGCTTGGCCAACAATCTGGTCGACTTCTTGCCAATAAAGTTGATCTGAGGTGTACTGATCACAAGCAACAACAGCCCATTTTGTAAGATCAATATTTTTTGCGGGCAAGAGCAAATAAGGAATCTTGAGACCAATTGAAGCAAAATTACTATCTAGATCATACTTGGACTTGCTGTTTGACATGCCTACTTCCTTACAAAAGAGAATAACTTTATTTACTAAAAAACTTGCCGGTACGATAACATACTTGAATCGCGACCCTCAACAATCAAGGGGTTTCTATCTGTAATTTTCTTAAAATAGTTCCTATTGGGAGTCTATCTTTAACATAGAGATCCCAGAACTGCCCCGATACACAGCGTTGACGCGCAATAGATTTTGAATCAAAAAGTTGAGCATTTTTTAACGGTTGCGTTAAAAGTCCGGGAAGAAGCAGTTCCACAGTGTCCTGCATAGAAAAAGGATTTTTGACGTCAATTTGATAACAATACCAAGGCTCACTAGATGATCCGGTTATAAAGGAAGCCGATAGTTCTTTCTCTTGTCGAACGTGAGCCAAAAAAGCATAGTTTGACTTATAACCACGCGATGCTATTTGCATTGCCGATTGGTCGCCAAAATAAAATCCGGTGCCTCGATCGCGTTGGCTAAGTTGATCGAGCTCTTTTTCCAAGTAGTCGATAGTTCTACGGTAGCACTCGCCGTGGTCTGATAGTTGCAGACTTTCCAAAGCTTTGCGGTATAGTCCGCTTAGGAGCGAAACATAATAGACCGATTTCATGCGTCCTTCAATTTTGATGCTGTCAACTCCGCAGGCCTTGAGCTGGTCCAAGTGTGCGATCATACTTAAGTCCTTTGAAGACATTAGACTAGTGAATGAGTCTTCTTCAATTACAGGATAATACTCCCCTGGACGTTTAGATTCTTCGAGCACTAATTCAGGCTTTTTTTCCAAAAGTTTGTAGTCCCAACGACATGAGTGAGTACAGTCGCCCGAGTTTGCACTACGGCCCGTAGTCCACGTGCTAATCAAACAACGTCCCGAGAGTGCTAAGCACATAGCGCCGTGGACAAAAACTTCAAGTTCGATATCAGGAACCTGTTTGCGAATCGTTTCAATATCGCTGAGACTCAATTCTCGTGCCAAGACGATTCTAGAGAATCCAAGGTCTCGATACAGGGCAACAGCGTAGGCATTGAGTGTATTAGCTTGAGTACTGAGATGAAACTTAAAGTTTGGAAAGCTTGCTTTAAGAATACTAAACAGTCCTAGGTCCGCGACTATCAAACCATCAGGTTGTGCTGCTTCGATGGTCTGACACAAACTATCCACGCGAGAAAAGTCATCAGGTTTACAATAGCGATTTACTGCAGCGTACCACTTTTTTTGCGGAAAATCTGATTTGAGTGAATTGAGTCTTTCTATGTCACCAGGACTAAGAAACCCAGTGTTTGCCCTAAGTGACATACCAGGCAAACCAAGATAGGCTGCGTCGGCTCCAAAGCGCCATGCGGCCTCAAGTTTATCCAAGTCGCCTGCTGGTGCAAGTAACTCCATGTTTTAGTTGATCGCCTGCTGCAAGGTGGTTGGTGTTTTCTGTTGAGCCGATAATTTGATCAATTGCTCACGATTGTAATGTAAGAACGTAAGCATAGTTTGTTGTGAATCTTCAAAAAAATCTTTTTGCAACTGGCAAGCGGCTATGCCAAGGTATCGATAGTGCCAAGGTTCCCACATATAGCCTGTCAAATCCTCAGCCCCCTCAGGGTACGACAGCGACCATCCATGTTTGCCTGCCTGTTCAAAGAGCCATTTTCCGGCTTTGGTGTACGCAAAATCTTGAGTAATGCTTCCAAAGTCTATTGCGGTACCAAGTTGATGTTGACTCGTTCCAGGTCTGGCACTAACGCGTTCGGCTTCTTTTTGACCTTGCTCTCGAACATTGCGTGAAAATACTGTACTTTGGTAGCTAAAGCTACGAAACGTCGATGAAATCAACAAAGTAATGTCTGCTTTGAGAGCAGCTTTGTTCATTTCTGCCAATGCTTTAGCAGCGGATCTTCGCAACGAATGATCTTTGCGACTAACGGAAAACTGTGCCGAAAAATTAGCTAAATTGACCAAATCATTTGGTTGATAGTCAGCAGGTAATCCATGCTGTTTGTCAACCAAGACTATTAGTTCATGCTGCGAGAGTACTTGAGAAACAAGGCTCATAAAGCTAGTTGCTTGACCTAAAATACGGGCTGTTATTGCAGTGGGTAAGGGGCTTGTTATGGCAATAAGCTCTTGGTTTGGTTTGCCAAACGGACTTGATTGCTCTAACTGCGTTTTCTCAGCTCTGACCAATTCATTTGAGTTTTTAGCATCACAAGATACAAGAGTCATAAAAAGAAACAGATATACAAACAGAAATTTTGATTTGGACTTGAACTTCAAACTTGACCTAGTCATTTGTCACCTTTTTTTACAAATATTAGCGCAAAAACCTGATCGATAGAAGTGCAAGCATGAAAACGGATGTCCTTTTTGATTATGTCAGGAATTTCAGTAAGGTCACGTTCGTTGGCTTTTGGAATAATAATGTCTTTAATTCCTGCTCTTCGCGCGGCGATCGTTTTTTCTTTTAGACCACCAATTGCTAGCACGCGGCCAGCAAGGCTCAGTTCCCCTGTCATGGCCGTTTTGGTATCAATCCTTTTGTTGGTAATCAACGACAAAAGACAAGATGCCATAGTTATGCCAGCCGATGGTCCATCTTTTGGCGTTGCGCCAGCTGGAATGTGCAAATGAATACCATGTTGGGTAAAAAAATCAGGACTTACACCCCAGGACGGTGCAATTGACTTTACGTATGACAATGCAATACCAGCTGATTCCTGCATTACCGAGCCCAACTGCCCAGTCAAGGTAAAACCTTCTTTTCCGGGTATGGCAATAGCCTCAATGCTTAAGGTATCCCCACCATAATTAGTCCAAGCCAGCCCAGTTACAATTCCTGCCTGCTTGTTGTCAATTTGCTCATCTCCACGCCAAAGTGGCATACCGAGATATGCTTCTAGGTCTGAGGATTCAATGTTGATAGGTGTGCTCACATTACCCTCGACAAGCTTTTTAGTGATTTTTCGATGGATCTTATCTAGAAATTTTTCATAGTTTCGTACGCCAGCTTCACGTGCATAGTCCTCAGCGATTGACAGTAAGGCAGATTTTTCAAAGACTACCTCGTTGGCTGCCAAGCCATGCTTCTTCGCACTTTTGGGAATCAAATATTTCTTGGCGATCGAGATTTTTTCTTGCGCGATATAACCGGACAAGCGGATCACTTCCATGCGATCAAGCAAGGGAGCAGGAATACTGTCTATTGTGTTGGCAGTTGTTATAAACATGATTCTGCTGATGTCAAAAGGTAAGTCCAGATAGTGGTCGCGAAACGCACTGTTTTGTTCTGGGTCGAGAACCTCAAGTAGCGCAGAAGAAGGATCTCCTTGGTAACTTTGGCCCAACTTGTCAATCTCGTCGATCATAAACACAGGGTTCGGACTCTTAACTATTTTTAGTCCTTGAATTATTTTTCCAGGCATCGCTCCGACATACGTTCGTCTGTGGCCTTTGATTTCGGCTTCATCGCGCATCCCACCAACGGAAAACCGAAAGAATTCTTTTTTGAGCGCCCGAGCGATAGACTTCCCAATGCTGGTCTTGCCAACTCCGGGTGGGCCGACCAGACATAGGATAGAACCGCGGGTGCTTCCTGATCTACTCATTACTGCAAGGTATTCAAGTATTCTCTCTTTAACGTCCTCGAGGCCGTAGTGATCAGCATCCAAAATACGACGAGCCTTAATCAAATCAATTTTGACTGGATCTGCATCCTTCCATGGCAGGCTAAAAATGGTTTCGAGGTAGTTTCTGGTTACGTGGTATTCGGAACCATTGGGATCCATCAAAGAGAATTTCTCCAATTCTCTTTCTACCTGATCCTTTACTTCCCCTGTCAGGCTTAGTTTCTTCATGGCTTCCACAAATCGATTGTATTCCTCACTTTTGGTGTCGACGGCAATACCGAGCTCTTGCTTGATCAGTCTAAGTTGTTCCTTAAGAAAGTATTCTCGTTGACTATGCTCTATTTTATCATTGATCTGAGATTGAATCTTTTTCTGGATCTTTAGTAATTCTTGTTCCTTCTTGATAAAGACCAAGACGTGTTCCATACGCAACTTGATATCAAAAGTTTCCAGAATCTTCTGTTGGTCTTTGCGATCTATATTTAGAATGCCTGTAACAAAATCGGCGATTTTACCCGGATGGTCGATGTTGACCATGTTGAGCCGCATTTCTTCCGAAAAAAGCGGGTTGTTCTCGGAGATTGCCTTCATTTCAGTTAAGAGGAAGCGCGTTAGAGCCTTAACTTCTATAGTTTCTTCCAGAATTTCTTCAGGATAGGTCACAATAGCTACCAAAGGCTTCTGTTTTTGCACGTACTTTTTGATAGTAAAGCGCTTAAGCGTAGTGATGATTACGTTAATACCACCGTCAGGTAGATTAATCTTCTTTATTATTCTTGCTATAGTTCCGGTCTTATACAAGTCGCTTGAGTCAGGATCTTCTTGGTCGGGATCTTTGACCAATACTAAGCCAAGAAATCCGTCCGAATCTAGAACTTCTTCGACTGATTGAAGATCTTCGGGACTGTTGAGCATCAAAGGAGTTATTATCCCTGGGTAAATCGGTTTACCAGAAAGTGGAATAATTCTAAGTTTGCTGGGTAGAGTGTGCTCGAGTGGTACGATCTGTTGATTTGACATGATCGCAAGAATATACTAAAGGCAAGGGTAATGCGTCGATACGTAAATGAAGAAGCTTTAGTACTAAAAATCAGGCCACTCGCAGAAAAACACGCCAGTCTATTGTTATTGACTCAAACCCAAGCCCACGTTTGGGTAAACGCATTTGGACTCCGCAGCGAAAAATCGCGTAATCGGAGTGCTTGTCAACCCTTTAATCACCTTAGAGTTTGGCTCTATCACGATCTCGAAAAGAAGCAAATAAGCATGCGTGATGTGGAATTATTGCATGACGCGATGGAGATTAGGTCAGATCTACAATCCATCTACCTAGCGAGTTTTGTAAGTGAGTTGGTGCAAAAAACTCCGCTGGAGCTCGAAATGCTTTGGCCATTTGAACTTGTATCTCAGTTGTTGCGTGCAGTAAGCAAATGGATTGGACAACGGTACGAGCTAGAAAAGCGTTTGCTGATTTTTCTTTGGCGCTATATGGGAAATCTTGGTTTTCATCATGAACTACTAAACACTAGCTTGCAATCATTTACCGAGCACGATCAAATAAAAAACTTTTTAAGAGAAGCCTTTGCTAGAGATTTGGCAGACCCAGAGTTACCTAATTTGGAACATTCTCTCATGCGTGCATTCTTGATTGTATTTTGTCGAGGTATTGAACAAGTGTTTGGATTCGAACTTAAAAACTTAGATCCGTTTATACTGTCTTGAAACCAAGCATGGCAAGTTGTTGCAGGCTTTTAAGTGAATTTTGGTGCCAGACAAAAATTCCGCCAATGGCCTGCCAATCTTCTTTGAGATTTAGGCGATCATCAACAAGTACGGCAACCTGGTTCTCTGTAAGCAAACTGCTGGCCCTAAGTGCTTTTTCTCTTGATAGGCAGGTAACTACTGGCACATCTGGCCCGAGCTCTCGACGACACCACGAGCGCTTCTGACCTTCAGCCCAATTTCCTCGTGGCAAACCCGTCAAAATTGTCGGTTTGTAGTCTTTTACGCTGTCCCACAGCAAGTGGCCATCTTGAGTCCACTGTAGTCGATCATAGAAACCGGGGCTGCGTGCAAGTTGGGACCACATCTGAGAGGGCAAAAGCTCTGATGGTGACTTGCCGCAAATTGCAAGAACTCCTGAATCAAAATCACACAGAACGCCATCCAAATCAACAAAAAGCTTATAGTCCTTCATGTTGGTAGCATACCGCAAAAAGCTGGACTGTGCTACAATTTTTTGAACGGAGGCCTTTGGTGAGAACCGTAGACATAATTACCAAGAAACGCAACGGTGAGGAGCTCAGCAGTACAGAAATTTCTTATTTGGTAAATGGCTATGTGGCCGGCCAGATTCCCGACTACCAAATTTCTGCTTGGTTAATGGCAAGCTATTTTACGGGTATGACCGCCGCAGAAACGAGTGCTTTGACCTGGGCCATGATTGAGTCAGGTGAACAGTTTGACCTAAGCTCGGTATCTGCATATTTGGTCGATAAACATTCAACCGGTGGTGTAGGTGACAAAACTTCTTTGATTGTAGCCCCAATAGTTGCCGCCTGCGGATTGATGGTTCCCATGATGAGTGGGCGCAGCCTTGGGCACACTGGTGGCACCTTAGACAAGCTTGATGCTATCCTTGGTTATAAGTCTCAATTGACGCAGGCAGAATTTTTGACCACTTTGTCCCAAGCGGGTTTCGCGATGACTGGTCAAACCAAAGAAATTGTTCCGGCGGATCGATTGCTTTATGCTTTGCGTGACGTTACAGCTACGATAGAATCGATTCCTTTAATCACTGCCAGCATACTTTCAAAAAAATATGCAGAAGGCGCCAAAGGCTTCGTTTTTGATGTTAAGTTTGGTTCCGGTGCATTTATGAAAGACCAAAGTAGTGCATTGACTTTGGCTAAATCTTTGATACAGACCGCCAGGCATCTTGGTAGAGACTCGCTTGCCCTGCTTACCGACATGTCATTTCCACTCGGCTACTGTGTTGGAAACTATCTGGAAGTCGAAGAATGCCTGCGTTGCCTGCAATACCATGGTGACGGTTTGTACAAAATTGAATGGTACCAGGGGCACTTAAAAGTCGAAGGAATTTCGGCAACACTTATGGAGCTCAGTCTGGAACTAGCTAGTTCAATGCTACTGCTTAGCCCCAAGTATCAAAATCGCGGGCTGGCCATGCAAGCTTGTATTGACGCATTGACCAGTGGACGTGCGCTGCAGTCTTTCGCTTCCAACATAGAGGCTCAGGGTGGCAATTTTGACCTGTTATTGGCTCAAAAGTACACCCGCCGTGCAAGAATAAAACATGAGCTCTATGCTGACCAGGATGGCTACCTGACTGACTGGAACGCTCTAGCCGTTGGAAATGCTGCGACAATACTTGGTGCCGGGCGTAGTAAACTTGACGACCAAGTTTTAGCCGATGTTGGCATAGTCTTTCATTTCGCTAGGACAGCCAAAGTCCTCAAAGACCAGCTAATCGCAGAAGTTTATGCCGAAGACAGTGACAGTCTCGCTAAGGCATTGCCCTTGCTTACAAGTTCTGTAAGAATCGAGCATCATAAACCCAACCAAAGACCGGTTGTAGCCCAGGTGGTATATCCCGAATGAATTTTACCCTTGCTCCCGTCGATAGTACAGAAGTTAAAGCTTTTGTGGATCGCTTCAATGTCCAAGCCCCGGCAGCTGAAATTTTCATAAGACGCGGCATAACTAAACCAGAGTCTGTTCGATTTTATCTTGATCACAACCTAAAGAGCACCCACAATCCTTTTCTTTTTGAAGAAATGGATAACGTAGTCGAGAGACTAGAACAAGCCCGAGACCACAAAGAGCGCGTGTTGGTTTTTGGCGACCGTGATGTCGATGGCATGACCAGTATCGCTTTGATGGTCGAACACCTTATCGATGCAGGAATAGAAACCCAATGGCGTCTGCCAATGGATGACGAAAACTACGGTATAAGTAACGAGGTTGTCGACTGGGCTCACAACGAGGGTATTACTCTCATTATAACGGTAGATTGTGGCATTACTTGTTTAGATGAAATTGATTTAGCAGTTGAACTTGGAATTGATGTGATCGTAATCGATCACCACAACCCTCGTGATGAGCTACCGGCGGCCGTAGCCATCATTGATCCAAAAGTTCCTGATTGTCAGTATCCTTTTGAAGGCCTATGTGCTGCTGCGCTGGTGTCAAAAGTATTGCTCGCATGGGACCTTGCCAAAAGCCCATGGTACGGTCAAGAGTTTTGCTTGATAAACCTTTGTCCAGGAAATGGTGGCGTGACTTTTGAAGGAGTTAAAATCAGAAACCTGATTGAAGTGGCCAGACTACAAGAACACATTGTAGACGGAAATTCTAACGTCTTGTTTTCTCGAGTAGTCCCTTTCCTGCAAGGTAGCCCTTTGTTCGTCTATGACGCTGGCGTGCAGTCCCCGTTACTCACACGGTTATTTGGAAAAGGTACTGACGTCTACGTAGAAGATTTAGCTCCGGCTATATATAAAGTTTTTCCAGAGCTCAGCAACAAATCATTGCTTCGCATGTTATCCGGCTCTAAGTTGGTCAAGTTTTCTTTGGAACGTCCAGCAGAAATCGACGTTCTAAAGGGTCTATTTGACGCGTATTGCAAGCAACAAGCCGAGCAAGCATGGGAAAATCACCTCTCCAAGCTCGGAATGGTTTCGTTGAGCATAGTTGCCGATATGATGCCCATTTCAGACGAAAATAGAATTATGCTAAGGCGTGGACTTGAGACATTGCCAAAAACTAAGTACACCGGAATTCATACACTCATGCGCGAAATAGGCATGCTACAAGAATCTATCCAAGCTAAGGACATTGGATGGCGCCTGACACCGATCTTGAATTCTGCAGGTAGACTGGGAAAACCTGACATAGGCGTCAACTTACTGCTTTGTAAAGACCCTCAACAAGCAATTGCAATAGTAAAAGACTTAATGGCAATGAATGAGGATCGAAAAAAACAAGGTGAGCTGGCCCTCAAGCGCATTAGGGGCGATGCACGTACTTTTGTCGAAGCCAATGGAAACCGAATGGTGATAGTCAGAGACGATCAAATTAGTCGTGGCATTACAGGAATTTTGGCAAATCGTATTGCACGGGAATTTAATGTTCCAGCCATAATTATGACCAAGCTGGAAAACAAGCTGGTTGGCAGTATGCGTACCGTTAGAGGGCTTAAGGTTACCCAATTTCTTTCTCAGTTTGAAGACAGCCTTTTGGCATTTGGGGGACATGATGCGGCAGGTGGATTTTCGCTCAGTGAAGAGAAATTTCAAGTATTTTGGCAAAGTGTACTAAAGGCAATTGAGCAGGTAAGCCTAGAAGATAATGACCCTGACTTTGTGCCATTGGATATTATCGTCAGTGAAAACGAAATGAGTGAAAACCTTTGGAAAACAGAAGAAGTCTTCTTACCAACCGGCAATGATTCTCCAGGTATTTTGTATGGCTTTAGCAGTGCACGCATCAATGAAGCCAACCTAATAGGCAAAGAAAAAAATCACCTTAAACTCTTGCTCGGCATGGGTAGCCGAACCTGGCCAGCAGTATATTGGGATGCAGCTACAAAAATTGGTAGAGATTTTTCACTAGGTGAATCGGTCGATATTCAGTTTAGATTAGAGAAGAAGACGTTTGGCCCAAGTACAAGTCTTCAATTGGTAGTGCATGATATGCAACGTAGTGTAAACATCAAGTGAAGGCTCGCGCGATCTTTACACTGCTGTGGGGTGCAGCTTTGTTTTTTCTGTCAGAGACCGCCTTTGGTTCCGAGATTACACGAGTGTTTGCTCAGGACTCTTATGCGGTTCAAGGCGAGGTCTATCGGATTGTTTGTCTACGCAAGAAGCAACAAGTGGCAAAATCACACCATTTGCTCGAGCTTCAGCTAGTAAAAAAAGAATTTGCTTCCGATATCATTGATCTGAAACTTAAGTCAATTGAAATCCTGCGAGACGGATTGTATTCAGTTGATCTATTCTACGTTCCTATTCCTGTTTTGAGAGTACCCGAGGTCTACAGTATAGAAATCGTTGATGAACTTAGTAAGCAAGCTATCTGGTCGACAACGCTTCCGGTACTAAAAAGAAATTTTCCACTGGATGTTTTGACGCTGGGAAAATCGATGACAAATCTAAGAACCATGATAGATCAAAAAAAACAAGAAGAAACTCGAGAAATGCAAGAATTGTTAAAGAGTTTTGAACAAGTAATAATAACAGAGATGCCTGTTTGGCAGTATCCACAAAATCTTTCCCGCAGATCAGGCGCTTTTGCCGACCATAGGGAATGGCGCTATAGTGATGGAAGTTCTGCGTTTAGTCTTCACTATGGAATGGATTACGGTGGCGGCGGCAAAACAGTCCAGGTGGCAGGAATTGGTGAACTTGTACTCGCCAAGCTACGTATTGTGACGGGGAATACGGTAGTAGTCAGGCACCTTGCCGGAGTTTTTTCCCTCTACTATCATCTTTCAGAGCTTTCGCTAGCCAACAAGACTTGGGCCCAAGCGGGTACGCAGATTGGAATCAGTGGTTCAACGGGTCTTGTTACCGGGCCACATTTACACTGGGAGCTCCGGATTCAAGGTCAAAGTGCTGATCCAGAGTCACTCTTGCGCTACAGAAACCTTGACAAAGAAGCATTTTTGGGCATAATTGGCTTACCTTTTGAACCTTAATGCAGAGAGGGGGTGATTACCATGGCATTTATCAAGGTAGACGATACAGAAAATTTGGAAAAAGCAATCAAACGTTTTAAACGTATGGTTGAAAAAGAAGGTATCATTCGAGAGTGGAAGAAGCGTGAATATTTCGAAAAGCCTTCCACCATCCGCAACAGGAAAAAGAAAGCTCTGGAACGAAAACTAATGAAGAAAATTCGTAAAATTCAGAACGGCAAATCCTTTTGAGTGAAAATGAGTAAGAGACTTCAATGGCGGAACCTTGCGGTTCCGCTTTTTGTTTTGTTATCGCTATTGAGCACGATTTCGTGCCGAAATGAACGCGCTGTTCCGCTTGAATCACGCTTATATCTGCAGCAGACCTACAATCCCCAAGAAAAAACGACCGACAACAGACTTCTGCTTCTGTTTAGGGTGGCTAGTGACAAGCATATCAAAAACATTGCTACCGCAGTACTGTTTCATCAAAGTAGTGAACTCTATTGGGCGATTGATAGCAGTGACCTCAAAAAAAATATTGAGTCAGGAGAATACTGGCTGGCTTCCTCAAGTATCTCTCCAGCTTGGGGAGAAGACTTCCCCAAAGGCAACTATGAACTGTATATAGAAAACTATGATGGTGAGTCCGACCGAATTGTATTAACACTTAACCAAGAAATTGGTCGAAAATTGCCAGAAATTCCAAAACTCATGATCAGCGATGGAGAATTGAGAATTGAGCCAGCACTTCAATCAAGTCTCTATAGAGAAATACATTGCCTCGATATCTCAGGAAATCTCAAGAAAGTATTTCAGGTTGCAGGAAACTCAATTCTACTGAAAGAGCTTAGGAGCCTTGGGACAACAAGCATTGTAATTAGCGATCTCTACAACGACCAACGAATACTCAATTCATCAGGACCATGGAAACTGCCCAACTGACTTACTTTTTTGTGGCTTCATTTTTTGTGACCACCTAAGAGTCTGCTTACAAAATCTTCAAAACGTTGCATAAATGTTTTTCCATAGATTTGAAAATAGCTTACAGCCGCTTCCTTGGCGCTAATTTCATCACCATACTTTTCTTTTAGAAAATGCCAGTGTTTGACAACCCAAACATAGAGATCAGAGATGGTTTTGCCAGGAAACCCAGCTAAAAGCCCTTCGTGCTCAACAATCTCAGCTATTGGTTTATATACATTGTGGTACCAAGACTTAACTGCTTCGGAAAATGGTATTTCCTGATCGTAGCCCTGATTGGCGTAATATTTGTGGACAAAGATATGGTACATTATTTCATCATATCTACCGGTACAGGTTAGCTTAAAGTCTGACTCAGGAAAATATTCTTTGATGTTGGTCTTGTCAAGAAAGCTTTCATATTCATAGTCAAGAATTGCCTGATAGAGGTCCTCTCGAGTCATTTTTGGATACAAGGTTATCCGCGAGTCAAGCGAAATGACTTCCGCGTCGATAGCCTCACAACCTTGGCTTTTAGCAACGCTTACTCGATGGTTGCCGTCTCGTACAAAATAGACGCCGCCTAGCTCATACAGTTGTATTGGTGGCAGAATAATGTCGCTTAGTCGGGCTTCGTCAACTCTTGTCCATCGATTTCTCAGGTGTTCTTTACGCGGCAAAAATGATTTGTTAAAGTCCTTATATCGTCCTTCACTGCCAACAATCAACTTTATAGATATGGTTTGAAGCCCTCGATATGACTGGCGCTTAGGTTGCATCAGGGCACGAACTTCTTCAAAAGAAAGCAATTCTTCTTTTTGCGGCCAAAGCATACTAAAAATCCGCAATAAAGCTTCTTTGCCTCGGGCTTTGTTGAAGTCTTCACTCGCCTCTGATTTGTAGAAACCTTCGTTCACGTTGCAGCGCCTTCTTTAATTTGTATAACCTGATGGTCATACACGTTGACAATCTTAGTTCTAAAATACCTGGTTTCCCTGTTCTCATTATTGTTGTAAAGATGTATGTGGCCGTGAATTAGTAAATTGGGACTAAACCAACGCATAAACCACAAGAAGGTTTTGAATCCGACATGACAGGGATCATCTTTATCGTTAATCCCGTAGGGCGCTGCATGAGCAACCAAAATATCGATAAACCGACCATGTCGTAAGCGATTCCACAGCATTCGTGGTAACAAACGAAATGCCTTGCCTATCATTTCCAACTCGGTGAATTGATTTTCGCCATCGTTATAACGCTTGCTGCCACCAAGACCCGCAATCAAAACTCCTTTGACCATTACTATCCTGTTGTCGATGTACGTAGCGCCAAAACTTTGCTTTATTGCTACTTCTCGTTGAGACCAGTCTTCAACCGGTGGACTTCTTCTAAACTCAACCAAGCGTTTTAGATTGTGGTTGCCAAAAACAAAGACAATTGGTTTGTTTAGACTCGAAGAGATGTAGTCAAGGTACTCCATGGGTAGATCTCCAGCACCAATAACAAGCTCAATATCGCTAAAGCGTTCTTTGATTTTTGTACTATAGACCAAAGGGGCAACAACGTCCGACACACATAAAATTTTCATAGAGACTAAATTTACCCCTTTTTTTCGTTGAGCAGAACAAGCAGTTTGTCTTTGTCTATCAAATCGATCGGGCGAGATTCGGCAAACTCTTTTGCGCCACGACTATATCCAGAGCTACTTACAAAGACACCTTTACTTATGGTACTTGCCTTAATCTTTTCGTTAAAGTCTCTGATGACTGGCTCTTCGATCAATTCTGTCTCTCTGACAAAACAGTAGAGAACTGGCAGCTTTTTAGTATTTCTCCACTTTGTCTGACTTTCGCCAACGGTAAAATCATAACCAGTTTCAGTCTTGGAGCTTTCTATTATGTCCATACCAGTTTTGGCAAGAATGACTTTGCAGATCTCTATAAATTCTTCGTCCGATACAGTCAGGTAATCTTTAATCTTGTCATCGCTACGCAAGTCTTGATACTGACTGAGCTTGGCGCTGACATCTCTAAAGTTGGGCCTAATTGCCTGAATCATTTCCCATTGATCAATTGCCTCTTCGTATTTTCTAACTTGCTCAAAACAATAGGCCAGCAAATAACGAGAATAAACCAACTCGTTGACAGAATCATCGCCAAATATTTTTAGCGCTCTTTCTAGTTCAGATTGGGCGCGTTCTAGGTCACCAAGGCTAATGTAACAAGTTCCGCGTTCCATAAGAGACTTTGCTTTGAGATCATTCTCTTTTGAAGCCTTTTCAAAGTGAACCAGTGCACCCTGGAAGTCTTTTGCTTCTTTACAAATCTTACCCAGTGTGAACCCGGCTGTTGCATTATTCGGTTGAAGTCGAACAGCGGCCTCTAGGGCATCTTTGGCCTCTGGTAGTTTCTTTGCTCGATGAAGGATGCTGCCCAGTCGCCCATATGCGTCCGCATGTCTTTTGTCCAAATCTATAGTTTTTCTGTAGTATTTGACGGCCTTGTCAGGATGTCCGCGAGTCTCAAAAAGCTTGCCGGCTTCAAAATAGAAGCTGGGATTGTCTGGATTGAGCTTCAAAAGTACGAGATATTCTTTTTGGGCTTCTTCATTTTGATTAAACCTCGAGTAAAGTTCAGCAATAGTCTTTCTAAACTGGGTTTCGTTAATACTTCCATCAAAAATGCCAAGTTGATTGACGAGTTTAAGTTCCATCAAGGCCAGTTCGGGTTTGTTTTCAGCTAAGTACGACATGCCCAAATAGAAATGTGCTTCGTGATTTCTAGATTCCTTGGCTAGGATCTGTTTGGCTACTTTGATTGCCAGAGAAAATTTGTTTTGCTTGTAAAGTTGCGCAAGCTGCTTTACCCTTTTTGGGCTTATTATTATTTTTATGAGTATGATCGCAACAACTATGACAACGGAGCCGATAATAACAAAAGGAATTATGAACATCTTGTACCCATCTTGGGAGCGTTTTACTAATTTAAAGTATATGATGTAAGTGGGGGCTGTCAAATATGATTAAAACAAATATTTCGTTCAAAGCCAAATCAATTGGCAATTTGGCGTTTTTTTTTCTCATGCTAGGGGTTCTGAGCCCAATCGGGGCAAATAGCTTTGAAAAGGGTTCGGAACTGTTTCTTTTCAATAGACCAAAAGAAGCGGCGATTTTTCTTGAACAAGCTATAGTTGAAGATCAAAGCAACTACAAAGCCTATCTCTACTTGGCAATCTGCTACGAGCAAAATGGTCAAGCTGCCAAAGCCCTTGATGTTTACCAAAAAGCGCTGGGCCGAGGGCTTGGTGAATTGCACGTTCTTTACTTCAATATGGCCAACAATTACGTAAGGCTAAATAGAAATGCTGAAGCCAAGGATGCTTACCAAAAAAGTGTACAAAGCAAAGCTGATCACGTCTCTGCTTATCTAAACTTGGGCAATCTCGAGCTTAGATCCAACAGCCTAGATTCGGCTCTTTCTTCCTATACCAGTTTTGTAACCATTGCTCCCAATGACCCATTGACACCTGATGTATTAAAAATGATAGCCATGATTAAGGGAGAACAAGAACGACGCATAGACGAAGAGCGTTTGGTTGCTGAGCAGAAGGTTAGAGAAGAACAAAGGGTCGCAGCTGAAAAAGTCGAGAGAGAACGACTCGCAGCCGCGCGACTGTTGGAAGAACAGCGTCAACGAAAGCTTATGGAAGACATTTTAAACGGACTGACGCTTTCAAATAGCAACGATTCAAACACACTGTCTGCGGGCACCGAAGATGCAAAGAATACAAACGACAATTTAGAACGAGAATAACGGGGGAAATAATGGAAAAAAAGAATAGCAATAAGCGGCTTGTCCTAATCGTAGCTGGCTTGGCTCTAGTGATTCTATTAGCGGTTGTTATGGGAATTGGACTAGGCGGCGGAAAAGACAGTGATAGCGCCCGACAAAACACGCTCAAACTTGCCTTAGATTATGCCAGTCAAGGTGAATTTGATCGTGCGCTAAATCTTGTTGATCAAGTCTTATTGCAGAACTCCAACGATTCCGAAGCCATAAAAATAAGAGATCAAATAATCGCCCTCAAGAAAGCCCAGTTGAGCACCAACAATTCTGACAAAAACAATGACGCCAATTTACAGAATCAATTGTTGCAACAGACCTTAGCCAACTTAAATAGGCAGAATCAGAACACCAATTCAAACAACAACGCCGACGTTCTGCGCTCTGAGGCACTTGCAAAAGAAGCCGCCGCAAACGAAAGGTTAGCTCAGGCGCGTATCAAAGAAGCTGAGTTAGAGTTGGCAAAGCAACTTGCCCAACAAAAAAAAGAAGAAGATGCTAAACGAATAGCAGACGATGCAAGTGCGCGCAGACTTGAAGAACAACGTTTGGCTAAGCTCACCCAAGACGAAGCTGATAAGCAGCGGAAAATCAGTGCCCTTTTGCTTGAAGCCGATCAAGCCATTGTGCGATCGGATTTTGCTTCTGCACGGTCAAAAATTCAGCAAGCTAGCGCAATTGATCCTGATAACGCAGCTGTCTTCTCAAAACAGGCAAAGTTGATCTATAGCGAAAATCCTAGAGATGCAGCAAGCAATCGACAAGTGATTGAACTAACCGATAAAGCAATAGCTAAAAACAACTCGCTATGGGAAGCCCATTTTATTAGGGGTCTTGCTAACCAAGCACTTAAACAACTGGCGCAAGCAATCAGAGACTTTTCTAAGGCACGAGAACTAAATCCAAACAATGCTGATATACTCTTTGAGCTTGGAAACGCCCAGTATGACAATAAGCAGTTTAGTGAGGCAGCAGGTTCCTACCGGGCCAGTTTGCAAATAAACAGTCAGAACGAGCGTGCCTTCTTCAACCTTGGACTTTCCTATGTGCAATTGAACCGGAACAATGAGGCTTATGATTCATTCTTAAACGCAAGCGTTCTAAAACCAGACTACGCTTTGGCTCACTTCAGAATGGGCGAAGTTTTGAGGAATAAGGGTGATGTTGATGCTGCGACTTCAAGCCTGCGCAAAGCTGTCTTGATTGCCCCCGAGGATGCACGCTTTAACCGCACTTTGGGACTTGCTCTATTCCAACAGAATCGAGACTCCGAGGCTCTGGGCTATTTTATGATCGCTGTCAAGAGTGAACCAAGATTGTCTATCAATCACTATAATGTTGCTACTGTTTTGGTGAACCAACGCAAAGATTCTGAGGCATTGAGCTATGCAGCTGAAGCAGTCAAACTTGATGTAAACTCTGCAGAAGCCCAATATACACTGGGATTGGTAACCAAAAACCTAGGTGACTCTGTCAAGGCGAGAGGTTTCTTTGCCAATGCAATAAGAATTAAACCAAGCTATGCCAAGCCTAGGATAGAACTTGCTGCTATCCAAACCGAAGAAGGTGAATTTGATTCGGCACTCACTAACTTAGTCAAAGCCTTGGAATCAGAACCCAATAGTGCCGAGGTTAACAATAATCTTTCTACCGTATATCGAATGAAGAAGATGTTTCCAAAAAGTATCGAGCACGCAAAAAAAGCCATTGCAGCTTCTCCTAATAGTTCTTCAATCCGCTACAATGCCGGACTTGCCTATGTTGCTGCCGAAATGTGGGTAGAAGGAGAGGTAACCATCCAGAGCGTCATCAAGGTGGATCCCAACTTTTGGCCCGCTTATGAGCAACTTGGATACATCTACTTGGGTCAGAAGAAGAATGACGAAGCCAAAAAAACCTGGCAATCTCTTTTTCAGAAAAAGCCAGACTACAGTGAAAGAAGTAAATTGGAAGAGATTATCTCTAAGATATAGACCATGGTAGTCACCATAGCTAGGGAAAGGATCAAACTTCCCTACCTATGGCTTGCCATAGACTACCCCGGCTGTAGCGCAAGTAAAGAGGCCTACCATGCGGGCAACGATGCTCGGCCAAAAGCATCGTTTTTTCAAACATTTCAAGCGCAAAATCTTGATCTATTCTGTCACCATCCTTAATTGCAGCTCTACATGCCATTTGGGCATAGAGCTCTCGCTCTAAACTTTCGAAATCCGAGAGTGTTTCCCTTATTATCGCTGATACTTCTTGAGAGCTCAGGTTCATGGTAACTGGAACAGTACTGAAAACCAAAGAATTGTCCAGCTTCTCAGTAGTAAAGCCGATTGATTCAAGCTTGTCTCGGATCGAGATCACCTGGTCAGTTTCTTCATGCTCTAGATCAAGAACAATAGGAATCAAAAGTTTTTGTCTGCGTCCATCACTGCGATACTTTTCAAAAAGTATCCGCTCATGGCAGGCATGCATATCGAGCAAAAAAAAGCTTTCTGCTTGTTCAAACAACAACATAAGTCCAAATAGAACACCAAAATAGCGGACACCGTTTGCCAACGAAGGAAGTTCTTTTGGCTGAATTGTGTAATCAAATTTCTTTTCATATGCGATGGGTACATTTAGTTGTTTTTGCAAGTCATAGAACTGCACTGGCCTTAAACCCAAGTCTATTTGTTGTTGAGTTTGATCGGCAGCAATCTGATAAACGTTGCGTTGGCTATCAGCAATGAGGGGTGCTTGGCTGTCGCGTATAGCTCGTTCAATCCTACGGTAGACAAAACCATGAATTTCTCGAAGATTCTGAATTTTTATTTCTTTTTTTGCTGGATGAATGTTGACATCAATAAGCTCTGGTTTGATCGAAAGAAACAAAGCACCATAAGGGTAGCGACCACCGGGCAAGTAACTGTTGTAGGCCTGTTCGATTGCTTGCACGAGCGTGTATTCTTGAACCCTTCGATTATTTACAAAAATTTGGATCTCTTTTCTATCGTGGCGAAACATATCTGGAAAAGTACCAACAAAAGTAAAGTTTACATCTTGGCTAGTTTCGGAAACTGAGAATCGTAATGTCTGCGGAATTTCGCTATAAAGTGCCGCGTGCCGGCTTTGGTAGTCTTCTCTTGCTTGTCTAGGTAAGAACATATCGAGTTTGTCATCCTTGTAGAATCTAAACTCAATCTGGGGGTGGGCAAGGGCCTTATCTACCAAAATCTGCTTAACCATCAACGATTCGGTAGAAGACCGTTTTAAGAATCGCTTTCTGCCAGGAAGGTTATAAAAGAGATTGTTTACTTCAATTCTGGTTCCTTTGGAACCGGCATACGGTGCCATGCCAAGGTTGCTTCCGCCTTCTACGGTTAGTGTTGCACCCTCGGTACCATCATTGCTACTAATGGTAAGCCTGCTGACCTGAGCGATACTTCCAAGGGCTTCACCCCTAAAGCCAAGAGTCTTAATGTTGTAGAGATCGCCTTCAGTTCTAATTTTAGAAGTTGCATGATTGTGCCATGAGAGTTGTACATCCGCTTGTGACATGCCAGACCCATTGTCTTGTACCACGATGCTTTGGGTACCACCGTCACGAATCATTACGTCAATCTTGCTTGCACCAGAATCAATAGCATTGTCAAGAAGTTCTCTTACTACGGCTTGGGGGCGGTCTATTACCTCGCCAGCTGCAATTTTGTGGGCAATAGAAGCCGGCAAGATTTGAATCCTGCCGGCAGATCGTAACTCATCCATTATGGATTAAGTTGATATCAGAATACTGTCTCCAGTGTAAAGGTTGGTGCAACCTGAGGGATTCCATTTGTATCGACAACAATGTTTCCTTCTGAGTCTTTCTTTAGTGCAGTACCAACAGTTGCCCTTATGCTAAAGAAGTCACCAAGCGGAACATCAACAGTACCCGAGAAGGTAGTGTAGGCATCGAGGAACATGTACTTTTCTGGTTGAATGAAGAGTTCCTTAAAGTAGCTACGTTTTATTTGTAGCCCCACATCAATTCCATAGGGTATCATCTCTTTGTTGAGATTAACTTCTATTAGGAACTCGTCGGGGTTAGAAATATCAAATCCGTCTGGCAACATTAGCCAAGGCCATTTGTAACCTCCCTTTAGGTAAACTACGTCAAACAAATTTACGCCTAACTCACCATAGATACCGGACCGTTGCTGAGCAAAGAAACTTGTATTATCCAATGACGCCAAGACATCTTGTGCTCTTTGACCACGCACTCGGTCATAAGCATTGCCATAAAAGTTGGCAATAAAGTTACCGTTGTAAGTCTGGAACTCCAGTTTATAGTCAAGAATCAATATCTTACCTTTGATTCCACCTGCAAATCCCCAGTTAAGCCAACGCAGCTCGCCGTCGACAAGACCAACAACCTGGCTAGCAACAAATCCGGGTTCGATTATAGTTCCACCTGTTGTCGTATAGCGATTTGCTACAATTGGGATCAAACCACCAACGTCGGCATATATCAAAAGGCCAAAGCTGTCGTCCTTAAAAACAGGAAGATCAAAGTCTACCCCGTAGTTAAAGAACATAGGTTGAGCGTCTTTCTGTGTTTGATATATCGCAGGAAGAGAACTAGCTGGATTGATGTCAAGAGCTGCAGACAATCCTATGCCAAAGTTGAAGTCTGGATGGGCCGGTCTAACTAGCATCCTTAAACCAAATATTTCTGGACGTGCAAGGTCATTCGTCAAAGCCTCCAAAGCAAAGCCACCTACGTCAAATCCAATGTTTAAACCAACTCTGCGGATGCTTGGAAAATCCAGGTCGTTGGCATACTCACCAATTAAGAATCCGTGACCTAGAGTCATTGCTTCCAAGGATCCGAGTCCAATGAAAAATGGGTCACCTGCTTCATAAAGTTGCAGGAACTTTATTTTTAAAACCAAGTCGGTTAAAACGTCACCAATAATCAATAGAACATCTTCACCTTGATCGGTTCCAAAAGACCATTCATTGTTTCCGTTTGGCTTATACCAGTTGCCTATATCAAAAAGGTCGTTCTGATAGATAACTGGCAAGTAGAAGCCCATTTTGAAATCGGGTGTGTCAATTTTTGGCGTTACAATCAGCTTTCCGTAAGTATCACCATCAATGGTAATGCTACCAATTTCCAGCCCCAATGCTTTCTTGAGGGCTTTGAGTAACTCGCTATCAGCTGCTGAAGGCGCACTTGCACTAGATTTTGCCTCGTTTTCTGCGCCTCCACTTGTGTCAACTGGATTGGTATCAACAACATTGCTGTTTGCTGCCACAATAGTTGTGCTGGTCGTTGTTGAAGCCAAAGTAACAGTTTGATCTTGAGGAACTTGGCTAGGATCAAGTGCATTGAACGACAATGGCCCAAAAAAGTCTGATAGTTCTTGGGTAGTTAGGGCGGCAGCAATAAAGCTTTGTGCTCTCGCATCGGCGCCTTGACCAGCACCCAAACGTAAAGTCTCACCGGTCTTTTTGGCAAACTCCACTACTCCACTTTGTACCAACAGTCGCTCGATGCCATTGAGGACTTCCAAGCCAAAATCAGTACCTCTAACTCCGCATACTGCCGTGGGTGTATTAAAACGATAAGAGTTGCCGCTTGCTTTGGCGGCAACTGTCCTAATCTTTCCAGCAAGAACGGTAAAATCGTTCACTTGAGAATTAGCATTCGGAAGATTGTTAATCTGAAATTGGGTATTGCGAGCCAATTTTATGATCGTACCGTTTGGCTGAATGCGCAACTCAGCGGTTGTGCCTTTGGTTTGTATCTTGCCAGCAATAAGCGGCATGCCAAGATAAATGTCTTGAATTTGGTAGCCATCAATGTCAAGAATCACAATTTGCGACTCATCGTCAAAGTACTCCAAGATTACCGATGGTTTGGCATTAGATTGAGCAAAAATATTGCTCGCTAAGCCAAGAACAAGAAACAGGGAAAACAATATGCGATACATATTCATTCCTCCTTAAAACAATTCAATGGACGTTTCAATCTTTGAGTTGACTGTCCAATTTTGGTCTGTTACAGAATATGGGTCATACTTGAGGTCGTAGACCAAACGAATTATTGCAGGGCCTGCCTTATACGAAATGCTAGCGCCTACGACTGCATTAGTTGGGTCAATCAAGGCTTCAAAACTGGTTATGTCTTTTTTAGTATAGTAAGCGTTGATGCCAAAACCACCGAGTAGTTCGTCGGATATGGTCAATATGATCTTGAGATTTGGGTTCATAAACGGAATAGCCGAATTGGGTTCAAATGGACCGTCGACGATTGCCGAAAATAATACACCTTCAGGAATGTCTAATCCCAACGAAACCAACCAACCAGCACCACCGGGGGTAGTAGCTGCTCCTGTATAGACTGCATATTTTTGTTCTCTAGAAATATCATAACTAGAATCAAAGTAGCTGGGCAGAAAATTATCTTGCGTCAGTCGAACTAAGGCAAGGTACTTGACAATAGAAGCTATGCTTCCGCCCAATCCAAACTGGCCGCCGGTTGATTCTTTCTGACCTGCAATGTCACCAAAGAATGAAAGTCCAAAGTCTTTCTCGGCAATTATTGGTATTTTAAGGTCTGCTCCCCACATTACAACCGCCTCACTCGGTGGAGTAAGTTTTGTAAGATCATTATAGTAATAGGGATTACTATCTGCCGCGACAGTAACTCCCAACTGTAAAGTTTTTAACAACGGTATGTCAGTTCCAGCGAGCGGCCTAAAATATATGCGAGCTGCCAAAAGGTCAAACGCTGCTATGTTTGCAACCATGGTTTCAAACCCGATATAGGGAAACTGCACGGCAGCAAAGTCGAGATCAAAACTCGCACCAAATACTCTGTGCTCAGGTTGATAGAGAGTGTTTTTGTAGCTAGAAACAATAAATCCGTTTCCGAGCAGTCCATTCTCTACGTTGCCAAAAAGCAGATAGACTGGAGAACCTTTTGAACCGTAGCTCAAATAGCGAATTTTGGGTAAATAGACTTCAAAAAAGTTCCTTTCGGGATCGGGCACCCAGTCACCTTCTCTTAGTTCAAAGGTATTGCCGTCAGCTCCGCCGTTAAAACGGTAGCGAAAGTCAATATCCAAGCCAACACCAAACTCGCCAACCTTAAGGTCCGGTTTGAAGCCTATTCGTTGCCAACCGATACTTTGACCGGTTAGCGGGTCAGTAAAACTATCATAGCCCAGATCAAGATTAAGGCCGAAATCGGCCAAGACCTCAGGATCAATAGGCGGTATTGCTGGTGCCTCTTCGGCGTAGAGTGCACCAGCAAGTATCACTAAGCATAAACCTATGACAAATTTAAATTTCATAAGAGCTTTTCCTCCACTAAGCAATTATAACCAGTTAAGTTATTTTTTCCAGTATTATTTGAAAAAGCGTTACTTTGTTGTAGCTAATAACTTTTGGCCAGCTATAGCTTAATCTGAGCTTCTATGCGCGCAAAAAATCCAAGGCGTGCGTTTAGGCCGCTGTAGTCTTGCCCATAGCCTATGCCTAGTTCTGCACTAATCCTGGCAAGTCCTGGAAAAATTAGGTGACTGCCATGCTTTATTGAAAACAAAATACCATCATTTTGACTAGCCAATGCAGTCGATGGAAAAAGGGAACGCTCAAATTTTAGGCTTCGACTTTCTGGATTAATTTGCAGGCTGAACTGTTCCTTGTTGATTAAGTAGGCAGACTTCACTGATGCTTTTCCGACGATTTCTGGCGACCATGGTGGAAGGTCGGCTGCCCAAGTAAACTCAATGCCGTAGCGTTGACTAAGACTTTCGTATTCATCGTAGCGGTAGACAAGATCCTGACTGATGCTCAAGCTCGCCACACTGCCAAAGTCAAGTAGTCCTGCAATATCATCCCTGACCTGCTTCCAAGAGTTATTATTCTCTCCATCCATTTTGAGGCCAAAAAGCTGGATTTTTATGCCTTCTGCCAAATTAAGTATTGCTTCGCCAATTCGTGGCCATTCAAAAGATCCGGAAATATAGTAAGAAAAATCATCGCTTTCATAAAACTCAACCGATTTACTGCTTCCAAAAGTCCCAAAAAGATTTAGCGCGCGCCATTCACTCTTAAACTGCAGACCCCAACGGTCAGAAGTCTGTGCTGTTTCGCTAATAATGCGCCTTGCAAATTCAAGGCTAATAGTCTTGGGAAAAATCAAGGACAGAGCAGTAAGATCTAGTGAGCGAGAGAGTGAGAACTTGCTTGTTGCCGCCCAGGTGATGGTGCCACCATTTACGTTTTCTTGCGCAAGCAATGCATTGCGGTCATCTGCCCACAACTCATAAAACGGAACACCAAAGGTATAACTTTGCAGATAACTAAGCGGATAGAAAACATCAGTGTAGTCTGTGGCCAAGTCCAACTCTCTTGGAGGGCGTGAGGTCTCAAGTGTACGGACATAGCTAGTAGAAAAAATATAGCCACTGGCTTCGTTGCCAAGACTTAGCGACGTCAACAATTGTGCCTTGGGCAAAACTATTGACCCCAAACGGTGCTCTGAGCCCAAATCGATGTTTAGTTGGAGCTTTTCTTGGCTACCTTTTGCAAAAAATCCGGCCAACAGGCGGTTGGACCTCAAAAATACCTGGTCTTCCAAATTGTTGACTAGCAGGTCCCAACTGTAGCCCCACGCGTTGCCAAAATCCGACTGTTGGCCGTCATGAAGTGATGATTGGTTGATGGTAGTCTTGGCAGAAAAACCAAGGTCTTCAGACGGTTGAAGTGACAAAGCTATTCCATATTCACGACTCAACTGTCCGTCGCTCAGTGCAATCAAGGTTTCAAAATTGCTTGATAAAAAGGGCTTCAACAGGAACTCCAGTGAGTTTTTTCGAGAGTAGCGGGCCATCAATGACAAAGGGTCGAATGAAAATGAATCCTTGGCCGTGATAGGACTATCAGGAATTGCGGGAAACGCAAGAGCGTACCTAAAAAGAGCAGGGCTTTGATCAAAAAGGGAATCTACCTTGAGCCCAATTAATGTTTTTAAATAGAGCAGGGTAAAGCCATATTCTCCATCTATAGTAAAGCCAAGCGTGTTTTGATCGGACGATTGGTAGTTAGCCGCCACGACTGAACCACCCTTTAGTCGAGCAATTTGGCGAATACTAAGGTCCTGCAAGATCGCAAACTCTTGGTTCCCAAATATGAGGCCTGGCAAAGACCAATTGAGCAAAGCGTTAAATTGGGCAATGCTTCGGGCAATTGGTTTTTGTAACTGAAAATGATCCAAGTAGAGCGTTCCGCTGTTGGCACTGTTAAAAAAGAGATCCATAGTTACATAGTCAATTGTGGCGTCAGAAAAGCCATGTCGGGCCAAATTAAAGCTTTCAATTAGTAAGCCCTCTTGGCTGTAAATGCTTAAGATAAGGCCAATTAAATCGGCTTCAAATTGGTACCAAGTACCGGCATTAAGATTGATATTTTCTTGAACAAAAAAAAGGTTGTCAGGTCCACCGATACTAATTTTTTTAACTGAGGGCGGGGCTTGGTTATCATCAAAGAAAGCGAACCAGGTTAGTAGTGAACCGTCATCAAGCGTTCTGTTTCCTATATTTTGGCGAATACTTATCTGTTCACCCAGATTTGCCTGATAGACTACTGAAGCCATCTTTGAACCATTGCTCGATGCGCTTGGAAAGTTTGAATTAAGCGTATTTTGTAGTGAAACGTTGTCAGAAATACTCGAACTTACCGTCGCACTTGAGCTTTGGGTGGAGTCTGGAATAGGAAGTAGCAATGAGAACCCGCCCAAAAGCACCGTACCAGACAGAGCATCGTCAGCTGTGCCATCTTGATTGTTGTCGGCACTTCTAAAAAAAAATCTAATCGCTTGAGCCGCGCCCTGACTACCTGGATTGAGTCTTGAAATGACGACTTTACGCCATACACCAGAACTCGAAGCATTTAGTCTACCAACGTAGCGGGTATCGACCGCATTGCTATTTTCTTGTTCCAATATTCCATTGCCATTGCGGTCTTCACCTTTGGCCAGAATGTCGCGTTCATTGTTTTTGACAATGACGGATTCAATCCAATCAGGATGTCTAAGAATTAAGCCTTGTAAATTTGAATCTAGTTGGTCTAATTGATTGTCCTGATCTAGGTCTTCGCTCAAAATACCAACTTGGACAAAAAGATCAAGATCTGCATCAGTAAATGGTGTTCTCACCCAAAACTCAATACCTTTGGTCTGGTCCAGTAGACTACGATTTTCAAAGGGAAGTCTAAGTTCAAAACTTGCCGTATTGCGATCAGCTGAAGCCAAAAAACTGCTTACCAATACATTACTATAGAAAGGATCATCGCCTTCATTATTTGCCAGATAGGGCCCAACTTCCGCAGGGATAGTTTGCGTTGACAAGTCACCGTCGCTGCGCCAACCAGCCAACTGTCCGCTAGTGTGAGCAATTGTTTTTTTTACTGAAAACGCTCGATTTGCTTGGCCAAACTCACTTAACGGCGGTCCAGGATTCTGGCTTGCATTTTGGGTAAGATAGCTTCCTTGCGAAATCGCTGCATTAATCTGAGACAGACTAGGAAGCGCCGAAGGTAAAGCTATGGCCTCATCGGTTAAGAAAACGTACTGATCGTCTTCGTAGCTTTGCAGTGTTACAAGTCGAGAGCTATCGGGAATAGTAACGGAAAAATTAGTGCTAAGATTGAGCCTAAAGAGCTTGTCCAGACTTGTGTGTTCAAATTCAATCCCACTTGCCACAATGCCATTACTTATACTTTGGTTGAGAGGGTCAGTTAAAATCGGCACTTCCATCGCTATGCCGGCTTTAAGCTGGTCAAGCGGACTTAGACTATATTTGCCCGAGGCAGCGACTTGCAGACTTCTGGACAAAGAGTTTTTTTCGTCTATTTGATAGCTGACAATCACCGTATCTCGAGCCTCAACGGTGTTTAGACTCAAGTTTCTACCTTGGTCGTCTAGTTGCCAAACATAATTAATAAGTCCATTGACTTTAACGTTTATACTTGCTGGCAAAGCTTTCTGACTGAGGTTTAGGACGTTCCCAGCCTTTCCTTGTGCAGCCAAGGCCTCAAGATAGCTGTGGCTAGGTGCAATGCCTGTTGGCAGATATAAGTCACCAAGGTCAGTCTGAATCAAAGGGTAACGCGCTAGCAAAGCATCCTGACTCCCTTGCGCTATGACCTGCAAAAAAGAAAAGCGCACTTGAGAAGGAAAAATGATTCCGTTGCTGGAGCTAAGCTCAATTTGACCATTTAAACCACCAGAGGAATACCAAGAATAGTCTTCAAATGGAGAGAAGAGGCCTGGCTCAAAAATTAGCAAACCTACATTTCCTTCAATGGTAAGAAACAAGTCAGAAGGGTTGGCAGAAATAGTATCTAAATTCCAGCCATAGTAGCTTGCCAGTGGGCGCAAAACTTTGGTGGCAAACAAGCTTTCATCTAACAAAGAAAACTCAATTGGGCTGCCAAAATTAAAATCGCCGCTATTTTCTATATTGGCGAACAATTGAGGGCTTGCATCCCCGGCAGTTTGGTAAACCAAAATCACGCGACTGCTTGCATTTTTCTTTAGTCCAAATTTTGATTGTTCGGGCACGAAATAGAGAAAGTCTTCTGGTGTCATGACTTGGTAATAATTACCATCAGATGCTAGACTGCCTTGTGTTGATTGTACATAGACCAGCATCGAGGATGTTTTTTGATAGGGACCAACAAAAAACTGACCTTTTCTGAAGCTTTCGGGCTTAATCACTAACTTATTCTGCGGTGCCACACCTTTAAAGTATTCTACTATGTTTGACCGGCCGACGATTCTTGACATTAAGTGAAGCTCTGCATTCTCGTTTCGAAGAGAAAAAAGTGTGCCAGGCGAACTGTCGGCCCCAAGTGAGAAGGGGACCTGGCCATAATTTGGAACACCAATTTCTTGATTTCCCAGTAGCCACTGATAGAGTCCATCTTGTTGTTTAATATCTTTGTATCCCAGCAAAAATCGATCAGCGATTTCAGTTTCTGAAATACTAAGGTCCAAGAAAAATTTTTGGTCGTACCAAACACTTAACAGTAGCTTGGCTTGATTAAACCAAGGTTCATCAGTAAAACCGGTTAAATAGTCCTTGTTGTTGGGGAGATTGCCAAGCGGAACAATCAACGAAGCGCCTATTCCTGTCCGCCAGCTGCCAGATAAGAAGAACTCAACATTGGCATCACCGATTGAAGCCGAAAATAGTGCTCGTTTGCTCTGTTCTGCCTCTATTATCTTGAGTTGTTCTTCTATGTAGGTACTGGTAGCTTCGTCAGGAGGCGCATTTACCGATGTCTGAGCCATCAGCAGTTCTGGTAAGAGCAGTAAGAAGAGCGCAGTTGCAATGCAGAGCCAAACTTGCAGCTTCATTAAAAGAACATTCTTAGTCTTACGTCGGCTCATCCGGATCACTAAGACTTAACTGCATTTCATATTCGTCGCCTGCCTTTGGGATAACTAACAAATCACCTAAATCGTGTTGGGCGATTCTCTCCTGTGGACTGCGATTACTTGAGCGGCTAAGCACCAAAGAAAATGTATGACTAAATGCCTCAAAGTCATCGTGTGCATAACTAAGTGTCAATTCAATAGTCTCGTCTTTATCTTTATTCGGACAGACCTTTGATTCTGGTCTAAAAAGAAAAGTCCCGGGGTTGTTAGTCATTAAGGGGTAAGGATTTGTCCATGTGCCGTCGATGGAGGCCAGCGGTTTTCCTTCCGAGCTCAGTCTAACCAGACCATTGCTTAGCGGTTCAAAATTTGATGCACTAAACAATCTTCCCTTAATCAGTGGGAAGATATACGAATCAGCAGCTTCAAGTTCCAAACTGGAAATTTCTTTGTCGTGATAAAAGCTTCGTTGAATATCTGAGACCCTTTGTAGTCCTTCATGTACAAGGGTGACTAAATCTACATGTATCTGCATGTTTTTATTGAGATCACTTTCCAAGTACGCAAAACCCCGCCCCGAACTCACATAACGCTGCGGAATTCGGTTGAGTACAAAACAAGCTACATCTGTTCTACACTGTTCGGTAGTGCAAAAAAGAGACGTACCCCGTTGTTCTTCCTCATCGCAAATTTCACTAACGACTTGGATCACTTTGTCTTCCATTAGGTTCAGCAGGTCCATCGTTATCGCCTCCTTTTAACACATTGTTGACGTCATAGAGTTCTTCAATTTCTTTCACTGCATGCCGTAAGTCCCTTAGTGTCTCTTTTAAAGCATAGTACTGCAAACCAGCAAAATACAACTTGGAAAAAACTGAGACTGCAATTTCATCTTCATGAGCAATGATAGCGGTATAACAACCATATTGGTAACAAATTTG
The DNA here is from genome assembly GCA_038204425.1 of Spirochaetia bacterium. Classification (GTDB taxonomy): domain Bacteria; phylum Spirochaetota; class Spirochaetia; order DSM-27196; family Salinispiraceae; genus JBBRCZ01. The sequence goes on along the minus strand of JBBRCZ010000001.1, from coordinate 345,238 downwards.
AAGAAACTCTTCCATTCGATCTCGAATGAAGTCATGAAAACCAGCTGGGAACAGAAAGGTGAAGGCAAACTCTAAGAATTTTGAATCTGCTTCAATCGAAATTGCAAATTCATCACCATCTTGGTTATGAATTGTGGCAGCAAATGAAAGCTCATCCAGCTCTTCGTCATCAATTATATAAGCCAACTCTTTGCATAGAATCTGAGTTCGTCTAACTCGTTCGAGCAGTATGCGTGAATTTTTCATAGTTTCAGCCTATCAGTTGAAGCATGGTTTTAATTTTGGTAAGATAGTCCCCAGATCTAAGCAGAGACTTGTTTGAGACCATGATTCTCGCAATTCTAAGTTTTTGAGTAAACTCTTCAACCACAGAGCCAGTAAAGACACTACCGTTGTTAAGCTCAGTGCTGGACTCTCTATATTCGCCGATTGGAAAATTCTGTTCAAAACTGATGTTTTCTGGTACATCCATAATTAGATCATATTCACTAAATCCAGGCTCAAGTATTGCATTGGCAATTGCCAACTCAAGCTGAGATCTGGTTTCTAACGTCATAACTTGTTCTTGAACGGTAACATTGAGGTCGGAAAATGAAACTTCAAAAATAACTTCAAAGAGTTTTTTTGCTTTTACTAACTCAATCAAATCGAATGGGGCATAGTCTCTGTTTTGAGCAAGCAAAAAAAACTCTGCATCATCCAAGTTGTACAAATCCCTAGCCAGAATTTTTTTGTTGCGTAAACCGAGAAACAGGGCTCGCTTGATCATTGCAGTTGCTACCCTAACATCACGATGCCAATAGACCGCTTTGTACATGAGATACTTGGAAAACAAAAGATGCTCAACCACAGACACCGCGCCGGTTAACAAAGTGGGGACTTTTTTTTCACTAATGAAAACCTGGGAGAGTAAGTAATCTAGGTCCTGAACTCCATAGGGCACTCCACAATACCAAGCATCTCTTTTGAGGTAGTCTAGTTTGTCTGGGTCAAGCACGCCAGATAGAAGTTGCCTATAAAAGAGGTACTGCTTGTCTTCCAGTGGCATTGCATGGTCTACGATTGCCGAAAGCATGACAACATTTAACCCTAGTGAACTAATGATATTGGAAATCTCAGCTTCTTGGATGAGCTGTGCGGTCAACTCTTCGTGGTCCAGCAAGGGAAGTTCCTTAAGACTATGGGTATAAGGAAAATGCCCTAGGTCATGCATAAGAGCGGCCAGAAGGAAAGACTGCGCACCTTTGAACGTAAGCATTTCACAGTTGATACCAACTTGAAGCAAGCGCTTTAGGTAGCGAAAAGCAATCCAATATACGCCAAGACTGTGTGCAAAGCGAGTATGTGTTGCGCCTGGGTAGACTAAATGGGCAGGGCCAAGCTGCAAAATGCCCCTTAACTTGAGAAAGGCCTTCGTCTCCAAGAGCGGGGCGAAACTGCGAGGAATATAGACATGTCCCCAAAGTGGATCCCGGATTGCTTTGGACTCAGGAGACTCAACAAAACTAGTAATTTGATCAACTAAACTCACGATCATACCATAGCCTATTTTGCTGCGCTTGACCAATCTATCACAGTAGCTAATCTTCATGATATTCTTTAATAATGAAACGTTTGCTCTATTTGACCCAAGTGATACCCTTGCTTGTACTTGCACTTTTTTTGAGTCAAGCATGCCAACGCCCAGGACCAAGTTCATCAAGCAGCACAACAACGGTACCAACAGATCTTAGTATTGAAAGTATGCAGGTCCTGCTAGGTTTGATCACCAGTACCACTAGTTCAACCACGACTACTAGCTTACCAGTCAAATCCTTAACTGAACCAAATAATAGTGACACTTTAATGCCATTCCTGAGACAATTCGCACGTGATCTCGTGCTTACTAAACCGATTTCAGCCTCTGACCGGACCAAGGGTCCCTTGGTCGATCTTAGCCAAACCAAGGGGCTGTCTTACCAAAACTTATCGTTGGTGATAAAGACTTTTTGCAAAGACTATGCCCAGGATACCTTAAAGGCGCCCAACTACGCGCCTCAATTGAGTCTGCAGCTCGCTAAACCAAGCAACACTACAAAAAATTTCTTGTTGACATTTTCTTCCATTCGTTTTCTTACTATAATTAAGGTCGATGATAATGAACTTGCGTTAGCTGTTTATTTGTCAGGTGTCAACGAGGCAAAATACCTTGATATCTACCTTAACAAGAGCGAAAAAGGAAACTATAACGTTACCGATGCCTATTTTCGTGACCAAGGATCGAGTCTTGGTTGGACGGGAGATGGCGTACCGGATGCAACCAGTCGCGATTTACAAGAAAGGATGCGCAAAAAAGCATGGCAATAAAGATTTCTCGGATAGAAAAGGAATTCATATTCAAGTCATTACTTGATCAAAAAAGTTTTGTTGAATTACAACTTGCCGAACAAAGAATCCGATCATTTTTGATTAAAGTCGATGAGAAGAAGGTATATTTCCGATTCGATTCAGAAAAACCCAAAAAAAAGGATTTGGCTAGTGCTGACTTGTACATTCCATTTAAAGGTACCAGAATTACGTGCAGACTGATAGGTGTTTCTTATGACGAAGAACAACTGACTGCAACGCTTCCTGAGGTGCTTTATCGCGACTTAAGCCGCGGATTTGAACGAATTCGTCCTTCGATACATATTTCGCTTGCCTTATTATTGGAGGGCGTAGAGTACAAAATGGATTTGGACGACAGTGAAGAATATTATGAACCCGAACCACCGTCGGTCAATATAAAATTTGACGCACAAAAAATAACTAACTTGCTCAAAACATTCCGCGAAAAGGCACAGTCCTTTTCATCCGAAAACAAGATAATAATGTTCCGCGAACGAAAGCCAAACTTGATTCCGGAGGAGTTGCTGGCCTGGTCTGGAAGAACCTTGTTACTGCCACTTTCTGATGGCGCAGCCATAAGCTCACAGAGAGAAGGCCCGCTCTATAAAATTTTAGACCAAGACGATCTATCCAGAATTTTCAAAGCATCGGGAAGAGATTCATTGCTTTTAAGCCAAAGTTTATCACAATATGTGGAATCCATGTTTCACAAAAAGATTTGGCATGAGCTATACTGCCCTCTACTGTTTAAACAATATGTGGTTGGCTACATTTATTTGATGAGGTCGGAGCTACAAACGACACCTTTTTCACTTAACACTTTAGAATTTGTGAATCAGTTTTCCAGACTACTGTCCTACAGCTTGCATCAGAATGGGTACTTTCAATTGTCACCCGTCCGCGAACAATTTGAAAAATCAGAACTCGTTGACGTAAGCGGATCGGGCCTCTTGTTTTGTATGCCAGTAAATGGACCGGCACTAGATCTTTTTACCGATGTTGATCTCAAACTTGGTCTCGACAAAAAGACAATCAACATTAAAGGAAGAGTTATGAGAAGATTTCAAGACAGTGGTAGAATTTACGTCGGTATCAAATTTATCGATATCGATCCTAGTGACTATGATTTTATCATTTCCGCACTCTATGGTAGCAAGCAACTCGATCCATTTTCTGATGATCCAATTGTTGAGTTATAGTCGTGTACCAGTTACTTGTCGAAATTCACAATCAAAAACAACTTCTGCTCATTAAGCGACAAAAAATCGTTGACTTAGTGGAAAGTCTAAAAAATTTGGCCTTGCTTCAAGGCGCAAAGTACCTTGATCTAGGTCAAGGAAAACATTTATTGACCTACCAGATTCATCGTCCGTCCGATACGTTTTTTTTGATTGAATCTTTATTTTCGATTAGAGATGTTTTGGTCAATCTTAGACAAGAACTTTTTGGGTTTTCTCTCTTAATGGAGTCGTCTTCAGATGATGACGAAAGTATTCGGCAACTTTGTTCGACCTTATTAACTAGCAAAGAATCCGAATGTGTTTGGATTGGCCCCAACGCTTTTGAAATTCTTCAAAAATTCTTAGTCATTGAAAGGGCAGGTAAGCTCTATAAGGCCATCGGTAAGCGTGAAGCGGATCAAGAAGACTACGACTTGGTCTATCAATTCTTTGAGACAAGCCTACAAAAAAGCAGCATTATCCCTCGCCTCAAAGCAGCCTTGGGAACCGCGCGCAAAGGCAAAAACATCGTCTATTTTTCAAGCGTTGAAGAACGGAGCCTTGGTGAATTGGTTCACCAAGCCATAATATCTATTTTGGGTACCGAAGAAGCGCGTGATTTTTTTTGGATTCTTGGCCAAGACCAGGATGATCCTGTGCCTGTAGCCCTTACAAGGGCCTTGTTTCCGCTCAATCGAGACAAAATAGAGCTCCACATGAGTGCTGAGGAACGTTTACGTTGGCATGAATGTAGTCACTTTTTAATACAAAATGCTAGCTCAACGATTTCGGGACTTCAACTTAGTATAATCCCTCCTGAATACCCGCTCGAACTTTTTGAACAATCCTTTGAACTTTTTTTTCTGGCATTGCTTAGACAAAACAAACATCATCAAAATCCGCTGATAGTTCACATCGAAAGAAAACACCTTTTAAGCAAACAAGCACTTGATTGTCTAGACCGTTGCGTTGATTCAATTTGCAAGAGTAACGACCAAGCAACTTTTTTACTTGTCTATTCCGGACTAGAACCTGAAGACATTCCTGATGGTATATCAAAACTGCGCAGTGTGGAAATTAAGGCCAACAATTGGTTTGATCTGCGATTGCTTGGTCTAGATAGTAAGTCTTTGCCTCAAGCATTAGCAACCATGGCAGAACTTGAACATGTAGATGCACGAAATGCATCCATTCTTCGTTACTTAGTCGGAAAATCTAGTCAGCTCCAAGCCAATGCCGACTTATCAATAGCCCTAGACATCGAAGGACTCTCGCCCTTCAAAATCAATCAAAGCATCTTAAGGGCGCTTTTGTCAGTCTCAGACCCGGTACTTTCAGAAGTATACTATGTGATCGTGCTCACCTTCGGTTTTTTGAACCTTCGAGATTTTTTCGATTTTCTGGAAGTCCTAAAGATTGAGAAAATTAGACATCCGGGCCTAGTTCATATGCTCAAACAACTTGGCTTGATTAGAGATGAAGAACTTTTGTTTCCAACGTTTGATCAGGGCATCGAAACAATTGAAGCCATGCTATCGGACAAGGCAATCGAAATCAGGCAGGCTCTGGACATTTTTCTGTTTGAACGGTTTAAGGCTTCTCGTTTGCCAATTAGACTTGATTCTTTTCTCCTGCTTTCTGAAATCGCGAGCCCAGAGAACTTTTTTGAAATTAGTTTTCTTTTTGCCCAGCAACTACTAAATGCGTTAAATTTTGAAACCTGCTCGCAAGTTCTAAACCATATGGCAGTCTACCAGCGAAATTTAAAAGACGGCCAAGTTAGCCAAAAGATGGAAGCAGCGCTTGGCTACTTCAACGCCAGAAGTCTATTGTTACAAGCGGACAAAAACCTAGCTCGAGCGCATGAAAGCTTACGACTTGATGAAACAGAAGCAACTGACATCGTCCACGCCTATTGGAACTTACAAAAAAGCCGCTATCTCTTTCACTGCGGAAAGCTAGATGACGCGCACACTATGGTTAAAAAAGCTGTTATAAAATTCCAAGAGCTAAATGACAAGAGTGGACTGTCGGCGTCTCAGACTTTGTTTGGGCATATCCTACTTTCTAGAGAACGCCTACTGGACGCCAAAGACTACTTTATCATCGCTCGCAACAACGCTAGTGGTGCAGGTGCCATATTTGAAGACCTATGGGCTGGATTCTCAGATTTAGTAGTTACCTTTGTTCACGGCTACTTTTCTAGGGTTTTGAACGCACTTTCTGACCCACAGGGGATATATTTCGGCAGCCAGAAACATGGCTTCATGCGATTTGTAGCCTATTTGGATTTCATTCGCGCCAGAATCTATTTTGAACTCGGCCAATATCAAGAAGCCTGCCGAAGTTTCCAAAAACTGTGTACTAGTTTTGAAAGTTTTCCAATTGCGAATGCTGCTGAGACTTCCAGGGCCTGGTTAGCACGTGCAAATGTATATGCAGGTGAACACAGTCTGGCTCAAGAAATCTTTAGCACTATGCAAACAAGGGAATCATTATTCTTTCAAGCTGAACAGGCGCTTCTTCAAGACCAAGCTGATTTAGCCTTGACAAAGCTCGCCAGTTTTGAGTCACTTCCAAGCAAGGGCAAGCTCTACACTCCAGAAGGCATCAATTGGCAAGACGGATTTGCGTCTTTAGAAGATATTGGTATTATGGCCGGTGGAGCAGGGGACATACTAAGCATTCACGCTCAAGTCTATCGTGGCCTTGCCTTAGCTAAACTTGGTCAAAATAGCCAAAGCCAAGCACTTTTGCTTCCGTTCTCAAGAAACTTCAAGCCTGCCAAAGTAGATCCGTATCAACATTTCTATCTCTACGCTTACGCGCACGTTTTGCAGACTTCAGCCGAAGGAAATCATGATGACAGAAAAACAATTTTGGGTAAGGCTATTAAACTTTTTCAAGAAAGATCCAGTCGAATAGAAGATCCAGCAAACAGAAAGTGTTATGGCAAAGACAATTACTGGAACGACAAGCTCATTAGTCAGGCTAGGTTTTTTAATTTAACTTGAATCTTTGCTTTAAGTGCCGTATACGTTCTCGATTGACAGTCCGGCAATGAGCTGATATATTCCAGCCCGATCCTGGCGGCGTAGCTCAGTAGGTAGAGCAAACGGCTCATATCCGTTGTGTCAGGGGTTCAAATCCCTTCGCCGCTAATACCATCCTTGCGAGGATGGTTTTTTTTAATCCTTTTGTTTTCCTAGCGAGCGGATAGTGGCTACAAACTCTTCTACGTTAGCAAAGTTACGGTAGACCGAAGCAAAACGAATGTAAGCAACCTTGTCTAAGTTAAATAATTGATCAAGTATCATTTCTCCTAAAACAGAACTTTGGATTTCATCGGTTGTCTTACCGTTGAGGCTTGCTTTGTCTTCTATTTGATTTAGGATTTCATCTACTAAATCACGAGAAACCGGCCGTTTTTCTAGGGCTCGATACAGTCCTCGTTCCAATTTTTGTCGATCAAACGGTTCACGGCGGCCACTGGATTTAATTACCAAGAGAGGCTTTTCTTCGATCCTTTCATAAGACGTGAATCTGAAACCGCAACTTATGCATTCTCGTCGTCGTCTTACTGCCGTGCCCTCGGCAAGCGTGCGTGACTCAATTACCTTATCTTCAGGACTCGAACAATGTGGGCATTTCATGAAAGCGATTATAGTAGCTAGTTGGTCTTAACTCAATACAAGTAAATCGAGGCAAAAAAGGGCGACTATTAGGCCAATGGTTAGTAAGAGACCTATGATCCCTGCAAATCTATTGTAGCCACTGTTGGGTCGGGCAAAGGGCAAATAGCAAATTCCGTTGTAGATGATTTCAAAACTTTGTTCAAAAACATTTAAAAGTTTGATCTTGCCTAGTTGCCTGATGTGTGCACAACGTTCCGAAAAAATTTTGGGAAAGCGAACCATTGCTAAGCACATAAAGTAAACTGCAATGCCAAAACGTTCGCAACGTTTTGAAACCAAGCTTGACAAACGACTGGCTATTTCCTGAGCCGGTAGCCGAATCAACATAGTTTCAACTATGATTCTAGCGGTAATTACTGACAAAAAAGAAGAGACTATAGTGAAGACATCTGCATTGTTGGCAAAGGCAGTCAATGCAGCAAAGAAACATACAGCCCAAGTATAACGTAACTGCAAGAACCACTGGTGAATCACAAGGCCATTTAAGAAGGCACCGACAACTGCACCAACAAAAATCACCATTTGAGTTTTTGATCCCATACTAAACAAAAGCCAAGGAAGCAAAATGCAGATGCTCAAGGTAAAACTGCCCAGGAAATCATTCCACGCTCCTGATGCGCTTTGTGGCACGACAGCACTTCTTACCATGTCATCTCTTTAAGCTTTAGGTTGCCAGTTCTTATCCCGTGGGTTTCAAAGTATGGCATTACCCTTTCTGGTAAAGCATCTAGAATAAGTCTGCCTTCCTTTAATAAGATAACTCGGTCTACATGAGCCAGAATTTTCTCAACTTCTTTGCTTGCGATTATAAGACCTTTTTTTTGTTTCTTTTTGGCATTGATCCATTGAAGAATCAACTTGGTAGCATGGTAGTCTAGGTTAGCAAATGGTTCATCTAGAAGAATGAAATCAGAGTCAAGACTAGAAAGATAGGCAAAAGAGAGTAGTTTAAGGCTGGTGGAAGACAAAAGTCTCAGTGGACAATCAATCTGACCCAGAATACCAAATGAATCCAACGTCGCTTCTGGGTCCTTGCAAGAAGCCAGCAATAGTTGTTGTCGAGCTGTCTCACCGAGCAGATATGCTTGCGGCTGCTCAGGCAAATAACATAGCTTAGCTCCCCAACAGTTCAGTCTGCCCGAATCTTTTTTCTGCCGGCCAGAGATTACTTTTAACAACAATGACTTCCCAGCAGCGGCAGGACCAGTAATCAATGCCAGTTCTCCCAGATTAAATTTAGCAGAAATTTGATCCAGTGAAAGTTGGCCCACAAGGCCTTTTACCGTAACGTCTTCGACTTCAATCTTAACCACTGTCACTCCTTTGTAGGTCAATAAGACTTGAGCAACGCTACATGGCAGAGTATAGTGATTTTGTTATGCTACGACACCATGTTTTTCGGCTTTTTTCTATTACCTTTTTCTTAGTATTGGTACTTGAGATATCCGCCTTTAATGTAGCAAGCGCTTACGAAGAAAATTTTGTAGACCCGTTACAGGGTTCTTTCCTTGAACCACGGGTGCAAAACAAGGCCTTAATAGACAGCTTTCCATCAACATTACAGTCACATGCGGCAATTCTATTTGAGCAAGAAACAGGCACTATCCTCTACCAAAAGAATGCTCATGTAGTAATACCACCAGCCTCGCTGACCAAAATTATGACCATCATGCTGGCCTTTGACCATCTCTCTCAGCATCAGATTTCATTGCAAGAGCTGGTCAATATCTCGCCAAATTCCTTTGCAGTCAACGCCCCACCGCGTTCCAGTCTTATGTTTTTGGGCCCAGAACAGTCGCCTAGATGGATGGATCTATTATTGGGACTAGCTGTTTCTTCGGGGAACGACGCATCGGTTGCGGTTGCCGAAGCCTGTGCTGGCAGTTTGTCCAAATTTGTCGACAGAATGAACCAAAAAGCCAAGAGTCTCGGTCTAAAACAAACGATTTTTGTCGAGCCCTCTGGCTACGACAAAAAAAATCAAACAACTATTGCTGACTTTGCATATTTGTTGTTCTACTACCTCAACAACTACGCGCAAAGTCTGGTCTTGCTGCACAGTGTTCCTCAGTTTACCTACCCAAATCAAGCCGGCCTTGGTGGTATAAGTCAAGGCAATCGTAACCGGCTTTTGAATCGCTACTTAGGTTTAGATGGCATTAAAACTGGCTATATTGACGAATCAGGTTACAACTTTGCTTTTAGTGCTAATCGCGAGGGAATGAGATTAACTGGACTCATTTTGGGTGCTCAAAGTGAAGAGATTAGATTTGCAGATGCTCGAGCATTGTTGGACTGGGGATTTAGCAATTTTTCACTCGGTACAATTACTAGGCCCAAAATAGGTCCAATAAGAGTCTGGAATGGCACGGTTGGCAGTATAGAACTTGATAGATATCCGGTCAGGCTTGTCCTTCCTAAGCCCGAATGGGAAGAGATTAGTTTGGCATTAGAACTTAGTGCAGAGATCCGTGCGCCACTGTCTACGAGCACAAGACTTGGTTGGTTGAGCCTCCAGCTTGATCAATCCACCGTGCGTTACAAAATACCTATTCTCAGTGGCAGGGTAATTGAGCGCGCCAATCCTATTCAGCTTTTGGGAGAAGAAGTCTACCTTACATTGCGATCTTGGATTGGCGTGCCGTTACCAAGCTACCCTTAGTTGATTCCTGTCAAAGCTTTGATATATTGAACTCTCTCGTATTTTTCTGGTTCTTGGCTTTTGTTTTGAGCCATAAGACCAATGACTTCTCGTATACTAGCGTAGTTGTGGCTACTTAGCCAAGTTTTGATTTCATCGTTTATTGTCCTAAGCTGGCCATAGCCATTTTTGTAAATCGTCGAACAGAGTTGCACAACGTTTGCGCCTGCCATAATCAATTTAATTGCACTAGAAGAATCATGTATGCCACTTGAAGCTGCAAAATCAACGTTGTTTCTCTTAAAGAGCAGCGATATCCACCGAAGCGCGGGGTAGTAGTCTTGCGGATTGCTAAAAACTATTCCGGGCTTAAGGCACAGTTTCTCTATGTTAATATCTAATTGGTAGTAGCGATTAAAAAGTACAAGTCCTTTAATGCCACTATTGACCAGTTGATTGGCAAGCGAAGGAAGGTTGCTATAGTCGTTACCGAGCTTAACTGAAACTGGCAAGGTTGTTTTTTTACAAACCGCTTCTACCGTTCTTACAACCCTAGATTCAATTTCATGAGAACTTTGATTTAGGGACCTATACGAATTACCAATGTTGAGTTCGATAGCGCTTGCGCCAGAATCTTGGATTTGCATTGAGAACTCGCCCCAGCGTTCAGCACTTGTGCAGTTGAAGCTAGCGATAATTGGAGTACCAGTAGTTCTAACAGCATCGGCGACTAAATTAGCATAATCCTTGGGAGCGATTGCCATTCCCATACCATTAAGATAATCTTGGGCTTCTGGGTGAGCATATTCGTCAAGACTTTTTGCTTGATGATCAATATCCGCATTGATTTGTTCCTCAAAAAGCGACTTGATCACTATCGCTCCGGCCCCATTGTCGGCCGCTTTCTGAATACCAGATAATGTTGAACTAAGACTTGAGGCTGAAACAATCAATGGAGACTTTAGTGTAAGACCGAGGTAGCTTGTTTCGATACTATTCATTTTTGCTTCCTGTAAACCAAATTATTTGAAGAACTTGCAAAAGCCAACTTTCGCTATCAATCAATTGCTCTAACATTATTATGCCACAGATTTAGAGATGCGAGTAGTTGATATATAGAGTGATTAATCTAGAAAATCCGCTATACGAAGACTATCGATTATTACTATATTAGTAAGGCAAATACTAGGAGGTTTTAATGCCATTTGTAACGTCTGATCTACCTTACGGCTATGGGGACCTAGAGCCCTATATTGATGAAGCGACGATGAAAATTCATCATGACAAACATCACGTTGCCTACACTACCAAACTTAACGCTGCTATAGAAAACACTTCTCAAGCGTCATGGTCTATCGAAAAGCTTGTTTCAGACTACAAACAAGTCCCTGAAAACATCCAAGCAGCCGTTAGAAACCACGGTGGTGGCCACTTTAACCATGAATTTTTCTGGAACATTTTGGCTGCCAAGGCGGGCGGAGAACCAGAAGGCCACTTAATGGCCTCAATTGAAAAAGACTTTGGTTCATTTGCAGCCTTCGTAAAACTGTTTAGTGAATCAGCAGCCAACCGTTTTGGTTCAGGATGGGCCTGGCTGGTGCTCAACGACAAGAAAATACTTGAGGTTAGTTCAACGGCCAACCAAGACAACCCCTTAAGCGACGGCAAAAAGCCAATCCTTGGGATTGATGTTTGGGAACACGCCTACTATTTGAAGTATCAAAACAAACGCCCAGAATATGTAGAAAACTTTTTCAAGGTAATCAATTGGAAGGCAGTTTCCAAGAACCTTGACAAGGCACTTTCCTAGTAACAATAGGCAATCGTCCGCTGGTTTCTTATTCGGCGGACGGTGCTATTCTGTTGACCAGCTATCTTTTGCGGGCTATCTTAAGAGCACATGTTAGATCCAGATCTGTATCGACTTGATTTCCCGATTCTCAAGCAAAAAATGCGAAAGAAACCCTTTGTCTACTTGGACTCTGGTGCTACTTCTCTCAAACCAAATTCTGTAATTAACGCTGAGCGAGACTATTATTTTGAGTATGGAGTTAACATTCACCGCGGCGTCTATGAATTTTCTGACATTGCCACCAAAAAATTTCAACAAAGTCGCGAACACGTAGCTCGTTTTATCAACGCCGGCGAGGCTGCAGAAGTAATATTTACCCACGGAAGCACGGAGTCCGCCAACCTTGTCGCTTACGCATGGGCGCGGAAATTCCTCAATCCAGGTGATGTAATAGTTGCAACCGAGTTAGAGCACCATTCAAACTTGGTGCCTTGGCAAGCGGCCGCAGCCAGTCGTGGGGCACGCTTGGAATTTATTCCTTATGATCCTGTCAATCAAGAACTCATTCTAGATGAAATTGATAGAGTTTTTGAGGGCGCTCGTTTGTTAGTTATTTCTGCAATGTCAAACGTAAGTTCCTATTTGCCTCCTTTGGAGACTTTGATTGCAATGGCTCACCAGCACGGCCTGCTGGTTTTTGTGGACGGAGCCCAATTCGTGGCCCATCATCCATGCGATGTGCAAAAGCTCGATTGTGATTTTCTAATTTTTTCTGCCCATAAAATGCTTGGACCAACAGGCCTTGGTGTGCTCTATGGCAAGAGAAAAATCTTGGAGTCAATGGACCCATTTATGTATGGCGGTGACATGATTCAAGAAGTACATAAGCACTATTCAAGTTACCAAGGTATACCTGAGAAGTTTGAGGCTGGAACTCCTGCTATTGCTGCAGCAATAGCATTTGAAGAGGCGCTCAACTATCTGGAACGGATCGGCATGGATGCCATTGCTGAGTGGGACAAACTCTTGGGACTATACGCACTTGAGCAGGCAAAAACACGTGGCTTTTTAAGCTGCTATGTGCCAGCAAACACTGATGTCTGGGGTGGAACACTATCGTTCAATCTAAACGGCGTTCACAGCCATGATGTGGGAACAATTCTCGATAGTCTTGGTGTGGCAGTCAGAACAGGTTTCCATTGTGCAATGCCCTTGATGCAGAGACTTGGTCAAAGTGGAACCGTCCGAGCTAGTTCTTATCTCTATACTTCCAAGCACGATATAGACATGCTATTTGAGGGTATTGATCAAGCTTGGAAGTTGTTTGGTTAATCCAAAGTGAGTTCCAAGTACCAGCATAAAGAAACCGATTGTGGTTGCAAGGACAGTAGCCGCAGGAGAAAGCATATGGATCAACAGCCGCAAGCAGGCAAAACTGACCAATCCGAACACTCACGACGAGTGATTATGGAACATTACCGTGCTAGTCCGTTTCGCAAAGCATTGCCAGAAGCTGATTTCGTGAGTGGTCAAGTCAATCGCTCATGTGGCGACAAAGTCGAACTGTATGTCAAATTTGACCATAATAGTGTGACTGACGCGGCTTTCAGCGGAGAAGGATGCTCTTTGTGTATCGCAGGAGCCTCGGTTTTGTGCGCATGCCTGATAGGCTTGGATGGAAACCAAGCGCGCGCGATGGCGCTTAGTTTTTTAAATTATTTGAATAGTGGCCTAGAAATGCCACAAGAACAATTGCAATACCTTAATCCAAGCCTAGTTGAGGCGCTTGATGCTTTGGCCCAAACCCGAAGTTTAGGCACAAGAGTACCATGTGTGGCCTTAAGCTGGAACATCATTGCTACGTCACCGGACTGGATAAAAACCTAGTGCTCGGGTAGTATAGATTCATTAGTTACACTAAGGAGTTAGTATGTACAAATTAGTGCTTATTCGCCACGGCGAGAGCGACTGGAACCTTAAGAACCTTTTTACCGGCTGGGTAGATGTTGATTTGGCACCTTCGGGAATCAAAGAAGCTGACGAAGCAGGCGAGGTTCTTAAAAAAGAAGGCTATGTATTTGACCTTGCCTACAGTTCTTTACTACGAAGAGCAAATAAAACCCTCAACATGGTACTTGATAAGCTGGATTTGTTGTGGATTCCTGTGAAGAAGACTTGGAGACTTAACGAAAAGCACTATGGAGCCCTTCAAGGCATGGATAAGGCCGAAACCTTGGCCAAGTATGGTAATGAAAAATTTATGCAATGGCGACGATCTTATGACATTGCACCTCCCGCGCTTGATCAACATAGTCCTATGCAGGCTTCTAATGATAAGCGCTATCAAGACGTTGACCCAAGTGAATTACCAAAGACCGAGTGTCTGAAGGACTGCGTAGCTCGTGTACTACCTTATTGGCAAGTAGAAATTGCACCACAAATCCTGCGTGGCAAACAAATCATCGTCGGTGCTCACGGAAACAGCCTCAGAGCCTTAATAATGTACCTCAAAGGCATTTCAGAAAAAGACATTGCAGAACTAAATGTGCCAACTGCGATCCCTCTGGTAATTGAGTTAGACAAAAATCTAAAGTATGTTAAAGATTACTATCTTGGCGACCAAGAAAAGATCGCTGCAAAAATTGCAGGGGTAGCAAATCAAGGCAAAGCCAAGTAATTCATTAACTTAGCTGCATGGAAATGGGGCTTCGTCTTGCATTGTGGGGCTTCATTTGGTTAGTATAGGCTCCACAATGTCAGACAAAGAAATCAATCGAGCTATTTTACTTTTTTCTTGCCCCGATCATCGCGGCATAGTTGCAGAAGTCAGCCATTTTATTTTTACTTACAATGGAAACATTATAAGCTCAGACCAGCACAAAGACGCTCAAACCAATTCATTTTTTATGCGTGTAGAATGGGACACCAGCGATTTTAGCATACCACTAAACAAGTTAGATCAAGCATTTGAACCGATAGCGCTCAAATTCCAAATGCAATACAGGATTGAGTTTCCACAAAAGGCCACACGAATGGCCATTCTAGTAAGCCAGTATGATCATTGTCTCTACGATCTCATTTTGCGAAACCGAGAAGGTGAAACACAAGCTGATATTAGGGTAGTGATTGGGAACCATCCCGAACTGTCTAGTATAGCACAATATTTTGGAATTCCCTTTGTTTACACAGCCACAAAAAATCGCGAGAAATCCGAATTTGAAGCCGAACAAATAGCTGTTTTGTCCGAGCATAAGATTGATCTTTTGGTATTGGCTCGTTATATGCAAATAATTTCTCCCGGCTTAATTGAGCAATATCCCAATCGAATCATTAACATTCACCACAGTTTTTTGCCGGCCTTCATTGGCGCTAAGCCTTATCATCAAGCTTTTGAACGAGGCGTAAAAATAATTGGCGCTACCAGCCACTATGTGACCAGTGAGCTCGACCAGGGGCCTATTATTGAACAAGATGTCACAAGAATTAGTCATCGCGACTCAATTCCAGATCTAATTCTCAAAGGCAGAAATTTGGAAAAGCTGGTTTTGTCTCGGGCGGTCAAACTGCACCTAGAGCACCGTGTAGTTCCTTATGGCAACAAGACGATAGTTTTTGAATAGTGAGCGACCATGATTGAGATCGAACTGAAAGCCTGGGTGGATGAACCCGAAATATTAGTTAAAATTTTGTGTTCCAAGGCCAAGTATCTACGTGATTTTGACAAAAAGGACGAATATTTTCGTTTAACAATTTCGGGAAAAGCGGATCCTTTTCAGGACGTACGCATTCGCCAGGACGATAAAAAGTGCTTGGTGACCTACAAAGACAAGACAATGGTTGACGGTGTAGAGTTTAACCGCGAGCATGAGTTTGGTATTGAGAGTCCTGAAATGATGACTGAATTGCTTCTACGGCTTGGAGCTCTGAAGTTGGTCTCTAAACGAAAAAAAGGTAGCGCTTGGAAGTTTGGTGATTTTCTGGTGGAACTAAGCCAGGTTGAAAATCTTGGCTATTTTATCGAGATTGAAACGGTGCTTGCTAACACGGCTAGTTTTACCCACGCCGAGCTAAGCACGCAGTTAAAAGATGCCCTGAGAGAACTTGGCATAACAAGCGACCGCATTGAAGAAAGATCATATACATCGATGCTCATAAACACCAATCAATGACACCAGACAAAGTTCAATAACCATGATAGGCTTACTCTTATGGAAGAACTATTTAGATCGATCAAGTCTGGTTTTGAAGATATACTGGGCAGATCCAGTTTTATAAGAGAAAAAATTGAGTCAGTTCATGTAATCCTTAACCCAAAAGCCGGTGGTTTTTCTAACAAGAAAAAAATGGAAGATTTTCTGCGTCTTTTAAAGGGGTTTGCTTCCGCAGCGCGCAACAGCAAAATTGAAAGCCACTCCGTATTCGTTACCGTTTGCTCGAGCTCAGCGCCTGGGCAAGCAGGTATTATTGCAGCAGGAATTGTTGAAAGAAACAGAAAAAATAGTCGATCAACATTGATTGTATCAATGGGAGGCGATGGTACTCATCAAGAAGTGCTTAGTGGTTTAATGACAGTAGAAGAACGACTGCTTGAGAACGTGGTCGTTTTTCGCTTTCCCGCTGGCACAGGAAATGATGCTGCAGACGCGTGGGATCAGACACAAGCCCTGCAAACCCTTGGTGAATCCAGAAAGACCTCAAAAACCGGGGCAATTGCTGTCAAAACACCGCTCAGAAGCATCATGTATAGCTTCAATATTGCAAGCTTGGGATTAGATGCTTACGTAGTGCATCTAACCAATAAGTTTAAGTCAAAGATTCCAGGAAACAGCTACAAAATTTTTGCCGACATTGGTGTGGTTCTCTACGGAGTCATTCATGGCTTCCATCCGATGCGTGTAAGTCGCTATGGCACCAATGGCAATGTAACCGTTGAAGAACGTTGTAATGGTATCACCGTCATGGGAGTAAGTGGGTTTAGAACCTACGGCGCTGAAAAATGGGTTCTTCCTGATGAACGGAACTATTGCTCAATCAAGAATGGCAGTCTGATTGACAACATGAAATTTAAGACTGAACTTTTTAAGGCCAAACATCCGAACCTGCCAAACTGCACGATGGATCGGGTCCACGCAATCGAAATCGAATTGTCTGGCAAGATTCCGATGCAACTTGATGGACAAGTGACCTGGCTTGAAGCCGGAGATTTTCCCCTCAAAATGGAAACAATCAAAACCGGTATTCAAGTTCTATCAGCCAAAGAAGTATCCGTTCTGGAAGCTTATAGTCAAAACAAAACAATTTATAGCGACGACCACAGCTCATAGTTCATTCTTGCTGCCTACGTGGGCGACATTTTGCGCCTCTTATAAGTCGTAAAAGACTTGCTGTTCAAGAAATCCTAAAAAGCCGGCGTCCAGTACTTTTTGACTATGATTTAGCCAAGTATCAGGGTAATGCATAAGCAACATTTTTGACTTGTACTTTTCGGGAAGAGACTTAAGTTCGTCAAAAGCCGCATGCACACCGCCAGGAAAAAACTGCACGTCGTGAACGATTAGTTCGATTGGAAACTTCTCGCACAATTCTTCGATCATTTCTGGATCAAAGCGCGTGTCCCCCGAAAACAAAACTCTTTCATCAATTACTATTCCTACACTATAGGCACTTTCTTGCCATGATAGTGCTGAGTCTGGATAGTGCATGGTTCTAAACATGGTAATTTTGATACCGTTGAAATCAATATCGTATGACTCGCGCGAAAGCTTAGTGCTTAGCTGAGGCCTTATAACCTCCCAATAGTCCTTGAAACCAAGATATCGAGAGGATTTCTTTTCGTTGAAGGCCGCTCCGCCTTTGAGCGACTGATTCCACAACAAGTCCTGATATTCCTCAGTAATGATTATGGTCGGTTTTCTTCTGGTGACGTACCGGCCCATCAGAATTACTTCTTCAAGTCCACCAACGTGGTCGGCATGGGAATGAGAAATTAGGTAATTGCTAATCTCAGTAATTGGCAAACCAAGATTGAAATATGCCTCTGGAGTTCGTGTTCCGCAGTCTATCTGAAGGTGTGTATTTCCCTTTATTATCAAAAGGTTGTTTTGATAGAGCTTTTTGGTAAATGCACTTCCGGCTCCAATTGGAAAAAGGCTCAGTTGTCCATCATTGCTCAGTGAAAGGTTACCATTTAAATTTCTTTTTCTAAAAATCATCTACTATAGCGCCCATTTTAGTTTTCTGTCCTAATTTTTTGTGACTTTGTTAAGTATAGAAACGCAAGCTCAATTGTGCAAACAATATTCGATCCCAATGCAAAAAAACACCGTTACTCAGTAACGGTGTTAATAATAGCAGGGGGAGGACTCGAACCTCCGACCTCCGGGTTATGAGCCCGACGAGCTGCCAACTGCTCTACCCTGCGTCGTGTTGTAAGCCTATAGTCGTACATCTATAGTAAAGTGTCAAGCCTTGAATCTTAGAAAGTTGGACAAAACGAAATGACAAACAAGTCTGAAATGTGGCGTGAAATATTGACATGCAGCCAAAAATGTAATCTAATCAGCACTCTAAGTATGCCTTCTTAGCTCAGTTGGCCAGAGCACCTGACTTGTAATCTGGTGGTCGTCGGTTCGAATCCGACAGAAGGCTTGACGCGAACATGGTCGTATGATAAATATGACCCCGTTCCAAAAAGGGGAGTTGCCCGAGTGGTTAAAGGGGGCAGACTGTAAATCTGTTGGCTTACGCCTACGTAGGTTCGAAACCTACACTCCCCATAAACCGTCTGCAAGATGCAGACGGTTTTTTTTTGCATAGGACTGTTACTTGTCTCTTTAAAAATATAATATGGCATCTATGAGAATTCCTGTACCTTTCTTCCAATCGGGCCTGCAGTTTGAATGCACACGTTGCTCGGATTGTTGTCGACATGATCCTGGATACGTTTTTCTTTCTGCTGACGATCTGTCACAATTGGCAGCGAATCTTCAAATTAGCGCATCCGAGTTTCGTCAGAAATATTGTAGGGTAGTGGACTTTGGTTTTGTAAAAAGGCTAAGCCTTCTAGAAAAACCTAACAATGATTGTATTTTTTGGGGCGAATCTGGTTGTAGTGTCTACGAAGCTCGTCCATTTCAGTGCAGAGCGTTTCCATTTTGGAAGCAAAATTTAGAGGACAAAGAATCCTGGGATCAAGCCGGACTATCTTGTCCAGGGATTAATCGTGGCAAGATTCATAGTCGTGATGTTATTGAGTCCTGGCTGAATGCCCGATCAGATTTTGATCTTTTGGAAGAATGAAGTGAAAATAAATTTTTGGGGTGTCCGCGGCTCCCACCCAACACCACTATCACCTGAAAAACTAAGGCAAAAGATCTCGGCGGTAATTCAAAGAGTCAAACCAAAGGATTTGCAGTCACCTGAAACGCGAGAGCTTTTCTTATCAAGACTGCCAGAATGGTTGTTTGGTACTATAGGTGGAAACACCCCTTGCCTTGAAGTTAGGCTCTCTGATGGCAGCTGTTTGATTCTGGATGCCGGCTCAGGAATAATAGGACTAAGCAACAGTTTGAGCAAAGAACACCAAGCCCCAGGTAGCTACCATGTATTTTTTTCTCATTTTCACTACGACCATATTCAGGGCTTGCCTTTTTTTATGCAGGCCTACAATCCGCAAATTCAAATGCACTTTTATAGTCCATTAGAAGACATGGAATATACCTTAAAGGATCATATGGCTCATCCTTACTTTCCCGTAACGATGCAGGATCGAATGACATCACATCAATATTTCCATTCTCTAAAGAACAGCCCTACCATCAAAATTGGAAATGCGACAATCTCTTGGCAAGAGCTAAATCATCCCGGCAAGGCATTTGCTTATAAAATTCAAGAAGCAGGAAAAACTTTTATTTACGCTACAGATGTTGAACTTGGAGAAGTAGATTTTATCAAAGACGGTGGCAATGGTCCTTTTTTTAGAGATGCAGATTTCCTAGTTCTTGATACAATGTACACTCTGGGAGAAGCGATCGACAAATATAACTGGGGTCACTCGAGTTTTAGTCTTGGCGTTGAGTTTGCCATCAATTGGAATGTCAAAAAGCTGGCTCTTTTTCACCATGAACCAAAGTATGATGACAAGCAAATTTACAGTAACCTTTCTGCTGCAAAATGGTATGCTCAGCGGCAAAAGAGTTCACTCGAGATTATGTTGGCAGAAGAAGGCATCGGTATTGAACTTTAGCTTGGGGTATTTAAGATGTTAAAAAAAATTGTCGCAATTGTACTGTCAGCATTTTTCTTCTTGATAGCTGCTACCATTGTATTAAGTATATTCCTCAACAGCGCAATGCAGTCAAAATCAGAACTGAGACCTTTTGCCATCACAAGTGGCGAGAACATGCAGGCAGTTGCTAAACGCCTAGAACAAGAAGGTCTGATTCGCTCGGCTCTTTTCTTACAAATAATTGCAAAAATTAGAAATACTGATGGCAGTTTTCAAGTTGGTAGCTATGCAATCCCGCAAAACCTAAATTCGTTTCAGGTTCATGACTATCTTACCAGCGGCAAACAGGTGCTTGAGAAGGTCACTATCCCAGAAGGTCACAGTTCTACAAGGATTGCAAAATTGCTTGAAGACAAGGGAATAGTGAAAAAGCAGGACTTTCTCAAAGCAGTAAAAAACAAAGCATTGTTAGAATCCACGGAGCTCAAAGGACTCGCTCTTAACAGTGCCGAGGGATTCTTGTTTCCGGACACCTACTACTTCAATTTGAACAGTTCCGCCGAATTTGTGGTTAGACATCTTGTAACAGCCTTCTTTAATGAGCTAAAGACGATTGTGCCAGAATTTGATCTTCAGTCAAACAAACAGCTCTACGAGAAAGTGGTACTCGCTTCGATCATAGAACGTGAATACAGAGACCCCTCAGAAGCGGCCCTGATGGCATCAGTTTTTAACAACAGACTAAAGATCAACAAATCTTTGGAGTCATGCGCTACAGTGGTATATGTAATGACCGAAGAACAAGGACTAAAGCATCCCGAACGACTTTTCTTCCGAGACTTAAAAAGGTCATCAAAGTACAACACGTATATACACCGTGGCCTACCACCAGGTCCGATCTCCAATCCGGGTACGGTTGCACTTAAGGCTGCCTTCTTTCCTGATAGATCGGACTATTTGTATTTTGTACTCAAGAGTCCAACCGCAACCCAGCATCAGTTTTCGAAAACCTTCGCTGATCACAACCAAGCAACCGTTCTCTTTAATAAACAACGTTGAACTCAATAAAGACATGACGCGAATTCCGGAGCAAATCGTGCAGGAAATCATCGACAAAGCTCATATTGTCGATGTTGTTGGACAATATGTACAACTCAACCAAAAAGGCGACCGATTCTGGGGCTTGAGTCCATTCAAAGCGGAGAAGACCCCCTCATTTTCGGTCAGTCCAGATAAAAATATTTGGTATTGCTTTAGCACTCAAAAGGGCGGTGGTGTAGTTCAGTTTGTTATGGAATTGGAACAGATCAGTTATGTCGAAGCACTTAATTTTTTGGCAAAAAAATACGGGATCAATACCAATCAGGAAGATGAAGAAGCATTTTCTCAAGACTACAAGCAAAAGAAGGCACTCATAGAGTTATATGCGCGCTTAACTGATACCTTTTCGCATCTACTAATGAACACGAAGCAAGGAGAATCTGCTCATAAGTACCTCAACGATAGAGGTATAGATGACCAAACCATCACTACTTTTAAGCTTGGTTATCTCTACTTAGATGGGTCTTGGCTCTATAAATTTTTGTTATCAAAAAAGTACAGTGCCAGTTTTTTGGACGACTCCGGCCTCTTTGGCAAAAATAAGAAAGAGTATTGTATTTTTTCTGGCCGGATTATCTTCCCCATCCTTGATCAAGGTAACGAAACAATTGCATTTGGAGGAAGAATCCTTCAGGGCAACGGCCCGAAATACATTAACAGCCCCGAAACGAGTATATTTAAAAAAGGTTCAGTTCTATTTGGTATAAATTTAGCCAAAGACTTCATCAAAAAAGGTAACCAAGCCATCATCTGCGAAGGATATATGGACGTAATTGCCTTGCACGCAGCTAGCGCAAAGAATGCACTAGCTCCACTAGGAACCGCATTTACGAATGACCAAGCAAAACTTGTCAAAAGAATGTGTAACAAAATCTCGTTTCTATTTGACAGCGACGAAGCAGGCATAAAAGCCGGAATGCGATCCTTGATCATCGCCGAAGACAATGAGATTGACTGCGATTTTATTAAGCTGGAAGGCGAAAAGGATCCTGCAGACATTTTCCAGAAAAAAGGTTCACAATTTCTATTAAAAATGTTAGATTACAGGTTAACTGTTTTTGACTTTATACTGAGAGTAGGAGGACTAGAAAATGGCACTGGAAGTCCTGAGGCAAAAAAACGGCTTTTGAACGCCTTCTTGCCGTATTTGGATTCTATTCGGTCTCCTATTAAAAAAGAAGCAGTACTAAGAATGCTTTCGGATCTTTTGGAAGTTGGCGTAAATAGTCTGCAAGCAGAATTGAACCGTAGTAAGGTGGCTAACAAAAACAAACCCTTAGCAATTGATTCTGAAGTCAAAATGAGTCAAGCTTTGCTCAGAGATAGCTCGAGTCTAGATTTGCAGATGATGATAGCTGTGGTCATAAACCCACTGGTATTTGGCAAGATTAGAAATCAGCTTAAGATAGAAGACCTCAAACACCAAGGGGCTCAGGAGCTTTTTATTTGTTTGGAGGAGAGCTACAGGCTTGGCCTATTGTCATTTGAGCATGTTGCTAGTAGAATCGGCAGCCCAGACCTGCGATCAATCGTGTTTAGAAAAAATGTAGATGGTGAATATGTTGAAAACGCTGAGGGTTTTATTAAAGACTGTACCTTGCGTATCAGAGAAAGAAATCTGAGAGAACGAAGAATTTCTATAAATTACCAACTTAGAAGAGTTGGTAATGACAGCAGCCTTGATTCGAAGATGGAACGAGACCTTCTCGAAGATATGATAGTGATTGATGAAGCGCTTAAGGAACTGAGGAAACAGATAGATGACCGACTTGCGGAATAATCCGGCGATCCAGAAATTAATCGAATTTGCAAAAGACAAAAAAGTCATCACTTTCGAGGAGATGAATGACCTTTTGCCGCCTGAATTGGTCAGTCCTGATCTCATTGACGATGTAATGATAATTCTTGGCAACTACGATATTAGACTTCAAGACGAGCTTGACGCAAGAAAGCGTCTTGACGTTGAAGAAGGTGAGGAGCCTTTACCGATAGATCCAAGACCCCAAGAAGAAATAGACAAAGAGAACATAAAAACGCTAACAGATATCGTCAATAATCCGCCAGAAGACGATTTTGACCCAAAGGTCATCAAGAAGCTAAACTATATTGAAAAAGAAAGTGCAATCGACGATCCAATCCGCCTTTATCTGAGAGAGATAGGCCGTGAGAATCTCCTGACTGCAGAGAAAGAAGTCGAGCTTTCAAAAAAAATGGAAGATGGTGAAAATATCATCAAATCCATAATAAAAAACTCAGGCATGATAATACCTGAGTTCTACTCATTGGCCTTTAAGATATTTACAAAGAGTAAGGATCCGCGCGAACTTGGCTTGTCCAAAAAAGAAGTTTCTGAATACCTCGCCGAACGTAGAAGATTGGTTCAAGCCTACAGGGACCCCTTGAAACAGATTCTTGGTGACCTAAAGGCCTACCAGGATCAAAAAAAGAAGATAATTTCTAAAGGTGCTGATATTCTAATTGACCTTGAGCTGATTGAAAAACGCAAGCTTCTGGTTCAGAATATGGGTAATATTGAATTGCACCCTGAGGAAATCATTTCTTTTTCCGATAAATTTCTGAACGCTTCTAAAAAAATTGACAGCTATCAACGAGAAAAAGCAAAAGTAGAAAAACGACTTAGAGTTAACAATAGCCGAGAACTTCGTAGCCTTGGTAGAAGCCTAACCATTGCTGACGATCGTGAGCGAATTGAGCAAGAACTTCAACTGAGCTCTGATGAAATCAAAGAATTAATTAGGCAAATTCAGATTACCGAGAAAAAGCTTATCAATATGGAGATCGATTTCGAAAATCGAACTGATGAAATCATTTTGATGGCAGAAAAGATTCAACACGGCAAGACCATGATGCAAAATGCCAAGGACAAGCTCATCAAGGCTAACCTGCGTCTTGTCGTTAGCATCGCTAAAAAATATACCAATCGTGGACTTCACTTTTTTGACCTTGTTCAAGAAGGAAACATTGGACTTATTAAAGCCGTTGAGAAGTTTGAGTATCGTAAGGGCTACAAGTTTTCCACTTATGCAACGTGGTGGATTAGGCAAGCAATAACAAGAAGCATCTCAGATCAGGCAAGAACTATCAGGGTTCCCGTTCACATGATAGAACAAATAAACAAAGTTGTCAGGGAATCTCGTCAGCTTATGCAGGTTTTAGGCCGTGAACCATCCGATGATGAAGTTGCAGAGCGTTTAGGTTGGACAGTTACCCGAGTTAAATCCGTAAAAAATGTTGCACGAGAACCAATCTCTTTGGAAACACCGATCGGAGAAGAAGAAGATTCGCTGCTTGGCGACTTCATAGAAGATAAAGATGTAGAGAATCCATCCCAACAGACTGCGTTCACCTTGTTGCAGGAACAATTGCGAGAAGTACTTGCAACGTTACCTGAAAGAGAGCAAGAAGTTCTGAAAATGCGGTTTGGGCTAGAGGATGGGTACTCACTGACATTGGAAGAAGTAGGTTTGTACTTCAACGTAACTAGAGAGCGAATCAGACAAATAGAAGCCAAGGCCTTGCGGCGCCTGCGACATCCAAAGCGCAGTAGACGTTTGAAAGACTATTTGGACAGTTAGAACGGGGGGATATTAATGACTCAAGAAGTCTTGGACCGGCTGAAACAATTGCAGACTATTCTTTCAGAAAAGTTTGTAGTCGAAAAAGAACTAAAAGAAATACCAAAATCTCTCAATACCAAGGTTGAAGTAGTCAACAGACTAAAGAAGACTTACATTGAGAGAAATCAACAGTACGATGAAGGCAAACAAAAGATTGTTGACCTCAAGGAACAAATATCTCAAGCTGAAAAAGATCGTGAGCACTCGGAAGCTCTGATTGTTGAAATTTCGACTCAACGGGAGTATGAGGCTTTGCTCAAACAGATCAAAGAAGCGACTGATCGTGAACAACAATTTCGCCGCGATCTCCAAAGAGAAGAGAAAATTGTGGAAGATTTATCGCAACTGCTCCTAAGAGACGAGCTAACAATCGCGACCCAAGAAGAAGAGCTAAAACAAGAGCAGGCAGTTATCAAGAGCCAAATCGATACTCGTCAAGTCAAAGCTGGCAACTTGCAGAAATCCGAGCTTGAGCTAACCAATGACGGACTTCTTAGCAAAGACATTCTTTTTAAATTTGAGCGGATCATCACCAAAAAGGAAGGAATCGGCATTGTTCCTTTGTCCAAAGGAGTATGTACCGGCTGTAACATGATACTCCCTTTGCAGTTCGTCAATGAAGTACGTAGTAACCGCGATGATCAACCTCATTTTTGCCCGTATTGTTCAATGATTCTTTATCATGAAGACAGCGACGAAGTGTACTATGACTTCGTTTATGATGAGTCAATGCTTTTCCATACTGAGGATGATGACGACGTTGAAGATGAGGAAATGGACGAAGCCCGCCTGATGGAAGCTGAAATGAATGAGGGATACTTAGATGATGACGACGATGAAGCCGGTGACGACCTTGTCGAAGACGAGGAAACGGTAGTCGTAGATGACGACGATGATGATGACGACGATATAGATTCAGACGGCGAGGTCTCGGAAGAAGACGGTATAGAAGCCGATGAAATTGACGACGCACATGACGACCCATTGAGTTCTGATGATGACGAAGACGAAGTAGTAGAGGATGAAATAGAATAAAAGTAGGTGCAGGCTGGGGTATCGCCATACTCTTGTAGTATGGAGGAAAGTCCGGGCTCCATGGAAAACGACACCGGTTAATTGCCGGAAGACAATATTTGTCTATAGATAGTGCCACAGAAAATATACCGCCGGAAGGTAAGGGTGAAATGGTGGGGTAAGAGCCCACCGCCCTATTGGTAACAATAGGGGCAGGGCAAACCTTGTCGGGAGCAAAACCAAGCAGTACATGGGGATTTCCACCCTTCATTTAATGAACATGTATGGGTAGGTTGCTAAAGGTGCAAAAACGCACTGCAAGATAGATGATATCCGCCTGAAAGGGTACAGAACCCGGCTTATAGGCCTGCACTTTTTTGTCCACAACATATCAACAATCTCTACAAAGCCGATTGACTTTTTGAGATCAATGCTGTGTAATAATCATGGCAATAATATATGAGTTTTGGAATTCGTACTAACTTTATAAAAACAAAAATATCCAAAAAAATATTACTACTTGTTGTTGGAGTATTGATAGTCTCTACGCTCGTGACTGTAGTATTGGTGCTTAAAAACACATCAAATATCCCAAGTGAGCAAAGCGTTGAAACAAGCGCTGAGATAGTAGTCGACTACGCAGTCTTTTGGGATGCAGAAGATTATCTCAATGTATACAATAAAAGCGTACTGACTCTAAATGGCAACCCGTTGGATCATGAAGCACTCATCTTTAATGGATTTTCCGCTTTCTATTTGGCGGTTTCTCAAGACGAATTTGAACAAAAGAACAGGTTTCTACATGAATCAATTCTCAGCTTGCGAAAGGCATTAGTAGTCGAACCGTTTAGGAAAAATGCTGACGTATACTATATTCTTGGCAAAGCCTACTATCAGCTTGGATACTTTTTCCAAACAGAAAGTCTTACTCACTTAAAGAAAACCGTGGATTTGGGATACCACTCATACGATGTTTTCGAGTATCTTGGCCTGATTGAAGCAAGTTTTAGTCGCTTTGAAAGTGCAGCTCAGTACTTCAAAAAATCAATACAACTTAACAATAGAGACCTAGTCAACCTTGCACTAGCAAACACTTATGACATGAGCTCAAATATTGATGGCGCTTTGCAAGTCGTAGCGGATGTCATCAAGGTTTCCAAGGACAAAATAGCCTTGGAAAAGGCGTACGTTAAAAAAGCGGATCTTTTGATCAAAAAAAAACAATATGATGACGCATTGGAAGCTTGCAACAAAGCAATAGAGATCAACTCTTCGTCAGCTGATGCTTATTTTTTCCTTGGGGAAATATTTTCGTCAAAAGGCGATACGGTCAAAGCTCGCGCACAATGGAGACAGGCCTTTGTGCTCGATTCAAAACATACAGGTGCAATAAGTAGACTGAATTCTTAGGAGGTTTTTGTGGCTGGTTTTATGTCCGCGTTTTCGAACGATCTTGGTATTGATTTAGGTACTTGTAACACCTTGGTATATGTTCGCGGCAAGGGTATCCTCGCCAATGAACCATCAGTAGTTGCTGTTGAACGAGGAACAAAAAAAGTAGTTGCTGTTGGCGAGGAAGCCAAGCGAATGTTGTATAGGACGCCAGGTGACATTATTGCCATACGACCACTAAGAGATGGTGTAATAGCTGATATGGATACTACAGAAAAGATGATTCGTTATTTCATCAACAAGGTTCTACCAAAGCATCCTTTTGTAAAGCCACGAATGGTAATTGGCGTCCCTTCATGTATAACTGACGTCGAACGTCGAGCAGTGTATGATTCGGCACTAAAAGCCGGAGCACGCGAAGTCAAGGTAATAGAAGAATCCCTTGCGGCCGCAATTGGGGCGAACATACCGATATATGAACCAGCAGGACACATGGTTGTGGACATAGGCGGTGGCACCAGCGAAATATCAGTTATTTCCTTGGGCGGAATGGTAGTCACCAACGCAATTAGAGTTGGTGGTGATGAATTTGATGAGGCAATAATTAAGCATGTGAGGAATGTTCACAACTTAATTATTGGAGAACGAACTGCTGAAGAGCTGAAAAAAAATATCGGAAATGCTACTCCGGACAAAAAAATAGAAAAAATGGAAATCAAAGGCACAGACGCACATACTGGACTTCCAAGGCGTTTAGAGATCGATAGTGTGGAAGTTCGTGACGCTCTGCAAGAGCCAATCAACGCTATTATCGAAGAAATTAAGAAAACACTTAGTCAGACTCCGCCAGAACTAGCTGCGGATATCGTTGAAAGAGGTATAGTTATGACCGGCGGCGGTTCTTTGCTCAAGGGCCTTGATATACTTATCTCAAATGAGACAGGCGTACCGGCATTTAGAGCGGAGGCTCCCCTAGAATGCGTTGCTATCGGTGCAGGTATGTATTTCGAACATGCTAAGGGGATCAACAAGTCTCGAAGCATGTATAGCAACCTCAATACTTAGTCTCAATCAAGGATGAAGGATTTTCTTAAACGAAACAGTACGATTATTTTGCTTCTTTTTGTTCTTAGTGGTTCAACTATAAGTATGTGGTTTTCTGAAACTACATCACTGGGAAGTCCCAAAGATCTTGGATTGGCCATTGGATCTTTCTTTCAAAATTCCACCAACGCGATTGGTGGATTGTATAACGATACAGTAAATTCTGCGCAAACGCTTGAGACACTAAGGAAAGATTATAATCAGGTCGTGGCTCGCCTGCGTACCTTAGAGGAACAGCAAAGTGACATTGATAGTCTACGACAACAAAATTTTAGGTTGGGAGAGATTCTAAACCTAAAGGGGGGTCTTAGCTTTTCAACACTGGTTGCACAGGTAATAGGTAAGGACCCGGGGATTATTTTTTCTACCATTACGGTCAACAAAGGCTATAACGATGGCGTTCGAAAAGACATGCCAGTCATTGTAATCCAAGATGGAAAGCAAAGTTTGGTTGGAAAGATCAGCACAGTAGCTCCATTTAGTTCGCGAATTCAGCCATTGTATGATAGACGCAGCAATATAGGTGGTCGCCTGAGCACGAGTCGATTTGAAGGCCTCCTGATAGGAAATGGAAGCGGTGAACAGAATCTCACCATGACATACATTGATCCAGCTGCCAGGAACCAGTTAAAGATTGGTGATGAAGTTAGTACATCGGGTCTAAACTCTATTTTTCCAGCTGGGATACCGATAGGAACGGTTGAAGCTATCGAAAAAAAACCTTATGAGTCCTTCTTGGAGCTATCCATCAAACCATTATGTATCTTCGGCAAACTTGACTATATCTATGTCCTAATTGGTGGTTTGCAATGAAGTCCATCCATATCTTAGTATATTCACTAATTGAATTTCTTACACTGCTGCTTTCTTCAACTCTAATCTCAAACTTCTTACAAACGGGACTTTTTCCAAACCTGGCATTCGCTGTGCTTGTATATTTTTCTTTCAAGAACGGACCGAGCCTTGGCTTATTGCTTGGTATCGTTACAGGTCTTATTGCCGACTGTTTTTCAAGTGGGCCCTTTGGATTTTACATCTTCGTAATGTCATTGTCTGGTTACGCCATAGGTCGCTTTGTAAACGTCGTCAAACTCGATTTTTTGTTTATACCCTTGCTAATAGTCTCAGTCTCAATGCTGTCTAGATTCGTCTTGATCCTCATATTGTCTTGGGTACTTGGCCTCAATTTTATCACCGATCAACTTTTTACGTTAAATCATCTTTTTGAGCTCTTTTCCACAATTGTACTTTCGCCTTTAATTTTTCTCCTGCTTAGACTCATGGACAAAGTGTTTCAACAGCGTGGGTATAAAAGTCTATGAGCGCAGAGGAAGTTGGTTTCAATCGAGCCAACAGATTAAGATTTATTGCAGCAGGCATTTTTTCAATATTTGTTGCACTGCTATACCTCGGGCGATTATATTCAATGCAAGTTGTTCAAAAAGCCCATTTTGAGCAGGCGTCTAGGCAAAGTTCTAGTCGATCAGACACTATTTTTGCCAAAAGGGGTGAAATTTATGACAGAAACTTTGATTCACCAATAGCTAGTAGTTTTACCAGCTATTCTCTAAATCTTTTGCCTGATTTTGGTAGTGAACTTCAACTTCGTCAGGTACTCACCAGTCTTTCAGCATACTTTAATGTTCCTGTCGACCATTTTCTCAACATGCTTCCAAAAAATCTTAAGTTCTACAAACCAATAGAACTAAGGAAAGATATTTCCTATAGAGATCTTGTCTATTTTGCCGAGCGAGTAGATGATTTTCCAGGCATCTCTTGGAGCCAACGCAGTAAGCGATTGTATAACCTGTCTCACAATTTGTCCCACGTGCTAGGTTATATTGGAGAAATTACACCGGAGGAAATTCAAGTACTTTTTAATCAAGGATACACTAGAAACTCTTTGGTTGGCAAAAATGGAATAGAAAAAGTATATGATGACGTCTTACGGGGAAAAGATGGTATCGTCTTTCAAAGAGTTGACGCTCGCGGAAAGGGAGTTGACAATCTTGAGACGACAATCATACCACCCGAACTTGGCAACCACTTAGTACTTTCTATAGACAAAAGGATTCAGGAACTGTCGGTTCGAGCACTAGGTAATCGGGTAGGGGCAGCTGTGGTTATTAAACCATCAAGTGGTGAAATAGTTTCTTTGGTATCATATCCAAGCTACAATCCAAACAGTTTCTACTCTGATGATACACAAGGCCAATTTGCCAATCTTCAACGGGACCAAAGGAGTCCGTTCCTAAACCGAGCTATACAATCGGCGGCTGCTCCAGCATCGACATTCAAGATTATTATGACCGCAGCAAGTCTTCAAGAAAATGCTTTTCCAAAGTCATCTACTATCCTGTGCAAAGGTTGGCTGCAAATTGGAAATAGAAGATTCAATGACCACTTAAAAACTGGGCACGGTTACATGAATCTGTATTCGGCTTTGGCTGAGTCATGCAACATTTACTATTATACCTTAGGTCTTGAACATCTTGGAGTAGAAAAAATAGCAAGATACGCGGAGCTATTTGGTTTTGGACAACTTTCGGGGATTGACTTGCCCGGAGAGGTTGCAGGTTTTGTTCCCAATGCTGCGTGGAAGAAGGAAAACACGGGAGTAGCATGGGTTGGCGGTGACACGGTAAACTTGAGTATCGGGCAGGGCTACCTTGTTACCACACCATTGCAACTTGCAAACATGGTCTCAGGGATTGTGAATGAAGGGATAGTGTACCAACCCCACTTAATGAAAGAAATAAGAAGTTCTTCAAGCTATGACGTTGTCTTAGAGAATCAAAAAAAAGTTCTTTATGATCTCCAATTGAGAAAAGATGTGTATCAACAGGTGCGAGAGGCTATGCGTTTGGTAATTACTGATGGAACAGCAAAAGAAGTAATAACTACCAAGGCGGTGAAGATTGCAGGAAAAACCGGAACAGCACAAACCGGGTTTGAAGAAACCAAACACTCTTGGTTTGTCGCCTTTGCACCATATGACTATCAGAGTATTGAAGATGTCTACGTAGTAGCTGTTTGGGTTGACGCCGTCAACATTTGGGATTGGTGGGCGCCAAAGGCCGCCAATCTAATCTATCACGGTATCTTTACAGGTCTTAACTATGAACAAACTGTCAAAGATCTGCAGCCCTTGTGGTACTTGTCACAACCGGAAATTTTCTCTTTGAGTCAGGATACAATTTTGAATGAATAAACCATCATTGAACCTAAAAATTGATCCGTATCTTTTTTTGCCTCTCTTTGGTTTGGTGATAATTGGTATTTTCTTTATCTACTCGAGCGGGATAAACTCAGATGGTACATTGGTTTCAAACGAGTGGTTGAAGCAAATAATTTGGGCTGTACTTGGTTTAGCACTATATGTCGTCTTCTCCTTAGTCAAATATGAGTTTCACCGGGAGTTTAGCGTCTACTACTACTTATTTTTTCTAACACTTGTATTGATAACGGTATTTTCCGGAAAGGTTGTGAATGGAGCCAAAAGTTGGATTGGAATAGGCGAGTTGGGTATCCAACCATCGGAGTTCTTAAAAATCGCCACTATTCTCTATCTCGCAAAAAGAATAGACAAAACCACCATTAGAACCAACAAATTATTTAGTTTTACAAATAACCTTTTGGTCGTCGCGCTTCCAATACTATTTATTCTACTTCAGCCAGATCTTGGTACTTCGCTAGTATTTATTCCTATTTTTCTATTTGTCTGCTATCTCGCCAACTATCCAAGCAGATATGTGCTCTTTTTATCTCTAATATTCGTGCTAACAGCCTTATTCGTTTTGTTACCATCCTGGGACAAATATCTTTACAACGGAAGAATCGCTTGGATGTCTGTCTTCAACGATAGAAAACTCATCGTTATTTTAATTTCCGCCTTGGCCGGAATCGTCATAGTCAGCTTTATCTCGCTGCGCATTCTGAAGAAAAACTATTTCTATTGGATATGCTATGTAGTCTTGATAGTGCTTCTGTCATATTTGTTGTCTCTTGCGGCTCGAGAGGTACTGCGAGATTATCAAATAAAGCGCTTGGTCGTCTTTCTTGATCCCCAAATCGATGCACGCGGAGCTGGCTGGAACATAATCCAATCAATCACAGCAGTTGGCTCCGGTGGATTCTGGGGCAAAGGATTTCTTCTGGGCACACAGAGTCATTTGAGGTACTTGCCAGAACAAAGTACCGATTTTATTTTTTCGATCGTTAGCGAAGAATTTGGGTTTGTTGGAGGCTTGTTAATTTCTGCTATGTACTTAGTTTTGATCTTAAGAGGATTCTATATCGCAAGCAAAGCGCGTGATCTTTTTGGTGTATCAATTGCAACAGGCATTTCTTCTTTGTTGCTTTTCCACTATTTGGTCAATATAGGTATGACTATTGGTCTAATGCCGATAACTGGGATCCCACTTCTTTTTCTATCCTATGGTGGTTCGGCCTTACTAAGCTCAATGATTGCGATCGGACTATTGAACAGCGTCAACAACTATCGTTATCAATTCTAATGCAACACGGCATCGTTTTCTAATTGATCCACCAGCCATCTTAGTAGACAGAATATACATTATACACACTAATGGTCAGTGTTGTTGAATCTAATACGAATATAGAAGGTGTTTCCAAGGATGCTAAACACAACAGGTACAAGATACCTAGCGATAAAAACAGGAACATTAATTGTATTTGAGAACAATAGTGAAAAAAGTGTGCCTATTGCGGTAAAGATTGCTGACAAGATGAAAAAAATTACAAACTCATGTCGTAGTGGCTCGAAAAAGTAGCCAATTATAAGAGCAGTCATAGATGAGCAAGCCAAGATATAGAGAAAAATATGCAGAACTAGAAACAAGCTCACGAAGGATCTACCTCAGGTATTTTAAAGAAGCCAAATCCGACTGGTATTGAGTACAATGTTACAGGTCCCGAAACGAAGGTTAGCGCGGAACTTGCTATGAAAAATGAAACGTAGAACGGTTTATTTGTATCGAGATTTCTGTTTCTAATATCTAAAGGTTGCAAATTTGGCTCAACAGTGTTCAACTGTTCTACAATTCTATCACGATAGAATCTGCTTTGATCCAACCGGACTAAAATATACTCTTGAGAACTACTAACGCTGTTAATTAACTTCAAAAAATTGATTGGACTACTAGAGTTGATCACAAGGGACCGTTCTTCTGTGATCAAAGGATCACCCAATTGCCTTAGTGCCAACGGAGGGTTAAGACTGAGAAGATCCATCGTAAATACGTCACTAGTGAGTACCAAAGCAAAGTTCTCACTTTTTGACAGCGAATATGCCGCACTTGAGGCTGTGACATCTACTGCGGCAGTTGAAGTCAGAATTGTCTGAATCTTTTGATTATGCACTAGTCCCGCAGAACTATCATCATCCGCATTGTAAATATAGTAATAGAAATTTAGCCCGTATTGTTTATAGTCATTGGTGCAACTTACAAGAACTTTAATTCCTTCACTTGATGTCTCGGTCTTAGGTTCTTTTAGAAGATCAACTGGATCAGGTAAACCACAAGATAACAGAACTGTTGCTATTACGATATCTAGAGCTGTCATCATGTGGCTTATTTTAAAGCACATCAATTAACTCAAAAATTACTACCGGTTTGTTCTTGCCCTTGACCCGGATGTTATCTAGTTCCCTGACAATAACTTTGTCCTTAACTAATCCATAGGTATACTCACTGATAATTATATGCGTAAAGTACTGTTTATTGGTTCCTTCAAGACGCGCACCGAGGTTTACGTTGTCACCCATTAGAGTATAGTTTAGGCGACCAGGCGAACCCATGTTTCCCACGGTCATAATCCCTGAGTTTAGACCAATACCAATGTCAATTCGTTTCTCGGGTGGCCATTTAGCATTGAGTTCATTCAGTCGTTCCATTTGCTTGAGGGCACACTTGCACGCCAGCAGTGCATGGTCCTCTTGTGGCAAGGGGGCTCCCCAGAAACACATCACTTCATCGCCAACATATTTATCAAGAGTCCCTTTGAACTCAAAGATTATATCGGTCATTTCAGTCAAGTATTCATTCAAATGGTTTACAAGTTCTTGTGGTGACATTGATTCTGACAAGGTAGTAAATCCTCTAATATCAGAGAACAGTACGGTTATTTCCTTGTCTACTCCGCCAAGCTCCGGCTGTCTACCGGTGGCTATCATACTGTCAACCATTTCCTTGCTGACGTACTTTCCAAACATTGACTGAATTCTGCGTTTTTCTTTTTCTTCGGTCATTACTCTGTATGCAATGACCCCCAACATGGTTAGTAGAACTGCAATTGTTGGAGACGCAAAATCAAAGAGCAAAGCCTCACTGTCGAAGACCAAGCTTGAGAACAGAAAATATGCAACTACGAGCAGTAAAGTAATGAGTGTTGACCAATGTGTACCCAAACGAGAGGTATAGAAAGCAACTAAGACCGATAACAAGAAAAGCAATAGAAACGAGAGACTATCTGGTACTGTATGAATAAAGTTGTTCATCAAAATTGTATTCAAGGCGTTAGCATGTACCTCAACGCCAAACATGGTTCCAAATGGCGTCTTTTTTTCATCCTCCGCCATACCAAGCGAGAATGGACCGGCCATGACGATTTTGTTTTCCAGCCGGATTGAAGAAGCTCTCCAAGAGTCAGGGTCTGGATTACTTGGCTTATTTGCATAGCCACGATAAGACCGAAGTGGAAAAGTTTGCCTTCCACCGGGGATGCTTCTTGGCCCAAGAAAATTAATAAGCATCCGCCCTCTGTTGTCAATTGGTATTAGAATTTCTGGGACTAGATTAAATTCAGCTGGAGATAATTCATTGCCTTCACTGTCATAGGTCGCCTTCTTGGTTCGAATTCGGTAGTCTTCCCACTGTCCTGATTCTGAATTAAACTTAGACGGCTTTGAAATCTTTACATGTTCACCGATGATAACCTCTATGTCACTAAGCTTCTTGTTAAAGTAATTTAGTGCCAGTACTAGGTTAATCGAGGGCATAAAGTAGTCTCTATAGAGCCCAATCATGAATGAGCTCGAAGTGGCCAAGCCAGACTCATCAAAGTCTTCGTTGATCGCTACCCCATCCCGTTCAATTAAGGTTTTTAGTTCTGCAAACGCACCCTCTTCTAGAGGCCATTTGATTTGGTGACTTGCGCCATATTTGTCAGTCCAAGCAAAGCGTTCAAAATTGAGACTTAGGTCAAGCTTCATTTTTGGTAGATCGTCGAGCCTTACTTCTTCTTGCAATTGAGAAACCCTGGTTATTAGCAAATGCCTTCGAAACGTTTGGTCTTCATCAGGTTGATAGCTTGCATGCCCAATACCTTTACTGGCTGTAGCAAAGGGCTGCAACGGCGCGTGCCCGCTCATAAAAGGCTGCATCTGACTGGTGTCACCCTGAATAGACTCTATGACACCAAATTGTTCGATTACCTTACTAAGATTCTCTTGTGTAAATGTCTGCAGCTCACCATCAAGAACCTGCACGTCAAGCGTGGTTTCCAAGAAAACCTTTTTATTATCCTTTATAGCTTGAGCCAAAAGCAGGTCGTTTTCACTTTGCTCGGATGGTTCAAAAAAGAAAATATCCAAGAAAGCTGCACTCTCTCTGTTGTCTTGATTGTTGATGCGACTAAGGAAGTTTAAATAGTTAGCATGCCTATGCCGAGCCCATGGCCAACGACCAAATTCCAAGAGGCTGTCGTCATCAATGCCGACCAGCAGAATGTCCTCCGAAATCTTGCTAGAGAAATCGCTTCCTTCTTCCTGCTGAGTACTTTTAAACGCAAAAAGTGTATCAAGAACCGTATAGTTTAGGTTACTAAAAAGTATGGTCGAATGGGAAACCCAAACTATGACTGAGATCACAATCGCTATTACAAACGAGAAGTATCTCGGATTAAGAAATTGACTTTTTCTCATCTGAATTCTCCTTTAAGTACTTGCGCTAATTACAGTAGCGAATTTGCTTTCAAGAAAATTATACGGTTCTTCGCTAGTTTTGTCCAATTGCTTACATTAAACTTATCTACTACTTGCTGATAGAAGGATTCAGCCTCTTTGTACTTTTTTTCGGATTCAAGTATTCTGCCCATCGAAAACAATGCCCGTGGTACAAAAGTGTTCTTCTCAGAGTCACCGGAGCTAATTTGGTTATATAATGCCTTAGCTTTTTCTATTTCGTTGGCGTTTTCAGCGGATACAGCCGCGAGATAGACTGCGCTCGGTGAAAGAAAGGAAGCCTCGAGTACGCTTGCTGACTGCAGGAATAAATCATAGGCTTCATTAAACAGTTTTTTCTGGAAAGAATAACGCGCCTTATAGTACAATGCAAACTGTTTTAAGGCACCATCTTTCTGCGCGGCTTCATCAAGAACCACAATAAGCCCAGCTTCTGATGTCGCTTTAACACCTTCCTCTGCAATTTCCCATTCAGAATAAGTTTGTTCAATCTTTTCTATCGCCACAGAAGTTTGCATGTTTAAGTTTTGAGTATTAAGATCATTTACAAAAAGAAAGGTAACGACGGCCACTATAAGTAAGGAAAAGACAATGACTATCGTTCGGTATTTTTCTACAAAGTGAGATATTCTTTCGGCAAAACCAATTTTTTCAACATGCGCCATCTGTAACTCCTAGTACTTGCGTCAAGTCATTAATCTTTATTTTTTTCGTTGACCAATCTACTTAGATACGATCTTTGAATTCCAAGCTCCTTCGAAGCTTGAGTGATGTTTCCATTACACTGAAGGATTGTATCATACAGTACAATTTTTTTGTAGCGATCAAGTCGGAATCTTAGCGTTTTTTGCGTGCTTTCTACCGCACTCGTGGTCTTAGTTTCTTCTATATTTAGAGTCTCCAAGTACCCCTTAAGTTCTCTGAAGTTCCCAGGCCACGCCCCTGAAAGACAGGTATCCATTAGCTTAGTTCTAGCCATAGCATCCAATCCCCGCTCAGTGACAAACTGTTCTACCGTATGCAAAATATCTTCTGGTCGTTTAGAAATTGGAAGCAGGTTAATCTGAAGAGCATTAAGTCTAAACAGAAGATCCGGCAGGATTACTTTTTTGCTGAGCAAGGTTTCCAAGGGAAACCGAGAAGTAACTATAATTTTTATACGACTCGGCTTGTCATGGCCTGCACCAAGTGGCCTATACATACCACTATCAAGAATTTCAAAAAGCTTAGATTGGGCTTGAAGTGACGCATCCGAAATCTCTTCTAAGATCAGGGTTCCGTTAATTGCTTGCCCCACCCTACCCTTTCTGTCATAGACACCATCGGTAAAGGCACCTGCGACTGTGCCAAACAACTCAGCTTCAAACAAATCATTTGGAAGCGTAGCCAGTGGAACTACCACTTTTTCACCGATGCACTGTGATATTTCGTGAATATAGGAAGCAAGAAAGGACTTGCCTACTCCTGTGTCGCCACTAATAAACACGGGAAGCTTGCTATGAGCCATCTTTTCTAGCTTTTTAAAATCATGCTCGAGACTTGGGCAAGGAACACTTACAGATAGCAATGCCTTCTTTTTATCCGTAGTGATGCTAAAGGACATCTCTATGAATATTTTGTGAAAGAGATACTGCATCAAGTCATTCAGATAAGCCAACGCTATTAAGTCAACCTCAGTTTTACTGGAGATTAATAGCGTCAACAAACTACCATCAAGACTGAGATCGTCGGCTGTCAATCCCAAATGGATAAGCACGTCATTTAACATTCGCCAAAAAAAAGGATCATTTACACCAATAATGGCCAAATGATCCTTTCTAAAGCAGTGAAACAATTCCGATTCTATGCTCAATCAACTAATCTCGCTACTAGTCTTCTTTTTTGATAAAGTCACCTAGTGACATGGTACTTTTTTCACCGTCGGCATCATGCAGGTATTTGGCAAAATCACTTTGTTCAACTTGGCGCTGTAAGTCCTTTAAAGACAATGACAATTTTTGTTTGGACAGTTGAATCTCTGCTACGATTGCCTTTACTGTATCTCCGGATTTAAATTTTTTGATTTCTTCATCCGCGTTCTGATACCGAGTATCACAAATATGAGACTTTGGAATCAAACCTTCGATTCCGCCTGCAATACGAACGAACATGCCAAAATCAGTAATATTAGTAATCTCTCCGCTGATGGCACTTCCTTCTGGGAAGTTGGCCTTGAGACTTGTCCAAGGGTCGTCAGATAGCTGTTTAACTCCAACACGAATATTTCTGTGTTCAGGATCAGCTGTAATTACCACAACTTCAATATCCTGCTCTTCTTGAACAACTTGGTTCATTGACTTTGGTTTCTTAGTCCAAGACACATCATCAAGACTCAAATAGGCATCAATACCTTCTTCAAGCTCTATGAACGCTCCATTTTGGGTAATTTTTTTTACTTTTCTTGTAAGTTTAGTACCTACGGGGTACAGCGTATCGATGCTATCCCAAGGATTAGTCATGATCTGCTTCATTCCCAAAGAGACTTTTCTTGCTTCGAGGTCAAAGCCGAGCACCTTGGCCTCGACGTCATCACCAACCTTTAGGATTTCTTTGGGATTCTTGACTCTCTTGGTCCAAGACAATTCTGAGATATGGACAAGACCTTCAATACCTTCCTCAAGTTCTATAAAAGCACCAAAGTCAGTTAGTTTAGTAACCTTACCTTTTATCACGTCATCGACCTGATAACGGTCATTAAAAGAATCCCAAGGATTAGCTGTAGTTTCCTTTAGAGAAAGGTTGATTTTTTGTGTTTCTTTGTCAAGTTTTGAAACGATTAGCTGTAGTTTTTGACCTTTTTTAACATAGTCTTTTGGCCTTGTTACGTGGCCCCAGCTCATATCATTAATGTGAAGTAGTCCGTCAAATCCACCAAGGTCAACAAAGGCGCCAAAACTGGTAAAAGACTTAACTTCACCTTCTACGGTATCACCTTCATTTTTGCTATCAAAAAACTCAGACTTGTTTTTTGCTACTTCTTTTTCTAACCAAGCGCGGCGAGAAACAATAATGTTTATTCTTCCCTCATGAAAAAGGCGCTCGATTAAAAAAGTAGATTCCAGATTTAAATAAGTTTCGGGGTTTTCTATGCGAAATAGATCCATCTTAGAAATGGGGTTAAATGCTTTACTGGCCTTCATCAAGAGAACCTCAAAGCCGCCCTTAACAATCTTAACAACCTTGCCGGGTACTGCTTGGCCTTCTTGAAACGCATCTTTTAGATCTCGCCAAGAGACCTTCTCATCTGCTTTTCGCTTTGAAACAACAACTTCGCCATGACGGCCTTCTTTTGTAATCAATACAACTTGAATTTTATCACCGTTTTTTGGCTTGACATCAAACTCATCAAGAAGGATTTTTCCTTCTGATTTGTATCCAACGTCAACAAAAACGTGCTCATCACTGAGTGCAACAACTGTCCCCTCGACAAGCTGCCCGGCTTCAAGCTCATCCAAAGATTTTAAATACTCTTCCTGTAATTCCTGCTGAGACCCAGAAATAGGTCCGTTTGTACCGTTCAATGCCTTATGTGCCATGTCCTTAACTTTTCTCCTGCCGCAATAAGTATCCTTGGATGGATTGGACTACTCTTGCACAAACTTGTTGGATCGTCAAGCCTGTAGTGTCTATATATTCGGCGTCGCTTGCAATTTTGAGCTGACCAATTTCGCGGTTTTGATCTGCACTATCTCTTTGCTTGATTGAACTTTCGATGTCAAGGATGCTAAGTTGACTTGTTCCTTGAGCGTGTCTGCGAAGGGCTCGAGTTGATGAATGTGCGTCGAGGTAGAACTTGATTTCTGCGTTGGGGAAGACCACAGTTGTCATATCTCGTCCCTCGACAACAACGTTTTTATTTTTGCTTTGCTCAATCAATATTTGATTTACACTTATTCGTAGTTCAGGAAATACAGCTACCTCAGAAACCAAGGCATCAACAGTGTCAGTCCGAAGCAGTCCCTCGATATTTTCAAACCCATTATAGAGTTGGTCATCCTTAAAGGAAAATTGGATCTGTCTGGACAGCTTTAAAATCTCTTCTTCGCTATGGGCCAGCTTGCTGCGAATACAGAGCGCGGCAATCCCACGATAAAGACTTCCGGAGTTGAGATAGGTAAAACCCAGACTTTGGCTTACAAAACGAGCAACTGAACTTTTGCCTGCTCCTGCAGGGCCATCAATGGCGACGACCATGACTTCCCTTCTTTGATTGGGACATAAACCATTCTAATTCAGACTGGCTGAGCAAACGGTAGGCGCCAAGCGCGAGATTTCCTATTTTTAAGGTTCCTATACGTACTCTTTTTAGTGACTTTATAGTTACCTTACGGGCTGCACAAGCATTGCGAATTTCTCGATTTTTTCCTTCAGTGAGTACAAGCGAAACCTTACGAGGAGCTAACTTTTTGTATGATTTGATTTGGTACTTCTCACCAGCAGCATGGATACCCTTTACAAATTCATTGAGGAAGTCATCAGTGATTTCTTTTCGAGCTTCAATCTCATACTCTTTTTCGATTCCTGATCGCGGATGTGCAACCGTGTTGGCAAAATTGCCATCATTGGTATAAATGATCAAACCTGAAGACAGAAAGTCTAGTCTGCCAACAGAGAATAGTCTCAAATCGTGATAACTATGGATGAGATCAACAGCCAGACTCCTGTTTTCCGGATCGTCGTTAGTGCAAACAAACATTTCGGGTTTGTTGAGAGCGACGTATATTTTTTTTTGGACAAGATGGATAATTTTACCATCGAGACGGACTTCATCGCTGGTAAGCACACGGTGACCGCGTTCTTTGATGATTTTACCGTTAACGCGTACTTTTCCGGATTCAATGATTTCTTCAGCTGCCCGTCTCGAAGAGATACCGGCATGTGACAGATACACTTGCAGTCTAATTGACTGAAGATTGTCTTCGATTTCTTCTTTCTTGAAATCCCAGTCTTTTTTTACCAATTCTTGTTTTGTTGCTTCAAAGTCATTTCCTTCGTCGTCAATTGAGTTCAAATCTTTCCCTTTCAATATCCCCAAGTTTTGGTAGTTCAGAAATGCTTGTAAGTCTAAAAACTTTAAGAAATTCCCGTGTTGTCCCATACTGGATCGGTCTGCCTGGTGCGTCTTTCTTGCCAACCTCTTGAACCAAATTTCGCATCAAGAGCATTTTTATGCTCCCGTCTGAAGAAACGCCCCGTATACTATCAATCTCGGGCCTTGTTACTGGTTGGGAGTAGGCAATTATAGACAATGTTTCCATCGAAGCTTTAGAAAGCTTCTGTTCGTTCTTTTTTCCGTATCGGTCCTTTAAATTTTCCCAAAGGTCTTTTTTGGGAGCAAAGGTATAGCCGCTTCCCAGTTGTACTAACTCGATTCCATGTTGTTCCAAGTCAAAGTGCTCTTTGATCTGCACCAGAATTTGCTCAACCGCTTGAAGTGGAATGCCACTTAACCTCGAAAGTGTTTTGCTGTCAACAGCTTCGTTTTCAAGAAACAGAAGCGCTTCGAGAATTGCCATTTCCTTTTCCAGTTTCATTCCTCCTCTCCAGGTACCTCAGTATATTCAGTATCGTGCAATTCTTGCGCCCGGGCCTCTATGCGAATATCCCCAAAAATTTTGTTTTGTAGAATTCTAATTCTTCGCACTTTAACGCACTCAAGAACGGCCAAAAAGGCGCAAATAATTTCCATCAACGACTCAGACCTGGTAATCAACTCAGTAAAGAGTAAAAACCCTTTTAGTTCCAAGAGCTCATTGATCAAACTGATTTTTTCATTAACCGAAACCTCTTCGTAAAGGTTGATGATTCGCTCGGGACTTAATCCCTTCATGACACTTGAGAAAGTCTTCAGTAGATCCCAGACCTCAATCTGCTCCCATAACTGTTGGTCGTCGGCAAAATTGAATGGTTGTTGCAGTTTTCTGCGTTCAATGTACCACTCAGCCTCTTCTTCTTTTTCTGACATCAGCTGCGACAACTTTTTATATTTTTGATACTCAATTAGGCGCTCGACCAACTCTTTTCGTGGGTCATCCATTTCTTGTTCAAGATCAACTTCTACTGGAAGCAGCATTCTTGATTTAACGTAGATCAGAGTCGCTGCCATCAGGTAGAACTCAGTTATATTTTCTAAATCAACGCGCGTATTGAACTTAATGTATAAAAGATACTGTTCTGTGATGCGCGAAATCGGTATATCGTAGATGTTTACTTCGTTTTTTTTAATAAGAAAAAGCAGTAAGTCTAGCGGCCCCTCAAATTCTTGCAGGTGAATGCGATAGGAATCGCCCTCAGACTTTTCTTGATCTATTTCTGCTGTGTTTTTCATACGAGTGGATCAGTGTACCAGAATGCTCCGTTTTGAGTAAATAGCTTGACTTGCACAGGCTTCGAGGAAGTTCTTGTACTGCCTTTTTGAAACAGGATCTTTGATATCCGCTGCCAGCTCAAGCAGTGGCTCAAGCACAAAGCGTCGCTGGTGCATCTGTTTATGGGGAACTTTCAGTCTCTCAGTATCAATAATTTGGTCACCAAATAAAAGAATATCAAGGTCAAGAACACGAGGACCCTTTGCTATTTGCTCACTCCGCCTTCGACCTGCAGCGTATTCGATCGATTGTAGATACTCCAGCAAATCAACAGAGTTAGTTTGCCAGTGTAGTTTTGCTACGCAGTTTAGAAAATCATCTTGTTCAAGATAGTCTTGCGGAGCGGACTTATAGAGAGAAGATACTTTCAAAAGAAAACCGTCAGCTTTGAATTTTGTCAAAGCTGCGGCAATGGCCAGGCCACTTGTTTTTAGGTTTCCACCAATTCCAATGAATACGGTTTGCTCGCTTTGTATCAGAAAAGGTCCTCACTCGGTGCAGCTGACTCAAGCGACTTTGCAACAGTGGCCTTGGCGTTTGCACCCGCACTAGGCGCCTTCGGCGGAGACTTTTCTTGCAGGTTGTCACTAGACGCATGTTTAGCAATGCCTTCTTTATTGTAATGATAAGGAAAAAGCTTCAAACGCAGAGTTTTGTCTATTTCTGCTGCTATAGTTGGATTCTTTTCCAAAAATTCGCGCGCATTGTCTTTTCCCTGACCAATACGTTCCTCTCCATAGGAATACCAACTACCACTCTTTTGTATCAATTCGTGAGCAACTGCAATATCAATCAAACTAGATAAAGCAGAAATGCCTTTTCCAAAAAATATGTCCACATCTACCTTTTTGAAGGGCGGTGAAACCTTATTTTTTACAATCTTGACTCTAACATGATTACCAACCGCGTTGTCCGCGCCTTGCGTAATCGTTTCTACCCGTCTTACCTCAACTCTCACTGAGGCATAGAACTTAAGCGCGTTGCCGCCTGTAGTAGTCTCGGGATTCCCAAACATGACACCAATCTTCATGCGGATTTGATTGATAAAAATAAGGCACGTGCCTGATTTTGAAATAGTGCCAGTGAGTTTACGCAGCGCCTGACTCATCAATCTTGCTTGCAAGCCAACGTGACTGTCGCCCATCTCGCCTTGAATTTCGGCCTGTGGAACAAGAGCAGCTACAGAATCCACCACAATTACATCCACAGCGCCGGACCTAACTAAGCTTTCAGCTATTTCAAGCGCTTGTTCTCCGTTGTCAGGTTGCGAAACCCACAGCTCCTCAGTGTTTACGCCAAGATTTTTGGCATAGACAGGATCAAGTGCATGTTCTGCATCAATAAAAGCGGCAATACCACCTTGTTTTTGTGCTTCGGCTACAACATGCAATGCCAAAGTTGTTTTTCCAGAAGACTCTGGACCAAAGATTTCAATTATTCTTCCCCTAGGAAACCCACCTACACCAAGAGCCTCGTCAATTGCGATTGCTCCTGAGGATATGACTTCAATGTTAAGATTTTGATTACCCGACCCTAGCTTCATCAATGCGCCCTTGCCAAACTGCTGCTCAATATGCGAACGAGCAACCTCAAGTGCCTTAACTTTTTCCGCTCCAACAGTTACAACCTGTACTGCTTCTTTCATTTCTTTCTTTGCCATGATTCCTCCCCGGCCTAGTTACTCTGCTGATATAATACGCGGCCGGAACGACTGCGGATTTTATCAGTATACCGATAGGCCAATTTTGTCGTCAAGCGAGCAAACTTTCTCAATAACAAGCCTTTTGACAAATCGCTAACAATTCTCTACAATGACCAACAATTATGAGAGGCGATTTACTTGTGCTTGCGACCCGCTCGATGACTGATTTTGCATCGAAGGTTGCCTATCAACTACTAAGTTTTCCAGAACTCCACAACAAATCATATGCCAAGGACTTTATCGGCAAGATGCGTT
The DNA here is from genome assembly GCA_038204425.1 of Spirochaetia bacterium. Taxonomy (GTDB): domain Bacteria; phylum Spirochaetota; class Spirochaetia; order DSM-27196; family Salinispiraceae; genus JBBRCZ01. Next base: position 300,699 of record JBBRCZ010000001.1, on the reverse strand, counting down.
GTGTAAAATTTGCTGACGGCGAAATGGAAGTTGAAATACTTTCGTCGCTTCGTGGCAAAGACGTTTTCTTAATTGCTGGCGCGGGTAGAAATTCTCAAGGCATTCCACTTGATGAAAATAAGATGGAGCTCTACCACGCTGTTGATGCTATCAAGCGGTCAGATGCCGGGCGAATTACCTTGGTAGAACCATTCTTTAGCTCAAGCCGTTCAGATAGAACCACACGACGCAACTCGGTTGGCTTTTGGGTTCACACTAAAACGCTGATTAGTCTCGGTGTTGATCATATTATAACTTTTCAACTACATTCCGACAAAAGTAGATCAGCGATTGATCCGCTCTTATGTGCAATTGACGATGTGCCAGCGACTCCCTTGGTAAAGGAGTTTATTGCAAGTCAGTTTATAGGTGACCAAGAAAATCTACGTAACCATGTTCGTTCCAACTGGGCTTTTTGCTCGGTTGACGCAGGTGGTGAGAAGCTTGCAAAAAAGTATGCTGAGGCCTTTGGCGCACCCTTAGTGATTGCACACAAACAACGTGACTACAATCAACAGAACACCGTGGAGTCAATTCGTATACTTTCTGACATCGCACTTGAAGGAAAAGAAATTTGGATTGTTGATGACATGATTGACACGGCAGGTTCTGTGTATGCACTTGTCAAAGAGCTAAAGAATAGAAAAGTTGCTAAAGTTAATATTGCGATTGTACACGCTGTTTTCTCCGACCCTGCGATTAAGCGACTCAATCAGCTCTATCAAGAGGGTTTGTTGAACAACGTTGTGGCAACCGACAGCATTGAAATTACTGACTATGTTCGCAGCCAAATGCCTTACCTGCATGTAGTATCAGCTGCAAAACTCGCGGCCGAGTTAATTATGCGCGTGCACCAACAAAAATCACTGACACCGTTCTTTGACGACTTTGATGTGGACAATTATTTTGGCGGTTTGAAGCTCTTCTTTTAAGAAAAAAATTGGAGCTCACTGGCTCGTTACCATCTGCGTCATAGAACAGACGGTCGAATTTGGCGGATTGAGATAGCCTTGAGAAAGAACAACCCTTTGGTGATTCGATCAAGATTAACTTGGCCAATCAGCTCAATGGCGGCGTCGTTATAAAGCTGGATAGGAAAGTAGAGCTTAACATCAACTTCAGCTTCTACCAGTCGCCCCTTCTCGTAGCCCTTCAAGAGGGTGAAAGATATTTGATCTTCTTTTACTAAAAGATTACTAACCTTCCCTGTCCAGCGCACATAACAGCCAGCAAAGTACCAAGGTGCTTTGACTAAGTCTTTGTAGTCAACATTGTCTCGAAAGTTGACAAAATTTGGTTCACGAAAGTAGATGGTCAGCTGCTTGAGCTTTTGCACCAAAACATCGTTAGCATTTGCGAGGAGAATTTTGTTAGCACTTTGTCGGGCAAGATTGTCTCGGTATTGGTTAAAATAGTTGCTTGTATCTGCAAAAAGCTTGTTCTGCTCTGTCTGATTGAGTTGCGTAATTGGAATTGCATACTTTAACTTAGAAAACAGCTCGTCAGTAGATAGCAGCTTAGCTTCGCTTTCTTTCAAAAGCGCTGGGTCCAAATTCTGCTTTAGCGTTATGTCCCTAAACCTATCCGATGCTTGTTGCTCAAGATTGACTATGCTCAAAACTGTCACCAAGACGGCAACAGCACTTATGCCTGACCACACTGCCAAATGATGTTGCACCAAAAAGCGCATCAGATTAAAGGATATGTGGGGAAAAAAATCAGCCAGCTGATCCGATTGAGCCAGTTTGCTCCAATCGGCGCCAGAGTGGTTACGAATGAAATTTAGAAAATTTTCAGCAAAAGCCTTATGACGCTTTTGTTCCTGAAGTTTTAGCAAAATACTCACTGCGTTGGTCTCGTCTCGTCTTTGTAGAAAAGTACAGGCTAGACCGGTTTGGACTTCAAAACACTCTGGCTTTAAGTCGTTGGCACGCAGTAGATAAGAATGCGCTCCTGCAAAATCGTTAAGTTGTAAGGAAGCAAGCCCAATTAATTTAAAATATTCAGCCACTTGGCGGTATATAAATACATGCGATGCCAAAAGCTTTATGAGTTCTGAAAATTTTTTTTGCTGGTAGAGCTTTTTTGCGGTTTTAAGTTCATCGTCGGCTACATTCATGATAAATAGCTCATATTCCCAAGACCATTAGCGTTGTGCACCCTGCAGCCTTCTCAATAGTCGTTCGAGCTCTGCTTGCGAGTAGTTTGGTCTCGACTGCAATTGATCAATTTCTTTTAGGATTTCATCTACACTTGTGCGACTGGTAAGACTAGTATCAGTATTTGGATTGCCCGCGTTGCCAGTTTGGTTAACGATAGCTGGCGCTGCGTCTTCAGTAAACAATATTTTTATGTTCTCAACAGTCTTGGGTTCAAGTGAAATTTTGTCAGAAAGGATGATATAACGCGAAACGCTTCCGCCTGGTGGAATTATGATATCGCCAAAAAAAACTCGGATCGCAGAATCATTTATTGAGAAAGGCAAAAGGTTAAAGGTGGAGCCCTCGCCAGTCTCGACCGTAAAAGGCGATCGAATCAATTTTTCATAGTTGGCCAGTGTCACCTTGGTCATACCACTAAAATCTGACCCTTGACTTGGAAAAAGCATAGAAAACACGTTGTTAGCATCACTGTTACTAGATAGCAAAAGCCTCAAGGTATTACTGTCATTCAAAGTTGTTTCTGTGGTGATAGAAGCTCGTGAGTTTTCGTCTAGCAAGACAAAATGCACGCCACTGGCTTCGCCAAACCAGGTATCAAGAATCAGCACCATACTGACAATAATGCTTGCGCCACTCTCATTTTTAACGTCATAGCGCAAACCAAGCAAGCCATCAACTTTTGGACTTCTGAACAAAAGCGGTTTAAAAGATATCGTGTCAGTCTGAAACTCAGGCCCAACAATTTTGGTGCTATTGCTAGCAGCAAAACTGCGTTTGACTAAACGAACCGCTTGGCTGTGACCATTGACTCGAATGTAAAAAGTAGCAGGTCTTCGGTTTGAAGGATTTAGAAATGAAGTTTGGTTTTCGCCTTGGTTGTATAAATTTGAAAAAAAGAAACCACCGAAGTCGTCAAATGACAAAGAAAACAACTTGCTAGACTGAGCGTCGACCACAACAAGTGAACAAAGGAACTGGAGGCCGGCGAGTAGGCCTACCAAGTACTTATTCACGGTATATTTCCTTGCAATAGCGACGCTTCTTTGAGCTTAAGTGCTTCTTCTTTAGCTTCCAATAGACGTTTTTGCCTTTCTAAGTCCAGCATAGCTTCGGCGAAGGGCTTTTGTAATTGCGTTTCTAGTGCTTTAAGTCTCTCCTGCGCTAAACTATATGACTGTCTCATTGAAATGGCGTCAGACTGACTTTTTCTTAATTGGGCGTTTAGATCGTTGATTCTGGAATCAAAGGCCGGTATTTTTGTCTCTGCATCCAATAGCTTTTTTTGTAGACTGGTAATTTCATCTTTAAAATCTTCGCTGGCCAAACTTGCCAATTTTCGTTGATAAGAGCGGATCGCTTCTTCGTAGGTTTTTTCCCTTGTCTGAAAATCTTCAAGATTTTTAATATTTTCTTGATGACTCCACTTTACCAGCTCAAGCAGCTGAGTTTCTCGTTTTCTGAGTTCTATAAGTGAGAGTCGATAACGTGCAGCTTCAATGCGAGCACCATTTGGAAAGTTTTGAACAACTGATAAAAACATTTTTCGTGCTTCATCAAATTGACCAAGAGAATAAAGTGCCTCACCGGTCCAGTAGTAGCCATTGGCTACAAAAATGGATTTCGGAAACTTTTCTATAAAATAGGCAAAAGCCTCAACAGCGTTCTTGAACTCTGATTGTAAGTACAGAATGCGTGCTCTAAGGTAAAGGGCTTCATGCAAGTTGCTATTGTCCGCATAGTTATCAATAAAATATTCAAAGTTCCTGGCCGACTCGTCGATTCGCGCGAGTACAAAAAGCGTTTTGGCAAGATAAAAATAGGCTTCTCCATAGCTTGTTGCCGGTCCTGGTACAAGCACAACTTGCCTAAAGACAGGGAGCGCCTCTTGGTATTTTCCCTGCTGCATCAGCTCTTTGCCTTGATTTAGCAAGGTGGTGGCTTGATCCAATCCAGAGCGAATGGCCTGAGCATTCAATGCTGCTGAAGCTACTACAAAAAATATCCCCATCAAGAACAAACGAATTTTCATTACCCGAGCCCCCTTTTTAAGTTTCGGATGTTCCTCTTGTTTCGACAAGAACAAAACATTTACGCTTTTCGCAGACCGGCTATCAAGTGCTCTTTGTCAGTAGCGGAAAAAAAAGCGTTTCCCGTTACCAATATATCAGCACCAGCTCGATTTACAAGACTTGCAGTCTCAAGATTTATGCCACCGTCTACGGAAATGTCAAAGTTAGTAGCCAAATTTTTTCTCAGTTGACAGAGCTGAAAAATTCTATCCGTTGATGCCTGAATAAACATCTGACCACCAAAGCCCGGATTGACACTCATTACGAGAACTTGATCAAGATCTTTCAGAATCTCACTCAAATGTGAAACGGGAGTTGACGGAACAAGACTAATTCCGACTTTAATGTTTGCGTCTTTGATTGCTTGGATAAGCCGATGTGCATGCCGACATGCCTCTAGGTGAAAAGTAATTATATCAGCACCAGCGTCAGCATAGTCTCGCCAGCATGATTCTGGATGTTCAACCATAAGGTGAACATCGAGTGGCAAAGAAGTTTGCGATCGCATATCGGCAATCATTTTTGGACCAAAAGTTAAGTTGGGGACGAAGACTCCGTCCATTACGTCACAATGTATCATGTCTGCACTCGTGCGCCCGATGGCATAGACGGCCTCATGAATTCTTGTGAAATCGGCGCTAAGAATTGAAGGGCTAATGCGGATCTTTCTCGGTCTCATAAACAGGATAGTAGCCGGATTGCCATAAAATGAAAAGAATTTTTTTGGTAAAATTGGTCTTGCTAGTGCAAGTAATCGTAATTTTGAGTCCTTGACCCTACCTATCCGCAGAGCGTATCTTATAAGCTCATTGATCTAGGGTGGGTTTAGACCCTGTTTTGATGAAAAAAGAGGAGGATGGATGGGCTCTTTCATGTCAGGAAATGTACCATTTAAGCTACCGCCGATTAGCGTCAAGCTTATAATTGTGGTCGTCTTTGTGGTATTGGTGCTCGTAGGTGCCTTTACGAGCATATTTATCGTCGACCAATCTGAAGAATCTGTCGTTACAACATTTGGAAAGTTTAATCGTGTTGTGGGTGCAGGCTTGCATTTTAAATTGCCCTTTGGCATTGAACAGAACAATAATGTGCCAACGCAGATTACTCAAAACATGGTTTTTGGTTCTCGCGGTCAAGGCGCGGCTGGTAATGCTGACGCTCGCCGAACCATGCCAGAAGAAGCAATCATGCTAACTGGTGACCTCAACATTATTGAGATGCAATGGATAATCCAATACAATATCTATGACCCTCTACAGTGGCTATTTAAGGTTGAAAACCGCGTTCAGACAATTAGGGATATTTCTCAGTCAGTTATCAATGAATTGGTTGGAGACCGCACTATATTTTCAATTCTTGGGCCGGCTCGTACCGAAATTGAGAATCTTGCCGTTACAAAAATGAACGGTTTGTTCGAAAAGTATGAATTGGGCGTAAAGATTAATGAAGTCAAACTTCAAAGTATTGTTCCGCCCCAGGGAAAAGTTTCTGACGCCTTTGACGATGTTAACCGCGCACAACAAGATATGAATAAGCTTATAAATGAAGGAAAACAGAGGTTTAACTCTGAAATTCCCAAAGCACGCGGTGAGGCACAGCAAGTAATCCAACAGTCACAGGGCTATGCTACTGAACGTGTAAACAAGGCAACTGGTGATGTTGCTCGTTTCTTGTCTGTTCTTACGCAATATAGGACCGACCCAAGCAACACGCGCATACGGCTCTACAATGAGATGATGGAAGAAATTTTTGGCCAATCAAACGCTGAAAACAGACCAACTCTAATTGACAAGAACCTTGATAACACCGTGCCGTTGCTCAACTTGCCAGCTAGAAAAGGAGTCACACAATGACACTCGTCCAAAGAAATAGACTAGTCGCACTTTTGGTGACAGTTGTAATCCTGGCAGTCGTGTTAATCTTTTTTGGCCCATTTTTTATCCTCACTGAAGGTCAACAAGCAATTATTGTTCGTTTTGGTCAAATAGTTGACGTTAGGCAAGATGCGGGAATTGGATTTAAGCTCCCATTTATTGACACGGTATCCATTTATACAAGAAAGATTATTAACTGGGATGGCGATCCGCTCAAAATGCTCACCTCTGAAAAACAGGAGGTTTGGGTTGATAGCACTGCACGATGGCGTATTAAAGACCCTAAGGTATTCTATTCCAAGCTAATTTCAATTGAGAGCGCTAATTCTAGACTAACGGCAGTTCTCGAATCAGCCGTACGTACGGTTGTAGCAGAAAACTCTTTGAGTGCGGTAGTCCGGAGCTCCAACATCATCAATGAGAGCAACTACGCAACTGGCAATTTGGTTACTGCTGAATCAGGTGACGAGACTTCTTTGGTGACCAAAGAGTTGAAAAATCTAATTGATACAGCAGAACGATACCAAAACCTAACTTCTGCTGAAGGCCGCCGAAACTTGAGCCTTCGTATGTATGACTCAGCTAAAACGATACTTGATACTTTGGGAATTGAGTTGATAGATGTTTTGGTAAGACAAATTCGCTACTCCGATCAAGTAACTCAAAACGTTTATGATCGTATGATTTCAGAACGAAATAGAATTGCTCAGGCATATAGATCGGTCGGTGAAGGTCGCAAGAAGGAACTTGAAGGTCAAATGGAGAATGAAGTTAAAAACATTCTTTCTGATGCTTATCGTCAATCAGAAACCATCAAAGGTACAGCAGATGCTCGTGCTTCTCGCATTTATTCTGATGCCTATCGGCAGGATTCTGACTTCTTCCAGTTTTGGCGTGCAATGGAGTCGTATAGAAAGACGCTCGCTAATTTTGATAAGACAATGTCAACTGACTCTGACTACTTCCGCTACTTGTATAGTGTCAGCGGTAGATAAAAATTGCGATTGAAGGGTGCCAACAATAATTCTTTGTAGGCGCTCTTCACTTGTTGTTTCAAGCCAAAGAATAGGTTTTAATACAGTTATATGTCTCGAGAAAATCTTAAATATGTCCTTGGTCACTACGCGAATTGCTCCGAGTCAAACTTTGGCTTGCATGGCCTAGACTTAGACAAAATATCAATTACTGGTCTTTGTGCAGACAGCAGGAAAATTAGGACTGGAAATGTTTTTTTTGCTATTGTTGGCGACCACCATGACAGTCACTTGCAGATACCTGAAATGGTCAAGGCAGGCGCATCAGCTATTGTACATGAACTTGAACTGGCACCGGAAACAATCGCGCTTTGTCTACATCACCGAACCTGTTGTGTAAGAGTAAAACATACACGAGAAGCCCTAAGCTATGCAGCGTCACAGTGGTTTGGCAGACCTCAAGACGAGCTTGTAATGGTTGGAGTAACTGGAACTGACGGAAAGTCCAGTACAGTTTTTTTTACCTGGCAGTTATTGATCAAAGCCGGTATTAAGGCAGGTTTTTTTTCGACAGTTGCCATTTCTTACGGTGGCAACGTTTTGGACAATGATTTAAGGCAATCTACGCCAGAACCTTTAGAGCTTTTTTCTATCCTAGCGAGAATGAGAGACGAGCAGCTTAGCCATGTAGTTATGGAATCAACGTCGCACGGTCTATCAGAAAAAACCGCTAGACTTCAGGAGATTGCTTTTCAGGCGGCAGCCTTTACTAACCTAAGCCACGAGCATCTCGAGTTTCACGGTACTTATGAAAACTACCGTAATGACAAAGGAAATCTTTTTAGAAAACTACAAGCCAATTTAGCGTGCAACTTTCCAAGTCCAAAAGCCGTAATTAATAGGGGTGACTCTCAAGCAGAGTGGTTTTATCAGACGAGTTCTGATCATCTTCAGGCCCAAAATATTTTACTATACGAGAGCGAGCTAAATCTCACCAAACAACCTACTCTACCTGATGCCTATCTGAGAGCCATTAACATTGTACAGAGCCCTGATGCAGTTCAGTTTGACCTGTGCATAGGTCAAAGCACAATTAAAAATTGTAGCATAGGTTTTCCGGGTGCTTTCAATGTAGAAAACGTTTGTGCAGCACTGGTCTTGGCTTCTCAGTGTCTCAACTGTTCAGTTTCAAATTTAGTCAAGTTTTTGCCCAGCCTCGTTGGAGTAAAAGGCCGTTTAGTTCCGGTTAAGCTGGGACAGCCCTATACTGTTTTGATTGACTACGCCCATACCCCTGGTTCGTTTGCCAAAATTCTCCCTCAAATTGCTGCAGTCTGCAAGAATCGACTGATAATCGTATTTGGATCTGCTGGTGAACGAGACAAAGAAAAGCGACCAATGCTGGGCAGTCTCGCGGCGCAGTATGGGCAGGTTTTAGTTTTAACCAATGAAGACCCCAGATTGGAAGACGAGCTGGCAATCATTGATCAAATCAAAGCCGGCGCCAGGCTATTCTCAAAGGATATTCCAATTGAGTGCATACCAAACCGGCGCTTGGCAATTGAGAAAGCGTTGGGCATCGCTCAGGTCGGAGATACAGTCGCCTTTTTGGGCAAGGGTCACGAGCGAAGTATAGTTGTGGGCGACAGAAAAATGCCTTGGGACGAAGAGACACAAGTGCGAGAAGTGTTGCTCTCTATGGGCTTCAAAAATTAAATTATTAAGGAATAAACGGTGGTCACATTACCTCACGATCATGACAAGAAAACTATTATTGTTTACGGCGGGCGCAGCGGTGAGCACGAGGTTTCTCTTCGTTCGGCTGCCAGTGTCATTAGGCACCTTAGGACACCCTCAAATCGGCTCTGTCTAATTGCAATTGATAAAGACGGAAACTGGATACTACAGACTCAATCGCTGATAGAGGAAGTCCGCCAGGGTGCTGAACTAAAGATCCAAGGTGGCAAGGCTATTTTGCTCATCCCAGGCCAAGGATTCGTCTATCAAGAAAAAGACCAACTTATTTCTATAGCGTGTGAGGTTGTTTTTCCGGTCTTGCATGGCAGTTTTGGCGAAGATGGAACCATCCAGGGCCTGTTAGAATTGCTAGAGCTGCCTTATGTTGGCTCAGGAGTCTTGGGAAGTTCGCTTGGCATGGACAAAGAAAAAGTCAAACGGGTTTGGATGCAAGCCGGTCTACCAGTGGTTCCTTTTAGATCACTTGAGAAGAGTTTGTTTGATGCCAAACAAAGTCATCAGCTCTGGCAGCAAATACTAACAATCTATACTGTGCCAGTATTTGTTAAACCATCGCGGGGCGGCTCTTCAGTTGGAATTAGTCGAGTGCTCAATGAAGCAGAGTTTTTGCCAGCATTGGAACTTGCATTTAAATTTGACAATAAGGTTCTCATCGAGCCCGGCATCGACGCCCGAGAAATAGAAGTCGCAGTGTTAGGAAATGACACCTTACAAGCATTTTTGCCCGGTGAAATTGTCCCTCAACACGAGTATTATGACTATGATGCTAAATATCTTGATCCCGATGGTGCGCGGTTTCAAATACCAGCTGCTATCGACCAGGATCAAATAGATTTGGTTCGCGATATTGCAATAAAAGCTTACCAGCTTTGCGAAGCACGAGGTCTTTCTCGAGTGGATTTTTTCTTGGACAAAAAGACCGGACAGCTGCTGCTCAATGAAATCAACACTATGCCGGGCTTTACCAACGTTAGTATGTACCCAATGATGTGTCAGGCCTCTGGCTTGTCGTATAGTGATTTGCTCGACACTTTACTTGACCTGGGTAAGAAAGAGTTCATTCAGAAGAATAGTCTTGCCTACAGTAACACTTAGTACCATGGGTGATTCGATAAACGCTACCAATGGTTTTCGGCACAAACGCGACTAAATGGCAGGCGACTTCTAAGCGGAGGTTCATCATCAGCCTGCCCGACTGCAACTAACATAACTATCTTCATCAGGCTGGGCATGGTGATGATTCTTTTGACTTGCTCTTCGTCAAATGTTGTAATTGCGCAACTACCTAATCCTAAATGTGCAGCTTGAAGTAATATAAAACCACCTGCCAAGCCGAGATCAATAGGATAAGAGAGTTGTCCATTGGGCATCCGGTAGTCAAGGTTGGTGGTTCCACAAGCGATGATTAGTGGCGCAGATTCAACTTGATCCTGTCCATAACATGCAACAGTTATTTTTTCCAGAAGATCAATCCTGCTTACCGCCACGAACCGCCATGCTTGGCGATTTTTTGCTGACGGGGCGCTACGCGCAGATTCTAATAGTGACTTGATCGAGGCGCTGTCAATTGGAGTTTTTTTGAAGAGTTTGCAAGAGTATCTTTGCGATATTTCTGGCATCAACGACAAGAGTACCTCCCGTGCTTGACCTTCAACGACCACTAACCTATCTTAAATCTGACATGAACTCTCGAACACTTAAGACTGTCGTCATTATAGCCATACTTGTTATGTTCTCACAAGGATATTTAGTTCTCGCAAGCGATAATATGTCCAGTTCCGAGAAATACGCTGTAGATGATGAACAAAATAGCTTGCCTTATGGCGGAACAGCCGAAGAATTATCCCAAATAGACGAAATTGAAAGATATGCAATGCAGCAAGGCTATCCTGTAAAAAGGACCGCTATCAGTAGCGAAGGCGAGTTTCATTCATTTTCGTCCATTCTGTCGATCCAAATTGCAGGCAGATTGGCGCATAAACTTAGATTAATAGTTCCCATTTCAATGCCAGTCGCTGTTCCGTTGAGGCAGTTTGACCCAAATATAAACGTCCTCTTGTTGAAATCAATTATTGAGAAGTTTAAAGAGCGTACACAGTTGAACACTATTGAAGTCGTCGTATTGGGCGATGCGTCTGTAGTTCAGCCTGGAAATTCTGCTTTGATCTATTTAAGAAATACCAACGTTAGAAAAGACGAACAGATTATAGTGCTTTCTTTTGCCTCGTTTCGCAGCGGTTTTAAACTCTTTTATACTTCTCAAAATAGACAAAGCCCTTATGAACTCTTTCAAAGCATAGTCTCCATCGCCAAAGAAAATGATCTAAGTCTATCGGTGGATAGCCGTGACACTCTTTTGGCCATGCTCGGTTTTGGAAACGATCTAAGGTTAGGGCGCTATCTTGATGAGAGACTTGCTGCAATAGCCGTTAGTGAAGACCCTTTAAGTTCAACACTCAACACGGCTCAAGGCATTGCTAATTACGTAGGACTTGTGGAAGCTTGGTCAAATAAAAACTACACACAGGACGGCGCAATTGACTATGCTGAAAAGAATTTTGTTCCGTTAATTTTTTTGAACCAAATCTTCGTTGTCCGAGAGTTTGACTTGGTTGTAACCTTAATTCTATTCTTTTTTTTGCAGATGCTCTTCCTGTTTACTGCAAGCAGCAGAAGTCAGTATTTCTTTGTTTTTTTTAGAGATCTAAGTGCAAGTCTGTTAGTCACTTTACTTTATTTTAGTATCGCTTGGTTTGGTATCGCCCTAGTGCTGCCAATATTTGAGGGACTGACGGGTTGGTCAATTCTTTGGACTTCAAGCATCATATTGTCTAGCGTGGTTCTGAGCCTGTTTCTTCTCGACAAATTTGAAACAGTGATCCCGAGGAACTCCGCATTTCTATCTGTTAACGCTTTAGTCTTCACTAATCTGTCTTTACTGCTCATGGCGATTATTAACATCACTTTAACTATCATTGCACTAGTTCCTTCTCTATTGATGGTTGCGGTTGTCTTTTTAAGAAGCAGGCGTTTAAAATTGCTTTTTTTGTTATTGTCACTTCTTTCTGCAATCACACTTTTGCTTGTGACCTTGTCAGGTTACGGTCAAGGGACTACTGACGCTGCGGCTCACAGTAAGCATTTGACTTCTAGCCTAGTAGCAAGTTTATTTATCCTGCCGCATCTATTTCAAATACAAAGGCTCTCAAGAATATTTCCACTGCATCGAAGTAAACACCCCAGCCTGATTAAGTTTACGACAGTTCTAATTTTCTTTATCTTGGCAAGCTGTCTGTCATTTTTGGTTCTGCCGCAATCTTGGTTCCCTGGCAAGCCTTGGACTATTGAGCAAAACACTAGTGAATTGCAAAGCACTGATGTGAGTGTAACTTTTGCCGACTCTGTCTTTCTGGGTCGCAAAAGACGGGTATTTCAAATTGACGCCAATCAGCAGCTTGCGAAAATTGAACTAACAATTAATGTTACTGGCGAGACCACTCAAATTCTCTACTGCAACTTTCCAGTAAAATATCTTGAGGATGGAGAAGTTCTTGTCTTACTCGGTACTAATCCTCCCATAAGACTAAAAATAGAACTTGTAATTGAAGAAGATTTTTTGGGGAGCGCGAGCTTTAAATTTTATCCAACAGATTCTTATGGTCAAGCCGGTATAGCGCTGGAAAAAAAGATCGATTGGTGATACATAGTTCAAGCAGATTGTTACCAAGAGGAGTCTGACTTGATTCGTGTTAATCCAAACTACCAAAAACTTCAATCTTCTTATCTTTTTTCTACGGTTGCCAAGAAAGTAAAAGATTTTCAAACAAACAATCCACAAAAGCCGCTTATTCGGCTTGGCATTGGCGATGTTACGCGGGCGCTTTCACCAGCAATAATAAAGGCGTTTCACGAGGGAGTCGATGAAATGGCTGCTGATGAAACATTTAAAGGTTATGGCCCTGAACAAGGTTACTCCTTTTTAAGAGAACTTATTGCAGAAAGCGATTTTGTATCAAAGGGAGCTAAGGTTTCTGCAGAAGAAGTTTTTGTTTCTGACGGTGCTAAGTGTGATACGGGCAATTTTCAGGAGCTCTTTTCTCAAGACATTCGCATAGCCGTTCCTGATCCGGTTTATCCCGTCTATGTAGACACCAATGTCATGGCCGGCCGCACGGGAACATTTGTGGACGGTCGTTACCAAGGATTGACCTACCTGGATTCTAATCCAGAAAATGGATTCGTGCCGTCACCACCCAATCACGCCGTCGATCTAATATATTTATGTTTCCCCAACAATCCAACTGGAGCTTGCGCAAGCAAGGACGATCTCAAAAAATGGGTGGAGTATGCGCATCAACATAAAGCACTTATTCTTTTTGATGCAGCCTATGAAGCTTTTATACGAGATCCTGCGTTGCCGCACAGTATTTTTGAGATAGAAGGTGCTCGGGAAGTTGCGGTCGAGTTTAGGAGCTTGTCCAAGTCAGCTGGGTTCACTGGAACACGTCTTGCTTACACAGTCATTCCAAAAGAAGTTAAAGTATATGATGAATCAGGAAATGCTCAATCTTTGCATGAAATGTGGAACCGAAGACACACAACTAAGTTTAACGGCGTTTCTTATCCTGTTCAAAAAGCAGCAGGTGCTGTATTTTCGGCAAAAGGAAAAGTTGAAAGCAAGGCATTGTGTGATTACTACCTAGAAAATGCCTTGATCATAAGGAAGACTATTTCTGATCTCGGATACAAGGTTAGTGGTGGTCTTGACTCACCCTACGTTTGGTTTGACACGGGCATGGATTCTTGGCAGTTTTTTGACCGATTATTAAACAACCAGGGCGTAGTTTGTACACCAGGAGTAGGTTTTGGGCAGAGTGGTCAGGGATATGCGCGTTTCTCTGCCTTTAACCATCGCCAAAATGTTATAGAAGCTGTTGAGCTCATCAAAAAGGAACTCAGCCGATCATAAACTGGCTTGCTTTTCTAACAAAACTGTCCCAGTCACGCTGCAATGCTTGAGATAGCGATGAAAGGTTGAAGATTTCGATGTCTTTGGAAAGCAATGCTGATTCCAATAGTCCAGCACTTGTGCCGAGAGCATCGGCGGCAATGCTTAGGGCAGAACCCTTAAAGCGATGCGCTATTGATGCAGCTGCTGGATAGTTCTTTGCCTCAATATGCGCCATTAGACTCAAAATGCTTTCGGGACTTTCTTCTAGATACGTCTTTAGGACGTTCATTAGAGTTGCCTTGTCGCCAACAAATGCATCAAGTGCTTTATTGGTGTCAAAAACTGCAAGGTTTCGTTTAGTCCATTTTACGATCAGGTTTTGAAGGTCTTTTTTTTGAAACGGTTTGGCAAGATAGTCATCCATGCCAGACTGCAAACATCTATCAATGTCTCCTTTTAGCGCGTTGGCTGTTACGGCTACGATTGGATTTGAGTAGCCAAACTGACGCAGTAGTTTAGTCGCTTCATAGCCATCAAGGACCGGCATTTGCACATCCATAAATATCAGGTCCGGATTGTCAGCGCATGCTTTTTCGTATGCCTGCTTGCCATCCGAAGCCAAACTGGTTTGACAACCCAAACTATTAAGCATCGTTACGAAGAGTTTTTGATTTACAAAATGATCTTCAGCCACCAAGATTCTGGCGGCCAAATATTTGTTAGCTACTAGCAGAGGCTCCCGATTGGAGCCTTGGTCATTTTTTTGATCGCTATGTTCAGAACTCACGTCATCATCATTTGGTCTCAAGTCCAGTTTGATTGAAAGCGTTTTTCTTAGCGTTTCTATTAGCTCTTTAACCTTGACTGGTTTTGAGATGTAGGCATCAAACCAATTGAGAAGCTTCATTTTGGCCTCGCCGGCCATTTTGCCTGGAGGATTGAGAAGTATCAAACGAACTTCATTAATTGACTTGTCATTGTTGACTTCACTTGCAAATTGCCAAGCATCCATGCCTGGCATATCGAGGTCAACCAGGACGAGATGAATCTTGCTTGGCTTATTGTGGTTTTCTCTCAGTATATTTAGCCCATCCATTGCTGATGATGATTCGGTAACTTTGCCCCCCAGCGCTTCTATATTTGCTTTAATGTAAGAGCGCACAATTGCATTATCGTCTAACAATAAGATTGCCAAACCGTCTAAACGAAAATCAGAATGAGGCGCTGGTGCAATAAAAGACTCCGGAGGACATGGAAGTTCAAACCAAAAGACTGAACCCTGTTGAACCTTACTTTCGATGCCTATGCTCCCTTGCATCATCTGAACTAGACTCTTGCAAATTGACAGGCCGAGTCCTGTCCCCCCAAATTTGCGCGTGGTGGAGGCGTCAACTTGACTAAAAGATTGAAACAAAAGATCCTTCTTTGCTTCAGGAATTCCAATTCCTGAGTCAACAATTTCTAGGCGCAGAATCGCTGTCTGAGCAATATACTCAACGATTAGCTGTACCTGCCCTTCTTTGGTAAACTTAATTGAATTGGACAAAAGATTGGTTATAACCTGGCGGATTCGGGATGGATCTCCGAGAAAATTGTTGGGAAGTCTGGTGCGAATATCTAGAATTACTTCCAAGCCTTTTTTGAACGCTTCTAAGCTCTGCATATCTAGGGCGTCTTCAGTTACCTTTTGCATATCAAATCGAATCAGCTCTAGATTAAGTTTGCCTGCTTCAATCTTAGAAAAATCCAGTATATCATTAATTAGGCTCAAGAGAACTTCTGCCGCAAAGCTAATTTGCTTGACATACTCTTGTTGTTCGTCATCGAGTTTTGTTTCAATTAGAAGCTCGGTCATACCGGTGATGGTATGGATCGGTGTTCGAATTTCATGACTCATGTTTGCCAAAAAACTTGACTTCGAACGCGTTGCTTGTTCTGCAATGTCTTTTTCTTCTCTAAGTTGTTGATTGAGGTCCATAAACGGCGAAACGTCGTGCAGAATCATGTAAAAGATTGAGTTTGGTGAACTTGTGCGAATGCGTGCGAGCCGCACTTCTAGCCAATGATGCTTGTCACCAAGCAGTTTGGTTTGCAACATAAGATCCCGTTTTGAAGTATTGTCTACACTTAGAACCTGCATAGCATCGAGAAAAATCCTGTGGGAATCGGCATTGAGAAAGTCTTCAAATTGTCGTCCCACAAGTTGCCCAGGTTCGCAATTAAGAAATTCTGCACTTATAGGATTGCAAGATCGAATTTTAGTAAGACGATCAATCAAGAGCACGGGAAAACTAACATCGTTAAGAATTTGTCTAAATATTAAACTTAGGCTCTCATCACTCTCATTTGACATTAAAACTACCACGTGCCTTCACAAATATTTTTATCCATGTCTCTATAGCAAGTGTAAAATAAGATTTTTACGTGTACAATGAATTGTTGAGTCATTTGCCCAGTCTTTTGCAATCACAGCACTTGCCTAGGTGAAACATGACCAAAAAATCCTTCATTAGGACGATTTTTGTGAAAGCTTACACAATCTTGATCTTGGCAACTTTGCTTTTTTGCCCAACTGCACATGGCGAGGAAGTTTTTAGATATTTCGAAATAGATCCATCTCCCAAGTTTTGGGGTTTGGCAAGTGACTTTGACCTAGGACTACGCATACTTGATGGTGTTGATACCGTTGTCTGGGGTCGAACCCATTTGGTGTACGACAATCTCGGCTATTTTTTGGATCCCCAAGAATCAACATTAAATTCGTCGATAGAAGAAGATGCTTCCTTGTTATCAATCAAAAGCTATTTTAATGCATGGAACTTCAAGGCGGCACTCGGAATTAAGCAAGGCCTTTCGTTTGACACCGCCAAAGATAGAAACAATGCAAATCTATTGTTAGCATATCTGTTTGAATACATCAGTCCACCCGATACAGCCGATCAGTCTTTGCTCTTGGTTGAATCAAACGACTCTTTTCGCACTGGTGGGATGTACGGTCGCATCTTACTTGATCTGGCTTTTGATGGTACCAAAGTTGATCCAATAAGCAAAAACGTCGCAGGCCTTTTTTTGGAAGCTTACGCAGAGTTTTCTCCTTCGTTAAATACACAAGACCAAGCTTGGTTTAGATTTGGAGGCCTCGCAAAAGCCTATTTGCCACTGTTTGAACACAAAGACTATGGTCCCAACAGCAAAGAACTATTAAGTAACGTATTAAGCTCCTACCTGGGCTTTCAAGCTGTCTATGACTACGTACGCAACGTTTCAGACGCCCGACTGCCGTATTTGGTGTACGGAAGTATAGGTGGTTTTGACGAGCGCTCTGGCCTCGGTGGCCTAATCCGCGGGCTTGGCGATGGCTATTTGCCAGGATTACAAAAGTTTGCCATTAACATTGACTGGTACCTTAGCGGACCAACACTTTTTGGCCTCGACCTAGTTCCCGGAATGGTAGTCTACGCCGACTGGGGATTGTCCTCAGACTATCAAGGAAATCTAAAGGATGCGCTTAGTCTCGGCCTAGGCTTGACTCTCAATTTTTTTGACTATACTCATGGCGTTATATATCTTCAGTTTCTACCTTTTCAGCCAGCCTTTAGTGGGCAACATGGCCCATTGATTGGCTTCGATATAGGCTTGCATTTCTAATACCATACTGATAAATATTGTTAATTTAACGGAGGCTAAATTTGCCAACATTCATTGATCCCATTAGCAAACTCAGCATTGGTGATTCCACTCTTATCCCTAGATTATTGACCAAGCCGCCAAGTCAAATTGAAATTGTGAGAGCCACTGAAAATTTGATTCTGTCTGCGTCGGGGTGGCGTAAGGTTTTTGTTGCATCACAGGATCAAGAAGATGCCTCAGAGCTGGTTGGTCCAGTTGATTTGGTTCTTGCCTGGTATATGGCGCAGACTTTTGCTAAGGCCTTACCAAGCCTAACTGGAAAGAATCAACATAACAGCACTGTCTTAGTGGCCATGGATAGTCGACCAACCGGGACACTTTTAGCCGATGTAATGATCCGCGCTCTAGTCGGCCTTGGAGTTAAGGTTCAATATATTTTTATTGCTTCGACACCCGAAGCTATGGCGCATGCAAAATTGGACGAACAAGTTGACGGCTTGGTCTATATTTCAGCTAGTCACAACCCCGTGGGACACAATGGCGTCAAGTTTGGGCTTAAAAGTGGTGGGGTTCTGAAGGCTAGTCAAGTCAATCCTTTGATTGAATCATATAAATATGCCCTCAGTTTCGAAACGGCTGGAAGCCTGGCCTTTGAAGCAATACATGCTATCAAAAGCACTGAGCTTGACGCTATATTTGCACTAGCTAACAAAAATAAGCAGGCTGCCTTAGAAAACTACACAACCCTAAGTGCAACTATTGTCAGCAATTCTTGGGACGAGAAGCTTTCTCAAGAAAGAATGACAAAGATTGCTCTTGCCAGTCGTAATGTGGACTTGGGCATAGTTGCCGATATGAACGGAAGTGCTCGCTGCCTCAGCATAGACAAACAGTTTTTTGAAAACAATGGACTTAGATTCTTGACCGTTAACGGAACCGCACGGCAGATAGCTCACCGGATAGTACCAGAAGGACAGTCGTTAGATGTCTGTCGCCAAGAACTGGAAAAGATTTGGAAAAACAAAGCTGGTTTTTCACTTGGCTACATGCCAGACAACGATGGCGATCGCGGCAATATCGTCTACATTGACCAAAAAAAAGCTGGAGCACTAATTCTTGAAGCCCAAGAAGTTTTTGCATTGTCTTGTTTGGCGGAACTCGCCTACTTGGTCTACTGTGGAGACATTAGTTATTCAGTTGCAATGCAGCCAAGCACAAAGCTTGCGATTGCGGTCAATGACGCCACCTCAATGCGTATTGAAGAACTTGCCAAAGTGTTTGGTGCAGAAGTTTGGCGAGCAGAAGTGGGCGAAGCCAACGTGGTGCAGTTAGCGCAAAAACTAAGGGATCAAGGCTATATAGTCAGAATCTTAGGCGAGGGGTCAAATGGTGGTAATATTACCCACCCGTCCTCGGTCAGAGACCCATTAGACACCGTCATGAGTTTAGTCAAACTGCTCGTGTTGCGTGATGAAGGCAAGCACAAGGGGCTTTTTGGTATTTGGTGTTCGTTGCAGAATAGAACCTATTCTGAGACCTATACGCTCAGTGACATCATTGCATCATTACCACAATGGACCACCACCTCAGCCTATGAGGATTGCGCGATCATGAAGATTGCTGCCGATCATGCTCAACTTAAAGCGGCCTACGAAAAAATATTTCAAAAAGAGTGGCAAAAAGAACAAGCGATGCTCAGAAATAAATTTGGCATAGTTGATTATCAGGTTGTAAATTACGAAGGCATCAACACTATCATTGGCATGGGCGCAAGTAAGCGGACCGGCAAAGAGCGCGGAGGATTTAAGGTGCTTTTTGCTGACCAAAATGGTGACGAACTCGGCTTTCTTTGGATGCGCGGGTCAGGAACGGAACCTGTCTTTAGGATTCTGGTCGACTTAAAGGGTAACAATCCAGAAGGTGAAACCTTTTTGTTAGATTGGCACAGAGCAATGATAGAGCAAGCTGAAGCTCTATCTAGTACGATAGTCTCCTGAATGCTCTGAAACGAAACCTTCATTTTCTAGCGCTTCCAGGGCACGTTGGATTTTGTCGCAGTCCTTGATCTGCTTGTGAGCGAGTGAATCGTAGATCTCGGCCAATGAGGTCTTTGATTTTTCGATCAATAGAGACAGAATTTCGCCTCTAATTTGGCGCAGCGAACCTTTGAATTGACTTTGTTTATGGTAGTGTTTGGAACTTTTGTTTAAGTTGCCTTCAGATTTCTTTATATATACACCATAATCCATAAGAGCATAATACCATTGTCGAGCATTATCTCGATCAAGAGTTGCTTTTACAATTGCAAGTATCTCTTTGTCACTCACTTCGGTTTTATCTAAAAAAAAATGCTTGATGTAGACGGTTCTAATGTTAGTTTCTATGAATGGCAAAGCTATGTTAAAAGCAAAACTGAGAATAGAGGCAGCCGTATTTGGCCCAATACCCGGAAGACTAACGAGTAAGTCAGGATCATTTGGAACTTTGCCCTGATATGACTTACAAAGCTCTTGGGCGCTTAGGCGCAAATTTAGAATGCGGCGATTGTAGCCCAAGCCTTTCCAATGCTCGATAGCTTCGCCTAAGCTAGCCTCTGCCAAATCTTTGGGTCTTGGAAATCGGCCTATAAACCTTTCAAAGTATTGGCAGACTCTGGAGGTCTGTGTCTGCTGTAGCATGACTTCAGATACCATAACTGCCCAAGCATCAAAATTATCGCGCCACGGGAACTTACGCTTGTTGAGACTATAGAAATCCCAGACTGTTTGAATAAAACCTTGGTAGCTGCTCAAGCATATACCCCGTTAGACATGCCCTATGTAGCTAGAAAAGAACATGCCCATAAACTCTTTGGCATTCATGTGTTCTGGACCGCCTTCGACGAGTAAGTGGGCCAAGGAATAATCTTTATCTGGCTGAGAACTATACACTGATATGTTTCGCAAGGGCGTGAGTGCCATAACGGTCATACCCGCTGCTAGTCCAGCTTCAACACCGTAGCGACTGTCTTCTAGCACGAGACAGCGAGAGCTCGTGACTTTCATTCGTTTTGCCGTTTCGTAAAAAACATCAGGCGCAGGCTTTCCTTTAGCAACCTCATTTACTGAGACAACGGTTTCAAAAACGCCGTCTAGTTCGGCCCACTTTAAACTTTGAATTATTGCTTGATGTGTAGAACCAGTTGCGATTCCTATTGGGATTTTGGCCTCTTTCAAGAGTCTTGCAAAATCACAGGTTGGTTCAAAGAAAGGAATCCCATTGGTAGCACTCAGATGATAAAAATGATCCATTTCGGCCATTAGCAAGTCTTGATTTTTTGTTAGTCCATATTCGTCTCTAAGAATGTCTAGAAACGAACGAGCTCCGATGCCAACAAATCGACCATAGTCCTTTTCGGTCAATTGAATACCGTGACTTGCCATAAATGCAAGGTTGGCTTTTAAGTAAACGGGTTCGCTATCTATAAGTGTTCCATCTAGGTCAAAAATTACCGCATCAAAGTCTGCAGGCAGATCTCTTTGTCTTATCAACCAATCAAAGATTTCACCCATTCGGAAGACTCTCGTTTTTTTGTTGTGCTTTGGCTCTATCTTCTGCTTTGCGACCGTCTTCAGCCTTGCGACCTATTCTATTCCAGATTGAACTCAGTCCCATTGCTTTGCGAACTTCAATCAAAGTCTTTCGTGCCTCTTCCCTCATGCGAAGAGTTCCTTCGTAAATTACCTCGTCAACAAAACCTTTGCGGTTTTCATAAGTGCTTCTAGTCTCGCGGATTGGTTTCAAGAAAATATTGAGCGCTTTTGAAAGCTTCTGTTTGACTTCTACATCACCTACTTTTCCAAGTTTGTAGCGATCCTTTAAATCATTAACCTCATCTTTGTTTTCATTAAAAACATCGTGGTAGATAAAAACAGGGTTGCCTTCAACCTTACCCGGCACATCGGCACTAATTCGATTGGGGTCAGTGTACATTGAATTGACTTTTTTTTCTACGGTGATAGTCTCGTCACTCAAAAGAATAGCGTTACCAACACTCTTGGACATTTTTCCTTGACCATCAGTGCCAATCAAGGTTGGAACCTCCCCAATCAGCACTTCTGGGATGCTAAAAACCTCACCATACAGGTGATTAAAACGTCGAGCTATTTCTCGGGTAAGTTCGACGTGGGCTTCATTGTCTTTACCTACCGGAACCAAGTTGGCTCTGGGTAGCAAAATATCGGCTGATTGTAAGACAGGATAACCCAAGAGGCCAAAAGGCATTTCACTTAGGTCGGCATTACGAGCCATATCTTTTAGACTAGGCATTCTTTGTAGACGAGGGACACTAACCAGCATTTCAAAAATTAGATTGAGTTCGTAGATCTCTGGAACAGCCGACTGCAAGTAAATGACACTTTTATTGGGATCAATGCCACAAGCAAGATAGTCTAAGACCATATCCCGCGCGTTCTGAGCAATCTGCTCAATCGACGACTTGTCGGGTTTTGTAGTCAATGTATGTAAATCAGCGATAATAAAAAAACAATCGTAGTCATTTTGTAGCTTTACTCTGTTTTTGAGTGAACCAACATAGTGACCAAGGTGAAGCTTCCCGCTCGGTCGGTCGCCGGTAAGGATTCGTTTTCGTTCCATGGTAAAGTAGCTTAACATGTTTTGGGCGCTTGTTACAGACCAAGTGTAATGCTAAAGTTCGCTAAAGGTTAGCAACAATGTATAAAGCAGCTATCATAACGGTAGGCGACGAAGTAATGGAAGGTTTGATTGAGGACAGCAATGCCTCATATTTGTCTCGGTTTTTAGTGACCCATGGCGTTTTGCCTTACAAACGTATTTCGGTAGCTGATAGAATTGATCAGATTATCGATGTTCTCAATTTTTGCAAAGACTGCCAACTTGTAGTTCTAAGTGGCGGCTTGGGACCGACAGATGATGATTTAACCAGAATAGCTGTTGCGAAGTTCTTGGAAAAGGAACTAATTTTTGAACCAAAAATTTGGCAGACTATTGTTGATTTTTTTGCCAAACGACAACTCTCTTGCAACGAATCTAATCGCAAACAAGCGATGATAATTGATGGCGGCGGCTACCTAGAAAATCCACTCGGAACGGCGCCTGGACTCTGCTATCACGATTCTATGCACTCTCTGATTGTTATTCCTGGCCCACCTCGAGAGAATCGCCCCATGATTGATGAAGAATTACCACGTTTGTTAAAGGCATGGGGCCTACTGGGTAGCAAGCTGCACAAGCAGTGTCTGCGTCTGTATTCAATTGGCGAAAGCCAATTTACAGAGCTTAGCAAAGACTTTAGCAAACTGTGTTATTGGGGCACTTATTTTAGCAGCGAAGGTTACTTGGATCTACACCTCTCGCAGTGGTCAGACGACGAAGCGCAACCTCAAGTCCTATTGGAAGAGCTGGACAAAGTCAAAGAACTTCTGGATCTAAACCATATTCTTTACACTGAAAAAAGGGACCTAGGCCAACTACTACTTGAAGAACTAAGCAAACGTGGATTAACTGTCAGTTTTGCAGAGTCTTTGACTGGAGGCATTTTGGGTTCTGAACTTGTCAAATGGGCAGGCGCTTCTAGTTGCTTTTTGGGTAGTATTACCAGCTATTCAAACCAGAGCAAAGTGGATCTACTGGGAGTATCTCAGTTGACAATCAACCAAGAAGGAGAAGTTTCTGAGCGCTGCGTGGAGCAAATGGCCCTTGGCGCCAAAGCGCGCTTTAAAAGTGATATTTCAGTAGCAGTCAGCGGCATAGCCGGGCCAAGTGGCGGAAGCCAAGAAAAACCACTGGGACTTGTCCACGTTGCTTTCGCCTTAGAAAAAGAGGTCAGATTCCTAAAAAAAATCTACAATGGCGACCGGAACCGAGTGATAAACCAGACCAAGAACGAAGTCTATCTTGGTCTGTATCACTACTTAAAAGGTCCAAATCCCATCATTAGAAAAGCCTAAACGTGAATCGCCCAACCTTCGATGCCGCGCATAGCTTCCATTATACCTTCAGATATGGTGGGATGGGCATGAACCATGCTCGCAATGTCTTCAGGTAGAAGCTCGGCTTTTCGTGCCAGCAAGATTTCATGAATCATTTCGGTGGCGCTGTAACCTACTACATGCCCGCCTAAAATCTCGTGTGTTTTCTTATCGCAAACAATCTTTACCAGTCCTACTGCTTTTTCGATCGCATTTGCCTTGCCTATCCCTTGGTAGGGAAAGCTGTAAACACTTATATCAAGTTTTTGCTCAAGCGCTTTTGCTTCAGT
Source organism: Spirochaetia bacterium (assembly GCA_038204425.1). GTDB lineage: Bacteria > Spirochaetota > Spirochaetia > DSM-27196 > Salinispiraceae > JBBRCZ01. The sequence goes on along the minus strand of JBBRCZ010000001.1, from coordinate 276,962 downwards.
CAATCCAAAGCTACCCACCCCAGGTTCGGTATAAACTGCGCCGGGAATAAGACTTGGATCTAATCGTTTTTCGTGTCCATGTCCGGCAATATACTCAACTGCAATCTCACCCTCTTTGCTAGCCACATGAGCCAGTAAGGGGCTAGCTATAAGATCTCCAATGGCAAAGACACTCTTTACTGAGGTTTGGTAGTAGTCTCCAGTGACGACAAAGCCTTTTTCGATTGCAATGCCGAGTTTTTCAAGTCCCAAATTGGCACTGTTGGGACTGCGTCCGACCGCTACCAGAATCTTTTCTGCCTCTAGTTTACTTTTTTGGCCTGACTTAGTTTCTATCTGCAAGCTGATGCCTGCTTTAGACTTCTTTAGATCAGAAGCTTTTGTTGAGGTTAAAAAAGTAATTCCTTGCTTCTTCAATTCTGACTCAACGACTTTACTGATGTCGGCGTCTTCAAGCGGCAACACTCTGTCGAGCATTTCAACTACACTTACCTTAACGCCGAAAGCGTTCATTATATAGGCAAGTTCCATACCTATGGCGCCAGCACCAAGGATAACCAGACTTTCTGGAAGCTTGTCCATCGCCAGAATTCCCGTTGATGAAAGCACTTGTTGTTCGTCAAACTCAAAGCCAGGAATTACACGCGGGCTGCTGCCACTTGCAATTAGAATGTTCTTACTTGTAACTGTTCGCTTGCCTTCAGCAGTCGTGAGCTGCAGTTCGTGTGGGCTGGTAAGGGTCGCTGTGGCACTTAATAGTTCAATTTTGTTTCGTTTGAGAAGTCCGGCGACACCTTTGCCGGATCGGTCGCTGGCGGCGCGGGAACGGGCATGTACTTTTTGGTAGTCAAAGCTCGTTTTGTCAACTTTGACACCCATGGCTTCTAACGACTTAATAGAATGAAAGGTTTCTGCCATACTCAACAATGATTTGGAAGGTATACAGCCCCAGTTGCCACATACGCCGCCCGGTTTGTCTTTTTCTATTACAACGGTTTTTAGCCCCAGCTGACTTGCTCTAATCGCGCTTACATAGCCACCAGGCCCTGCTCCAATAATTGCCAAATCGTAGTCAAATTCTGCCATATCTGTATCTCTCCTCGTGCGTCGTAAAAATCAAAGTCGGATCAAAAAATTGCTCGTGCTGGCTGTTCCAGCAGTGCTTTAAGTTCCGCGATAAACCGACCACCAAGTGCACCATCAATAACGCGATGATCGCATGAAACGGTCATTTTCATTATGCTTGCGACGACAATTTGATCATTTTCACCCACAACTGGCGTTTTCTTGACTTCGCCAAGGGCAAGAATTGCGCTGCCTGGCGGGTTAATTATGGCAGTAAACTCTTCTACTCCAAAACTGCCGAGGTTAGATATTGTAAATGTTGCGCCAGAATATTCATCGGGTTTGAGAGTGCCGGCTCCTGCTTTTTCTATAAGCACCTTTAGTTCTTGATCAATTTGGTAAACACCCTTGTTGGCTGCGTTACGCACAATCGGCGTGATGAGGCCGTTACCTAGGTCCACTGCAAGACCAATATCAATGCTGCCAAACTGCAAGATATGATCACCTTGCCAAGAAGCGTTGACCGCAGCGTGACGCTTTAAGGCTTCGGCGGCAAGTTTGATAATAAAGGCATTAAAGCCTACCTTGGACTTGGGATCAACTTGTTTGTTTAATAAATTGCGGGTGGCAATTAAATTATCCATTGCAACACTTGATGTCAAGAAGAAATGTGGAGCTGTAAAAAGGGACTCAGCCAAACGCTTGGCAATAACTGCGCGCTTGCCAGTAACTTGTATTTTTTGATCCTGTCCGGAACTGACAACTGTTGAGGCCGATGGGCTTTGGCCAGCTGGTTTGCCACTTGCCTGACCTTCTAAGTCTCGTTTGATTACACGACCGTCAGGACCAGTCCCCGAAACGTTAGTTAAATCTATGCCGCGATCGGCGGCAAGTTTTCGCGCCAAGGGACTTGCCTTGGTAGAACCACTTGCATGGTTGGAGTCTTGATTACTTGCTTGGACTGTCGAAGCTGGCGTTTCATTCGCTTTGGAAGCTGACTTGGCATCACTACTTGCTGCTGGGCTTGCCTCAGCTGGACTAGAGGCAATTGCAGAAATATCCTCACCCTTGGCACCAATTATGCCAATCATGTCGCCAACTTTTGCTGTGCTTCCTTGGTCAAGAACTATTTTGAGTATAGTACCCTCTTGGGAAGACTCGTACTCCATAGTGGCTTTGTCTGTTTCTACTTCGCACAAAACATCGCCGGTTTTAACACTGTCGCCGACTTTGAGGTTCCATTTTACTATTGTGCCTTCTTCCATGGTGGGAGAAAGCGCGATCATTTGAATTTTTTCTGCCATGCTGGTCTCCTAGTTTGCTCTATTTCTTGAGTGAACAAACATACTCTCAATCTCTTAAAGGTAAAGAACCTTCTTTGCCGCTTTTACAATTTTTTCAACGCTTGGCTGCACTGCAAGTTCAAGTGCATGATTATAAGGCATGGGTACATCCTCACAAGAAACATACTCAACCGGAGCATCAAGGTCATCAAAACAATTAGTCGCTATTAAATGAGAGACATGACTTCCTATCGATGCGATCGGCCAGCTTTCGTCTATTACTACTGCTCGATTGGTCTTACGAACACTTTCGTAGATTGCTGCTTCATCAATTGGTCTAACTGAACGAAGGTCGACAACCTCCGCACTAATTCCTTGCTTTTCGAGTTCTGCGGCTGCCTGCAATGCGAGTAAAACCGGCTTGCCGTAGGCAATAAAGCTTACGTCGCTTCCGCTTCTCTTTACGTCGGCCTTGCCGATAGGAACCAGATACTCTTCGTCTGGAACCTCGCCTGTATGGCCATAGACCATTTCAGCTTCTAGCACGATGACTGGATTGTCATCCCGGATTGCACTCTTGAGCAAACCCTTGGCGTCATAAGGCGTAATTGGAGAGACAACTTTTAGGCCGGGTATGTGTGCAAAGTAGCTTGCCAGGGCCTGGCTGTGTTGACTTGATAAATATTCGGCTGGACCGTTGGGTCCTCTGACTACCATCGGGCATTTAAGTTGTCCACCTGACATGTGCCTTAACTTGGCCGCGTTGTTTACGATTTGATCAAGTGCAAGAATTCCAAAGTTCATGGTCATCCATTCGATAATTGGTCGCAAACCAACGATTGCGGAACCAACCCCCAAGCCGGTAAAGCCGAGCTCGGCAATTGGCGTATCAATGACCCTAATAGGACCATATTTATCCAAAAGACCTTTAGAAACCTTGTAAGCGCCGTTATATTCGGCAACTTCTTCGCCCATCAAATAGACCCGGTCATCCCGCGCCATTTCTTCATCCATGGCCTGATTGAGGGCCTCACGATAAGTAATTAATGCCATTATTATTTCTCCCGTTATTCCGCGTAGGCGTCCTGATAGATACTTTCCAATGCCGGTTCAGGGCTTTCTTCGGCAAAGGTAACCGAAGCTTGAACCAGTTCTTTGATACCATCATCCATTTTTTGGTATCCACTTTCCGAAAGCACGCCTGCTTCTAACATCTTCTGCTTTAGTTGCACAATTGGATCTTGGTTCTTAAAACTGTCGACTTCGTCCTTGCTTCGATACTTGGCAGGGTCAGACATCGAGTGGCCTTTGTATCGATAGGTCTTAATGTCAACCAACCAAGGAATACCGTTTTCTCTCACTTCTTTTACAATCGACTTTAGTGTCTCATATACTTCTAGGACGTCCATGCCGTTTACGGTAATGCCTGGCATGTTGTAGCCCTTTGCTTTTACGTCAAAGTCGCTGACGGCCGAGACACGGCTAACGGCAGTTCCCATGCCAAAGTGATTATTCTCAACAATATAAACCGCCGGCAAATTCCAAATTCTAGCCAAGTTTAGGCTTTCATGAAAGGCCCCTTGATGGATCGCTCCGTCACCAAAATAACAAAGTGTGACACCCATATCTTTTGTTTTTCCTAGTTTAAAGTCATAGGCGCTGGCAAAGGCTATTCCGGTTGCAATCGGTATCTGTGCGCCAACAATACCGTTACCGCCCATCATATGCTTTTCGGCATCAAAAATGTGCATACTGCCGCCTTTCCCCTTTGACGAGCCGGTCACTTTTCCGTAGAGTTCGGCCATAATTTGGTTGGGATGCATGCCACAAGCCAGTGCATGACCGTGGTCTCGATACCCTGTGAGAACGTAATCTCTACTAAGATCCAAGGCACCAATACTGCCTATAGCAACAGCTTCTTGCCCATTGTATAAGTGGCAAAACCCACCAATTTTGCGAAGGCCATACATCGCACCGGCTTTTTCTTCAAAACGCCTAATCAACAGCATGTCATAGAGCAGCTTTTCAAGGAACTTGGGGTCGTAGTCCTTAATGGCCAATTTTTTTACACCCAATTTTTTGTCCGACATTAAGAAGCTCCTTATTTAATTCGTACGCTGGACTTTTCATTTTTTGCAGGAGCAAAGTATTCCAGTTCTTCAATTACCGTTTCTAGCACCACTACGTCATCCGTGTCTTTATTGAGCTTCCAGAAGGTACCCAGCTTGCTACCAATTGCTTCAATGACCTCTTGTTGCAAAGAAGGATTGCGTAAAACATGCATATTTCCCTTGATGCTCATAATTTCATCCAAAGCCTTGGTTTGGACCATCCACATCACCTTGGGGGACTTTTCTAGTTGATTGGTTTTAGTAAACTTACTCGAAGTAACCGCATATAGGTAACCTTCTCGTCCTCTAACAAGAGCCGGACTCATCCATCTAACCGAGGGACTTCCATCCTCAGCCGAGTTAGCCAAAACTGCAATCTTTGCATCATCCAACAGCCTGTCCAAAATTCCTAACATTGCGCGTACTTCCATAACTTTCCTCCAAGTTCTACTAGTTTACCAATCTACGTAAGGCGTCTTCATCGTCAAAACCAACAAAGGGTAAAGGATCAAAATCCAAACGGCTGCCGTCCGAATTGATTCTCCGTACCATCATGCCATTTTCTACTTCAATTATAGTCCTATGCGACTCTGGTTCAGGATCCGCAAAACTAAAATTAGGCGAATGCCCAAAATTCCACTGCCAATTGCTATATTTTTCTGCATAAGCCACAGTTTTTGTGGGCTGCAAACTGCTGTCTATCTCTTTTACACCCACTCCCCATTGCGAAGCTATCCAGTGCGCCAAATCTCGAGCAAAATCAACTTGACTGGCGAACTTCAAATGGCGACCCAAATTGACGGTAGGCATAGGGTTTGATTTAACTGAACTATTTTTTCTAAGCCATCCAGACGCGATAGGGCGCTTGAGACAACGGAACAAAAATTCCTGTTCGAGATCGAACAATAGTGTCCCATGGTGCAAAACACTCCTTTGACGATATGCCATTGCGTTTCCCGAAAACTTTCTATCTTCAAACAAAAGATCGCCTCGCTCTGACTGAGTTGTCATAAGTCCCAAAGATCCAAAAAATCTTTGCAACAAGCTAAGATTTTGGGTCTGGCTGAAGCTTTGACGCGGAACCACAAAAGAGTAGTTCACATTCCCTTTACCATGAACTACCGTACCTCCGCCAGAGACTCTGCGCACCACCCCTACATTCTGTTGACTCAGAAAAGTGTGATCGCCTTCTACCCACGCATTCTGATTCTTGCCGATTACTAAAGATGGCATATTTTCATATACCAAAAACGCACGCTGATCTGCTTGCAAATGGTCAAAAAGCCATTCTTCCCAAGACAGATTGCTGCAAGTATTGCTGGATGTCATGAGGTAGACAAACGATTCAAAAGGCAAGCAGGTACTCCTTAGTTCCAGTAAAGCCGGTAAAATATGACACAATCAGTCATAAAAGGCAACGATTTGCCGGCATCACTATAGCTATATTAAACTATTTTTACAAATCCTTGCTTCCAATCACACTTTTCATATTGATAAAATAAGCATGATTACATATCTTGATCTTGTCTATTTATGACTAACCCAGTCGTGTTTTGGTGCAAACGGTTTTGTGCAAAAAACACTACCTAAGCAGGTCGATAAAAGGTAGAATAAAAGGGTATGTTTTTACGAAAATTTGTAGTTATTTGAGAACAAGGAGGCACCGTGTTCATTAAACAGGATCCGATGCGCAAAGTCGTCTACTCTTTGGCACCCATCTTTCTGTGGTCTATCTGGCTTTACGGATGGCGCAGCGTTGTGGTGACAGCGGTAGTATTCTTATTGGGTATTCTTACCGAGATGGTCGTGGAAAAATCGCGAAACAAAAAGGTTTCAGAAGCCGTTTGGGTTACTGCAGCTCTGTTCTCACTTTCCTTGCCGCCTGCAGTACCTTTGTGGGTAGCAGCTGTCGGCATCGTTTTTGCTATTTTGATTGGAAAAGAAGCTTACGGCGGATTTGGACGGAATATTTTTAATCCAGCTATCGCAGGCCGGATGTTTACCTACATCAGTTTTCCTTTGTTGATGCAGACAACCTGGATGTTCCCAGGCTTTGCAGGAACATTGGGAATTAACGTCCAAGTCTTGCCAAGTGTTTGGACCGAAGCAGTATTCTTCTTGATAATCTCAATCGTTGCTTTTCTAATAATAAAAGCGAAACCAGAAGACAAAAAAAGAGTTATTGTAACTTCGCTTGGTGCTACAGCTTTGGTAATCGCCTTTTACATTGTTAGCGCCTATACCGGATGGCGAGGCAATGGACAGTTAGAAGTCGACGCCATTGCAACTGCAACACCGCTAGAACTGTTTAGGGGACTGGGAGCGGATTGGAATCCACCAGCGTCACTTGCTTACCTAAAGGAAAACAATCTTGTAAATATGTTTTTTGGACTTAGAGTGGGGAGCATTGGCGAGGGTCCTATTTTCTTAATAATACTGGCTGGCATCTATTTGGTCTGGAACAGAGTCGCCAACTGGAAGATGATAGTTTCAACTTTGTTGTCAGCGCTAATATTGACTGTAATCTTTTACTACACTGGCCTCATGAAGGCCAAGTTGCCCCTACTCGATCCAAGTGGAAAAGACATACTGGCCCAACTTAGTGACATTGCAGCCTTCATGATGGCGGGTAGTTTGTTTTTTGTTGCAGTATTTATGGCAACCGACCCGGTAACAGCACCTAAAAAGCCACTTTCACAATGGTTTTACGGTTTTTTAATCGGCGGTGTAACTATTGTGGTTCGTTGTTTCTCAGCTTTTCCAGAGGGGGTAAGCTTTGGCATCCTGACTGCAAATACCTTTGCCGCGTTATTGGATGAGCTGCTACCCGCAAAGAAAAAGGCCGCGCCTAAGGCTGAGGTAAAAGCATGAACAAAAACAGTTTGATCTACACGGTCATATTTTCGTTTATTGCAACTTTTGTACTAGTTTTTCCTTTGGCACTTGCCAATGAAGCAACCAAGCCAATTGTCGAGCAGAATCGCAAGCTCAGCGATGCAAACGGCATTTTAACAGCATTGGGTATCAGCTATTCGGTGAGTGATACAGACAATATCCTCAAGCTATTTGCAGACCTAGATAAGTTCACGCTGGATGGAAACAAGAAACTAACCCAAGTAAGCAATCAACAATTGGAACAGGCTCGAAAAAGTGGCTCCCCGATATTTCAAATCTATTATAGAACGGTTGTTAATCAAGAAACACGTTGGGCTGGCACCTTTATAGGTCCCGCTCTCTGGGGAAACATCACACTTGCGATCGGGGTAAATAGTGAAGTAAGCCAATTTAAGGGTTTGCAAGTTCTGGCTCAAGTTGAGACACCGGGCCTTGGCGCTCGGATTGGTGAACCATGGTTCTATAATCAGTTTAATGGCCAAGCTATCCCAGCAAGCGGAATCCTGAGATACAAGGCCGGAGATGGTACTGGCGACCAGAACTATAATGACGACGTTGTTGATGGAGTCACCGGAGCTACCCTGACTACTAACGGTGTTCGCGACCTCGTTAACAAGTCAATTGCCGACCTCAAGAGCATACTTTCAGGAGCGGTACAATGAGCGAAAATAAAATAATTGCCGTACTAAAAGACAATGTTTGGACAAACAACCCCATTTTGATACAAATCTTAGGGATCTGTTCCACGCTGGCAGTAACCAATTTACTGTCAAATACACTAATAATGACCATTGGGGTGGCCTTGGTTACCGCTTTTTCAAGTTTTACCCTATCAGCTATCAACAACTTGATTCCGCGCAAGGTTAGAATGATAGTGCAAACTATGGTAATAGCGTTTTACGTAATTATCGTAGATATTCTTTTACGAGCCTATGCCCCAGAAGTTTCTAAGAACCTTGGCCCTTATGTAGGCCTAATTATAACCAACTGTATTATCATGGGTCGTGCCGAAGCCTATGCCCAAGCCAATCCCCCACTATTAAGTTTCTGGGATGGATTGACTAGTGGTTTGGGATACATGGCGGTCTTGATGCTAATTGCCGTAGTACGTGAGTTCTTAGGTTTTGGGACTTTATTTGGTGTCCAAATTCTCCCCCTTGAGTTTGCTGCCGGTGGTAACAACTGGACAATTATGGTTATGGCTCCTTCAGCGTTTTTCTTAGTTGGAATCCTTCTTTGGATTTCAAAAACCAAGATGCTCAAAGACAGCACACAAGGAGGCAAAAAATGAGTCCAGTTGTTGATCCGATTACACTTTTGTTTGCGTCTATTTTTACATCCAATATACTTTTGGCAAATTTTTTGGGAATGTGTTCATTCATATCAATTTCAAAAGATTTCAAGAGTTCCAATGGCTTAGGAATAGCTGTAACCATTGTCTTGGTCTTGACAGTGGCCATTAACTGGCTAGTGCTTAAGTTCATACTTGTTCCGCTTGGCATCGAATACCTTGCCTTTATTGTTTTTATTGTTGTAATTGCCGCAGTTGTTCAGGTTCTTGAGATGGTCATTGAAAGAATTTCTCCAAGCCTGTACATGAGTCTAGGAATATTTTTGCCTCTCATAACGGTTAATTGTGCTATTTTGGGCGCGGTTCTGTTTATGCAGATCAGGAATTATGACTTTGTTCAATCAATTTCGTTTGGATTAGGTTCAGGTATAGGCTGGTGGATGGCAATTATGGCACTTTCGGCCATTAGAAAGAAAGTGGACAAAAATCCTGTACCGGCAGGCCTCCAAGGTCCAGGTATAACACTCATCACGATTGGCTTTATGGCCATGGCATTTATTGGTTTTTCCGGCATGCTCAAGGTACAGTAAGAAAGTGAGGTACAGCACGTGTCTATAGCAATAATTTTGGCGCCTTTGGTAGTTGCACTTATAAGTGCGATCCTGGGTGCCTTGCTTTCCATAACCGACAGTATCGTCAACAACTATGGTGAAGTAACCATTGATATAAACGATGGAAAAAAGCAACTCTTAGTTAAAGGCGGAAGCAAACTGCTTGGGACTCTCGCAGAACAGGGAATTTACGTCCCTTCCGCTTGCGGCGGTCGAGGTTCATGTGGGGCTTGTAAGTGCCAGATTCAAAGCGACGTTGGTCTACATTTGCCAACTGAACTTCCTTACTTAAATGCACAAGAGATAGCAGATAACGTGCATCTGTCTTGTCAGGTCAAAGTTAAAACCGACTTAGCCATCAAAATTCCTGAAGAACTTTTTAACATAAAAAAGTTTAGCTGTAACGTTGAAAAAATTAGCACCGTTACCCACGACATTAAGCAAGTACTTCTGAAGCTGCCAGAAGGACTAGAACTCAACTATATTGCCGGACAATACGGTCAGTTTGAAGTACCCGCATATGGTGATATAAAAGAATCAACTCAACGTGCCTACTCTTTTTCTAGTCATCCACAGCTCAAAACCCATATTGAGTTTTTGATTAGGCTTGTGCCAGGCGGCATCGTAACCAGTTATGTTCACACTTTACTCAAGGAAGGGCAAAAGATTAACATAGTTGCACCAGTAGGTGAATTCCATGTCAAAGACAACGACGCAGCTATGATTTGTGTTGCAGGCGGTTCTGGCATGGCTCCATTTAAGTCAATTTTTAATGGTATGATTGAAAGTGGCTCCATGGGCAAACGTGACATTTGGTACTTCTTTGGAGCCCGAACCACACGAGATATGTTTTACTTAGATTGGCTTTGGGACTTGGACAAAAAATATGAACGCTTTCATTTTGTTCCTGCTCTATCTGAACCCCAGCCCGACGAAAAATGGGAAGGTGCTACTGGTCTAATCACCGAAGTGCTCAACACGTACTTGCAAGAAAAGATGCCACTTGAACAGAACAAAGAAGGTTATTTATGTGGAAGTCCAGGAATGCTTGACGCATGCATGAATGTAATGCGTAAAAATTCCATGAAAGAAGAAAATATCTACTTTGATAAATTTGCCTGATTGGATGAGGAGTTAACCATGAAACAGAGTTTTGATAGTATTAAAGCACAAGAAAATATGCAAGCTGGTGTTATCACCGCAACAGGATTTCTCGGGCGCGACAAGCGGCCTATTACTGATATCATCGAAGCCGATGAAGAAGTTATGACTAAACTTGGCCTTGACTGGGACCAAAGTTTTTTGCTCTTAAAGCAACTATTGGAAGCCGGCAAAGCTGGATTGAGTGTAGCAATAACTGTCGACAACAAATGGTTGGTAAAAGTTGATGAAACTAGGGGTACCTTGCCGTCGCCTTGGGAAGACGGCATATTCCACAAAGTCAATTGTGAAGTGGAGAGAATCGGAACTGGTTTGCATTTGCTTTACAATGAATTGAGCCTGCATATGTTTGAAAAATATCACTTTCTACAAGGCCGAGGTTCCATTTTTAGAATTAACCCACAGGACATAAAAGAGGTTTTGTACTAATTGACTTAACATGGCTTTGATTTCGTGCTATGAGTCGATATGCAAAAATTAGTAGATTTGCCCACCATTGCACTATCCGGACTTAAGCATTGCGGCAAGACATCAGTCGCTCGTCTTCTTGCCGACGACTTGGGCCTAAGATGTTTTGACCTTGATAAGATCATTGCGGATTTGATTAGAACCGATGGGCTTTCGGAAGTGCTAGACGACTCAGTCTGTATTCGATCGTTTTACCAAAGTGCAGGACAAAAGACCTTCAAGGAATTTGAACTTAGGGCCTTTGAGTACCTAGAAAACGATATGCCAAACCAAATAGTGGGCAATGTTCTCTCTCTTGGTGGCGGCACTATGGAGAACACTGCCTTGATGAGCATCATCAAGAGCAGTGGAACCGTAGTAGTCTTCATAGACGTAGAAGAGTCTGTCTTGTATTCTAGAATTATCAAAACAGGTATTCCAGCTTTTTTAGATCAAGATTATCCTCGTGAGAGTTTTTCACTAATTTATTCAAAGCGACGGGATCTGGCGCATACGCAAGCGGATATAGTAATTGATGGCAACTTTTTAGATATCCCTGATGTTAAAGCAAGAACCGAGCGTTCACTAGAGGAGTATTTCAATGGCAGGAAGTAGTTTTGGACACGTTTTTAAGATTAGTACTTTTGGCGAATCCCACGGTGGCGCAGTTGGAGTAGTTGTTGATGGTGTTACTCCAGGCCTTGAGATTAGTGAAGAAGAAATTCAAATCCAGTTAGATAGAAGAAAACCAGGCCAAAATTTTATCACTACCCCACGTCAAGAACCAGACAGAATTCATATTCTTTCAGGGCATTTTGAGGGAAAGGCAACCGGTACACCCATGCTTTTGATCTTGTACAATCAGGACGCCCAACCTTCTGCATATGATGATATTAAAAACAAATTTCGTCCTGGCCACGCAGACTTTACCTACTTAAAAAAATACGGATTACGTGACTATCGTGGGTCTGGCCGAGCATCGGGCCGAGAAACCGCGGCAAGAGTAGCAGCAGGCACCATAGCCCGCAAACTGCTCTCGCAACGCGGTGTATCGGTGATAGCATATTCAAAGCGAGTGGCCGGCGTGGAGTGCCAAACGTACGACCCCTCGGTTATCGAAAAAAATCTACTAAGAGCCTGCGATCTTGTAGCTGCTGATGAAATGGTAAAGCGCTTAACGACAATAAAAGATAACCAAGATAGTGCTGGCGGCATTATTGAGTGCAGAGTAAATGGCCTCCAAGCGGGACTCGGCGAACCAGTGTTTGACAAACTTGATGCTGAACTTGCGCATGCGATGCTTTCAATTGGTGCGGTAAAAGGCATAGAGTTTGGAACTGGCTTTGCAGCGGCAGACATGCTGGGAAGTGAACACAATGACTGGATGGACAAGAATGGCTTCATAAGCAATCACGCTGGTGGAATTATTGGTGGAATTTCAACTGGAGCCGAGCTGATTTTTAGAATCGTAGTAAAACCTGTTTCATCCATATCCTCAACTCAAAGAACCGTGACTATCCAAGGCCAAGAAACAGAAATCAAAACAGAAGGTAGACATGACACTTGTATTTGTCCACGTATTATTCCTGTCGTGGAGGCTATGGTGTGTTTAGTACTAGAGGACGCCTACAAACGCCAAGCAGCATTGCTAGCATAGAATAAGCGAAGCGAACCACGAAAAAAAGAGCCTGTCTCAGATTTTTATTCTGGGACAGGCTCTTTCGTTTTTTTAAACAGTTTGTTCAGTCTTCGAGAACAAAGTCAGTTTTATCAGCTCCACACATTGGACATACCCAGTCTTCGGGAATGTTTTCAAAGCTTGTACCAGGGGCTACACCATTGTCTGGATCGCCTTCAGCGGGATCATAAATATAGCCACAAACCTGGCATACGTACTTCTTCATCCTTATGCTCCTTGTTCGTATTTACGAAGTTATATACTTCATCAGTTCACATCATGGGTGAGCTTGACGTAAAAGTCAAGCTTTCTAAGCTCTTGCTCGAGCAGCTAATTGTCTATCTATCATGAGAATTATAGCTGGATTATCGTTGGCGATTTTAAGTTGTTTCACAATGCTTAGAGCGGAGGCTTCCTCTTCTACTTGTTCACTCACGAACCAACGATAAAAATTCTCGGTCGCCAAATCGCCTGTTTTGCGCGCTGCTTCGACAATGGCGTAAATCTTTGTTGTGATGTACTGCTCATGTTTGTACGCGGCTTCAAAAATCTCTAAAGGACTCTTCCATACGCCTTGCGCCTTTGCGATAGCTGGAATCTCGGCACTTCCGTCTCGCTGCACCAAATAGTCAAGCATCTTGAATGCATGCTCGGTCTCCTCCCGATACTGTACTCTCATCCATGACGCAAAACCGCCTAGGTCTTTCGCCGAAAACCATGCTTCCATGGACAAATAGATAAACGCCGATTCAAACTCTTCTTTAATTTGACTATTGATTGACGCTTGTGCGTCTGCCGAAATCTTCATAAGGTTAGCTCCTTGCTGTACTTTGACTAAACATAAACTCAAATGAAAAAAAAAGCAAAAGCAAAAGCTTGAGTAGATTAGCTTTTCTGACTACTATTGCTTGCGATGAGAATTTTATGGACTTTAGCTATCTTCTTATTTCTGCATGCTTGTAGTGGATATGGTACTCTATTGGAAGGAAATATCGACATACAGAGTACTCAAAATCTTGATTCCCTTTTTTCCATCATAGAAGGTTCTGGTTCCTATCAAGAAAAAACAGTCATAATCGAGCAGGCTATTGAAAGTTTGTCTTCTCGAAATTTGGTTGAGCAAATAACACCATACTTAACTCGTTACTTAGCAAGTCACCCAAACGACCCTTTTGAATCTTACTACCGCTATCTGGTAGCCAGTATGAAGAGCCAATCCGGTCAAGAAGAATTGGCGAGCTTCTACTACGAGTGGGCCATTAAGGCACCCTTGGACGTAGAAATTAAGGGCAAGTCAGTGCAATTTAAATCGATTCAAAAGGTTCTAAACTTTAGCATCGACCCCAGCCTCAGAATTGAGCTTTTAAATCTACTTTTAAGCAGATTTCCAAAAAAGATTGATCATGGATTGATCAACTATCAACTGGCTAAAGCCTATGAGGAAAATGGTGACTATCAAGAATCCTTTGCGGCCTATCGACATTACTTAGCTTTTCCAGGCACGCAAATTCCAGGCAAGGTAAATGAAGAACAAAGAGTTAGAGAGCTTTTGTCGGTATCGCAATCAAACCCTGAGTGGACAAGAACTTCTCTCGATCGATTAGTAAGCGAAGTGCGCAGCGCACTTTCGCAGAAAGACACCATTCGAATATTGGAACTACAAGCCAAAGTCAATTTCTTTTCTATGAGTTGGTTACAAGAAAAGGCAGATTTTAATAGCCAAGTGAGTTACGATCTTAAACGTTTTATAGAAAATAGTTCACAGCTCTACTTTGCCAATGGACTTGACGCAAACTCAAATTCGCAAGAGGCTTATTTGAAGACGTGGGGTTGGAATGCCTTTATTCCAACATGGTTTCTCTACTTCAGGAAGATCAATTTTCCTGCCGATCCAGAAATTAATGGAAACTGGGAATGGGCTGGAATATTTTTCGGCGACTCATTGCAATAGGCTTTCTGCTTTCATCTATCGGCACGATCGGTGCTCAGATGATAGCGAGCCAGGCAAGCGAGCCCTGGGCTTCGCCTGATACAAGCAAATCTCAAAGTGGGCAATTGCCCGCGCAGTTTCCATCACTAATGTCTCCCTTAGATGAGAATCTTCCCAAGTTAGATGAACAAAGCATGGCTCTTGTTGATCAACTGCTCAAAACAACGCGTAAAGATTGGCTACAATCGGTGTTTAACACGGCTCATCCGTTTCGATATTTAATTCAAGCTCGAATGGCACTATATCGCATGCCCAAAGTGGTCTACTATGTGCCGTTTGTAGAATCAGAGTTTGTTGTTAATGCGGTAAGTCGCTCGGGGGCTGGAGGGATCTGGCAGTTTATGCCCAACTCCAGCCTAGGATACTTTACCATCGAACCGTGGTATGACGAACGCTTTGATTTTGTAAAAGCTACTGACTCCGGCTTACGAAAACTAAGCCAAAACTACTCAGTTCTTCGTGACTGGCAACTTGCACTTGCCGCATACAATGCTGGTCTCGGTGCGATTCAACGAGGACTAGCTCAGGTCAAAGAAAAAAGCTTCCTTGGTCTGAAGAACGCAGGCCAGATTAGAAGAGAAACTCAACAGTATGTTCCTAAAATACTTGCTTTTATGTGGATTGGTGAGCAGGCCGGCCGTTTGGGAATGCAAGTTGATTGGAAACCTGCTGTTTTCTGGGATGCACTGATTCTTGACGAAGTCCCCACATTGTCAAAACTGGAGCAGCAGTTTGCACTTTTTCCCGGAAGTCTGAGACTCGTAAACCAATCTTGGCGCAATGAAAAAAACATTGCAAATCAAACACTTAGACATCCAATCTATGCGCAAAGACAAGTTTTAGATCATTTGTTAAGTAAATTGAAGAAAAGCAATTGAGCAAAATCAAAGTATTTGATTTTCTGCCGATCTTATAGATATGAAGACTCGTGCACATTTCCAGACAAGTATTTCTCTCCGAACTGGCTTATATTTTGTATTCATCCTAATACTTGCAAGCAACCTGAATGCTCAAAACAAGCAAATTAGCATGACCCGGCATTATTTTACGTGGCCCACTACATCGTTTCACATCGAACTGAGTCAATCAATCGTTCGCAGTGAGCCTCTTAACCGGCTAAGTGCGGTCAGCAAATCTCAGCCAGCGCTTGAAGAACATTTTGTAGCAAACTTTCCTGATAGCATTAAACGACTAGTTATTGACTCCAAAACAGTCATATCTGACCTTTTTGATACCTATCCAGAATTGACCAATCAACTCCAAGATCTTGCGCGCAGCCAAGCAAGCTTAGTCCATGCGCCGGACCGGAACCTAGCCGGCAGTACGCTTGTGGCATCCGTCCCCGTCTTTCCTGAACTCGCGTCGCTGTTTTTGCAACATAATCAAACCATTCCACTTGCTCGCGTTTACGCTTGGCAGCCTAAGGCCGAGTACACTGGTTTAATTATTTACATGGCCGAGGCCTTACCTTGGTTTGGCATAGACGGAACTACCATGGCGCAGGCTGCACTCTTTCCAAAAATATATGATCAACGGAGTCGACTTGTACTCAACATTGAATACATAGAAGCAAACTTTGCAAAAAAATGGGGCAGCTCTGGATATGCCCAAAGCATATATGATGCGCAAAAAAACGAAGACCGTATTGGGGCTAACCCTTACATTATCAGCGCCAACGCTGTTTTTGGTAAGATAGCTGTTGATCCTGTAATTTCCGAAGCTGATGCTGATTTGCTTCTCTATAGCGAGACGAGTCGCAAGGCTTTGCGTGAAGGGCGAGTTATTATAGTGCTTTCCAAGGACGCTCTAACAAAAAACTGGCAATAGCGTTGCAGAATAGACTGAGCTTTGCTATCCTTGCTGCATGTTCATTTTTCAAAAAACTAAAATTTCACGTGCCTTTCTGCTAGTGCTTTTACTTACGTTGATTCTTAGCTGTGCACAGGAATATCGCTCCTTCGCAGTTCTACTCTGGTCAGAGGATGAAGTTACACTAGAAAATGGATCTATTTTTGGCATACTGGGCAAGTCAGATGTTAGGAAAGAGTTTCAAGTCCACAAAGTTTCTGATTTAAATCAGTCTGAAACGGTAATTATGAATATGCCTTTCTGGAGGGTTCAAGTCTTTGCAAGCCTCAAAGAAGCCCAGACTTTTACGAATGATCGCAAGGCACTTTGGTCCGCATGGGCAAGATCTAATCGTCAGGCCTTGCCAATTAGGCAGGCCGCCCAACGCGATAGTCCTATGGTATATCGCTTAAGGACCGACGAAAAAGTCAAAGTTGTTAGCCGTGCAGTCCTACCATCTAGCGAAGCCGACTTGTTTGGATACTGGTACGAGGTTCTTGCAGATGGTGGAACCAAAGGCTGGGTTTTTGATTATGAGCTGGAAGTAAGCGGCGAAGCCAATGGTGGGATCGCTAAAGTGAGCCAAGACCCATTGCTGGACTTGTTTGCTGGCAACTGGCGACCTGATTCATACTTGGGCATGATTAAAGACGACAAGTTTGATTTCGACGAATTTAACCCCGAATATGGTGCTTTTTTTGATCAGGAAAATAAACGTTTTCGTTTAAGACTTTCGGATGAAAACGTTGACATTAAGTATAACCGATTTGATTCTCGCGGTAGAAGAAGTTTTTTTATTGCGAATACTGGCGTACAGATAACCGTTAACTCAGCTGATGAAATCATTATCGAATGGTTTCGCAGCAAGGAAAAAACTCTTAGAGTTATGAAGTTCACCAACTTTACAGCAAACATAAAAGAAATCTACGAGAAGGAACGCCTACGACGAGAACAGTTAATTGCTCGCCTAAGGGGAAACGGTCTTCTGACCAGCCAAGCCTACGGTAGCTTGGCATTAAAGGCCAACGGTTCGTTTGTTTGGCAAGGCTTTGAAGTTCTTGCTCCAAGTTTGATACCTTCTTCGGCAGACGGAACAGGTAGCGCACGCATCAAGTACTATTTGGGCGACGAAATAAAAGCTCTCTATCAAGGTGTCTTAAGTTTTAACTTTAACTACGCGGGTGGCATAGAAGAAGTTAATTTTTTGTTTCAGATACATGGAAATGGTGTTAGACTCGAACCTGTTTCAAGAGCAAACATTAAAGACCAAATAGTAACAAGAACAAGCACCGATGCCTTGATTATCTTTTTTAACTACTGAGCTATTTGTGTCATTGTTACAAGCAATTAACGTTTCACTTGAATTTGGAGACCGGAAAATTCTCGACAATACCGGCTTGGTACTCTCAGCCGGTCGCCGTTATGCATTAGTTGGTGCTAACGGCTGTGGAAAATCAACCTTGTTTACGATTCTTTCTGAAGAAAGAAAGCCTGATTCTGGCACCTTGAGCAAGAAAAAAGGCTTGCGCTTAGCATATTTGCCACAAAGTGGCATAGTTTTTGTTGGTCATACACTCGAACAAGAGCTAGAAACCGCTTTTGATGAAGGTCACAAAGCTATGGCCAGAATCGATAGTATTAATCAAGAGTTAGGCTCTGGAGAACAAGCGCATCTGGACAAAATTCTTGAAGAACTGCAGGACCTAGAAGAAATGCTTGAGTTCTCAGGTTTTAACCAACGACAAGCACGAATTCACGAGGTTGCAAGTGGGCTTGGTTTTATTGAGAGCGATTTTTTTAGGTCGTGTAGTGAGTTTTCTGGCGGCTGGCAAATGCGAATTGCGCTAGCTAAAGTGCTTCTAAAGAATCCCGATGTACTATTGCTGGACGAACCAACCAACTATCTTGACTTGCCTGCGCGTTGGTGGTTGCGCGACTTTTTAAAACGCTTTGCTGGTGCTGTGGCTTTGGTAAGTCACGACCGAAGCTTTCTGAATGCTGTTGTAGACAACATTGTTGAACTTTATCAAGGCAAGCTACGTAATTATCCGGGCAACTATGACCAGTATCAACTTAAACGCCGTCTGGAACTTGAGCAGGTACTGGCTGCCTGGAGTAAGCAACAAGACCAAATTGCACACCTTGAGAAATTTGTTGAGCGCTTCCGTTATAAAGCAAGCAAAGCAAGTCAGGCTCAGAGTCGGCTTAAAGAACTAGAAAGAATCGAAATAATCGAAATTCCTGATGGAATCAAGACTGCCGAGTTTAGGTGTTCGTCTGCACCGCCTTGTTCGCAAAACATGCTAAGTTTAAGTGACCTAAGCCGCAGCTATGGATCTCACCAGGTTTTGAGGGGTTTTTCTCTTGATTTGCAACGCGGTGACAGGGTTGCAGTAATTGGCAAAAACGGTGCGGGAAAATCAACTCTGATGCGATTGTGCGCACTAGTTGACAAGCCAGACTCAGGTTCAATCGCCATCGGTAATGGTGTTCGCCAAGCGTATTTTATGCAGGATAATGAAGTTACCATCGAAGATCTGACGGTAATCCAAAAAGTGGCGAGTGACTTTCCTGCTCTGAGTGAACAAACAATCAGAACCTTGCTGGGTTCGTTCCTTTTTAGTGGAGACGATATCGAAAAGCCATTGACGGTGTTGTCTGGGGGCGAACGTAGCCGCCTAGCGCTGTTTAAAGTGCTTATGCAGTCAGCTAACCTGCTTCTCTTGGACGAACCAAGCAATCACCTTGATATGAGTTCAAAACGTGTTCTCCTTGATGCTCTCAAAAGCTTTGACGGTGCAATAGTCTTTGTTAGCCATGATCAGGATTTTATAGAAGAACTAGCTACTCGAATCGTTGAAATCAAGCCCGGTCCTGATGGGGAAGCTTCTCGTCACACTGTTTATGATGGAGATTGGGACTATTTTTTGTGGAAAAACAGTTTGGCGGGGCCCAGCTCAAAAAGTGTGGAAAAATCAGAAGCCTTGATTCATGGATTACTGGACAATCATTTAAAGCCAGAGAAATTGCGCCTAAAGAGTGATAGCGATCAAAAAACGCGTAGAGAGGAAGACAAGCGCCGTAAGTCTGAAATTAAGAAATTACAAAAAAGAGAAGAAGAAATATTGGCCGCTATTGATACCCTTTCGTTAGATCGGAAAGTCATTAACGAGGAAATGGGGCTAGAATCTGTCTACAGCAACGGACTGGAAGTAAAAAAGCGTCAAGCATTGTTGTCAGACTTAGAAATGAAGGAAGGCACACTCAACAATAACTGGGAAGACTGTGTTGCAGCTTTAGAGCAATTGATTTTACTTGAAAACAATGCGCTCTTACCATAATATGCGGCTATGTTGCACCTTATTTCATGGAATGTTAACGGAATTAGATCGATAGCGGGCAAAGGTTTCTATGCATGGCTAAAGGAATCAGATGCTGACATAGTGTGTATTCAAGAGACCAAGGCCCAACAAGACCAGTTAGACGATTCTGTCTTTAAACCTGAGGGTTACCACGACTATTGGGCGTCAGCACAAAAGAAAGGCTACAGTGGTGTCGCCGTCTATTCAAAGTTAAAAGCTGATAAAATGGAGTTAATGGGGCTGGATGACTTTGACAACGAGGGTCGAGTGCTTAGACTTGAATTTGGCCAGCTAGTCTTGTTCAATTGCTACTTTCCAAACAGTCAGGATGCCGGCGCTCGACTGGCCTATAAGCTCGCCTTTTGCAAAGCACTTAAGCTCATTTGCGACGGCTTAGTAGCGCAAGGAAAACACGTGGTAATTTGTGGCGACTACAATATTGCACACAAAGCTATCGACCTTGAGAATCCAGCAGCCAACGTTGGCAATCCTGGCTTTTTGCCCGAAGAACGTGCATGGATGGATGAGTTTCTAACACAAGGATATGTTGATTGTTTTAGAATGTTTAACAAGTCGGCCAAGCAATACAGCTGGTGGAGCTATCGAACTCGAGCGCGCGAACGCAACGTCGGTTGGCGTATCGACTACTTTTGCTGTGATACGGCCAGCGCAGGTTTGATAAAAAACGCAGCGATAATGCCTGAGCAAATGGGTTCTGATCACTGCCCTGTAAGTATTATTTTGGAGTTGCCATGACGATCAAGTACAACGCGCCAGTTAGCCTAAGCTTTTCTCTAGCTTCTTTTGCCATACTTTTAATCGCTTTTTTGACAGCAGGAGCCAGTACTAGGCTATTATTTTCGGTTTATGGTCCAATGGTATGGACGGATATCTTTGCCTGGCTGCGCTTGTTTGGACACGTTCTTGGTCACGCCTCTTGGGAGCATCTTTTTTCTAACCTCGCCTTTTTGTTGCTACTGGGACCAATACTTGAAGAGAAATACGGTAGCCTTACGGTCTTGTGGATGATCCTGATTACAGCTTTTGTTACTGCTATCTTTAATCTTCTTCTGTTTTCAACCGGGCTCTTGGGTGCCAGTGGTATAGTGTTTATGTTCATATTACTCACCAGTTTTACCAACATACGTTCTGGCGAGATACCGCTCACTTTTATAGCGATTGTTACCTTGTATCTGGCCCATGAAATAATTGGCGCCTTTCAAAAGGATGATATTTCCCAGTTTGCTCATCTTATAGGTGGCGCATGCGGAGGTATTTTTGGATTCTTACTTATCAACACAAAAACAAGAAGCTAAGGAAAAACTATGATAGATCGTCTACTGGGTCTCCAGCATCGCTACAAACAATTGTCAGACGAAATTGGCATCCCTGAGGTTGTCAAGGACACCAAAAGATACCTTGCAATGACCAGAGAACTGGCTTCTCTGGCCGAAATTGTTGGCAAGTTTGATCAGTTTACTAGTTTGGAAGCTGATTTGGCCAATACTCAGGCTATGATAGAAGAAGCCGACCCGGAAATGCGGGAAATGGCAAAGGAAGAACTCAAGGAGATTCAAGCCAAACATAGCCAGTTGGAACAAGACTTGCATTACTTGTTAATTCCAAAAGATCCGCTCGACAACAAAAGCATTATAATGGAAATTCGAGCAGGAACTGGCGGTGACGAGGCTGGCCTTTTTGCCGCTGACCTCTACCGCATGTACTCACGCTACTGTGAGCTTAAAGGCTGGAAAACAGATGTAATGTCTGCCAGTCAATCAGAACTTGGTGGCATAAAAGAAATTGTATTTTCTATCAGTGGAAACAATGTCTACGGCACACTTAAGTTTGAATCCGGTGGACACCGAGTACAGCGTGTTCCAGAAACGGAAAACAGTGGTCGTATCCACACGTCTGCTTGTACAGTTGCAGTCTTACCAGAAGCAGAAGAAACCGACATTGTGATCAATGACAACGATCTGAGAATTGATTCCTATCGGTCGGGCGGTCCAGGCGGTCAGTCAGTAAACACAACCGATAGCGCCGTTAGAATAACCCATCTGCCTTCCGGACTTGTTGTTATCTGTCAAGACGAAAAATCCCAGTTAAAAAACAAAGCTAAGGCAATGCGCGTGCTCAAGGCAAGACTCTTTGAACTCGAAGAGGGCAAAAGGCTTGCTGAGATTTCGGCCACCAGAAAAACGCAGATTGGGTCAGGCGATCGAAGCGAACGTATCAGAACGTACAATTTCCCGCAAAATAGACTTACCGATCATCGCATCAACCTCACACTCTATCATTTGGACAAAATTATTGAAGGCGAGCTTGACCAAGTTATTGAGCCATTACTCATTTCCCATCGCGAAGAAGCATTGAAAGAGTCACTATAGTTTATGTATAAGGCCCGTAGACAATCATGACTCTATCCCAGGCACTAAAGTCGATGAGAACCGTCATCGCAGAAGGTCACGACACTTCGAGCATTTCACTTGACGCACGCCTTATTGCTTGTTTTGTGATGAAAGTCGATACAGCCCAATTGCTCAACAGACTCAATGACTCAGTTACTAGGGTACAAGAGGTCTTAATGTTGGAGCTCGCGCAACAAAGAGCCCAGGGAAAACCAATTGCCTATATTGTTGGCCACAAGGAGTTTATGGGCTTAGACTTTTTTGTTGATGAACGAGTACTAATACCACGACCTGACACTGAATGTTTGGTTGGCGAAGCCTTGGATTATATCCAACAAAAGACAGACGTTTCTCAACCCTTCTTTATCCATGATTGTTGCACTGGAAGTGGGTGCATCATCACCGCTCTTGCTTTTTTTTGCAAATCCGAGTGGCCAAGACTACACTTTTCTGCCTCTGATATTTCTCAGGATGCGCTTGATGTCGCAGCACGCAACCTAGCACGGCTCGTCCCGGCCTGCGAGCATATACTCGTAAAGGCAGACTTACTGCAAGATGTCGACGTTTGCAGACAAACAGCTGATGGCCGCGCGACGTTTGATCTCATTTGCAGCAATCCACCCTACTTGCCCCAAAATCAGCTTGACCCGGGAATGCCGGCAAGTTATTGGGGCGAACCAAGAATAGCTTTAGATGGTGGCAAAGATGGTCTGGATTTATATCGAGATCTGATCCCACAAGCCTACAAACGTTTAAGAAACCGTGGTGCACTTTTTCTGGAAATTGGCGACCAGCAAGAAAATTTGATCAAGGTCTTGCTAGAATGCACTGGTTTTTCCGATATTGTAACTAAGGTTGATTTGACAGGAAATCCACGTTGTTTGTTGGCCTTAAAGTAGGTGTCTTTTGCATACGCGTATTGAAACATTTCTAGAAGATCTCGCAAAAACACTTACCGAGCAAGAAGTTGCTTTGGTACGACGAGCAGCATCTAAAGCTGAGATTCTGCATCAAGGTCAAAAGCGGGCCAGTGGCGAACCGTACTTTATACACCCTCTCGAAGTTGCAGAAATTCTGTGGGACATGCAAATGGATTCGGTTACCCTAGCTGCAGCTTTTCTTCACGATACGCTGGAAGATACAAGCCTATCTCGGACCGAGCTCAGAGAGCAATTTGGCAAAGAGGTAGAATCACTGGTATTTGGTGTAACCAAAATTGATATTGTAAAAACCAAGAACAAGAACGCGGCCGAAGCAGAGACCATCAGAAAAATGCTCTTTGCGATGGTCAAAGACATTAGAATTATTCTCATAAAATTAGCTGATAAGCTTCACAACATGAGAACCCTGCAACATAAGCCTGTCGATAAACAGAAATCCACCGCTCATGATACTTTGGATATTTTTGCTCCGCTTGCTGCACGCTTGGGTATTAGTTGGATGAAGGACGAGTTGGAAGACCTAAGTCTCAAGTTTCTGCATCCGGAAGTATACCAGCAGATCAAAGAGTATGTAGCATCCAAGAAGAACGAACGATCAGACTACTTGGTGCGGGTTGCTAGTGCCATTGAACAGGCTTCTTTGGTCGAGAGTTTAGTTGTAGAAGTGGAAACACGAGCCAAACATTTTTATTCCATCTATAGCAAAATGAAGGAGCGCAACAAGTCACTAGACGAAATCTATGACCTATTGGGCATACGAATTTTGTGTGACACGATGCATGACTGTTACATCTTGCTTGGACTAGTACACCGTTTGTGGATGCCCATAGAAGGACGGTTTAAAGACTACATTGCAATGCCCAAGGCCAACCGCTACCAGAGTCTTCATACCACGGTGATGTGTTATGATGGCAGACTTACCGAAATTCAGATCAGAACTCGTCAAATGGATGAAACTGCAGAATTTGGCGTAGCTGCCCACTGGGTTTATAAAAGAGTCCAACACAAAGAACAAATTCAGCCGGCAGACCTAACTATCATCAACCGTCTGCGCGATCTCAATAACGTAAAGATTGGATCGGGTGACTTTTTGGAAGAGATCAAGAAAGAGCTACTGCGGGACTCAATCTATGTTTTTACGCCCAAGGGAAACGTAGTTCAGTTACCTAAAGACTCAACAGCAATTGATTTTGCCTACCATATCCATACCGAGGTGGGACATCACGCTAGTGCCGCCAAGGCTGACGGTGCAATAATTCCATTAAAGGCTTCACTAAAGAATACCCAGGTAATTGAAATAATTACCAATGCACATGCTCATCCTCACGTTGATTGGCTACGGGCCGTCAAAACAGGACGCACAAGACAAAAAATTAGAGCTTGGCTAAATCACCACGATGAGAATCTCATAATAGACAGAAACATCGTAGCGCGTAAGCCACCCGCTCCGTCTATAACTAGCAAGAAGTCTGACGCTACAACAAATAGCCAAAACATTCTTGGCAAAGACCTTCCTATAGTTGGAGCAGAAAAACCAACTCTGCCACGGACGGGGATAAAGGTTGGCGACGAGAGAAACCTTATGATTCGATTTGCAAACTGTTGTGAACCAGTAGTTGGAGACGACATAATTGGCTACGTTTCCCGTGGTCGCGGCATCATGATCCATCGCAGAAACTGCAGCAATCTTGGTAACATAAGTGACCTAGCGGAACGTAGTTTGGAAGTTGAATGGGAGTCTATTTCCCCACGTATCACCAAGCAGATAAAGATTAAAGCCTTTCATTCTGGTGGGCTTTTTGGAGACATTGAGGGACTAGTAAAAAAGTACAAGGGACATATGATTTCCGGCAAAATTGACGAAGCCCAGGGTGACTACTTGGAAGGCAATTTTAGTTTAGAAATGCCGCGTGCAACAGATTTCAAGAAACTGATCAAAGAACTTCGCAGCTTTAAAAACATTCATCAAGTAGTTGAAGGCGAACACGAGCACGAATGAGAATGAGATTGTAAATACCCTAGAAATTAGGTAAACTTTAGCAAGGAGTAATCATGGCCACCATTACATTTAAAGGAAAACCTATTCATACGGTATCACAGTTGCCGGCCATCGGGACAACGGCCCCAAACTTTATGCTTACCAAATCAGATCTGAGCGATGTCAGCCTTTCTAACTATGATGGAAAAGTTAAGATCCTTAACATCGTTCCTTCACTTGATACCGGGGTCTGTGCCGCAAGTACGCGTCGATTAGATCTTGAAGTTGCCCGCTTGGCTGATACCGTGGTACTTACCATCAGTAAAGACCTACCCTTTGCCCAAAATAGATTCTGTAAAAGTGAGAGTATCAACAACGTGCTTACACTTTCTTCTTTGCGAGATGGATCATTTGGTTCTGCTTATGGCGTAGACATTGTTGATGGACCATTAGCAGGACTTTTGAGCAGAGCGATAGTGGTAATTGATAAACAGGACAGAGTTGTTTACACTGAACAAGTACCAGAAATCGCTCAAGAACCAGATTACGGCAAAGCATTGGAAGCAGCAAAAAAGGCATAGCTTGACAGGAGTGCGTTGAATGGCGCCAAAGGAAATAGAAAAGAACATCCATGACATAAACAATCTGCTGGCCATCATTTTTAGTTCTGCCGAGCTAATCGCTGACGACCTCGGGTCTAGCCATGCCTCCCATCCTGATGCGCTGATAGTTTTAGATACCTGTCAGCGTGCTAAGACCCTCATTGAATCGCTAAGAAAAGATTTGCTTTTGTAATGGCTCTCAATATCGTCTTGTTGGAGCCAGAGATTCCTCAGAACACCGGCAATATTGCGCGAACCTGTGCAGCCTTGGGAGCTGTTTTGCATCTTATTAAGCCGTTGGGTTTTTCTATTGACCAGGCTTCAATTCGGCGAGCTGGCCTTGACTATTGGGACAAGCTGGCACTTAGAGTTCACGATAACTTTGAAGATTTTCTGCAATCCATTGGCAGAGAGAATACGGACAAGCTTTGGTTTTTTAGCACTAAGTCTTCCAAGAAGTATTTTGAACAAAAGATCGACCTGCCCTGTTTCCTTGTATTTGGTAAAGAGACAGCGGGTTTGCCAATAAATTTGCTAGAACGTTTTAGGTCTCAAACCCTTAGGGTACCAATGGGAGAGAACATTCGTTCACTAAATCTTTCAAATACCGTTGCGATAGCGGCCTATGATGTTATGAGGCAAAATAACTTCCCCGATCTTGTTGAGACAAGTTCTGTCTTGGACATGCATCATTTAAATGCAAAGGACACTTTATGAAAAGTCTCGGAATTATTGGTTTTGGCAATATGGGTGAAGCAATTGCCGAGGGCGTGCTCAAGGTTAATCACGACTTGGACATTAACGTGGTAGAAAAATCACCCGATCGAATCCAAGTCGCCGTGGAAAAGTATCACGCCAAAGACTTTACAGGCGATATGGCTGCTTTTTTTGCCAAATCAGACTACATTCTGATTGCGATCAAGCCTCAAGACCTGGAGTCCCTGCTTACCGCTATTGCACCGCTCACAAAAACAGCCAAGATTATCACCATCTTGGCTGGGAAGACCTTAGAAACTTACCTCAAGCACTGTGGGACCGCCCAGGTTGCCAGACTCATGCCCAATTTAGCCGCTTCCTGTGGAAAATCAGTAACAGGTATTAGTTTTTCTGCAAACGCCAGAGAAGACTTTAAAAAAGAAGTCGTGGCGCTATCTAGTGCCATTGGAATCTCCTTAGAAGTTCCCGAACACTTGATGAGCGCCGTTGTCGGCGTTAGTGGATCGGGTATCGCCTTTGTATTTGAGTTTATTCATGCTATGGCTATGGCTGGTACCCAAGCTGGAATTGCCTACGCCAAGAGTCTTGAGCTTTGCTTGGCTGTGGTAGACGGTGCTCTGGCCAGCCTGCGCTCTGCAAGTGTGCACCCCAGCGAAATGGTTAGTCGTGTTTGTAGTCCTGGCGGAACAACCATCGCTGGGATTAATGAGCTTGAACAGGCTGGATTCCGCGCCGGAATCATGAACGCTGTAATGGCTGCAGCTCGACGTGCTACTGAGCTTGAAACATGAAGCTGATCAGCCATGCTTGTCATAGACAAGCTGCTCGAGCTATCATGCGCCCATGCTTGACATAAAATATATTCATGACAATCTAACTGCCGTTAAGGAAAATATTGCCAATCGCAGTATGAACGCCGATCCCGACAAAGTGTTAGAACTCTACGAACAACGCAACTTGCTCATTCATCAGATTGATGTTTTGCGAGCCCAGAGAAATGAACACGCCGGCAAAATGAAGGGGCAGCTGGACGCGACTGCTCGACAAGCCCAAATCGAAGAAGGCAGGTCTATCAAGGAGCAACTTCCTGCACTTGAATCAAACCTAGAAGAAATCGAAACCCTCTATAAAATAGAACTGGCCAAAATTCCGAATATGGCCCATCCAGATGCACCAATTGGAAAACTTGACAGTGACAATAAAGAAATAGCGCGCTGGGGAACGATTCGGAAATTTGATTTTGCGCCCCTTGATCACGTTCTGTTGGGTGAAAAACTAGACATCATCGACTTTGAGGCTGGTACCAAAGTATCGGGAACCAAGTTCTACTTTTTAAAGAATGAAGGTGTTTTTCTGGAATTGGCCCTGATTAGATATGCACTGGACATCGTAACCAAGCATGGCTTTACTGCATTTATCACTCCTGACATTGCCAAAGAAGAGGTTTTACTCGGCGTAGGATTTAATCCACGCGGAGCCGAAAGCAACATTTATTCCCTTGAAGGAACAGGAACATGTTTAGTAGGAACGGCTGAAATCACCTTAGGTGGCTATCACGCAGACTCGCTCCTGAATGAACAAGAACTTCCACTTTTGTATGCTGGCCTTTCTCATTGTTTTAGACGCGAAGCTGGTGCTGCAGGCCAGTTTTCCAAGGGTCTTTACCGCGTTCACCAATTTAGCAAAGTGGAAATGTTCGTTTATTGCCGACCTGAAGACTCGGATCGAATACATATGCAACTACGAACTATAGAAGAAGAGATTTTCAGAGGCCTTGAAATTCCTTATAGAATAGTAGATACCTGTACCGGCGACCTCGGCGCACCTGCCTATCGCAAGTTTGATCTTGAAGCCTGGATGCCAGGCCGCGGAGATGGCGATTTTGGCGAGGTGACTTCTACTTCCAACTGCACCGATTATCAAGCCAGAAGACTCAACTGTAAAAGCAAAGATTCAGAGGGCAAAAAGACTTACGTCCATATGCTCAATGGTACAGCTATTGCCGTGAGTCGTGCGATAATCGCCGTGATAGAAAATTTTCAAGAGGCAGACGGTAGTGTTAGGATTCCAAAGAACTTGCAACCCTATTGTGGTTTTGACTTGATCAAGCCACGAAAATAGACTCAGTACCGTAGAGGAGGCGTTATGAGCCAAGTTGAAATAATCGCCGAAATTGGAACCTCTCATCAGGGCAAACTCGCAACGGCTCTTGCTATGATTGATGCTGCTAAGGAAGCAGGGGCCGATACGGTAAAATTTCAGTGGGTCTACGCTGATGAAATTGTACATCCTGCAACAGGAACCGTTGCCCTACCTGGCGGCAAGATTGCTCTTTTTGAGCGCTTTAGGGAACTTGAGCAAGGGCCCGATTTTTTTTTACGCTTGAAGCAACATGCCGAAAGTATTGACCTGTCTTTTTTATGCAGTCCATTTGGCATTAGAAGTGCTCAAGAGCTACTTACGATTGGAGCAGAACGTTTTAAAATTGCTAGTCCTGAGCTAAACCATCTTACCTTGCTTGAGTACTGTGCCTACACCCACAATGAGCTAATATTATCGTCAGGGGTCAGTCGACTATCAGACATAGAAGAGGCCTTGGAAACGGTTAGGTTGGCTCGTGCTGGACAACTTCAGTACCTTCCCCTGCTCCACCCTAGCGAGACTATGAAGCTGATGCGAAGCAAGGAATTAACCGCACCACAAAGTGTAGTCAATGACTACGGTCCGCTCTTGCCTATTGAAAGAAGTCAACTAAAAAAGATTACGCTCTTGCATTGCATAACTTCATATCCAGCACCTGAAGATCAGTACAATCTTCTGCTCTTGCGCAGTCTAAGACAAATATTTGGTGTAGAAACAGGGATCTCAGACCATAGTCTAGACCCAATCTTGGTTCCAACTATTTCGACAGTTCTCGGTGCCCGCATGATTGAAAAACACTTTACCCTTAGCAACGATAGCTCTGGTCTAGATGATCCGATTGCGCTTAATCCGCAAGCTTTCAAGAAAATGACCAAGTCGGTACGAGAAGCAGAATTTGTTCTAAAACAAACCAAAACGCGTGACGAAAACAATTTTGAACTGAGCTCAAAACTGTCGGCAATATTTTTTGTTCAAAAAATATTTGATGAGTTGAACATACGCTTTGATGAGGAAAAAATTAGTGCGATTCTTGGCGATGGTGTAAAACAGTTAGCATTGGCAGAACAGGACAACTATGGTCGCAGCAATCGCTCTCTACACGCTGTAAAAGAGCTCCAACCAAACACTATTATCAAAGCAAGTGACTTTGCAATCTTAAGAACAGAGAAACTGTTACGGCCAGGTATACATCCAAGATTCTTAACTAAGATTCTTGGCAAGGAACTTAGGCGCGGGATTGAAAATGGACAAGGCTTAGTTTGGGCCGATTTTTTGTAGCTATTGATATAGGAGCCGGATCAGGAACTAAGCTGGGACTATTTGATCCAAATCTGCAACTTGTTAATTTTGAACACTATGTGATTGACCAAGAAACTACGACGTATGCTTTGTTCTGCATACAACTCAGGCACGCGATTGGCATTGCAGGCGCGGGTCTGCTTAGAAGTGATGGTAAAATAATTTTAGCCAACAATTTTGTTTTTCTTAACAACAACAACTTAAGGGATTGCTTTTGGACTAACTTTCGTTGCGGGCAAGAACATGGTTTGGTTCAAGATACAGCGATAGTTCTTGCAGGAAGGCCAGCGCTGGCCTTCCCGTACTATGGAGCATTGATGCTGGAGCTTCTAAAAGCCGATGGTATGAAGGCTCCGAAGCATTTCGAAACGGAGCCTTCAACGATTTGCCTAGAGATAGTTCTTTAAAACGGTCTGAAGAATTCCGCCATTGCGGTAATAGCTAACTTCAACGGCGCTATCGATGCGCACGATCACGTGAACCTTAAGTGTACTTCCATCCTTCTTTTGAACGTCAACGATAAGTTTGCTCTTTGGAACAATGGTGTCATCAATTTCTATTGAAAATATTTCAGAGCCATCCAAGCCGAGGCTTAGCGCGCTTTCGTTCCCAGCAAACTGCAATGGAAGTACTCCCATGCCAACCAAGTTTGACCGATGAATTCGCTCAAAGCTTTCTGCTATTACCGCTTTTACGCCCAGAAGCATCACACCCTTAGCTGCCCAATCTCTACTCGAACCCATTCCATAGTCTTTGCCAGCCAAAATTATAGAAGCAATTCCTTGTTGTTTGTACTTGGTACCGGCTTCATAGATGCTCGTTTGTTTGCCTGTTTCATGATCGACAGTTATGCCACCTTCAACACCGGGCACCATGGTATTTCTCAAGCGAATGTTGGCAAAGGTGCCTCTTGTCATAATTCTATCGTTGCCACGTCTGCTGCCATAGGAGTTAAAATCTTGGCGAATAATACCCTTGGCTTGTAGGTACTCGCCAGCGGGACTCTTGGTGGCTATGCTTCCTGCAGGAGAAATATGGTCAGTTGTGATCGAATCGCCAAAAATAGCAAGAACTCTTGCATTCTTTATGGCGGCGATGCTTCCTTCACCAGAACTTAACGAATCAAAGAACGGTGGCTCTTGAATATAGGTGGAGTTTGGGTCCCATTCGTAAATCTGATTGTTGCTTGTTTCTAGCAGGTTCCAGACAGGGTTGGACTTTTCTATATCAGTGTATGCTTGGATAAAGCTCTCTCTATCCAAAGCTTTGGTGATATATTCGGCCAACTCTTTGTCATCGGGCCAGATTTCTGACAAGTAGACTGGCTTACCCTCGTTATCAGTACCAAGTGAATCGCGACTCAAATCGACACCCATATTTCCTGCCAGCGCATAGGCAACACACAGCGGAGGTGACGCGAGATAGTTTGCTCTTGTGCTTGGGTTTACTCTGCCTTCAAAGTTTCGGTTGCCCGATAGAACTGCCGCAGCAACGATCTTGTTGGCTTCGATACTTTTGGCTATGCCTTCTGGCAATGGACCCGAGTTACCAATACAGGTTGCGCAGCCATAACCAACAAGATAGAAGCCAAGTTGTTCAAGGTAGGTCATCAGCCCGGCCTTGATCAGGTACTCAGTTACTACAACTGAACCAGGTGCAAAACTGGTCTTTACCCAAGGTTTACGTTTAAGCCCACGTTCGATGGCCTTTTTGGCAAGTAGACCAGCTCCCAAAAGCAGGGCTGGGGAACTAGTA
The DNA here is from genome assembly GCA_038204425.1 of Spirochaetia bacterium. Lineage (GTDB taxonomy): Bacteria > Spirochaetota > Spirochaetia > DSM-27196 > Salinispiraceae > JBBRCZ01. The sequence continues at coordinate 245,375 of JBBRCZ010000001.1, read as the reverse complement.
TTGGTGCAACTGGTAATTGATGCAATAACAACATCACCGTGTTTTAAGTTTACCTCAACGCCCTGCTCATTTAGTGCTAGGCCGCTGGCATCTAACTCAGCCGGATTTAGGGCAAAACCACGTACATCAAGTCCATCGCTGAGAGCCTGTTTGAAAGACTGGGCCACATTTTCCAGCTGCACCCTATCCTGAGGCCGTTTGGGCCCGGCAATTGAGGCTTTTATGGTTGCCAAATCCAGCTCCAAAACAGTTTCATATTCTGCGACTGGACTGTCTTTGGTCCAGAACATATCTTGTTGGCGGTAATAGGCTTCTACAAGAGCTATCTGCTGTTCGTCTCTACCGGTTTGGTAAAGATATTCGAGGGATTTTTTATCGACTGGAAAGTAACCGGCTGTTGCACCATATTCTGGCGCCATGTTGGCAATAGTCGCGCGGTCAGGCACGTTCATGGATTCCATGCCCGGTCCAAAGTACTCCACAATCTTGTTTACAACACCGTGTTTACGCAGCAGTTCAGTTAACCTCAGAACAATGTCAGTTGAGGTAATGCCGCTTCCTGGCTTTCCTGTCAATCGTACTCCTACAACTGGTGGTAAGAGCATATAGACTGGTTGGCCCAGCATTGCTGCTTCGGCCTCTATTCCACCTACGCCCCAACCAAGAACGCCCAGGCCATTTATCATCGTAGTATGGCTGTCGGTCCCCACCAAGCTGTCAAAAAAGGCAATCTTTTTGTCGCCGTCCAATTCGGTGTGTTGAGCAACTTTGGCTAAATACTCCAAGTTTACCTGATGACAAATTCCTGAAGCAGGTGGAACTACGGTAAAGTTCTTAAGGTTGGCTTGTCCCCACCTTAAAAAGTTGTAGCGTTCTTGATTTCTTTGAAACTCAAGATCGGTGTTCTTTTTCATGGCGTCCGGACTGTTGAAGTAGTCGATGCTCAAAGAATGATCGATTATTAAGTTGACCGGTAATTGTGGGTTAATCAAAGATGGATCTTTTCCAAGCCGTGCCATAGCTGATCTCATAGCTGCCAAGTCAACAACACATGGAACGCCTGTAAAGTCCTGCAGCAGAACTCTGGCCGGCATAAACGGAAACTCCAGATCAAGCGGTTTTTTGGGATCATAGTTGCTGAAAGCGGCAACATGTTCATTGGTAACTTCTTTTCCGTTATAGTTCCTTAAAACACCTTCAAATAAGATCCTAATCGACCAAGGAAACTTTTCCACGTTGGCAAGATTCTTTTCCTTGGCTGTTTTCAAACTAATATAGCTGGTATGAGCTTCAAAACCTTGCAGTGGTTTGAGTAGACCCCATTTATCATTGATTTTTCTGTGTTGCATGTTTCCTCCTTGGATGCGTAGACAAGAAATAGTCGAAAGGCTTATCAGCCCAATGTACTTCTTGCACCATAATACCTTGACCATGACAGTGCTTCAATAATGAGCCGGCTTTTTTTTGGACAACTTGATATACATTATAAGTACACTTAGGTATATTTGTGCTTCAATATAGACAAAATTTGGGCAAATAACCCCTCAAGGGAATGGTCACTATGAAAATTCAACTTAGACGCGTCAATGACGCGGTTCACTTTGAAGCAAGCAATGAAGAAGGCCAACATTGTTCGGTGGATGGCTCCCCTAGCATAGGCGGACAGGGTCTTGGCTTGCGACCAATGCAATTGGTCCTAAGTGCCTTGGCTTCATGTGCTGCAATGGATCTAGTAGAGATTATAAAAAAGCAACGCATGCAGTTAGACCAATTGAATGTTGAAGTAGAAGGCACACGTGACGAATCAGCAATACCGGCCGTCTTTGTAACAATCAATCTCTTGTTTAAGCTAGAAGGACAACTTGATAGCAATAAGGTATTGAGGGCCGTTGATCTTGCCCTGAACAAGTACTGTTCGGTTCAGGCAATGCTTCGCTCAAGCGTTACTATAAGCCACCAAGTTAGAGTAAACGGCATGCTTTTGGATCTCAGCTCGAGTCAATAGTGCGAGATCTTTGTTTTTTTTGCTGTTCTGTTCTTCAATCCAAGCCGACATGATATAATAATGTCTATGTCCGTAGCGATCCAACCTGATTATATCACTTACGATAACAAAGGCCGCGAGGCCTTTTTGTCTCAAATAGGAAACTTTAGCCCAAGCGAACGAGAAATTTTTCATCGCATAGTTCGCATGTGGGCTCCTTCCATCAACTATCAAACCGTACTTGGAATAATTTCCTCAGAGTCTGTCAATGCCAAAAAAGACATTGAGTCACTAATGAAGAAATTGCGAAATGGCAAATCGGGCCTTTTGATGACTCAGGTGCAAGAAAACGAGCGCAAGCCGTACTCAATCACACTCTGCAATCCAGACGACTTCTTTTTTTACCAAAAAGTTCTTGAAGAAGAACTAACCGATGTAGTTGCCAGTATTCTAAATCCACTACCAAGCAAAGACATTCTGCAGCTCAAAGGGATAGAGATCCCCTCAGTTCATATAACCGTTTCAGATTTTGCCAACCTTGCTCGCAACCATGCTACAAGGGAACCTGAAGAGAGTGCCATATACGAACTTACCGTCGAAGGCTGCACGTTTCTTATAAGTTCAAACAATGTCAAAAGATTTGTCACCATCGTTTTGGCAAAGCTTCAAGCCGTTTTTCAAAATACCACTTTGGCGAGCTACATTGCTCAGCTGCGAAACCAAGCACTTATGGAGCTAAAGCGTCAGCTAGAAGGAAGAGATCCTAGCTTCTGGCTACAATTTACCGAAAACCTTTCGGAGCACCACGACGTTATCAAACAAAACAACAAGATTAAGTTAGACAATCAAGTTTGGCCGGTGATCGGCTTCTTTAAGAGTTTTTTGTACGCTCAGGCTGCCGAGTCACAAAAGCGTAGAAAAGCAGACGAAGATCGAGCCCTTGATATGAAAACCATTCTTGAGTTTATGCGTACGGCAAATGGTTACTTTAGAAGCGAAGATGAATTTGCTGACATTTTGGTTTCATACAAGAAGAAGTATGAAGACAACTTTGTAGAGTTCAAAAAAGTTTTTGAAACGCTCTATCTACAGGCTCCTGAAAGAAAATCACTCCCTGTTTTGGTACATCTAGGTCGAGCTTACATACACCAAGATAATGTGCACGCTTATTTTATTCACAATTTAGAAAGAATAGGAAAAGATCTCTTTGCCATATATATAAAAAACATGGATCACTATCTAAAGAGACCAAGCGAGGGTCCTGCCTCGGTCTTCTATTCAAAAGACAACTTTGACAGCGACATCGCCGAACAAGTCAAAGTAATTGATCCAGCATTGTTTGAGCTACTGCAACGCCCCAATTTGGTTGCTGAGGCAATTATCTTGTCAATAAAAAAACATAGAGATGTTAAATCAAGTGACGACCTCAAAACCAGTCTCACGCCATTTTTTCACCCAGACAAAATTCGTTTTAGGGACTATCACCAACTTTTTGGACTAAATATTCAGGACCTATTTAAGTTTGCTTGGCTTCGACTATCAATTATTAGGCAGATCATACTTAAGATTAGTGGCAAATATGAAAGTATAAAGGGCAAATTTGACGAGTTTTCTGGCTCGTTTCGCATGAATTCTGACCACGGAACCAGCACTCGAGCTGGTTCAAGTACAAAAGACGAGAAAGCAAAACGTCGCGACGAAGCCGAGACTCGGAGGAAACGCATTGACGCCTCCAACAACAAAAAAACGAGCAGCTCAAAAGTGATCGCTACAGCGGCGCCAAAAAAGGATCGAAACTATTCAAATCAAGAAAAGGATACTGCTTGGTCTGCGTTTGGCAAAACCATCAAAAAAGACTAGGCGCTACCCTTCAAGACTTTCCACATCCAGCGGTTCAAACTCTTTCTTTTGAAACTCATAAATACTGTTCTCAATGCTCATATAAACCAGCGGATGCACTACTTCATAAAAATAGGTTCGTTGAACCATCAACTGTTTTTGCTGTTCATAGCGTTTGACTACCGCTTCGCGCTGAAGCTTCATGGTGCTCTGGTACGATACAAAGCCTGCTATTTTTTGGTCATCGAGCTTCACTTGAACTTGATCTTGGTATCTATCCATAAACGCAAGCACTTCAAAAAGCGAGTATTCTTTCTGAGTAAGACTATGCAGATCTGCATTCTCTTTGATAGCTTTACTGCGCAGCATCTGGATGCGTTTGGGGTGAATAAGCTCCAATAGCTCTTCTAAGTAGATTTCTATCCCAATAGTCTTAAACAGGCTTTCAATGGCATCCATCACATAGCGGTTTCCGCGATAGTATTTGATAAACTCCAAGATTCGCTTAACGCCAAGTTGACCGTGATTGAGCAATTGTTTGACTTGGGCAGCCATGGTCTCAGGTAAGGCCGGATTTACTTGAATACTGTAGGTCCTAAAAGAAGCACCTTTTTTTTCGTGAATAACCACTTCACGATAAGAAAAAAGTTCTTCCTCACTAATGGATTTGTAAACACTATTCATTAAAACAGCTTCGCGTTTAAATCTCTCATGGTAGTCTTTTACTACACCAATTTGCTTTAAAATTTTGTAAAAGTCTTCAGCAATACGCAATCCACCAACAGGGGCTGTAGATTCCATTCTTTTGGCGTTGATAACGGGCAGACCAATTACATCCCAGTGTTTGGCGCCGTGCGGACCAAAATTTCCAATCGTGACTTCGCCCAAATTGGCTCCAATTCTTATTCTAATCTGAAAAAAAGCAAACAGCGTGGACGAAAGATCATGTTTATTGCGGATAGTGCTGATGATCGCAAAGGCGTCTCTTAGTGCTTGGCGCGCTTCTTCACTTGCTGTGTCATCAACAAATCGATCGTTTGCTTGATTAAAGAGTACACAGACCCTTTGCATTTCTACGCAGGTATAAAAAAGTGAACGCGCGATGCTGGCAAGCCGATCTTCCTTATTGAGTTTCCACAGTTGCTTGTTAATGATGTCGTCAAAATGAAACATCAATGAATCGCCCTCAATTTTGTTTAGGAAGCCATGGTGTCGTTCCAGCACAATCTGAAATGCTGTATACAAGCCATTGAGTAGAATTTGATTTTCTTTGGGGCTGAGGAATTTTGATAAGTAGGTGTAGTCGGCAATGTCGATAAAACCCACTCCAACGTGGCTTTCCTGACTATGTGCAGGAATGTGCCCAATGTCCCGAATTGCTCTGACCAAATGGCGGGGCAAATAGAACTCTTCGATTGCGCGATTGAGATCCTCGACCGAAATTGACACTTTAGGAATGGCGTTAAAACTTGACATTACTATACTTTGATCCTTGTTGTGTTTTGCAAGAGTTTGGCGGCTCCAGCCTTGAGGGCGTCTGCCGAAGTGTTAAACTGCAACCCGACAAACAAACCCAAGCCCGAGTTTACCATGTCATGAAGTAGTCTATTAAGAAGCTTAAGGTAGGTATTGTGATTGGGCTTGCCATTTTGGTCCAAAAAAATCAAAATTCGGAAACTGCCATTTTTTGCGATGCTTAGGACTTGTTTCTGAAGAATTGGAAATAGATTTTTAAGCAACAAAAAATACTTTTTGCGATAGGACTCGACTTCGTAGGTAAGCATTCTGATTTGACTTCTTCGATCCCTGATCTTTTGGCCATCCTTATCAGTTCTCGTTGGTACAAAACCAGTAATTAGTTTCTGAATAGAAGCGTATTGAGTCAACTTCCAAAAAGAGAAGTAGTAGAGCAATAGGCCCGACAACTTTAGAACCATGGCATAGTTTTCTTTGGGCCAAATGCCGGAGGCCTTGTCATACTTGTTGATGCGATTGGCCAAGATTCCAAGCAAGTCTCTTAATGATTCAACCGTACCACTATTGAGGCGAATTATTTGCTTTTTATGTTCCTGATTGAAAGTTTGAAATGGTTTGGCTGACCCGGTAAGGCTCTCCAAAAGCGCAGCGATGTCAAGGCGACATTGGGCAATTTTTTTTCTTAATGGATGTGCGGCTTGGACAAGCAGATATTTTTCAATAAAAGGATTGTTGTAGATTGCCTTGGCAAAAGACTCACCGCCAACAACTTGAGCATAGTTGCGCCACTCACCAAGACCCGCCTTTGGGTTGTGGAGTACAAAGTAGCGTACCAACGCTCTCGCGGATTTGGGTAAGCCACTTTCAGTGCTGATTTCCGTACAAATCTGATCGTCAAGCAAGTCAACAAGTTCAATAAACTTGCCCAGAAGACTGTGGTGGAGCTCAGAATTGGACTGTAGGAGGTCTAGAGTTGGATCATGAGGAACGTGTGCAATATCTTGCATGGCCAAACGGACGCTGTTGTCAAGCTTAAGATCGTCAGGTACGTAGTGATTGTAGTTTGCCCACAAATCATTGGGATTGAAGTTTTCTTGGATGGATTTTTCGTATTTGTTGTGCCAAATGAAGTACTTTAACTGAGGATTGATTTCTGAAGCAGCCTTAATGTAGCCGCCCGCAGAAACGTGGCTAGTTGGTTCCGAATTACAAACAATGACTAAGTTCTCAAGATGCGGCAAAAAGTTAAGGTTTTCACTTTGGCCGATACCGGCTGGGAGGTCAATTATAATCAGGTCGTAAAGCTCGTCAAGCTTGTGACCGTAAGTAAAGAAGGAAAGATCCACCATCTTTTGAGAGTCATTTTTGCCAAGTTTGCTGCCTGGAAAAAGCAGGTCAATTCCCTTAGCAACGGGAAGGCAAATATTTTTCCAGTCAAGACCGACTTTGCTGCGGCTTAGCTCCAGTGGCGCAATATCAAGATCAAGTATCACGTGGATATTGCTTAGCGGATCAGCATCCAATAGCGCTACCCTTAGCCCAGACCGCGCAGCATAGAAAGCCAAATTAGTACTAATGGTAGACTTACCTACTCCACCTTTACCTGAACCGACTGCGACAATTTTTTTGGCCAACACATTAGTAAGGTCGTTCATTTTCTAAACTCTATCCTATCAGCCAGTCTGGCCGCAAGCAATCTTAAGACTTTTTGACCGTTGTTAGACTATCAATCAAATAGATCAGAAAATTCCAGATACGAACCGTGGAAGAAATTGACACTTTCTCTTCTGGAGTATGCGCGCCACGAATTGTAGGTCCAAACGAGATCATTCTCAAATCCGGCTTTTTGGAGCCAATAACGCCGCATTCGAGTCCAGCGTGAATGGCTGCGATCTGGGCCGGTTGTTTAGAAAATTCAAGATAGGCTTGTTTGCATTGATTGACCAAGCTGTTGTTTGGCTGTGGTGTCCAAGCTGGGTAGCCATTGTTACTGCTAATGTACAACTTCTTGGCTTCAAAAATGTCCGCGACACTTTTCTGAAAAGTCGCCAAAATTTGGTTATTGTCAGCACGGTGACTGGCGTTGATGACGACACTTTTATGCTCGGTTTTGACCGAGGCGAGATTGTTACTAATTGAAACCAAGTCGGCTATATCCGTACTCATAGCGACAACTCCATGCGGCACTTGTTTGATTACTGCGAGCAAATCACTTTTATTCGACGGTGATATCGGTACTTCAAATCTTGGCGACTGCTTTGAAAAGCTAATTTCAATGTCCTGTTCAACTGTTTGCCATTGCGCGTAGAGTTGGGTCTTGATGACTTCAAAATGAGCGCTCAGTGCCACACAATCGATAGCTGCAATCCCAATCTCAGCGCGGGCCTCACGCGGGATCGCATTATGTTTGTCGCCGCCGTCAACGCTGTAAAGGTCAAAACTTAGCTGTTCTTGCAAAAGATGTTCGAGTACAACCGCCACCAGCTTGATTGCATTAGCACGCTTAAGATGAATGTCTGCCCCAGAATGGCCACCCTGCAAACCCTTGACTTCTATTTGATAGCATTGGCGATCGTACGTTACTGGCAATCGACTTAGTGCCAAGCTAGCCTTGGTATCGCTGCCACCAGCACAGCCAATATAAAAGAACCCTTCTTCTTCACCATCGAGGTTTATCAAGTCCTCAAACCTCAGCATCTGTTCATCAAGATGCAAGGCGCCCGTTAAGCCGGTTTCTTCATCAATTGTAAATAACAAGTCAATTGCTTGTTTGGTGACGCCTTCGCTCATCAAAGCAATCATCATGGCAACGCCAATTCCGTTGTCGGCCCCGAGTGTGGTTTCATTGGCCGAGAGCCAATCGCCATCAAGTTCTAGTTTGATCGGATCTGTTAAGAAATCGTGGCACGTACCTTGGTTTTTTTCACAAACCATGTCCACATGGGATTGAATCGTCAAACCAGGAACTGCTTCGAATCCGGCTAGGGCCTTGATACTCACCAAAAGATTACCGCTAGCGTCCTGTCTTTGCTCATGACCATGTTTGCTGGCAAATTGTGCAATAAACTCAATAATTGCTTTTTCATGCTTACTGCAATGCGGAATAGTGGCGATGTTTGCAAATGCGCGCCACAATGCAGGGCATTGTAAGGGGGCCACTTTAGTAAAGTTGTCATGATCTTGGGGCAATTCAATTCTCCTTGCGGGATTTCTTTAATCCAATGAGATACTATCTTATTAGCTAAGTTTTTGTGTCAATGCTCGAAGTCATCATATTTGTGATTGAATAGATAGAGGTACGGTGTGGAAAGTAAGCAAAACGCGGTGTTAGATCTAGTGATGAAACTCGTTTCACACGATTTGAGAAGTCCTTTTGCGTCTATGATTGGCGTTATGAATCTGCTGATCGACGATTACTACCAGATGTCCGATTTAGAACGTCTGGATTTTATGCGAGAATTGTTAAATTCTTCAAAATTGCAACTTGGACTATTGGACAGAATCGCATTACTTTCTCGCTTTCAATGCAACGCACTAGCAATTCATCATAAAAGATTTTCAGACCTAGAGCTCGTTAGATTTCTAAACAGTATGCTTGGCATTCATCAGGTAGATCCCATAGTCCCAAGCGTAGATCGCCAAAAAATCGCCCCCTACTTTGAGCTAGACACCGAATTATTGTCACTCAGCGTGACTATGCTAATTGAGTATTTTGCAAAAGGCTCGCCATCTAGTCCCTTGAGTATTGTTGCGACAGTCACTGAATCTGATTTGGGACAGGTCTGCCTGCGTTTTTCTGAAGTCAAGTTGAGTGAGCATGAATTGCTTAGTTTTGAAAGTCTCAGATCATGCATCGACGTCCCGGATACTCCAAGTCAAATCTGGATTTGGTTGTCCTTAAAAATTCTTGCACTAATGGGTTTATCAATCAATTGCTCAATAGACGGAATCAGCTCAATTCCATCCCTCTATTTTAAGCCAAAACCATAGGTTTTAAATAAAACCCATAGCTTTGGTTTAAAATCAAACGCATAGTTTTGCCTGTCTAATAAGCGTGGATCAGGAACTTGAAACTAAACTAATTAGACAGTACGAAGCATGGGGTGTAAACTCTCCACATCCTATCCAAAAGGAAATCATTACTCAGATTATTGGAGCAGAAAATCAAGCCAATGATGGCGCAGTTTTTTACAAAAAGAGAATCATCGTATTGCCAACCGGCTATGGAAAAACACTTTGTTTCGGTGTCCCGGCCCCGCTCTTAGAAGGCATAACTTTGATTATTTTTCCACTGCGGGCTTTGCTGTTTGACCAAGAAGAAAGATTCAAAAAAGCGGGACTCAATCCACTTGTTTTGGTTGGCGGTCGATCTAAACAAGACAACAACGAAATAATACAATGTCTCAAGTCAGGGCAGTCCAAGGTTCTCTTAAGTACTCCAGAAATGCTAGCAAACCAAGCAATTATCAAACAACTCAAAAACTTGGTCTTCTCGCACTTGGTTATCGACGAGGCCCATGTTGTACATCAATGGGGCAACGGTTTTAGAGAAAGCTACTCACAACTCGCTCACCTATGGAATGATCTCACAATTGGTCAAATTAGCGCCTTTACGGCGACTGCAGATAAGGCAATCATAGCCAGTTTGCGTTCACTTTTAGGTGAAAGCGAAATATACGAGTACTCACTTAGCCCAAACAAGAAGAATTTGTTTTTCCAAGTCTGGAAAAATGACCGAAACGACTACCTGATACGGTTTCTCTTATCCAGACAGGATATCCTACCTCGTCCGACCTTGGTTTTCCTGCGCAACAGAAAAGGCTGTGAGTTCTTTGCCCAAGGAGTTCATTTTGCCGAGCAAAAAGCAAACGTTCGATTTTATCATGCGGGGTTGTCTCATGCCGAAAAAGAGCACGTTGCTCATTGGTTTAAGTACTCAAAAACGGGGATCTTGGTATCGACCAATGCGTATGGAATGGGAGTAGATCACCCTGGTATAAGGTCGGTCTTGCATTGGGGCGTTCCCGATAGCATGGTTTCATATGTTCAAGAAACTGGCCGGGCTGGTCGAGATGGAAAGCCAGCAAAGGCTGTGTTGATTTACGATCCAGTCCGCGAAAAGATCAATCATGAGTTTTTACCTTTTTTAGATACCGGCGCTTGTAGACGGCGCTCACTGCTGGAACACTTTGGCTATACTAGTGAAGAACCCTGTAATTCTTGTGATCTTTGTTGCCATCCATCCAAAACAAATATCGATCCGCTTTATAGTAAATTGGTTTCTGTTGTTGCAGCTGAAAACAGATTGCATAAACACTGGGACCTGGCTCAGATTCTCAGTCAAAGTAAAGCCTTTAGGATTTTTGATCAAAGAGACCTTAGCAAAATTATTGCTGAGGCAATGGCACATTCATTGTTAAACGTTAGCAAGCACCCATTGACTTGGAATAGGATTTACACGCCACGGCAATTGAATCTTGATAAAACCACTTGACATTAGGCTATAAGTCTCCTATTTTCGAACGCGGAGATACACATGTTTACAATTAGTGCAAAAGGTGTTTACGGATTGACCGCTCTTGTCGAGCTTGCTGGCTGCTATGGAACCGGACCCCGACAGATTAAGGACATTGCCGACGCACACCGGATACCTCAGCATTATCTTGAACAAATATTGGTTGCCCTCAAGAAGTCGGGCGTAGTCGAGAGCTTTCGAGGCGCATCTGGTGGCTATGCACTAGCCAAACACCCTTCTTTGATCGGTGTTATGGAAGCATTAACGATGCTCGAAGGAAAACTTGAGATTGTATCCGAACAAAAAAGAGACAACTTTATAGGTTTTTTTTGGAATCAACTTCAAGAGAGCATTGCTCTCTTACTTGATCGCACGATTGAGCAGCTCTTTTTGGAACAGCAGATGAGCAAACAACAACTTCATTACGATATCTGAGTTTACTGAGTCCGAAATCGTTTTATCGAACTTAGACTTTGGTGGTCAATATCCATAGTCACCAAAAAATTTGCAAGTTCTTTAGCGCATATTTCGAGCTCCTGCGCGACCAAATTTGCGCTCACTGAGTAGTCTTGTTTGCCTCGGTAGCCGATAGAGTCAAGCCTGTTTGCCATAATGCTAAGGTAGGCCCTTAGCTCGTTTAATGGTTGTTGGAGCAAGTAAGCCTGAAATTCGTTTACCATTAAGTAGTCATCCGACACGTCATAACTCATAAAATCAAAAAAGGCAAAAAAGAACTCTCGTGCTTCTCGGCTGAGGGTACGTAAGAGTCGTCTGCTTATGGTTTGCAACTGTTCTAATTCGTAAAATACTCCATGCAGGGCCTCATGGTTTAGCAGTTTTTCACGCGTAGACGGCGCCATTCCTCTTGCAATACTTATCAGTCCACCTATGCCCGGTGCCACCCATGCTGCGTTTGTCGGCTCGCGCTTGAGGATTCCCCAAGACACTAGAGACTCTTTTAGCCAGAGTTCTTCCTGATTCAGCTCAAATCCAGTCTCGCTAACCGTGTTAAAGAAAGCGGCCAAATCTTGTGGTCTAAAGTTATTTGCGTTCCAACCATGCCTTCCGGCCAAATCATTGTTGCTTAGTATACTTCCTCTAAAGCGTTTTTTTTCTACAAAGAAAACCATCCTTTTGACGTAGAGGTCTTGAATGCTTGCTGAGGCAAAATCGAGCAGAACAACGTTGGGAAATCGATTCCACCTGAAGCTTTCCAAATTGGTGCTTCTCCACCTGTTCTGTGAAAATAGCAAGGCTGCACCGAGATCGCTGAGAATCGGTTGGTTGATAGACAGGTCATTGACCTGCTGGCTAACAATACCCAGCTTAAAGTCACGTAAGCTATCTGCAAAGTCCAAAGTCACTTTTGAAAAGTCTGAAGCCAAAAGTTGTTTGGGAACCAAAATACTTTGGCGAGAAAACACCTCAAGGTTGACAATGCTGGCTTTTGCTATGCCCTGTGTACTTAGTTCAATTGATTCTCGCTTTTGGCGCGAGCCAGTGTCGACAAAAAGATCGAGTCCAGTTTGGGATTTGACGTCAAAGGAAGTCATTCCGCCTTCAAATTGCCAGCTGATTTGAGTGTCTGTTAAGCGAAGACTTCCTGGTTCATTGAGTGAAACTTCGCTTAATTGCGCACTTTGCTTGAACTCAACTACGGTTCTTGTTGGTAAAGTGCTTTGCCAAGCTATGCCTGTTAAGACGTTTTCAATTGCATCTGTTGCTATTACTTTGGTCCAACGCACAAATTGCTGATCGCCTACGTCTTGTATCTTTAACGCCAAAACAAGTTCTCTTGAATTTGACACCCGGCGAGCGTCCACTAGGGAAAACGTTTGCTCGCTCACTATTTGGTTCTCCAAAAACACCTGCATGCGCAGTTCTATACTTTTGCTAACGTTACCGACTGTCAATATAAGATTGCCACTCTCGCCAGTTTTTGGCAATCTGATCCACCTATCAAAAAGCGGATCATCATTCTGGAGTCCATCAGGAGTCGTGACATACAAAGCTTCCATGCGATGCGCTATCTGTATCGGCAGCGAATAAGTTTGATTACTACATGAAAAAATTAGTAAACAGTAAAGCAGAAAGACTATAGTTTTCATAAACATATGCTACCTTTTTTCAATTGACTGGGCAATTGGCTTGGAATCATTGTACCTAATTCTTCCTATGAACCGGACTTTGTGGTAAAGACTTACTCATAATGGGTAATATATCAAAAAAACGTTTTTGGGCGCTCTTTCCAACACGAGGTGAAGGCGCATTCTATAGGTCACTGTCGCAATGGATCACAGAACGCGAACTAGCAAAAGCGTTTTCAGTGATGCCACCTTTTTTTCCTTTGGCGCAGGCAGCCGAAACCTGTACGTTTGCCCATGTTCAACTGCTAAGAACTGTGCTAAAAACAGTGCCGTTTGTAGCAGATAGTGTCACAGAATTTTCTTTTGAGCAAAGCGAGATTCAATTTGTGACTTGTACCGGCAAGTCAGACATTGTGCTTAGCAGTTTGCGATTGCAAAATAAAATTCCAGAACTGGATAGCTTCTTCAGACCAATTGATGGCCCTTTACCAAACGGCTTTATTTTTGGCATTTCGTTACCCAGCCATAGGCCCAGAGAATCTCAGGATCCCGCAATATCGAGAATACTTTTGCAGACGGAAAGTCCATTTAAAGTCAACAAGTTTGACATTGGCATCATGGAATTTGAAACAATTGACGCAGTTGGCTATTCACAGTTTAATTGGCGGCAATTTTTTAATACCAAACTTTCACCATCCAAGCCTGTGCCTCTTTCCACGACTGACTGGATTTCATAGTATGTGGCGATTATGCAAACTAAAACCGCAAAGGTTCTGGCAAACGAGGTAGTCGCAAGTGGTGTCTATAAGCTCGTTGCCAGAGTACCAGAACCCTTTGAAATCCCTCAGGTCGGGCAGTTCTTGACCATAAGAATTGGAGAAGGCATAGCACCGCTGTTACGAAGACCCTTTGCTTACTCCAACTTTGACAGCAGCAATGGTACTTTGGAGCTCATCTACGAAAAACGGGGTAATGCTACATCCTTGTTGAGCTCCTATCAAGCTAATGACTCCATCGACATCCTTGGTCCATTGGGAAAGGGCTTTACAATGCCCGCTAACGGGACCTTGCCGGTTTTGCTAGCTGGCGGTGTAGGAATCGGACCAATGCTTTTTCTTTATCAAGAACTTGTGAACCATGGTTTTAAACCAATCTTGATAGTTGGAGCGCGAAGCGCTGAGCGTCTACCTCGGGAGCTTTTTCCAAAGGCTACAATTCTCTACACTGATGATGGAAGTATCGGAGGCAAAGGTACCGTTTTAGACGGGCTCATTTCACTAAAAAGCCGTAGTCTGCTTAACCACCCCCTGTTGTACCTTTGCGGTCCTCATGTGATGATGAGGGTTGTATATTTGTGGAGCAAAAGCAATTTGTCCAAAGCCTCGGTTCAAGTTTCATTGGAACAAACCATGGGCTGCGCCGTTGGAGCCTGCATGGGCTGTGTGGTCAAAATTCATCATCAAAAAGGTTTTGCGCGAGTCTGCTGCGAAGGTCCTGTCTTTGACGGCGACTTAATTAACTGGGAGTAATTAGAATCGATGGCAAAAACATTCGACTTACGTGTAAAAATTGGTAGTTTGACACTGTCCAACCCTGTCGGCGTAGCCTCCGGTACGTTTGGCTACGGAAGCGAATACGAGCAACTAATACCGGTTGATCAAATTGGCGCCATTTATACAAAGGCCGTAACCCTTGAGCCACGCAGCGGAAATGAAATACCTCGTATCGTAGAAACACCAGGTGGCCTGCTCAATTCGATTGGACTTGCCAATGTTGGGTCGCGGGAATTTGCTCTATCAAAATACCCTTTTTTGAAGGGACTTAAATGCTCCGTTATAGTCAATTTAGCCGGGAGCTATGAGGATGATTATGTTAAAACTCTTGACTACCTAGAGGAACACGCTGCGCTAGATGGCTATGAGATAAACGTGTCGTGTCCAAACGTCAAGTGCGGTGGCATGGCAATTGGCACTGATCCATCTATGGTTCAGAAACTCACGGAACGCCTGAGAACCAGGACGCAAAAGCCCTTGATTGTCAAACTCAGTCCAAACGTTACCGATATTGCAGCGATCGCAATGGCCGCTCAAGATGGAGGAGCTGATGCCGTCAGTTGCATCAACACAGTCGTAGGCATGCTAATTGATACAAAATCCAAAAGGCCTATACTTCCCATGTCTACGGGAGGTCTTTCGGGACCAGCAATTTTTCCCATAGCTTTAGCAGCGGTCTGGAAAGTAAGTCGAGCCATAAGCATACCGGTAATTGGCATGGGTGGCATTACAGAGCCTGATCACGCGATCCAGTTTCTACTAGCTGGAGCCGACGCAATTCAGACTGGAACCATAAATTTTGTTGATCCACTAATGTCGCTCAAGGTCTTGGAAGGAATTAGGGCTTTCATGGATAAAGAAGGTCTCACACGAGTGGCTGATTTTCATCAGTTTTTGCCCAGAAGCTAAACCAGACTGCTACCAACAATAGCTGAAGGACAGAATGAAATTAAACGGCACTCCGCACAGCGTGGCTTTCGTGCTTGGCAAATTCTTCTGCCATGAACATTTAGCAGCATCGATGCGTCACTCCAAAATTCCAGCGGTACCAATGCAGCTATATCTTTTTCAATAACAAATGGATCCTCAGAAGAGGTAAAACCGAGTTTTCTTGATACGCGACCAAAGTGGGTATCAACTATTATGGCAGGCTTTCCAAAAATATAGTGAAGAATCACACCCGCCGACTTTCTTCCAATACCTGGAATCTTTATCAGATCCTCCATGTTATCAGGAACGCAACCAGCGAAATTTTCAATAAGAAACATGGCTGCGCCTTTGATATGCCGCGCCTTTGACCTAAAAAACCCGGTGGTCTTGATAATTGACTCAATGTCTTCAAGACTAGCCAAAGCAAGTTCTCTTTCCGTCGGATATTTTTCAAATAGTGTTGGAGTGCACCGGTTGACTTGTTCATCAGTAGTTTGTGCCGACATTGCCACAGCCACTAAGAGTTGGAAGGGGGTGTTATACGCCAGAAACGGCGCTATGCTACCATACGCATCTTTGCAGATTCTGATGATCTCTTGGCTTCGTTCACTTTCAGTCACTGTCGCAAGAGTATACGTCCCTTTTTTTGCAAACTCAAGAAAAATCATCGATAACACAAATCTTTATTAGTTGCTCATCCTGAGTGCGCTTGCTATAGTTAAACTATGATAACAACGGCTATTCCAGAAAACGCGGGCGATATAGCCCAAGATTGTGAGACTACTAAATCCTATACGATAGTATCGGGGACTAGTGAAGAACTAGAAATAGGTTCTCTTTCCATTGAGACACCTCTCGATTGCCAAAAAACTGCCCAGTTACTTTCAGAAAAAGGAGCCGGCAGATTACTTGCAAACTCTATCAGTGATGAATTTATCGCAGCTCTAGAGTCCCGTGGTATTCAGGTCTTTTATGGTGCAAGTGGATCTATTGCTGATGGCCTAAACTTGGTGCAGACGGGCGTATTGGATTCGATGACGGGTGGATGTGGAACTGGATCAAGTTCCTGTGGCTCGTGCGGCAGCGGCTGCGGTTGCGGGAGCTAAATCTGCTCCATCTATCGAAGGTCAAAAATGGTGGCAGATAGTGGTCAGATGGGCGATAGTCCAGAGCATGCACTGAGCTTCTGAGTACCTCCCAAAACTGGCAAGATCAGGTAATAGATTGGCGATGTCGTTTGGACTAAGCTCAATTTTTGATCAAGGATAACCCTGTTGGCACAAATAACCCACAGCTATAGCTCATTCATACTGTCCCCAGTCTTGCTCGTGCACGGCTTGTAACGAGTGCTCAAGACATCTGCTTAGTTTAGTTGAGGAGCCGATTGGGCTCAACAATTACAATTCGTCAAAGACTATACGATACACTGCTTGAAATTTCATCTCACCTACATAAGCATTATAATAGAAACTAAGTGAGAGAGAGATTGTATGAGCCAAATCGATGTCAATAGCCCAATTGCAAAACTTGCTCCGACTAAAAAGTTCACATACAAAAATGTTCTGCCACGACTACTTGCAAAAGGCTTTAGCTCAGTGCCAATACACGGCTTGACATCAAACAGCCGCAGATCAATTAAGTCAAAAACACACATCAATGCTACCAAAAAAATTGAACGTCATTATGACAATACGGTGTAGTGTTACATTTATACCAAATCCCGGGTTAAAAGCTGGGCAGACACCATCAAAAGCATATGCGTAAGTAACATTAGCGGTTGCAAATAGCGACATGTATTTAAAATTTTATTTACTATAACGGCCATAGATATCCAAAGCCGATGCAGTGCCCAAACCAAAAGTCATACTAGATCCGGACGAAAGACATTTTGTTTCTTGCTTTGCTACATCGTACATTGTGTCCTGTGTCATTGTGCTGCGACTGATGACGAGAATATTAAGCTTAAATATTTCCAGTACTAGTTTTTTTTAGTTCATAAACTCAATTTTCTATTCTATTGTCGTTGTCAAGGTACGTAAAACGCGTTCGAAGTTAAAAAAAGAGGCAATAGAAAAGCTTTTGATGAATTTTGGGAGAACATCAGCAAATAGAGAATACTTTTGTATAATTGAACATGAACAAATTCATGCGATTGCGCTGATTTAAAAATAGAAGGGATAAGAATCGAAGGGAACTGTCATTTGGCAACTTTGACGACTTTCCACCGAAACTTGGATTTCTCTCCGAGCTGCAGCCAATGCTGTCACCACTCTCAGATTGCCCAGTTGAGATTTGCCCAGCATCATAGAGCTCTGCACCAAGGGATATGAACATCAGTATTTGGAACAGAATGCTTTAGAGTTGAATTTCTTTGATTTGATCGATCTAGTTCATCCTGAGCATCCTTACCTTGCCACCGTAGTTGGGAAATTCTGACGATTTTTCTGTCCAAGTACTACGATCTTTTGGATAATTTCATTTCGTCAAATACCCTATCTATTTATACCGCGCTTGGCACTGTTGAGAGCATAAATGGATTTAGCTTTCTTTGCTGCAAGTCACCTTGTCCCCTGTTTAAAATAAGGCGGCGACAATATAGTAGCGGAGACCTTAAAAAAAACCTTCTTGGCGCAGTTATCTTTGTCCCTGTATTGGTCTGAGTTTGTAACATTGTTAAAGTCTACAACAAAGTCGGGAGCACGCCCAACATTAAGTCTGAGTGCTAGAAAGACCACTATCGTGCAAAAATACAGCTTTTGAGGTTGACCTCATGGCTAAAGACCGGTAATATCTGCCTCCATACGGGATGTCGCCTAGTGGCTATGGCGCCTGGTTTGGGACCAGGATATCGGAGGTTCGAGTCCTCTCATCCCGAATTCGATCATACCGAGCGTCCATAGCTCAGCTGGATAGAGCAACGGCCTTCTAAGCCGTAGGTCGCAGGTTCGAGCCCTGCTGGACGCGACAAAGCTGAGGTTTGAACATTTCCTTAGCAAGATTACTGACAATTGTAGCCAAAAAAATCCGATAATCATTCTTATGAAACTCAAAGACTTATCAAAGCGTTTAGCCAATCTTAAAGACGAAGCCTCATTGTACGGACTCAAAGGCGGTACTGAGGTTGAAGATATGGATGACGCTGAACTTCTCCTATTTAGACAGATCAGCTTACAAAATCCAGAAGGCCACTTGGATGGTCCGATAGTTGTACCTCTAGTTATTAAGATTGGTGGCCCAGAGGCACGTCGGGACATTCGCTTCTGTACAAGCATTGGTGCGGACGGGATTTTGGCCCCTATGGTGGAAAGCACCTATGCACTTAAAAACTTTGTAGAGGCTGCACAAACAATAGTTGCAGAATCTCAGAACACTAAGAAACCACTGCTTTCTTTTAATCTTGAAACTCGAACGGCATATGCCAATCTCGATAATTTTTTTGACTGCAGTTCCATGGTATCGATCACACAAATCACCATAGGGCGCGGTGATTTTTCACAAAGCATGCACCTCTCGGTTGATGATGAAGAAGTTCAACTCTTGACTCGTTCGATCTTACAAAAAATTCAAAGAAACGGAAAAGAGAGTTCCGTCGGTGGCGGCCTCTCACTCAACAACATTCGTAAGATGGCAGATAGCTTGCCCGCGACTCGATTCAATACGCGACATATGATTATTAAGAATGATTCGAGTTTTCGCGCAGACCCACAGGCCAAACTTCTGCGCATACTGGAGCTAGAAATTGATTTGTACGGTACATTGGCAGAGGCTTTTCCATCGCGTGAGCTCTACTATCAAAAACGAACTATAATACTTAAAGAACGCATAAAGCAAGGAGATTTTATTTAGAAGCTATTGTAGTATTTGAACTTCAATTTCTTTTGCAATTTGGTCGTCATCTGGTTATAGTTTTAAATGGAGCGGGGGGAACATGGTTTCGGACACAAAAAATGATTTTCTGGTCTTTAAGGAAGAGTCTCCGCTGCTAACTATTCCTGTCAGCTTAGGCCGGCGCTGGAAGGTCTTAATCGTTGATGACGAAGTTGAAGTTCACACAATTACAACCTTGGTGCTTAAAGATTACACATTTGAAAATAGGGGCATTGAGTTTCTTCACGCTCACAATTCAATTGAGGCAAAAGAGATCATTCAGAGAAACAAGTACATCGGTGTAATACTACTTGACGTAGTAATGGAAGATGATACAGCAGGTCTATCACTGGTACATTGGATTAGAGAAGTTCAAAGGGACAAACTGGTGCGCATTATTTTGCGTACTGGTCAACCGGGAGCCGCTCCCGAGAAGCAAGTCATTACCAAGTACGACATTAACGACTACAAAGAAAAAACGGAGCTTACCGACACAAAGTTATGGACCACCATAACGGTCGCGCTACGTGGCTTCCGGGATCTTAGCATCATTAACCGATCGAGGCTCGGGCTAGAAAAAATCGTACAAGCATCAATTCTTTTTTCAGAACGTCAGTCTTTGGTCAAGTTTTTTGAAGGCGTGCTTACCCAGTTGACCTCTTTGCTTGATGCCGATGAAGACTCCATTTTGGCGAGAGCCGAAGGATTGGCAATTCATGGTTCACCGGGTGAATTGCGCATTGTGAGCGCAACGGGCTCTTACAACAGCTATGTTGGACGCCGAATTGATGACCTTGAAGACAAGCAGCTAGTGTCGCTTGTCAACCAGTCGTTTAACAACAAAGAATCTCGCTTTATTGATGATCTTTATATAGGTTATATGAGAAGCGACGATGGAGCGTCAAACGTTATAGTTTTTAGGGCTCCACATTCTTTGACTTTAGAAGATCAGGATATAATTAAAGTTTTTGCAAACAATGTTGGTATTGCTCTACTCAATATGTCCCTCTCCAATACCATCGAGGAATCACAGACTGAGTTGATTTTTACTCTTGGCGAGGTTGTGGAGTCTCGTAGTATAGAAACTGGTTATCATGTTCGCCGAGTTTCTTCCGTAACAGCCTTGTTAGCGCTGAGCATGGGAATGACCAATCAAGAAGCTGAGATTCTCAAACTATCAGTACCGTTACATGATATTGGAAAAATTGGTATTAGCGACGCTATTTTGAGCAAGCCAGATGCTTTGGATGAAGCTGAACTGTTAGAAATGCGAAAACACACAATAATTGGCTACAATCTGCTGCGCGGCGGCGCCCACAAAGCATTACAAGTGGCAGCCACCATTGCCCTAACCCATCATGAGCGTTGGGATGGCAAGGGATATCCTCAGGGATTAGAAGCTGACAACATACCCTTAGTAGGACGAATCACCTGTGTGGCAGACGTATTTGATGCACTTCTACACAACCGCGTTTACAAACCTGCATGGCCGGTGGAAATGGTAGTAAACTATATCCAAGACAATGCCGGTACCCAATTTGATCCAAAGGTTGTAGAAGCCTTTAAAGAAAAGCTCCCAGAGATTCTTGAAATTCATGGGGTTCTTAATGATCCAGAATAGTAAAAGTACGCTTGCTTTAGTACTTTATAATTGGAGAGGTCCAGTGAAATACCCAAGTTTCTTTGCACTTTGTTTGCTGTCAATTTTTTTATTGACTGGCGTCAGCCCAGAAGACTTCAATACCGTGACAATAGAAAACAAATTGGGATCGTCTCGTGTCATAGACTACCTATTTGTTTCCGCTCAAAAAAGCTCATATTGGAGTGCCGACATCTTGGCCGGACCAAAGCAAATTCAAAGCGGGAAGAAACTCGATTTTTTTGTCTTCTATCCAAATCAGTCAGAATTCTTTGATTTTTTGGCAATAGACAATACGGGTCAGGTCTACTACTTAAAAGATATTCAAATTACAGATGGTGCCAAGACAGAGATTTCAATTGCTAGCCAAAACAGAAGCAGTCAACGAATAGATGATCTTTTACTGTGCGAAATTGTGCTCAAAAACGGTCTCAATCAAAACATAAACTACTTCTATTTATCTCCTTCAGACTCCAACGCTTGGGGCTTCGAGCTATTAGGTTCTGAGTCCTATTTGCCACCGGGTGCAGAAATTAGCTTTTTGATCCCGTTGGATAGTCAAGACTATACGGTTGACCTTTTAGCACTCGACGAGTCGGGAGCAAACTATGGTAAACAATTGTCAATTAAGCAAAATGATGAAGGTGTCTTTGTTATAATTGCTCCAAGTGACAAGAAACAAAACTAAAGGATTGACCAGCTATTGCACTACAACGACTGCTGACATAGACTTAAAGCTAAGCTAATCAGGTATGTTCACCTACGAAAATATAGGCGTTGAACATCATTGGAGGTTGTATGAGCGAAGACAATACCCGTTTGCAGTATCTCACTTTTCACTTGTCTGATGAGCAATATGGCATTGGTGTTTTGCAGGTACGAGAAGTATTAGAAATCCCAAAAATAACCCGAGTTCCGCGCATGCCTGCCTTTATGAAAGGTGTGATAAACATCCGCGGCAGCGTAATTCCAGTAATTGACCTGCGTTTGAAGCTTGGTTTAGACGAAGCTGACAGAACTGTCAATTCACGAGTTATCATAATTGAAGTGGTTCTATCTGATGAAACTATTTCGCTGGGTATCTTGGTTGATTCTGTGCAAGAAGTTATAGAGATTGGCAAACAAGATATTGCGCCTCCACCACAACTTGGAACAAGCGTGGATGCGGCCTTTATTCAGGGTATTGCAAAAATAGAGCAAGACTTTGTGATCATTGTCGACATCGACCGAATCTTTATCCAAGAAGAACTTAAAAGCCTCGATCTTGCTGAAACTAGTCAGGACTTGGTTTCGGCAGCTGTTTGAAGTAATCGAGATGCTTAGAGGCCTGTTTGACCGAAGCCAGAATCCATTCTTGAAGAAGCACATCTTGTTCATGGTTAGAAAGTTGCCATTCAAGCTTTGATTTTCTCAATTGATTGCTTATGTGGGAAAGGCAAATCGCGGCAGAAACGGAAATATTGAAACTTTCCACAAATCCATACATTGGAATTCTGACGTGCTCATCTGCCATAGACAATGCAATTTGGCTTAGACCTTTAAGTTCTGTTCCAAACATCATGACAAATTTCCCTTTTTCTATAGGAAAATCGTAGAGCTCGTAGCCATCTACGTGAGGACTAGTCGCTACTATGCGATGACCTGATTTCTTAAGACGGTCAATCAGTAGCTCTGTACCGTCTGAAGATTGAGGCGCTTTCTTTAGGTTAAGCCACTGTGCAGAGCCAAGTGAGATTTGATCATTTACTCGCCATTTATTCTCGTTCTCCACAATATGTACATCTTGGAAGCCAAGAGCGTCGCACGTACGCAATACCGCACTGGCATTGTGTTCCTGAAACAGGTTTTCTAAAAGAACGCTCCCATAGCGTGTACGATGTTGGATTACCTGATTAAACCGACTTAAGCGTTCGCTAGTAATCTGCTTTTTTAAGTATTCTAAAAATTCTTTGTCAAAAGGAATTGTGGGCATCAGACATTGTATAACGGTAATCACCGGCTTGTCATCGGTGGCTCATGCTGCTAACATAGCCTGTATGCCCAAAAAAAATAGTATCCATGAGGCGGTCCTGATAAAAGGGATGCACAGCAATGGAAAATTCTACGCTAGTTGGTTTCCTTATGAAGACAATTCTGACCCAAACTTAAAATCAATAGAATCTGAAATTTATTTTGACGCACGGAAAACTATGGTGGGCGAATCGGTCAATTTCACCTACTTAGGCAAGCAAGGTGGAAAACATCAAGGCAAAGTAATTGAATCAAGTGCTGTAAGTGCGCATCGCAGAGACCCGCCGTGTCGTTTTTTTGGCCACTGTGGAGGCTGTGATTTTCAACACATTGACTATAATTTTCAGAGCAAGATCAAACAGGAATGCTTGACCACTAACCTTGCTTCCTTTATTTTGGCAGACCAAACCAATGTTCTACCTATGCAATTCGCCAAGGAAGAATTTTACTATCGCAACAAAATGGAATTTACCGCATCAAATAGAGTGTATAGTCTTTCCAATGAGCTTGATAGCGAGAACAAGAAGGCAATTGGCCTCTTTGTTCCTTACTCCGGTAATAAGGTCCTGGAAATAACTGAATGCCTCTTACAATCAAAAAAGGCCAACCTGATCCTTGCCTGGCTTTCCACCAGAGCTAAGTCTTTTGGTATCGACTACTACAATCAACGCACCATGAAAGGAAGCTTGCGAACTGTTTTGATAAGGTCGAGCTCGCACGAGGAAGTTTTGGTAATGCCGATCTTTACGGAATTTTGTGAAAAAGAAAAGCTTTTTATGCAAGACTTGCAAAGCACTTTGCCCTGGATAGATTCTACCTGGTATCTGGTAAACTCAAAATCAAATGATTCTTATAGCGACCTTGAACCTATATATTGGCAAGGCAAGCTTTCTATTACTGAAACAATCAAAGGCATTGACTTTGCAGTTGGTCCGCAAACATTCTTTCAAGTAAACAAGGCTCAGACTGAAATGCTTTATCAAATTATTGTTGACCTACTTAAACCAAAGAAGCAAGATATTGTCTACGATCTTTATTGTGGCGTCGGCACTATCAGCGCAGTTTTAGCTACCTATGCAAAAAAAGTTGTCGGCATTGAGTACGTTGACGCTTCAGTTGAACTGGCCAGGCAAAACATGCTTAGTTCCGGTATAAGTAATGCGGTCTTCTATTCTGGGGATATTAAAGATCTACTAAGTGAAGTCTTATTTAATACAGAGGGCCATCCCTCATCGATGGTTTTGGATCCACCTCGAGCCGGCTTGCACCCCAAGGTTGCAGAACGTATAAGAGACTCGGGGGTCAAACAACTAGTTTACGTCAGCTGCAAACTAGAAAGCCTGATCCGCGACTTAGAGATACTTAAAAAAAACTATCGACTAAGCACCTTACAAGGAGTAGATATGATGCCTCAAACTCACCATATAGAAGCAGTCGCCCATTTGGAATTGAGACCACTCTCATGAGAAAAAATCAGATGCGCACGCTATTGTTGTTGATAATTGGATTGATGCTAGGATTGATGCTTTTTTTGACCATTGTTTCGTGTAGTCCCGATGAGAAAGACCTACATGGTATCTACCTAGGCGCCGTACTTGACAGTTCGGGCGGTGAGTCAGAAATGTTTCTGCAAGTCCAAAGTGACAAAACCTTTACCTTGCGCAATCTCAATTACAAGGACTTTAGTTTTGAATTTGAAAAAGGAACGTGGACTCTGGATAACAAGGTCCTAACCTTGCTTAGAGATGGAAAAAAAGAAATCCGATTGGACTATCAGTACAATTGGCTAAGACTAAGCGCAAGTGTCAAGGCGTTTCCTGACGTGCCACTTGATTTGCTGAGCTTGCGTAGAATTTCAATAGAGCCTTAGAGACTGGCTGGGGTATTTAAGGGTTTTTGAATTACTGCCCTAGCTAACTATCTTAAACTGAAGCTATAAATTCAATTTCGACCAATGCATTTTTTGGCAGAGCAGCTACTGCAATTGTTGTTCTTGCTGGAAATGGTTGGGGGATAAGTTCTTGATAAACACTGTTGACCCCAGCAAAATCACTCATATTGGTCAGAAAGATTGTTGTTTTGATAATCTTTTCTGGGCCCGAATGTGCTGCCTCTAGAAGTGCAAATGCGTTTTTAATACACTGCCTTGTTTGATCGGTGGCCGTCGCCCCAATTAGTTCCTGGCTTTGTGGATCAATTGCCAACTGCCCTGACAAAAAAATTAAACCGCCATACTGTACTGCAGCTGAATAGGGACCAATCGCCTTGGCCGCGTTTGGACTAGTAATTACCTTCTTTGAATAATCTGACATTTAAGCATCTCCTTATTTTGAACACTGTACTATAAAAAACTTTAGAATTGAACTATGATTTAACAGTTAGACTTGCAAAAGTTTAACGTCCTAAAAAACTGAGGAGAGATGATGAAAAAGAGTAACGTTGTTTTAATAGTTTTGAGCCTATTACTACTAGGTGTATACGGCTGTTCACCTGCCCTAACTGACTTTGTATCGTTGGTGCCCGAAGACGCCTATGGATTTGTCCGAGTAGACAATACCGCAACTTTCTTTACTTCCATTGATAGTGCTTTGGAACAATCTGGACTTAAGGACTCAATAGCTCCGGCTGGCATTAACAAGCTTTTTTTCGATTCTATCAAACAATTCACTAGGCTAGAAATGGATGAAGTTGATCCGTTGTTACCTTTGGGTTTCTCATTTTCACCAAACAGTGGACTTGACTTTGAACCGGTGCTCTCAATTTACATACCTTTGAAAGACAGCAACAAAACGTATCCAAAAATAACTGCCTATTTGGCAGAACAAGCTAAAGAGGATAAAAAAGTTTCTAGCTACTTAGTAAACTCTTACAGCGTTATTACCTATGGATTGGAATCAAACAATGCTGCACCAAAAAAGACCTTAGTTTTACCCAAAGACTATACTTTCTCCAAAGATGAAATCTTGGTATTCTTACCAGTAAAAAAGAACATCGAAGCCAATGCAATTATTTGGAACTCGTTTAGCCAAGATTTTTTTGGCGGGTTTATTGAATCGTTGGCGTCTCAAGCGGACATCTTTAACGAGCAATCACAAGACACTATCTCCAAAAACCTAGTAACTACGATTGAATCGATCCAATATCTTGCCGTCCACGTTAAGGCCCTAAAAGATGCACTAGAAGCTTCTTTGGACCTAAGTTTTGTTGAAGGATCAAAATCAGCCAATTTTTTAGCTAACATTTCAGCAGGAAACTTAGCACAAAGTGACGCGCAGTTTTTTGACAAAGACAATTTGATTACTTTGTTTTCAAGTATCGAGCCTAGTCTAGCCAAAAGTTCAATTGCACAGTTCTCAAGTCTAGTCAGTACTTCCAGCCAAGTAGATGAAAAAGCTCTGCTGGACATCTTTGACAGTTTTTTATCAACAATAGGGTCAAAACTCGTGCTCGGACTCAGCTATAGAGGCAACTTTGAAAAAGCAATCTCACAGTCACCCGACACTATACCTGGGGATCTGCTTGAAATTGGGTTTAGCGTCTTGCTCGACCTAAAGGACGAGCAAGCATTTGAACAAGTTATTAACGGGCTGCCAAATAGTCCAACTGTTCAAAAAGCCATCGGCTTGCTTGGAGAAGAACTCGGTCATTCTGTCAAGTTGCAAGTTTCCGATCGAACATTTGCAGATTTAAAATACAAGTCGCTTGGGCTTGAGTTGGTAGAGGCTTCTACAAGACAAGGTAAATCAAATAGTGCAAGAAATAAAATTAGTGAAGAACTTGCAGCTTTTTCCTTAAACTATGTAGTCAAATCTAAGCAACTCTTCTTGATATCGGGCAGCAAAAATTTGGATCAACTTAAGAATTTTGTAGAAGGAAAGGTACTAGAAAGCTCACTTTCTTTGAAAAAAACCTTTCAAGAATACCTAACGAGCATTCCAAAAGGAACTCAGACACTAGCCAGAATCAATTTTGCACCTTTACTTTCTGCAGCTTTTACGGCATTTGGCTTATCACACCCCGCAGAAACTGAGCAAGACTTGGGCATACTTGCCTATAGTCACATCCACAATAAAATCTTATCAAGTTCTTACTACTTTCGCTGGAAAGAGTTAGGTAAGCTAGTACCTGTTCTATTGCAGGTGGGAGGCTTCTAAAAAAGGCCAATCTTTGTACAAGGACTGATGTGAAGTATTTTTGATCACATCAGTCCTGTTGGATCTACGTCAATTTCCAAGTAGATTGTACTTGGGCTGATCCAGCCTTCAAGTGCTTGACTCAAAAGTTTATGCAACGTTTGACTCGACTCATGAATCAGCAAAATTTGATAACGATACGAATTGTTAAGCTTAAAGATCGCACATTCTGCTGGTCCTAAGACCTCGCACCATTTCTTAATTTTTGATGATTGATTGAGCAGAAACTCCTTGCAACAGTGAAGAACTTTGTCGGGGTTGCTACCTCTAAATACCAAACGAATCATTCTGGTATATGGCGGAAATCTAAGCTTCTTTCTTTGCTCGAGTTCTAGGGCATAAAATCCTTGTAAGTCATTGTTTAGTGCCTTTTGAATGCCTGAGTTACCTGGATCAAAAGTCTGGATTAACACCAGACCATCAGCCTGATAACGACCTGCGCGACCGGCAACTTGAGTAAGCAGTGAAAAGCTTCGTTCCGCTGCTCTAAAATCGGGCATTTTTAGGCCCACATCTGCGTTGATGATGCCAACTAATCTAACACCTGGAAAATTTAGACCTTTTGCCACCATCTGCGTGCCCAAAAGCAAGTCTGTCTTACCAAGCCTAAACTCTTCAATAATCCGTTCCAGTTCGCCCTTTTTTTTAGTGGTATCGCTGTCGATCCTGGCTATTTTAAGGTGCGGAAAATTGAGTGCTATGTCTTGTTCTACTTTTTCGGTCCCAAAACCACTAAAACTGACATCCAGACTTCCACAATGTGGACAGGCAGTTACCGGCTTTTCTTGATGGTCGCAATAGTGACATACCATCATGTGGCGATCTTTATGGTAAGTCAGACTTACAGAACAATGCGGACAAGACAAATCTTTATGGCAGGACTTGCAATTGAAAAAATACGAATAGCCGCGTCGATTCAGAAAGAGAATAGTTTGTCTTCCTGCCGCGTGAGTAATGTTTATCTCATTAATTAAACGCGGCGAAAGACTGGTCTCGTTGCTTGTCAATTCAACCGTTTCCATCGTGGGCATCGCGCCACCTGAAAGACGAAGACTGAGGTTTAGGACTGGCAACTTCTTTTGCACCATCAAATGCCAAGCTTCTAAAGAAGGGGTCGCGCTACCAAAAACTAAGCGTGCATGTTCTTTTTGAGTCCGATACATGGCAACTTGTCGCGCATGATAGCGCGGTGTGGAACTAGACTTGTAAGTCGATTCGTGTTCTTCATCAATAATGATCAAACCAAGTTTTTTCATCGGCGCAAAAATCGAGCTGCGCGCGCCAACAACAAAACGGGCTTCGCCACTTAATATGCGCTTCCACTGTTTTAACCTCTGAGAAGCAGTCAACTTTGAGTGTAGAACAGCACACAGGCCAGAAAATCGTTGTTCGACGGCCCGGATCATTTGTCTAGTCAATGATATTTCGGGAACAAGAAAAAGCACCGATCGACCCTCTTCTATAGTTTGTTTTGCGGCTTGCAAATAGACTTCAGTCTTTCCTGTGCCTGTAGCACCAAAAAGATAGAATGATCCGCTATTCTTCTCACAAATCCCTTTAACTGCGTCATTTTGTTCTTGCGAAAGAACTGGCAAACGCTCAATTTCTTCTTCGTTGACAACAATGTTAAAATCCCGATCTTCGTTGGCATTTGGCACCATCAGGCTGAGTGCTTCTCCCAAACTGCAAAAATAGTAGGAACTGAGCCATTGCCCTAATTGTATCGATTCTTGATTGAGAAGCGGTTCCACATCAATAAGTTTAACAAGTGACTTGAGAGTTCCATTTCCGGTTTGTTCTCTGCTATGTATCTCGGTTACGTAGCCTTTAATGAGACGATTGCGCAGTTGAGCAACGACTCGAGACCCTACAGCAATTGACCCAAAGTTATCGGGAACTAAGTAGCTAAACTCTTGCTTGAGTGGAATAGCAAAAACAACAGAAGCGATCATAGAATAGACAGCTTTTCCCTTATCCTTTTAAGGTCTTCCCAAACCAAACGCTTAAGCTCTGGTTTTCTCAGAACTTCGGCAGGGTGGTAGATTGGAACACAGGGTATGCCATACAAATCAAAGAACCTACCGCGAAGCTGATCCATTTCCTGGTTGGTCTTAAGAATTGTCTGACTGCTCAGTTGACCTAGTATCACGATTAATCGTGGTTTCAAGCGGCTAACCTGCACTTTCAAATACTTGGAACATTGTTCAAACTGACTGAGGTCAGGTGCCCCTTCACTTGCAGGATAACATTTGACGCTATTTGTTAGATAGGTATTGCTGTAACGGTTAAGACCAATTGAATCTAACCACTTATCCAAAAATTGTCCCGCTGCGCCAACAAAGGGTAAGCCTATTGCATCTTCATCTACCCCAGGAAAATCACCGACAATCATCACTAGCGGGTTGCTTGGACCAGTACCAGCGACAGCTTTAGTTCTGGACTTGCACAAGCTACAATCAGTGCATGATCTTATACGCTGATTTAAGTCCAACAAAGTCAAGTCAGCAAGACTATCAGCTGTTGCGGTTTCCTTTGCAATGTGATTGGTAATAGTTGGAATGGTCAACTTGGTGGGACTTGCCTTAGTTTCAATAAATTTGCTTGACTCCAAGTAGCCCCACTTTGATAGTCCAACGAAGACCTCTGCAAGATGTTTTTTTTCAATAAACAAGATGTTCATCCTTATAGCGAACCTGATGCAAATATAGCCCTGTAGCAGGTGCCGTGGGACCTGCTTGGGTTCGATCCTTGGCATTAATTTTGGCTTTAAGTTCTTCTATTGAAATCGATTCTTGTTCAAACGTGAGTAGGCTGCCTACCATAGACCTAACCATGCGCCATAAAAAACTTTGGGCAACTACATGAAACACCAAAAACGGCCCCTCAATAGCAAAAGAAGCGTTGTATACGGTTCTTTCTGGATTTGGATTCTGCTCAGATGGCGAGGAGAAGGTACTAAAATCATGTGTCCCAACAAAGGCCCGCGCCAGACGATTGAGTGCCGTTAGACTAGGCTTGTGAACAACTCGATGACAATAGAAACGATAGTGAGGCTGATGAAGTTCACTTGAAAGGATGTAGTATTTATATGACCGTTCTCGCGCATGGTAGCGAGCATGAAAGGATTCTGGTTTTTCCTCGACATACTTGGCTCTAATGTCTAGTGGCAAAAACGAATTGAAAGCCCTTGCATATCTTTGCAAGGGAATTCCGTCTAGATTGCTTACAAAATTGATGACCTGCCCACTAGCGTGAACACCAGTATCAGTTCTGCCAGCCGCGTGCAAACCTAGCGGCTGATTGTGCATAAACTGAAGCGCCTTGAGAATTTCTCCTTCAACCGTTCTTCCAATTTTTTGCTGCTGCCAGCCCAAGAAATTTGATCCATCATAGGCCATGGTTATTTTGAGATTTCGCATTGCTGTCGATTCAGTCCTCTTCGCTTCTTGCATCCTCTTCGGGGATTGCATTTTTTTGGCCTAGCGTCTTTGCAATCATATTGTAAAGTTCTCTAGCATTCTCAAGCAAAGGCAAAGGACGGTTCTTGTTGGCCTTTCCCATACCAAAAATTCTTGCCACGCTCCGTTTGGATTTGGTTAACATTTCTTTGCGTCTTTCTTCATTTTTTCTTGGTCCAAAATGATACTCAAGATAGCCGTTAAGGTAGACTACGCCGTCATAGCCATAGTTCTTGTCCAAATCTGGGCCTAAATTTGCGCAGTTTGTGATAGTCTGCACGCCTTTTTGTTCGTACTCAAGTGCCAAACTATAGAAATAACGCGCTTTTCTGTAGAAAATTCGTGACAAATAAGCAAAATTGTTCCCTTTTTCGTGACGCTCAACGTCGTCAGCCAGCCAAGCAGCGCGCAAGGCAGAAATACCTTGGTGAATCACTGGTGCAAAGTCTTTTGGAAAATAATCATAGCAACGTATCGCAAGATAGTAACTTGCAAGACCTTCCAAAAGACCTCTTTCATGATTAAAATTGAGGCTGCCAAGAATTTCAGTTACGGCATCAATGCGGAGGTGCCTATCATCGTCTATTTTCTTAAGCGTACTTGGTGGCGCCTTTAAAAAATGTTCCTTCATCGATGCGTAGTAGCAATCTGGGCAGACGGTAATCGTATAGATCAATGGGCTAACTTCGCCATATTTCTTTGATTCCTCATAGAGACGTCGCAATTCCAAACTGAGATTTCCAGCAATTAACCTACCCCTGCCGGTAAGTAGTTCTTCTCTATATATTGGAGCATCGCAAATCGGGCAGTTTATGGGATTCCTTTGAAAAAAGCTAACGTTGGTCGCTCTGTTTTCCTGTTGCGGTAGCATAGATTCCTCCTATCCCTCAATAATTACCGTAGCAACGGCATAATCAGTTTCATGACTCATACTCAAATGAATTGTTGAGCAAGCAATGCCTATTGTTTGCATGAAATCATCAAATGCTTTTTGGGCGCTCTCCACGAGAACAATACTGGGTCTTCCTTTTGATGTTCTCAAGACCGAAACATCCCGCAGTTTAAACCCAGCAAGCCCGGTTCCTAGCGCTTTGCCAAAAGCTTCCTTGGCTGCAAAACGAGCCGCCAATGAAGCGGACATGTTAGTGGCGTGTTTCTGACACCAGCCTAGCTCATCGTCCGAAAAAAAACGCGCCATCAAGTTCCGGTTGTCCACCCAACTGTTAAAGCGTTTTACTTGAACAACGTCTGTTCCGAGTCCCAGAATCACTGGTCTTTCCCCAAATTGGTGCGGCTTCGTTTTTTGACAACAAAGGCTACTCTACCGGGTTCCAGCGCAAGAATGCTGACGCCGTCTGGCACCTGAGCCGCCACACTGGCTTCGTAGTTACCTTCTACACTAATATCGCTTGCGTCAATTACAAGCCTGACACTGCGTTCGTCTAGGATTGCTAACTTGTTTTTGCTTCCTTCCAGTTTAACACTGAGCGGAAGAACTGGGGGGTCAATTACAAACTCCTCGGCAAGCCCTAAGACCACAGGTCTTACTTGCCTCAAGGTAATCGTCCCTAGCGATTCAAATATAGCAACTTGAACCTCAACAAGATCACTGCCGCTAAACCGAACCAACTGATCATCGCTAGACACTCTAATCTTGGTAGAAAAATTCGCATCCTGGGTATCCAATACCACCAAATCACTTAAAACGGTATCAAGCAGATCGAGTCTACTTTGCGGCCCCATCAACCTGACGGTGTTGGGTTGCACCAGATAGTTGCCAAGTTCATAACCTGATTTGGGGCTACCGGAGAATCTTGCCGTCACGGAAACGTCTTTATATGAAATTTTTTCTATCCTGATTGTGACCACACCTGGACTTGGACTGACTTCTAGTGGTTCAATATTGCTCGCGGAACCAAGCAGCTTAATATCAAGCTTGGTTTGGAACTCTCCCTCGGCCTTAAACTGCAAAAAATCTGCTGTAACCTGGATGTCTTCATCTCGGATTGAATAAAGAGACTCGCTCTTTCCTCGCAAAAGCAGCCGAACGTTTGGCGGGTACTCGGCCCCAAATGTGAAGCCCGGTGGAAGCAAATAGTTGATAGGCAGCGTCAAAGGTCGAGTTTGCAGACTAACCAAATTTGTAAAAAAATAGAGTAGAACAGCCAAGGCCAAACAGACAACTTTTACTGGCCACATATGAACAAGGTTTTCTAGAAAGACATTAGTCTTCATTTTCTACCTCGTCCAAATTTGATGGCTTGATTTCTAGCAGTTCCATGAGTCGTGCCTTTAACTCAATTAATTCCATATTATAGTAAAGTGCAGCATCATAAGCCAGCGACAATGCACCGGTTTCCTCGCTAACGACCAAGACGACAGCATCCGTTTCTTCGGCAATACCCAAAGCCGCTCTATGACGGGTTCCAAAGCTCTTTCTTATGTCTTGCTGTTCTGACAAAGGCAAGAAAGACCCTGCCGAAGATATTCGGCCATTTTCAATGATTAGTGCTCCGTCGTGAAGATCAGTGTCGTATGAAAAAATACTATTTATGAGGGCTGCGCTGATCAAACAATCAAGCTTGCTGCCTGTCTCAATTATGTTCTTTAATCCAACCGAACGCGAAAATACAATCAAGGCCCCTCTTTGCATTTCAGAAAGATATCGTGCACTGCGTACAATGTCGTCAATGGGCAATTCTTGATTCTTATTGCGATGTTTAAAAAGCTGCTTCTGACCAAGTCGTGTAAAAATTTTTCTTAGTTCGGGTTGAAAAATAATAACAATACCTATCACCAAACCAGGAACTAGTAAGTTCATGATCCATAGTAGCGTGCTCAACTGAAATACGTAGGCAATACCATACATAATGAGCAATGTGGCTGTTCCCTTGACGAGCTGCACTGCGCGAGTCTGCACCAAAATCTGATAGCCCTTAAAAAGCAGAAATGACAAAATACCAATGTCAAATAATGGAATCAGCACGTTTTTTACAAGCCAGATATTGCCAATCCACTCAAACATTTATGCGCTCCCGACCTTCCAAAACATTTAGCGTCTTGAGTACCTCGCTGTTTTCCTTGATGTCGTGAACTCGGACGAAGTTTGCGCCTTGGGTGAATGCGAACTGGGTGACACTTAGGCTGGAGCTGAGTCTATCTTCCGCTAGCCTTTGTATTCCCCGACTGTCCTTAATGATTGCACCCAAAAATTTCTTACGCGATGCGCCAACCAGAATCGGGCAAGATAGCTGTTTAAGAGTATCTAGGCTTCTCAACAGTTGCACATTATCATTGTATGATTTTCCAAATCCTATACCTGGATCGACAATAATTTTGTCTATACCGTACTTTCTACATAGTTGCACTCTTTCGTGCAAGAAAAGAACTACATCGTTGACACAATCATCATAGTGCGGGCTTATTTGCATAGACTGCGGATTGCCTTGCATATGCATTAAGACTATTGGGATTTTGTTTCGGGCAAGATACGGCAAAATTAACGGATCATCTCTCAAGGCACTAATATCGTTTAGTATGTCTGCACCTTCTTCTACACACGGGCGAATAACGGTCTCTTTGCGTGTATCTATCGAAATAGGCAGCTGTGTTCGTTTTCTGACGACCTTAAGAACAGGAATCAGTCGACGTAACTCTTCCTCAGCGTCAACGTAGATGCTCCCTGGTTTGGAAGACTCACCACCAATATCAATCCAGCAAGCGCCGGCTTCAACAATTTCTTCGACCTGCCTAATCAAGGCATCATTATTGCCTGAGGCGACGGTACTTTTGGTGTAAAACGAATCTGGACTGGCGTTAATGACGCTTACAAGTCCCCTGAAATCCTTGTCAGAAAATCGTTCCCAAAAGTCCATAACTGATTCTATCATATGATAAAGTAATGAATCAGTACATTAAATAAAAAAAGGCCGGAAAACCGGCCTTTTGACGCGCACAACAATCAACACTATTTGTTTTTCTTGTGGCGATTTTTACGGAGTTTCTTCTTCCGTTTATGAGTAGCAATCTTCTTTAGTTTTCTTTTTCTTCCGCAAGGCACGCTATATATCTCCTTAAACGACTTAAACCTACTGTGACTTTAGTATACTCAAATATAGGCTTGCGTCAACCCGCGTTAACACAATCCTGCCATTTTTTGACTTTCTCTCTTAGCATGTTAATACTTTGCCAAAGTTCCGCCAGATATTGTTCTCGGACTGGGGCTTGTATGAACTGCAAAGATTCAATAGACCGGAAGAAGGTCATTTGTCTTTTTGCGTATTGGGCAGTATGGATTTGAACTTGTTTTTTGATCTCGTGCAGATCTAAGCGGAGATGATACTTTTGATCAGTTGATTGGACAAAAAACTCTTGATAGCCAATAGCTTTGAGTGCCGAGTTTGACGGACTGTAACCTTGTCTAAACAGTGACTCAACTTCCTGCCCAAGTCCGGCTTCAAACATTTCCACGGTCCTTTGAGCAATCCTAGTGATTAAGTCTGATCTTTCCCTTGTTAGACAAAAACACAAACAATCGTAAAGTGAGTCTGTCTTGACACGGATAAATTCAGCGTTTTTCTTGCCGCTTGCTAGTGTGATTTCCAAACTTCTCATAATTCGTTGTTTGTCGTGGGAGTGCAGTTGAGCTGCCCTTGCTGGATCTAATTCCTGCAACAAAACGTAAAGTGCGTCTAAACCACCAGCTTTAAGCGCCGACTCAACATAGTTCTTAAGTTCTTGGGAAGCTTGTGGAGTTTCAAGATAGCCGCTGATAACATACTTGATATAAAATGCAGTGCCCCCCGATAACAAAGGGATTTTTCCTTGAGACAGTATTTGGTCGACAGCGACCAATGCATCGTTTTGAAAATCCCCCAAAGAATAGCTCTGATTGGGGTCTCTAATATCAATTAAGTGATGTTTGTTAGCCAAAAGCTGCGCTTTACTTGGCTTGGCCGTGCCGATATCCAAGCCTCTGTACACCTGAAGAGCGTCAGCATTAACAATCTCAAAGGCGTCAGGAAAGTGAGCAAGCAATGATTCTACCAGTTGACTTTTTCCAACGGCCGTTGGGCCGGTAATTACTAACGCTGGGCGTCTAGGCACATTATTCAGGAATTCTATACTTCACTTTGCGGCTTAGAATTTGTTTTATAGCAGTAGACACCACTTTGCCTTCGTTCTTTTCAATTTCTTCATCACCGGTAACCGTAATTTGGTAAGCACGACGAATAGCAGCACAAGTAATCTCGTAGATGTAGTTTTCTTCACTTTCTAGTAAATCAAGCGGAATAATCAAGGTGAACCTCTTTATTTGGAAAATAGGGGAATCGAACCCCTGACCTGCTGATTGCGAACCAGCCACTCTACCAACTGAGCTAATTCCCCATACTATCACATCGCTACTAGTAAGTACAGACACCTATCTGATCGTCTATATTACTCGCTCACTGGTCTTTGAGTTGGGCGACTATATCCACAAAAGCATCTTCCGGTCGCCCCTCTATTTGACATGTTCCTGCTGCAGCATGACCACCACCACCGAATTTAAGCATTAGCTCACCAATGTTCTTCTGCGAGCTTCGATTAAATATGGATCTTCCAACAGTAAACACGGTATTTTGGTGTTGATAGCCCCAAATCTTGGTTACCGATACATTTGCTTCGGGAAAGAGCGCGTATTTTACGAATCGATTTCCAGCATATATGATTTCCTCATCAATAAGGTCGAGCACAAGTACGTTTCCCTCTAGTTTAGCGCAGCGCCGAATTTGTTCTCTAAATAAATTCTGGTGAGAAAAATACAACTCTATCCTCTCTCCTACATCTTTTAAGTTGAGAATATCGTCTATGCCGTGGTCTTTGCAGTAGTCAATCAGGTCCATCATCAACTGATAGTTTGAAATTCGAAAATTCTTAAATCTACCTAAACCGGTTCTGGCATCCATTATGAAATTTAACAGAACCCACCTTTCTGGATTCAAGACTTCTTCGAGATTAAACTGAGCACTGTCAGCTTTGTCGACTGCATGCATCATGTCTTCCGATATGGTCTTAAAAACGTCTGGCCCACCGTAATAGTTGTAGACAACTCGCGCCGCAGAAGGAGCACTGGCCTCGATTATGTGATTTAAAGCGGGCTTGTTTCGTATCGTCTCAGAAAAATGGTGGTCAAATGCCAAATATACCCCAGGCACATAAGGCAAATTAGTAGTAATGTCTTTGTCAGTGACTGGTATCAGATTGTCTTGCATGTCTTTTGGATGAACAAATTTTATCTCGTTAATTAGTTGTCGGTCTTTTAACAAAACCGCACAGACAAGTCCATCAAAGTCGCTGCGCGTAATTAGTCTGTACAATCCACTAGCCATGCTCGATCTCCCTACCTGAATCGTAGTACATCACCCAATGGTCTGCAAGAAGCACTAATTTTGTTTTTTTGAAAAGTCTTTAAAAAGAAAGGAAGGCTGTATTCCGGTGTTGTTTTGATACTTACCTTTTTCGTAGCTGTCGTATTCGCCTTCTATAGTGTGGTAAAATATTTGACAGATCTCAACACCCGCATAGATCTTAATTGCTTGGGCACACATTATTTCAAGAGTCCAAAACCCCTTAAATCCAACATCACCAAAACCGGCCGTAATGTGCACAAATAAACCCAACCTACCGACACTTGATCTTCCTTCGAGCATCGGCACAAGGTTATCAGTGGCGGTATATTCCAAAGTGCGCCCGAGATAAAGCCTACCAGGCTCTATCAATACGCCTTCAGCTGGAATGCTTATTGTATGAAACTGATTTGGCTTTTTCATGTCCAAAACAGCTTCATCATAGACAAGCAACTCATGGTGAAGTCTTAAGTTATAAGAATTGGGATTTAGTTGATCGGCAACAAAAGGCTCAATTACTATGTCTTTATTGAGCCTTTTTCTAATTTCTTTACCGGATAAAATCATTGCTTATAGCGCGGATAGAATTACATTAAATCACGCGGTTTACGTGCTTGGTTGCCGCTCTTTTCGCAGACAGCATAGTGTCTAATCTTACCATTCTCAAAAATGGACTTCATAAGAATCTTGCCACCCCATCGGCTCATAAGGTCTTGCGATTCACCGCGACGTGCATTCTTAGAAATATTTTGTCCAGCCATCTGTAACTCCTCAGTATAATCTATCCAACAAATCTATTTTCGATACAGTCAAAAAAATAGTTCAAAACTTATATCAAAATGCTGGCTTAATTGCAAGCAAAGCGGTCACGCACTCAAACAATGACCGCAACCGTCATCTATCAACCAGCGTCAATTGCATCAGCAGGGCAAACCTCGGAGCAGGCTCCGCAACTTGTACAGGCTTCTGCATCAATTACTCTCAGATCGTTCTTTTCACTAATTGCTTCTACAGGACATTCAGGTTCACATACGCCGCAATTTATACAATTGCTGTTTACAGAATATGCCATAAGTCACTCCTCATTTATATTTTCGAAAGCTTACTATACTCGTTTTGTGATATGACTTACAAGCTGTCTCGTGACCACTTTAGACTGGAGAAAGCCGCCTCGGCATCAGAAATTGCTTTTGGCTTGGAAATACTCAAGTGAATCTTGGTACTATCTGGAAAAAGTTTCAATATAAGTGCAAGTGACTTATGAAGCAGGTGTTCCAAAACGTCGTGATGGCTTTCCAAAAAAAGAACTTTGAGCTTAGAAGCAAGTTCACTGTAGTCAAAGGCTTTTTCCATCGCATCATGATGATTAAACCAAGCCACGTTCACCGGCGGGTAGTTGAGCTTTACACTTACAAAAAGGGTTTGTGTTGCCAACTTTTCTTGATCGTTTACACCAATTCGAGCTTGCAATGCTAGTTTTTTAAAACCAATAGTCATTTCTTGGATCATGCAAATAGTTTATGTCAGTAGGTAATGATAGGCAAGCATTGAGACGATAAATTACAAAGGGAGAAGTCGCAATGCCTAAACTGGAGAAAAGAAGGATCTGTCTCGCCATGGATTCTGATGGCTGTGTTTTTGATACAATGGAGGTCAAACACCGTAGAGCCTTTGTCCCGGCACTAATCGAGGTATTTAACCTTGACCATATTTCTAGCCTCGTAGAAGAAATTTGGTGCTTCGTCAACCTATACTCAAGAGATAGGGGCCTAAACCGATTTGAAGGCCTTTATCGCAGTTTTGAAGAGTTGAGACGCCACCCTGTGTTAAAAAAATTCCCCAGCGTAATGTCGGCTATTCTTCCTGAGCTTTCCGCCCTAAAACGCTGGATCAATTCTGGAAACCCAATGTCAAACGAATCCTTGGAAGCGGAAGTAAAATATTTGAGAGAGCGGTTTTTTAACAATGCCGGTGCCGGTGCTGAGGCTACTACAAGAGAAAACATCGAGGAACTGGAATTGTGTCTGACTTGGTCAAAGCAGGTCAACGAATATGCCAAACTTTGGCTGAGCAGCGCCGATACTTTTGCATCAGCCGCACCATTTATAAGAAACATTACCCAAACTAGTCAGGACTTGTCTTTAAAAATGGTGGTAATATCTCAGAGTCCGCTCTTTTTACTAAATCGCCAATGGAACGAAGCTGGACTTGCCGACAAAGTGAGCAATATATACGGACAAGAAGCTGGCAAAAAAGAACTTATACTTAAACAAGAACTAGCCAAATCTGACCTTGTACTGTTTTTAGGGGATTCACCTTCAGATTTCGAAGCAGCGAGATCAGCCGGCGTTCCTTTTTTTCCAATAATACCAAAGCGAGAAACTGAGTGTTGGGAACGTCTCAACAACGAAGCTTGGCAAAAAGTTATCGAGGGTAGCTACCAAGGAATCTACGAAAGCAAACTGCTTGATGAATTTTTTCATGCGCTACCCTTGCTTGCACCATGGGAATCCAGTTCGCTCAAAAGAGTTGGTTAGTTACTCCCACTCGATGGTTGCAGGTGGCTTGGAAGAGATGTCATAGACCACTCTTCCAATTGCTTTGATTTGATTGGTAATCAGACCCGAAATTTCGAGAATGTCTTTCATTTCAAAAGGATAGACGTCGGCCGTCATCCCATCAGAACTGACAATAGCTCGTAAAGCAAGCACGTAGCCGTAGCCCCTCATGTCGCCCGCAACTCCTACAGAACGCACTGGAAGCAAGACACAAAATGCTTGCCAAATCGAATGGTAAAGTTCACGTTTGTGCAATTCGTCTATAAAAATTTTGTCTGCTGCTCGCAAGATAGCGCACTTCTCGCGATCGACTTCGCCTAGAATTCTTACTGCAAGTCCGGGACCGGGAAATGGATGACGCCAAACGATTTTTGGGGACAGGCCCAGAGCTTTACCAAGTGCCCTAACCTCGTCCTTGTAGAGTTTGGCTAGGGGTTCGATAATACGCCCTTCGTT
Source organism: Spirochaetia bacterium (assembly GCA_038204425.1). Classification (GTDB taxonomy): domain Bacteria; phylum Spirochaetota; class Spirochaetia; order DSM-27196; family Salinispiraceae; genus JBBRCZ01. Next base: position 205,421 of record JBBRCZ010000001.1, on the reverse strand, counting down.
ACGAAGTGATTCAACGAGTGGCGAACGAACATTATGGTGACTTTTTATAACGGCAGCATGTTTTCCAACGCCCTTTCCGCTCTCGATTAAGTCGGTATATAGAGTACCTTGTGCCAGTAAATAAGCCGAACCTAAGCCGAGTCTAACGATTTCTCTGTTTTGGATAGTGATAAACAGGTCTCCGATGATCTGCCTTTTTTCCTCCGGATCAGACTTTCCTGCCAATTGACCCAAGAAGTCATTTTCGGCATGAACAATATGCACGTGCTTGGCGCCTAAACTTTTTAGGGTCTCTTTGACTTCATCAGTTTCTGCATTGCGCATCATGCCGGTGTCGACGTAAAGCAAATGAAGTTTGTCTGGATCCATCGTTTTCAAAAGCAGCGCCCCAAGTACTGTCGAATCCACACCGCCCGAGATAAGCAGCAGCACCTCTGCACCGGTGCCTTGTAGTTCTGACCGCGCCAAAATGGTCTCAGCAATGACTTGTTTGGCTTCTTCTAGATAGTAGGAAACATCCCATTCTCGTTTCATTGAGCAAATCTGCTCAGCAAAGTTATGCAAGATAGATTGACCCGACTCGCAATGGCTAACTTCTGGATGAAACTGAATTCCCATTAGTGGCGCCGAAATTCCAAACTTTTTTGCTGTTTCCTGACCAGCAATTGTTTTAGTGTCAAGAAAAGCCATGGCAGGAATTCCGTGTTCGCTTTCCCATGCCACTTCAAAGCCATGTGGCAATTTCTGAATGCTATCACCATGGCTCATCCACGACTGAAAGCCATCTCGAATGTCCTTGAGCAACAAGTGTTCATTTTTTTTTTGAAGGGAGGCGCGCCCATACTCGCGTGTATGGCGAGGTTCGACGCTCCCACCTAAGTCTTGAGTGATGCGCTGAAGGCCATAACAGATACCAAGGATCGGTATCCCTTGTTTAAAGACGTCTTGATCCAATTTTGGAGCATCTTTTTCGTAAACCGAAAAAGGAGAACCAGATAGGATTATTCCTTTGATGGAGCCATCTATACCCGCTTCCTGACAAGTACAATCACCGGCAACGATCCTGGCAAAGTAGCCCTGGTCTCTAAGCCGCCGAGCAATCAGCTGGCTCGTCTGGCTGCCAAAATCAAAAATCAAAAGCGTGTCCATCATATTTCCTTTTACATCTGTTCAGTTTTAAAAGCCGTCACCCACAAGACCTATCTTTCGTATTGATTCCACGGATCTTGTCTAATCATAGTCTGATTCCGTTCGCTCCCAACGGATACAATGGTAACTGGCGTGCGCGTATATTCTTCAATATATGAAATATAACTAATAGCTTCTTGAGGAAGGTCTTGAAAGGACTTGATGGCCGATAGAGGTCGCTTCCAACCTCTAAACTTCTTGAGTACAGGTTTGGCGGTCATCAAGTCTTTGATACTTGCAGGAAAAGTATCAATTACTTTCCCATCCACTTCGTAGCCAACACAGGCTTGAATTTCATCAAAACCATCATAAATATCAATTTTTGTTAGCACCAGACCATCTATCCCATTGGAAAGGCAAGCGTATTTCAAGGCCACCAAATCCAAATACCCGCAACGACGTGGACGACCGGTTGTTACACCATATTCCTTGCCTAGCGTTCTAATCTCTTCTCCAAGTTTTCCATCTCTGTCTTCCAAGAATTCAGAAGGAAATGGTCCGTTACCAACTCGGGTCGAATATGCCTTAAATACACCTAGTACTCCATCGATATCGCGAGGACCAATACCGGCGCCGAGCGCAGCACCAGCCGCTGCAGAAATTCCTGAAGATACAAATGGGTAAGTACCAAGATCCAAGTCTAGTAGTACCCCCTGAGCTCCTTCTAGAAGAATCCTAGCGGGCTGTTTTTCATACATCCACGTCGTCAAATCAATGATTAACGGACGCAATTGTTCTCGATTCTTCAAGACATATTCCCGGTCTTCAGGCGAAAGAGATTCAATCAAATCATCGTCAAAAAGGTCGGCTACACGAATTCCATCCCGAGCACTCTTGAGAGAATAGGCGACACCAATCCCCCTGCCGGTTGTTCCTATTGGCCGTTTGCGGGTTTGATCCTGCTTTTTGTCTAAGTCTTTATATCCGGGCAAGACGATGTGTGCTCGGTCAGAAACAAAGGTTCGGCCTTGCCACTTTATCCCTTGCTTTTCTAGGTCCGAAAGCTCCTTGAACATACTCTCAACGTCAATTACCATGCCGATACCGAGTATTACGGTCTTTTGCGGGTAGAGTATTCCCGAAGGTATAAGGTGAACAGCATACTTTACATCACCAATTACGATCGTGTGCCCAGCATTTGCGCCACCAGAGAAACGAATGATTACATCTGCCTCTGATGCAAGAAAGTCGACTATTTTTCCTTTTCCTTCATCGCCCCATTGGGCTCCAATTACTGTCAAATTCATTGTTGTTATCCTTAGTATTGCCGTTAGAGGGCCTTTTTTTGTTATCTACTATCGTGAATAGTTTGGGGCTTCCTGGGTTATCGATACGTCATGTACGTGACTCTCTCTAAGTCCTGCAGAGGAAATCCTTACAAACTGTCCATAATTCTGCAAGCTTACAATATCTTTGGATCCTGTATAACCCATACCTTTTTTTAGACCAGTCACTAGTTGATGCAAGAAAGGTTGAAGTTCACCCTTGTAGGGCACTCTTCCTTCCACACCTTCTGGTACTGGCTCTTCACCCTCTGCCATTTGGTAACGATCGCCACTGCCTCGTTTGATAGCGCCCAAACTTCCCATGCCTCGATAGGACTTGAATATTCGACCTTCATAGAAAATTTCTCGTCCAGGACTTTCTTTTAGTCCCGCCAAAAGATTTCCCAGCATCACGGCACTTGCGCCGGCCGCAATCGCCTTGACTATGTCACCAGAATACTTGATGCCACCATCCGCTATCACTGTCTTACCTAACGCTCTGGCTGCCTCAGCAGCCCAAAGAACTGCACTAAACTGAGGGACACCAACGCCAGCAACGATTCGAGTAGTACATATGCTTCCAGGACCAACACCTACCTTAATTGCATCTGCGCCAGCCAAGGCAAGCCGTTCTGCGCCTTCGGCAGTTGCCACGTTTCCAGCAACTACTGGAACACCATAGTGTTCCTTAATAAACTTAACTGAATCCAGTACTTGCTTACTCTCACCATGCGCCGTGTCCATGACAACCATGTCAACCCGTGCGGCGACCAAGAGTTCCATTCTTTTTTTTAAGTCGCTCGGACTAACGGCAGCAGCTACCAATAATCTACCAGTTGCATCTACTGCGGCCTTGGGATGATTACGGTGCTTTTCCATGTCTTTAACCGTAATCAAGCCAGTCAAAATTCCTTTTGAGTCAATTACAGGTAGTTTCTCAATTTTGTGACTGTCAAATTTCTGTTGTGCACTTGCCAAAGTCGGGCTGCCTGATTCAACAATCGGATTGATCGTCATTACGTCGCCAATTTTTAGATCGTAGTCTCGACAAAATCGGAGGTCGCGGCTTGTAAGTATTCCTACAAGTCTTCCCTCTTCCAAAACAGGCAAACCTGAAATTCCTCGCTTGTTCATGATCTCCCAAGCATCTGCCACGGTCTGGCTTCTTTCAACCGTAATGGGGTTCTCGATAATCCAATTGAGGTAGCGTTTTACTCTTGCAACTTGGTCTGCTTGCTCTTGAGGTGGGAGGTTGCGATGAATCACACCCATGCCGCCTTCTAAGGCAATAGCAATAGCCATATGTTCCTCTGTTACCGTGTCCATAGCTGCCGACAAAACAGGCACATTGAGATGGACGCCGGGTACGAGGTCTACACCAATCTTGGCTTCACCGGGTAGGACATCGGAGTAACCGGGCAGCAACAGTACATCGTCGTAACTCAGTGATTCTCGAATTTCAAACGCCATAAGTGACAACTCCTTCTCTTCATGGTTGGGATTTGGTTTCTAGGTACTTCTTCCATTTTTTTGCGATTGCTCTTGCTTTTTCGGCGGATTTTCCACGATACAACTCGGGGCTGGCAAAAAACAGCTCTGCCTTTGGACCGTTGACTTCTGCTAAAGCGTCCTGCAAACGTTGCCACAAAGCAGCATCAGCTTTGAGTACGTCAATAAAGTTTGTTTTTTCGCGTTCGGCCTTTATAGTTAATTGTCTAATGATCTCATGCCCGTCTTTTTCGCCCTTTTTTCCAAGCAGAATGTAAGCGGCCTCGGCCAATACACCTGCACCACCCTTGCGTAAGTTTTCCGCGAGTCCTTCCGGTCTTACACTTAATCCTTGAAGGATGTTGTTCATGCGACTGACAGCCAAAGTAAAACCAGTCAAATAGTCTGTAACAAATCGACCCGATGCCGAGTTGCTCAGATCTCGTTGATGTTCTGAGATCTGATCCATAAAGAACGTCACTACACGTGGTGAAAAGGCCTTCCAAAGACTCTTCACGTGCTCAGCATTCCATGGATTTCTCTTTTGAGGCATAGTACTGGAGCCGACTTGGTCTGGTGCGAAGTATTCTCTAACTTCATCTATTTCACTGCGTTGCAAATGGCGAAGATCATCAGCTAAATTGGCAATAATGCCAAAGGCAATGTTTATTTCCAAAAGGATACGTAATAGATACTCAGGTTCAACAAGTTGGGTGCTGTGTTCTGAGGCCTGAAGTTCTAATAATCCCAAGGTATAGATTTCAAAAGCTTCGGGGTCCGCATACAAAAGACTGGTAGCATTGTAGGCACCTACTGCACCCGCGATCTTTCCAGCAAGCTGATCACTGAGTCGTACGATTTCCAATAGACTCTTGCCCAATCGACTGGTATATTCGGCAAAAGCATATCCAAGAGTGATGGGTACCGCGTACTGCCCGTGTGTTCTACCAATCTGCGCAGTCTCCGCTTCTTTTTCTGACCAAGCAGCGAGCAGAGCAAGGCATTCTTCGATCTTTGGAATTATAAGTTTTTGAATGCCATCTCTAATCCGTAAGGACTGGGCGGTATCAAGAATGTCAACACTGGTGGCTCCCAAGTGAACCAAAGAATTTAATGAATCAGGAACGTGCCGCTTAATTACATTGACTAAGGCCCGAATATTGTGACGTGTCTTATTTTCTTCTTCATATACTTCAGCCGGATCGATCCTGTCTTCTAAACCATCCAATAGTTTAACATCAGCATTCTGATCATCACCTTGAAAATGCAAATGCGCACGTACTAAGGCTAGTTCTACTCGTACGCAATATCGGACAAATGATGATTCTGCAAAATAAGCGCTCAGTTGCTTAAACAGTGCTGGGTCTGAAACCGAGTAACGATGGTCTAAAGCGGAGATATTATCATAAATGTTTCTTGTTTCCATGTCGTATCATGACAAAGACAAGGGTCTTTGTCAAAGGTAATCTCGCGCTACGGTGGCGCAGTGTGGATTTTTTTTTGATCTTCCGACATAGTGATTTTGTGAAAAAAATAGTCTATTGGTCAACTCTTTCGTTTTTTTTGTTCATTGCTGCCTCGTGTAGCCAAGATCCAGCTATTGATGTCAAAAATGGCTTAGAGTTTGGCTTAAAATCCCCAATTGCAAGTGACGGCATAAGCTTCTATAAATCAAGTAATCCAGAGGCAGGACAGAGTAGCTCGCAAACTGGAGTTAGTACCAAGGCAGCAATTCCGGACGATTTTTTGATTCAACTCACACTTGAAGCCAATTTGGATACGGATACTGCCCTTGAACAGATTATCATCTACAAAAATAAAAATGACTTATCTGATCTAATTCGCCTAGCAGTGTCGGACTTTGACTCAAATCGTAGTGAACATTCTTTGAGCTGGAGTACGGCCACTAAGGCCGTTAACGCTCGCCAGTTTTCGCTTAGATTTGTGGATATAACGGGCGATGGAATACCGGACATTCTTGCAAATGGAGTGGACGCAAACGGACTGCAAACCATGGATATCTTCAAGATGGACACAAGCAGATCGTTGTTTCCTTTGCAAATGAAGTCAATATTGAGTGTAAGCGCCAGTATTGGCATAGAACTTAGGCAACGGCAAGAAACCGACGGCGAGTTTAACCAATCACAGGCCGAGTTTTCTGTTGTGGTTCAAAATAAGATTGGTGAAGAAAACACCAGTTCCGACCTCCAGGAAAGTGTTTATCGCTGGCAGACCAATCAAGATACTTTTGTTTTTTCTTCAAGCCAAAACATCTCAGGAAAGTTAATCCAAAATAAGCAAATGGAAGTGCTGTTTAAGAGCGGAACCGAAAGTATGGAAAAGTTTCTAGCCGGTGCTTGGAAAAGAACTTCAATCAATTCTAGGCAGCGTTCTATTGAACAAATCCTTTTCTTTGACCCTGAGTACCGCTCGTTTCGTATAATCGAAGGAGACAGACTAGAATCTCACATTTGGCGATCCAGCGGAAAACCCAGCGCCTATGGCAGGATGGAGATGTATCTCGTCAACGAAGCATTTAAAACACTGCGCAGTACCGCTATCATTGTTCCAATTGCTGTAGACTCTATCGAGTTTTCGCTACAAGATAAGAACAACTGGACGGGTAGCTATGTTCGCGTAGATTTTGACCAAGACAGTCGATTTTCCAAGCGAGACTCAAGGTCAGGAATTCCAATTAACCGCTTGATTCTATCAGGGATCTACCGAGACGAAAAAAAACATGAGCTAATTTTCACTGCACCGTTTTTTTATTGGCGCCAAAACGGGATAGTTCGCAAAGGTTCCTATCTTACCTATGAGACCAATGAAACAGTTTTAGAACTGCAGTTTGTCAGCGATAGCGGCATTGTTGAAGAAAAAAAATACTATATTGTTAAACTTCTTGATCCTAGAAATGCAACCATTGGACGGTTTTTAGAATTGATTCCGGCAAGGACTAACATCAATGGTGTAGAAAAAAACAGTGGTGAAATAATCCGGCTAGAATTTTACTCTAGTGAGGTCGAATAGCCGGTCAGTCAGCCCGTGATTATTGAGCTTACTTGCTTAAGAAAGCCTCAATTCCTTTTTCTTTTAAGGACAATATTATGTCCTGCGGATCTAGACCTCTGGAAATGTCGACAACTATTCTAAAGCGAACTGGTTTACGCGAATCTAAAGTTTCTAACCTCGCTAAGAATCCAAACTTGCTTAGTTTGGCAAGCAAACTTTCGGCATTCTTTTTGTCAGTAAATATTCCGACCTGCAGTACTTCCAATCCATTGCTTGGTGCCTCGGTTTCTTCTTGATTCTGGGGCCAAGTATTTGAAAAACCCGTCAAAAATCCGCGGGCCAAGTCAAAACCTATTCTTTCATTGACCGAAAAACGCAATGACAAAGCCCACAAAGAGTTTGCATATGATTGGTCTAGCTTCTTAATGCTAGAACTAGTCAGAGACTGATTGACCCTTTTTTGCGCAAGCAAATAGCTTAAGGCCAACTCTTCAGATCCCTGCGGATCGCCGATCGTTTTTTCGAGGCCAAGAAAATCCTCAAACAGAAGTTGCGCCATCGAGATTATAGACTTCAATTGGCGGCGCTCTTCTACATTCATAGTATTTGTAGCGGGGAGTTTCGCCAAAAGAACTTCAAAACCTGCTCGATCAGCTTCCAAAAGTGCAATGCGCAGTAGTTCCAAATGGGCATTAACTAGTGGCAATGCCGAAACAAAATTAGACTTGGCTAGGGCAAATTCCAATAAATCCATATGAACTTTGCCCAGCACGAAGTTGAGCGCACTTTTTTGACTTGAATCGGCGTTAACTAACAGAGCCTGTATTCTATTTTTTAACTTAAATACATTCTTTTCTTCTGTTATAAGTTTTTTGGCTATAACGAGATAGTTTTCTGCCTGACCTAAAACAATTGCCTGTGCTGACAGGCTCAGAGTAGCAAGAATAAAAATTGCGCACGATAGAAAAAAAATTTTTATTTTTTGAACCAAGCTATGCATGACAATAGTATCGGTATTTAATGCTTGAAACTTCGCTGTCCAGTAAACATCATGCTCGCACCATACTCATTGCAAGCCTCGATTACCTCGTAGTCGCGTAGAGAACCACCAGGTTGCACAACCGCTTTGACACCTTCCTTGAGACCAACATCGACACCATCTCTAAAGGGGAAGAATGCGTCAGAGACCATAACACTTCCTTTAAGACCCCCATTTTCTGACTCAACTATACCAGCTATTTCTGCCAGCTGATCTTGGTCTACAATTTGAGAAAGGGCTTGGTTATATTTCTTCCACGCGTAAAAATCTGCTCTTTTTTTATAAGCCTTGTCTCGAGCTATTTCTGCTACTCCTACTCTATCTTGTTCTCCGGTTCCGATTCCAACGGTAACCTTGTCTTTTACATAGAGAACAGAGTTTGAACTCACCCCAGCCTCGACAAGCCAGCCAAAAACCATGTCTTCGGTTTCTTGGATTGTCGGTTCTCGGTTGACTTGGTAGTTCTTGCCTTGGTGACTTGCTTTGGCAGCAAAAAGTTGATCGGGATGCCTTACGATCGGTGAAAAAGACCATTGCAATACCAAGCCACCGTCGATTAGACTTTTGAAATCGACAAAACGACTTGTATCAAAATTGGCCAGTTTTGCCATGTTTCCAATGCGCATAACTCTCAGGTTCTTCTTTTTTTCAAAAAGCGCTAGGACGCCTTCTTCAAACTCGGGTGCAGCCACCACTTCGCAGTATTGGGCACAAATCAGTTGCGCGGTGGCAATGTCTAGGCTTCTATTGACGGCGATGGCTCCACCAAAGGCTGCGATTCTGTCTGCATAGTAGGCTTTCTCGTATGATTGGTGCAAACTGTCTGCCATGGCAACACCAGACGGATTGTTGTGCTTGACGATAACCGTACATGGTTGCTGATCCATGTAGCGCAAAATTCCTATCGCACTATCTATGTCAGTGAGATTAATTTTGCCTGGATGTTTTCCAGACTGAATAAGTTCTGGATCACTGGCAAGAAAATTTCCAGGTAATATACTCTCAACTTCGCCTAGTCGAAGATTACCATTGACTAGCTTATACATTGCTGCTTCTTGATCGGGATTTTCGCCATAGCGCAGCCCGCGTAGTTCTCCAGCAATGTTCCACTCAACTTTTTGATAGCATAGCGTCTGTGACTTTTCGCCATCATCAAAGCTGATTTTAACATTTTTTGGAAAATGGTCTTTGTTTATTTCATGGTACATTGCCTTAAAATCTTTTGACACGAGATACTCCTTGGGGACGCACGGGATGCAAGAACACTTGCTAGGCTATTTAGTTTTGCTTCCTCGTTCGATACAGGCATAGGCATTATGTAGATGAATGCTTTCTTCGTTTTCTGCTTCAACCATAAACCATGGAAATAAATTCATTGCTTCAATCTTGAGCGTTACTTCACGTACCAAATCTTCCACAAAAACTGGATGATCGTACGAGTATTCAGTGACGTACCGTTCATCTTCACGTTTTAGGACTGAGTAGAGGCCGCTGGAAGCACAAGACTCAACTGCGGTGATAATATCCTCAATCCAAAAAAAGTCCTTCCCTGTTTGCAACCTCACTTTACAAAAACTACGTTGATTGTGGGCGCCTCTGGATGAAATTTCTTTTGAACAAGGACACAGAGTTAACACGGGCACCTCGACCGTCACAAAGAACTGAGAACTAGCAATACCAACTTCTCCCTCAAAACTGCAAAGGTACTGCATCATTCCAAGTTGCTGGGTAACGGGGGCTTTTTTTTCAATAAAATACGGAAACTCTATTGACCCAAATGCCGAGTCCGCATCGAGTACAAGCTTTATCTCTTCTAGGATAGACAAAAAGTTGCGCATGCTTATTCGCCTGGAATGACGCTGAAAAACCTCAATAAATCGGCTCATGTGGGTGCCTTTAAAATGGTGAGGCAAATTGGCATAGAGACTAATGGTAGCCGCAGTATTCTGGATTTGGTGGTCGCGATCTTTGACTACTATCGGGTAGCGCAAATTCTTGATACCAACTTTGTTGATGGCCAAATTTCTCGAGTCGGCGCGATTTTGAACATCTTGCAAGGACATCTAAACTGCCAAGTCCATAGAAATGTTATGGTGTCGCATAGCAGATATCATCGTGTTGTGTAAAAGCATAGTTATAGTCATCGGACCAACACCGCCTGGAACCGGACTGATCCAACTTGCTTTATTTAAACATGCCTCAAAGTCAACATCTCCGACCAAACTGAATCCGCTTTTTTTACTTGGATCTGCAATGCGGTTGACGCCAACATCAATAACAACTGCCCCTTGTTTAATCATTTCGGCACCTATGAACTTGGCTTTGCCCATCGCCGCGACGACAATATCCGCTTGCAGCGTATAGTGCGAAAGATTTTTGGTACGAGAATGACAGACAGTTACCGTGGCATCAGCAAAACTTCCTTTTTTGAGAAGTAGATTTGCAAGTGGCTTGCCAACAATGTCGCTGCGGCCACAGATAACTACATGTTTGCCTTGGACTGGAATCTCAAAGACCTCGAGTAGTTTAAGAATTCCATGTGGCGTACAAGGCAAGAAACTATCTTGACCAAGCACCATTCTGCCAACATTTAGTGGATGAAACCCGTCTACATCCTTAAGTGGATCAATACTCGCGATTACTAAGTCAGTATCTACGTGGGAAGGTAGTGGCAGTTGTACCAATATGCCATGTACTGCCTCGTCGTGGTTCAATTTTTCAATAAGGCTCAAGAGATCTTTCTCTAATAGATCCGCGCTCAGAGTGTGGTCAAAGGTCCGTATTCCTGCAGCCTGGCAAGCCTCAGTCTTTCCTTTAACGTAACTGTGGCTGGCTGGATTGTCTCCAACCAAGACCACTGCCAGACCTGGAACTACTGACTTCTTCCCGAGTGCGGCAACTGACACTTTAATCGCAGCTCTAATTGTGCTTGCTGCAATTTTACCATCCAATATTTTGCTTGCTACCATAGTCGCTGTTTAACACAATAGGCCACATTTTTCAAGGGACGCTTGTTCCAAGCATACTGTATCTGTAACATAAGTCTGTAACATTAGATTGAATAGACAGTTATAGTCATGATACTGTTGTTGCAAATCAAGTGAGGTCATCGGTGAGGTTTTTTACACGTATTGTTAGTCTGGCGACGTTTGCCATTGTTCTAATGCCAATTTCAATTAGTTCTCAAGAGCTTCCCCAAGAAATTGACCCAAACCAAATCATAGCGCCTCGTATTCTAGGTAACCAAATTTTTCAAATAGATCTGGGGCTTTTAGTGCCGCTATTCTCTTATAGCACCACTCCAGGTCTGAGCGAAAGCGAAAGCTTTAAGCCTGGTGCAGGGCTCAACGTAGGTGGCTCTGGTGCACTGCGCTGGAGTGCATTCTTAGACAACACTTTCGCAATTGGTTTGGATTTGAGTGGTCGTTTGGCAGCCGGCCCCAACGAAGGCGTGTTTGGTTCGGTTTTGGTTGGACCACGCTTGTCAAGCTTCTTTAGAATCGACAATTTTCAGATTCCTGTTTCTATAAGCCCAGGCTTAAGTATCTTAGCATACAAAGAATTGAGCTATGTTGGCTTTGGATTGAGGACAGAAGCTGGGTTCTTTATTGATGCGACCTCCAACTGGTCGTTTGGACTCAACCTTGCCTACACTTGGTTACCTGAAGTTTATGCAGACGCCAATCCAATATTCTCTCAGTCAAGAGTCGGCAATCTTCTTGAAATCACCCTTTCAGCTCTCTACAGTTTCTAACAGGAGAAAACAATGACACACCCAAAGCGTGTTCCAAGCCATGGCCTACTATGCCTTTGCATTATTTTTACGACAATAATTTTTCTAGCGGGCTGTAGTGGACAAAGCTCAGGACTTTTTTACGCCCTATCAATAGAGGAACCGATTTCCAAGAAAGATAGCGGCCTTGGCAAAGACGGAGCAACTTATACCGATATAGTAAGGTACAATAGTCTATACATCCTCAAAGGAAGCGTTTTGTACGTTGCAGATGTTCCCAATACCGCAAGTTTTCCCGATTCTGGTTCAATAGGAACATGGAAGACGGTCAGCCTTGGAGCTAGATTAGCCGTTGCATCAATCGCGACGTACAATAACGAACTATATGCTACCTTTATTGGCAACGCAGACGCACTTCCTGAAAATAATACGCAAGTGCTCAGAAAGACCTCATTTTCTAGTCTCGCGCAAGCAGAGAGTGCAACATGGAGCGATGTTTCGCTATCAGGCCTAGAAACCGGTCAGATTGCGGATCTGCTATTTAGTGCAAACAATCAATTGTTTTTACAGAGCAAAAAATCCGACAGTCCAAATAGTGGCTTTAAGTACAATCTATATTACCTTACCGGAGCTACTTGGACTAAAATAAACATCACTAGCGGTCAAGGTGTTGACTCGGATTCATTTCTAAAGGTTTCTCATGATGGAAGTAACTATTGGCTTCTAAAATCATACGGCTTATTTAAGAACACTGATCTTGTTACCGACTTTGCAGTAGAAGCACTAGCAGGGTCTGAAACTTTCCCTGCTTTGACCAACATGGTAGTTTCAGGAACAAGTGTCTTTGTGACCAGCTCAAAAAATCGTCTATTTTTTTACAATGCAACAACTTGGTCAACCTTTACCATCGCCGATGCAAAATTTATTGATATCGAAGTCTTTAGTATGCAAGACAAAAACCCTGCAGTAGTAGGCAACCAAAATATTGTACTTGCAAGCACCAGCAACAAAGGACTTTTTACGGTTACAACAGCACCAAGTTTAACCGCGACCGCTTTCTCAAGAGAAGCAGGGAACTACGGCTCAACCAACTTCTATCCTAGCAGCACCGATTTATCAACTAATCCGGACATATTCTTGGCCAACCCTGGTGGTCTAAACTCCGAACGTCTACCAGCCTTTGCACTTGTGCCAGGACTTGGTCTTTGGGGCGCTTACATCAAATCCGACCCCGAAAATCTAATAAGCCCTGCATTAATTTGGACTTGGGAGTAAGGCAAACAAGGTTCTTAGAGTCCAACTTGAACCCGGTTGGCGCCAAACTTGCTCTTGCCGGATTCTATTTTTTCTAAGTCTTGCAGCGACTGAGTTCTAATTTCTTCTGGCAAACCTCGTTGTGACAACAAATATGACCAACCTTCCAATAGATTGTTGGTCATGGTAAGCCAAAAAGTTTTACTCGTGACAACTAGTAGCAAAGCATCTCTTGAGCCGACTAGATGGTTGTTTTCAAAAATTGATTGTTTTTCACCTTGAATGCTAAACGCTGTTGCTCGTTTAAGGTTGCTTGCTAGCAAAATATTGTTCTCGGTCCATACGCTTTCACTATTGCGCAGAATTGCCAAATTAAGGTCACCGGTTTGCTCGCCAGAAATCTCAGATTCTGTAAATGTAACAAGACTGTCATCACTAGAGACAAGGCACAAGAAATCTTGTGCAGAACTAAGTTTATAGTTGGACCTCAGGCTTTCTATCTGCGCTTGATTGACTATAAAACCGTATGCCAAAAGTTTGCCTTGGATCGCCATAGTGCTTTGGCTGGATTCAAATTTGCCTTTGAATAAACGAACATTGACACTTGTTTTGGCCAATAGGCTTGATTCAATGTGGCACCCAACAAGGCCGATAGCCGATTGATTCTGGGCATCAAGAATGACACTCAGCTCTGTCCCATAGCCACCAAGAAAAGAAGAATCTCGCGCTTCCAAAGTACTTTTGTCAAGAAAAATATTGGTAGTGTTCTTTCCACTGCGCGAAACAAATTTTGAGCTCTGACTAGTTATCTGACTTTTGTTTGCCTTAATAAGTACATAAACTGCGTCACGTGACTGTTTTAGAAGCAGACTTGGTAAATCGGAGTTTTCTACTATTGAACTGTTAAGTACAAGTTTTGATTCATTGAGCACGATTAGATCAGATACCAAAGGATCGTTGCAAGATACAAGCGATGCAACAATCGACACTTCAGATTGAACAGCCTCTATTGCCGACAGTGCTTTGGTGGTTGCAACATTACAATCCGTAAAAGTAAGGTTTGCCCGACTAGAACGAAATAAGGATTTTATACTTCGACCAGAGTCCGTCAAATATATCTTGAAGAACTGAACACTGGAATCCTGAACCACTATTAAATTCTGACCCATGAAACTCGTGCTTGGGTACACGATGGTAAGTTTGTTTGAATCGGGCTTCCACGTTTCTATAGAGTTGGAACCAAGCAAAGCGACACTATGCACGATCTTAAGTTCATTTGCCAAAGGGAAGTTGCCACCCGATAATTTAACCACGGTCTTTTGGTTGCGTTCTGCAAACAGCAAAGCACTACTAAGACTATTGAAAGGAAACTTTCTGGACCCGTTTTGGAACTTGTCATTCAACGACGTGTTGTCAACAACATAAACAGTTTCTGATTCCACAACAAAAGTCCAACTCACTATTTCCGACTGGTTTCCCGCTTGATTTTGGCTGTATGCACTCAAACGATACTCGCGATTGTTTTTGCTAGGTGCTGGCAGGGCGATATAACGATTTTGAAGCAGTTGAAAATTTTCTATCCCAAGTTCTTCAATGGCCAAAAAGTCGGGTCTATCGGCTTGACTGGGATAGTCTTTTGACGAAATACGATACCAAATTGAGCTATTGGAACTGGTTCTTGGTTCCAACTCTATACTTTGGCTCAAAAAATTGATGTCTTCAAGACCCTGCAAATCAGGTAACTCCGGCTTTTGACGATCTATTACAAATTCCAGAACAAGATCATCTGAAGCCAAGTATCCAAGCCTTACATGTTTAAGACGCAGCAGGTAGGAGACTTGCTTGTTTTCTTGGGAAGCAATCTTTAAGCCCGATTCTGAAAGAACGGGTGAATTAGCGTTGATGTCAGCAACCACATCGGCATTGGTTACAAGTTCGTACTGGATTGAGCCCTGACCAACGGCTGGGACTAGTATAAGATCGCTGTTGAAAAGTTTCTTCCCACCTAAACCTTCTACAACAGCCAGTTCAGACTTTGGCAGTTCCTCAGCAACTAGCTGCCCAATAAGTAAAAAATGAGTAACAACAAATAGACAGAATATCCATTTTTTATTCATACACCTTAATCATCGGAAAGAAGTTCCAAAAGGATTTCAACCGTTTGTTGATCTTCTCCATAGTTTTTTTTGATCTCGCTTTCGTTAAGTCCGACCAATTCATGACTCAAGTAGTGAATCCAGTTGTCTTGTTTGTCTGAGTCAATAACAATCTTTCGATGGTAGTAGTCCGGTACGACATCATGCTTGGTGTTTTTGTTGCTTCTCACTTTATAGTCATGAACAACGACTTTAATGTCGCTGCGCGGAATCCCCTTCTCCACCAGAATATCCACAAGGTAGTTGACAGTCTGACCAGAATCATAAATATCATCTACTAGTAGGATCTTGTCTCCACTTCGCAGATGCTCGGGATTGTAGGTCCAACCATCGATGCGAACCTTACTATTTTGATGCACGTCAGAATAGGATCGAGCCACTACTGCAGCATAGAGAATTGGTCGTAGTCCTTTTCTCAAAACTTTAAAGTACTCACTGATTACGTTGCCCATGTAGGCTCCACCACGAAGGCTCACGTAAATAACATCCGGCATAAAGCCATCCTGGCGAATTTGGAAGGCAAGGTTTAGGGCATTGTTACGAATTTGATTGTAGGAAACAAATTCCTTAGTCACGGTCAGCTCTCTTTAACAACAAGTCCACTTTCTCGCCTTCACGCAAAACTACAATTTCAAAACTTTCAATGGTAGGGTCCGAAAACATTACATAAAATTCCGTGAGCTTTACAGCCAGTTTTCCATCTATTGAAACAACAATGTCCTTTGCCTTTAATCCCGCCAACTGTGCAACAGAACCAGGTACAACCTGTGTGACGAGATAGCCCTCTTGATCGCTTGAAGCTTTAAGTTCTTCCCGCAACTCGTTGTTTAGCGGGTAGGCTACGAAACCTGGGAACAAAAGTCTATTCTTGCTAGCCAAATCATCGTCAGCGCGTCTTTCTTCAACTTTGACATAGACAGATAGAGGTTTTCCGTCTCTAATAACTTGAACAAGCAATTTGCTCTCGACGGATGACTCTCCAACCGATTGGATTAAGTCACCCATTTCCTTAATCTGTTTTTCATTAACACTGACAATAACATCACCAAGTCGCAACCCGGCTTGTGCGCCCGGTGAATCCTGATAGAGCCCAGTTAGCAAAACCCCTCGATTGACTTGATTGCGGAGATTCTTTTTTATGCTTTGGTCAATAGTTTGAAAATGAACGCCAATCCAGCCATAGCGAATTCTTCCAAACTCTATCAAATCAAGAGCCGAATTTTTTACACTGTTAATTGGTATTGCAAAACCAAGTCCGACGCTATCTCCTGTTTGGGAACTAATCCAGGTATTGATACCCACTACTTCACCATTCATATTTACCAAAGCACCACCCGAGTTACCTTGGTTTATCGCAGCGTCAGTTTGGATAAAATCACTCACATTATCTGAGGGCCCGCCCCTGCGATTGAGAGCAGAGACTATCCCAAACGTAACCGAGGACTGAAAGCCATAAGGACTACCAATTGCAAGTACAAAGTCACCGATTCTAACTTTGTCGGAATTGGCAAAACTTGCGAGCGGAATACTGACTGAGCTAGTGAACGAAATCACGGCAATATCCTTCCTTGGATCTTTGCCTACTACTTTCCCTTGAAACTCCTGCCCGTCATAAAGCAATATACTGACTTCTTCGGCTTCACCAACAACATGACCATTGGTAATTATGAAGTATAGGTCGTTCTTTTTTAGAAAAACTACTCCTGAACCTAGACTCTCAAATCTAAAGGTTCTCTTCTTATCTTTTTCGCTAGGATCGTCAAAAAAGTAGTCGAGAAATGGACGCATCCCGTCAGCAGGACTGAGGTCCGTTTTGGTAATTTTGACATCGAGTTGGACTATCGATGGTAGCGCAATTTCCGAGGAGCTGTGTACGTGAGTCTGCAATGACCTAAAATCAATGGAACCACAAGAGAAAGAAAGTACGAAAACAAAAACCATACTCGACCACAAGACAATTGTATTTCTCGTTTTGCTATGCATGAACTTGGTATCCTCTTTTGCTTCCCCAGAGTGTTAAGATTTCGGTGCTATCTTCAAGTATAACGATTGTGTGTTCAAAATGAACCGAAATACTGTGATCTTTTGTCAAAACTGTCCAATCGTCCTTGGCCACGTAGACCTCATCGGTCCCCAAGTTTATCATTGGCTCTATTGCAAGCACCAAGCCAACTTTGAGCCGTGGATTGGGACCAGATCCGACGTAGTTTGGGACTTGCGGTTCTTCATGGACGCCAAAGCCAACCCCATGACCACAATAAGGCCTAACTATACCATAACCATTCTGACGATTATGCTTAAAAATAGCCCGGGATATATCATTTATTCTATTGCCTTTTCGTGCTTCTTCTATTCCCAGAAACAGACTTTCTTCTGCAATTCTAAGTAAGTTGGTAACCGCTTGGTCTTGCGGGCCCAAGGTAAAAGTATGAGCTGAATCAGAAAAATATCCGTTTAGATTAATACCACAATCAACACTAATTACATCCTTAATCTTAAATGGTTCCTTTTTTGGAATACCATGGATCACTGCATCATTGAGCGATAGGCAAAGTGCAGCAGGAAAGCCACCATACCCCTTGAATGCAGGTACACCTCCACGTGCACGAATAAATTCCTCAGCAACGCGATCCAAGTCATAGCCGGTAGTGCCAGGCTTAATGATACTTTCTATGTATTCAAAAGTCTCCGCAAGTAGAGCACAGGACTTTCTAATTCCTTTTACATCATCCATGTTCTTGAGTTTCACTGCAGGTCACCTTTCATTTCGGTCAATAAACGAGTCATTAGGCAGTAACTTCTCGGCATAAAATAATTGCGAGTGCTCGGGCAGTACGGTGTCAAGCGAAGAAAAGTCCTTGGAAGCCTTTTGCTTGTCGCCCGCCGTTTGATAGATTCTAGAAGCCAAGGCTAAAAAGTCGCTCCAGATTAAGCCATAGGTACTGCCACTTACATTCTCTTGATCAAGGCTGACAACTCTAAAATGTTTGATAGCCTCCTTAAGATCCGCGATGGCAGCAGTGTTCCTATTGTTAAGAATTTCCAACCTAGACTTATTCAAGAGCAGGTATGCGTCAGCCAAAGGATGAAATACCGACGCTCCAGATCCAAGGTGAGAACTTGGTGACTGCTCTTCAAACAATATGGACCGATAGAACAATGACCAGTTTTCTTTTGAATCCTTTGATTCGGCAAGGATAGCCATAATTTCATCAGTCTCGCCCATTTGAATGCTATAGTATGCAAGTAGCCTGAGCATCCTGACGTCCCGACTCTGCAGATAAGATTCCAAGAGCCAAGCTTTTAGCGCTCTAACATCCTTTTTCTCTTGAATAAAATCTGAAAAGAATGCCTTCTGAGAATCTTTTGGTTCGATCGTAGACCCCAAGCTGCCAAATTTAACCATCTGATAGTTAAACTGGTGAATTGGAGAAACTTGGATCTGACGATTGATAGCAACTTCAAAATTCCTAATAAATTGATCTGGTCTTTTTGCGACTATGGACAAATCTAATAACCTATTGACGATCGAGAAACTGTGTTTCGGACTCAATGTCAAGAACTTATCCAAGACTTGCTCGACCTCAAAAGATTCAAGGTCGTAAGAAATCAACTTGGAAAGCAGGTCGTTTTCTTCCTTAGCGGCTAAGTGACTAGCCAAAAATACTTTGTGAAGCTGCTGCGCACCCGATAAGTCACCCAGATATGCCTTGGTCAGCACCCGGTTCAAGACTCCAAGGCTTGCACTATCTTTATGGCTCTTAAGCATCCTAAGCAACTCAGACTTGGAGCTTTGTTTTGCATTGAGACTGAGTTCGTTAGAAAGCGCATGAGCGCTGCTGACAACTGGGTAAGCAGAAAAAACCGCAAATGCCCAAGAGGACTTAGCTTGTGCCGAAGCATAAGCAAGTGACAAGACTGCTCTATCGTTAGGTCTTCTCTTGAGAAAACTCAAGCACAGTAAGCGAAAATCCTCATCAAATTTTGTATTCTCGAGAAATGGAACAAGCACTTGCACAAGCATTGGTGTAGCGGAGACAGTCCTGTCTTCCAAGTCTTTGCTTATTTTTTTCATCACCAAACCCGCGTCGTTGATGGCGAGCTCTTTTTGATAGATCAACATGTAGTCTTGAGGCGCTGGACTTGATTGGAAGAAAAAAAACAAGACAAAAGCAAGACTAGTGAGAAAACAGATTAGTGTTGAGACAATAAAGAGTATTCTTTCTTTTTTGTCTTCTCTCATCGGCTAGACTCCCATCTCTTTCCGTATGCTATCGAGCACCCCATTTACAAATTTAAAAGAGTTTATATCGCTATACTCTTTGGCGATATCGATAGCTTCATCGATAGTAATGCTAGCCGGAACATCCTTAACATACAGTAGCGCATAAACTGAAGTTCTTAAAATTGATAAATCAACTTTATTGAGACGGTCAAAGTTCCAATTCTTTATGTGGCGCTGCAAAAGTGCATCAATAATATCAACGGTTTCTACAGTGCCAAACAAAATATTCTTTGCAAATACATGTTGTAGTTCAAATTCACCTTCTTCTGGAGAAGGTGAATTGAACCAAGAAAAGTCTGATAAGATGGATTCTGATTGTTTACCAGCAGCATCCCAAGCATAGATGGCTTGCATAGCAAGAATTCTAGATTTACGTCGTGATAACACTTTTAATTCCAGGTGTAGTTTTCTTTAAACCGAACAATTCGAGCTATCTTTTTTAGTTTCTCAATAAACTCGGTGCCTGCATTTTTCTGAGCCAAAGCAAGTCGCTGACTAAGCAATGCTTCTCGTATTGCATCTCTAACCTTAACTTTTTCTTCTGGTCCAACTGGGTCATCAAGTCCGGCCAAAAACATGGCTCTTTTGTAGGTTACTTGAACAATTTGATAACCAAGATTGCTTTCTATGATTCCGCTGATTTCATCTTCATTTAGGGCAAACAGTGTATTGCAAAAAGCACTTCCAAATATTTTTTCCAATTGCTGATAGACGGGCGTATTGCGGCCAATATAGCGACCAATGTCACCTGCCGCAAACGAGGTGTCCAAAACCGCTCTTTTAATAATTGATTCAAACGCGGCCGACTTGCCAGTTTGAATCTCCTTCTTGAACCCATCCATCTTCGTCAATGCTTGTTTCTTCTGTTCGGGATTCATTTTGGAGGTATCAATAATAATATAACGATAGCGAACTATTCTTGGTGAAATAAAACTCGCCGCACGTTGTTCATATAGATCCAGAATATCAGCTTCGCTCACCGTCACTTGGTTTGTTGCTAGTTGTGGATACTCCTTTGCTATCATTTTTCGTTGCAAAAGCCCGTCTCTAAGGACAAGTCGGTACTCATCCAAACTCATAGAACTCTGTTGTTTAATATAGGCTTCAAATGCCTCCAAACTGGCACTTGGTCCCAAAGCACTTCGCTGTTCGTCTATAAGCTTAGAAACCTCAGTATCAGCTACGACCACACCTGCTTTTTTGGCTGCTTGCCGAATCAAGATCCTCTCAATTTCCGCATCCAAAAGGGCGTCCGGACTAAGCGCTTGGTTATTGCCAGTCTCAGCACCTACGCTTTCAAGCGTCTTGAGTAACTGATTTCTTTGTTGCAATCTATCAAGCTGCTTCTGAAACTGACGACTGTTAATTTCCTCAGTCTCATAGAGAGTCACAACAGCCAGTGCTTTGCCCAAACCACTACCCTGGGCCCAAATACCGGTTGCAATCAAAAACAGAACCGACAGTAAAAAAACAACCCTAATTTTCACATGGAACTCCTTAGTTCGATAACTTCATTTTTTTTCGTAACTCTTTGATCCCTGTTACTTTTACATCTAATCGAAGGCACTCATTTATATAAAACAGGGCTTTGTCGACTTGGTTGCGTTTAAAGTAAACTTCGGCCAAATTCTTCATAAACCAAGCAGTATTTCTATTGTCAAGATTTAACTGAATAAGTCTTTCCAAATGAACAATCAAACTTAAGTCAGGAAACTTTAGCATAGCTTGGTTGTGAACAAGAATGCGAAGGTGGTCGATCACTTCTTCAAAAAAAAACTTGAAATATGGCTTTAGAATCTCTTCCTTTGCTATAAGATAATAAAGCTGGAAAGCTTCGGGTAGATAAGCTCTTAGCTCCAGCTCCTCCGCAAGTATAAAGCCACAGTCCATAAAATCTTCTCGGTCCAAATAGTTCTGTAACCTAAAGCCAACTTGATTCTTAAGCGCCAAGTAACAATCCACCGCATCATCTTCGTTCCCGTGGAGGAGATCATGAAAAATGAGCGTTACAAAGCCTTCTTTTGTCCCTAACGACCGCAGAAAAACCCTATAGTCGAATTTTTGTTCGACATGTGAATAGCGCCGATACACGAGATCAAAATCTGCACGTGTAACAGGATTAACAAGGATCTCATACGCATTAACAAGGGCACTAATCTTGTTTTGCGCAAGCTGACCCAAAGCCGGATTCAGGTCAGGATGCAGTTTCTTTACTTCGCGGCGATACGCTTTCTTAATCTCAGCAACACTAGCACCCGGCGATACACCCAGCAATTTATAGTAGTCAAGCGCTTTGGTCAAAATTGCACCACTCGCTTAACAAAACAGCACAAAGTTTTGTTCCAAGTCCAAACATTTACTTTCTGCGAACTCGGTCATATTCTAGAGCGTGGTGCTCGTCGAGGTGCTTACTTGATTTACTGTCCAATCATAAATTGCAGGGTTAGCCCGAGCGCCAAGAAGTCCTTCTTCAATTTCATTTGCTTTTACGTCCCTGCCCGAAAAGGCAATACCCATGGCGAGACTCAAGAAAAGAAACCCCAAGATTGAAGTCGCTTTGGTGAGAATGTTACCCTTCCTATTGCCAATTTGGCTTCCACCGCCACCACCAAAAAGACCACCTATACCCTCTCCTTGGTCGTCTTGCACCAAAACCAACAAGATAAGTAATACCGAAGTAAGACCAAACACAGAAAGCAACAGAACGCTAAGAATACTCATAATCCAACCTGCCTAAAAAAAAATCGTCCGGAGGACCATTATGATCCACCGGACAGAAGCGGGACCTATCTATTTATCAAAATTAACGATCGCTGTAAAGTCCTGTACTTTGAGTGACGCCCCACCGACCAAGGCACCATCGATGTTTGGCATAGCCATAAGTTCCTTTACATTGTCGGGTTTTACCGAGCCACCATACTGGATCAAGACTTTATCGGCAAGCTCCTTAGAATACAGGCCCGCCAATTTAGTTCTAATGGCCAAATGCATCGACTCGGCATCTTGGGGACTTGCAGTCTTTCCAGTACCAATGGCCCATACAGGCTCATAAGCAACAACAACTTTTGATAGCTGCTCGGCAGTAAGTCCTTTTAGGCCCGCTGAAAGTTGTCCTAAGGTTACTTTTTCGGCATTTCCAGTTTCTCGTTCTGGGAGCGTTTCTCCGACACATAGAATAATATCAAAACCATGTTTAAGAGCTAAGTGAACTTTTTTGTTAACCTCGTCGTCAGTTTCGTGATACAAAGCTCTTCGCTCCGAATGACCAAGAATTACTACAGAAACACCAACATCCTTAAGCATGGCAGGACTTATTTCACCAGTGTGCGCTCCGCTTTCTTCTGAGGACATGTTCTGACTTCCAAGAACTATTTTCGTTCCTTTTACTGCGCTTGCAACTGCACTGAGTGCAACAAAAGAGGGCGCAACCATCACTTTGGCACTTGATTTGGAAAGCAAGGGAACAAGTTCAGCCACAAAAGCTTGGGCCTCACTTGCTGTTTTGTTCATCTTCCAATTTCCGGCAATATAATAAGACCGCATCCAAAAACCTCCGTCTTGTGTCTATCTATGCGAAACTGTTCGCAACTGTTTTCAATTACGTTTACGTATTCAGGTATTTTTTTATGACCGACACACTTCGATGCCCGGTAGTTTTTTTCCTTCGAGAAGCTCCAACGAAGCACCGCCTCCAGTCGAAACATGGCTCATTTTTGACGCAAGTCCAAACTGGTTGACAGCCGCTACTGAGTCACCGCCACCTACTACAGTAATAGCACCTCTTGAGGTCGCTTCTGCCACTAGCTTAGCAAGCTCGGCAGTACCATGAGAAAAATTCTCAAACTCAAAAACACCTACTGGGCCGTTCCAAACTATAGTTTTGGCGCCAAGAAGAACTTCGCGATACCTTGCAAGCGTCTTTGGTCCAACATCCATTCCCATGAGATTGTCGGCAATATCTAAACCGTCAATTTGATGAGCAGGAGCACTAGCATCAAAAGTCTCCGAGGCTAGATGATCTAGTGGAAGCACCAGTTCAACACCGGCCTTTTTGGCGGCAGCAATGATAGTATTTGCAGTCTCAATCTGATCATCTTCTACCAAAGACTTGCCAACCTTGTGCCCCTGGGCCTTAAGAAAGGTATAGGCCATGCCGCCACCAATTATCAAAGCAGCCGAATTCCTTAACAAACTTTCCAACACAGCGATCTTGGAGCTGACTTTGGCACCACCAACAATAGCCACCAAAGGTTTGCTTGGATTTTTTACAATCGGTTCAAGATAGGCAACTTCTTTCTCCATCAGAAAACCAGCTACACTTGTATTTAAAAATTTAGCGATTGAGGCGGTAGAAGCATGATCACGATGAGCTGTTCCAAACGCATCATTCACAAAGATTTCACCATACTTTGCTAGTTCAATTGCAAGCTTATCTCGTTCCACCGAATCTTCAGAACTCTCTTCTTTGTGAAACCGTGTGTTTTCGAGCATGATAATAGAACCGTCTGGCTGGCTTTTAATAAAGTCACTTTTGCCAAAACAACCATCTTCACCAGCAAATATGACAGGTTTGCCAAGCTTTTCTGCCAAGTAAGCCGCGACGGGCTGGATGCGATGCTTTCCGACAATGTACTTAGCTTCATCAAAAGCTTTTCCGTCTTTTTCGGCCTTCTCTTTGGCTTTTTTACTGTCTTTCTTTGGGTCACCAAGGTGACTCATCAAAACGATGGATTTTGCGCCATGTTCCAGCAAGTACTCAATCGAAGGAATAGCAGCCAGGATTCGCGTATCGTCTTGAACTTTTCCGTCTTTCATAGGGACGTTAAAATCGACCCTCATGACTATTTGCTTACCTTTTACATCTATGTCTTTGATCGTTTTTATCACGAATCGCCTCCAAAAGAAAATAGAAAAAAGGCCCCCTTACGGAGGCCGATAGTTGCCAGAAACGGTTTTACTTATTCGCGATAACGCGAACCATTTCCACTACTTTGTTAGAATAGCCCCATTCATTGTCGTACCAAGAAACTAGCTTTACAAAAGTATCATCGAGAGCAATACCTGCTTCGGCATCAAAAACCGATGTACAAGATTCACCCACAAAGTCACTGGAAACAACCTTTTCTTCGGTGTAACCAAGAATGCCTTTTAGTGCACCTTCAGAGGCGGCCTTCATGGCGGCTTTGATTTCTTCGTACTTGGCTGGCTTTTCCAATTCTACGGTTAGGTCAACAACCGACACGTCAGAAGTTGGAACTCTAAATGCCATACCGGTGAGCTTACCCTTAATCGATGGAATAACAACGCCGACAGCCTTAGCTGCGCCAGTAGATGATGGAATTATATTTTCCAGAATTCCTCGTCCACCGCGCCAATCCTTGGTGGAAGGCCCATCAACAGTCTTTTGAGTCGCGGTTGCGGCATGAACAGTTGTCATCAAACCACGCTTGATACCCCATTTGTCATTAATGATTTTTGCAATCGGTGCCAGACAGTTTGTAGTACATGATGCGTTAGAAATGATGTCCTGGCCAGCATAGCTGTCATGGTTAACACCATAGACAAACATAGGAGTATCATCTTTGGAAGGAGCTGATAAGATAACCTTCTTGGCGCCTGCAGCAAGATGCTTAGAAGCACTTTCTTTGTCAAGAAACAGCCCAGTTGATTCAACAATGATCTCAGCACCAACTTCACCCCACTTGAGGTTGCTAACTTCTCTCTCTGCACTCAGACGGATGTTTTTGCCGTTGACAACAAGATTGCTGCCTTGGACATCCACAGTACCCTGAAAACGACCATGTACCGAGTCAAACTTCAACATGTAAGCCAAATACGCAGGATCGAGCAAATCATTAATTGCTACTACCTCAACATCAGGAAAATTCTTTACTACTGCGCGAAATACCATTCTGCCAATACGGCCAAAGCCGTTAATTCCAATCTTGATTCCCATTAAAATCCTCCATGAACATGTGAATTATTTTCATCTGATTGTATGAAAATCCATTCCGTCTGTCAACTGCACAAACAGATAGCAAGAGAAGATTGGTGACGGTTGTTTTTAACGAATCGAGCGTATCTTGTTATACAGAATAGGAAAATTTGCGCTGGCTTGCTCCAGTTTGCCGGCACTCTCTCCTTCTTTGAGTATAACATCGCCAATGTTAATCTTATCGAAGAATCCTTCTCTAACAAGAGTACCGGAGGCTATATAGTCATCTACTCGTGCAACTTTAAAGCTAGCAGTCTTGTGTTCTTGATTGAAAATAAAGCCTGGAGCGTCCCCTTTTAGTACGTAAGCATCGGGTCTAATGACATGCAAAGAGTCTCCAATTTTAAGGCCATCCAAAACGCCAAGATTGACAACACCATCATTGGAACTTCTTTTTATCAAACGTCCGCGCAAGGGCAACGCTGATGAAATAGACTGCGCAACTTGCGCAATGGCGTTTTGAAGTCTAAAATTTCCTGTTCTAAATGATCCATGGTTGTTGAGCTGGTTTCCTGTTCGGGCTAAGTATAGCGGGGCCGATAGTTGGAAATTGTCCCCCGACTCAGTACTATTAATTATCACATAGAAATCTGCACCCTCTGAACGAGCTATCGAGAATGCATCAGACTCGCGGTTGATAGAACGAGGTAGCATAGTTTGATGTGCGTTTGCATCTCTGTCTTTAGAAAACGAAACCTTGCTGCTCATACCAAGCATAGTCTGAAAAAAGTTGGCAAGATACTCCTCTGCTAGAGGATGATCTAACTTTTGCGCATTGGGTAGATAGAAAACTCTCACCAATAAGGGGTCTCGATCAACTACAAACTGATCAATTGCCCAGGTATTGGAAACACTCTCAGTAAGCAAACTTTTGTAGATCTCCAAGTTATCGTTAACAAATGAATTATTTACACCTAGGCGCTTTAAGTCATCGAGCTGTTTTAGAAAACCGGCTCGTTGCCCGCTTGCTTTTAGGTAAGCTGCATAGTTTTGCCTACCTCGTGTATCAAGAGGTGCAATAAATAGTCCTCGGCGAAAGTGATATGCTGCGCGATCATTGAGGTTCTTTTTTTGAAACTGTAGCGCCTGATCAAAATGATAAGCTGCATAACGTGATCTGCGTTGATCTTCTGGCTTGAGCTCTTGGATTACCGTATCTTCCAAGACGATTCTACTTATCTCATCGTTGGGTGCAATGCCAAGAACGCGCTCAAAGGCACTAATACCATCTTCCGTTTTCTTAAGTTTGATGCTAGCCATTCCACGAAGGTACCATGCTGCCCTGTTTTTGGGTTCCAAATCAATCAATTGGTCCATAATTGCAATGGTCTGACTAAAACGCGCGGTTCTAAGATTAATGGTTCCAAGCAAACGCAAAGCATCACGATAGTTTGGTTGAATACTAAGAGCTGTCTTAGCATGAAATTCGGCCTGAGCAAAATCACCGCGCTCGAGGTATAGTGAGGCAGCCAAAGCTTGAACCAGAGGGTGTTCCGAGTACGTGTCTATTGCTTTGAGCAAGTAAACCTCCGCTCGTTGGCGATCACCTTTTTCTTCATACATGAGTGCCAATGCTAAGAGTATTCTTCTATCATTGGCGTCATACTGGAGTGACTTTTGAAATTGCTGTAAGGCGCTAAGCCGGTCGCCTTGCGAAAGTGAAAACTCCGCCAAACCGCTAATTGCCTCGATGTTGTAGGGTTCTTTCTGAAGCACTAGTTTAAACAATCGCGAGGCGTCCTGAGGTTTACCCAGTGCCAGCAAAATTCTGCCATTAATGTTGAGCAAGGCCGAGCTATCACCGCCGATTTTTCCCGCCAAAGCAACATAACGTAGAGCCTCATCGTACTCGTCTAAGTAATAGTAGACTTTGGCTAGACCAATGTGAGGTTCCAAATAGCGCGGATTGAGCCTGAGCGCTTCCTTGAAGGATTCAACGGCCTCAAACGGCTGTTCTCGCTCCATTGCGTCTCTGCCTTTTTGGTAGTAATCCCGCGCACTTTGGGCGGATAGCGGAAACGTACTTAAAAAAAATAGACCGGTAAGAAAAAGAACCTTACTACTTTTCACTTTCATCCTTATTACCACTCTTTATGATTTTGACGGACTTTATTTTGTGGCCATCCATTTCTTGAATTATTAGATCAAAGCTGGCCCATTGTACCTTTTCATACCTCACAGGAATTCGACCAAAAAGATCGAACACAAACCCGCCCAAGGTATCAAAATCTTCACTAGGAATTTCAATTTCCAGCGCATCGTTAATATCTTCAATTGATGCTCGGCCTTCGCACAGATAAACCTGATCAGACAACTTCAGTATGTCGTCTCGTTCGTTGTCAAATTCGTCCTGAATGTCTCCAATAATTTCTTCAAGGATATCCTCCATACAAACAATACCACTCACGCCACCATACTCATCTACTACAACTGCTATATGTACCTTTCGTTTCTTCATTTCTCTCAATAGAGAATCGAGCCGGACACTTTCTGGAACAAAGTATGGTTTGCGTATCAACTCGCTTAAACTAAACGACCCGGGGTTATTGTGGTTATATCTAAGTAAATCCTTGCTGTAGAGAATGCCAGCCACATTATCAATTGTATCTTTATAAACTGGGTAACGCGAATGACTTTCTTTGGTGACTAAATCAAGTGCCTCGTCACGCTTCATATCGAGCGACAAACTAATAACATCTATCCGAGGTACCATAATTTCCTTAACCGTAGTTCTGGACAGGTCTTCTATACCTTCAATCATTTCTTCTTTTTCAAGACGATGTACCTCCCCACCATGAGACGGGAGCCTCGAAAAATAGGAAGCAAGATGGTGCCAGAACTTTTTCATAGACAAAAAACAATCCTTCCATTGTGAGCCTTTAGCAATTCTTCCTGAAGAATCAACATTGGCTCTTGAGCGCTGTTGCTCTCGTGATCCATACCAGACAAGTGAAGAATGCCATGAATAATGACGCGTTTAAACTCTTCATCAAAGTCTATTGTATAAGTATTGGCGTTTTCCTGTACATAGGATAGAGAAATCACAATGTCTCCAGCAAGAAAGGGCCCGGAAACTGGAATTTCATCAGCAGATTCAATTTGAGCAAACGAAAGAACATCTGTTGGACCTTCCACATTTCGGTAGTCCTTATTCATAGCAGCTATATGCTGATCGTCACACAACAGAATAGAAATCTCCCATTCGCTGCGTTTAAGGGCATGAAGAACCGTGTCTACAAAAACCTCGAGATCCGAGATCCAGCTTGGTTCTTGGATGCCGATTGCATCAATCAAGACAGTATTCATTGATATTCCTTTTTTGCATCAGTCTCGTAGGCTCCGATTATGCGTTGCACCAAATTGGATCTGACGACATCACTAGTATTGAACTGACTAACATAGACGCCTTTGACGCCCTCCAATACCCTCAGCGCGTCTACTAAACCTGATACTTTTCCTCTTCCAAGGTCAATCTGGGTTATATCGCCAGTTACGACAACTTTTGAACCTTCACCAATCCTTGTTAAAAACATTTTCATTTGTTCAAGCGTTGTATTTTGAGCCTCGTCTAAAATAATGTAACTATTGACAAGGCTTCGACCGCGCATATAGGCAAGTGGTGCTATCTCAATAACATTATTTTCTTCGAGTTTTGCGATTAAATCACCAGAAATCATACTCTCCATAGCATCATATAGCGGCTTAATGTAAGGATTCAGCTTCTGGTTTAGATCGCCTGGCAAAAAACCCAAGTTCTCACCGGCTTCCACTACCGGTCTAGTCAAGAGAAGTTTCTTTTTTTTGTGGGAGAGAATTTCAGAAAGAGCATGTGCTATCGCTAAGAAGGTTTTGCCGGTTCCTGCAGGGCCTACCCCAAAAGAAAGGTCGTGACTCCTAATGCCAGCAAGAAAACTGGCTTGATTGATATTTCTCGGGTATACCTTCTTGAACCCCTGCGGTATAGAAACCATGTTTTCTCTTAGCAGATCTAAGGATTGATTATTGGTGCTGATGGCTTGAAAGCAAGAATTAATAAGGCTTTCCGTTATTGTAATTCGCTCGTCAGCAAATCGGTGCAGTTCAGCAATAAGACGGGCAAATCTAGCCTGAAACCCGATGTCCTGACTTTCTATAATCAATTCATTGCCTCTTACAAAAATGCGCGAGTCAAAGAGCGTTTCCAAATACTTGAGATTGCCATCAACTGTACCACAGATTTCTTGCAGTATATGGTTGTTGTCAAAAACGACTTTTTGCGCGTTGTTCACTGTTTCCTCGATTTCTTATTGGTCTCAAGTACCACTTACATCTCTCCAAACGTCTTTTTTGATTTCAAATTTCTTTTTAATTTCTTCAATTGGACTCCAAATAATAAATAGACTAACGCTTGAATCCCAAATATAGGCGCTTCCACCATTGATAGTTTCCAAAAGAGGCTTGGTGTTTAGCGTCAACTTTACGTACCAATCTCCGACATTATGGGTTAGCGAAACCAAGATTGAGTTGAGCTTAAACGAGGTTTCCTGCAATCCTTCACTATCAAAAATATTGATGCCTTTCCACAAATCTTCAAGGAAATTGAGTGGTGCAACCCCAATGGTTTCCGCAAAACCGGGGAAGTAGCGGTAGAAATTTCTGTTTCCTCCCGTAAGCGCAAACGAAAAATCGAACGCCTCAAAGACCTTGATACTGTAATTCAAAGAATAAGAAAAAATTAGGTTTTCAGTTACCCGCAAAAGATTTTGGGTGTAAGCAACATTAAACTCAAGCTTCTCCTGCCTGATTCTTCCTTCCCACAAATCAGGAGGAGTAATCAACAAGCTCAAGTTGGTCGTTATTTTGCTTGGTTGTAGAATCGCGACAGGATCTAAGTTGGCCCAGTCAGGTGGATTGCGTGTGTAATCGTAGCCCTGCCGCTGGGACAAGGTTGATTCTAATGCTACGTTCAATGGTCCAATCTTAAGCGTATTGTTTAAAGCGCTGACCTTATCCAAAGCAGGGGTATAGGTAAGGGTGTTGTTCAGATAAAAGTCGTCTAAAATGGTGAAATTTGCCAAGAAGTTGATAGCTTGTGCTTGCCAGTCGCTACTCGGCGACAATACTGAGCCCGAGAACCCGGTCTTTAGCCAATCTCTTGAAGCAGGGCTTGTCTTAAGACTAAAGTTGAAACCATAGCTCCATGTTTCGGCAAGTGGCGGCAAGGAATACGACGTAGTTATGTCACTGCTTATCAAACCACTATTTAGAACAAGTGATAGTCCTAACGTATGGGTGCTTATGAAAGCCGGTTGCCAAGCAAACCACGTGTCTTCGACTGTCCAATTGCTAACTGAGGTCTCCTGATAACGTTGTTTTAATACAGTGTAGTTAAAATCATAGTAAATACTAGAACTGGCCAGTTCTGGTATAAGTGTAAAAGGGTTTACGTCTATTCGATTGTTTTGTGTTACATTTAAAAAGCGCCTGTCAAAATCGGATTTAGTAAAGGCGAGTAGTTCCGCATTGGTAATCGTAGAATCAGGCGCAAAAAACTCCCTTTGACTGCTTGTCAAACCCAAACTGCCCTTGTATGAAACTATTCGATAAGGCAAACTAAATCCTAGGCTTAGCGACCCACTGGAGACTAGTTCGTAACTCCACTTCTCAATCAAATACTCAGCAGAAAGAGGACTTGTGTTGTTTTTTAGAGGAAAGTCGGCCAAGAGTTTAAAACCGGGTGTGAAAGCATAGTCCAAATCCAGAGAAATTTGATCCAAAGTTGAACTAGAGCTAGCTATGGTTAGCTTTTCTGCTACTTGAAGTTTATCAAGTTTCTCGTCGTTTTGCTCAGATAAGTCTTCTTGAGACGCGCTAATTTGTGATTGCGCACCTGATTCACTAGTAGCATCAATAGCCGTTCCTAAGTCAGCAAAACTCTTCCCCGGTGCCAAATAAGGTACGGCTTCTCGTTTTGAACTATCAAGCACGGGTAGCGGCTTTTGGTAGGGCAACTTCAATAGCTTTCCAGCGAGTGTCAGTGAAAAACTTGGCAAGGTGAGTAAACTAGGTGCGTAGAACGCCGCTTCCGTTGGATTGTAAGATGCAAGTATTTCAGGATCTATTTCTGCGCTTGGTACACTAATTTGTTTCCAAGCCCAGTTTAACTCTGGGCTGTTAATGCTTAGCTTATTAACTATTGGATTTAATCCGGCAACTGGAATATCTAATGTGGTGCTTGATATCTTAAAAACAGGATCAGAATTACTAATTTGCAGTGGTGTACTTGCAAGTTCTACCGTTGTTGTATCGATATTTAGCAAGCCTTGCCAGTCAATATCCTCGGCTCTGCCCTTAAGAAAATCATCAATTACATATGGGTCACTTCGTAGTGGTAAATTAACTGAAATTGTTGCGTTGTTGAGTCCTTTGATCACAATACCCGTTCTAACGTCCAAAAAATACCGAAACGGAAGCTCCTGTCCGGCGAAATAGCCCTTGTCCCAATATTCCTTAAACTCCAAGGTATTGGGATCTTGGTAGAACGACGTGTACCCGCCTGGGCCAGCAAAAATTCTACGGGAAAAAGCAAAGCCCAAGTCGATGTCTAAAGTACTAAATACATCGCCTTTGGAGTTTAGGTTCATGCCAACAAAAAACCCGAGCCGTGTGTAGTAGTCCAACATAAACTTGAGATTACTGGCAACTAGTTGACTGCCAGGCTGGCTATTTGCTTGACTGGCAGCCAAGGTATTTTTTTTGGGAACGCGTTTGAGAAAAAGGCCACGCGGCACCAAGTCATAGTCTTTGTTGTCATCAAAGTCCAAATTGAGAAACGACAAGGGTTTTTTTGACTCGGGCTTTTTGCCAAAAATATACCATGTGGTTTGAAGCGACCAACCTTCTATTGACTTGGTGCCAATTGCCGGATGAAACACTAACTCATCTGGTGGCATATAGAAGAAGGGAAAGTAGAAGACAGGAATATTGCCTACATAAAGGATCATGCTGTCTATTGCCCACTCCCCTGATGATAGAATCCAAATTTTATTCGCCGTTATACGATAAGCGTCTGGATTGACCTTACTAGAACTTAAGTAGGCATCTTCCAATACAATAATTTCTTTGAGCAATCGATTGAGCACGTGTCCTTTTATGCGAAAAGTTGCCGTGGCTCCACTTAGACTTTGGCCGCGTTCACCCGTTGCGTCAATAAAAATTGTGTTTTGATTGTCAGGAAAAAACAGCATTTCCTCACCGGTAAAGGTCTGAGTACCTTGTTGATAAACTACCTGTCCACGAGCGTTTAGCTCCTTGGTTTTTCTATTTATGGTAATTTCGTCAGCCGAAATTTTATGCTCAAGTCCATCTGCATTGTCTCGCAGCACTAGCGAAACACCCGATGACAATCGAACCAGATCGTCGCCTGTCGATTCCATAGAAAAATACTCCGCACTACCAGAGCGCTCAATTTTTATGCTGATGTTCTTTTCTGCGCGGGCCGTTGAGTTTTCTTGATTATTTGGCACTGGAATAGTTGTTGAACCAATTATTGCTGCATCCACACCAGCTTCGGCTGCCTTTAGATCCTGGGCTTCTTTTTGCAGGTTTCTATAGTAATCAACAAGTTTTGCTCGTAATTCAGCAATACCACCCTTGGAGGAAAGGCCAAGCTGTATAGCCCATTGAGAAAGTTCCTCAATTCGTGATGTTTCAATGTCTTGAAGGACAAAGTCGCTGTAGAGTGAACCGGGTTTGTTCTGGGATGCGGCACTCAGAATAGACGTGCTCGTAGTGCTTACTGTGGGAGCTTGAGTACCTGTTGTTTGGGCATAGAGCGGTAGATGGTACGCAAATAGTAAAAATATCGTCCAGACGAAAAATGCCAGAGGCTTTGTCATTGTTGGACGCGATCCATTAGTTCCTTGAGATAATAACCTGTATAGGACTGAAGATTTGCTGAAACAATGGCAGGACTTCCGCATACTATAATTTCGCCACCCTTATCACCACCTTCTGGGCCTAGATCTACGATGTAGTCGCATTGAGAAATCACATCTAGGTTGTGTTCTATGAGTATGACGGAATTTCCTTTGTCTACCAAGGCCTGCAAGACTTCCATTAGTTTTTTTACATCAGCAAAATGTAAACCTGTAGTGGGTTCATCCAGAATGTAGAGCGTTTTACCCGTGGAACGTTTTGCCAGTTCTAACGACAGTTTGACTCTTTGAGCCTCACCCCCTGACAAGGTTAGTGCCGACTGCCCTACTTTTATATACTCAAGTCCAACCTCACACAAAGTCTTGAGTTTGTTGGAAGCCGATGGTATGGCAGCAAAAAATTGGCTGGCTTCCTCTATCGACATCTCAAGAACCTCGTAGATATTTTTTCCCTTGTAACGGACTTCCAATGTCTCACGGTTGAATCGCTTGCCGCCACAAACATCACAAGTCACGTAGATGTCCGGCAAAAAATGCATCTCTATTTTTATTGTGCCGGCACCTTCACAATTTTCGCAACGACCGCCCTTAACATTAAAGGAAAACCGACCAGGCTTAAAGCCGCGTGTTTTAGCGTCTGGCAAACTAGCAAAAAGGTCGCGAATTGGACCAAATAGCCCCACATAAGTGGCCGGATTAGACCGTGGGGTTCTACCTATCGGACTTTGATCCACGTTGATTATCTTGTCTATGTGTTCGGCACCTTGGATTCCGTCGCAGTCTCCGACCCTATGATTTGAACGGTTGAGTCCATTGGCAATTGACGGATAGAGGATGTCAGAAAGCAGTGTCGATTTGCCTGAACCCGACACGCCGGTGATGACCGACAAAGTGCCCAGTGGAAAGCTAACGCTTATGTTCTTTAAGTTGTGTTCACGTGCACCAATGATGGTAAGGTTTTTGCCATTTCCTTTGCGCTGAGCTGGTCGTTTAGGGAAATTGAGGGCACCGTTCAGATACTGCCCTGTTAAGCTTTTTGGATTCTTCATTATCTGAGCGGGACTTCCACTGGCGACAATAGATCCACCATGTACACCTGCCCCTGGTCCCAAGTCCACGATGTAATCTGCCATGCGTAAGGTTTGCTCATCGTGTTCTACTACAACCAAAGTGTTGCCAAGGTTCCTCAGCTTTATAAGGGTCTCGATCAGTTTTTCATTGTCTCGTTGGTGAAGTCCAATTGATGGTTCATCCAAAACGTAAAGCACTCCAACCAGAGCGCTACCTATTTGAGTGGCTAAACGAATTCGTTGGGCCTCTCCACCAGACAAGGTCGATGCCATACGGTCAAGGGTAAGGTAGTCCAGTCCCACACTGGACAAAAAACCAAGCCGAGCATGCACCTCTTTTAGTATTGGTCTGGCTATCTCTTCGTTGACCCCTGTTAAAGAAAGATCGCTAAAGAACTGTAGCGAATCTCTAATACTTAAGCTAGTTAGATCGTGGATACTGCGTCCCTCAATAGTAATCGCAAGCACTTCTGGAATCAGCCTCTTGCCATTGCAAGATGGGCAGGCCTTTTGACTCATATAGGCTTCTAGCCATTCCTTGATGCCATCTGAGCTACTTTCTTTGTATCGCCTTTGAAGATCACCATTGATGCCTTCCCATACGCTACTAAACTCGTACTTGCCGGTCTGTGCCTTGTTAACATAGCTGACATCAATACTCTCACCACTGCCGTCAAAAATTATATCCAGCAGGTGTTTAGGAAGATCCGCGAGCGGTTCATTTAAACTAAAACCGTAACGTTTTGCCAAAGCCTCAAACTTGCTTCGATTCCACTGAGCACTTGGATTGTAAGGCAAAAGTGCACCTTCGTTAAAGGAAAGACTTGCGTCAGGCATGATTAAATCGCGGTCAAATTCAAGCGTGATCCCCAGTCCAGAACACGCTTTACAAGCGCCAAAAGGACTGTTGAACGAAAACAGTCTTGGTTCCAAGTCTGGGAATGCCGTATTGCTATCAGGATAATAGTACTTCTCGGAGAAAGAACGCTCGTACTCATTTTCAGAATCACTAATTAAAATAATGACCAAACCACCTGACAGTTCGAGCGCCGTCTCAAGTGATTCCGCAATCCTGGATCTGTTCTCTTGTTTTTTTACTATCCTATCTATGACAATTTCTATGGTATGTTTCTGCTGTTTTTCTAGCTCAGGCGTCTCTTCTAAGTCCAAAACTTTTCCATTGACCCTAACTTTGGAAAAGCCGCCTTTTTTGGCATCCTCAAAGATCTTCAGATGCTGCCCTTTCTTCCCACGGATTACCGGAGAAAAAATCGAAAGTTTAATACTTTCTTTTAGGTCCATAACCGTGTTAACGATTTGATCGATACTTTGTTTGTCGATGACTTTTCCGCTAATCGGATCATGTGGTACACCAATACGAGCAAAAAGTAAGCGGAAATAGTCATAAACCTCGGTTATGGTTCCAACCGTTGAGCGGGGATTTCGATTGGTAGTTTTCTGTTCAATAGAAATAGCTGGAGAAAGGCCTTCGATGGAATCAACGTCTGGTTTGTCCATTAAGCCCAAAAACTGCCGAGCATAAGCTGACAATGACTCAACATAACGACGTTGGCCTTCAGCGTAAATGGTGTCAAAGGCCAAAGAAGATTTGCCACTACCCGACAAACCGGAGATAACAATCAATGAGTCTCTCGGAAGCTCCAGGTCAATATTTTTTAGGTTGTGTACACGCGCACCCTTAATTACAATTTTATCTTGCATTGTCGCATAAAATTATGCCAAAGGTTGGCTTATTGCAAGTCGTAAACCACCTGTTGGGCGGCAATAGCACCTTAAAGGAACCAACTATCTGAACTGTTTTAGTACTTCCCGAGCGTTGATTGAATGGTTTCCTGCCGAAGGCTGATTTGCCAAAAAACTCAAGATAGATTTAGACACGTTGAGCAATTTGCGCTCATAAGCATAACTAGTCACAGCAAGGGCATACAAAGCTTCATATAGATGCGCTTGGCTAACATATTCGAGCAAGTCTGGATAGTCAGAAATCTCTAAAAAGAGTTGACTTAGATCTCTAAATTGGAAACCATAGACTTCTTGTTTGACTTCATCAATTATTCTCGACAAGGGTTTAATTACCGCAAACAGCAGATGGGGCAAGGCCTGCTCACTACTATTTCGTTCCAAATAGAGCAAGCCAAGCAGTCTGTGTGCATCCCTGCTAAAATCATCCTTAATTCGATAGAGTTGAACTACTTTGTCCAATCCTTGGCTACCCATGCGAAACGAGCGCAAAATTACCTTTTGTGTAGTTGTTTCTCTTCCTTCTGAATCAAAATAGTCTCTATCTGCTGCTACTATCTGCCTAAGATACTTTTCGTAGTCATTTGCTTTTCCAGAAAATCGGCTCATTTCGGCCAATTTATACCAAGCTGAGTAAACCGTTTCCGGAACTTCAAAATAGGCACGGTAGTCGAGCGCTTGCTTAAAATGAAAGTCAGCTAAGATGAAATCTTTGTATTCTTTGTATAGACTAGCCAGCTCAAAGTGAGCCATAGGAAGAATGCTAGGGTACTCACTATTAAAGTAGCCTTCTATATAGTACCTGCCCTGATTTCCAAAAAACTTCATTGGATTCTTTGGAAACTTCTTTTTTAGTTCAGCGTTTAGGTGTCTGCCTGCACTCTCAAAAAGACCGCGCCGAAGTTCATTGGGCAAAGCTCTCGTAAAGAACAATCTGATTTGAAGTTCAAACCTTTTTTTGTATGCCCCCGGATCCACATTGCTGTCTCTTAAGGTAAGCTCTATCGACTGTTTGCTTTTAGCGTCCAAATAAGATACAAGCGTTTGACGGACTTCGATTTTCAGGATCTTGTTTACCTCTGCGACTGTTGCTTGCAGCTCTTCTTCAAATCGTCTTTCCCCATATTCAGACCTAAGTGATGCCTTAAAATAAAGTATGCTATCGGAAAACTTACCCTCTTGCCTTGCTTTACGACCAAGGGATAGAAGTAGTGGACCAGGTTTATCCTTGAGACTAGTCAAAAGTTGGTCTCTATTTCCCTCATTGATTAAGCTGTCGATGCCAACCGCTCCACTGCTTCGCGCAGATACGGATTGCGCAAACAAAGAGCCCAAGAAAAAGGTTTGTAAAAAAAACACCAGTCCAAAAAGCAGGACTAGTTTTCTAAGTTTAGAATTAGAAAAAAACATACGCTGATTATCGGTATCTTTTTGGTCAATCACAAAAAAAATGGCAACGGACCTGCTAGATCCGCTGCCAATGTCTCTCAAAAAAATCTTTTATCCAAGTAATTGCATAACAAAAACCATGACGAACAAGGCAATCGTTTCTGCAAGTCCAAGTACCAGAATATAGTTTCCGAATCCCTTGCCTGTTTCGGCCAAGGCATCGGAC
This sequence comes from Spirochaetia bacterium, assembly GCA_038204425.1. Taxonomy (GTDB): domain Bacteria; phylum Spirochaetota; class Spirochaetia; order DSM-27196; family Salinispiraceae; genus JBBRCZ01. The sequence goes on along the minus strand of JBBRCZ010000001.1, from coordinate 167,644 downwards.
GCTACAGCACCGGCTTTTCCTTGGAAATAAGCGGACGAAGCAATAGCTATACCGCCAAGTACTCCTGCCCCAAGCAATAGCCACGAATCAACCTTGCCTACAGCGGCTTTCATGGTATTCATCAAAATGAAACCGTAAATTGTTTGCGTGAGTGGGGCACCAACGAATGCCACCAAGAGAAATGGAGCGTTTCTGTTTTGCAAATAGCACTTTTTCCAAGCACCAATTGCTGCTTGTCCTGCAGCTCCAACACCCAAAGCCGAACCAACAGCTGCGATAGCAAGTACCGCGCCTACACCGATGTTACCAAAATCCATCTTCGATCTCCTTTTTTGATTCTTTTGACTACTATAATCAAGATTTTTCTGCGCCAGCTTCCTTAAAGGGTTTGTAGTTGAATCCCGACCACTCAAGTCCAATGTGGTTAGAAAACTCCAGCATATTCAACCTTATTCCATGGACGATGACCGAGAGTGCACCCATCACCAAATTGAGACTATGACCGAAGAGCATGATTAAAACACCCCCAATCACCGCGGCATCACCACTATTGAGCATTGGAGCTGCCATACTATTGAAACTAGTTTCAATAGCAATTCCGGCAAGCCCCACTGCAAACAGCCTCACATAGCTAATCACATCAGCAAAGGCACTTACTCCGTTGAGTGCGGTGGTAATAACTCCCCCAAAGGCTCGTAGGACGCCCTTAAAGAACCCATCACCGGTTTGGCTTTCAAAAAGAAAAACTAGTCCCATCCCTATACCAATAAACCAAGGCACAAAAACAGGAACTGGATAGAGCTTCGGGTCAATAACTACACTAAGCACTAAGAAAAATGAGGCATTTATCACCAAGGTCCACCCAATTTGGGCCAAGGCGTGGATATGAGGCGCCCGCCTGATTTCCCTGATGAACTTAAGTAGATGTGCCAAGGTCAAATGAACCAAGCCAATCGTAAAACATAAGAACATCAAAGTACGTGTTCCTGTCTCTGGGCTAACGAAGGCGGGAATCATAAAGTAGTTAAAGAACGGTATTTGCTTTACCGACTCCAAACCAAGCCATGTTCCGTTCATTGCCCCCCAAATGGTAGTGGCAACACTAAAGACTGCCAAGAGCTTGATGGCCGCTGGAACTGGCTTTCTGGAAAAAATGCTTTTGATAGCCACAAGAATCGATATGCCCAGAAGCAACAAGCCATAGACCGCGTCCCCAATAATCATCGCAAAGAAAATGATCATGAATAGAAGAAAATAGGGGCTTATATCTCGCTCTTCATATCCCGGCAAAGTACCAAGAAAATCCAAGACAGGTTTAATCAACCCAAAAGGTTTTTTGTTCTTAAGTACAGTTGGAACTCTTTCTCCAGCTATTGGATCGCGCAGAACTATACCCCAAGCTTTCTCATGAGCCCAAGCCTTTACCAAATCCACTTTGGTGACTGGCATAAAACCAGAAGCGAGCACCAATTTTTCCTGAGAGTCCAAGCTCGCTTCCACACTGGCTACCACAAGCAAATGCTCATTTGCATCAATGCGTGCTTCAAGGTGCGGGATGATAGCTGATTTTGAGGCTATCTCAGCTTGGATTTGTTTCATCTCTATTTTTTGTTGGGCATCAAGCGCTGTAAATTCGTTGAGCGAAAGCTCAGGATACACAACGCGCTCAGCTTGCACTGGCAAGGTCAGGCCACTATCAAGATTTGCAATTAGAAGCTTACCTTTTGGACGGCCCACGATGAGATTAGTGGCCTGCCCCTTTATCTGCTTCTCATCGCTCGCACTTAGGACGGCAAGAGTAAGCTCAAAGCCTTTTTCTTTTAAAAAAGACAAGGTCTTTGGATCAAACTGTCCCCATGCAGAAAGTCGTTCGACTTCTTTGACAACTCTTTCGTTTGCATCTCGCGCGTTCTTTAGAGCCTCGCCTCGCTTTAGTAGTTCAACAATTTCCAAGTCCAGATCATCAAATTTCTGCTCAACGGCACTAGGCTTTTTTGGCTTTTTAGGCGAGTTTTGAACGATTAGGGCAATTACTTGTCGGTACTGGGATTCTTTTTGCTTGAGCACCTCAATATCATTGCTGGTAACGGCATTGATCTCGACGTGCAATACGCCAAGCTGCTCAAGGTCACGCACTGCTTGTTTTTTTTGACCTGCAATTGCCAAGACCGTCAAGTGTTTCATGGCCACAATCATTGAGCGACTCCCTTCAAGAGGTTGTTCTTGGCCATTTTTCCTCTTACTACAGCTGCTGTTTGTTGATCACCAAGGTAGATTTGAATTTTGCGAATGTTGTTTTTGGTATCAGGTATTTTGACCTTTTCGAAGAGGTTGACCCTTTGTGAAGTAATCCTTAGCTCATGAGAAACTAAGTCATTCTGACGATCCAAAACTTTTAGTTCGGCATCAAACCTTAGTACTTTTTTGATCAATTCCAATCCTTCATCAATCCACAAGGGGAGCTCAAATAGATCATAGCTTGCCTGTTGAAAAATTAAGTCTTTAAATACGGGAATGTCTATTCCTGCAATATTACCACGTGTACTAGTTATTTCTTTGATCGTGAGGTACTGCTCAGGGTGTAAATCTTCGCCAAATACTGCAACCCAATTGTTGGCTTGATCGACAAGTAGTTGCTGTTGGGCTCTAAGCACCTTCACTTGCTGCTCAATTTGCCGCAAGACCATTTGCAATTGCTGCTTCTTAAGCTGAAGTGTTGGCAAATAGCGTTGGTAACGCTTTAGAGAGTCTTTTTCTTTCTTAAGTTCGTTTTTGGTAAGCTTTACCGCCGCCATTATTAAACAACCTCTTTAACGGGCCAAAATTCCTTCAAAAGATTGCTTCGCAGACCTGTTTCTTCTGGATCAAAACAGTCAGCAAGTATAGCCCAACCAAGATCAAGGGCCTGTTCCAATGGAATATTGACACTCAAGTCCATGAGTTTTGCCTCAAAGGTTTCACCGTACTTGATCAACTTCTGGTCCCATTCGGTCATTTGAAAGCCCATTGAGCGTTTTTCTAAGGACTCTTTGTATTTTGCATAAAGTGTAATCATTGAATCCATGATTGCCCGATGGTCGTCCCGAGTTTTGCCGTTGACCATCTGCTTGAGCCGACTTAGTGAACCAAAAGGTTCAATGCGACCATTTCTCAAATAGTATTGTCCTTCAGTGATGTAACCTGTGTTGTCGGGAACAGGATGGGTAACATCATCACCTGGCATGCTAGTTACACCAAGAATTGTGATAGAACCTGCTCCTTCAAAGTCAACAGCTTTTTCATAGCGACTGGCAAGCTGGCTATACAAGTCACCAGGGTAACCGCGGTTAGAAGGAACCTGTTCCATGGTTATAGCAATTTCCTTCATGGCATCGGCGAAGTTGGTCATGTCCGTTAACAAGACAAGCACACGCTTACCTTGCAAAGCAAACTTCTCGGCAACAGCCAAAGAAATATCCGGGACCAAAAGCGCCTCTACTATTGGGTCAGCGGCAGTATGAACAAAGAATATTGTCCTACTCATGGCGCCACCGGACTCAAGCGTTTCTCTAAAGGAAAGATAGTCGTCATATTTGAGACCTATACCACCAAGAATTATCAGGTCGACTTCGGCTTGCATAGCAATACGAGCAAGCAGTTGGTTATATGGTTCGCCCGACACTGAAAAGATTGGAAGTTTTTGACTTTCTACCAAGGTATTGAAGACGTCGATCATCGGAATGCCTGTTCTAATCATATTTCTTGGAATTATTCGTTTAGCTGGGTTTACCGACGGCCCACCGATCTCAATCAAGTTTTCTTCCAAACTTGGCCCACCATCGCGAGGTCGTGCCGATCCGTCAAAGATCCTTCCCAACAGATTCTCTGAGAAAGATACTTGCATTGATCGACCGAGAAAGCGCACTTCGTCACCGGTAGAAATACCTCGTCCACCGGCATAGACCTGCAAACTAACCTTGTCGTCTTTGAGGCGAATAACTTCTGCCAAGGACTTTCCAAACGCAGTGCTAACCAGAGCAAGATCTTTGTACCTTATTCCGCTAGCACTAACCGTGATAACGTTTCCGGAGATTGATTCGATTCGTGAGTATACCTTCTGCATGAACTACCCCTTATGCACTAATGTTCTGAACGAGAGCGCGCGCATCGTGGACGACACCAGTTTTCTTGTCATTCAACAACGATCTAATTTCGGTTTCTGATTGTTTAAAGCGGTCGGAATTCCATTCGGAACCGTTATAGTCAAGGAATAACTGACGAAGCTTGTTAAAGTACTCTCGCGCTTCGCGGGCGTTCTTTAGACTAAACTCTGCGGTTACAATCTCAAACAATAGATCAAATACATAGCGTTGTCTTTCAACTGACACCGAAGCATCTACTGGATCAAACGAATCTTGTTGCAGATAAACTCGGTCGAAGAACTCTGATTTCTCAAATACTAAGTAGTCTTGCAGACTTGTTCCTTCTTCGCCAACAACTTTCATCATTTGACCTACCTCGTTGCCGCGGAAAAGCAGGCCTCGAGCGTAGTCGGTTTTTTCATTGTCTATACAACCACTGTACTTTGACCAACTTTCCAGTGGGTGCACCGATGGAAACTTTCTAGCGTTTGCGCGGTCTCTGGAAAGTCCGTGAAAAGCACCAACAACTTTTAAGGTGGCTTGAGTTACCGGTTCTTCAAAGTTACCACCTGCCGGCGATACCGTTCCACCAATCGTAACCGAACCAATCTTTCCATTCTTAAGTTCCACGATACCCGCTCGTTCATAAAAACTCGCTATCGTAGATTCCAAGTAAGCTGGAAAGGCTTCTTCTCCTGGTATTTCTTCTAGGCGGCCTGACATTTCACGCATGGCTTGAGCCCATCGGCTGGTTGAATCGGCAAGCAAAAGTACGTGAAGACCCATTTGCCGGTAGTATTCTGCGAGCGTTACTGCCGTATAGACTGAAGCTTCGCGGGCGGCTACTGGCATAGAAGAGGTATTACAAATAATAACGGTTCTTTCCATCAAGGTTCTTCCGGTTCGGGGGTCCATGAGCTCAGGAAACTCTTTTAGGGTTTCTACGACTTCGCCGGCGCGCTCACCGCAAGCCGCGACGATTACAATATCAACTTCTGCGTTGCGGCTGGTGACCTGTTGCAAAACCGTTTTTCCTGCACCAAATGGGCCTGGGATACAGTAAGTTCCACCCAGAGCTACCGGCAAAAAAGTATCAATAATACGTACTTTGGTAACCATTTGTTTGCTTGGTCGTAGTCGTTTGCTGTAGGAATCTATTGCTTTCTTTACTGGCCATGTGAACTTCATAGTCAACTTTGAAATCTTTCCTTGACTATCTTTAATCTGCGCAATCTCTTCTTCAACCGTATAGTCGCCTGGCTTGGCAATTGAAACTACAGTATAGGTGTCATAGAGACCAAAAGGTACCATAATCTGATGCTCAAAAATACCTTCTGGAACCCAGCCAATACTGTCTGAACGTTTAACGATGTCTCCGACCTTAGCAATTGGAGTAAACTTCCACTTTTTGCTTCGTTCCAAGGACTTCATGTACATTCCACGTTCCAAGAAGAAACCACACTTTTGTGCAAGTTCAGGCAAGGGATTCTGGAGTCCATCGTAAACTTGACTAAGCAGGCCTGGTCCCAGTTCTACCGTCAAAAGCTCGCCGGTAAACTCTACCTTGTCACCTATGCCAATCCCGGTGGTAATTTCAAAAACTTGCATTTCTGTTAATTTACCTCGAACTCGGATGACCTCGGCCTTAAGCTTTGCATCCTTGACGAGGACATATCCAACTTCGTTTAGAGATACATCGCCTTGCACCTCTACCGTAACCATGTTGCCATTGACACCAACTACGAGTCCTTGGGTATCTATCATGCCGAATACTCCATTCCTTATTCCAAATTAAGCGGAAACGTTGCAGCTACTGCCTCATAGGCCAAACGATAATGTTCTTGCCCAAGCGCAACTGTCATTTGATTCTTCCTTTGCAGGAGCAATACTTTTAATTTATAAACAATAAGTCTTTCAATATCAAAGAAATGACCCAGCTCAAGTGAATCCAAGAAGTTCCATCGACCTTTTAAAAGTAAAAGTTCTGCTTCTAAAGGATTTGAGGCATTGCTCGCAGTTCTTGCCAGCTCGCTGACTTCATGGAAAGCTTGGAAGTCATTCCCCTGCTGATCCTTGCGCGCATATTGACCTGCGTCCTGTGAAGACTTGGAACTGCGGATCCTGAGCATGGCATTGCGAAGGCCACTTTCCCAAGCCAACCAAGAAGAAACAACCCTATTGCTATTATCTGTATATACAGGTTCTAGCTTTGCCTCGGTCAACAAGAGCCAATCGCGCTCGTTCAGCCAGTCACGAGAAGTCGCCAAGAAATCCTCAAGAGAAATAACTTGACTTGCTTCGGGACTTAATGCCGGAAGACTCGATAGCAGGAAATAGTACTGCTCCACACCTTAGTCCTTTGCCGTCAAAAGTTCTGCAAGCAAAGGATTTACAAAAGCGGACAAGGCTTCGGCTACGGTTTCGACGCCAAAGTCAAAGTAAGAATTCCCATCTTTTTCTTGAATCCTAAAACCAAGGCTTACATCCGGTGATGCATTGATACTAATGCCTTTTTTTGCGAGCTCAGGGACTTTTGATTTTACAAGATCCTGAAGCTTCTTCTGAATTTCTGCTGAAACTTGAATCTCAGCACCTTCGGGCAAGTTGGCCCAATTTTTTACCAAGGCCACTATTGCTTCTTCCAATACAGCGTTGTCATACTTAGCGGCAACAGCGTCCTTCAAAAGTTTGCCAAAAAGCGCTTGAAGTTGCTTATGCACGGTAATACTGACGTCACGCGCTGCTTGCTTAAGTGCCGCTTTGCTAGAATCTTGCAACTGTTCTATTTCTTTTTTTGCTTTCTCAACAAGTTGAGCTGCTTTTTTGTTGGCATCATCAAGTATATTTTTTGCTTCTGTCTGCGCTGCGTCTATGTGTTGACGAGCCTGCACATCTGCACTCTCGTACCCCTCGCGCTTGATTTTTTCTATCAGCTCTTGCAGCTGGTGTTCCATGGATGCCCCCTGTAGTGTCAATTTTAGTTTAAATGATACTTATTTCGCAACAGAAAAAAAGTGAAAAATCAATAAATGATTATCCATTCTTTAGCGGCTGAGCTTGAGAACACCTCTGCTTCAGTAAGGACGAAGGTGGACTTAGAACTACTACTCCCCACTTGAAAGTCTCCAGTTCTCTCATGAACCGTCTGACTAGTTAGCGAAGTAAGCAGTTTCATTCCCTTAAAAAAGCCAGCGAACTTCTCAGACTCGGCAGCCGCTATGCTGGCTTGTCGAAGTTTTTGAACAAATTTATACTTGCCATTGGCTTGCTTCTCAATGCTGGTATCCCAATTGTTTAACAGTGGAGAGACATGCTCGGGATTGTCAAAAGCTATGGTAAACAAAGTCTTGACGATACCGTTGTCAACGGTTTGTTGCCAGTTTTGCAGAGCCAAACCCGGAAACGAAAGCAAGGATTCTTCAATTGTAGATTTTTCTAAGGGTAGTAGGGCACTGTTGGAATTCGTTTCTATTTTGGCAATATCAAAGTATTTTTGAGGAATCTGATAGCTAAAAGTCACGGTACCATCCATGTTCTTAAAAAATACTAGGTCCATTTGAACTTGGAAACAAGATGTGAGCAGAGTGACCAACCCGACTATCAAACAAATTAAAGACCAAAGTCCGGGAAATGGGCGTAAATTGACTCTCGTTTTCATAGCTACCTCTTTAAGTACACAATCGTCTTACCGGTGCCACCATCCTGTGGCAGAGCAAACTCCAATTTTTGGACCAGCGCTGACTGACTTAAGATAGCCCGAATTGAAGTCTGAAGGATACCCTCCCCCTTGCCGTGGATAATATAAAAGAACTCAGTTCCTTGAACATGCGCGGCATCCAATTGTTTTATTACGTGGTCGTTGGCCTCTCCCATACGCATGCCTCTCACATCAATCTGGAGCTGTGCGGGCATAGATTGATCGTAACTAAAGCTTATCTTAGGTTTGGTTTTACTTGCTTGTTCATGCACTAGTTCAAACGTTCCCAGTGAGAGCTTCATTAACTTGCCCTTAAAGCTAGCTTGCCAGGATCCGTCTTTGTTGAGGCGTTCAAGTGTTCCCTGTGGTCCGCCAGTCAAGAGTACTACGGTATCACCAAGTGTTGGCACTCTAGCAAGGTTGGATCTTTGCAGTGTTCTTTTGAGTTCTAATTCTTGACGTTTGTGTTCTTCTATATTTGACAATTGCAATAACTCTTGGCGAATCTTTTTTGACTGCTCTTCAACTTCCTGCCTATGCTGCTCACTTAGCAGAGATGACTTGAGATCAGAAAGCTCACGTAACAACTTTTCTACACTGCTTCTTGATTGTTTGAGAAACTCGCCAGCTTGGTGCTGCTGTAAAGTTTGTAGTTCTAAGTCTCTTTGCTGCAGTTCTTTTTCTTTTCGTTGGCTAGCTTCAATGCCTAAACGTAGCTCGGCAGCTCGGTCTTGATTGCGAATATGCAACTCTCTAGCCGCCGCGACTTGTTCTTGCATTGATGACATTAATTGATCAAGTGCCGATTCTTTTTTTCCATATAGATCTCGCGCACGCGCAATAACCGTGGTTTCAAAGCCAAGATTCTGAGCAATATCCAAGGCATGGCTTTGGCCGGGCAGTCCAGCAATGACGCGATAGGTTGGTTTGTGTTCAGTTTCAGAGAACGCCATGCTTGCGTTGCTCGCCATTGGATTGCTCATAGCGAGCGCCTTGATGGCCGAATGATGACTGGTGACCATCATTGTTGGCTTAGTGTCCAAAAGCCTTTCAACTACTGCCATTGCAAGAGCTGCTCCTTCATCTGGGTCCGTACCAGAACCAAGCTCGTCGATTAGAATTAGACTGCCGTGTTGCGCTTGGCGAATAATATGGGCGATCTGAGCCAAGTGGCCCGAAAAAGTCGACAGGCTGGCACTGATCGATTGTTCGTCACCAATATCGGCAAACACGTTGTCAAAGATAGGAATGCTCGATTCTTGGCTACAAGGCAGGAGCAAACCAGCTTGATTCATTAAACAGAACAGCCCAAGGCTTTTTAATGCGACGGTTTTTCCGCCGGTATTTGGTCCAGAGACCACCAAAAGTCGCTTGTCGCTTGGAAAAACCAAGTCAATTGGCACGGCCTTTTTGCCAAGCAATGGGTGTCGCGCTTCCAGCAAGCAGACGTGCTGGCCTATGCCGATCAACGATCCCTGATAGTCACGGGCAAATGATGCTCTGCAAAAATAATTGTCAAATGTTTGAACAGCATGGTGCGCACTTTGTAAGGCGACTTTATCAGCTACACAACGAGCAGAAATCATGCGCACTATCCTGAGCACTTCTTGTTGATACTCGTTTTCGGCCTGTGACACTGCGTTGTTTTTCTCAACCATCTCAAAGGGCTCCAAATAGAGGGTGGCTCCGCTACTAGAACTTTGATGGACCAAGCCTGGAAGCCGACCTTTAAAATCAGCCTTAAGCGGAATTACCATACGACCGTCTCGCGTAGTTGCAAAATCACCAGAAATGATCGTTTGGTTTTGCGAGATTATACTCTGCGCTCCCTTGGTAAGTTCTGCCTTGCGAGAAATAATGTGTAACCTTGCGGCCTTAAGTTCTGGAATCTGGTCTTCCTTCAGAAAACCCTGTTCGTCAATGTACCGTCGCATAAATCGAGAGAGTTCCCTCAAATCAGGCAGGTCACGCAAAAAATCGAGCAGAAATTCAATTTCTTGCTCAAATCCGACGAAACTTCGGTCCTCGCTGGCCGCGGGAAGGTTTTGCAAAAAAAGTTTAATTGATTCAAAGCCAGAAATAAAACTCAAAAGATCGGCTAGTTGCTCCAGTTCGAGCACGGCTCCGTCTTTAAAAAGCATCAACAGACATTCTTTAATGTCAACAATAGAAGCGTGCGGTCGCAATTCTTGACATTGCAGGTGTTTTAAAAGTGTATAGACAAGTCGACTGAAGTGAGGAAGCTGGTCTCTGAGCACATCAAATCCCGTTGAAGACAACACAAAATCCGATTCCAATGCAAGAGAGCTAGTCTCGCAGAGGCAATGCTGCCTCAGTCTGCTAATAATTTGATCAAACTCGAGCACAAACTTGGCATGCTGGTCCATCGCTCAATCTTCCTCGGCATCGATTATTCGTCGATAGGCCTGATAGCGATCAGCGAAGATCAAGCCGTCTTCAACTGCCTTGACTACAGCACATTCTGGTTCGTCTCGATGCTGACAATTGTATAGCTGGCAATTCTTTGCATGCGGGGCAATATCAATAAACATCAAGGCTAAATTTTGCGGTTCAAAGTGTGGAATCTCTAATTGCCGAATGCCCGGGGTGTCAATTATGCCACGAGCGAAGTCAACCGGCCAACAGCGTGCCAGCGTGGTGGTATGGATTCCCCTTTGATACTTTTTATTTACTATGCCAACTTTTGTCTTTATTTCTGGATCAAGTGCCAATAACAAACTCGACTTTCCGACTCCCGACTGACCAATAAACGCAACAAGCAATCCTGCAATTCGTTCTTTTAGTTCTTTGATACCTTCGTCTTGTATTACCGAAGCTAGTAACACTTCATAGCCCATTTTAGCGTAGTTGAGAATTCTTGCCTCATCTTCATCGCTGACCCCCAGATCTGCTTTGTTTATAACAATCAAAGGCTTTAAGTGCGAATACTCGGCTAGAGCCAAGCATCGGTCAACAAATCGCGGTCTAAAAGGCGGCGACGTGACACAAGCAACAATTATTAAGAGATCAATGTTGGCAACTAGGGTCTGACTTGCCTCGCGCTTACGATTCCAGCGCTCTAGGGCATTGCTTCGTTTTAATCTGTCTACAATCATTCCTTGTTTGCTCGCAGTATCGAGCTCAATCTGCACCCAGTCGCCCGGCGCCAATGGATTGTAGGCTTCTTCGTTCAAAAAGAGCTTTTTGCCCTTTATCCGACACTCGACAATCGGACCATTACCAATAGTGGGTACTTGAACCGCGTATATGTTCTGACTTCCCCACAGAACCTGTCCTTCAACCAAATCCGAATTGCTCAGATTATTCCTCCAAAACTCAAACCATAACGCGATGCCACTCTTTGATAAAGCGATGAATTGACTACTTCTTTGCTCAGAAACAACTGCTTAGCAGTATGATCACTCTCAAGAATACTTTCATAACCCTGCATAAGGCCAAGACTTTCGATTATTCTGAGCGTTTGGTTGACCACACCATCGCGTGAATCCATAATGGTAAATCGATTGGCAAAATACTGCTCAAACTCTTTTGCAACGTGCAGGAAGTGCGTACAACCAAGCACAACCGTATCAACACTTTGGCGCTCAAAACTAACTCGCGCCTCTTCAAAAAGCCTCTTAAAGGCCAATGGGTCTTCGATAAAAGGATCCTTTTCTATGAGGCTTATCAGTTCGCTGGCAGCGACTTTGGTGACGCGGCAATCATTTGCGTACTTGGTAATCAATGCTTCGAGATAGTCACCTTTGATGGTGCGTTCTGTGGCAAGCACACCAATACTGCGCGTCTTACTGGCTATAGCCGCAGGCTTAACCGCCGGTACAATGCCGACAAAGGGTACCGAGAAATTTGAACGAAGTGTTTCGAGTGCAACGACCGAAGCTGTGTTGCAGGCAACAACCAACAAACTTGGATTATAGCGCTTAAGGATCGATGCAACCAGCTCAAGCATGCCTTTGCGTATTTGGGTTTCGTCTTTGCTGCCGTAGGGGAAATTCTTATTGTCAGCAACATAGATAATTGGAGCCTGCGGAAGCTTCTCCCGTAGCGCTGACAAATAAGGTAGTCCCCCAATACCTGAATCCACAAAAGCAATTTCCTGCATCACGTTTTCAATTATTCCCCAGGAGTATCATCAAAAAGTGCCTTAAAACGGGATCGAGCAATCTGCTCGCCTTGAGAAGTCTTGTTTGTGCCACCATTTGGACTATTGTCATTGAGGCGGAAGTAGTCACAAAAATTGCCACGTTGTTTGTCAGTTACTGCTTCGGGAATATTCTCGTGGCAGTCCCAGTGTTGCCCTGGCGCGTACCATGCGCAGTTCTTGCAAACCCTCAAATCGGCGTGACATTTTTCACATTCACTTGTTCGTCCGATCAAACTTAAGGTCAGAATCAAGGTCCCACAATGATAACACGATGCCATACCGTAGTGTACTCCGTCTTGATGACGTATCACAAGTAGTAATTGTAGGAAGGATAGTGCAATGAAAGCTCGATACCCTTGCGAAAGCTTGTCTATCGGCTTATGGTAAGATTGATGATTAAACGAGTTCAATGTTTGCAACCAGGATGCTCAAAGACCATATTCAAAGATGAAATCTATTGCCTTAGCCATCATCATCAAGGTGACGCATTGCAAACTGCTGCATGCAGCTTCTTAGAGCACGAAAACTTAGTTCAGAACCTCAATTTTTCGGGCTTAGTGATAAAAGATTTTGATTTCTTTGGTAAAGTGTTTGTTAACTGCGATTTTTCTCAAGCCAGTTTTACCAATTGCACATGGAAAAACTGTCAGTTCGCTTTTGTTTTTTTTGACGACGCTGTCTTTGAAAAGGGCCATTTTGATCATTGCAAGATTATTGAATCCGTTTTTGGTTGCGCACATTTGGTGCAGTTTAAAATTGCGGAGTCAGATGTTATTCAATGCAACTTCAACGGAGCCACAGGAAACAATATACATTTCTATAGCAATGATTTAATGTACAATCGATTTATTGCTACTGAGTTCTCGGAAACTCTATTTGAAGACTGCAATCTTAAAGGAGTGTATTTTAGCAAAGCTGATGCACTAATCTATTCTTTTCAATACTCCAATGCCGAGGACGCGTTCTTTATATGAATGTTCAGATTTATTTTTCGCCTGAATCGTTGAGCAACTCATACATCGTCAGTCAAGACAACAAAAAAGAGGCAATTTTGATAGACCCAAAGCGGGTCGATCTTCCGCTCTTTGAAATTCTTGATTCTCAGGGCAAAGAACTAAAGGCTGTGCTTTTTACGCATGTGGATAAAGTTGGCCTACAAGCCGTCAGGACGCTAGAAAGAATCTATAGTTTTGAAGTGTTTGGAGGCAGCGACAGTCTTGATGCTTGCACAATCACCAACATCAAGAGTGTGCCTGTATTCGATTGTGCAGGATTTGCAATTAGACCCTTCTTTATTCCTGGGCATCTGCCTGACTCAATTGCTTTTCATATCGATAATTTTTTGTTTCCGGGTGAGCTTTTTTCGGCTGGAATGGTACACAACGCTGACCAAGGTTACGGCCGAGCTCTGCTCATCCAATGTATTCAAGAGAGTTTTTTTGAATTGGCAAATACAACCCTCGTTCTACCTGCCTTTGGACCACCGAGCACGCTCTCGATAGAAAGACGCTGCAACCCAGACCTACAACAAAAAATCTACTAGCTTATTTAAATGTCTACTTCTGGCGCTTTTAGCTGCGACAAACCAGCTGACTGAGCAAAATCAATAAATTCCTGGGGCACTGGTGCAGTAAAAACGTGCTCTTGTTTGTCGCTTGGTAGTTTGACCACAAGTTGCCAAGCATGAAGCATTAGTCGCTTGGCGTTGTCTTTGTTGCCATAAAGCACATCACCACAAAGCGGAACGCCAAGTTTGGAGGCATGAACTCTGATCTGATGAGTTCGACCTGTACGGGGTTTTACTAAAAACAACGTCTTGTTTTTGTACTGGGCCAATACTACAAAAACCGTATGTGCGGCTTTACCAATTTTTTCGTCATAACAAAATTTTTGCCTATGCTGTTTATCTCTTGCCAAAAAACCTTGGACGTCAATTATTTGATTGGTTTGAAAAAAAGTGCGGCCTTGGCCTAGTGCTAAATAGTACTTGCGGCTAGTTCGATCCGCAAACTGTTGGGACAAAAACTCGAGAGATTTTTGCTTTTTGGCGGTTATCATGACGCCAGAAGTATCCTTGTCCAAACGATGTACGATACCAGGCCTGGTTTCGTCATCAAAGTCATCCTGCTGCTCCTTATTAAGCTGGAACAAGAGACCATTTGCAAGAGTTCCTTGCCGATTGCCAGCCGCGGGATGAACCACCAGTCCACAGGGTTTGTTGACGACCAAAACGTCTTGGTCTTGGTAGATGATGTCCAAATCCATTTCTTGGGCTATCAATGAATCAGAAAGCGGTGGAATGCTCAGTTCTATTTCCAGGGTATCACCGCTTCGCACCAAAGCCGATGGCTTGACAGGTTTGCCTGCAAGCTTGACGGAAACCAAGCGCTTGAGAACTTGTGAACGGCTTAGCTCATCAATTCTTCCAACCAAGGCCTGATCGATTCGCTTTCCGTCAGTGCATTCGTCGACTACCAAGACGTAACGCTTAAGCGCTGGTCTATCATTGCGTGTCTGTTTAGGCTGCAGTTCCATTATGGTTCTGTCGTTTGAAGAGTACCACTAGGTGCTCGTTCTTCGGTCGGTTTCTGGCCTTCTTCGGGTACGACCACCATTGCTTGGTTTTCTCTTCTTTTGATTTCGGCTACTTCTTTACGCAATCTCTCTCGCTGTTCGTTTAAGATCAGATTATCGACTACAGCCAAGACTGCCGAAAAAATTATGGAACTCACAAAAAGAGTTACAATGTCGTCACTGGTATAAGGCAATTTGGCAACATTCGGATTAAAGACGCCAATAAAAAAGGGTGCGTATTGCAAAGCATCAGCAGATCCCGTGGATGCTTTATCGATATACCTATAGGTGTCAAAGAAAATACTCGAAACCAAGAAGGTAAAAGGAATTGTTCCTACCGCTACAATCTCTGCACGCCGCAGATCCTCTGCCCATTCTGGAAATTCACCTTGCCTATACGGAGCGGGGTTGTAAGGCGCTCGTGGTGGATTGAGCAGGGCTCCAATACTTGTGGCGAGCGTAGTCGAGGTATTGCTTATGATGGTAGTCGAGCTTGTAGAGCCTGTCGCCAAACTTGTGCTGGTGCCTGTCTGTGAGAAGACCTTAAGGCCAATAAAGAGCAAACTAAGAGAAAAAACACCAAACTTTTTGAACATCATGGTCTTGATCCAAACAAGTAGGTTCCGAGCCTTACTAAGGTCGATCCTTCTTCAACAGCGGAAACAAAATCTCCCGACATGCCCATCGAAAGCGTTTGCCACTCGGCCAGTTTGTGTGAACTCTTGATGCTTTCAAACAAGACGCGGGTCTTAGAGAAAGCCTGCCGATTAAGGTAGTCGTCATTGCCAAGCGGTCCAATTGTCATCAATCCAGCGACCTTGAGGTTCTTGAGCTCTAGTATCGAATCTAGCTCGCGTTTGAGACTGTCTTCGGAATCAAAGCCAGTCTTATTTTGATCTTGGCTTGATTTATACTCAAGCAGTATTTCAAGTGTTTTGTTGGTTTCTTCACATGACTTGGCTAGCATTTGTGCGCACTCCAAGCTGTCGACAGAGTGGATAGCGTCAAAGAAAAGAGCAGCTTTCTTTGCTTTATTTTTTTGAAGGTGTCCAATTAAGGTCAGACTAAATGAGCGCTCTGGACGTGTAAACTTCTGCTGGGCTTCTTGAAGTCGGTTTTCGCCCAACAAGGAAATACCAGCGTCTATCGCCAGTTGTGCAGTTTCTAAAGAATGAGTCTTGGTCACCGCCATGATACTCACTTCAGAGGCGTCCCGACCGATACTCTTGCAAGCACTTTCGATAGCATGACAAGCTTCTTCTTTCCTGCGCGCAACTAAATTCATGCAATCAGCTTATCACAGGATAAAACTTGTATGAAGCACCCACAATAATTGACTTTGCACCATCAAAACCTTTATGTTAATACATCGCCACTCAGGAAGAACTAAGTTAAGTGGCATACTTACATATAAATTGAGGTTACAAATGAGTACGTCCTTATGGTCTGAACGCCAAGTTTCTACCTGGAAAACTAAGGTAGGACTGGCAGAAATGCTCAAGGGTGGTGTTATTATGGACGTCACCGATGCTGAACAAGCCAAAATAGCTCAAGATGCTGGCGCCCAAGCGGTGATGGCCTTGGAACGTGTGCCAGCAGACATCAGAGCTCAAGGCGGCGTAGCCCGTATGAGCGATCCAGATATGATTGAAAAGATTAAGAAAGTTGCCACCATACCCGTTATGGCAAAGGTGCGGATTGGGCATTTTGTTGAAGCGCAGATTTTGCAAGCACTCGGCGTTGACTTTATTGATGAGTCGGAAGTCTTAACGCCAGCCGATGACCAGTATCATATTTGGAAACATGAGTTTAAATCGCCTTTTGTCTGTGGATGCCGTGATCTTGGTGAGGCCCTCCGGCGCATTGGCGAAGGCGCGGCTATGATTAGAACCAAAGGGGAAGCCGGGACTGGTGACGTAATAGAAGCGGTTCGCCACATGAGAGCGGTAAAAGACGGCATTCGTCGCCTGCAGGCCTTGGATCAAGAACAATTAATGACCGAAGCCAAGAATCTTGGTGCTCCATTTGATCTGGTTTATGAAATTCACAAAACGGGCAAGCTTCCCGTACCTAATTTTTCGGCTGGTGGAGTAGCAACACCTGCCGACGCTGCCTTGATGATGCAGCTTGGTGCGCAAGCAGTTTTTGTTGGCTCAGGCATATTCAAATCAGGCGATCCGCTAAAACGAGCCAGAGCCATTGTTGATGCCGTTGCTCACTACGATAATCCTGACAAACTAGTAGAAATTAGCCGCAATCTTGGAGAAGCTATGGTCGGCATCAACGTTTCTACCATGGACAAGCAAGAAAAGATTTCAAGCCGCGGCTGGTAAGAGAAGTGTCATACATTGGGGTGCTTTCGTTGCAAGGCGCTTTTGACAAGCACCTGGCAATGTTCGCTTCGTTGGGAATCGACGCTCGGCCGTTTAAAGAACTTGACCAGCTTGGTTCGCTACGCGGTTTGGTTATCCCAGGTGGGGAGAGCACAACAATTGGTATGCTCATGGACCGACGGGGCTTAACCGAAGCAATCAAACAAGCTTTATTGGCGGGACTACCCGCCTTTGGGACCTGCGCCGGCGCAATACTTTTGGCCAAAGAAATAGAAAATTCTGATCAAACAAAACTTGATGTGATGGATATTGTGATTGTAAGAAACGCCTATGGCCGACAAATCGACAGTTTTGAAGCCATAGCTGACATATCGCTGCCACCGCACCAGGTCACAAGTGTTTTAAACTGCGTCTTTATTCGAGCACCTATTATTCGTTCTTGTTCTGTTGATACTGTTATATGCTCACAGTTTAACGGTCAAACTATTCTGGCCTTGCAAAAAAACATGTTGGTTGCAACCTTCCATCCCGAGCTTGGTGATAATCCCTTGATACATAGTTACTTTGCCAAAACCATGTGTGCTTACTAACTGTGTGATAGCGGGATGCTAGCTGGTTCGCGAAATATTGAAGTCAAGTAAATCTATAAGTTTAGCTTTTTTTTCCTTTGAAACATTCTCAAGGGCGTCTATCTCTGCCCTTGCCAAAACGGATAGTTGTGATAGCTCCCGATCTATTTCTTTGGCGACGCCGCGTTGCCTTAGGTCCGCCAGGACTTGGTCAAGCTCTGCCTGACTGGCATCCTTTTTTCCAAAGCATGCCGGTAGCAGGTAACCACTCTGCTCAAGCAGGACTTTGTAAGCAAGTCTATGCAATGTTTTTTTGTTCTCAACAATGTCTGAACCAAGTCGTTTGCCAATCTTTACGCTTGCACCAAAAAGCCCAATCTCATCGTCCTTAATCTGAAAGATGAGCCCAATTGTCTCACCTATTTTCCCAAGTTGTTGACGCTCATCTTGGGATACGCCAGCGATGATAGCGCCACAAATCATAGGTAAAGAAAAGGTGTAGCGGCCAGTCTTGTAGCGATATATTGACAGGATCGCTTCTTTATCGAGTTCCTGTGCAACAGTGCCGTGGTAGACGTCATTCATTTGCGCAATACCTACCAAGGCCAGTTCTTTTCCACAAAATACCAAAAGCTTTCGCACCAGTTGATGGTCCAAATCCAAAGATGCCAAAACCTCAAAAGCAAAAAATGATGCAACATCACCGACGCATATCCCCATCGACTCGGACAGCCGGTTTGATTCACTTAAGTTCTTAATACTTTCTATATTTCGGTACTGCGCGTGAATAGACGGCTGACCTCGCCGTTGATCATCTTGGTCCATTATGTCATCATGAATCAGCAACATACTTTGAAACAGTTCCATAGCAACACCAACCTGCAAGCAGGCAAGGTGGTCCTTACTGGACTGAGTCGAATTAGCAAAGAGTCCATGTCCAAATTCTACCAAAGCGCCTCTAATCATTTTACCTCGACACGTATAGTCCTCAAGTCTATCTATAAGATCCAAAGACCATTGTCCAACCTTGTCAGTTTCTAGCCTTTTTTTTGAGAGAAAGTCGTGTAACTGTTCTTTAAGCAAAGGTTTGGCTTTGGCAAGTAAATCAAACACCGATTGACCCCCTATTAGTTGTTACAGGCCCAAGCTTGGCCTTGGTCAAAAAGCGACAAATTACCACATTAACTAAGACTTGAAGGACAATACGCCATTTTGGGGGCTTAATTTTGGTTTCAAAGGCAATCAAGGGTTGTTTTGCAATCCGGCGCGCAGTCCAATTGTACATATCACTGGCGGTTTTAACAGGAATCAAAAAACGCCATGGAATATAGCTATAACCTTGTTCAGCTTGACTTTGCCAGTCAAGATAGCGCTCAAGTTGTGCCCTTACAAATCTTTGATACTCTTGCCGGGCTGCAAAAACTACGGTGGGAGAAAGTTCTTCTAAAGTGGTTTCGCTCATGGGCAAATAGTAGCGCCCCAATTGATGATCCTCATATACATCGCGAATGAAGTTGATCATTTGCATGGCCCTGCCTTGCATGCAGGCTGCACTGGCAGCTTTTTCAGAAAGGCCAAGAATGCGAGCCATGTACAAACCTATGACTTCCGCGCTTCCGTAAATATAAGCAAGCAATTGTTCTATGGTTTCATAACGCCCGATACTAAGGTCTGCTTGCATTGAATCCAAGAAGGCAATAGTCCACGCCTCCTCAAATGCATATTCTTTTGACAAGCCCACAAAATCATCAATAATTAAATTTCCGGATCGCTGCCCTCGATTAGACAATTCCCAACTTTTTCTAAATTGTAGAAATCCTTGACTATCTTGCGGTTGAGCGTCGACAAAGTTGTCGGCGACTCTAACAAAGGCATAGAGCCTAACTACATCGTCACGAACATGGGGCGGAAAAAATAGACTGGAATTGAAGTACGTGGTACTACCCTTTTTGAAGGTTTCCACTTGTTCTGGGTGTACTGCCATTTAGGACATCCCCTTTTTTGATTTACTTTTTAGATCGGAAAAAATGCCGCTAATTATATCTGCAGCTATTAACGTCATCGGAACCCCAACACCTGGGTGGGTGTATTGACCGGCGTAAAATAAATTCTTCACTTTTTTGGAGCGCATTGATGGTCTAAAAATTGCCGTCTGCATTAAAGTATGCGATAGACCCAATGCACTTCCTTGATAAGCATTGTAGTCAGCAATAAAGTCTCTATGTGAATAGAGCCTCATAAAATCAACGCTGTCCGTGAGTGACTCACCGCTGATTTTTTCAAAGTGATCCAATATTTTTTTGGCATAGACCTGCCTAAACTCGTCATTGTCATCCAAGCCAGGCGCTACCGGCACCAGAAAAAAGACATTCTCTTTGTTTTTTGGCGCAACCGATAGGTCATCATACGACGCAACACTGACGTAGTAACATGGATCGTCTGGCCAGATTTTTGTCTTAAATATAGTGTCAAAATGATTTTCCCAATCTGTAGCAAAGTAGAGATTGTGATGAACAACTGACTTTAGTTTTTTGTTGAGTCCCAAATAGATGATAAACATTGTTGGCGCCAAGACTTTTTTTTGCCAGAAGCTCTTTTTGAAAGTCCTATGCCTTTGGTCGAGAAGGTCAAGTTCAACATGGGCATAGTCGGCGTTGGCGAGCACGTAGTCGCAAGCATGCTGCTGCCCATCGATCTGAAGGGCTTGTGCCAAGCCATCCTTACAGACAATCGCTTGGACTGCTTGATTTGTTTTAATAACTACACCAAGTTCCAATGCCAGTTTTTCCAAGCCTGCAACCAAAGCAGCCATGCCACCTTGTGGAAAGAAAACACCCAAGTTTAGATCAACATGGCTCATGATTGAATAGAGGGCCGGTGCATTTTCAGGACTGTTGCCCAGAAAAACCATGGCATATTCTAGAATTTGTCTGGCCTTTTTGGAGCTAAAAAACTTTTTAGCGTATCGATCAAGGCTTTTAAAAATTCCAAGTTTGCTGCCTTCGACAATCAGCTTTCTGTTTAAAAACTGGAATATAGACCGGTAGTCCCGGTACAAAAACTGATCCATAGCAACTTTATATTTATAAGATGCCTCCGATAGGTAGCTATCAAGTTTTACGTCACCGCCGGGTTCTAATCTAGCAAAGACTTGCCGATTGTGTTCTTTGTCATCCTTAATATCCACTGTGTCACCATCGGCAAAAAAAATACGATAGTAGGGATCAAGCTTATTTAGTTGATAGTAGTCTGTTCGTTTGCGATTTAGCTTACTAAAGAAGTTCTCAAAGACTTCTGGCATCAAGTACCAACTTGGTCCCATGTCGACTGTGTAACCGTCTTTTTTCCACACGCGAGCTCTGCCGCCCACTGAATCGTTTTTTTCGTAGATCGTTACCTGCCATCCCTGCGCAGCGAGTAGGATAGCACTCGCCAAACCACCAAAACCTGCTCCAACAATGCTAATTTTTTGTGCCATACGCACACTATAACACTTAGAAAAACTATCTGCCCACAAAAACTATGGCCAGTTGTGAAAAAACTTGATTAGCCGGCTAGCAGAAACTGTAAGGTTTCCATCTTTTTATTCGATATTTTATTATATAATCAACAATTTTTTGGCATAAAAGGATTACAATTCTGAAACGAACATCAAAACCACCTTGTTTTATCTACGAATGTCACAACATTTGGGAGCAGTGTTTGACATATTCATCAAATCGGTCTATATTTTAGTTAATTACGGAGGCCATCATGCCAGAAAAGACAATTACCGGAGCAGAAGCTATCGTAGAAAGCATTCGAAGGCAGAAAGTTGACTATGTGTTTGGCTTACCAGGTGGCGCAGCCATACCTATTTTTGACGCACTCTATGATTCACCTCTTAAATTTATCCTGACCAGGCACGAGCAAGGTGCTGTTCACATGGCCGACGGATACGCGAGAGCCTGTGGTAGAACCGGCGTCGTACTCGTTACTTCCGGTCCAGGCGCCGTCAACACAATCACGGGCATTCTCACTGCTCAAATGGATAGTGTTCCGATGATAGTCGTTTGCGGTCAACAAACAACTTGGAATCTCGGTATGGACGCTTTTCAAGAAGCTGACGTTAGCGGTATTAGCTTTCCTGTCGTAAAACACTCCTACCTTATTAAAAACGTCAATGATATTCCAAGAATATTCAGCGAAGCATTTTTTATCGCCAACTCCGGTCGTCCAGGTCCGGTACTTATCGACATACCTAAAGACATCAGTTCTGCAAGCTTTGAGCCAAACTGGGACGAGCCCCATCAGCTACCAGGCTACACTATCCCAGAACATGGCGAGAAGGCAGATATACTACAAGCGGCGACTCTTATTGAAAACGCCAAGCGCCCCATCATTTTGGCTGGGCACGGTGCGGTAATCTCGGGAGCCAATGACATACTGGTATCGTTGGTAGAAAAGCTTCAAATTCCGGTTACCAATACCTTGCTTGGCAAGGGCTCATTTCCAGAAAACCATCCGCTCTCGCTTGGTATGTTGGGCATGCACGGAACAGCCTACGCCAACATGGCCGTCGATGCCTGTGACCTGATAATTTCAATTGGATCCCGCTGGGACGACCGCATTGTAGGCAACCCAAAACGGTTTTGCGTTGATGCCAAAAAAATTCACATTGACATTGATGCCGCAGAATTTGACAAGACTCTTGCTATGGATTGCACCATCTTGGGTGACGCTCGTAAAGTACTGGAAGAACTGTATTCGGTTACCAAAGCTGGAGATACCAGTGACTGGCTCAAGCAAGTTAAGCGTTGGAAGAAATCCTTTCCGCTGGCTTACAAAAAGACGGGCAAACTGTCGGCCCAACATGTTATGGATGAGTTTTACCAACAGACCAAAGGCAAAGCAATCGTCACCACAGACGTAGGTCAGCACCAAATGTGGGCCGCCCAGTTTTTCTTGGTTCATGAAAGATTTGGCTGGATAAGTTCCGGCGGAGCAGGCACCATGGGCTTTGGTTTTCCATCTGCAATTGGCGCCCAGTTTGCACGTCCTGATAAACCGGTCATTGCCGTGGTAGGCGACGGTGGTTTTCAAATGACCCTATGCGAACTCTCAACAGCTGCTGTAAACAAATTGCCGGTAAAGATACTGGTAGTCAATAACAAATACTTAGGCATGGTACGTCAGTGGCAGAGTCTCTTCTATGACAATCGCCTGTCAGGCGTTGATCTTGTTGGCAACCCCGACTTTGTTAAGCTTGCAGACGCCTATGGCATGAAAGGTTTTCGCATTCGCAGGTCGGCAGACGTAAAGCGCGTTGTTGCTGCTGCTCTGGCATACAACGATGGGCCTTGCATCATTGAAGCAGAAGTAGACAAAGAAGACAATGTCTTTCCAATGATACCTGCCGGTGGTGCCATGGCGGATATGATACTTGAACCACCACGCACCCGCATGGCCAAGCCCATTGGTTCGACCTAAGTTTAATCAAAGCAAAGGAGTTTCTATGGAAGATCTAGATCCAATAAAGAAGCACGTAATTAGTCTATATGTCGCCAACAAGCCCGGTGTTTTGATCCGTATCTCGTTAGTATTTGCGCGTAGAGCATACAATATAGACAGCTTGGTGGTCTCAGAATCACGAGACCCTGGTTTTTCGGTGATGAACATCGTAGCAAGCGGTGACAAAAAAGTACTCTTTCAAATTCTCAAACAACTAAACAAACTGGTTGACGTCGTAAGTGCCAGTGACCGAACCGAAGACGATATTATTCAACGAGAACTTGCTTTGTTTAAGATAAACTGCTCGGGTCAACACCGACTGGAAGTCTTGCAACTTGCCCACGCTCTAGAATGTAAGGCAATCGATGTGGGCACCGAAACAGTCATTTTGCAAGCTATGGGCGAGAGCAACTACCTAGACAATATCAATCGTGTTCTTGAGCCATATGACATAAGAGAAGTTGTGCGCACCGGCAAGCTTTTGATGACTCGCGGTTCGGAAGCCACGTTTTGATAGTAATCAAGTAACTAAGCTTATGAAAAAACTGTTTGATTTTGACGAAATCTTGTTTGGGGCTGACTACAACCCCGAACAGTGGCCCCAAGAAGTCTGGCAAGAAGACATTAAGCTTATGCAAGCAGCCCAGGTTAACTGTGTTTCGTTGGGCATTTTTTCTTGGGCCAAGATCGAACCAAACGACGGAATCTTTAGTTTTGACTGGCTTGATACTATAATTGAAATGCTTCACCAAGGCGGAATAAAGGTGAACTTGGCAAGCGCCACAGCTTCACCTCCAGCTTGGTTGTGCAAAAAACATCCAGACATCCTGCCAATAGACATTGCAGGCCAAACGCTCTGGCCTGGCTCGCGACAACACTATAACCCTGCTTCAGAGAGTTACCGAAGTCATGCACGTCGACTGATAGGCGCAATTGCCAAGCGCTACGGAAAACACCCTGCAGTCATTTCTTGGCATATCAACAATGAATATGCTTGCCATATACAAGCGAGCTTTGACGACGAGTCAGCCCGGCACTTTAGATATTGGCTAGAGCTGCGCTATGAAGAAATCAGCCATCTCAACCGCGTCTGGAATACGGCCTTTTGGAGTCAAAACTACGAGAGTTTTGACGAGATTCTGCCGCCTCGCAAGGCCCCCCACAACCCCAACCCAGGACAACTCTTGGATTGGAAGCGTTTTTGGTCGGACAAGTACGTTGAGTTGGTCGAGATGGAATTGGCCATTATTAGGGAGCTAAGCCCGGGTATACCGGTTAGCACCAACTTAGTGGGCGAGCAGTTTTTCTTTGATCGGCGCGCTCTGTCAAAAAACCTGGACTATGTAAGTTGGGATAGCTACCCAGATCCAGCTCTGGGTCTACAAGCTGCTTCTAGAAATGCTATGCACCATGATTTTATTCGTTCACTTAAAGCTGATCGCCCCTTTGTCTTAATGGAACAAGTCAATACACAAGTCAACTGGCGAGCAATCAACAGTCAAAAGCCTGAAGGCGTAATGAGAGCACAATCGTTTCAAGCCATTGCACGCGGCGCCGACGGCATTATGTATTTTCAATGGCGACAATCTAAAGCTGGCGATGAGATGTTTCACGGTGCTTTGGTGCCACATCTTGGTGCGGTTATGCCCAACGGAGAGGAAACACGCGCATTTAGGGAAGTCCGTGAACTCGGCCAAGAACTCAAAAATATTAAGAGCATAATTGGTAGTATACAAAAGCCTCAAGTGGCCATTCTTTACAACGCGGAAAGCCATTGGGCGCTTTCACTGCCGAGCAAACCAGCTTCTATCGACACCATTCAATGTATAGAAACCTGGCACAAAGCATTTTGGAATGACCATATTGACCTCGACATAGTTCATCCCGACGACGATCTATCAGGCTATAAGCTAATCGTTGCACCTGCGCTCTTTATGCTGAGTCAAACTCAGGCCAACAAGATTGAGTCATTTGTCGAACACGGTGGCAAGCTCATCTGTGGCTATTTTAGTGGCATCGTTGATCAGAACAACCACGCCTACTTGGGTGGTCACCCGCGACTTTTACAAAAAGTATTGGGCATCTGGGTAGAAGAATGGCACCCCTTACAGAAGAATGAATGCGTTACCATGATAGATCAAGATTGCATCAAAACTGAGATACACAACTGGCACGAACTGGTACACTTAGCTGGAGCTCAGGCAATCGCGAGCTACGATGACGGTGCGCTGGCTGGCAATCCATCCGTTACGAGGAATTATTTTGGCAAAGGGTCTGCTTACTATCTTGCAGCAGATATAGATGCACCGTGGATAGAAACGTTCATCATTTCTTGCATCAAAAAGTCCGGCTTGCGCAAACGGGTGATTTCGCAAGCCGGACTTGAAACCAGCATCAGGGAAAACGACACTCATATATTTATATTTATCATCAATCACAACCAATCTATCGCCAAGGCAGATCTAGCAAGTCTATCAGGTACGGATCTTTTGAGTGGCAAAACTTTCACAGGTCCGATTGAACTCAATCCTCAAGAAGTGCTGATACTTGAGATTGCTCGCAGTAAAAGCGTTCATTGTCCCTAGTGTTAAGATCTAAAGTAGTTGGCTTAAGCAAACCAACCCAGATGCTCCGCCAGAAAGTAGAGGCCAACACCAAGTCCGGCAATCAAAAGAACGGTTAAGGTAATTTTGATGACGCTCCACGGTCTTTCTCCGCTCACCTCTCCAGACCTACCGTTTACCAAGACTTGGAAAAACTTCTTTCCATACTTGTAGGTTAAGGACCACATCGGAAGCTGAATATACTTAAAAGTCATTTCCGAATAGCGGGTATTGATTAAGCGAATCCTTTGCTCATCGCCACCAATTGCTCGTCTGACATCAGAATGAATGATGGTCTCCATTTCTTCTTTTCCTTCGGCAAAACCTTCCTTTAGCCCAAGCGAATAAGTTTCTGATTTAAAACCACTAAGGACAGCAGGATTGTAGCTAACCATCTCTTTAAGATTCCAATCTTTTAGATTCTTGGTAAGCTTTTCAGGAAGATTTTTGCTTCCGGGAACCAGAACGTCGTCAAAAAAACGTTCGGTATTTCCAGAGACTGCCGTCCAGCGCGTACGAGTTTCACTACGTGTAACAGAGTTTCCTTGAGAGTCTCGGCTTTGCACTTGGACAGTATAGTGGTCGCCACGCTCGCCATCATAGTGACTATGTGTTTGCGCATCAAAAGTCCAAAAGGGAAAATAGATTCCCGAAAGTGGATCCTTTAGGCCGGCCAGTCGCTTGAGATCCGAAGGCGCAAACCATCGCTTTTTGAGCCACGTTCTAAAGGCAGTTTCTGCCTTGTCTTGTTTTATGGCAAAAGGCAATAGGTATTGCGGTTTCATTGCTTTACTGGTTGGACCAGTTGCAACAATTTTGGTGCCGCAAAAATCACAAGTGCCAGATTCGTGATTGACCGCAAAGGTAGTTTCTCCATTGCAAGACTGACACACAACTATTCTTATTTCCTCAGTTGCGAGTTGCGAAAAACGTTGAATACTAGACTCAAGATCAAGTTCCTCTTGAAATTCGGCTTGAGAAAGCCCTTCGATTGCTTGGGTTAGTCCGCAATAAGGGCACTTTAGATTTTGCTGTTCTGGATTGAACTCCACCGCTGCATCGCATCCGGCACATCGAAATACTGTTTCATTCATGATTCTCATAGTATAGTTTGGCCGGCTCACTGCGTGCCAGTGTTTTTTGCCACTCAATCGGTCTTAAAAAAGGAGCAGTTAATGTCCGCAAGCAAAAAGTTGATCTTGGCATCTACCTCACCACAAAGAGCCAGCCTACTAAAACAATTGGGCCTAGAGTTTGAAGTACACGCCTTAGCTGGCGAAGAAGACATGTCAGTCAAGCTAAGTGCCCATGAATTAGTTCGACAGATTACACAGGAAAAGGCACAACGTGCCTTCCAACAACTAGAGCATTTGATTACGCAGCCAACGATTGTGCTTTGTGCTGACACTTTGGTAGCTTTTGAGGAACATAGACTTGGCAAGGCATCGAGCCGACGAGAAGCGCAAGCCTATCTGCGACTGCTGTCTGGAAATCTGCATCAAGTCTATACCGGCATCGCCGTTTTTGAAATGTCTAAGCATGGACAAAGTCAATCTAGTCCGCAACAGAGTTTTGAAGAACTGAGGCGCTTTGACTCTGTCTCTGTTAGTCAGGTAAAATTTATTAGTCTTGATTCTATACTTATTGATTGGTATCTAGATAGTCAGGAATGGCAAGGTGCGGCTGGAGCCTATAAAATCCAAGGAAGGGCCGCTGGACTAATTGAGTCAATTGAAGGCAGCTACACCGGCATCGTCGGGCTAAGCCTTGAGACACTGTTGCCAATTCTTAGACAACTGCAGTTTGTGCCATAAAAAAAACCGGGCAGCTTTAGCAAACTGCCCGGCCTAAACATCCTTAATTCTTAGTCAAAATAAACTCAACTCTGCGATTCTTCCAGCGGTTTACCTTGTCATCAAAGTTGACAACTGGAAAGTCACCGCCGTAGCCGACTGCACTTAGCCGTTCTGCTGCCACGCCCAAAATTATCAAAGCTTGTTTGACTTCGAGCGCCCGAGCGCTGGACAGTGGCAACAATTCCTTGCTTTGCTCAACTTTCTTATCTGCAGCGCTGTTGGCCCAGGCAAAGTTTGCATGTCCTTCTACACTGATTTGGTGCTCAGTAAAACGATTAAGAGTCCTTGCCAAACGTCGCAGGGTAACAAGGTTAGCGTCCAATACCTCTTGCGCATTTTTGAACAAATCAGGGCTATCTGGTGGAAACTGTATGTTTGGCAATGCAATACGCAGCTTATCACCGTCCCGAAGCACCAGAATGTCTACGGCAACCGAAACCATAGCCTGAGCTTTTTTGCCATCTTGATCAACAATAGTTAGAACGGCTGGGTAGTCAAGCGCGCTCTGCACCAATTCCCCTCCATCGGATTTGCCATCCCATGCTATAGTTTCCGAAGGAAGACCTCGACCAGACCATATTCTAAAGCTTTCTTGTACAGGATCAAATATTTCAAGAACCCAGCTGTCAACCGTGGTAGCATTTCCCTCAACAGAAAGTTCAAACACTACTTCATCACCGTCTCCATCACCATCAGGAGTAAAAATAACTGGTCTAGCGGCAATTACAGCCTTAAAGGTGGCGGGCTCTAAGGTTAAACTAGTTCCTGCACTTAGATTGCGAATAAATCGCACTTGCCTCGACTCACCTTCATTTCCTGCTTTGTCGGTACTTGACAGATACAGCCCCCAGCTTCCATCGGGAATAGTCATTTGTATTTCTTGACTCACGCCAACTGAAGCAGGTAGTGTTCCGTCCCATTCATAAACGGCGCTGGTCTGCGATTCGTCAATTTCCAAACTGCCAATCTCGCGCAGGCCACTGATCCATTCCTTAAACTCAAACTCAAAACGACTTTTTGACTGGAACTCATCACTGTTTTGTTCAGTGGATGGGGCATCAAGTCGTTCCAAGTGCACTGTCCAATCTTCTTTATTATCATATCGGATTGCAAGAGAAAGCTTCTCTTTACCTGAGGTACCAAATATCAAAGCTTGATTGCGCGCCGTAGAATCCGGCACCGAATCCAAAGTAATTAGAGCTGCTGGGGCCTGACCATCGATTAAAATAGTCAGAGGATCTGACTGAGATAGTGTTCCGCTGTCATATTCGGCGCTTAGTAGAACAGTATAGCTGCCATCTCTAAGTAGAGCACTTGAGTCACTTTCTGGACGACCACCATGGCCTGTTCCGTTGTACAACACATTCTCAGGTGGAACTCCTTGACCCGAAAACCGTCGAACTACCGTATCCTGACTATCGCTCACTTCCAACTTCCAAGATAGAAGTCCATCAGTGCTGGCCACAGAGACTAGGAAGACCAAGGGATTTTGTGCGCCGAGCAGAGTCCGCTCATCTTTGACAGTTAAACTGAGATCACTAGCCTTAAAGCTTACAGAAAATGGAATTTCTCGTTTGGTAACGTTGCCCGCTCTATCAACTCCGGTTAAACGGTAGAGATAGGTTCCCTCAGGTACCGTTACTCCTTTTTTAACCTCACCAGCATCTTGGTTGGCGATGCCATCCCATTCGCTGTCATTAGAAAGCACGATATCACTTGAAGCTGTATCTCCTGCTGCCATTACTGAAACCGACCAAAATGTAGCACCAGCTTGGTTAAGAACTGTCTCGGTCCACCCAAAAGCAGTATCGGTTCTATGATTAAACTTAATGGTATCGCGAATGCCATCTCCGTTGGGTGAAAAAACTCGCGGAATCACCGTCGCGCTCACAATAGAGGGAGCCTTAGTATCAACCACAACTGATAATGGTGGACTACTAGTCTTTTTTCCATAGCTATCAAGAACAGTAAGTTGGTAAAAATACTCACCATCGGGCACTACTTTTCCATCGTTTCCAGTTCCTGGCCAAGTAATCGTTTCTGGCACTTTGACCTGAGGTATTTCACCAACGTTAAAAAGTTCTGCAAAAAAACCTCTTCCCTCAAGTTTCTCGTCAACTTTTGAAAAAATGAGTTGACCATTTTTATTGTAAATATTTATAGCAAAACTTTTTATAGTCGCATTGGGATCAATCTTAAGCTTAATATTTTCAATAGTGAGCTTAACCCGCCCCCCATCGGTATTACCTGGAGAGATATAAGCCGGAGCCTTCTCCAATTGCACTTGAGTGTCAACCTCTTGGCCACCACCAGCAAAAAGAGATCCTAATGAGGTGCCAATTAAAAGCACAACAAATACAAAAAGCCTAGAAAAGACTTGCACAGTGAATCTAAATTTGGACATTCGACGGTCTCCTTTACGTTGTAGAAGATACAAAAAACTTGGAACAAACGAAAAATCTTCACATCAACATAACACGCTGTGAGTTTTAAGGCAAATCGTCCAAAGTTTAAAAATACCTCGCTTGATTAGACTGGCAATATCTGCAATAATTGCTACCGACTATCGTGGCATGTTCTACATTGCAAGATAGTTACGTATGGCTATGCCAACGTATTTTCCGTCCTTGCCTAGCCTTGGACGAGAATCAGAGATGGGGCACACGGTGTCCTGATTTATTTCTCGCAAATCAAAACTTGTAGTTTTGTCTTTGAGAGTGCATAAACGGGATCGCTTTACGTGCATACTAAGGAGACATCATGGCTGTTGTTACCATGAAAAACCTGCTTGAGTCAGGTGTACATTTTGGTCATCAAACCAAACGCTGGGATCCCCGCATGAAGAAGTTCATTTTTGCTGAACGCAACGGGATTCATATTATTGACTTGCAGAAGACCATAGTCTGCATCAAAGAGGCATACGAAGCAGTACGCAAGACAGTTTTGGCTGGAAAAAGCGTGCTCTTTATTGGTACTAAAAAACAAGCCCAACAAGCTATTCAACAAGAAGCCGAACGTTGTGGTATGTATTTTATCAACAGTCGCTGGCTTGGTGGCATGCTCACCAACTTTACAACTATCAAAAAGTCACTAATGCGTCTCAAAAAACTTGAGAAGATGGAAGTTGACGGGACCTTTGATTCGCTCACCAAGAAAGAAATCGCGCTTTTGGTTAAAGAACGAACCAAACTAGAGAAAAACCTCGGCGGAATCAAAGATATGAAGGAACTCCCTGGCATAGTTTTTATTATTGACACCCGCAAGGAAACCATCGGCGTAGCTGAAGCTAATCGCATGGGCATACCGATTGTTGCCGTTGTTGATACCAACTGTAATCCAGAAGGCATTGACTTCCCTATTCCTGGAAATGACGACGCAATTCGGGCGATTACCTTGTTTACTCAAATTATCGCCAATGCCGTTGTTGAAGCCGATAATTCTGCAGGCCTGCAAGTGATTGAAAACCTTTCCGAAGATTCCGACTACATGGAAGGTGAGGAACTTGCTACTGAAGGACGAGGCGACGATGAAGGCGAGGTCATCGAAGATTTTAAGAACTATCAACAAAAAGACGAAAACAAAAAAGTTGAAGAAAAAAGTCCTGTAGAAGAAGCAGTTACCGAGGCAGGATTGGACGAAGACGAACTCTACGAAGAAAAATAATAAGCAGTTTAAATTAAAACAATGGCCCTTGCTTGCAACACTCGCAGCCAGGGTCCTTTTAAAAGGAGCGAACTATGTCAATTAGCGCAGCTGATGTAAAAAAATTACGTGAAAAAACCGGCGCTGGCATGCTGGATTGCCAAAAAGCCCTAAAAGAAGCAGACGGCAACTTTGACGAGGCAGTAACTATCCTTAAAAAAATGGGGCTAGCAGCCGTTGCCAAAAGAGCTGAGCGAGCAAGTGAAGAAGGTCGAATCTTTGCATATATTGGTACCAAGACTGCTGGTGTTCTTGAGCTTGGTTGCGAAACCGACTTTGTGGCTCGAAACGAAGACTTCGTCAAAACCGGAAATGACTTGGTAAAAAAGGCAGTTGAAGGTAACTTAAAGGCTAGTGATGCCGGATTGTTGGCCGCCGTAATCGATATTGCAGCTACTATAAAGGAAAATATCACACTTCGTCGTTTGGACATAATCGATCTTGCTGCAAACGAAGTTGTTGAAACTTATTTGCATGGCGATGCGGCAAGCATTGGCGTTTTTGTAAAATTTAAGGTCTCATCACCTGAGGTTGCAAAAAACGAGGCCGTTAAGGCCTTTATCCACGATAGTGCCCTACATGCTGCTGCCTTTAAACCACAGTTTCTTAAGGCAGATTTGGTTCCGGCTAATTATTTGGCAAGCCAAGAAGATATTTTTTCAGGCCAAGTTGCCCAAGACGAAAAGCTAAAGGATAAGGCAGAGCAAGTCAAACAAGGTGCTATCAAAGGAAAACTTCAAAAGCACTTAAAAGAAATTTGCTTCTCGGAGCAAGCCTTTGTCAAGGATGATAAGAAGTCAGTAGCCCAAGTTGCCCAAGAAATTGGCAAGGCTGCTGGCGGCAGCATTGAGCTGGTAGATTTTAAAGTTTACCGGGCCGGTGAAGCGCTTAACTAAGAATGAGACTTTTTTAGGGGAAGCGTGCTTCCCCTTACTTCATTGAGGAGTTAGCATGAAAGCACACTTAAACGATGGCGAAGAACGCATGAAAAAAGCGGTCAAGAGCTTAGAAGACGAGTTTACCGGTTTGCGAACGGGTAGAGCATCTCCGGCCTTGTTTGACAAAATCAGAGTGGATTACTATGGTACTCCTACTGCACTGGCCCAAGTAGCTAACATTTCTACTCCGGAAGCCAGGTTAGTTGTCATTCAACCGTGGGACCGAGCTATCATGGCAGACATTGAAAAGGCTATTCAAAAGAGTGAGCTTTCACTCAATCCATCTAACGATGGCAAAGTTATTAGGATTCAAATCCCACCGCTTACCGAAGAACGCCGAAAAGATTTGGTTAAACATGCCAAATCCATGGCAGAACATGCCCGCGTTTCAATTAGAAATGTTCGACGCGACATAAATGAAGACCTTAAGTCTATAGCCAAAAAAGGTGAAGTCAGCGAAGACGATGAAAAACGCGCCAATGATGAAGTGCAAAAACTGACTGATAAATACATTGCAGATATTGAACATATTTTTAAGGCAAAAGAAAAAGAAATCCTGGAAGTCTAATGCCAAACAAGAAAGATTCTGATGTTCCGGATTGTCACGATAGCGATTTTTTGCCAAAACACATAGGTATCATTATGGATGGCAACGGACGCTGGGCCTCTTTAAAAGGCAAACCGCGCACATTTGGCCACAAAGAAGGACTTGAAGTTGCAAAGCGTATTGTCCGCTGTGCCAATCAAGCAGGCATACGATATCTTTCTCTCTACACTTTCTCTACCGAAAATTGGAAGCGAGCCAAAGAGGAAGTCAACTTTCTTATGGGACTTATCCACACCCACCTCAATAGAGAACTTGATTTCTATCGTGAGAATAGAATTAAAATCAGACATTCTGGCGACTTAAAGGCACTTCCAAAAAGAATCCAAGACGATATTGTTCAAGCTATGAACGATACCGATCACTTTGATTCTATGACGGTAAATTTGGCCATAAACTACGGCGGACGAGACGAAATTCTCAGAGCTATTTCCAAACTCGAAGGCAGCGAGCGAACCAGCCTAGTGAGTCATGATCTCGAGAAACACCTTGACCTACCAGATTTTCCGGCGGTAGACATGGTGATAAGAACTGGTGGCGAAAAACGTCTTTCTAACTTTTTGTTGTGGGAAAGCGCTTATGCCGAGTTATATTTTTCTGATAAACTGTGGCCAGACTGGAATGAAACCGACTTCTTGGCAGCATTGGACGATTTCCGTACTAGACACAGACGTTTTGGGGGCACGCAGTGAATAATCTTTTCAAGCGAATCTTGATGTTCTTCACCTTTGTACCTTTGATTCTGCTCTTCGTTTTTGTTTTTGTTGGGTATGGGCACTTGGCCTTGCAGATTGCAACCATTGTGCTATCGATTGGTTTAGCTGTTGAAACAGCTCAAGTCTTTGGACTATGGCTTAGTCCAAACTCAGAACACCAGCCAAGCCATTCATCAAGTAAAGTCAGTCGCTTGTTTGCAATTTTCTTACTTAGTGCTTCTCCACTTGTCCTTAAAATCCTGGAAAACCTAGAAGTAATTGGCAACAATTGGTCAATTGCGGTCATTGTCTTAGAAATTACTTTGATTTTTTCTTGGGTTGTTGTCCGCAGTCAGACAGTAGATGCAGAGAATAACAACGCTTTTTTGCAAGCTTGGTTGATGATTATTGTCTATCCAATTCTTGGTATCTATCATTTTCTATTGATAATTAATATGCATGATTCAGGTTTAGTTATTTTTGCTTTTCTCACCATTGTTTTTGCAAATGACACGCTTGCCTATTTAAGCGGTATACTTTTTGGCAGGAACAACACTCATGTAATTAAAGTGAGCCCCAACAAGTCTTTGGCTGGTTTCGTTGGAGGACTTTGCACGTCGATTATTTTTTCTGCTATCTTCTACTTTTTAATGACGGACCTATTTGCACCAAACCTTCCATTGGCTCTGGTGATTGGTTTGGTAGTCGGCGTCAGCACTATACTTGGAGACTTGTTTGAATCAGTTCTCAAAAGAGGCAGCGGCCTCAAGGACTCCGGCAGTGTGATTCCTGGGCGTGGTGGCCTGCTCGATTCTTGTGATTCGTTAATTTTTTCGGCACCCGTATTCTATTATCTCCATCAAGCTTTTAATAGTGGTCAAGTCATTTAGCTTCGAAAGGTAGGGTTTTTTGATCATCTTAAATATTCTAATTGGAATCATAGGACTAGGAATCATGGTATTTATCCATGAGCTCGGTCATTTTCTTGCCGCCAAAGCGGTTGGCATTGAAGTCCAAACATTTTCAATTGGTTGGGGACCTAAGCTTTGGGGCTTCAAAAGAAATAAAACAGAATATCGTTTGTCTTGGATTCCTATTGGAGGCTATTGCAAAATGAAGGGCGAAGAAGACTTTGCCACTGCTATAAACGAGAAAAAAGATCATGTAGAAAACAGTCCCGGCAGCTTTAACGCGGCGTCACCCTTAAAGCGAATTTTTGTAGCAATAGCTGGCCCATTGGTTAATCTTTTGTTTGCTGTCATTGTTTTGAGTACTATTTGGTTGTTTGGTTATCAGTATCAAAGTTATGATGCAAAGATAGTTGTCATGGCAGACTATTTGGATGAAACTGCTCCAGAACAAGGGTATCGAGGAAAGAATAGTCCGGCAGTTCTGGCCGGTCTAAAAACTGGCGACTTGATACTTTCTGTCAATGAGAATCCGATAGCAAGCTTTTCTGATCTCCAAAGAGAAATTGTTCAGCAAGCAAGACAAATGCTCAGCTTAAATGTTGAACGTGATGGCGTACGCTTTGAAACAACGATAGTACCTGAGCTTAACGCCGAAAATGGGGCTGGTCTAATAGGAATAAGTCAATTTGTACCTACGGTGATAGACGCGCCAGAACAGACAGCTATTGCTGCAGGGCTGCTTAGTGGTGATCAAATTGTAAGGGTCAACGGAACAGAGGTTAAACACTTCCAAGAGTTTTTGCGATCAATTAACCGAGATCCAAAAGTGCAAAACCTAATTGGTGTCAGAAGGAATGGTGGCTTTGAACAGCTAAACTGGAGTGCTGCTGCTGACGAAAAAGGCGGTCTGAAGCTTGATTTTGGCATCCAATCCAAGACCTTCTCAACACCTTCGTATAATCTGTTTGAGGCCTTTGGTCGTGGCTGGAACGAAGTAAGCTCGACTCTGGTTTCTACATTTAGAGCTTTGGGTCATTTGTTTACAGGACTTAAACCCGAAGGAGCGCTTTCTGGACCTGCTCGAATAATTTACATAACAGGGGAAGTTGCCACCTCTGGATTTAGCGTAGGCCTGGCCGAGGGATTTAGACGCTTTTTTGAGTTTCTTAGTTTTATTAGCGTCGCACTCTTCTTTGGAAACCTACTTCCAATTCCTGCACTGGATGGTGGGCAAATTGTACTGTTCCTTTTTGAGGGAATCAGAAGAAAGCCGGTTAGAGCGATAACAATCCAACGTTATCAGATAATTGGCCTAGTGATTATCATCGCACTCAGTGTTTTTGCAATTTTTGGTGACATAAAGTACTTTATAGGTAAGTAGTAATAGTTGGGTACTCCTATACGACAAAGGATGGGCAAGGGACTAGTATGAAAAACACCTATTTAAATGGACAAGCGCTTTTGATGCGACGAGCTCTTTTATTATTGCTTTTGATTGGACTAGGAAAATTGGGTGCGCAAGCACAAAGCCAGATTCCTCAAATACCGTTGGTCAATAGCATTCCTGGAGGCCAGATCCAGTCTTTAGCGATAGAACCACAAAACAAGCTGCTATTTATTGGCACCGAGTTTGGTTCTGTTATAGTTTACGATCTGCAGACCAATTTAATAGTTCAAAGGATTAACGCTGGTAACGCAGCCATCAGCCAAATCTCAGTCCACCAAAATGGAACCTTAGCGCTTGTACAACGAACTGCAAACCGCAAATACAAATTGCAGGTCTTTGATTGGAAATCTGGCGCCAAGCGATACAGCAAGGATCTGATCGACCAAGCATTGCACTTAGCCGTCTCGCCTCAAGGCAACTACGTCGTTCTAACCTTGCCATCACGATCAAGTTTGCTTTGTTTGGATTCTCAACGTGGTTTTGCGGTCAATTGGCTCGGTTCAACTGCGGGTATTATTGATTTCTTCCTCGTTTCATTGAGAGAAGATAAGATCGTTTGCTATTTTGCGGCCCAAGGAAGCATCGTCTACTTTGACTTGGTGAGCGGTAATGAATTACGCCGCATAAGCACTAAGGCAAGCCTCAGGCAATTTCAGTTGCTTCCTGACGGAAGTCGTTCTAAAGCGTTTGCAATCGACGGCAATACTATTGTTACCATTGACCTTTTAGACGGCAAGACTACAGCTGTTGCCAATTCCAAACGTGACAGGCAAGTCGTTTTGGCTGATCAAACGAACAAGTCGATCTATTCTATTTCTTTGCTGCGAAGAGCGCTAAGCTTAACCGAGTTTGTTATCAACGACAAACTTCAGCTAGTCGCAGGAATGGAAAGCAGTGTACTAGGAACCGTACTTCCTACGGGAACAACAGCCTTTATGGGTGCTCTCTACCTAGCCGACGACGACCAAAACGTTAGCGTTTATCAAGGAAAAACTAAAAAAACACCTTTGTTTTTTCAAACACTCGAACCGATTCAGGCGCTTTTTTTTAGCAAAGGTTCTATGATAGTAGGTGCAAACAAACAGTTTTATAAATTTGATTCGACGGCCTTCACCAAGCAAATCGGTACTGAACATAGTATTCTAAATAGCGGGCGAATATGGAAAACTCTGGACCTTACAGGTCCATTTAGCACATTTAAGGGTAAAGACGACGAGATCTACCTTTTTGAAAAAATCCGAAGGGGCAGACTTCTCAAAATCCAAGAATCAAGTGGAAGATTTGAAGTATTGCATACTTCTGGCAGCGAAATTGTCAGAGCTGGGATAAACGGTACGTTCTTGTATCTTCTCGAATCAACCGGCGCAATAAAAATCTGGAACAGCACCGGCCCAAGAAACGCAAAGTCATTCAACTTCTCTGGAACCCAAGATTTACTGCCCTTTGAAAACGGTGATCTATACCTTGGAAAGCCAAGCACCGCCAGTCTTAGCGAGGCTTTGATAGTGGTTAAGACGAACACCGGAGAATCAATTGGTTACAAGACCGATGACAGCATAATTTACGCCTTGGGGTCCTTTCCTTCCTCGCAAGGTGGAAACAATCTGCTTAGTCTGAGCCAAAAACGTCAAGGTGGCATGGCTGTTCGAATGTGGCATTCGCTAGACTACAAGAATGTCGAGTTGATTGAAATTGCTGAGGAAGATAGCCAAGCCAGCATGGTAGTTGACCAAAACTGGATATATCTCTTAGTAGCTGGAAGAATAATAAGGTCTGACGCAAGTACGCAAGTCCAGTTTCAGGCCAGCAATCAATCAGTCCACAGGCTAAGCATAGACAATGATTTTGTAGTAGGTTATCACCACGATGGCAGTGTAAGCCTCTGGAATAAGTCCAACGGCAATTTTTTGCTGAGCCTGTGTCTCTTGAGTGATGGAAACTTGTTGGTATTGAACGATGGTGGATTTATAAGCACGGCGCAGAATCCCGCAATGGCAAGCGAAAAAATCAACTCAATAGTGCAAGAGCTTCGGGTCAGGACAGGCGTGAGCTTTGGTTTGCAAAATAGTGGTTTTACTCAAGTAAGAATGCGAGATAAAGCAATCTTCTAGAATTGAACTAAGGATTTTCTAGTATCTTTTTGATTGAACTCGTCACCGCTTGTGCAACTTCTTTATGATATTCTTGTTCAAAAGCGGATTTATAAACTCGTCCTAACAAATTTGCCCGGTAAAGTGGCTTAAGTAAATTTAAGGTCAAGGCGGCAATATCAAGCACCGCATCTTGATTGAGACTTGTGTAGAGGTTGTTTTGTGTAAATTGCCTGTCCATTTCGGCAATAACAAGATCTTCTGCAATGTTTTTTAGTTCGTCAAACTGATAGCGTTGTCTTAAGTCCATAGGACCTCCACTTATAGTATAGG
The DNA here is from genome assembly GCA_038204425.1 of Spirochaetia bacterium. Lineage (GTDB taxonomy): Bacteria > Spirochaetota > Spirochaetia > DSM-27196 > Salinispiraceae > JBBRCZ01. Next base: position 129,516 of record JBBRCZ010000001.1, on the reverse strand, counting down.
CACTAAAGGACTAGTGATGCTCTTCAATTTCAACAAATCGAGTAAAGTTGTTATGATAGCCAATACGAACCGTACCAATTGGGCCGTTACGTTGCTTGGCTACAATCAATTTTGTTTCGGCTACCACTGTTTGCTTGTCGGATTCTTGGTCTGAAGACTTATCACGGTGAATGAACATAACCATATCCGCATCTTGCTCTATTGCGCCAGATTCTCGAATATTGGAAAGATTAGGCTCTTTTCCTTCGCTATCACGTGTGACCTGACTAAGCACTACAACGGGAACCTTTAGTTCACGCGCAAGAGCTTTTAGCGTTCGTGATACCTCCGACATTTGTTCCCAGCGTGCCAACTCGGGTCGTTCTGCGCTTATTAAGCCAAGATAGTCGACAAAAATAATCTTTACGCCCTGATCTTTGACCAAAATTCTGGCTTGGGATTTTATCTCAAGTATAGGCATATTTGGCCAGTCAGATATCCACAAGGGTGCATCGTAAATACGACCAGCAGCGTCACCAATGCTGGCAAAATCAGCTGGCTTTAGCATGCCGTTTCGCATAGCCAAACTGTTAATGCGAGCTTCCATGGCAATTAGACGTTGCATTATTTGCAAATCAGACATTTCAAGTGTAAAAAATGCAGTAGGTATGTGCTCTTTTATGGCAATATGAGCCGCCATGGAAAGCGCCAAAGCGGTCTTTCCCATCGATGGTCGAGCTCCAATAACTATATAATCTGATTCCTGAAAACCAGAGGTCATGGCGTCAAGCTTACTAAACCCCGAAGGTACACCTGTGTAGGTATTTTTGTTGTTAAAGGCTTGTTCTATGCGCGAAACTGCCTCAGGAATTATCTCTTTGACCGACCTAAAACCCTGTTGTTTTCGATTGACCGAGAGGTTAAAAACCTCTTTTTCAATAGTATCTATGGTCTGCCCAGACTCCTTGCTTTCATCAAAAGCATTTCCAGCCATGTCCGAAGCAATACGAATCAGTTCTCTTCGCAGGCTACACTCTTTTACGATTCCGGAATGGTAAGCAACATTTGCCGAGCTGGGTGTGGCTTGAGTCAATTGGGCAATAAAAGTCGCGCCACCAACCAGCTCAAGATTCTTATTAGATCTAAGTTCATCAATCAGAGTAATCATGTCACTAGGCTTGTTGGCGCGGATCAAATTGAGCATCGATCTGTAAATTTTTTGGTGCGATATTTTATAGAAATCTTCAGGAACCAAACCAGTATCAATGCGATCAATCGCACGATTATCCAGCAAAAGAGCCCCCATTACCGCTTGCTCAGCATCGAGATTGTGTGGAGGAACCTTGTCCTTCATTTCCATAAACGCCATATCAGTCACATCCTTGAACACCAATTCATGGTTATATCGAGTTAGCTGTCAAGACCGAAAAGCCAAAAAAAATCCCGACCTTTTAAAGGCCGGGACCAATATGCTTGACTCGGTCAATCTATACTGGCTTTGCTTCTCCAGCCGCAAGTATTTGAACCTTGAGTTCGGCAGTTTCATTTCCGTACAGCTTCACTTGAACTTTAAAGTCGCCTGTATGCTTGAGAACTTGACCTGGAATGTCAATCCTCTTTTTCTCGACCACTATGCCAAGCTTAGCTAATTCTTCAACCAAATTGGCACTAGTTACCGAACCAAAAAGTTTACCACCCTCACCGGCTGGCATAGTAATAACAATTACGTTGTTGACAATTTTGTCTTTGTCGCCTTGGGCAGCCTTCTTCTTCTCTTCCTTGCGCTTTTCAATGGCAGCTTTTCGAGAATCTAAGACCGCAAGAGCATGCGGTGTAAAAAGCGAAGCAAACTTCTTAGGCAATAGAAAGTTGCGCGCATAACCGGGAGCAACTTCTGCGATATCACCTTCTTCTCCAAGATTGGGCATATCGGTATTTAGAATAACTTTCATTGTTTCAATTCTCCTTTAACGTTGATCGACATTAGTCTTGCTGGCTTGAACCTTAACGTCCGAGCAGCAAAGCCAACATCAACCCATAGGCAAGAGTGCCAGAAAGCGAGCTTTCTTGATCTCAGTGATCAAACGGCGCTGATTCTTGGCACTTGTTCCAGTAATGCGACGTGGCAATATCTTGCCCTTTTCGGTTACAAATCGTCGCAAAACTTCGGGGTGCTTGTAGTCTATTACTAGATTGTGAGCCTTAATCTTATCGATCTTTTTCTTAAAGTAGACTTTTCCGCCCTTACCTTTAAAGCCACCTTTACGGTCGCCGGAATCCGAACCATCTTGTTTATCGCGGGGATTCATGTCATCCATATTTTTTTCCTCCAATTAATTAAAAGGGAATATCGTCTTCAAACTGTCCGCTGCTTTCGGGATAAGATTCATAACTTGCGTCTTGTCGCGAACTTGGTGCAGGCGCATCGCTTTGCCAAGTACTTCCTGAATTAGTCGAGCCTGATCCTTGACCGGCCCCACCGCCCAGTAGCTGCAGTGAAAATGCGAAAACAAAAACTTTGCTACGCGATTGGCCATCTTGTTCCCATCTGTCTTGGCGAAGCTCACCTTGCACGGCTACTTGCTTACCTTTTTTTAAGAAAGGATGAACACTTTCCGCAGATTTACCCATCATATTTACATCAAAAAACATAGCTTCATCTTGCCAGGTCTCGCCAACTTTTTTTCGTCTATTCTGTGCAATAGAAAATCTAATAGCTGCGGCACCACCTGGTGTAAATCTAATTTCTGCATCACGTGTCAGATTGCCTACCAATACTACGGAATTTATTAGTGCCATAGTCGCGTCCTTTTCTACTTAGTCGTCTTTTCTTGTGACAAGTATGCGTAGAAGCTCTGGAATCAAACGTACTTCTTTTTCAATCTCATGGGCCTTTGCTGGGTCCATTTGAAAATCAAATAGGTAGTAGTGTCCTTGATAGAACTTCTTGATGGGATATGCTAGACTCTTGACCTGCATATCTTCTTCTTTGAGACCCTCAAAGCCGAGGGTTTGTAGTGCCGCACGGACCGTATCCCGACCGACGGCGAACTTATCGTCTTCGACACGGAATACGCAACATGCTTCATAGGAATTCATGGTTCCTCCTTATGGACTTCACCTTCAAATAAAGGTGGCGCAGATTGTAGTATCTGCGGCGTCCCCGACCACCACAGTCGGGGCAAGAAGGAAGTTTCGTTGAAACTTCTTCTGTACTAAATAGATAGCGTGAGAATGTAACACGATAGGCACTGCTTGGTCAATACGACTTTTGAGCTTAACTAGTTTGCGCTTTTCCGGTAACCTTAGCAATCTATGAAACTGGCAGCCCGCAATACCATTAGCTTTAAAGAAGCACTCAACCTTTGTTTTCTATACGCGTCAAATAGAATCAGCAAGCAGGCACCTGCAGTTGTTGCTATGATCGCGTACTTAATGATCTTTCAGACCTTAGTTCTCGGCATGCCACTCTCGCAAAATTTTTCAATAGTAGTAAGCTCACTTTTATTGATTCTTGGCTTAGCATTTTTTCTCGAGGGTTTAAACCTTGGTCTAATGCCTTTGGGTGAGACGATTGGCCTTAGGCTGCCGCGCAAACGCTCTTTGAGCACTGTCTTGATTTTGGCACTAGTCATAGGAATCGTTGCCACTTTTGCAGAACCATCGATTGCCGCACTAAAACTCGCTGGCTCAACAGTTGCTTACGAACGCGCGCCGCTTTTGTATCGCCTGCTTAACCAAGATGCTTGGATTCTGGTATTTTCCATTGCCCTGGGCGTTGGTGCTGCAGTAGTAGTTGCACTGCTAAGATTTTACCGTTCTTGGAAACTCAGATCTATTCTTTACCTAGTAATGCCAATCCTGATTTCTTTAACAATTGCTGCAAAACTTCATCCGCAAGTACAACACTTAATTGGTTTGGCCTGGGATTCTGGCGGCGTTACCACTGGCCCGGTTACGGTCCCACTGGTCTTAGCGCTTGGAATTGGTGTATCCCGCATGGTTGGCAAGGAACACAATCAAGGTTTTGGCATTGTAACTCTGGCTTCGTTATTTCCGATTGGTTTTGTGCTTGTTGCCGGTTTTGTGCTTTCTTCTATTGATCCTGGCCACAGTAAACTTGGATTGGTTCCAGCACTAAGCGAGTTTTTTACAACAAGTTCTCTTGAATCTGCCTCCAGACTCAGTAGCGACTTTGGTACTACATTAGAAAAAACTTTATCGTTATTGACTACGGCGATTCAGGCCGTTTTGCCACTTTGCTTGCTGCTACTTTTTGCTCTAAAATTTCTTATCCGAGAAAAAATAAAACGTCGTGACGAAGTATTTTTTGGGATCTTTATCGCAATAATTGGCATGTTTCTACTCAGTATTGGCATTCAGTTTGGACTTTCGAGTCTAGGTACGCAGGTTGGCAAGTCCTTGCCGGTTACCTGGCAAAGTGTCAGCATAGAAGAAAACAGTATCGAAGTAAAGAATTTTGATCATACAATAGTTCAACATTCAATTGACAGCAAAGGCACCATTAAGTCTTTTTTCTTATTGGAGAAAGATTTGGGCCCGCAGAGAATTTGGTTTGATCCAGCTTCCTATAATGCAAGTAACAAAAGTTATACCTACGTACCTCAAATTGGTCCTCTACTTGCTCAACCTTGGAGTGGCCTAGCTCTTGCGTTATTCGTCTTTTTTCTTGGATACGGGGCCACACGCGCAGAACCGGCCTTAATAACCATGGGTAAGAAAATTGAGGACCTGACTGCCGGGACGCTCAAATCTAAACTTTTAGAAAGAAACGTCGCAGTTGGGGTTGGCCTAGGTCTGGTGCTTGGACTACTACAAAACCTATACCAGTTTGATTTTGTTGTAACCATTACCTTGGTTTATGCCGGCATAATGATACTTGGAGCCTTTTCTCACAACGATTTTGTGGATATTGCATGGGACTGTGCTGGTGTTACGACTGGTCCAATCACGGTTCCACTTGTGATTGCCTTGGGCTTGGGACTCGGGACTCAAAACGATATAGTAGAAGGATTTGGAATGCTTTCACTTGCCTCATCTATGCCTATTCTTTTGGTGCTTGTCCAAGGTTTAATAGCTAGGTCACTAGTGAGGAACAAACTATGATTGCAGCTAATCTGAAAAAATTATCTGTTGACCTAAGTAAAGGTCTAGAACCCAAGCTTATAGAAGTGCTCAAAGATTTTGGGATAGAACACTACTTCTATCATAGTGCTCGGACAAGTCGCTTGCGCTTTCATAGCCGCTGGTATGCTCCTTGGAAGCAACCATGGTCGCTTTATGATGAAGTTGCTAGCTCATTTTGGTTCTACACAAATTCTGAGCGAGCATCGGCAATCGAGCAAAAAATCTTATCTGAACTAGGCCTTGAGAAATCAGGTCGAGGGACACTGAAATCAAGCTTTGTTGATGTCCTCAGTGCTTTCTCCTTGGACAGGAACAATCAGATGCTTTCTGTCAATCAGAAAGCATCAAGCAAGGATGCGCTCTTAGTGGGTTTTTCTGAGTTGATAGGCATCGTGCCTCGAGGCAAAGCGGATGTCTTAAACCGAATCATACTTGGCCTTGGTGTCTGTGCTCCATTAAGCTACTACGGAATGGGTAACGGCAAACGTGACCAGTTGGGACTATTGAGAATCACCATCCCAGCAGAAAAAGAAATGGTGAAATTCATCGTTCCTACTCACGATGCACAAGCTATTACTAAAACTATTGTAGAAGAATGCGGCTTTGATAGAGCCAACCAAGGCATTATATATCAATTACCACTAAATAAATGTGTCCCAGATAGCCTAATTAGAATTGGTCAGCATGAGCATGCGGCAAGTATGGAACAAGTCATCAATGCCATGGATTCACTAAAAGGTAGTACTCTATGGAGAACCCGGGACTACCGAAGGCAGTCCAAGAGAATCAAAACGGAAACACAGATTTGCCTGAGTTTTATTTGTGATGAAGGCAGTTCAGGTGCTTTGAGCCAAGTTGCTATGCAGAACGGCGCACCTGGCGCAAGTACTTTTCGTTGTGGCTACCAAAACCTTTCTGCAGATCCAAGCATTGGGGGAGAAATCACCAAAGAGTTTACCAGTATGGTCGTTCCTGAAAGCAGGCAAGAGTCAATCGTAAGCGCACTAACTAAGTCAGAATATTTGCTTGCAGGTGTCATAGTTGAAATCGCAAAAGTAAATAGTCTTGAACTTTTGCGCAAAAATCGTATCGAATAGTGCCGTAGACTCATTCGCACGATGGATCGCTCGATCAAGAAAGCCCGCCCACTAGCCGAAGATTTAAAGGATTGTCATGAGGAGATACAAATATGTCGAATCCGAGCAACTTTGAAGACAATTTGTTTTTTGTAAGCGCACGACTGCGTCATTTGCAAGACGGCTTGCAACTGGAGCTCGACCCAGATCTTTTTTTGCACAGGTATGTTGAAGACATACTTTTTGTTCATGATATGTTGACTAGGATCAACCTGCAATTGATTAAGAATACCTTTTTTATCAATCGCCTACCCTGTCTAAGAATTCTACTGCTCACCAAAAAAGACTTCATTGGCTTTTTAGACAGTGTAGAACTTCATGATGAGGGCTTTGCGCTACACTTAAACCCATTTCAAAATCAACTCTCTCAGTGTCGATCAAGCCACCAATCGGATATTTCGCTTATTCATGACATTTTGGACCAACAGCTCGACATAAAACAGGAAGAACAGGACATCATATCTAAAGATGAATATAATTTCCTCTTCAAACAAGACAACGAATAGTCTATAGTGGAGATCATGAAAAAACTCCGCAAAACTAAGATTATCTGCACTTTGGGTCCCGCTGTTGACGACATCGAGAAACTAAAGGACCTACTACATGCTGGTATGAATATCGCGCGCTTCAATTTTTCCCACGGCGTGCATGACGATCACCTGCGCAGAATCACCATGTTGCGCCAAGCAAGTCAAGAAACCGGTATCCCAGTTGCCCTGCTTTTGGATACCAAGGGTCCGGAAATAAGAACAGGTCTCAATCGAGACGACCAAAAGATCAACCTTGTCAGTGGCAACAACATCACCCTTACATCTGACGAAATTGAAGGCACTGAAGACCGCGTAAGTATCAGCTACAAGCTCTTGCCTCAAGAAGTCAAAGCCGGTACCCACATTCTTATCGCCGATGGCCTAGTGGATTTAGAAGTACTATCAACTCAAGGCAATGATATCAAATGCGTAATTCGCGCAGGTGGTGTCTTGGGCAGCCGCAAAAATGTTAACGTTCCCGGAATTAAGACCAAACTTCCTGCTATTACCGAAAAAGACGTCGAAGACATTATGTTTGGCATTAAGCACAATATGGATTTTATTGCCGCTAGCTTTGTTCGCAAGCACACTGATGTGATGGAGATTCAAGCGCTACTAAGCAAACATCAATCTGCCATCAAGGTAATAGCCAAGATTGAAGATCAAGAAGGACTAGACAATATTGACGAGATTATCAGGATTTCACACGGAATCATGGTGGCTCGTGGTGATCTGGGCGTCCAACTACCACCTGAAGCAATTCCACTGGCGCAAAAAAGAATTATCAACAAGTGCAACAACGCCTTTAGGCCGGTGATTACAGCCACGCAAATGTTGGAAAGCATGATCACCAATCCTCAACCAACACGAGCCGAAACCAATGATATTGCCAACGCAATTTTTGATGGAACCGATGCGGTGATGCTTTCTGGTGAAACGGCAAATGGTAAATACCCAATCCGAGCTGTAGAAACGATGAACAATGTTGCCATGACTATTGAGTCTAGCCCTGAATACCAAAAGCGTTGTAAAGAATATTTCTTTATGCACTCCAATGCTGCAGAAATTGGCCAAGCGGTGAGTCGCTCAGCCCATCTCTTGGCAACGGATATTGGCGCTAGTGCAATGATAGCACCAACATTAAGAGGTAACACACCACGTCTAATTTCTAGCTTTAGGCCTGAGTATAGCGTGATTGCGGCAACCACCAGTCAAACTGTCTATCGGCAACTGCTCTTGAGTTGGGGTGTCTTCCCTATCATTACAGAATTTGTTAACGATGGCGAACTAATGATTCAGAATGCCATTAAACAAGCCGTACAACTTCAATTGGTACAAAAACTTGACAAAGTAGTAACCATTGCTGGTATTCCTCTCAATAGCCCAATAATGATCAACACTATAAAGGTACATTTTTTAGGTAATATTCTCAATCGTGGTAGCAGAGGAATCGGAAAACAGTGCTCGGGTAAAATTACCAAGGCGCACAGCTACGAAGAAGCAGTCCATTTGATGAGTGTGGGCAAACCAGAAATACTTTTAATACCAACGATTACGGAAGAGTATTTACCACTGCTATCCAAAATTAGAGGATGTATTTTAGAAAGCCGTAGCGCCGTAAATCCAGAGCAAATCGTAAAAGGCAACCCCAATATCGTAATTGTTGCGGATATAGAAAATGCTATGACCCAGTTTGAGCATGGTCAGTACGTCTCCCTAGATGCCGTAGAAAAAATTGTTTACGAAGGCCTTATATAACACTTCAAGAAAGAGGCTTCCAACCAATAGGTAGCCTCTTGTATATTTAGTTACACTAATGTAGTATTGCTGACTATGGAAGAACTTACTGGCTCACCTGACAAGTATCATCAAAGATTAGAGTATATTAGTCTGCTTTTTTCTATTAGTCAAATTTTGGACCAAAGCATGGATATCAAACAAACTATTAGTCCAGTTCTTCAAGAAATAACCGACCGACTAGGCGCCAAAAGAGGCGCAATAACTTTGCTTGAAAGAAAGACTGGAGAGATCTCAACCGAAGCAGCCATTGGGCTGAGTCAATTAGAAATCGAACGAGGTCGATACCAGCTGGGCGAAGGTATTACCGGTAAAGTTGTCCAAACAGGACAGGCGATTGTTGTTCCAAAAATTGGAGATGACCCGGGCTTCCTTAATCGTACCGGCTCACGAAGGTCCGATAGCGATCATGACTTGGCCTTTGTTTGTGTACCTATTAAACTTGGCAATGAAACAATCGGCGCTCTCGGCCTAGACATTAAATCTGCCAAGAAGGACGATCTAGACGAAAAAGTCAGAACCATTTCAATAATCTGTTCTATGTTGGCTCAAGCTGTCAAGATTAGGCAACAAGTACTTGAAGAAAAGAAACTGCTAGTAGAAGAAAACAACCGCCTACAAGACGAGCTTAAGCAACGTTTTAGACCTTCCAACATAATTGGCAATTCAAAAAGCATGCAGGACGTCTACGACCTTATAGCGCAGGTCTCAAAAAGTGATGCCACAGTTTTGATTAGGGGCGAAAGTGGAACTGGCAAGGAGTTAGTAGCCCATGCTATTCACTACAACAGCCTAAGGTCTGGTAAGCCTTTTATAAAGGTCAACTGCGCGGCCTTGCCGGAAAGTGTAATTGAGAGTGAACTTTTTGGGCACGAACGAGGCGCGTTTACCAGTGCCATTTCTACGCGCAAAGGGCGCTTTGAACTTGCAAACGGCGGTACTATATTTTTGGATGAAATTGGCGATTTATCTACCGCAACTCAAGTTAAATTACTGCGAGTCCTTCAAGAAAAGGAATTTGAGCGCGTAGGTGGAAACGAAACAATTAGAATAAATGTGAGAATTGTAACAGCAACCAATAGAAACCTTGAAGAACTGATGAGCAGAAATCTTTTTAGGGAAGACCTCTATTATAGACTCAATGTTTTTCCGGTGCACATTCCACCACTTCGTGATAGACGCAGTGATATAGTTTTACTAGCCGACCATTTTGTAGAAAAGTACGCCGAAAGCAATCTCAAAGCTGTACGCAGAATTGCAACACCTGCGATAGACTTACTTATGGCGTACCACTGGCCTGGAAACGTGCGAGAGTTAGAAAATTGTATCGAGCGGGCTGTTCTATTGACTATTGACGAAGTAATCCATAGCCATCACCTACCGCCAAGCCTGCAGAGCGCAGAAAGTACCAACACACGTCTTGGTGAAACGCTCGAAGATGCGCTAGAAAAGCTAGAACGGGACCTCTTACAAGACGCTCTCAAAAGCACCAAAGGCAACATGGCAAAGGCAGCAAAGCTGCTCAACTTAACCGAAAGAAAAATGGGTCTCAGGGTCGGCAAGTATGGCATAGAGCCTCGTCAGTTCAGATAGTGCGTTGAGCACGTTTGGCCACAACGATAGTTAATGCAATAGCTACGGCTCGACACTAAAGTCTAAGACTAGGTCATCATCCAAACCCAAGCCATTCTTGATTGATTTTGATTTTTGAGACTTTTCTGCCACGATGATAGTTGAACCTGGTCTAGCCTTTTCTGCTATCAATAGCTTAGAAAGAGGATTTTGCAAGTGATTTTGTAAGCATCGCTTCAACGGGCGGGCGCCAAAAAGTGGGTCGTACCCCAGATCTGCAAGCACTTGTTTGGCTTCATCTTCCACGCGTAGAGTGATTTGCCTATCTACTAAGCGTGCTTGAATCTTTGCTAGTTCGATTCCAAGAATTTCAAAAACTTGCTCTTTTCCGAGACGATCAAAAACTACAATTTCGTCAATGCGATTGAGAAACTCCGGCTTAAAGTGACTCTTCAACTGTCGAGAAATCTCGGGCATGACATCACCAAGACGTTCTGCTGCGAGAATTGATTCACTTCCAAGATTAGAAGTCATGATGATAATAGTATTGCGAAAGTTGACTATACGACCTTGTCCATCGGTCAATCTGCCGTCATCAAAGACCTGAAGCATTATATTAAAAACATCACTGTGAGCCTTCTCTATTTCGTCAAACAAGACAACTGAGTATGGTTTTCGTCTAACAAGTTCGGTCAATTGACCGCCCTGTTCATAACCGACATATCCAGGCGGTGCGCCAATTAACCTAGAAACAGAGTGTTTCTCCATATACTCAGACATGTCTAGACGAGCGAGTGCCCCCTCATCATCAAAAAGGTAAGACGCTAGAGTTTTTGCAAGTTCGGTCTTGCCTACCCCGGTTGGTCCAAGAAACAAAAAGACTCCAGTCGGCCGGTTTGGATCCGAAAGACCTGACTTGTTGCGTCTAATAGCGTCACTAACAGCGTGAATAGCATCAAGCTGCCCTTTGACGCGCTTGCCTAAAATTTCTTCTAACTTGAGCAGTTTTGCTATTTCACTTTGCTGCATTTTTTGGACAGGTATTCCCGTCCAAGCTGCAACGACTCCTGCGACATCTTCTTCGTTGACTTCTTCCTGTAATAGACGCTGATTTTCTTGGAGGCTCCCGAGACGCAGACTTGCTGCATCGAGGAGTGTTTGCGCCTGAGGGATTTGCCCATAACGCAATTCCGAAGCCCGAGCCAAATCTCCGTCTCTTGCAAAACGATTGTAGTCATTGTTTAAGGTTTCTATTTTCTCTTTTAGAGATCTAATGTTATCAATTACTTTTTTTTCATTATGCCACTGCAAACGCAAGGCGTCCCGTTCAGAAGTTAGTTCACTAATATTTTTGTTGAGCTTGGACAAACGAGACTGACTTTGACTATCCTTCTCCCTAGAAAGTGCTTGCTGCTCAATACTTAGCTGCAAAAGTTTGCGATCAAGTTGGTCAATTTCTGTTGGTTGGCTCTCAATTTCCATCTTTAAGCGACTTGCGGCCTCGTCTATCAAGTCAATTGCTTTGTCAGGCAAGAAGCGCCCTGTGATGTAACGGTCCGACAAAACTGCTGCTGCAATCAGGGCCTCATCCTTAATTCTAACCCCGTGATGAACTTCGTAGCGCTCCTTGAGACCCCTTAGTATCGAAATAGTATTCTCGACAGAGGGCTCATTGGTCATAACTACTTGGAAACGGCGTTCAAAAGCCGCATCCTTTTCTATGTACTTGCGATACTCGTCTAACGTGGTAGCACCAATGGTATGCAGTTCTCCGCGGGCCAAAGCCGGCTTTAATAGGTTGGAGGCATCCATGGCACCTTCTGCACCGCCTGCACCCATAATGGTATGCAGCTCGTCAATAAAAAGAATAATTTTTCCATTTGATGCCAAAATCTCTGAAATGACTGCTTTTAGTCGTTCTTCAAACTCACCGCGAAATTTGGTTCCCGCCAAAAGAGCACCGAGGTCGAGGGATAGAATTCGTTTGTTCTTAAGACTTTCTGGTACATCGCCAGAAACGATTCTTCGCGCCAAGCCCTCTACGACAGCGGTTTTTCCTACACCTGGCTCACCAATCAAAACCGGATTATTCTTAGTTCTTCGACTGAGGACTTGCATAACGCGCCGAATTTCCTCATCTCTACCAATGACCGGATCCAATTTTTCTTTTCGCGCGAGTTCGGTTAAGTCGCGAGTAAATCGTTCTAGTACGCGAAACTTGTTTTCTGGATCTTTGTCGTCCACTTTTTGATTACCGCGGACAGTTGCAAGCGAACCAAGAATTTTATCTCGCGTAACCCCCGATTTTTCTAAGAGCTGACGCACGGAAGGTGACTGCTCCAAAATAGCCAGCAGCATGTGTTCGGTTGAAATAAAACTATCTTTAAGCATTTTCATTTCATCTTCTGACTTTACCAAGGCACGAGCCGCGGATGTGTGAAGTTGAACCTGACTTGACTCGCCGTAGACTCGCGGTTTTGCTTCTAACATCGCCTCCAGTTTTTCTTCAATATTGCTTACACTGGCACCCACATTACTCAGCAGAGGAGCAACAATTCCATCGTTCTGTAAAAGCAGCGCTAGCAGCAAATGTTCGGTTTCCACCAATGAGTGACTATACTTTAGAGCTAGAGACCCGGCTTCTTGTATAGCAACTTGTGCTTTAGTTGTAAATTTCTCGTAGTCCATGGCACCCCCCCCCTTTTTTTTGAGAACTATTCACCTGTATTAATGCTGGGCAATCGACTAAGGCTAGTCGATGCAGGGAAATTGAATAAAAAAATAATCTTATAGCTACAAAATAGTGAGATCTATGCAATCCGGCAAGCAGTTCTGATTGGACTTAAACTCAACCGGTTCGATTGGTTCTGTTTAGTTGATCCGCAACACTTTGCTGACGCTCTTGGGTAAAACCTGCCCTAAATAGCTGACGCCGCAGACATTCTACCGCTTGGTCCAATGGACTTGGTGGAAGACTATTGGACCAAAAATCTGCGGTCTGCGAATCAGTCTGTTCATGCAGTGCGTAGTTTTTACGATTCCATGAAATACTCATAAAAAGATTGTCGGTACAAAGCGGGTGCTTGACAAGTAAAATTACAAAGCCTATAGTCAATTATGTCAATTGACTTAATTTTTAATGGAGGGAATAAGAAAATGCCTGAAGCAAAAAAAAATGGCTTTGAAACAACTAGCGTCCACGCCGGACAAACGGTAAATCCACACACACTGTCACGTGGTGTTGCTATTGAAAGAACCACTGCCTTTGTATTTAAAGACGTAGACCACGCTGCTAATCTCTTCGCACTCAAAGAGTTTGGCAATATCTACAGCCGGCTGACCAATCCTACAAACGAGGCCTTGGAGTCTAGAATAACTGCACTTGAAGGCGGCGCTGCTTCAGTCGTTGTAGCTTCCGGTACAGCGGCAATATTTAACGCCATAGTAACAATAGCTAAAGCCGGCGACGAAATAGTGTCAGCAAGCAACCTTTATGGCGGCACCTACACTATGTTTGAAGCAATACTTCCAGATTTAGGTATACAGACCCGTTTTGCGAACATTCTTGACCTGTCTAGTTTTGAAAAGGCAATCAATGAAAAAACTCGCCTAGTGTATATCGAGGCTATCGGCAATCCAGTACTCGATGTCGCCGATATCAAAAAGATTGCCGATATCGCCCACAAACATGAACTTCCTTTGGTTGTCGATGCAACCTTTACTACTCCCTATTTGCTCAAGAGTATCGAGCACGGTGCAGATATAGTCATCAATTCACTAACCAAGTGGATCGGCGGTCACGGCACAGGAATAGGCGGCAGTGTAACCGATGCCGGGACTTTTGACTGGAATAAGGCTAAATTTAGCCACTTTACTCAACCGGACAAGAACTATCACGGATTGCGATGGTCCATTGATCTTCCTCCAGAGTTGACCAAGATCGCTTTTGCACTTCGCTTTAGAACAGTACCTCTGCGCAATCTTGGAGCATGCCTCGCACCCGACAACGCTTGGATATTCTTACAAGGCCTAGAAACTCTATCCTTGCGCATGGCCCGGCATGTGGAAAATGCACAGAAAGTAGCTGAGTTTTTAGAAAAACACGGAAAGGTCTCTTGGATACGCTATCCGGGATTAACTAAAGATCCAAGTAATCCAATAGCCAAAAAATATCTCCATAAGGGCTTTGGTGCTGTGGTTGTTTTTGGAGTCAAAGCTGGTTTTGAAGGCGGCAAGAAGTTTATTAATTCACTTAAGCTTTTTTCACATCTTGCAAATGTTGGCGATGCAAAATCACTTGCTTTGCATCCCGCTTCTACTTCCCATTCGCAACTGACCGAAGCACAACAAAAAGAGGCAGGACTCACTAGCGATTTGGTACGTTTGTCTGTCGGAATAGAATCGATTGACGACATAATTGCTGACCTGGACCAAGCTTTGTCGGCGATTTAGATTCGGCTGTGCGGTTCTCGTAAAATTAATTTTGTGTTCCTTGCGCTAAGGCAGTTTCTAAAACTTTTACAATTGCCTTAGCGCAAAATAAGTATCGCCGACTATAGCAATTTCCGATACATTGTTTTTGAGGTGTTTACTAAATGAAAATCACGTTGCGCGTTCTAGTCCCTAGTATGGTCGCTGGAATAGTAACAGGAACTTTGATGCTCATGATTGGGCTTCTTGGTTCTTGCGGTAAGAGCGTTAGCAACGTCAGAGCAGCCTCGCTTGAGCTAAGCGGCACCATAAAAACACACGGAAGCGCGCGTAGTGCGACTTTAGTTATAGTTTTGGATAGGCCAATTACCGACCCAGAGATAAATAGCCCACAAGCCAAAGAAGGCGACAGTTACCCTGCCCTTAGCACTCTAGCAATTGCGGGCAGATTCACTGGAGAACTATACGAAAAACAAGGTTCTAAAGTACTTGTAAGGGGTGAAATTTTTGTTCGCGACAGCAAGAATAGCCAGCAACCAAAAGGCTTCACTCAAATGTTTAACTACGATCCGCGAATCAAGTACCAGCTCCAAGTGTCTTGGTACCGTGTGCTCGAAGCCTTGCCCGAATTCGACTAATTTTTAACTACAGGTCGACCAACTCTGTTACGTAGTGCTTCATCTTAACAATTGCAGCTTCCAAATCCGCGACTTTCTGGCGCTCCTTGTCAATAACTTCAGCGCCCGCATTTTTTAGAAATCCTGGATTACAGAGTTTAGCGGCCATAGAAACCAAAGCCTTTTCTTCTTTTTCGATTGTCTTTTCTAGTCTCGCAACAACGGCCGCAAGATCAATGCTGTCCTTGATATAAACCAAGGCTTCCCAGGTTTTGCCTGCAAGCGCTATGGCGCCTGGGCGTGGTGCCGAGCTACCAGCTTCAAACCAGTCTAGCTTGCCTAGGCCAGCTAGACTGGAAATTAGAGCAGCTTGTTTTTGAATAAATCGCTGGCTTTCTAAGCCATCAGTGTCATTGCTTGCAAGACTTGACAAGTTGACCGCAACTACTATTTTAGCGGCTGGACTTACCGTAAACTCACTTCGTAAGGTTCTTATTCCACGAACAAGTTCAGCCAAGGTGTCAAATCCAGCTACTATACTCGTATTTTCAAATTTTTCACTAAATTGCGGATAGGGTTGATTGATTAATAAAAGCCCCTCTGGCCGATTGAACATACGCCGAAGCTCTGGATCTGAGTTCTGGGGCAGTCGCTGGTAGATTTCTTCGCTAAGCAAAGGTAAAAAAGGATGCAATAGCTTAAGGCTTTCTTCAAGCACGTGCAGAATAATTGTTAAGGCTCGATCTTTTTCAGCGTCATCTCCTTGATAGAGTGACAGCTTGCTCGCTTCGATGTACCAATCGCAAAAATCATTCCAAAAGAACTCATAGGCAGCGCTTGAAGCATCATTGAAGCGATAGGCAATAAGCGCCTGTCTGACTATTTTCGCACTTTGATTGAGTCGGTGCAAAATCCAACGATCGATATCACTCAGTCCACCAAAGTCGCCTGCTAAAATTTTTTTAAAAGATAAATAGGTTCGACCCTCGATGTTCATCAAAATATACCTAGTGGCATTCCAAATCTTGTTGGCGAAGCGGCTTCCGATACCAAAGCTTTCTTTATCCATCAAAATGTCTTGCCCTTGTGCAGACAGAAAGGCCAGAGTGAACTTGAGAGCATCGGCACCAAACTGGTCGACAATCTCAATCGGGTCTATGCCATTTCCAAGGCTTTTTGACATTTTGCGGCCTTGTTTGTCCCTAACTAAGGGTGTTATGTATATGTCCTTAAACGGAACCTGACCTGTAAACTCAAGGCCAGCCATAACCATGCGCGCCACCCAAAAGAAAATTATGTCATAGGCGGTAACCAAAGTGCTTGTCGGATAGTAGGTCTTTAGATCACTGGTATTTTGCGGCCAGCCCATCACACTAAAGGGCCAGAGCCAGCTGGAGAACCAGGTGTCAAGCACGTCTTCATCTTGCTTGAGCCTTCTGCCAGCGTACTGCGCTTCTGTGCTTGGATCGCCGCGAGAAACTATCATTTCACCACTATCAAGGTCATACCAGACAGGTATACGGTGCCCCCACCACAGTTGACGACTGATACACCAGTCCCGGATGGTTAGCATCCAGTGTGAGTAAGTATTTTCCCATCTCTTGGGATAGAACCTAATCTGACCATCTTCTAAGGCCTTAAGAGCCTTCTGTGCCAGTGGTTGCATGCGCACGAACCACTGTTCGGAAAGATAGGGCTCAATAATAGTATCAGTTCGGTAACAGTGCCCAACTTGATGAATGTGTTCATCGGCCCCATCAAAGAGCCCAAGAGCTTCGAGATCCTCAATCACCGCTTTGCGAGCCTCAATCATTTTAAGACCGCGATATTTTTCTGGTGCGCTATCGGCGATTGTCCCATCGGGATTCATAATATTAATTTCTTCTAAATTATGCCGCTTGCCAGTCTGGTAGTCATTAAAGTCATGTGCTGGCGTAATCTTAACAACACCGGTACCAAAATCTCTGGCGACCATGCCGTCAGCAATAATTTTTATATTCCTATTGCACAAGGGAAGGACGACTTCTTTGCCATGTAGACGGCTATAACGATCATCTTCAGGATGAACCGCAAGGGCAGTGTCGCCCAAAAGCGTCTCTGGTCGAGTGGTCGCGATTTGTAAAAAGCCACTTCCATCGGCCAATGGGTAGCGAATTTTGTACATCTTACCTTTGACTTCTTTAAACTCGACTTCATCATCAGATAGGGCAGATTGCACGCCAACTGACCAATTGACCAAGTAGGTGCCGCGGTAGATCAATGAGCGTTCGTACAGAGTAACGAATACTTCCTTGACCGCTTGTGACAAACCCTCATCCATGGTAAAGCGTTCACGGCTCCAATCGCAGGAACTGCCAATCTTCTTGAGCTGATCTGAAATGATGCCGTGGTGCTCTTCTTTGACCTTCCATGTCTCTTCTAAAAAAGCCTTGCGGCCGATCTCGGTCCTTCTAATTCCTTTGGCCCTGAGTTTTTTTTCTACAACACTTTGAGTGGCTATACCAGCATGGTCGGTACCAGGTACCCAGAGCGTCTTTTCACCAAGCATCCGATGAAAACGAACCAAAATATCTTGCAAGTTACTGTTGAGGCCGTGTCCTAAGTGCAGAACACCTGTGACGTTGGGTGGCGGAATTACAATTACAAAAGGCTTGTCACTGGCATCCGGATCCTTGGATTTAGTTTGACTAGGGTCTGAAAAATAACGTCCTTGATTGCCTGATTCTGGCTTAAAGCAATCGCGACTCGTCCATAGTGCATATATTCTTTCTTCAAAATCTTTTGGATTAAACGTTTTTTCGAGTTCGATGACGTGCATGGCTATCTCCTCAGGCATTGGGCCAGTTGGCAGGCACTATAGCAGGAAAACAAACGATCGTAAACAAAAAAAATGCTTGACCCAAGGTTAAGAAAGAAGTTACGCTATACGATAAGGGCGGATGATGAAGACTAAAGATAGTTTACTAAAAAATCTACTACTAATTTACGCAAGCCAAAAATTCGGCAGGTTGCTTTTGGAAAGTGCTCAGAACGAGCATTGATTCTCAAAGCGCCACATAGCGGTCAATAGCCCGCTGCCGAATGACGGCAGCGGGTTTTTTTATTCTTAGTACCCTGGTTCGTGTTCTAAACGGAGGTTCCCAATGAAAAAATACCAAGCCTTTAAGCCTGTTCAAGTAAAGGATCGACGCTGGCCTGACAAAGTGCTCACACAGACCCCGCAGTGGTGTTCTGTTGACCTGCGCGACGGCAACCAAGCTTTGATTGACCCAATGACCGTAGAACAAAAACTAGGTATGTTTGAGCTCTTGATAAACATCGGTTTTAAGCAAATCGAAATTGGCTTCCCTTCTGCCTCGCAAATTGAATTTGACTTCTGTCGTCGACTTATTGATGAAAACCGTATACCTGACGATGTAATTATTCAGATTCTCTGCCAAGCACGAGAACATCTCATCGTTCGTAGCCTTGAAGCTGTTAAGGGAGCCAAACGGGTGATCTTTCACCTTTACAATAGCACCTCTCCCGCGCAAAGAAACTATACCTTTGGCATGAGCCGGGCCGAAGTTCTGGCTATCGCCGTTGATGGGGTCAATCTGATTAAGAAGCACAGTGTCATGCTGACCAACACAGAACTAAGTCTGGAGTATTCTCCAGAAAGTTTTACTCAAACAGAACCAGATTTTTCTTTGGAAGTCTGCGAAGCTGTCAAAGATGCCTGGTTTACTTATGGTACGTCAAAGCTGATTCTCAATTTACCTGCCACCGTTGAGGTCTGCATGCCCAATCAGCACGCAGATCAAATAGAGTGGTTTTGCAGAAATTTTTCCGAGCCTGACAAAGTCACTATCAGTCTGCACACTCATAATGATCGCGGAACAGGAATTGCAGCTGCTGAACTTGGTCTCTTGGCTGGCGCTCAAAGAATAGAAGGAACACTGTTTGGCAATGGTGAACGAACAGGCAATCTAGACATTGTGACTATGGCACTCAACATGTTTAGTCAGGGCATTGAAACAGGTCTCGACTTCTCAAATCTTACGCAAATTGCCGAATCATATCGTCAGTTTACTGGCATGGACATACATCCAAGGACGCCCTACTCAGGGGATCTTGTCTTTACTGCCTTTTCTGGAAGCCACCAAGACGCTATCAAAAAGGCTTTAGAAAAAAGAACTACAGTCATCAAACAGCCAGCCGTGGATAGCGACAACTACGAGCAATTGCAATGGGACGTCCCCTACCTTCCGATCGACCCTAAGGATATCGGGAGAGACTATGAGGCTATTATTCGCATCAACAGCCAGAGTGGTAAGGCTGGAGTGGCCTGGGTACTAAAAAGCATCTTTGGCATTGATCTGCCCAAAGCAATGCGCCCAGAGCTTGGCAACCTTGTGAATATCCATGCTGATCAATTGGGAAGAGAAGTCACCGCAGACGACATTCATGCGATTTTTTCTGAACATTATTGCAATCGAAACGGCAGCTTGGAGCTTATCTCTTTTAAGGGCGAGAAAATAAAAGAACATAATGGTAAGACAAAGTTGAGCGCCGAAATCCGGATAGCCGACAAGCGGCATAAAATTGTTGGCAAAGGCTCTGGACCGGTCGAAGCCTTTGTAGCTGCTTTGGCAAGCGTCGGCATTATTAGCCACGAAGTTTTGGAGTTCCACGAAGACTCACTGGGAAAGGGAGCTGGAAGCCAGGCAATTGCTTATGTACTGCTTAGAAGCGCGGCCACCAAGGCTGAATATTGGGGCGTTGGAATTGACCAAAGCATTACTCTTTCGGGACTCAAAGCTATAGTAAGCGCGTTAAACCGTTCAAAGATTCTAAACTGACGAGCTAGATACCCCGTCAATCTAGGGTCTAAACACCTTTGCGGCGAGAACTGACCATCCGACCCAGGTCATGAATATTGAGCACAATTATTTTGTCTTTGGAAATCTCAATACGTCGCTGTCCGGCAAGATGGTTTAGAATCTCGCGAGCCTTGTCGATAGGCATTCCTGCCCACAATGCTATGTCTTCCATGGAAGTCTCAAATATTCTCTTCTCACCTATTTGTTGCTCTTCGGTTTGTGATTCTGCAAGCATCAAAAATACGTCCCCAATACGAGCCATTGGATCGTCGATGGTCAAGATTTGAAAGCGTCTTTTTTGGTCGTAGATTCGCTTGGTAAAAAGCTTTAGAATTTTTAGGGTAATTTGAGGTTGCCCCATAAGCAATATTTCAAAATTGGCTTTGTTGAACTGCAGAGCCTTGACTTTGTCCAAGGCTAATGCACTTGCTGAGCGAGGTGCATCTTCTAGGATAGCCATTTCTCCAAATACCTCACCAGGCATCAAAACATCTAGCGTCTTTTCAAAATCGCCGATGATTTTTGAAATTCTGACCCTACCTTCCTGGATCAGGTAAAAGGCGTCGCCAGCCTCGTGCTCACAAAAAATCATATCACCTTTTTCATAGGTGACGGCAAATCGTTCAAACCCTTGCATGCCTGACATCGATCAGCCTCCAAGCGCTTTCTGGGCAAGTTTTACTTTTCTGCGCACATCTTCTTCTAGCTTGCCAATTTGAAGAATTCTTTCGTAGACACTGGCTGCTTTGGTTTTCTCGCCCGATTTATCATACGACTGCCCAACCACATAGAGCGTATCTGCCATTTCGGGCATTTCTGGAAACTCTTTAATTAAGGCACCCATGTGCTTGATAGCAATCTCATATTGTTTTAGGCCAAACAAACAGCGTCCCATTTCAAACGAAGCTTTTCGTCCCGTCTCGCTGCCAGTGTACTTGTCAGAAATTACTTTAAAGGCCTGAAATGCAGATTTAAAGTCTTCCTGACTCATTAGGCTAACCGCGTCGTAGTACTCTTTTTCGCCAGGCTCTTCACCTGCGGCTTCTTTTTTGGGCGCAGCATTTGGGTTGGCTCGAGC
This sequence comes from Spirochaetia bacterium, assembly GCA_038204425.1. Taxonomy (GTDB): domain Bacteria; phylum Spirochaetota; class Spirochaetia; order DSM-27196; family Salinispiraceae; genus JBBRCZ01. Next base: position 108,366 of record JBBRCZ010000001.1, on the reverse strand, counting down.
AGCACCTGGATTGCGTGAACCTTGAGCTCGGTCTTCAATAATCGCGGGGCCGTTTCCAGATCCATATTTTTGTGCGTAGCTCTCAGCAAGGTTTAGATATCTCTTAACATCTGACATTTTGGTGCTTGAAGGAAAATATTTTTCATACTTCCTGAGTATGTAGATTGCTTCGGTGTATTTTTTCTTCTTCAAGTAGTATTCGGCGCTATGAAACATGCCATCTTCCGGACTGCGGTTTTCGTCAAGGGCCATCAACGATTTGACTTTGGCATGCAGTCGTCTTAGTTGATTGGAAAAAACCTTAAGCATTTTCATACCGACGCGTGTATTTTGCATAACCAAGGCTTCAAACTCTGGCACCAAAAACATAAGCACCTGACTATCGGAAACTACGATGGCATCTTCATCGCGTATATATTTACCAAGGGCCGATTTTACCCCAAAAAACTCACCTGTCTGTATTGTTTCCTGCACTTCCTGCCCAGTCTCCATATCATCTCGCTTGAGTATTATGCGACCGGACTGGAGGATATAGATCTTTTTGCTGGCATCTCCCCGGAAGTAAATAACGGAGTTAGCCTTGTAGTTCATCGCCTGTGGCACTGATCTCTCCCCATATCACCTTAATAGCTTAAGAGGCTAAAATCAAGTACATTTCTAATCATGATAGATTTACATGCACATTCAACAGCAAGTGACGGTACCCTAAGTCCAAGTCAACTGGTTAATCACGCCAAAGACAATGATATTTTGGTACTTGCTTTGACTGACCACGATACAACCAACGGTTTAGAAGAAGCCGCGCAGGCCAGCAAGGAGGCAGGAATTCGTTTTGTTCCCGGCATAGAGCTCGAAATAAAATGGGCTGACCAAGGCATCTTTCACCTACTCGGCTTAAACATAATCGACTACAAAACCAAGATGACAAACTTGGTCAAACTTTCAGTAGAGCAAAGACTCAATCGTAACCTTTCTATAATTGAGGCTATGAACTCCGCAGGTATTGATACCGATATCACAAAAGTGACAGCCTTCAGTTCTGGGGGCAGCTTGGGGCGGCCACACTTTGCGGATTACTTGGTGCACATCGGTAAAGCTCGTGATCGCAAGGACGCGTTTGACCGATACTTAGGGCAAGGAAAGCCGCTTTATCGACCAATGGGAGGCTTACTATTGGAAGAGGCAATCGAAACGATCCATCAAGCTGGAGGTAAGGCGGTGATTGCCCACCCGCATACTTTGTATCTATCATGGAATAGACTTTTTGAAGTGCTCACGGACTACAAAAACAAGAACCTCGATGGCATTGAAGTTTGGCATCCTGGCGCAAGCTACAAGGACGCCCTTAGGTTGGAAGCTATAGCAAAAGAACTAAATCTTGGCGTTAGCGCCGGTTCAGACTTCCATGGTGAGATTCGCCCCGATAGAAAAATAGGTAGATCATTGACCGAAAGACGAAAGATTGAGGATCGGTTTCTTGCAATTATTGATCAATAGTTTTAAATCAATACAAAGCTCACTATGCAAAATTGGTCATGCCCAGCGCTGTTGCATGACACTGATTGTCTTGCTTTTCTCCGGAAGTGGGCATGTATTGTTGGCCGACGTTTCAATTGATGAACTGCCCTATGTGGATAGACTCTTACGTGGTGATGCAATTTTTGATCAACTTACTGCCGATATTGTAAAATTCTATCGAGCGCAATCCCTCAAACAAAGGCTTCCCAGTCTCAATTTTGTCAAATACCTAGTAAAAAAACAAGAATCGATCTATTCAATAAGCGCGCGACTCAATATTCCCTATAGCACCATTGTAAGTCTCAACCGCTTGGATAATCCTGCACGAGTTAGCGAGGGCTTGGAGCTCGTTTTGCCAAACCTGGCAGGAATTTTTTTAATTGATCCACCTTTGTCGCAGCTTGAGCAGTTACTTGGCTCAAGACTCGCCCAAAAACGCAGTCTGGTCGCCTCAATCAGATTAGATAGAGGCACTCGAGTAGAAAGCTTCTCCTTCTTTCCGGGTGAAGATTTCTCTCCCCACGAACGTCTGGCCTTTTTGGGAAGCTTGTTTCAATCTCCGCTTACAAGTTACCGTCTGTCTTCTGCCTATGGTCCGAGACGAAATCCTATCACGGGTGCTCTAATTCGACACGAGGGCATTGACATGGTTGCACCCTTTGGCACGAATGTAATGGCGGCAGCTGATGGTACCGTAAGTGATACTGGTTTTCACATAATCTACGGTAACTATGTAGTATTGGACCACGGCAATGGTTACACCAGTATGTATGGCCATTTGAGCAAAGTCAGCGTCAAACGAAATCAACGATTGCGCGCTGGCCAAAACCTCGGCAATATCGGCAATACCGGTCAGTCTACTGGCGCGCACCTTCATTTTGAAATTCTTTTCAATGGCAAAGCACGCGACCCTAAAACGTTTATTCAATAAATCGTTCCAAAAATCAAATGTGACCCTAAATTTTTGCCGGCAAGCAACGATAATGAATAAGTCGGTTGCATATAGTTCCCCTCCCAGTTTGCTATATTTGACCGATCCCCTAGCGGGTTGGCCGGTTCTGCAGAACCGGCCTTTTTTTTTGGCTGCTTGCACAAGTTTCCAAAGATTGACAAAGTCGACTGCTTTTGCATACTGTTTTGTCTATGGCGATTTCCAAAAGATCACATGTAATAGTTCGAACTTTAGGCATCTTAGTTATGGTAACAGCACTTGTTACGGGACTGGTAGTTGGCATCTCGATTGCAAGCATGCAAAACATGGGCAAAGTTGGCGAGTTTAACCTACAGACAGCCAACCTGCCCACACAAGTTTTTGACATAAAAGGTCGATTAATAACCGAATTTTTCCAAGACGAAAAACGCGAACTGATTAAAATCGAAGAGCTGCCACCGCACTTAGTCCATGCCTTGATTACCCGCGAAGATCAAGAGTTTTATGAGCATCAAGGTTTTAGCTTTAGGGGATACTTTAGAGCAGGTTGGAACCTTTTGTCAGGAAGTTATGTTTCGGGCGGTTCCACACTTACGCAACAGCTGGCAACATCTATCTATCTGGACAAGTCAGATATTAGCATCATTAGAAAGCTCAAAGAGTTTTGGTACTCAATTCAGATCGAGAACCACTGGAGCAAGAACGAGATCTTAGAAGAATACCTCAACAAAATGTCATTTGGGCACAACACCAATGGTGTCGAGGCCGCCAGCCAATTCTTTTTTGGACGATCTGCGCGTGAAATTTCTGTTGCAGAGTCAGCACTGTTAGTTCTCCAAGTATCCAGTCCCAATGGAAAGTACAGCCCATTAAAAAATCCTCAGACAGCACGAGTACAACAGAAGAACATTCTCAACCAAATGGTAAGTCTTGGCTACGCAAGCAAGGAAGATGCCGAACAAAGTTTTGACGAGTACTGGAATGAGTTTGACTACACCCGTTCTGCAACTGAGACAGCGTTTTTTAACCGCAAAGATGAAGCGCCTTATTTTAGCGAGTATATCCGCGGTCTATTGGAGTCTGAACTTCTCTTGGGAGAGGCCAATATTTATCGTGATGGCTACAAAGTTTACACCACATTAGACTTGGACAATCAAAGAGCGGCTGAGGATCAGCTTGTGCCCGCCATAGCCGAAACCAATGCTTTGTACCAAAAAAATATTCGTTCTCGTACCAGTTACGGAGAAGAGAACTTTGTACCCTTGATTGATCTTCTTTCTTTAAGCCTCAATATCGATACTTTTCGAGTTGCTGGCAAACAGCAACGAAGTAACGCAAAAGCGAACTATAGAGATGAAATCAACCCACTATTAGATTTGTTGAGCGTTCAATTTGCCTATACTTCTACCAAATCAGTAAGACGCGTGGTAGATGGAGGCTACGCGGACAAAGCAAACACCATCAAAAGCAGCACCGTAGAAGGCGCACTAATTTCGATAGAAAACGGCACTGGGCATATTCTTGCCATGGTTGGCGGAAGCCAATTTGAATCACGCAACCAATTCAATCGCGCGACACAAGCCCGAGTTCAGCCAGGATCCGCCTTTAAGCCGCTCTACTATGCAGCTGGAATTGAAAGTGAAGTTATAACCCCGTCTACTATGATTTACGACACGCAAGTGATATTTATCGACGATGATGGAGTCCAATACCGACCACTCAACTATCGTGGAGAATGGAAAGGGCCAGTTATGGTCAGAAACGCCTTAGCTCAATCCATGAACGTTCCATCTCTTAGAATTCTTTCTCGCGTCGGGTTTGACAACGCTATTCAAGTCTCAAGTAGATTGTTGGGAATTCCTCAAGATCAATGGGCGCGACGCAGCTTCGAACGAAAATTCCCCCTTGCTTTAGGGGTTGTTTCAGTCTCACCGATAGAAATGGCACAGGCTTTTGCTACCTTTCCTAACCTAGGTCGCGAAGTTGTTCCGGTTGCAATTCGCTATATTGAAAATCGTCATGGCGTGGTAATTTCGGAACCAGAAAAACAAGTTCAAGACTACCAACTAAGGAAAGGTTCTGCGGTACAACTCATTAGTCCGGCAACCGCTTATATTATGACCGATATGCTGCAATCGACATTGTCTGACGGCACACTCTTGTACGCCAAAAATCTTGTTGGCGGTTTTACCATGCCCATGGCGGGTAAAACCGGAACGCCCCAAAACTGGTCTGCGGCATGGACCGTGGGTTATTCGCCTTATATGACGACAGCCGTCTGGCTCGGTATCGATTCTGGTGGAAACAATTCGCTGGGGACCAACCAAACGGGCTCTCGCACAGCGGGTCCTATATGGGCACGGTATATGAAGGAAGCCCACAAAAACTTGGAACCACGTCAATTTGCTAGACCCAACAGTGGCATCAGCTATGCAAAAGTTACCTTAAACAACGGTTTGCTGCCTTTACCTGACTACAAAGGGTTGGTTAGGACGGAGATCTTTCGCACTGGAACTGAACCAAAAGAATTTGATGACGCGATTCCTCAAACTGCAGATATGGCTCAAACCTTAATTAGATCATTTGAAACCAGCATCAACAGCTTGAGCATTTTCAATACAGATTCATTGTTTGACACCAGTTTGGACGTCGACGAAGCCTTATTGGAAGCTGGCCGAACCTGGCAAGAAAATGGCAACAAACCTATCGATCCTTCTATAGGAAATGGCACAAGCACAAGCACCAGTCTCGATCCAAGCGGTCGCAGGACAAACACGGTTCTGGACAACTAGACCTCAGAGCTAGGTCTTGGACCTTTCGCCTAGTTGATCCAAATGTCGCGGTAGGCGTGAGGTGTATTGCAGTAAATACACCGATAGGTATCTTGGTCAGTCTTAATAAACTCAGCTACAACTGGTTCAAAAAATTCTGGGTTGGAAATGCATGCTTCGTTCTTACAGCGTAGACCAGGGAGCTTACTCACTCTATCGGGGATACTTAGTCGGAATTTTTTTACAACATGATGTGCTACTATGGTGTTTAATGTTGATCCCGGTGCAATTGCTGCTAGCATGCGGATTTTGTCTTCATTTAGTTCGTGCAGGCCAGGTATCGATACTATTCCTTTATAATGATCATGATGTTCCGACTTAAAAACTCCCTGGGAACTCACCATATGTAAGTCCAAAATATGTCTTATCTTGGCGATATGATCCCAGATTTGACGCGGCTGAGAACCAACGCCAATGTGGTCAATCACTATTCCAGCTTCCACGGGACGTATACCAATTTTGTACTCGGGTTTGGACTTTGTTCTAACCGGAACAGTTTCGATGTGTGGCTCTTCATGCAAGATCTGCCGAGGAGATTCACCTTCAAAATCACCGCCAATACTGCCGCCCAACATGCCGATTGCTACTATCCGCGTGAAGTATCCATTGCGACTTTGCTCATCCCAAGCATTAAATGGCGTATCATCCAAGAACATTGGGATAGTAGGCGTTTCCGAGTGTCGTGGAAGTGGGTGAAAAAAACGAGTCTTGGCATCGATCTTATTCAAATAGTCGTAACTAAAGCTAACAGCCTGACGCAGTTGTTCTGCCTGCTTAACAAGTCGTTCGCCCATCCGTTCAAGTTGAAGTCGAGTAAAATACCAAACGTCGGCTCTGTGTTTTTGTGCAATATATTCCTCTATCGAGTCAAAAATTCTGACTTTATAGCCCGATTTCTTCATCAAAGTCACATAGTGGACAGGCATTGCGATTTCGGCTGGCGCTATCAGATCAACTTCTACATTCTTGAATATCTTTAGACCTTCAACTTTAGAATGGACAGTCCTTCCGTGAAAAAGGTCTCCGACCAAAGCAATGTGAATATGACTCGCATCCCAATTATAGTATTCTAAAAAACTAAACTCGTCCAAAAATTCTTGGGTCGGATGCTCATGTTGGCCGTCACCAGCGTTGATAAAACTTGGCTTTTCAAGACCGGCCTTTTGCGCGTAGCGACTCATGCTTGAATCCAGCCACCGACAAACTCCCTCTTGCTTGCTCCTGATTACAAACATACTGCTTGAGCTATAGCCCATAAGCATTTTTACCGTGTCGGTTATGTTCTCTTTTTTTTGAAAACTTGAGGTGCGGGCGTCAAAATCATTTACTTTGAGACTGTGAAAAATTGCTGCATTTCTAAATGATTCTTTGGTACGCGTAGAATCCTCTAAAAAAAGAAGATAGACGCCCCGATCTTTTTTGTTGATGCAAAACTGCTGCCAGTCTTTACCAGCTAGAATGGCCTGTTTAAGGTCACGGGTCTTTTTGTAAAGATAGGCTTGCTCATCTAGACTTAGGTCCTTTACAACTTGTATGGTACGACCCAAAAAAGGTGAGTGGCTCATGGTATTCCCCTGTCAAAAAATCGGATAGTAGACGCTATCGAGCACTCGTCAAATCTTTTGCTTGCAGCAAGGTTGGTCTACCATCTTTTCGTTGCACTACAATTACCCCTGAAGATAGGCTAATAGCACCAAGCGGGTCAACTGGAATAACCGAACGCATGATTGGATTGAGCTTTGCATCAAATCGACCTAGGTACCATTCGCCATTTTCAGAAATGACTGCCAAAATTTCTTGATTGTCTGGGCTCAGTACAATTTCTGAGTAGGGAGAAACTATAGCTGATCCTGTTTTTTGTAGGCTAAGATCTTTATTTGCAATTAAAACAAGACGCGCATCTCCCGGGCCCTGCAGTACGAGCGCGAGATGATCGCCACCAATTGGCATTAGTCTACGACCGATGATTTGCAATGAATCGTTTTTGGCGAGTATTTGGCCACTATCGATGTTGACCCTTTGCACTTTTCCGATAACTAGTCCTTGTACCAAAGCAGTTTGCACAAAAAGAACAGGCGTCGCTTCGCTTACCGCAGAACCTGCATTCTGTAAATCTTTGGCAGTCTCTGTCCTAAGTTGGTTAGTCGCGACTTCAAGCTGGTCATTTTGTTCCTGCCGCGCCTGTAACTCTTCTTCACGTTTTTTTTGCGCAACGCTTTGTTGTTGGTCGTTTTGCGATTGCTCAACTTTAGCGAGCGTCTCAGTTCTTGTCTGGGTCTTTACAACCGTTTCGCTGGCTTGATCTTCGGCCTGTACTACAGTTTTGCTTGACTCGTCAGTCCTTACAATGGCTTCTCGTGCTCGTTCGGTCTCTCTCTTTTGTGCATCACGACGTTCTTGCTCTAGTTTGGCGCGTTCTGCTTCCAATGCTCTTTGTTCCTGCTCGCGAGTTCTTTCCATTAGTTCAACTAAACGTTGCCTTTCGGCAGTACCATCATCAGGTCGATCTCGCACGGTTTCCAAGAGTTCCTTAGTCAATAGTTCACTCGTAGTAACCGCTGTAAGTTGGTTGTTGTCTTTGATGGTCCCGATAGCAATACTTAGCGGAATTACAATTTGGGACTTACCTGGCCAATCACGGTACGATAGAGACAGCCCCACCTTATCGGCACTTAAGAAAGCAAGAACACTTTTTTTGTAGCGACTCTCAAATAATTTAAAATTTCCACGGTGGACGGCGTTGTATATGGTTATAAACAGTGCCAACAAGTTGGCATCGCCGTCCGAGTACTTGTAAGCTGCTGATAGATACGAAGCGATTATCCGACGAACGTTGTCGATATGGTCTGTGCCAGCACCTGGTAAAAAAACCAAGACATCTGCCGGTTTCCCGGGTTCATCGGGACTCCCTACGACATGGAAAACCTGATATTTTGCGGCAAAACTTGCTCGGCTGTCTCGGCTAACGACAATACCACTAGCCAATGCCTGACCAATGCCCCTGATCTGTGTTAAACTGTCGGTTTGTGAATACGAGCCCGTGTAATTTTCAAAATTAATGGTTCGACCGAGAATTTCTGCAAACTCATCTCTATCTACTTGTTGAGCATAGCCAAGCTGCACGAATCCGACAATCAATAAAAGTAGAATACTGCGTTTCATACCATTATAATACTATTATTTTGGCGACAATGCACTACTTGAATCTGACAAATAAACTCATTGTATACCGGTTGGCTTTTCACTAAGCAGATATTTTGCTTTGGATTGCAAGATATCTTTGATCCTATTGGACCAATTGGAAGTTTGCCATGTTTCAATTTTCTTTACAATCATGTCCAGCAACCTTTCTTGGCCGGCACTATTAACTTTGGAAAATAAATCTATCCAAGCCAATTCTAAAGAAGCGTCTCGTTCCTGTTCAAAAAAATCGTAGTAACGCGCGATGTGCCGACTGGAAGGAATGAGGCTAAGCGTTTCTATTAGCACAGAAATATTAGCCTTTTGACTTGGCTTTTCCACCGCAAGTTCCAAAAGTTGAAGTACGAAGTCTTCATAAAAATAAAGTCTACCTGCCATCAGATTGTGCTCAAGCGATTGTTTTACCAGCGTATGTAGATCCTGCGCTTGCCGCGCCCCTGCCTCCGACAAGAGACGCCTTATAAGGCTGTCTTGGCTTGCAAAACTTTGGTCAATCACTGTTGTTTTGGTTGCAAGACCGGTACTTAACGAGGCCAAATTGGGACTAGTTCCGTCTGGGTTTTTTCCTTTCTCGGCAACAATATAAAAGTGCCAAAGTCCATCTCCCCACGCAAACAATGCAGGTTCGTTCTGATCAAGCAACTGGTATCCGAAGCTTGTTTTTGCTCGAACCAAGACATCCAAGTTGCTCGAAAAAACTCGTGCTTCATAGTAACTAACACTTTTGTCTATGGTAACATGCAGTTGCCCACTAAGAATTGCTGCTTCCGTTTCTTTGCCCTTGCTAAGGCCTAGTTTTTGACCCAATTGTTTATAATCGCCTAGAGCTAGTGCATTGGCGTTGTCGAGCAGTCGACCTGACCAAAAAAAAACGGCCCGATTTTGTTTCTTGTCACCGATCATCAAGCCACCATAATAAAATTCAGGCTGAGACCAATCCAAGGCTTTGGAAGAAAGTTCAAAAATGGTTTCACCGTTGGGGTGGCAAAAAAAAGCTCGGTTGTTGTGGTCGACCTTTAAAATTCGACCTTCTGGACTCAAATACATATGCTTTATTGGATTGCTTTGGCCAGACCATGATCTAATGATCGAACCAGCCATGCTAAGCAATACGAAGTTCTGGTCCAACATAGTAATCAAGATCGTGCCCTCCAAAGAGACTTGAGGGGGAGAAATTATGCGCTTAGGCAGTTGAACCGTCCATTGTATGCTAGCCAAAACATCGATCAGGCTAATCCGCCTGTCGTCGCTGACTACAAGAATATGGTACTTGCCGATTCTTTGAGGCAAGGCTATTAATTGACCCTTTAGTTGTATTCGCCTTACGTGCTCGGTTGGATCGTTGTCCGAGGCAGTCAGATTGCATAGACAACTTAGCAGCAAAAAATAGCATGTTATAAGAAATTGTTTACTATGTCTGACCACCATATTCACTATTTTGTGCCCTCACGAATCCGAGGCCAATCCGTCATTGATCAAGAAGATCGCGGCGGATTCTATATGCCAAGTTTGCGGATAGAAGTCAAAAAGACAAAGGTCGGCTAGCACATAACCTTGCTTTTCCAAAGCCAAGCTGTCCCGTGCAAAACTGGTAGGATTACACGAAACATAGACAATTGCCCGTGGTTTGATCAACTGTATTGATTCAAGGAGTGCCTTGCTTAAACCGCTGCGAGGCGGGTCAAGAACCATAAGTAGTGCACCTTCATGTTTAGTAAAGGCATCGCTCTCGCTTGAGGTCAACCACTCATCCACGGTTCCTGTAAATACTTGGGCGCCAATAGCCTTAGTATTGAGCCTTGCGTGTTCAATATTATGTTGATTGCTATCAACCACTATCGATGCGTTACCAGGCTGGGAAAGCAATACGCAAAAGGTTCCCACTCCTCCGTAAAGATCGAGTAAAACTCTAGAAGTATCTGGCACAAAGTGCGCCAGTCTAAGCTTGACCCAGTCGGCCATCGACGAAAGCATCGCAATATTACTTTGAAAGAAACTATTGCTATCGAAGGAAAATATTTTTCCATGCACCATGGTGTGCCAAGCTTGACCAGCTAAAAAAAGTTGTTTGTCATCGGCAAAAACTGGGTAGTCGCCTTCTTGTCGAATATCTAGACTATCTTCTTGTCCGTTTTGGTCGAAATTGCCTAGCGGTGTTTTAAGAGAAACTAAATCAACGGGCTGGTTTTGCTGAATTCTTTCACGAATACGCGGATGAGCAATTGAACAGTCATTGAGACGAACTATGTGATTACTATTTCTGCCCAAAAGACCAAGAAAGCCATCTTGATCGATGGAAAACCTAAAACGCGAACGATACTGCAACGGCTTACCAGCCAAAAACTGAAGATGCTCTGCGCTCTTTTCCTGCCTATTCCAAGGGCCTTGCCGATGCATCGCATCCAAAAAAATGCTCTTTTTTATTTCAATTTGAAGTTCATAGCTGGCGTGCATGAGGTCACAGCCACCACATGTTCCGTAGTGTTGACATACTGCCTTAACTCGCCTCGGACTGGCTTGTATTACCTCAAGCAATTGAGCTTCTTGGTAGCCCTTTTTACTCTTTGTAATCTTTACCCGTACATGTTCGCCCGGCAATGCGCCTGCAACAAAAACTACTCCATCTGGTCCCCGAGCTAGGCCCTGGCCACCTGGCACAATTTTTTCTATCACGAGCTCAAGTTCTTGGGGTTTGCCAGGGAGATTTAATCGGGGATTGCTCTGGCCGCGTCTATTCTGTGACATATCTTCGTCTACCTGCTTGCTTTTCAATCACTTACACTTCCAGTATACTACTGGATCTAGACTTTGATCGAGAGCATCTGAGGAGTGTCCATGTCGCACTTTAAACTGTCGAGCCTGCCCACGATAAAACGACTTCCTTCATACTTGTTGGTTATCGAAGCTGCACAAAAAGAAGGCAAAGAGTACATATCAGGAACAGTAATTGCCGAAGAGCTGGAACTTGAAGCAATCCAAGTTCGTAAGGATTTGGCATTAACTGGAATCGTTGGAAAACCAAGGCTTGGTTTTCCCGTCAATCAACTTATAGAAGCTATCAACCGCTTCCTTGACTGGAATACTATCAATCGCGCAATTTTGGTGGGAACAGGGAACTTGGGAAGTGCCCTGATGGGCTACAGTGAATTTTCGCGACACGGTCTCAAAATTATGGCGGCATTTGATCAGGATAAATCAAAAATTGGCGCAACCATTAACGGCAACAAAGTGCACCCTTTGTCTCAGATTCAAGAGCTTATCACCAAACTGGAAATTGAAATGGCAATCTTAGCCGTTCCTTCGGCCGTAGCTCAGGAGATGACCGACTTTTTGATTGATGCTGGCATTAAGGCGATTTGGAACTTCACCAACGTCAAACTAAAAGTTCCTCGCGCGGTAATCGTGCAAAAAGAGGACCTCTCCTCTGGCTACGCTGTTTTGTCAGTTAAAATTGCAAAGAATCGTGCCTTTGAAAGAAGTAAAAATGGAAAGTGATGCCCCCAAGAGTCAAGCCTTAAAAAAGAAAGAACGATTTGAGCAAATTAAACTCAGAAAAAAATCAGCTTCTTATGAAAATGCGCAATTTTCGCAGGGAAAAGACACCGACTCAAGTTTGGACACGGATTCCGAGCAAGGCGATAGTGGGCCCCGTTATAATCCAGAGCGTGTTGCTGAGCAAGCACAAATGTTTGGTAATCGAATCAAAAAGAGGCACATGCATCTTTGGAAATGGGCAAAACGGACTGGCGTAAGCTGTTTTCGTATCTATGACCGTGATATTCCCGAGATCCCATTGACTGTTGACGTCTATCAGCAGCACCTACACATTGCTCTCATTCTCAAATACCGCAACTTCAGTGATGAAGAAATGCTTTTGTGGACTCAAGCAATGGCCGACGCGGCACGGCGCGCTCTGGGTATACAGGAAGACCGCGTATTTTTAAAGACACGACTGCAGCAAAAGGGCCATCAGCAATATGAAAAAGTTGCTCAGTTGTCCAAAATACTCGAGGTAAAAGAGAATGATTTGCAGTTTGAAATAAATCTATCTGACTACCTTGATACAGGACTTTTTCTTGACCATCGCGATACCAGAGTCATGGTTTCTCAGTTTGCACTCAATTGTCGCTTCCTCAATCTTTTTTCTTATACAGGCAGTTTTTCTGTTTATGCAGCCGCCGGTGGTGCGGCTTCTACGCTGAGTGTAGATCTTTCTAATACTTACAGTGATTGGGCCAGCCGTAATCTTGCCCTCAACGGTTTTGCTGGTAAGTTGCATCGCTGCGAGTCGGCCGATGTGATGGCCTGGCTTCCTCTCGCGGTTAAAGAAAAACAACAATTTGACTTGATAGTCATTGACCCGCCAACATTCTCCAACTCAAAAAAGATGGCAGGTGTTTTTGACATCCAACGTGATCATGTCACTATCATCAATCAGTCGCTCAAGCTCTTGAGCAAGAATGGCGCAATCGTTTTTTCCAACAACTTCCGCAAATTTAAGCTCGAAAAAGAGAAAATAGACTGCAAGTGGATAGATGATATTACCAACAAGTCGATACCCGAAGACTTTAAGGGAAAAAGGCCTCATTGGTGCTGGCTAATCCGCAAAGAAGGGCCCAAGTACTAGCTCAATTGCCTTAACTGAGCATGAGTTTCCTAAAAGACGGATTGTTTAGGATCCACGCTTCGTGGTGTTCAATCGGATCATATACATCTATTTGCGCACCGGTAGTTGGATGAATAAAGGCCAGTTCTACACAAGCAAGCTGCAATCTACAGGCGCCCAAGAGCTCCATCATACTATGATTGTAGTGACGGTCCCCATGTGCAAAGTCACCAATAATAGGATGCCCCATCCTCTTGAGGTGACGTCGTATTTGATGCCTCCTACCGGTCTGTGGCTGGGCGCGGACTTGACTAAGGCGCATATGCTTCCAAAGTCCTATCTCGCGGTCAATCAAGAACCTGCTCGTCGGTTCTAAGTGGGTGATTGCTGCTTTAGCCAAGCCACCCAACTGATCGTCAATTGGACTCTCTGCCACTGTTTTTTTCTCCAGCCATCCACGTACCAGCGCAAGATAGGTTTTTCTCACCAAATTTTGCTCAAATTGCAAAGTCAACGGTGCTACAAGCTCGGGGCGCAAGGCAAAAATAACGGGTCCTGAGCTTGGTCTATCGAGGCGATGAACACATTGTGCAAAATCATAACCAGTTTGGTGAAGCAGGTCTTGCAGACTGACTTCACCAATAGAAAGGCGACTAGGATGCACATGAATTTTTGGCATTTTGTGTACAAGCAAAATCTGTTCATCTTGATATAGTATTCTGAGGTCGTTTGCAATCATTGTCTATTCTGAATCAAAATCAATAAGGGTATGTGTCTTTATTGGTGATAGAATCTTCTCAAAACCAAGAAAAGGCAGTCCAATTACCGCTCCAACACCGCAAACTATCATGTGGGCTTTTTCTAGAATATTGACAACAGCTTTGATAGTCCCGCCCGTGGCAACCAAGTCATCGACTATAAAAACATGCTCTCCTGCTCTAAGGTCAAAATCTTGAATACAAATGCTGTCATTACCGTACTCAAGACTGTAGCTTGCAATCTGCACTGGATTTGGAAGTTTTCCTGGTTTGCGGGCAATAACTAAGGGCAAAGAAAGCACATGAGCGATCGCAGCTGCAAAAATAAAACCTCGCGCCTCGGTGCCAACAATTTTTTGGGCACCACTGTCACGAACAATAGCAGATAACAGTTCTACGCTTAGGGAAAAAGCCTGTGGGTTTGCGATTAGACTCGTGATGTCGTAAAAGACTATCCCTTTGTGGGGAAAGTCTTTTACTCGTCTAATAGCCTGATCCAAAACATTATTTGTCATCTTGAATTAAACTCCAGAAAGCCACTGGAAGAAAAGAATATGGGCACAGACGGGCTCGAACCGCCGACATTCTGCTTGTAAGGCAGACGCTCTCCCAACTGAGCTATGCGCCCTTTTCGATAGAAAAGAACTTAGCATATGCGCCGGTTTTATGTCAATCGCCGCCTAGATTCTAATGCAATCCTTAGCAATCGAAGGTTCCAAGAAATGTTCAGATTCCGTAGATTGCAGTTGACTCGCCATTTTTTATTATTACTGTCAAGAACTTAAACAGCTCCCGGTGTGCATCGTCCGTCACCTGCAAGGCACTTTTGCTCGCTATCAAAGTGCAGCCATAGGTTTTGTTGAGGACTGCTAGGTTTTTTGCTATATCAGTTGCATTAGAGACTGTGCTAGTGACCAAGTGCTGTTCATCGCCTATCACACCAAGAATTATTTGGTCGGAATGAATGCCAATTCCAAAATCAATTTCTCTTTTGCCGTGTTCCTTTTGGTTTTTGTTAAAGCTCTGTAGTGATCGGCTCATACTCAAGGTGGTATCGACCGCGTCGTTAGCCGACCGAGGAAAGAATGCGAGAATCGCATCTCCAAGGTAGCAATCTATGAACCCGCCGTTTTCTCTGACCAACGGGCCTACTATGCCCAAAAAATCATTGATAAACCCAAAGTGATCTTCTGCACTCATGGTGGCACTAGTGCTTTCAGACAGCGAAGCGATCGATTGAAAAGCAACAAAAAAAACAGTCATCGGCATGCGAATTTGTTGCCCGAGCCTAATATCTATTGGTGATTGCTGCCCAAGAAAAGCCAAAGAATCAATGGGCACAAAGTGCGCATTGGCATCTCTAATATTGGTCAAGCGTGTAAAGTACTGCCCAAACTCAATGCCCATGCTATTGAACTCTCGGTTTAAGTCAAATAATCTATCTTTTTTACGGTTTTTAAAGGTTTGACTTTTAAAAGTACTGGCGGGACCAGAAACAGAAAAGAAAAAGAAATGGGCAGCAAGTAGCATCGCAAGCATGACCAAAACAGAACAAAGCAGGCCCTTTAGCAAGCCAAGTCGAAGATCCAATGCAAGCTGCTCGACGATAGAGGCATTCTTGTAAACTTCAAAAACACCGACTATCTTACCGGCCAAATTTCTTATCGGTGTGACGACAGTCAGATATTTTCCCGACTCATCGAAAAACTCAGCGGTTTTGATTTGCCCACTTTGGGCACAGTCTAGTTGCCACTTAGGATTGTCAGCTTGAGCATGCTGCACCCCATAGTAGTTACTGAGGCTTTTGATAAAATAGATCTTACCGTCACGATAGGCATATATCGCCGCACTGACATTGATCTTCCAAACATTTCTGTACTCATTTAAGATGTTTTCAATAGCCTTAGCCACGTCAAAAAATGCGGGCTTTTCCCTATCAGAACTGGACTGGATCTCTTCTATGATTTCCCCCCGGATAAGGGTCGAACCAATGCCCGCCAAAGAGGCCAAATTTGAATCAAACACAGCTTTATGCTTTTGATCAAAAAATTGATAAAGCCTTTCAGAGCCGATTGCGATAGAAATGACGGCCAATGGCAACAGTATTAAAAACTGTTTTGCCATGATCGATATTCTTCCGTAAAATATGCGCCTCAAGAGCGTGACGATCGTCCAAATAAGTGAGAGCATAAAAACGACCAGTAACAAAAAAAAGGAACTTGTTTTGTCATTCTGAGTGGTTAACACCGAAAGCAAGAAGCCATGATCAACAAGAACCAGTCCTAACCCACTAAAAAAGGCTATACTTACAAAAACGACCAAGCCATCTTTATACATGCAAAGAAAATAATTTACTCGATCTGATATTTTTTTCATATTTCGGACACCTCCACTTCCGGTGTCCATGTCTCAGGCATGCCCTCTTTCAGTAGCTTGCTAGTACGCTCCAACTGCCTCTTAACAACAAGGTCATCAGGTGCCTCATTGTAAAGTTTTTCAAAGAGTTCACTGGCTATTCTAAAGTCACCCAAAAGCCAGGCGTCAAAGGCAGCTTCGTAACGCACAATCCAATCGATGCCCAAGTGTGACGGAAACCGATCCGTGCCGCAGATTTCAATAACAGAAACTGCTTTTTTTAGGGGACTAAACTTAATGAGATCAAGTCGCCTAAAAGTAAGTTTTGGATAGAGTTTTTTTAAATCTTCATATCTTCTTTGGTCGGCAAACCGTTTGGCATGAAATCCAAGTTCACTTAGAACCTGGTATAAAGTGTCTTCCGTAGACACAAGCCTTACGTGGTAGATTTGACTGAGCTGATTTAGTACTTCAGTCAGCTTTACGGTATCCGAAATAGCCCTACTTTCCATTCTATTTGACTCGCCAACGATCCCCAAGCGTAGACTACCATAGTCTATACTAAAACTAAGACTCAGCTCTTCACTTCCAGGAAAACCAGACCTGTGACTATAGCTAAGCACTTCTTGGCAAATCTGGAAAACTGCCAAGACTGCATCCATTGCTTTGCGAGGAAAAAGGGCAACGTAGCTGTCGCCCATATGGCGGTCAATAAATCCGTGGTGCTTTTGCAGGCAAGGGCTAACAATTTTTAGATACGCATTGAGAAAGTCTATAACCGCTTGCGGCGAAAGATGGGAGCCTATTTTTTTGAAATTAGCTACACTGGAACACAAAACAGCCATAGTTTGACTTTTATGAAAACCCAGGTTCAAAGTGGCACTATCTTCAATGCCAAGTAGATGCAGAAATTGTTGCGGTACGAAGCGGGCACTAGCCTTGGTGGCTTGATTTAGTTGTTTCAGATCTGTCCGCAACCGCGCTGCTTTGGAAGAAAAACCTTTTCTGGTTTGGCTCACTTGCTCAGTTTCTCTGCTATCTACAGCAATATCTAGTGCGCCAGCGGCCAGTTCTCGCGCAATTCGCCTAACAGGGTTGAGGGAACGAAGCATCATTAGGGTCACGCAGACAAATAGTCCTAAGAAAAAGATAGCATTCAATATGACAAACGTTTGTACCTCGTCAAGATTGAGGTCTTCAAAATCTTTGGTAAAGTCAGCGAAGAGCCCTGTTTCAACAACACCAACAACTTTTCCTTGCCCATTGAGCACTGAGGCAAAAGCCGCTTTATAACGCCCAAATTCGTCATCATATTCCGTAAAAACGATACTGTTTTTTTGAAAGCTTTCAAGTGCAGCTTTTGGAAAAATATCATTAGGGTACATCACCCCAAATGATCTCGAACTAGTGTAAACAACATACACTCGTTGGTCTTGCATTCTGTAAATAGAGAAATATGACAATAGACTATTATCCAAAAGATCAGCAAGCTGGCTTCCCCTCTCTGCGACTGCCGAATAACTTGCACCACTAAAGTCTTGTGGCTTTTGCAGACGATCCAATGCTTGCGCATCAACGGCTTTGGTTGCCAGTAGCGCGGCCGCGCTCAGTGATATTTTGACTTGGGCTTGGTAGCGCACTTGCAGAATTTGATAAAGCTGCGAAAAATAAAAAGCCTGCGCAAGCCCAATAAATGGGACTAGTAATAGCAAGTGAATCAGGACTATTGGAATTCTTTTTTTGAAGAGCATCGTGACAAAAGCAAAAACAGCAAGCACAATGGCAATTGCCGTTAGCATGACGCCAAACCAAGCAATCATGGTTCTAAGCATTTCGTTTGGGTCTCGGACTAGTGTTTGCAGTTTCAGTCGTTGGCCTTGACTATCCTGAAAAATGATAGACTGCCCCAACTTTTCGGTCAAAGTTAAGCTATTGTCTTTTCCAAGGAAAAAACGGTCGCCAGGACTACCCTCGTTGAGGCCCATCTTAAAAGCCACGCTAACTACTTTTGCAGTCAAAGGTTTTTCAATAGTGCGAATCTCTCTTTTAACTAAATCAAGAAACCAAATCCTCGAATCACTGCCCAACTTGATATCCCAAGGTCTAACTGTGTGATCAATGCTAAGTACTTGCCAAATCAGGTTCTCATCAAGACGAAAAATACTGCCGTCACGAGTGACCGCAAAGATTAAACCCTTTTCAATTCCGTCAATGGCCACCAAACCGTCTAAGTAGGGAAGTTCAAGAACCTTGCTTTTATCGTTTCCCTCAAGATCCATTTTGTTGAGGCTTAATGATTTGCCATCATTGATAAAGTAGTAAATAGTCTCGCCCAGTACCGAGAGAGAAAAAAGGTCTGGGAAGTATCGACGGTGGTTTTGACGGTGCTCGCGACTTTGGTTGGTACTAATTTGTTCAAAAATTATTCTATCAAAATTTCCATCGTGACTGTATCTAACAATTTGTATCGCTTTGGTTTGAGCCACATTGCCTTCTTCTGGGATCAAATTGTAGACATAGAGTCTATCCAAGCTGTCAAGGTCAAGGTCATGCGCATAGTAGAACCCCTGCTGTCTCTGGCCTCCGTGGTGCAGATTGAGTAGTCTTCCTTGTTGGTCAGTTGAAACAATCCGGCGACTTGCCGAATCTACAATGTGGATAGTGCCAACTGAATCCACTACGGCAAGGGATGGGTAGATCAGGTTTAACTCGCTTTCCCAAGGATAGTGGTCAAGTTGATCCAATCCAATAGCTATGCCAACTAGACCAAGTGCACACAAAATGATGGAAACTATGGTCATACGTCTGCTTATCAAAACTTCATTCCTTTTTTACTTGTGCCAATGCAAATCACTGCACTAGCGAACTATATAATTTACGAACACCATGATTTAATTGTCTGTTATTGTACAGAAAATGCAATGCCCCTTCGACAATCGTTTGATTAGCATGGTATAGTAGCCTAAATAGAAGCAATTTCAAGAGTCTTTGAAATTTCCATGGCGCAGGGAACACAAAAATTACTTTTGCAAGAACCTGCATATTCATTCCTTTTCAGGTATCCAAGGCGGAAACACATGTCAGGCAATCATGTAAGAAATATTGGCATCATGGCTCACATTGATGCTGGAAAAACGACCACAACGGAACGCATACTCTACTTCACTGGTAAGAGTCATCGTATTGGGCAAGTAGATGACGGCAACGCGACCATGGATTGGATGGAGCAGGAGCAAAACCGCGGTATCACTATCACATCTGCGGCAACAACCTGCTTTTGGCGCGACTATCAAATTAATATTATTGACACCCCAGGACATGTTGACTTTACAGCCGAAGTAGAGCGCTCACTTCGCGTACTTGATGGTGCAGTAGGCATCTTCTGTGCAGTTGGCGGTGTTGAGCCTCAGAGTGAAACCGTCTGGCACCAAGCAGATCGATATAGTGTGGCGAGAATAGCCTACATAAATAAGATGGATCGAATAGGCGCCGATTTTTTTGCTGTTATAGAAGAGATGCAGCAAAAATTTTCCTGCAACCCTTTGCCTATACAAGTCCCCATTGGCGCGGAAGCTGAGTTTGAAGGCTGCATAGACCTAATAATAATGAAGGAGCTTCATTGGGACGATCAGGACAACGGAAGCACTATTCATCAGAAAGAAATCAGACAAGAGCTTATCGAAAGCGCTCAGATCGCAAGAGAAAAACTTATAGATAGGTTGACGTCGGAAAACGATCAACTAACCAACTTAGTCCTAGAAGGTGGAGATATTCAGCCTTCTTTACTGATTGCCGAACTACGAAAACTTACAATTGCCAGAGCCATTGTACCAGTCTTGTGCGGAGCTTCGCTTAGAAACATTGGCATTCAACCAGTTCTTGATGCGGTGCTTGCCTTCCTGCCTTCACCTGACGAACTCCCTGCTATTACTACCCATCATGCAAAAAAAGACGAAGACTACCTGCTTGAGCGCAATGACAAGGGAATCGCTTCGGCCCTGATCTTTAAGATTTTTAATGATCGAGAAGCAGGAGCGCTATGTTATATCCGTGTGTACTCAGGGGTAATAAAATCTGGTGAGGCAATTTACAACGTTTCAAAGAAAAAGAGAGAGCGAATAAATCGTCTCTTACGCATGCATGCTAATCGCAATGAACAGATAGAAGAGTTGCGCGCAGGCGACATTGGCGTAGTGGTTGGTTTTAAGCTCGCACAAACTGGGGACACGATTGGAAGTGAAGGCGTACCAGTTATCCTGGAACGAATGCACTTTCCAGAGCCTGTAATTTCCGCAGCAATGGAGCCAAGAACTCTTTCTGAACGAGACAAACTAAAGACAGTGCTTGATCTATTAAGCCGCGAAGACCCAACTTTCTTTTGGCGTGAAGACCCCGAGACTGGGGAAGTTATCATTTCCGGAATGGGAGAACTACACTTAGACGTAATTACAACCAGAGTTATCGACGAGTTTAAAGTTGGCGCCAAGCTGGGCAAACCTCAAGTTACCTATCGCGAAAGTATTGGCATCACTCATGCTCATACCGAACTCTTTAACAAAGTTATTGGCGGTAAAGAATACGCTGTTTCGATTAGCCTAGAGGTTTCTCCAGCACAACGTGGCCAAGGCAACTTATATAGTGACAAACTAAAATCAGGGATATTGCCTGAGCTCTACTCAGAAGCAATTAGACGCGGCATTGAGTCGAGTTTCTCTTCTGGTATCAACATGGGCTATCCCTGCATTGATGTTCAGGTAAGCCTGATAGACGTTGAATTTAGGGAAGAAACCAGCAGTGAGTTTGCTTTTGAAGCCTGTGCAAACATGGCGTATGATGCTGCTTGTCGCAAAGCAGACCCGCATTTGTTGAGCCCCGTGATGAAACTTATACTCGTCTGTCCAAAGGAATTTATGGGAGAAGTAATCAACAGTATCAGCATGCGCGGTGGTCTGATCAACGAAGTTGAAAGTCGTCTCAACGTAGAACACATCAGCGCCCAAGCGCCGTTAGAAGCAATGTTTGGCTATTCTACTGCTCTTCGTAGCCTGACCCAAGGTCGTGGAACCTGTTCGATGGAATTTAGTCACTTTGAAAAAAAGATCGTAAAGAAATGACAACTTAGTGTGCAACGGATCTTTGACGGTCAGAGCTCTTGTGGACCGTAAAGTGCTCTTATCAGATGAATGTCACGTAGAAGATTAGGCTCTACAGTGAAAAAACGGGCTGTTTTTTCACCGTCTTCATTGACGGTTATAACTCGCCAGGAGAGTTCCGCAAGCGACGGCTTGAGGTAGTCAGGCACTGTCGCTAATTCACTTGATTTTTGGCTTCCCTTGCGTTCTATTAGGTTAAGTATCTTGCCTCCAGAACTATCTTTTTCTACGGCTAGGAGATATCTAATCCCTGATAAACGTAAACTGGCGCCTATTCCGATATCAAAACGCGAATTAACGACCTCAACAAGTTCCATAAACTGTTCAAAAAAAACTGGGTCGCTAACGGTGACTCTGCCTTCGTTCTTTTCTGGGTTGATTGAATCAAGCGTTTCTTCAACAAATTGTATGAAGGCTGGATAAGCCATAGTTAGCAAGAGTGCACGCCTTTGGTCTTTACGCAACTGCCAAAAAACAGCCACAAAAGGCCTGCTTACTTCGTCTGCAGTGTCTATTCGGTGCGAATCACCCGTCTTGTAGCCAAATATCTGATGTATCTGGGCATAGGGCGCGTTAAGCAATGGCCCAAAACCTAGCGAGTTAGTTGATGCTGCTCGATTACAAGAACTAAGTGATAGTGACAAAACCGTCACTATGACAACGGCACTAAAAAAGAGTCGGATGAGGTTACGCAATCTTGTTTCTTGGTTCATAAGCTGAGTCTAATCAGAATTGCTGGACTGGGCAAGCAATACCAAAAAGCTAATTGGCGCTTAGTTTTTTTGCAGCAAGCTCGGAATCAGTGTTGTTTAATCCTTGGCTCTACCGTAATATGGGGCCATTAAAAATGTCTCGTTGACTCTTTCTTTCCTTGTTCCAATGTTTTATTTTGAGGTATCGCATGAGTATCATACTTGGAATTGTTGAAGTCGTAGGCAGCTTAGGACTTTTTCTCTTTGGCATGAAAGTAATGAGCGATGGCCTTCAAAACTCAGCCGGGTCGCGCTTGCAGGCTATGATGGCCAACATGACCCGCAACCGTTTTACTGCCCTACTAACAGGGCTTGGCGTAACATCAATAATTCAGTCATCTTCGGCAACCACCGTTTTTGTGGTTAGTTTTGTTAGCGCAGGCTTGCTTAACCTTGTTCAGGCCATTGGCGTTATCCTAGGAGCCAACATTGGCACAACTTTAACCGCTTGGATAGTTAGCTATCTCGGCTTTAAATTTGATATCGCTCACATTGCAATTCCTATAATTGCCCTTGGTCTGCCCTTTGTTTTTATGAAGTCGTCGACTAAAAAAGCATTGGGGAATGTACTAATTGGCTTCGGCATCTTGTTTTTAGGGCTAATGTACTTAAAGAACGCTGTCCCCGATATAAAACAATATCCAGCAATTCTGGAATCAATAGCGTCCCTTAGTAAGGTTGGGCCAATTAGCAGCCTAATTTTTATACTCATTGGTACAGTACTAACTGTAATTGTACAGTCTTCTAGTGCCGCCATGGCCATTACTTTGACCATGGCAAACGCGGGTTGGATTGACTTCCAAACTGCTGCTGCGCTCTGTCTCGGTGAAAACATAGGAACAACTATCACTGCACAAATTGCAGCCTTTAGTCAGAACCGCGTCGCACGCCAGGCCGCGATGGCGCATACTATGTTTAATGTAGTTGGAGTAGTTTGGGCACTTGCAGCTTTGGGCCTTTTGACCAACTTCGTCGAGTGGATTATGCCTGGTAATGCTAATAGTCCGGCGGATATGCCGGTACATATCGCTTTGTTCCATACTCTTTTTAACATTATTAATACTTTTCTGTTTATCTGGTTTGTTCCGGCCTTTGCTCGCTTGATAGAGCGAATGGTTCCCATCAGACCGGAAGATGAAAGCTATCAGTATAAGCTAAGGTACGTTTCTACCAGTATGTATGAGACGCCAGAAATTAGCCTCGTAACGGCACGCAACGAAACTTTGCGTATGGCAGATAAAGTAGTTGCTATGTTTGCTCACTATAATCAAGAAAGAGAAAAATCTGACAGCATTCTTCCGGCTGATCTGGCGGGCATTTTTGACTTAGAAGTTTACGTTGATCAGATGCATGAGGAGATATCGGCCTACATCGCGCAGGCGCAGAATGACAGACCCGGAGACCATACAGCTCGCCAATTTGCGCGACTACTCAAAATTGTTTCGGATCTAGAAATGATAGCGGACTGCATAAACGATTTGACCAAGACCTTGGTTAGATGCGCTGAAAAACAGCACTGGTTTGCCAATGAGTCTCAGGTCGAAGTCGCACCGTTTATAAAGGAAATCAATCAGTTTCTTGCTTTTGTGCGCAAGCACCTAGCAACCAAGTTGAGTCCAGATGAACTGCAAGTCGCGTGGGATCAACAAGCACGCTTAGACACCTTTAGAAACTCTCTCAAAAAGGCGGCTAGAAAACGGATTCAACAAAGTGGCAAGCTCAAGGCCGAACTGCTTTATATTGATACCTTGGAGCAACTTGAGCGAATCAGCGACTTGATAATGGATATTGCCAAAGAACTGGGCGACAACTAGAAGGTCACCCAGTATTTATTTTTTCTACTTGCTACTTGCGCTCAGCTTGGGACAGGTAGTTGGTCTGGACTGGGCCAGTATAGATCTGGCGCGGGCGGCCAATTTTAAAGGGCTTAGATTCATGTAGTTCTTTCCACTGGGCGATCCAGCCAGGCATTCTTCCCATGGCAAACATCACAGTAAACATATTGGTTGGTATACCAATGCTGCGATAGATAATGCCTGAGTAAAAATCTACATTGGGGTAAAGTTTTCTGTCCACAAAGTATTGATCTTTGAGAGCTGCAGCTTCTAGCTCAAGTGCGATGTCAAGCAGAGGATCATTGCCCTTGTTGGACGACACCCGTTTAAAACACTGTTCTTTGAGAATCTTGGCACGTGGATCATAGTTTTTGTAAACACGATGCCCAAATCCTGACAATCTAAAATTACTATTCTTGTCTTTTGCCGATTCGATAACTTGCGAGACAGGAATCTTATTGTTGTGAATATGTTCTAGCATTTCCAAAACTTGTTGATTTGCTCCACCATGCAATGGGCCCCACAAAGCACTAATGCCTGCCGAAATGCTCGAGTACAAGTTGGCTTGACTTGAGCCCACCAATCGTACTGTTGATGTGGAACAATTCTGTTCGTGATCCGCGTGGATAATTAGAAGCATGTTCAAAATTCGTTCTACTTCTGGATCCACCGTATAAGGTTTAACCGGGCTGTTAAACATCATATTGAGAAAGTTTGCGCAGTAGACCAAGTCATGGCGAGGATAGGTAAACGGATCACCGATGCTCTTTTTGAAGCTATAGGCGGCAATAGTTCGGATCTTGGAAATAAGGCGAGCTGCCATGGTGTTAAACGTAGTTTCGTCTTTGTCTTCGGTATAGTACTTAGGATAGAAGATAGCCAAGGAACTCACCATGGTAGACAAGATTGCCATTGGGTGAGCGTTGGGAGGCATAGTCAAAAAGAAGTTGACCATGTCTTGATGCAGCATTGAACTCTCGGTTAAGAATCTAGAAAAATTTCCTCGTTCACTTACTGTTGGAAGCCTGCCATTAATGAGCAGATACGAGGTCTCAATAAAGGTTGACTTTAAGCACAGTTCTTCAATGTCAATGCCGCGATAGCGCAAAATTCCTTTGTCACCATCGATAAACGTGATGGCTGAGGTACAACTTCCACTGTTCTGGTAACCAATATCGAGCGTAATATAGCCCGTTTTGTCACGCAGGGTACTAATGTCTATACCTTTCTCGCCTTCACTTCCTTCTATAACGGGAAACTCCCATCTTTGACCATCTATATTTAGTTCAGCATGCGGCATTTCTGTCCTCCCCACCATTGTTGATAGAATTAATTATATATCATCAAGTCGACTTTTACAGACATAAATGTCCCAGATTTTGTGATTCTTTGCCAGCCCCTTGCGCTCAAAAGCGCTCGATGTGCGTATCATGGGTCTTTCTGCTGCGTTTTGTTCACAAAGTTGCCAGTTCTCTGACCTTGCTATTTCCTTAAGCATTGACTCGGCATAGTGCTGCCAATCGGTTGCCAGATGAAGAAAGCAGCCAGGCTTGCAATAACGCGCCACAGTATCCAAGAACTCAGCCTGAATGAGGCGCCGTTTGCGGTGCTTGAGCTTGGGCCACGGATCAGGAAAAAAAACGTGCAGCCTAGCGAAGCTTTCTTCAACTATCATGTTTTGCAGAACGTCAACTGCATCGTGGTTGATGATGCGAAAGTTGTTTATGCCCTTGCTACCAAGGCGCTCAAGCAAGGCTCCCACCCCGGGTGTATGAACTTCAACGCCAACAAAGTTGTAGTCTGGATTGGCAAGTGCCATGTCATAACTGGTTTGGCCCATGCCAAAACCAATCTCCAAGGCGACGGGATTGGTATTGCCAAAAATCTTGGCCCAATCCAGTTTTTCCTTACTGTAGGGCAGCAAGAGCGGCTTTGCGTAAAGATCAAAACCGCGTTGTTGCAGTTCGCTAAAGTGGCCAGTGCGGCGGGCAAAACTTTTAATATGACGATCGTTTAAGGTTTCTTTCATGCTAACACCAATCGATTGAGTCTATCACGAATAAACTCACTTTTTTCTTTGAGTCCAATGTGCTCGGTTTTCATGAGCAAGACCTGAGGGCGCAACGGGTCAGGCTTAACTGCTCCGGCCGAACTACGAATGAGTTCCATAACTTTTCCTACATTGAGCTGGCTAACTTTGCCAAACTCAACCTCCAACTGCCCCTTGCGTTCTTTGAGACTTACCACATGCAGACTTCTACAAAGAATGCGGATCTCCGCAAGTCCCAGTAAGCTCAAAACTTCGTCGGGCAATGGACCAAAGCGGTCAGTCAGTTCGGCATGCACCGACTCCAACTGCGCAGTTGTAACTATACTGGCCACTTTTTTGTAGACTTCCATTTTATCGCTGGCTTGACTGACGTAGGTGTCAGGAATAAAGCCCGAGTACTCAAGATCAAGGTAAATTTCTTGCTCTTCGTCAGCCTTTCCTTCTTTTGCTAAGCGACGAATTGCCTCGTCCAGTAGCTTAAGATAGAGGTCAAAACCGACGCTCACAATTTCTCCTGATTGTTCAGAGCCAAGCAAGTTACCGGCCCCGCGAACTTCCAAGTCCTTGAGGGCAATCTTAAAGCCCGATCCAAGCTCAGTGTAGTCAGAAATAATTTGCAGCCTCTTCATCGCAAGCTCTGAAAGGGCTCGCTCACCAGGGTACAAAAGATAGGCATAGGCTAGCCTACCAGAACGCCCAACCCGTCCGCGCAACTGGTACAGTTGGCTTATGCCGTACATATCTGCTCTATCTATAATGATAGTATTGACGTTGGGAATATTGATGCCATTCTCAATAATGGTGGTCGCTACTAGTACCTGAAAACTCCCGTGAATAAAGCGGTGCATAATGTCTTCTAGTTCGGTTGGACCCATTTGCCCGTGGGCGCATTCCACCATTACTTCGGGAACAACTGTCTGGATAAACTGCATCACGTTTTCTAGACTCTCAACACGATTGTGGAGGTAAAAAACTTGTCCACCTCGTTCAATCTCTCGCCTTATAGCCATGGCAACGGTTTGTTCATCAAAACCGCGCACACAGGTTTCTATTGGACGGCGATTGTAAGGCGGTGTCTGCAAAACCGACATGTCGCGGATCTTCAAAAGACTCATATGCAATGTTCTTGGTATTGGCGTGGCCGTCAGCGTCAAACTATCCACCGAATGCTTCATTTCTTTGAGGCGTTCTTTGTCTTTGACCCCAAAACGCTGTTCCTCATCGACTATAATTAGCCCCAAATCTTTAAAGGCGACGTCTTTCTGCAGCAAACGGTGGGTGCCAATAACCATGTCAACTTGGCCATCCGCTAGTTGCGCCAGAACCTTCTTTTGCTCTTTTTGCGGCACAAATCGAGACAACATACCTATCTTGACGGGGAAGTCTTTAATTCGTTCTAGCAATCCCTCAAAATGCTGCTCAACCAAAATGGTGGTTGGCGCCAGAAATGCGACTTGTTTGCCGGCACTAACCGCTTTAAATGCGGCCCTCAAAGCAATTTCGGTCTTACCATAACCAACGTCGCCACAGACCAATCTGTCCATGGGTAAGGGTTTTTCCATGTCTTCTTTTACTTCACGGATGCATTTGATCTGGTCCTCCGTCTCCTCAAACGGAAAGCTCGACTCAAACTCAATCTGCCATTCATTGTCGGGCGGAAAAGCAAAGCCACGCGCTTTCTTTCGTCGGCTATAGAGCTCAATGAGGCGGCCAGCAATATCTTCTACACTTTTTCTAACTGCAGATGTGCGTTTCTCCCATGACTTGCCACCAATCGTGTCGAGTCGCGGTTCGCCACCTTGACTTCCTATGTAGCGTTGAACCAAGTTGACTTGTTCTATCGGTACAAAAATAAACTCTTGGTCGGCATATTCCAGCTCTATGTAGTCTCGTTCCGTGTCACCAGCCATAATTCTTCTGATGCCGCAAAACCTTCCTATGCCATGGTTTACGTGCACAACATAGTCACGCGGTTCCAAATCAACAAAGGTGTCCAAAACCTGACTTTGAACTTTCTGCAACGTGCTAGAAATGCGCTTGCGTCTGCCAAAAATCTCGTTCTCTTCTATAACCAAAAGCCCGATCGAAGCGATCGCAAAACCAGAAGAAATCCGTTGTGGCAAGACGTTTACGTCGAGATCGCCAAGTAGATGATCGATCCGGGCAGCTTGAGCTTCGGACTCGGCAAAGACAAATATTTTGTAGCCAGCTTTTATGCTGGCTGACAATTCGTCTTTAAGAAAATTGATGTTGCCAAACCAGCTTCGCGAGCCTTCACCGGAGAGCTGGATCTTTTTTTTGGCTTCAAAGTGAGGTGGTTTTTGTCGCCCTTCGCCTGTGGTTCCAAACCATTCGTCGCCATCTTCAGGAGACTCGCTGGAGCCTGAAACTTGATCTTCGCGGGCCTTTTCGTGCGAAGAATACGCTTGCATGTCGTTAGATAAGTCAGAGCCTTCATCGCTCTGCTCGAGTGGATTGTCCAAACGGCTAGTGCCAGTGTTGAGAACTGGAAAAACGACTAAGCGTTTTATTTGCAATTGCAAGTCACCAAGTGCCCACAGAAGTCTCTCTGGCCGAGGCAAGAGAGGTTGTTCTATCCTGAGCTTGCGCCAACTTGCTAAGTATTCTCGCTCAAGTGCTTCTGCTGCCGCATAAAGACGCTCATAGTCTATCAAACACACTGGCAAAGCTGGATCAAGATAGTCGATCAAGCTTGCAGCATTGTCGACGGCAATCGGGTACCATGTTTCCTCGCCGCGGGCGTTGCCATCGATCAGGCTTTGCATCAGTTCGTCTTTGAGTCGGCTATCTCGCTGTTTGGTTTCTGCTAGACGGTCGAGTCTGTCTCGCAACTTGCTATACATGGCAGTTTGCCAGAGCTGCTCTCTAAAAGGATGCACTCGCACTTGTTCAACTTTGCCATGCGAGGACTGAGTGACAGGATCAAATCGTCTTATTTCTTCAATCTTGTCAAAGGCCAAACCAAGTCTAATTGCTAAATCATCACCTGGCATCCACAGGTCAAGTACTTCACCCCTCAAAGCAAACTCACCAGGCACGCTTACCCTATTGACCCTCAAATAGTGTATGTTAGTCAATTTTTCTGCCAAAGTTTTGGTGTTAACTTCGTTTCCTTTTGCCAAAACAAAGCATGCTTGATCAAGGTCTGCGACGCTTGGCAACTTGCTCAAAAGCGCCCTGACGCTAGTAACCACTAAACCCCGGTAGGAACCTCTCAAGGCCGAAAGCACCTCTACTCGTCTACCAAAGATTGGCGAGGTACGGGCGACGTCGTGATAAGGCGCTGTTCCCCACCAAGGAAAATGCAAAAAAGGTAGATCAAAACTTTGACAATCCATGCAAAATTGTTCGGCCTCTTTTTCGCTTGGAAAAACCAGCAAGGCACCTTTTTGATCTCTTTGCCAATAGCGATTCCAGATCAGCGCCAACATAGATCCATGTAAACCGTGAACCGCCAACGGGAACACTTTGTTTTGCAAACTGTCTGCGAACTCTTTAAACGGAAAGTAACTCTTGAACTTTTGACTAATCACACTATCAAATAAGGTATTCATAAAATGTTCCGACAATATAAAGGATATTCGACGGGAGGAAAAAGGGTGAAACAGAAAATTCCACGTAGTGGCTTGTTATTGATTGTTATGGCGTCCATAGTGACAACTCTTTCAGCAGAAATTCCTGCAAGCAACAAAACTTCGATCAGTATACAGCTTTTTGATCAACAATTGTATTACGAAGGTGACCCGATTAAAATCAAAGTAACACTCTCAAACGATTCCCCGGAAATATACCGCTTCCGACTTGCCGACACAAGGATGTTTAGCTTGGACTTTGCCGTCAAAACTTTGGGCAACCAAGACACTAGGCCAAGTCAGACCTTTGTTTCCGTAATTTCGCAAAACAAGCCAATTTATGTTCGCGATGTTTTATTGCAACCAGGTGAGGATTTTAGTTTTATTGAGACCCTAACCGACTACAAAGACCTTAATTCTGGCGTCTTTGTGGTTGCCGCCAACTTCTATCCCGAGCTAAAGGGAAGTATGCAGAGCTTTCCACTTTTGTCAAATCGCTTGACGGTATCAATTAGACCTGCGGTAAGAAAAGCAGCGCAAGCAGAAGAAACGCTGCTAGTAAAAGTCGAAGAAATTTTGAGGGCTGAAAAACTTCCACCTGACCAAGTTGTCGACTACATGCTCCAAGCTCGCCAAAGAACCGAACAAAAAGAACGATTCTTTTTGTATCTTGATCTCAAGTCTTTGTATAACAACGATGGAAGGCGTGGAGAACGATTTAAGCGCATGTCTGAACTTGACCAAGAAACTGAACTTCTAAAATACAAAGAAGAACTTTGGGCAGGCACCCCCAACGACACTATTTCCTTTATTCCAAAAAGTTGGAATATTGTTGAGACAAATTATAGGGGAAACAACGGCCGTGTGATTGTTCTACAACGCTATCAAAGCCCCGGTTCATCAGTAATTGAAGTAAAAGAATACCGCTACAATTTGACATTGCAGAGTGGAATTTGGAAGATCCGCGACTACGTCGTCAACAACAAGGGAACTGAGTGAAACACTGCGCACGCATAATGATAGTTTCGGACAAACCGGAACTTGAAGCCCTCTTTAACCAAGCCTTGAGCAATCAAGATGCACTAATAGTCAGCTATCAGCATCCGCTCAAGGCCTTGGACAACATGGACGAAGTTATGCCCGATATCGTTATTTGGGACCATGAAGATTTTCCGAGGCATTGGAAAATTGCAGCGACTTGGCGCAATGGCAATGCTCGCCTGAGCAACACCAAAATAGTCATTGTTTGCTCAACACCGATGAGCCAAGAAGAATCAGAAAAACTTGACGCCTTTGATAATCTTGAAGTTATAGAAGAAGGCTTTGAATCTGAACGCCTAGTGGCTCTTTTGCTCAGTCAAACAGAACATGGCGACTTGCCAAAAAAACATAGCGCGTCGGAAGTGCTGCCGCTAACTAGTGGCCACTTGTCATTCCTGGACACAAAAGTAGGCGAAATTATACTTTGTCAAATAGAAGCAAGCAATGATCACCTCGTTATTGCCAAGCCATTGGGACTGTCAACAAACTTTGAACAGTTTCCTGGTCAGTTTTATAGCCAGGCACTGCTTTCTAGTTCAACTGGTGTGTCAAAGACCTCACTTAAGTGCATCGAGCTAGATGAAGAGTTTCGCCTCAAGTTTTTGCTTGTTTAAGCCTAAAAAAATACCCATAAAATATTTTTGCCAAATTCAGATAAGCGCCCTATAATTAAAGCTATGGAAACACTTTCAAATTTAGAACTGGAAACAGCAAGCCTGCCATCCTTTTTAGACAAATCTCTAGGAGCTTGGTACTTCGGAAGTACGCAACTACTCAAGGGACACGAAGAACGTTTGGTATTTTTTCCTCATCCTTTTGATCCATCACAAGGTTTTTTTGAGTTTGAGAAAAAAGATGTGCTACTAGTTGAGAACATAGAAACCGTTTCCGACCCCTATGGGCATAATGCCATGATTAAAGCTCTATGTGTGCGCCGAGGAAGTTTGGCTTTTACGGTAAAACCATTTAACGTTTAGACAACGATAGATGAAGCGTACGTAAAACTTTGGTATTAACTAAAAGCGTAATGTTTTTTTGCCCAGCTAAAGAAAACGAATTGACAAAGCCCCATATTCTGGGTAATCTACCTACCGTTCGATCTTCATTCCCCTGTAGCTCAGTCGGTAGAGCAGGTGACTGTTAATCACCTGGTCCGTGGTTCGAGTCCACGCGGGGGAGCAATCAGCTTCCAACTTTATTAAGAGAAAACCCTACGGATGTAGGGTTTTTTTTTGCTCAAACGATAAGACTGTTTGGTCGGGTCTATTACGTATTACCATGGCGGGTGCTCGCAAACCATGGTAGCTGCAAGCCCCTATAATGCCCCTATCCTACATGTAGCGCCAGAATCGATAGTGTTTGGCTTCTATGTCGGTCAAAGCGGGAAACCCATAGTATTTGCAGCCAGTTTGTGAAGCAAACATAAAACCGTGCCTCAAGCTCTTAAAGCTCAGTTTGCTGAGTGGGCTGGACAATGATAGTCCCTTAGTGTGCTTATTGCTGTTATTCTGCAGTTCAAAAATGCCATCACGAAGAACCGACGGATGCACGTCAGGTATTGGCGATTGACGTAATGGGTTCTCTTCAAACTCTTTCAAAAACTCCCCTATTTCTAAGTCAATTTGGGTATAGAACATTTTTGGTGCTGATATCGGGTTTTCTGGATTGGTTATAAAATCTGCGTACTCAACAAAGTTATAGTCAGAGAGCACCACCATACTGACTGGCGCAACTTCCCAAAAGATCCTTATTAGACCAGGCTGGTGTTTCTTTTCATGCACCGAAGGAGAAATTGGCAGCACATAGCCTTCTGGTGTGGCAACATACAAGGTGCCCAAGGCATCATAATCGACGTGCTCCAGCACTCGGTAAGTACTGAAGTATTTGGTAGCTTTGGGTCTGCCGTCCTCATGTGGCACCAAGAGCGGAAGTCGCTCTTCAAGTTTAAAGTAGGGATGTCTAAAACTTGGGTCTACCTCAATAAAAATTAGCTTACCGGCATAATACTTACTTGAACCAGAATTGAAGTGACGCGCAAAAGCATCTGGTTCTAGATGACTACCTACCAAGGCTTCAATCGGAAACAGTATCAAATACAGGTGATTTTCGTGCTTCATAACGTGTTCCTTTACAGATGCCAAAAGGCTTTGAGAATTGGGGCGATAACCAAACTAACAACCGCCATTAGTTTGATTAGAATGTTGATAGAAGGACCGGCGGTGTCTTTAAATGGATCGCCTACCGTGTCACCAACAACTGCGGCCTTGTGAGCTTCGCTCCCCTTGCCACCTTTACGTGCCTCAATAGTTTTTTTGGCATTGTCCCAAGCACCGCCTGAGTTGGACATAAAGATTGCCAAGACAACTCCAGAAACGGTGACACCGGCCAATACGCCCATCAGCATTTCAACACCACCCAAGAAGCCAACTATGATCGGCGTCAATGCCGCAATTAATCCTGGCAGAATCATTTTTCGCAAAGCGGAGCTTGTTGAAATGGCAATACACCGTTTGTAATCAGGCTCTTCGGTCTCGTTAAGGATACCAGGTCGCTCTCTAAACTGCCGTCTAACTTCTTCTATCATATCAAAGGCGGATTTTCCGATGGCAGTCATTGCCAAGGAGGAGAATAAGTAAGGTATTACAGCGCCCAAAAGTAAACCAGTCATAACCAAGGGATTAATTAGGTTAAACAAAGATGCATCTAGTCCCAAGCTCTGTTGAAAGGCTGCAAAAAGTATCAGGGCAGTGAGTGCAGCGGAACCTATCGCAAATCCTTTGCCTATAGCGGCAGTAGTGTTTCCAACAGCGTCAAGCTTATCGGTGACCTCCCTCACTGAAGCTGGCATCTCACTCATCTCTGCCAAGCCACCAGCGTTGTCAGCTATCGGTCCGTAGGCATCAACTGCCAGTTGGATACCAAGGGTTAAGAGCATTCCTAAGGCAGCCATGGCTATGCCGTAGACGCCGGCAAAGGCAAAGCTAATCAAGATGGCGGCACCAATTACTAGTACTGGCGCAAAGGTCGACATCATACCCATACCCATTCCGGTTATTAGCGTGGTAGCAGGTCCTGTTTCACAAGCCTTGACAATGTTTTCTACTGCCTTCTTACCGGTTCCGGTATAGGCTTCGGTAAGTAAGCCAATCGCAATACCGCCTGCCAGTCCTGCAATAGTTGCAAAATAGATGTTGAGTGATCCAAGTGGGCTAATCCATGCTGACAGTGCCGCAAAGCCCGTTGGTACGGTGCTTCCACCCAGAAAAAGCTGAATCAAAACAAAATTTCCTATGGCCGCAAGGATGGCTGCACCAAAGGAGCCTCGGTTGAGGGCAGCTTGCGGATTGCCGTTTTTTTTGATTCTGACAAAAAATATGCCAACGATACTTGCTATCACACCAACACCAGCCATCAGCAAGGGCAAGGCAGCCAAGCTTAACCTCATTCCTTCGCTCAGACTTATCATACTGGCCCCAAGTATCATTGCGCCGATCAATGAACCGGCAAAACTCTCAAATAAATCGGCCCCCATACCGGCTACGTCACCAACATTGTCGCCAACATTGTCAGCAATTACAGCGGGGTTGCGATGGTCATCCTCAGGGATTCCGGCTTCTACCTTACCCACTAAGTCAGCGCCAACGTCCGCTGCCTTGGTAAAAATGCCACCGCCAACTCGAGCAAAAAGCGCGATTGAACTTGCACCGAGTGAAAACCCTGAAATAACCGGCATTATTGTTTCGGATAGGACCGTAGCACTGGATCCAAAATTAAGCACCAAAACCCACAATAGGACCATAATGCCCAAAAGGCCGAGACTTACCACCGTCATTCCCATAACTGTTCCGCCGGCAAAGCTGATCTTTAACGCCGGGCCAATGCCAAACTGTGCGGCATGAGTGGTTCTGGAATTTGCCTTGGTGGCCACACGCATACCAATAAACCCAGCCAATGCAGAGCAAACGGCACCAAGTAGAAAACTCAAGGCTTGCAGTTTTATTAAGCCAACGTTGCCAACCCAAAGGAAGAGTGCCGTAATTAGGACGAATGGAAGAAGTACTTGATACTCCTTCATCATGAAAGCCATTGCTCCGTCAGAGACGTAACCAGCTATTTTTATTAAGCGAAGATTTTCGACAGGTTGCCGATAAATCCAAAGGGTTCTCAATAGTGCGTACGCGCCTGCAAGAGACGCGGCTATGAGGATAAACAAGAGCACGGTATTCCACATGGATGAGCTCCTCCGTAAGAAAAGGTTAAAAGCAGAGTTTGACTACGTCAAGGCAAAAAGTAAAATGTTTAAGCAAAACGATTAATAATTTTTTGCTGCCAGCTTCCGTCAGCAGCAAACTTCCGCACTAAAAGACTGATGCGGTGCTCAGGGTTAAGCTTGTCCCACCAATAGGCCAAGGCTTCTTCCACTGAATCCTGAATGGGAACCAAGACTGGCTCGCCACAATAACTTGGCAAGGGGTCGCCGTCTGAAACGTAGGTATGAATCAAGTGGCCAAAACCAGGTGTTGCTCGTTCAAAATGATAGTAGTTTCGTTGACAAAAGCCGTCCCCAAGTTCTCCGATCTTTAGAATCGAAAGCAGGTACTCGCTTGAGTCCTTGCTTGTCCCTGCTACCAACGAAATACGCGGGGTAAAATTGGGTGCATCGGGTTCATAGGTTCTAGTCTGCAAAGCATGGGTACAAACCGATAGCAACGAGGGCAAGGTCTCACCAGCACCTTCGGCAACAAGCCGCTGATGTCTAAACTGTTTCCACAACGTATCTGTTTGGTCACCGTTGCTGAGAAAAAGCACACTAGGTTCTTGTCTAAGCGGATGATAGATAATTAAAGAAGGGTCTTCGACCCGTGCAGGATCAACGGCCTCTGTTCTCACATGGTCGCCTTCGGCCACAAACATGCGATTGCGACTGTTAGAGCTCCTTCCCATGATCCAGTAGACCACCAAAAGCTGACCTTCTTGATTATGGCCAGCCACAATACCTCTACCTGGGTAGATGTTAAGCTTTAGAGCCTCTGCATTGCTGTTGGCAAGGCCTTCTATTCTTTCCAGCATTCTATTGTTCTCCACAGTGTCAGATTGCCACAAAGCGCCCCAAACTGGCAAGTGCATTGCTTTGTTCAGTTATATCTTCGATATCTGTCTATTAGCTTGGAATTGCCAAGACTTGCGTTACCTTAATTAGTAGCTACAAAACACAGGAACTGTATAGGGACCAAAAAGTGACCATACCAGACGTAACTATCCTAAGCATAGATATTGTTTTGCTTCCCGGCGAAACGATGATCTTGGATGTTTGCAATGAGCGCCAAAAGGAAGGCCTTTATAACTGCCACCTAACTAAAAGTGAACTTGGTTTAATCTATAATGACGGTACTCGTTTGAGTAAAATTGGCTGCCTAGCCAACATTGTTGCCCTTTTTGAACCAAAAAAAGACAATCATTTAGAACTTGTGGTAAAAGGCAGTCTGCCCTTTGAAATTGAAGGTCCGTCATTTTTCAAGCGGCCAAGTTGGCAGACTGGAATACGAACTATCGAAACCTATCAAGAAAGCTCAGCCGACCTGGACGATCTTCGATTACGCTTAATCCGTTTAATGGCAATACTTTTTCGTGTATCGGGCTCAGCAGCTGTCGGCGGAAGTCTTGCTCAGATGGATATTAACGACTTGAGCTACTTGCTTTCTGGCACAAAGCTACTCAATCAGACACAAAAACAAGCAGTACTTGAGTGCCGATCCTGCAAACAACGACTCGCTCTACTCATTGAAGCAGTTGAAGATGCAATTTGCCGACTAAAGGCCATAGAAAAACTCGGAAAATTGTATCAAAATAGCCCACATATGAAACATTTAAGAAACTAATACTGGATGATAAATGGCAAAATTGAGTAAGAATTATTTGACTTGCCAAGACTGCCATTTTTCTCGATAATTAGATCCGAAGAGGAGCAACCGCTTGCTGGTCAAAAAAAGGCATCAATTGTCAGAACAAATGCGCCTCATGCAAAAAGACTATGAAAAAAAACTCTTCGATGCAAAACAATTGGTTGAAATCAGCAAGAGTCTTAATTCCAACCTAGACTATAACAATCTGGTTCAATCTATTTTGTATATCTGCATGGGTCAGTTAAAGGTACTCAAAGCAGGCCTGTTTGCCCGCAAAGAGATAGACAAGCAACACCTGTACCTGCACCGCAGCATTGTGGGCTTTGATATTGACCATTCAGTAGACTACATAATCTCAGAAGACCATATACTTTTAGCTTATTTTCAAGAAAATTTTCGCTGCCATACTTTTGAAGAATTGTTAAGTGCCTGCCCGGAAGTAAAAAACCTTGGCGCCTTAGCAATTCTTGAACCCTACTTGGTTGTTCCTATGCGTTCAAAAAGCATGATCAACGGTATTTTGGTACTTGGTGACCCTATTGAAGGTACCAAGATTACCCAAGACGAACGGGATTATGTGATGGATATAACGACACTGGCAGGTATAGCTGTACACAACGCGTTTCTTTATGAAGTCACCACAACCGACATAATGACCAAGTTAAAATTACGCCATTTCTTTATTGATGTGCTCCAAGACCACATGGTACATGCTCGTCAAGAAAAATATCCGCTTTCGCTAGTTATGATAGATATTGACCATTTTAAAGACTTAAACGACACCTACGGGCATGTCTGCGGTGATGAAGTTATCAAACAAGTCTGCTCGGTCATACTTGGCAACGTTAGACAAACAGACTTAGCCGCCCGCTATGGTGGTGAAGAATTTGTACTTTTGTTGCCAGACACCGAAACAAATGCAGCCTTTACCATCAGTGAACGAATACGGGCGACAATTGCCGACAATGATTTTGTCTACAATGATCAACCGATATCGTTGACTGTTTCGATGGGAGTGGTGGAATACAACGCCAACATTGACGTTAATACCCACACCTTTATCGACCGAGCAGATAGTGCCATGTACGACTCCAAGCATGCAGGACGCAACAAAGTTTCGATTGCACACCCGAGCGGGCAAAAAACGACTATCTAGAAAGACGCCTTGCCAGAAAAATCAATCTAAGAATCCTAAGTGTATAGCCAAAGGCGGCCCTCATTACTATTATAAGATATGAAGTTGACTTACGATCACCGTGAAGTACAAAATAGACTATTGGTCACTATGCCGTCGCACGAAGTCGAAGAGGCCATGGAAACCATAGAAGCAATACAGAGTCTCAAGCACAAACTGGGAGCGGTAGTGCTTGGGCATAACTACATGACGCCTGACGTCTATTGGGGTGTATCAGACTTTGTAGGCGATAGTTTGGGCCTAAGTAGACTTGCTGCCGAAACCGATGCCAAGATTATACTGTTTAACGGTGTGCATTTTATGGCCGAAACCGCTAAAGTCCTCAATCCCAACAAAATGGTGCTTATTGCTGACCCAGAAGCCGGATGTTCGTTGGCTGAGAGCATTAACTCTGACGACATTCGCGCACTAAAGGCTCAGTACCCGGGAGTACCGGTTGTAACCTACGTCAACTGTACGGCTGACGCAAAGTCAGAAACTGACATTTGTTGCACCTCATCAAATGCAGTTAAGGTAGTAAACAGCCTAGATAGTGACACGGTAATCTTTCTCCCTGACGCCTATCTTGCAAAAAACGTCGCAAAAATGACCAACAAAAAGATTATTGCTTGGGAAAAAGGCAAATGTATGGTTCATGAGCTCTATCGACCAGAAGATGTTGCAGCCGCTCGTAATCAGTTTGCTGATTTGATGGTGGTCGCACATCCTGAATGCGACACCACAGTTACCGAATTGGCCGACTTCGCCGGTTCGACAAGTCAGATGGAAGGTGCGATTGAGAGATCGGGAAAGTCCAATATTTTGCTAATTACTGAATGTAGTATGGGCGACAACTTGCGCAGCCAGTTTCCTGGCAAAAACTTTATTAGCACCTGCCATACGTGTCCACACATGAAGAGAATTACTTTGGATAAAATATTGCACAGCCTGCAAACCCTGACTTTTGAGGTTCTTGTTGACGTCGAGATAGCCAGGAAAGCCCGCTCCTCAGTTGAGCGAATGCTCAAAATTGGCTAGCGCCACTGCAGGAGAGTTCAGCCAAATTAATGAGCTGACTAATGACTATGGTATCTTTTAAAACATTTACACCAGACTCAAAACTTAGATTGGAACAACGTGTGCTGTTAGCAGATTTTTTGCTAACAGGTCAGATTAAACACTATGTTGTTCTAGAAACTTGTGACCGACTTGAGCTTTTTTTTGGATCAGGACCAATAACCATGCCAGTAATAGAACATTTGGCCAGTGTCACCGCCGGTCTCAAGAGTCCAATTATAGGTGAAAAGGCTATTCAAGGACAGGTAAAATCTACCTATCTCGCAGCGATAGAAAAACGAACCATTAACTCAGACTTGCATCTGCTATTTCAGCAAGCCCTACGTTGTGGCAAATTAGTACGCCACCAAACCGGGCTCGATCGCGGCAGTATTGGCCATGGACAAATAACCGTTAATTTGCTCGAACAAAGGCAGTTTTACAATGTCGTGATTATTGGCATAAACGAGATTAGCAAATCAATCTTAAACTATTTGAGCAATAAACCACTTTCCGGGACAATACTTGCGAATCGCAATGCAACACTTGCGAACCAACTGGCTCAAGTTTATAACGTCAAAGCGAGTCCTCTATCCGACCTCGACAGAATTTTGATTGATGCCGATTGCGTAATATCTTGTACCTCGGCACCACACTATTTGATTAGGCCACGCCACTTTGTACTTCGCGATGCAAGCGTTAAGAAAACCCAACCGCTGGTTTTGATTGATTTGTCCGCTCCACCAGACGTCGATCCTGCCTGCATGCATCGAAACCATATTGAGTATTTTGATCTTGCAGCAATCGAATCCATATCAAAACTCAATCAAACCGAACGACAAAACAAGGCCAATAAGGCCCATACTTTGCTGCGTAGCCATTTAGAAAGCTGGCTAGCTAAGCAGCAAAGTTCCAGATTGACATGGCAGCAACATTGTTCAAATAACTTGGAGCATGCGCATTGAGGGGGCAAGAACTGTCAGAAATAAAAGTTGCTATAAGATCGAGTCCCTTGTCACAAGCCCAGTTTAGTGAGTTTGTCCAAGCCTATAATGCTCTCCTATTTAAACAAACACTTCATTTTGTGCCTGTTCTGCTTGAAAGTCCGGGTGACAGAGACAAAAAAACGTCGCTGTTGGATGGCGCAACGGACGAAGATTTTTTTACCCGGGACCTCGATCTTGCAGTGCTTAAAGGCGAATGTGATTGTGCACTCCATTCTGCCAAAGACCTGCCGTGGCCATTGGCTCAAGGTCTTAGCGTGTGGGCGCTTAGTTTGGCGAGTCTAGCACATGACCAACTTTGCAGTAAGCACAACTACACTTGGCAAGATTTACCTCATGGTGCCCGCGTGGCCACAAGTTCGCCAACAAGACGAGACGGCATGCTTGCTCTGCGCCCAGATTTAGACATTGTGGGCGTGCGCGGTACCATTGCCGAACGATTAAGCTATTTGCAGAGCAATGAGATTGACGCCATTGTAGTTGCCGCCTGTGCGTTAAAGCGCCTAAATCTGCCCCCGGGAACGCATTTGCCACTACAAACCCATCCGCTACAAGGCCAGCTTGCACTCGTCGGTAGGCAGAATTACGCTCGAATGAAGCAAAACTTTGCTGGTCTGGACGTACGAAAGAAATGGGGAGCTGTGAGTTTAGTTGGAGCGGGTCCTGGTAATGCTGAGCTGATCAGTCAATGGGGAAAAAAACTAGTCGACCAAGCCGACCTGGTTTTTTTCGATGCCTTACTCGATTTGAGTCTTATTGCAGGCATCAAAGCCGAAACCGTTTACGTCGGCAAGCGAAAAAAAGTCCATGAAAAAAAGCAAGACGAGATCAATCAAATCATGTATGAGGCAGCGCTTGAAGGCAAGAATGTTGTCAGGTTAAAAGGTGGAGACCCTTTGGTCTTTGGGCGAGGCAGTGAAGAAGCCGCATTTCTCGGGCGCCGCTTGGTCGATTACCAACTCATACCGGGGATTTCTTCTGCTCAAGCGGCAGCCGCATTTGCAGGTATACCATTAAGTGAGCGCGGCAAAGCAACTAGTGTAAGCTTAATAAATGCTTGGCCTGCAGAAAAAATAAATTGGACTTACGCCGACACCAACGTTTTTTTTATGGCATCAGAAGCCAGGGAAGAAATTCGGACCAAAGCGTTTGACGCAGGACTTTCTGACAAGACCAATTTTGTCTGGGTTCGCAACGCTGCGGCCAAGGACCAAATCACTAAACTAGTAAGCTTGGCAGAACTACCAAGTCAAGATTTGCCGGAAGGCGACGGACCGATTCTGCTAATCGGTGGGCCTACCGTCGATCAACGCGCCGGAAACGACTGGTTTGACCGCCAACCACGCGTGTTATGGACTGGTCCCGACCTTGCGACGCAAGACCAAATAAAGCGGCTCGGCATTGGCTTAGCTAGGGTCACTCACCTTCCCTTTATAGCTATTCAGCCATTAAACGAACAAGAAATTGCTGCCCCGGCTCTCACGGTGCTGTTTAAAGAACCAATGCCTTTTGATTGGTTAATCTTTACCAGCCGCCATACTGTTGAAGCTTATACAAACCTGCTCAAAAAAAGAACATTGGACCTCAGGCTACTTCACGGTGTTAAAGTAGCAGCTATTGGACAGACCACCAAAGCGGCGCTGGCACATTACGGGTTAATTGCTGATCTAACGGCAGAGCAAGAAGATTCTCAAGGCTTGGTAGAAGCTTTTTGCAATCAAAACCAAGGTAACCAACGAATCTTATTACCTCGTTCTGATAAGGCTTTGGACCTTATCCCGCGCTTGCTTTCCGAGAGGAGCCACCAAGTAGCATGCATAAACATCTATCATACAGTGGAGATTAACCAAGCGTCACATTGCTCGTTTGACGAACTTGAGCGCTATGACCATGTTGTCTTTACTTCGCCATCCACAGTTGAGAGCTTTTTTGCTTCTTTCCCAGAACTTGACAGCAAATCGAGTCGCTCGCTTGCTTGGTGGAAGCGTGTGCTTGTGCATTGCCGCGGGAGACAAACCCAGGCTGCGCTGGACTCACATTTATGAGACGCTTTCATCAGCGACGCATCGACCAAGCAACGCGTGATGCTCTTGCAGAAACTTCCCTCTCAGCCCTCGACTTTATTCAGCCTATTTTTTTGGTGGAAGACCGAACAGCGTTTTACCCAATTGTTGGCTTAGATGGAACCATGCACGTAGGTCTTGATAGACTGCTAAGTTATCTCGAGCGATTTATTACTTTGGGGATCAACAAAGTGCTCTTGTTTGGTCAAGTCAATCATCAAAAAAAAAGTCTCAACGCAGAAGCCTCATGGCAAGAATCAAGTATTGTTTGCCAGGCTATAAGACTCATTAAAGACAGTTTTGCGAATCTAATTGTCTACAGTGATATTTGCCTGTGCGCCTACACCAGCCATGGTCATTGTGGAATAATTGGGCCCGACAAGATACACCTTGACAATGACCCCAGTGCTGCCGCTCTTGCAAAAATGGCCCTTGCTCACGCCCAAGCGGGTGTAGACTGGGTAGCACCGTCGGCAATGATAGATGGACAGGTTCTAGCGATCAAAACACTTCTGGCTGAGAACGGCTATCAGAGTTCCGACCAAAAAAACGTTAACATACTCTCATATTCAGCCAAATTTTCTTCGTCATTTTATGGCCCGTTTAGAATGGCAGCTGGCTCGAGCCCAAGTTTTGGAGATCGCAAGACTTACCAGATGGATTACCGCAATCCACAAGAGGCCATCAGCGAAATTGAAGCTGATATTGAAGAGGGCGCGACTGCTGTAATGATAAAACCAGCTCTACTCTATCTTGATCTAGTTGCCAGAGCCAAGAACAAGTTTCCAGATATCATCTTGGCAGCCTATCATACCTCTGGTGAATTTATGATGCTGAGAGCGGCGGCGGCTGCAGGTGTCATAGATTACCGATTGGCATTAGAAGAAACACTCACAGCTATTAAGCGAGCAGGAAGCGACTTGATCCTCAGCTATGCAGCCGAAGACTATTTATTGGCAAGGAACACGTTATAAAACACAAACATTTGCCACCGGGCGCAGACAAACAAGCACAGGCTCTTGCCCAGGCCAAAGAGCTTTTTCCTGGCGGGGTCAACAGCCCCGTAAGAAGCTTTGCTGCGGTTGGCGGCAATCCATTATTTTTCAAAAAAGCCCAGGGCGCCTATCTCTTTGATCTTAGTGGCAAGCCCTACTTAGACCTCGTGCAAAGCTGGGGTGTGCATATTCTTGGCCACGGCAACAAAAAAGTAGTAAAGGCTATTCAGTCTCAATGCAAACTAAGTTGTTCGTTGGGTTCTCCAAGCATACAAGAAAACAAACTGGCGGAGCTTATAAAGGATGCATTTCCAAGCATGGAGATGATGCGTTTTGTTAGTTCCGGCACGGAAGCCACCATGAGCGCAATCAGACTGGCGCGCGCAGCCAGCAACAGACAATTGATTGTAAAATTTGATGGCTGCTACCATGGCCATGTTGATAGTCTTTTGGTAAAAGCCGGTTCTGGCGTCTTAAACCAAGTTAGTAGCGCGAGTAGTGGTATTGTCCAGGATCAGATTCAAAACACCGTAAGTTTACCATATAACGATAGTGAGGCGCTCAAGCGATTTTTTTTAGAAAAAGGTACTCAGGTAGCCGCCGTAATAGTGGAGCCGGTCGCTGCCAACATGGGCCTAATTTTACCAGTACACGGTTTTTTGCAATGCTTACGCGGTCTTTGCACAGCACATGGTTCTTTACTTATTTTTGATGAAGTAATTACAGGCTTTCGCTTGGCTTGGGGCGGTGCTCAAGCAGTCTTTGGCATAGTTCCTGATATTACCTGTTTAGGTAAAATTATAGGTGCGGGTCTGCCAGCTGCCTGTTATGGTGG
Source organism: Spirochaetia bacterium (assembly GCA_038204425.1). Lineage (GTDB taxonomy): Bacteria > Spirochaetota > Spirochaetia > DSM-27196 > Salinispiraceae > JBBRCZ01. Next base: position 64,712 of record JBBRCZ010000001.1, on the reverse strand, counting down.
GTCAAAACAACTTATGACGCTTATAGCACCACTTGGACCTGTCTATCAGGCCGGGACACTTTCAGGCAATCCACTCGCTATGGCAGCCGGCTATCAAGTCTTAAAACAGTTAAAAAACCCTGAGACCTACCAGCAACTTGCCGAAAAAAGCGCCGCTTTCTATCAAAAACTTGATCGCGCAATTGATAAAACTCGTTTTGGACTCGCTCAATGTCAAAGCCTGTTTACCATCTTTGCAAACCCAAGGCCGGTCAACAACTTAAGTGATGCCCTTGCAAGTGACAGTTTGCTTTTTGGCCGATTTTTCCATGCACTGCTGGCTAAGGCTGTATACTTTCCGCCTTCGCAGTTTGAAGCGTGCTTTATTGGAAATAGACATAGCGCCAAAGCCTTAGATCGCCTTGCGCAATCAATACAAAAAACAATGGAGCTAATCTAATTAACGATGGTACTAACGTTTGTTTTCTCGTTTTGCGAGCTCGATTCTTTGCATTTTTCTATAGAACGAAGCTTGTTTTGATAGCCCTTCTACGTCGGTACACACAATCCTATTGTCAATATTTTTGATGATTGGGCTTTTAAGTAGTTCCATAACCGCAGTATTACCGACAGCTGGCGGCAATCCAACCATCGGTCCAATTTCACGTACACCAAAAGAAAAGGTAAAGTTGTCACCGCGTTTGAGTAGAACTCGTTGCTGCTCGAGTTGAATAAAAAGATAGTCCCATAGTTTACCCACTGGGTCAGAGATGAGCGTGTTGGCCAGCTGTTTGTAAATGAGCCACATGCGTTTAGCCAAAAGAGTTGTGAGCCGAGTAATGATTTGTGGTTGCGATGTTACCATTCGCGCAAAGTTTTCTTTATTGACAGCAAGCATAACGCTGTCTTCCATCACTATAGCACTCGCCGAGCGCGGCTTGTTCTCTATCAGGCTCATCTCGCCAAAGATATCTCCAGGCTTTAAAACCGCAAGCAAAACTTCATTTTCGCCCATTATCTTGGTTATTTTGACAGTCCCTTTTTGAATAATGTAGAGTTCTTTTCCTGGCATGTTTTCAGCAAAGATCATGTTGTCTTTTGGATACTCACGAGTAAAGACCTTATCGTCTCCGTCGAGAAAAACTGCTTTGGAATATGGCTTAATCTTTGCGAGTCGTTCGCGAGCTTTGGCAGCATTTTCATCACCTGGGCAAAGCTTTAGAAACTGATAGTAAGCATAATAGGCTTGGTTAAACTGATTTTGCCGGGCATAAAACTCACCAATACGAAACAGATGGCTGGGTTCGCTCTCAGTTTTAATTGTTTTCTGGGTAAGTCTAGTTAGCGCCTCGTCAAAATGGCGTAGCTGCTTACTAAAACTTTCAATAATCTTCATTGCTACAGGCGTATTTTTTTCGATCAAGAGATCAAACTTGTCTCGCGAAACGGCAATAAGGCTAACGTCAGTGATAGCCTGTCCAGTTTCTATATGCGAGTGCCCAGACATAGTCGCAACAACGCCAAAAAAATCGCCTGGGTTGAGGATGTTTCCACCCTCTTCCGAAACAACTTGTACTTCTTTTGATACCTGCACCTTACCGGTGCGGACAATATAAAACTGATCGGCGTTTGCCTTGCCTTCTACAGTAATATAGGCGCCTTTGTTGAAGGTAACGATGGAAAGCTGTAGGGGGTTACTCATCTTTTACTGGTCCATCTCCGTTCAGTTCAGTTTAAAGGAGCCGAAACACATCGTCAATGCTCAAAACAAGACATCCGTGCCTAAAGCTTACATAGCCTTCTTATAGTATACCTTATCGGCACGAAAATATGGCATATAAAGTGATTCAGTACTAGCTAATCTAATTTTGGCTAAAGAGCTTCGCGCATGCTCACTTCTGGAATAAAAAGTCCGTACGAGTCAATGCCATCACCGGACTCAGCATGTGCGGCCATTAGAATGAATCGTTGAAAGATTTTTCTGGTACCGCTGTCATTGCGAGTCAAAGCACTTTTCTCATCCCCACGCATCAATGCGACGCGTTTTTTATCGATGCCGCCAAAATAGAAATTGGCACGAGCTTGCGTGCGACCTACTGAGGATGTGTGATCCGCAAGGTAGGGATCCACGTTGATCCAACCAATTCCAGGTATCAAGAGCTCTGCCCAATAGTGATCCAAACCCAGGGAATTGCCATTATCACGTACCCCGCCAATTAATCTTGCTGGAACCCCTGCCAAGCGAGCACAGGCCACCATCAAGTTGGCGTAGCCAAAAGCACCCGCCTTCCTGTCAATAAGAACCTGAGCTGCAAAACCCAGTCCTTCTTGATCGCTAGGACTTATATTTTGTAAAATTGCCTCATAGAGCAAACGTGATTTTTCTAAAAGTGAGACATTGGCCGGCATAAGATCTTTGACAAATTTTTTGAGTTTTGGATCACCTAGGGGGACCAAAGGACTGGAACTTAAAAAGGCACTAAGGTCGCTCAAGTTTGCTTCCAGACTCAATTTTGGATCACCATCTATTATCAATGAGCTCGATCTGGTGCTTACACTGGTTTGAACCTCAAATTTGTAGTTTCTAATTGGATCTGGTTGCGATAAACTAAAGGCATGTAAACCGTAAATGCGATCCAACTTTTCGCCTGAACCGTCAATCTTCTCACTAAGTACGTGCTGAGAAACATCATTCAAGACCTTGGGTAAATAGACAATCAGAGATGCTTCGTTTGACTTGGAAATCTCAAGTTCGCCTATCTCCGTTGCAATGCTAATCAAGTAGTTTGCTTCGGACTCAAATACTTGACGTGATAGAGACACTGAAAGAGAAAAGGTTGACTCTGGCTCTCGGGCAGCCAAATCTCCTATGCTAAGTACAGCCTGATTTGAATTCAAACTTGTTGCTGGCATGATGAACCTGAGTTCTGAATTTGACCAGAAAACTAGGTCTTCTTCTGCTACAGCAATACCGTTTACAAAAACGTGTCGACCAGCGGCAGAATTGCCAAACATGCGGCCACGAATAGTAACAATCTGTCCCCTAATTACTGGACTTGGTTCAATTGTCTCAATGATTTCCCTTCTCGCTGTTTCTGCGTTTCCTATCAGTTCTGGGATTCGGTTCTTAACCGTAAACAGAATACCTCTACTTAGACCAAGTGAAGTTTCAACCACCAGGGAACCGGTGCGAGCTTCTCGTGGTACGGTCAGTACAATCTTAGAAGATTCCCAACTCTTGATCGAAGCACGAGGGATTTTTTCTCCAGCAATGCTAACTGTACCCTGTTCTATGCTATCGCCAAAGTGCGCACCACTAAGGACCAGCTCACTCCCACTGGAAGCCAAGGAGGGTTGTATTAAATCAAGTCGTGGGCTTTGACTAAGAAATAGGAAGCTCAATAAAAACAGTGCCATGGATATCAAGGTCAGGGTCAACGAAAAAGGAATGCGCTTTTTGGCAACCATCTCAATTAAGCGCTGCTTCACTGAATAGTTCTTTGTTGCTGATACGGCCCGACCAAAATCTGAATCGAAATGACCTGATCATCTGGTTCAACCTTGAGTCCAAGCGGATAAAAAATAACAGCCTCGCCCATTTTAGTTCGAATGCCTTTAACGGTTGAATGGTACTGGAGTACAGTACTACCAAGTGCTTTAAACCAAATTTGCGCTTGTAACAGCAGGTAAAGCTGCTCACCATCTTGCCGATAGGGCGTCAGTTGCAAGTTGATAAGCATGCCGTCGCCTTCCATGCGAAGGCTGACTGCCAATCCATGGACGGTCAATCGCTTCAAATCTTGAAACCAAGCAGTGCCCTGAGATCCTTCTAGACTAGCATGAACTTTGACTATCAGTGCCTTGGCTTTAATTTCTTCCAATTGGCTATTGATTTCACTATCAATTGGCTCGGATGGCTGAGCCGGCTTGGTTTGTTGAGCAAACGCAAGCTGAGTCAACAAGAATAGGCACACCAAAAAAGCCTTAACCCTAATCGTCGCCAAAATTATCATTAACGCCTGACTCCACCATTTGCTTGATTAAATGAGGCATTTACCAAATCACTTGAATGAATAAGAACCGGCTCGCGTGATTTTGGAATACTCTTAAGCTGTGGCAACTTAATACTCAACTCTCGAATTTCTCCATTGCCTTCTAGGAGATTGAGTAGCTCGTTTATGTTTTGCACTTCAAAGGTAACTTGTACCGTGCTATCGTTTGCGCTGGGATAAGTTTGGGTTGCTGAATCACTGACCAATGACCTACTAGGAAAAGAGTCGCTACTGACAAGGTCTCGTGGTAATTCTAATCTGTTGTTGCTGATACTATCTTCGTTGGGTCCGCTTGTAGTGGCGCGCGGCAAACTAAACAAGGTGAGCGCAAATACCACAACCGCCATTGCCGCGAGCGCCGGCAGCGGAATACTAATTTTTTGTTTCAGTATCTGAACCAAAGAATTGATCCTAGAAACAGGCTGTCTTTTGTCAGCAAGTCTAGATTGTAGCCGCAGCCAGATGCGTTCACTGGACTGTTGTATGGCTGCATCTTGATTGAGGTCGGTTTTTTGCAGACCAATACTTCGCATCGAGTCGAGTTTTTGTGAAAGCAATTGATCTGATCGTAATCTGCTTTCCAATTGTTTGGAAACATCAACCGGCAACTCACCATCAATATACTCCGACAGTATTTGCAGTTCGGTCTTCATATTATACCCCCTCCTTTTCCATAATCGAAAGTAATCGTTGGCGGGCACGAAACATTCGAACCTTTACGTTTGCCTCACTAATACCCAGCACTTTTCCAATATCCCTATAGTTCATCTCACCATATTCTTTCATTACCAAAATCTCTTTCATATTTGGTGGCAGTTTTTCCAGAGCTAACTGTACCGATAGCTTTTCTTCGGCTCGTATCAGTTTGCCTTCGCCATCTTCCAAAATCCGCTCAGGTTGTTTTAAGACCTTTTCATAAGCGTGCCTTTCTCGCTGCTTCCTCTTCACATAGTTGAGCGCGTGATTTTTGGCAACACGGATCATCCAATATTTGGCCTGATTGTTGTCAGGAAAATTATCCAAGCGTTCATAGAGTTTGATGAAAGCATCCTGACATAGCTCCTCAGCACTCTCTTGGTCACCAGTTACCCGCCATACCAGTTTGAGAACAATTGGAAAGACCTCATCGTAGACTTGCTTAAATCGTAAATCTTTATCATGCACCCATGACATTAAACAACCATCCTCGTCTTGTGTTACAGTGCCCTAGTTGGCTTTTGACCATGTGGTACCGCCCGCCGTATCAACCAGAATTATGCCTTCTGCCTTGAGTAAATCTCGGATTTCATCGGAACGTAGAAAATTCTTGTTTGCTCGTGCTTGGATTCTCTCTTCGATAAGAGCAAGTATGCGATCTTTATCATTATCGTTGTTGGCAATAGCTTTGTTGACTTGATTGTTTTTTCTTTCTCGCAAGCAAGTTAGTAACGATAGACCCAAAACCTTGTCCATTTCTAAGATTACGCTCAATTTTTCGGATGCGTCTAGGTCGGACTTTAATGTTTCCCAAACACAAGCAATCGCTTGTGGCATATTAAGGTCGTCACTTATCGCATCAACAAATCGCAATAGCCTAGGATTATCTAGGGTAATGCTTAACAGGGGGTCAATAAGATTATTGTCGCTATAGTTGCTCATTAGAGACGCATATATAGTGTAAAGTCGATCAATGAGTCTTTTTCGTGCATTTTTGGCAGCTTGCATTGCTTCATCACTGTAATTTAGTTGGGTTCTGTAGCTTGCGCCTAAGCAAAAGTACCTAAAGTCCAAAGGCTCAAAGCCTGCCTCAGCGAGCCGATCGACCGTCAAAAACTGTCCTGAAGACTTTGACATTTTGGACGAATCTAAAAGCAAAAACTCGGCATGCATCCAGTAGTTGACCCAAGGATGGTTTCCGTACGCGCCTTCCGTCTGCGCAATCTCGTTGGTATGGTGAACGTTGATATGATCCACACCACCACAATGGACGTCAAAGTGCTCACCCAGATATTGAGTACTCATGGCAGAACACTCAATATGCCAGCCAGGATAGCCCCTGCCCCAAGGCGAATCCCACAACATAGCCTGGTCAGAAAACTTTGAATTGGTGAACCACAATGCAAAGTCGCGTGGGTTCTTCTTATGCTCATCAACTTCTATCCGCGCACCGTCTCTTAATTCTTGTTTGTCCAAACGCGCAAGCTCATTGTAGCGCTCAAATTTGCTCACTTCATAGTAAACGTTTCCACCAGCTTGATAGGTCAATCCATTTTGTTCGAGCTTTTTTATAAGATCAATCATTTCTTGGATATGATCAGTCGCCTTGCAGACCACTTCTGGTCGAAGAATGTTTAGTTTTTTACAATCCTCAAAAAAGGTATCAGTATAGTATTGGGCAATATCCCACACTGACATTTTTTTTTGACGAGCAGCTTTTATAATCTTATCTTCACCGTCGTCGCCATCGTCACTTAAATGCCCAACATCGGTGACATTCATTACGTGCTTTACCTTCCAGCCTAAAGCCAAAAACGTGCGTCGTAGTAAATCTTCAAAAATATAAGTTCTCAGGTTTCCTAGATGAGCAAAATTGTACACTGTCGGACCGCAACAATAGAATTTGACCAGCCCTTCTTCTATAGAAACAAAAGGTTCGAGCTGTCGGGTACGGGAATTGTACAATTGTAACGCCATGTACAACCTCTCTTTTCATGCGGCTTGCTAACGGCTATAGTACCGAAGATGGATAGCGTACGGGAAAGCCTCAAAAAAATCAATTGTAATGGAGCGTTATACTTTAACGAACCGATGGCCAAACACAGCACCTTTAGAACGGGAGGTGCAGCCGATATTTTTTTCCAACCCTATGACCTAGAAAGTCTCAAAAAAATGCTTTTTTGGTCAAAAGAACAGCAAATTCATAGCTCCACTATTGGTGGAGGCGCAAACATTTTAGTCAGTGATACCGGAGTTAGGGGCTTGGTGATAGATACCACCAAACTTAAGCATTGCAAAATTGATGCAAAAGCCCAAACCATCGTTTGTTCGTCTGGCTTGCCCATTTCAACTGTTTCAGCAAAGGCCGCTAACGCCAGTCTATCTGGGCTCGAGTTTATATTCTCAATGCCCGGAAGTACTGGCGGCGCAGTTTACATGAACGCTCGCTGCTACGGTAGTGAGCTGCGTGAGGTACTAGTATGGGTTCGCTATTTGGACCAAAATCTGGTCGAGCAAACCTTGCTACCCACGCAACATCGATTTGACTACAAAGACACGCCGTTTATGAAAAACCGATGGATAATTACTGAGGCTTGTTTTAACCTGCAAGCTGGCAACAAACGCAAATCTTGGAAGAAAATGCACGAGTTTGAGGCCGATAGACGCTCTAAAGGTCACTTTGACTATCCTTGCGCCGGCAGTGTGTTTAAAAATAATCGTGCTTTTGGCGCACCAAGTGGCCAAATCATTGATAGCCTCGGTCTTAGAGGCACACGGTGTGGAGGTGCACAAATTTCTGAACGACACGCCAATATTATTGTAAACGTAAAAAAAGCCAGCTCAAAAGACATTTGGGATCTAATGATTCTGATAAAAAGCGCAGTAAAAGACCAACTAGGATTTGAGTTAGAAGAAGAAGTAGTCTTGCTTGGCGACTGGCAGTAGACATCGTGCGGCCAATTAATGCTTGCTTGTAAGTGAGGCGGTAATCTCAAACCCAAATTGTGCAAGATTCAAAATCTGCTCCAGACTTTGCTGCGCAATAGCCAAATCCAGTGTCATACTGGCTGCCAAATTTAAAAAGTTTTTTTGGTCAATTTCTATATCGTTGCAGGTAAGGCCCAGTTTGGTATCTAGGCCAAATTCTAAAAGCCAGCTATCCCAAGGGCTCATGAGCTCAAACTGGGTCGATATGGTCAGCTGAGTAAGCTTAAGTTGCCCCGCCAGTTCAAGTGCCATTTTTTTTTCACTGACACTGGATGCCAAGCTCAACAACCAGGTGTCGCTTTTGGCACCGAGTTTAAACAGGTACGCCAAGGCGGCGCTTGCGTCCCATTGATTTTGATCTTCCAGAAAAAAGTCTACCATTAACTTTGCTTGTTTATCATGCTTAAAACCAATACCGATGCGCCATGACTCTTGATCAGACTCATTCTGCTGCACAGCAATAGATGGCAAACCAAACTGAGCTTGCCATCTTATACTGTTACGGTTGGGCATGCTAAGACTAGTGCGAATCATGGCCTTCAGGTCTTCGCTTGTACTCTTTCCAAACCAATCTCGCCAATGATTATCTTTTACCAGTACTTGCAGATAGCTGTCCAAGGTCCAAGTCTGTTTGTCTTGATCGCGCCAAGTTTCTAGCCAGCTGAACGCAGAGACCAAATATAGAGATGGAGGCAATGGCCAACTAAAACTTACCTGCAGGTTTGCTAAAGCGCTTAGTTTGGTTTTGTTGCTTGGATCGCCAAACTGCGTAGTCACATTTGGGCAGACAAAAAACTTAAGGCTTCCATTGGGATTCCACAAAGATGATTCATTAAACCAAGCATCATCTTGCCTTAGTATGATGTCTTCTTTATCAGTAAATCGCCCTTGCAACAGGCCCGTATCAAATACAAATTGGGTACTTTGCCAAGGTGCTACTACAATACTATTCAGCACAGATTGATGCATTAAGCCGCTGAGAACCCAGCCTTTCCCAAGTCCGCTGGGGTCAATACCTACAAAGCCTTGTATAAGATCTGCTCTAGTCAACGGTAAAAGAACGCTGGCACCCCACCAGGCATCTTGGCTATCACTGGTGACGGTTCTAAAAGCAGCCTTAATACCATCAAGGCCCGAAAGACGGTAACCCCATATAGAATGGGGACTTGTTCCATTCTGAAGTCGTACCATACCATCTGCGTATACATTGCCACCTCGCAGATACTTGCTATCAAACCAAATACGAAGGTCGGCAAATGTCTGCTCGAGTCCCAAGCTGGGAGCACTAGCAAAATACTCGTCAACTTGGAATGGTAGGTGCACAAACGCGCGGTCGTTGGCCATTGCAATTTCCAAGTCGCCAGTCATACGGCCATAAAGAACGCCGTGCCTGGCTTCAAATTCTAAAGTCAACTTGGTTTGCCAATCTGGTTCGCTGGCATTGTTTTTTTCTACAAGCAATAAAGAAAAAAGACCCAAAAAAAATAATCTGATCCAGAACATCTGCGTGCAGCGACTGTGTAATAGCGATCTTTGTTGGTCCACAGCACAATAACAACACGCCAATAGGTTTTGATTGCACTAGAGTGACTATCGGATTACAAAAGTTCGTTCTTCTAGTTGCTTTGCAGCTTCACTACCAAGTAAGGCTTCAATAATTGCTAAGCTAAACTCAGCCGAAGTACCTACAGCCTTTGAAGTAATCAGCCTTCCGTCGACTTCTACTCTATTTGCCGTATAGATGCCTTGACTACTTGCGTCTTCCTTGTCTGGGAAGCAGGTATAACGCCTATCTCTTAAAATGCCACACGGACCCAAAACCAAACTCGGAGCGGCACAGATAGCGGCAATAAGACGATCATTTTTAAAGTGCGCATCCAAGAGCTTTCCCAGTTCTTGCGATGCGGCTAAATTTTCTGAACCAGGTGAACCACCAGGCAGTACCAGTGCATCACACAAGGATTCATCGCCAGCGAGCGCCCAATCAGCCTCCACTACAATGCCATGGCTGCCCTTTAATCTGGCTTTATTTACTCCGAGCACTAGTACTTCAATGCCACCACGACGCAGAAAGTCTATCACCGTTATGGCCTCGATTTCCTCAAATCCATCTGCCAGAACCAAATAAGCTGATTTGTTGATCTTGTTCATGGTAATCCTCTTTTGTTCGTTACCTTAAAGACACCTCGACTGCGCATACGTTGCCGACTCTGTTCACTAAACCAAATTATCTTACTTTTGTCTTGCATTCCAAGCCAAATACAAAAAAAGACCCCAGAAAATCTGGGGTCTCAAAGCATAAAATTAGTACGATCGACAAAGAGTTAGTTGTTTACGGTTAATAGAGACAAACCAACGTTAAGTTCGATTGTCTGACCTGCGACAATCTGTACTTGTGTTTGTGTTTTTAACGAGGCAAGTTCTACTTCGATCGTATACTGGCCTTCTGGCAGACTAACGGTGCTATCTTTTGATTGCCTTCCATTGATCTTAAGGCTGGCATTTCGAGGAAGGTTGACCCTTAGAGTTCCGGTAAGTGCCACCAATTGTACATTGACTACCTGCGAGGAACTTAAATTAATGCTAGTCTGGTAAGTTTGAAAGCCGTTGGCAGTAACCTGCACCGTATGGCTACCAGCAGGAAGTTGAATCGTGTTGCCAGATATTAGCGAACCGTTGACACTAATCTGGAAAGATTTGCTGCCGCTAACATTTATTGCCAGTGAATAAGTTAGTGATACCAACTGAACGTTTAAAGACTGCGAAGAGGAAAGGTTAACGCTGGTTTGATAGGTCTGAAAACCATTGGCACTAACTTGAACCGTATGAGTGCCAGGTGGCAAACTTACAGAATTACCCTTGATCGAACTACCGTTGACCGAAATCTGATAGTCCTTGCTACCGCTAACATTGATGGACAAAGTATAGTTGTTCTGAATCAAATCAACCGTGATAGTTTGGTTTCCACTTAGGTTAACCGTTGTCTGGTAAGTCTGATAACCATTGGCACTCACCTCTACGTTGTGATTGCCAGCCGACAATTGTATCGAGTTGCCTTTGATAGTGTTACCATTGACGGCAATTTGAAAACTTTTGCTGCCCCTGATATTAAAGCTAAGTGCAAAAGTTAAGGGTACCAAATCTGCTCTAATTTGCTGGTTTGAAGTCAAGTTGACCGTTGTCTGCCACACTTGAAAGCCGTTTGCTTGGACTCGTACCGTGTGGCTACCGGCGGGCAATTGTAGCGCATTGCCTTTGATAGCATTGTTGTTTACAAATATCTGAAAATTAGGCGCACCATTAACAACCACGGTTAAGGTGTAATTCTGTGCCTCAGTGCTGAGACGACCGGAACGCTGCGCAAAGACTGACACAGCCGCCAACAACAGCACTGCCAAAAAAATCAATGTCTTTTTTATCATCTATCTAACTCCTTACGAAAAAATGGGAGACCTAGTGCCTCCCATTATTATAACAACTCTTAGTTCTAAAAAATTACTTGATCTGTGAAGGAATGCCTATAACACCATTAGTTCCAGACCTAACAACTACACCAGCACCGAGGTTGACTGTGTCGGTTACTAAATTGTCAAATACCAGTCCGCTAACTTCATCAAGAGTCAATTTAAATACTCTCAGTGAAGTTTCCAAGGTATCTGTTGGAAGTGTCCAAATGCCCAGCACCGTTTCTTTAGTTCCAGACTTGGCAGGTTCATATTGAATTGCATAAACTTTGGCTTTTGCAGAAACCGTTGTTGTGCCACCATTGATTCCTCCAGTAAGCCCATTAGTTGTACTATAACTATGTACATAGAAACGGACTTCTTCTGGTGTTGTTGCTGCAGCGCTGTCAGAAATACTAATAGTTTCCAATGGAATATTTGCTGCGATATTGCCCTCAGTAATATCTCTATCTAGAGTAAGATCATAGCCGTTGGTTGCGTACGACGTGTTGCCATAGTAAACATGTTTGACATTGTCGTTACCGTCGAGGGTGGTCCAATCGTTGTCGGCACCGGCAACTGCATGCAAGTCAAGGTCTCTGGACTTGTTTTCCCACTTCAACAATACCAAGACTGAATTAACGGATGGCGCAGGAAACCCAATAACGTCAGGCGCTGTCACAAACAAACCCGAAACGGTAAAGGTCTCTGGCAAAAAGGCGTAGCCAGACTTGGTCACATTGATGGTGTAAGTACCATCTGGTACTAAATCAATAATGTAGCTACCACTGACGACGTTACCAGTAAAAATACCCTTGTCTCCAGTTAAAGTTACTGTAGCTCCATCAAGGGTGCCAAGGCTACCTGCTGCGGCCTTGGCATCAATGACAGTACCTGCCACACTTAACAATGAACAACTGCTTAAGGCAGCCGCAATAAGCAGTGCCAATCCAAACTTTACAAACGTAATCTTCTTCATAATTCCCTCCATTGAGAATATCATTGGAATAAGTTTAGCTCTCCGCAGGCTATTTTTCAAGAAAATAGTGTCAAAAAAGTGTTTTACAGCGATTTGAAGCAAACCGACTAACGGTCCATACTTGCTGGAAGATGCGCTTGGGGTTATGGTTGACTTGTGGAAGATACAAGTATGGACCAAGAGAATACTCTTTTTAACTATTCAACAGACCAAGCGCCCCCACCCAACTTTGAGCAGTTTGTCAAACTTTTTACGGGACATCTCACAGATGACGGTCTAGTTAGCGAACAAATTGAAGAACACCACAACAATTTAGACTTCTACTTTGAACACTTCGTTGCCAAAAAGGCGCCTCTGAATATTGACTACGGTGCTGAGCCATCGGTTGTAAGCGAGTTTATTGGCGATTTTTTGGTCCATAAGGCGATGTGGACGGGCACAGAGGATCAAAAGTCAATGATAGCAAGTATTGTGGATTTTTATAGTTGGCTGGCCGAACAAAACCGGATTCCGAGACACGTTTTAGACGCCTTGCATCAAACCATAGAGCTGGATCAGGACTCTTGGTACTTGGCTATGGACCGCTATTCCGATGAAGCATTGGAATTATGGCAATCGGAAGGCGAGATAGAATTTGACGAAGAATTTGAAGAAGCATTTAGAGCCGAGATCGAAGACGATGTGATTGATGTTCCCGACGACCTTAATTTTGACGAACTAGAAATACCCTCAGTGGACAACTCTTGTGATACAGAACTTGATGATCACCACCTTGAAGAACTTGAGTCTTTGACCGACGATCAATAAAGTTTGACTAGAACCTGACATAAGTCATCTAGTTTGAGAATTATGAGTCTTTTGCAACTTGACGGTTGCAAAAGCAATCTACATGATGAATCCACGTTACCTAAACCAACTACCGTTTAAAAAAGGTTGATAAGATGGATCCACTTTTGATTATAAGTACTCTCGTTCCGATAGTTTTTTTACTAATTGCCCTTGGAGCGTTTAAGTGGCCAGCTCATATTGCAAGTCCATTAGTATTGTTGAGTAGTGCCTTAATAGCATTTTTTGTCTTTCAAATGAATATAGTTGATCTACTTGCCGCGGCAGCCGAAGGCGGGGCAATCGCATTGTGGCCAATTATGCTGGTAATTGTTGCGGCGATCTTTACTTACAACCTTGCCGTAGCCAGTGGCAGCCTCAACGTAATTAAAGAAATGTTAACTGCTATTTCGTCAGATCGACGTATTCAAGTTCTGATTTTGGCATGGGGCTTTGGTGGATTTCTGGAATCTGTAGCGGGTTATGGTACTGCAGTAGCAATTCCCGCAAGTATACTTGCTGCATTAGGTTTTAACCCGCTTTTTGCCGCCGTACTTAGTTTGATAGCCAATACCGTGCCAACCGCCTTTGGTGCGGTAGGTATACCAGTGAGTACCTTAGCGCAGATTACTGGACTGCGCGTAGAAACACTAAGCCTAGCAGTCGGCATTCAACTTAGCCCATTTATAATCCTAATTCCGTTTGCGCTGGTCATGATGACCGGCCTAACCGTGGCCGACCGCAAAAAACCTGGCCAAACTCGCCAAAGTCATGGATTTGCCGCGTTAAAAGGCGTGTGGGGCATTACGTTTGCTTCGGGTTTGGCCTTCGCAGTTCCACAGCTCTTGGCGGCGGCATTTCTGGGTGCCGAACTTCCAGCACTACTTGGCAGTATTTCGAGCCTGATAGTAACTATACTGCTGTCACGTCGACGCCAAAAACAAGCACCGGCCACAGTCACTGAATCTCCAGTCGAACTAGCAAATAAAATAAGCTTTAAGACTGGTTTCTTGGCATGGCTGCCCTACCTTCTGATCTGTACACTGATACTTGTTAGCAGCCCGCTAATATCCGGCTTGCACCATGCTATGGCATCGGTACAAAGTTCCTTTGTGTTTGTTGGGGGCGAGCAGGGCAAAGCTGTCAGTTTTAAGTGGCTAAACACACCTGGTGTTCTCATCATTATTGCTGCAATTGCAGCATCTTTGATTCAAAAACAAAAAATTGGCAACACGGTGCGCATATTCTTCCAAACTTGTTGGAAGCTGCGGCACTCGGCTATAACCGTGGTTTCTATTCTGGCTATGGCCAAAATCATGGGCTACTCTGGTATGATAGCGACGCTGGCACAGTTTCTGGTTTTGGTCGCTGGCCCCGTTTATCCATTGATTGCCGGCCTAATCGGTACACTGGGCACCTTTGTGACGGGAAGTGACACAAGCTCCAATATCCTTTTTGGTAAACTTCAAACTGAGGTCGCTGGAAGGATTGGGGCCGATCCATACTGGCTTGCTGCAGCCAACACTGCTGGCGCCACGGCAGGCAAAATGATTAGTCCGCAATCAATTGCAGTGGCGACTAGTTCTACTGGTCTAACTGGCCAAGAAGGTGCCATACTTAGACAAACCTTGCTTTTTTGTTTGGCTTACGTATTCGTTCTTGGTATAATGGTTTACCTGCTTTCTCCGGTAATGATTTTTTAAAAGAAACTTGACTTAGTTTTTATTTTTGGAGATTTTAACCAGAGCTGGAGGCTTAGTGGTGCAATCGGAAATTGACGAAAAGATCTATAGCTACAGCGCGGTGCGCATTGATGGCAAAGAGCAGAATATCGGCGAGTATCGCGGAAAAGTACTATTGATAGTTAACACTGCAAGTCGCTGCGGTTTTACACCACAATACACTGGACTGGAAGATCTCTATCAAAAATATGCACCGCGTGGTTTGGAAATCTTGGCCTTTCCTTGCGACCAATTTGGCCACCAAGAACCAGGAACAGACGCTCAGATTCTTGATTTTTGCAGCAAAAATTTCAAAGTTACATTTCCTGTCTTTTCCAAAATTGACGTTAATGGGCCAAGGTCGCATGCGCTCTATATTTACCTACGTCAATCGGCAGGCGGGATCCTGGGCGACTCAATAAAGTGGAACTTTACGAAATTTTTAGTAAGTCCGACTGGTAAAGTGCTCAGTCGCTTTGCACCGGGAGTGGAGCCTCGTAGATTAGCTTTACCTATAGAAAAGTTACTATCCGGAGTTTAAAAATCATATGCTTGTGTGCCGCATTTCAAAAACGCCGTCTTGACGTTCAGTGATTTGGTTTACAGCAGTTAGAACAAGCCGGCTTTCTTGTCGGGTTGCAACCGACACTTTGTGTAGATCGTTAAAATACTTAGGCACAAGCCCTGCTTCTTGGCGTTTTTTGATATAATCTATGTGGTCCTGCAGTCTTCTTTTTGTCAGTTCTTGTGAACAAGACGGAGCCATTCTAAGAGTCTCCATTATGGTTACCAAAAGCTCTTGTTCATATTCTATGGCAATACTATTTCTTGCACTAACTGCTGCTGCAAGTGAAGTGGTACCCGTTCCTGCAAAGGGATCGAGCACGGTGTCTGTGTAGCAAGAATACATTTGGATTAGCCGCCAAGGAAGCTCAAGAACGTAGGCTGCGCTGCGTTCTCGCGTTGCGTTTTGCGGCAACTTTTGCCTAAGACCCTTTAGTTCCCATTGATCAGAAAACCAAACGTTGCGCTCTTCCCAAAAGAACGAACTGCGCTGGCGATTCAAACTTTCTTGTCCTAAACCAAATTCTCGTTTGCCGCCTTTTCTAAATATCAGTATGTACTCATGTTCTAGTGTCACATAAGCGCAAGCTGCCAACATACCTGAACCCATGAACTTGTTAGGACTATTGGTGGGTTTTTTCCAAATTATGCTAGGCAAAACAGAAAATCCAATTTTTTGCATTGCCATAGTTATCCGAGCCTGGTTGGGGAAAAGCGAAAACTGGCCGGCTATACTGCGGGTCGCATCACCAATATTGATGCAGACCAAAGAACCTTCTTTGACAACCCGCCAAAGTTCTTGCCAAACTCTATCAAGTTGCAGGTGACTCAATTCAAAAGCTAAGATTCCGTCTTGTGATTCAAATGCTTTTTTGACCTCAGCGTCAAATCCAGAGAACAAACTGTCCCACATAGCGATCATCGGATAAGGGGGAGAAGTAACAACTAAATCAATACTTTGATCGGCCAAAACCTTGAGAGAACGCGAATCGGCAGCTATGATTGCATGTTGACTTTGGAAAACATGGGGGTTTGGCACCAAAATACTCCGATCGGCAAAAATAGGAACCCTCTACTCCTGCTTGTCTATGATTCTGAAAACTGCTCTACTTATTCAGGGCGGAGCTTCATTTTGATCTGGAATCAAAACGAAAACTAGACCACCCGCGAGCCCCAAACCACCAATAATTCCTGAAATAACGTTTATCGCTTCATGTGTTTGCAGCAAATCACGCAGTCTGGTAATTTCCGTTGCCGAAACGGCCGCTTGATAGTCGCTATAATAGCCAGCACCAATTCCTGCAGAGATTCCCAACACTGCCATGGAAACTCCACCAATCGCAAATGAGATTATCGCTGGTAGATCGTTGCCCGATAATGGCTTGGGAACCGTCGGTGTGCCATTGGAACCACCGTTGTTATTCAAACTCTCAAACAAGCTGGAAACACCCACAGTAGTCGTAGTCGTCGAAGTGGAAGAAGTGGAAGAGGTACTGGTCGTTGATGTAGGCACAATTATCGTAGTACTTGTAGTTGACGTGCGTGGCCTTATTGTGCTGCTTGTGCTGCTTGTGCTGCTTGTGCTGCTTGTGCTGCTTGTGCTGCTTGTGCTGCTTGTGCTGCTTGTGCTGCTTGTGCTGCTTGGCACTGACCGCTGTCGCGGAAGGTCGATCATAAGCCGTTCTAGAAAGTCCTGCTTATTTGGAGCTGTCCATTTACGTACCACGAATCCCCGCGCAGATTCTAAACTAAAGACATACGTTTTGCCGGGCTCGACTTTAACAAAAACTGGTGTGTATCCCATTAGTTGACCATCCATCCTCAATACAGCCGACCCTGACTGGCTGGTCACTAAGACCTGAGACTCTTGGCTTAGAATTTCTTCATTTGTTTTGGATGCAAAGACAGAATGACCATTCTGATCATTTTGGCCATCCAAAACTGCCTTATCTAGACCGAGATCAGGTCCGCGACTTGAAAGCTCTTCTATTCTTGTAGCCAAGTCGGGCTGTGCTGCAACGACTTTGACCGATCCAGATACCGCGTTAATCCAATATGCCTGCCCAACCGATTCCAACTGACTTCGGGCCTCGTCTACCAATTCGGGCTTTTTGGCGTAGATGCCACCCAAGAAAAACAAGCGTTGCCATGCCTTTGTGGTCCACTCACTGGCTTGTTCAATAAAAATTACTCGTCGATAGTAGGTTTCTGCTTGCTCAATTTGTCCTGTCTCTTCAACGGATCGGGCGAGATAGAAATATGCTTCTTGCACATAGCCCGCTTCTGGTTTTTTCAGAAAATCGGTAAATGAAGCCACGGCTCTTGCGTATTCCCCCAAGAAAAACTCGTTGCGCGCTCTAGCAAGTGGATCTTTCTTGATGGCAGCCTCGACCAGCTTTTCTTCAAAGTAGTCCAAATACCCTAACATTTCCCTTGCCAAGAGCTTAGAATCTTCTGAAAACACGCCTTCTACAACTTGGTTTAGGATATTTCTCGCCTCCGGCTTTTGACCGTTGAGCGCCAAACAATAACCAAGATGAATTAAGAGACTAGCTCGCATTGACGGAGCGATCTTGCTTTCCATATTTATTTTTTGGTAGATTCTTATTGCCATCGGATATTTGCGGGCGCGCTCCCACAAGTAAGCTTGCTGAAGGTTTATTAAACGCGGATCTTCCTTTTGAGTTTTTGGCAGTTCTTTTTTGCCAATGATGGTTCTTAGCGTGTTGATAAACACCCGCACAACGGGCTCGGCAAACTCGAAACGCCCTTTTGAACTAGGTGACTTTGCCTCATTTAGTACAAATGCATCGTTGGCGCCAAGTGTCTCCAGCCGAGCTTCAAGAATACCATCACCTTCTGATTCGTTGCCATTTTCACTTCTTAGGCGGATCAACTCCATTTTTCCAAGCAAAGAAAACGAAATATCATCTCTTTTTTGGGCAGACATGGATGCCAAGTTTGGATTGATCTCGGTCAATCTCCAATCCAAAAGTACAAGGTTTACAAAAAACGCGGACATAACTAAAAGCAAGGTCAATAGCAGTATACCCGCCGAACGCGAAAAACTTGTCACGGTCTATCTGCTCTTGTATCCTCCACATAGGAGGACCCATTAACTTTCTTGGCCAGTTTCTTGATTTCAGCAGCAGCCTGGACGAGTTCGCCATAATGTTTGTAAGGTCTAAATTTATTTGAAACAATTGCGACAGAGATGGACATGAGTGGAAAAATCATGGCCACACCCTGTCGATTGACGCTTTCTATAAAGCCTGAGGACATATCTGACGGTTTATAAAACTGTGAAATTGCAGAATCAAATAGAGGCAAAAACGCCTCACAAAAGTCGATCGCTACGACATAATCAATTATTACCACAAAGTCGTCGCCACCTTCATGTCCAATAAAGACGTTGCGATTGGGAAACATTTTTTCTAGCTTGCTTAGACAATCTCTAACATAAAGGATGGCGTCGTCGCCCTTAGAGAAGCCATATTTGTCATTGTACGCTTTAAAATTGTCTAGATCACAGTACAAAACGGCGAACTTCTGTTCGCCTTGCAGACGTTCTTCTATGCTGTGAGCAATCGCATGGTTTCCCGGCAAACCAGTCAGCGGATTGGCACCTAAGGCTTCCTCTTTCATATTTCTAACGGCTACACCCATTTCATTAAAGGCGGCGGCCAATTCGCCCATTTCGTTGCGCTTTAGCAACGGAATATGTACGTCAAGCTGGCCAGAAGCAATAGCACGGGTGCCCATCAGTAATAGTCGCAAAGGTACAAAGATTTGTCTAAAGGTGAGAAAAGCATAAACAAAATGAATAAGCAGCAATGCCAAGCCAATAAAAAGAGCTTGTCTGTACAAAATTTCCATCAAATAGCCAATTTCGCTAAGTTTGGTTCTTAACCTAACTACCCCTTGGCTATCCGACGCCAAATTAAAGGGCGCCCAAAGATCGAGCAGTTTACTTTCTGGTTCGATTTTTTCTGAAAAAGCAGCGTTCTCAAATGCCTTTCTTGCCATTGCAGCGTTAATAGATTTGAGTTCATCAAGACTTGCGTCGTCGCGTTTGCTGATTTCCCAGTTCTTTACATCCATTATTACACGGCCGTCTTCCCTAAAGAGCGTATAGTTGTCCATACCGTTTTGACTGACGCGACGATGCAGTTCGCGGGCCTTTTCGTCGCTCCAATCTTGTTGTGGACCAAGGATCTCTAACAAAGTAGATTGGAAAGTAGCAACTTGTAGCCGGCTAGAAAGTAGCGCGTTCTGCAGAATAAGGTCCAACTGATTTTCAAAAACCATGATTACAAAGAGACTGAGGTTCAAAATAGCCATCACCACAAAGAGCAATGCGGTTCGCCAAACGAGTGAGTACCTATAGCGCTGGGCTGCTTTCGGGCTTCGATTTGTCTCGATGTTAGAACTCCCTAGTCATCATCGGCATTTTCAAAACGGGACTTACGAATAAATACCATAGCGCTCAGCTTAAAGCTCAATGGATTTACCCTTGCTTGGGTTAGATTTCTCTACATAGAGGGAGACATAAATCTCACTCTATCAAAAACTTAGGCTTTGGAGGATACTCTAACATAGGATTTAATGGCCCCCTTGATCGCGGCAGACAGTTCTGTTCTGTGAACTCTAATCTGTTCCATACTGTCACGAAACCGCAAGGTAACCGTCCCGTTTTCTTTGCTGTCATAGTCTATCGTCACACAAAAAGGGGTGCCGATTTCATCCTGTCGACGATATCGTCGACCAATAGCTCCCGATGCGTCGTAGAACGCTGCATAGTCGTCAGATAATTCTTGGCAAATATCTTGGGCCAATTCCGACAAACCGTCTTTCTTGACTAGCGGAAAGACTCCAACTGTAATTGGCGCAAGTTCAGGATGCAGGCGCAAGACGGTTCTTGTGTCGGCTTCTTTTCCTTCACTAGCTTCTTGCACCAGTTCTTCCTCGTATGCGTCACAAATTGCCATCAAAAGACTACGTGTCAAGCCGGCAGAAGTTTCAATAATAAAGGGCACAAAACGATCTTTGCTTTCCTCATCAAGATAGTTGATATCTTTTCCAGAATAGTTACCATGCTGCGTTAGGTCAAAGTTAGATCGATTGTGAATACCTTCAAGTTCTTTCCAGCCAAACGGAAACAAATATTCAATATCATAGGCGTCTTTGGCGTAGTGGGCCAGCTCAGTACCATGATGATGAAAACGTAACCTCTCGCTTACAATACCCATTTTTGTATAATACTTTAAGCGTTCTTCTTTCCAGAATGCGAACCATTTTTCATCTTCACTGGGATGAACAAAGTATTGCATCTCCATTTGCTCAAACTCGCAGGATCTAAAAATAAAGCTCTTGGTTACAATCTCATTTCTAAATGCTTTACCAACTTGGGCGATACCAAAAGGAATCTTGACTCGGGAAGTTTGATGGACATTCTTAAAGTTTACATAGATGCCTTGAGCTGTTTCTGGACGAAGGTAGACGACACTTTCTGGTCCTTCACTGGATCCAAGGTGGGTCTTAAACATTAAGTTAAACTGTCGCGGTTCGGTAAAGCTGTCTTTCGTGCCACAGTTGGGACAAGGTGCCTTTAAATCAATGTGGTCAGCTCTAAAGCGACTTTTACACTGCTTACAGTCAACCAACGGGTCAGAAAAATTTGCCACGTGGCCCGAGGCTTCCCAGACTTTGGGGTGCATCAAGATAGATGCATCAAGTCCAACAATATTGTCGTGCTTGCGAGTCATCTCTTTCCACCAAAACCGCTGAATGTTGTTTTTAAGCTCAATGCCCAATGGGCCGTAGTCCCATGCGCCAGAGAGTCCCCCGTAAATTTCAGACGACTGGTAAACAAAACCACGACGCTTGGCAAGCGACACGACCTTGTCCATAAGCTGACTGTCAGCTCGTTCTTCTAGTTCGGCCATGATGGCTCCTCTCAATGATAAAACCACCGGCATGTGGTTCTTGATTTGAAACGTTTAGTCAGTTCCAAGTAGCAGCGAAATATATCCTAAATCGGTGCTCCGTTCAAGTTATAACAGCACCAAGCCTAGTTACTTGCTTGCCTTCAAGCATATTTTCTAATTATATTGTAGACATGGCATTTTTTTTAGGAAAGAAAGAACCTATCGCAAGCGAGAACCTGGTTCACACTGTTTTGACAAGCACTGGTGGAACTTGTTCTTCTTGTGCGCATACAATAGAACACGTTGGTAAAAAGTTTAAAGGCATACAAGATGTCGAGGTTGACCGCGTAAAGGCCGAAATCCACGTTGACTACGATGGAAAAAAAGAAAGCATAGACCAAATTATTGAACTAATACGGAGAATCGGCTACGAGGCCAAGGTCAAATAATAGCGGACCTGTCCTTGTGTAGCTCCACCATAGCATTGTTCATTCGCTCAAGCCGATGGGCCAAAAGTCGTGCCAAAAAAATGCCATAATGTGGTTGTTCTCTGATAATATTTACAAAACTGTGTTTCGAAACAGGAACCAATACCGAGCTTCCTTTGGATATTACCGTCGCTGATCTTCTGTTTGCCAACAGAAAAGACATTTCACCCAAAAATAAGTCATCGGGAGTCAAAACGGATACCACTTGTTTATTACGAATTATTTCTAGTTCTCCAGAAACGATATAATATAGATTGTTTGAGACTTCACCTTCACGGAATATCGCTTCGCCGTCTTTAAACTCGACTTCATCTTGGTCCACAAATATACTTGGCAAGACGTTGGTTTCGTTTTGCTGATGGCTGACGTCAAAGCTGACCTCGTTGCCAACATCGTTGTACCGCAGGTTTTCAACGTAGATGCCTGTCATCGCAATACCACGACCGTGCAAGCCAAAATTGTCTGAATGGTCACGCTTGTTTAAATGATGGTTCCAATCGAATCCGGCACCTTCATCTTTGATAGTAAAACTCGACTTTTCTTTGCTGATTCGGTAATTGAAGAAAACTTTTTTTGCCTTAATTCCTTGATCCTGGCACTTTAGCCGAATCAGTTCAAGAATGTCACCGTGTGACTCAAGCCAGTTTGTCTTTTCTTCGTAGCTAATTTCGCAGTTTCCGTGCTCAACCGCGTTCATCAACATTTCGTGTAGTCCAACGTGTAAGCGGTCACGAAGTTCAGCGTTAACATAGTTGGAATTAAAAAGGTAGTTGGAAATTAGGTTGGCGTAAATTCGCACGTTTAGAGGATCATTATCCATTACAAGGCTTCCCGAAAGGCTCTTCATTAAGAATGCTTGCAGGTCGCGTTGAAAGATTACCTGTCTATTTTGACTCAGAATCTTAAGAATTCTATAGAAACCTTGGACAAACTCTTTTCTTGAAAGCAACGACAGCAGATTGCAGTCTTTTAGCTTTTCTGCGCATAGCTTTCTATCCTTGTCAGCATGAACGGCAACAATACCGCCATAGTGTAACCATTGGTCGTTTTTTATGGCCTTTAGAACCTTGTCTATGTCCAAATCTTTATCTGAAAAATGAATTACATTAATTTCTGGCAAGTCATATTTGATAAAGGCCAAAGCTTCTTCTTCGTTGCCCAAAACTACTGGCACAATCTCTAGGTCGGTTTGAGAAAAGATGTCACATACTTTTTTTATTCTGTCGTTAAGTTTTTGATCAGAACTAATCACTGCCATTGTTCTCATGAATCCAGCTCCAAAAATACCAAATTGACCATACAGGAAGCATGGCACCTTATTTTTATCGGCACTGAGCTCGCATAGCACAATAACTAAGCGACTTGAGCAAGCAAAAAAACACAATACTCTTAAAATTTAAGCGTAAAAAAAGCCGCCCTGATAAATCAGAGCAGCTATGTTTAAAAACTACGCTATTAAAGCTATCGTTCCAAACTGGGTTTCTTAGTAACGACGACCGCCGCCACCATTACCACCACCACCTCGGTTGCCGTAGCCACCGCCACCGCCACCGCCGCCACCGCCACCGTATCCGCCACGGTCATTGTCGCGGTTCTCAGTGCGAGGACGAGCTTCGTTTACAGTCAATGGTCGACCATCAACGTTCTTACCGTTGACATTGTCAATTGCTGCCTGCAAGTTTTCTTCTGGGATCTCGACAAAAGCGAAACCTTTGTCTCCGATAACGCGAACACTTTGGATAGGTCCGAAGGGTTCAAATACCACCCGCAGGGTGCTTTCGGGGGTACTGTAGGCCATATTGCCCACATACAAAGTCTTAGTAGCCATGAGGCTTCCTTTCGGGCTAAAAGCCCACACTCTCAACGGAAAGCACCTTTATAAAGTAATATAAAGGTTCGGGCGGTCACCAAAGGAAGCAGATTCCAGCAGAGACGAAGACACCGGTACTGAACGTTGGAAGCAAATGCCATCAATTTTTAACAGCATAAACCGACTATAACACTTCTCTAAATCGTTGTAAAGCTGTCCGACACTTTTTTGACTACCATGCAAAAAAGTCTATATCTGCGCATGAGTTTCTTGTTGACCCCAACTTGTCGCTTAGCCTACAATAGCAGGGGAGACCTCATGCAAAGCGTACTTACAATTATTCTCGGTGGCGGAAAAGGGACTCGTCTGTACCCGCTCACTCGAAGTCGGGCCAAGCCAGCAGTTCCCTTTGGTGCAAAATATCGACTAGTAGATATTCCCATTTCCAACTCTATTAATGCTGGCTTTAAAAAAATCTACGTCCTGACGCAGTTTAATTCTGCTTCACTGCATCTTCATTTGGGTAACACGTATATATTTGACGCATTTACTAGAGGTTTTGTAGAAATACTTGCCGCGGAACAAAGTTTTGACAAAGCCGGTTGGTATGAAGGAACAGCGGATGCGGTCCGTAAAAACATGCATCATTTTTCTAGCCAAAATCCTGACCATTACTTAATACTATCCGGTGACCAGCTCTATCGTATGGACATGCAAGAGTTTATGAAAAAGCATCTGGACTCAAAAGCTGACATAACCATTGCAACAACTCCAGTTAGCCGAGAGGACGCCTCAGGGTTTGGCATTATGAGAGTTGACGGCAAGGGTCGAGTGACTGAGTTTATAGAAAAACCCGAGATTAGCCGGGACATAGAACACCTCAAGATCCCTCATGATTTGCATCCGAGCAAGGAAATGCAGAGCGCTGGCCGTGAGTATCTTGGAAGCATGGGCATCTACTTCTTTAAGGCTGAGGTTTTAGAACGCGCATTAGACAACGATTTTACCGACTTTGGCCACGAAATTATTCCTTTTTTGATTGAGAAATGCAAAGTCCAGTCGCACATTTACACTGGTTTTTGGGAAGATATTGGTACCATTAAGAATTTCTATGAGACCAATATCGATTTGGCAAGTATAAACCCCAAGTTTAATTTTTATGATGAAGATCGCCCCATTTACACACACAAGCGAGATCTTCCGGCCAGCAAGTTTAACTTTTGCAGCATCTCCGAAAGTTTGGCTGCCGATGGCTGTATAATCACCAACGCTAGTATTGTTAACTCAATAGTTGGCCTGAGAACTTTAATCGAATCTGGCGCAAGTTTAGATGGCGTAGTTTGTATGGGTGCAGATTTTTACGAGACTATCGAGGAACGCTCGCAAAACAAGCAAAAAGGAATCCCGGACATTGGTATTGGTCGCGGCTCTTTGGTTAAGAAGTCAATAATCGACAAGAACGCGCGAATAGGCGAAAATTGCAGAATTGGCATTGATAAATTGCCGCGGGAAGATGGCGACTATCAAACCCACTTTATACGCGACAACATAATTATTATACCAAAGAATGGAATTGTTCCCAATGGAACCATTATTTAACATGGATTTTGATATTTTGCTGCAATCTTAGCAAGTACTCTGGCGTCTGAGTCAACCAAGTCGCTTGGGTTCGGAAGAGCGTTTAGACTAAACCAAGCTACTTGTTGATGTTCACTTAGAATTGTGGGCTCACATTCAATAGTTACCGCATAGACAAAAAGAAGATGCTCACGGCCATCATGAATAAATTTGTCAGCCTCAATTTGGTCAAGAATTGTTGCTTCGACAGAGAGCTCTTCTTTGAGTTCTCGAGTGAGGGCTTCTTGATCGGTTTCGCTGAGCTCGGCTTTGCCGCCAGGAAGTTCCCACCTGCCGCCCATATCACCAACATTGTTCCTTCGGCCAAGTAGTATCTTGCCATTCTTTGCTATGTATGCTGCAAGAGAACGCTGCTGACTCATTGATCGTCTCCAGACTTAGCAAAGGATACCTCAAGTATCCAAGGCTCTTGGGAACCGAGTGCAAGCGACTGATTGGTTTCCAAAAAAACCACGCGTGTTCTAACTGAATTGGCTTGCAGTGGGATTTTGGCTAAGAATTGCCGCTCATCACCAACGTAACTTGGAAGAATATCGTTTTGGCTCTGGGAGTCAATAATGGCGCCCAGAGCATCAAGCGACTCAAACCAAAAGTCTGCGAGTAGATTACTATGGGTGGACTTACTTACTTGGCGGAAGTTGAGTACCACCAATCGTCTATCCACTTCGTCGGGACTGGATGCCACCGAGAGCTTGATTTCCATGCCATCAATCGTTTTGCTAAGTTCTTGCACTTTGTTTTGGTCGATCATAGTGCTTACAAAAACTAAAATTCCAACATTTAACGCAAGCAACACAAGTATTCGCCACTGGCTTCCACTTTTTATGCGTTGCAACAAAGATTTTTTGACAGGGACTTGTTGTCGCAGTCTTTCTGGGTCTGAATAAACAGGTGCCCTACCCTTTTGCCAGTACTCTGGACCACGTCTGTACATAATTGGAATCTGGCTTCCGGCTTCATAATCATAGCGACTCAACGATTGACTCGCATTAAGCCGGACAGGCGATTGGTGTTCCACGTACTAACACTTGCTTTGTCAGCGAAGCCTTGAAATGCCGAGATAAGTCCGTCAAGGCTTACTGACCATTGAAGTTCAAACAACTTGTTATCGTCAAGTGAAATATAGCCTAAGGAGATTACCCGTCCATTCCTATCATACACACTCAGTAGATGGGTATTCTTAGACCGATGGTTAATAAAATATAATCGTCCGCCAACTGCCACGCCGATAAAGGATTGCAAGGCCTGAAATTGGTCTTCAGTTTTGCCAAGCACTTCGGCCGCTTTGGAGTTCTGATACTCGGCAGGAAGTGAAAACCAAGAAACAAACTTACCACTTAGGGTGTCCAAAGTGTATATACGGCTTTCAATTAGACTAATATCCTGCCCGCTTGTTTGCCCACCTTCCTGAATCGGGTAGTAGGCGAGATGCAGGTACAAAAGATTGGACTCGGCATCTGGAAAAATAGACAACAATGCTGGAAAGCGGCCGTCATTGGCCGGCACTGGAAGCCGGTTTTGACTAAATTGATAAGCGTAACGGCGATTTCCGTCTTTGTCGAACCAAAACACCAGCCACTGGTCTATCGTTCGCGAAACGACCACTATTTCGTCAGAAGCGGTAACATGCAAACTGACAATGTAAGGAAAGGCTGCACCACCCTTTCCTTCTTGACCCAAGTAGTCAAGGTATTTGCCGTTTTGGTCAAAGCGTAAAACAATCCTGTTTAAGACGGCATTCAGATTTGGATCTAGGGTCTTTTGGGATTCGGGTGTCCTATCTTCTAGCAAAATAGTACCGCTTCTTTGGACTACAATTTCTCCAACATCTTCAAGTGCAAACGCAAATGAGCGTTTGTTGGCGAGTTTGTCACTACTACTTGCGGTAAGTACCGGTCGCGGATTTTCCTGCGGATTGTAAATCAAACCAAGTAGATCGCCATAGGAAGAAAACTGTAAAACTTTGGACGCATTGCCATTGCTAATCCAAAACAGCCCGTTCTGAGCAAACAGCCTATTTTTTCGATTGGACTTGACTCCATTGATCTGAAAAAGGTCAATTGAGTTCTCAAGTTTTCCCAGCGGGATGTCAAACAAGTTTTCGGAATCAAGTATGTCCGGCGCACCTCTGGTACAGGCAGATACAAGTACAAGCAAAAGGGAAACGCACAGAAAATAAGCATATTTTGTCACGGGGAAAATCATTCTGGCTAATAGTAGATGGTCAAACCGGCCATGTCAATCAACCAGCTTAGTCTGGCAAGCTTGACCGCAGGTTAGCACCAGTATACATTGGTTAAATGAACTTATTCGAAGCGGTTTTCGGCAATAAAAACAATGCCGACCTCAAAAAACTTCTGCCTATTCTAGGTCAGATAAACACCTTTGAAGCCTGGGCTATGTCTTTAGATAGAGATCAGTTTGTTACACAAGGCAAAAAATGGCGTGACGAGCTGACGCAAGGCGCCAAGATTGACAGCCTTATACCTCAATCGTTTGCTTTGGCACGCGAAGCGGCCAGAAGAACTTTGGGCGAACGATTATATGACGTGCAGTTGCTTGGCTCGATTGCCTTGCATCAAGGCCGGATCATGGAAATGAAGACCGGTGAAGGCAAGACGCTCTCATCTACGCCTGCAGCCTATCTAAATGCACTTACTGGAAAAGGCGTCCACATCATTACCGTTAACGACTATTTGGCCGAGCGCGATGCAGCTTGGATGAAGCCAGTCTTTGACTATCTTGGCGTAAGTGTAGGGTGGATAATTAGCACCATGCCTCCCGAATCACGAATAGCCCATTATCGCTGTGACATAACCTACGGAACTAACAATGAGTTTGGCTTTGACTACTTGCGCGACAATATGCGTTACGAGATTGCCGACAAGCTACAGCAAGAGCACTATTACTGCATCATTGACGAAATTGACTCAATTTTAATTGACGAGGCGCGTACGCCCTTGATAATTTCTGGCTCAGCCGAAGAAGACACACGCAAGTACACCGAGGCCAACAAAATTGTCAACCTAGTTCTTGAATGCCTCAAAGACAGCGCCACAGAAGAATATTTTAAGAATCCCGAGACACAGGAGTACCCGGCCGATAAGCCAGGCGACTATAAGCTCGACGAAAAAGGTAAACGGGTCATGTTTACCGAAGCAGGACTCAATCGAATTGAACAGTTCTTACAGCGTAACAAAAGCATCGTTGGCAGTATTTACGATGGAGAGAATCTTGAATACATTCACTTGGTGACTCAAGCCATTCGCTCCCACAAACTTTTTAAACGCGACACCGAATATGTAGTCAAAGACGGACAAGTACAGATTGTAGATGAGTTTACCGGACGTATTTTGCACGGACGTCGCTATTCCGATGGTTTGCATCAAGCCATAGAAGCCAAAGAAAGCATCAAAGTTGCTCAGAGAAACCGAACTCTTGCTACTATTACTTTTCAGAACTTCTTTCGCATGTACACCAAAATATCAGGCATGACCGGTACTGCTGAAACGGAAGCCAAAGAATTTGGCAACATTTATGGATTGGACGTTGCAGTAATCCCCACCAACCGACCAGTGTCACGACAGGACGAAGATGACCTGATCTACTTAAACGAAGAAGATAAATTTGATGCCATTTGTGAAGAAATAGCTGAAGTAAACGAAAAGGGCCAACCTGTCTTGGTAGGCACGGTAAGCATCGACAAGTCAGAACGGCTGTCGACTAAATTGACCCGCCGCGGTGTCAAACATGAGGTCCTCAATGCAAAGAACCACGCTCGAGAAGCAATGATTATTGCCGAAGCGGGCGCCAAGGGCTCGGTAACTATCGCAACCAATATGGCGGGCCGCGGTACCGACATAAAGCTTGGCGGAAACCCTGAATTTCGGGCACGAAAAAAGGCAGGTACCGATGCCGACCAAGCCAGCTACCAAAAAATATACAATCAAGAACGGCCTCAATGGCTGAAAGACTCTGAAGAAGTAAAGAATTTAGGTGGGCTCTATATAATTGGTACCGAGCGTCACGAGTCCCGGCGTATTGACAACCAACTGCGAGGTAGATCTGGTCGCCAAGGTGACCCTGGAAAATCGTGCTTTTTCATTAGCCTCGACGATGATTTAATGCGGCTCTTTGGCGGCGGCGCGTCCAACCTCAAGTCCATGTTGGCAAGAGTCGGCATGAAGGGTGGTGAAGCACTCAATCATCCTTTGCTCAATAGAGCGATTGAACGAGCCCAAAGCAAAGTAGAAGAACGCAACTTTGACATTCGTAAGCATCTATTGGACTTTGATGATGTTCTCAATGAACAAAGAAAGTTTGTCTATGGTCAACGCGATGCGATAATTACTGATGGAACTTTAACCAAGCGAATAATGACAACCGTTGCAGAAGAGTTAGAAGATTGCTTGTCTGAGTACTTTAAAAACAATGGTGATGATAAAATCGCCTTGCACTTGGCATTTGAACAAATCAAGGAAAAGCTATTCTGGATTCCTCGCCTTAAACTTGACGAGGCGAACACGCTCAAGCCAAATGAATTGCTTGCTACCCTACTTACTGAAGCGTCAAAAGATTTTGCTGACAAGGCCAACGCAATTGGTAGCGAGCACCTCAACATGATTCTTCGCTATGAGTACCTCAGGCACATTGACGCCCGTTGGCAGGATCACCTCGAAAACCTCGAAGCTTTGCGAGAAGCAGTTTACTTGCGCTCTTATGCCCAAAAAAATCCTTTGCTTGAATACAAGTTAGAAGGCTTTGAAATATTTGATGAGATGCTGGCTGACATTAAGATTTCTTTGGCACGCAAACTACTTTTAGCACGAGTTGAGAATCAAACTAGTCCAAGCCTCAATGCACCCAATATTAGAATCAACAATGCTGTTCACCAGCAAATGCAAACTTTTTCTGGCTCGGGTGGCCCCGCTCGCCAAAACATAGCTAGCCCGACTCAACGGGCCCAGCGAAGCTCGGGCGCTGCGCCAGCTACAGTCGTTAGAGACGTGCCTAAAGTTGGAAGAAACGAACCCTGTCCATGTGGGAGTGGTAAAAAGTACAAACACTGTCACGGAGCGTGACGGTCGCAGGGTATAAGGTGATAAAAAAGTCAGGGCCCATGGGACCTGACTTTTTGCTTGGTGATACTGGGGAATCAGTTGACAGTAAGCGAATTTGCAGGAACCTGACTAAGCGCCGGCGTGTCGCTGCTTGAAGCGTAGGCATTGAGAAAAACGAACACGGCCAACAATAAAACCACAACAAGAAATAGTTTTCTCATTTTTCTACTCCAACAAACTATGGTAAGTATTTTAGAGGGTTGACAAATACCCCATTCTTTATAACCGAAAAGTGTAAATGAGTACCAGTAGATCTTCCGGTATTTCCCATCTTAGCAATTACTTGCCCTTGATTCACATACTGCCCCAATCTAACTTGAAACGAATCTAGGTGAGCATAAAGCGTTTTGAATCCGCGTGGATGTTGGATTATGATAACCTTGCCATAGTTGCCAATCTGCGTGTCAATTGCTACTACTCTTCCAGCGCTTGCGGCTTTAATAGAAGCGCCATGATAGCGGGCGAGATCTACGCCGTTGTGCAAGCGCCTTTGGCCCGTAAACGGATCGTTACGATAGCCAAATGTAGACGTAAATCTAGCACCACCGATGGGCCAAGCAAAGAGCTCACCCAATAGCAACTTTAGATCTGTAGGATCAAGGCGGGCCTCCGGAAGAATCAGATCCATACCGACTGTTATGTTGGTATCTTCCAATCCATTGGCATCTAACATTGCAGTCAAAGTTACGTTAAATCGTTTTGACAATCCAGCTAGTGTGTCACCCTTTTTGCTTGTGTATAGAAGTCCGTCGCGATTGGGAATTTTGTAGTTTGAACCTAGCCTAATGCGACGTGGGTCGGTAATTCCATTAAAGCTTATTATGGTATCGAGATTGAGGTTAAACCTTTCGGCAATGCCACCGAGCGTGTCACCTGGGCCAACTACATAGTTTTGGATGCTCAGTTCCATCAGTTTACGCGGATCAAAGTCATCACCTAGTTTGACCAGTTGCTCCTCTGCTAACGGACTAGCATAGTCTAAAAGCATAGTATCTAATTGGCGATCAGTAGCAAAAACAATATTGCGACTCTTTATTAGGCCACTCAAAAACGAAGAAGGAGTCAATAAGTTTGAAAACGAAAAAACAGTGAACAATGCTGCAGCCATAAGCCATGGATAGTGATTTGGACTAAGTCTAATGGACCTGGCATTGATCCGCGACCAAGGGTCCTTGTTGGACCATGGCCAGGCCCACACTTTTGTTGACACTTTCTTTTTCGTAAGTGACTCTAAGCTAGCAGGACGAGCAGTGCTTCCTATGCCATTTCCAAAAATAATATCAGACCTAGCTGCGGAACCTTGCCAGGTTACCGAACTATTGCGTTCTGCCCATTTGCTATTGGAGGTAAAGAGTTTTCGTCGTTCGACCTTTTGGTTGCTGATTGCTGAAACCATGATATATCTATCGACAGGTCGGACCAATCAAAACAGCTGCAATTTATTCACTTTTTGAGAAAAATGCATAGTATCCCAGCTTCAAAGCCGGGTGCACCAAAACCTAATTCTATGGTATAAGATGTATGCCTTATGATTACCATGGAAGCGCTATTTCGCAAACGCCTCTTTATCTTTTCAATTGTGCTTGGCATTGCCGCAATAGTCATCATCCTTCAGTATGCGGGAATCATGCTATTTGGCCAAACACCCGCCAACCAGACAAATCAAGCCGCACAAGAACGCGGCCCGATCGTAGACCGCAACGGGCGATTGCTTGCTATTCAAACTACGGTATTTACTTTGGCTGCTTGGGGACGCAATATCACAGATGCCTACGAGTCCGCTCACTTACTATCTGAGATTATTCAAGAAGATGAAGAATCAATCTATTTGAAGCTCAAAGACGCCCAAGGTGCAGTGATCCTACAAAGACGTCTAGATTTGGAAAAGGCCTCCAAAGTGCGAGACCTTATAAGTAAGGGTAAACTTGAAGGCATTTATTTGGAGCCCAATCAAGCAAGAAACTATCCAGAGGGCCAAGGAGCCGCTCACATTGTTGGATTTACTGGTAGTGAAAACAGCGGTTTGGAAGGGCTAGAATACCTATTGGATCAAACACTCAATGCGCGTGATACCATACTTGCTGACGGTAGAGCTTATGGCAACCAGGTGGTGTTGACTCTCGACAGCACCATCCAACATTTTATGGAATCAATGGCCGATCGAGCCGTTGCACAGTATAATCCGCAGGGATTGGCTTTTATAGTTATGGACGCACGTAATGGCGAAATTTTGGCTTCCGCAATTAGACCTGGCTATGATCCCAACACTTACACCACTAGCTCTGCCGAGCAACGCCGAAATTTGGCGATTTCTTACGTTTACGAACCCGGTTCAGTCTTTAAGATCTTTAGCTTGGCAATGATCATGAACCATGGACAGATCGGTAACGAAACACTCTTTCCTACTTCAGGCGGCTACAAAAACTCGCGCTTTAGGGATCCCATTACTGACCTTGTAGACTATGGCACCATTACGCCAGAAGGTATAATTAAGTTCAGTTCTAATGTCGGAGCTGCCATGGCCAGTGAAATTATATCGGACCGAGAGTTTTGGCAAGATATTCAAGACTTGGGATTTGGCTCTAAGACCGATGTCGGTTTGCCAGGTGAAGAAGGTGGACTTGTCAAAGCCTTGGCTGCTTGGTCGCCTCGCACTAAACCAACTATGGCCTTTGGTCAAGAACTGGGTGTAACAGTGCTCCAGATGCTTCAAGCAGCTACAGCTTTATCAAATCAAGGCGCACTGCTGAGACCACGCATCTTAAAACGTATTGTGAGTGCCGATGGTAAAACATTGAAGGAGTTTCCGCGCGAAGTTGTCAGGACCATATTGAAACCAGAAACTGCTCGGCTGATGCTGAATTATATGAATGCAGCAACTGAAGATAGTGGCACTGGCCGACGAAGCCGAGTAGCGGGTATTAACCTTTCGGTCAAAACAGGAACTGCTCAGATGATAGACCCCGCTACATCAAGGTACTCCTCACAAGACTTTATCGCCAGCTCGCTTGGAATTTTTCCAACTGAAAGCCCACGAATTATCGTCTATATTGTCATATTTAAACCACAAGGTGAAATTTATGGTGGGCGCATCGCCGCTCCACTCATAAAAGAAAGTGCCGAATTTCTGATCCCCTACTTTGGTATTGATCGAGAAGGCGACCAAATTGTAGAAACTGGCGGCTCACTCAAGATTACCATACCGGTACTTCCAGAAATGAAAGATCAAGTACCTGACTTTAGAGGACTGCCAGCAAGCGTCGTCAGTGCGCTTTTGTTGCGAGAAGACATAATTGTGGAAATACTTGGATCTGGTTACGTAAAGACTCAAGAACCCTCAGCAGGCACGCTAGTTACCAAGGGTATGAAGCTTAGCTTGCGCTTGGATGGTAAGCTTTAATGCCCCACGCAGATGAAAAGCACCTCTATCATCTCTCTACTCGTCATGATGGCACAACGCTAGGTTGGTTAGACGGACACGCCTTTAACAGCCTTGTAAATCCCAAAAAAGAAGCCCAGCGCATGTGTAGCAGCGAACTTGCATCTAACGCTGACTTGGTTGTGTTGTTTGGGCTTGGTCTTTCCTATGTTTTGGAGGAGTTGGCCATCCAGAATCCTGACAGAGATGTAGTGGTAATTGCGCCAAACGATGAAGACTATCAAGCGCAACTGCTACACCGCCAGCCTCAGCTATCTGAGGGGTTCGTATGGTCTATTCAACATGCGGAAAGTCGTCATGACCTGATAGCCATACTGTCTCAAAACGCTTGTCGAAGCCCAATTCTGCTCGCCAACCCTGCCTACAAGTTGGCATATGCCCATCAATATGAAGAACTCAGACTTGGCTTGGAACTATTTGTCTCAAGATCACAAGTAAACAGCAACACACTTAAGAGATTTGGAAAACTCTGGGTTAAGAACCTTTTTCGCAATTTAGATTGTATGGACAGAGTATTGTCGGTTGCTTCTGTGGAAGGCCAGTTTGGCAACCTTCCCGGAATTCTGCTGGCCGGGGGGCCAAGCTTGGACGCGATAAAACCCTACCTGGCCGAAATTAGAAAAAGAATGCTGATAGTAGCCGTAGATACATCCTTATCGTTATGTTTGCGGGCCGGTGTTGATCCAGATTTTGTTGTAAGTATGGACCCCCAATACTGGAACAGCCGACATTTGGATTGGTGCTCGCAGTCTCGTTCGATCTTGGTAAGCGAATCCAGCATCTATCCATCTACCCTGCACAAATGGGCTGGACCCGTCATGCTTTGTTCCAGCATTTTTCCGCTGGGTGTATTTTTTGAAGATGCGCTGGGACTAAACCTTGGCAAACTGGGCGCCGGAGGATCAGTCGCTACTAGTGCTTGGGATCTAATCCGCATAATGAACTGTAGTCAAATTTGGACAGCTGGGCTTGATCTTTCCTATCCAAAAGGAAGTACTCACTTTAGAGGTGCCTTGTTTGAAGAATTGATACACCAAAGCTCGACCCGCTTAAATCCGGCTCATCAGTCGCACTACCTCTATGTCAACAATGAATTTACGGTCAAACGAAGCGATAGCCAGGGGATACCGGTAATAAGTGACCAACGTATGGACTTGTTTGCGCAGTGGTTTGTAAACCAAAAAGTACGTTACCACAATCTTTCCTGTTTGCGCCTGGGTGCGGGTGTTAGAGAAATAGAAGGTTTTGAGCCAGCTGAACTGGAAAAAATTCTTTTGCTTCCTCAATGCAGGGACTCCATCGACCAGCGACTGGCAATCATTAGGAGTCAAAAGTCTCAACTTGACCTAGAACAAAAAAAGGCCAAGCTTAGACAGTCTAAAAGCTACCTATTTGCTGCACTCAAAACGCTCAAATCCATGACCGAAGAAGGCCTTCAAAAGACCTTCTCATTGCTAGAACAACTGGAAAATGACGACATTGATGGCAGCAAACTTGACATCCAAGTATTGGATCGTTTGGATCAGTTGGACCGCGAATTTGTGCAATCGCCCCATCTACGCATCTTAGGGTTTTTGGTAGAAGACGTGATTGGCGAAGTTCAAAGCCCACAAGCGGCAAAGGACGCGGAGTCAGTGCTCAAACGAAGTCTCAAGCTTTACCAAAGCTTACATCGAGCCGCGACTTATCAAATAGCTCTTTTTAGTCAAGTTTCTGCAAGTGGTGCCGATACTCATAGTGAGGTATTTAATTGACCTTGGCGGAATGCGCACGACGTCCAGGCATTCCGTTTTTTTTTGCCCAAATGCCTTGGAATTTGTTGTGATGCGTATTCGCTAGTTTTTTATTTCGATCACCAGATCACTACTATTGAAGATAACTTTCAAACGATTGAATCTACTCACCCAGTATGTGAAAGAAAATGCTTGCAAATCGGGATTCTCAAGAGAAGGCGGATATCCCATGGCTAAAAACACCCCATCTTTAGACATCCCCAACAATGGTTTACCTTTGCTAATGCCTTCTTGATCTATAGAACTCAATGACCCAATTTTGTTGGAATCCCACGTGTTAGCAAATACTTTTTGAATATGCGCAGTAAAATTTCCCGCGGCTTGTTTATGATTGAAATAGTAGAACTTTTTGCCTGAACTACTTACAATGAAAACAAGTTGTTTGGGGTTAAATTCGAGTACTTCAATTTCTGATCCTGCAGGTATAAAGAGCGAAGGCTGAAAGTTAGCAGCATGAATTTTACCTGAGCCCTCATCAAAGTGAATATTCGTCTGGGCAATTCGTCTTGCTTTTGGTTGAATATCAGTTTTGTTAGTCACACATGATGTAACTATCAGAATGCTGATGGCCGCAATATATAATGATTTGAACTTTAATTGCGTATAACACCACTAAACTGCTAAATACTAGTATCAGACATTCTAACAATTCACAAACTGTGACTGACACGGAATCTGTCAAGTGCGAAAAACGTCCGAGCTCTAGAGAAACGTCCAGACGACGACGCGACTCATTTTGTTGCCTTGGCCCATGGGTATCACTTGGGCATCAGTGGCACCTATTGCTTTTAGCTCAGCATGCAGCTGCGGTAACAACGTTCCTTTGGAAACCAAGGTAGAAAACCAACGGATATTTTTTGCAAATTGCTTGCTTTGCTGAATCATATCCTTAATAAATCTTACTTCGCCGCCCGTGCACCACAACTCGTTACTTTGGCCTGCAAAGTTCAAAATCGGCTTGTTTATCTTTTTTTGCTTCAGATTGCTCAGTTTGCGACGGGAACTCGCCTGCGCTTCGGAGAGTGAGGCATGGAACGGTGGATTACAGATAGTCAGGTCAAATTTTTCGCCTGGTTGAATAATGCCTTCAAATAT
Source organism: Spirochaetia bacterium (assembly GCA_038204425.1). Lineage (GTDB taxonomy): Bacteria > Spirochaetota > Spirochaetia > DSM-27196 > Salinispiraceae > JBBRCZ01. Next base: position 28,155 of record JBBRCZ010000001.1, on the reverse strand, counting down.
ATTTATAGGCTTGGCTTGTAGGCGCAGTTCCACACTATTTGTTAGTAGTGGATTTGCGTTAATAATTTTTTGTGCGGAAGCAATTGCCAGAGGATCAATGTCGCTACCGACAAAAGACCAACCATATTCCTTGTGGCCAATTATCGGATAAACACAGTTGGCGCCTACACCAATATCTAATACCCGCAGATCAGCACCGGTGTGGATTTGTCCCTTAGAACTAGCAGCCAAAACATCTGCCACACAATGGATGTAGTCGGCGCGTCCCGGTATAGGTGGGCATAAATAACCGTTCGGTATATCCCAATAGTCGATATCGTAGTAGTGTTTTAGCAAAGATTTATTTAATGCCTTTACGGCCAAGGGATTAAAGAAGTCGATTGACTCATCGCCATATTCGTTGAGTTTGACGAAGTGATTTAGTTCTGGAGAAGTACAACTGAGCAGTTTAAAGTCGTAGCGCTCGCGATGCCTGTTGCGCGCATGTAGATGCGATTTCTGTGTCAAATCTTGGCGTTTGGTTTTTAGCATTGCACGTAACTATACATGATTAGTGACAGGCTGGTCACGTTGATTCGGTTGAGGGATCGAAAGCCAAGTAGTTCTTGAATGTTTGAGCATGGCTTGGTGGAGATCTTATCGTCGAACAACAAAGATGACTGGCACGAGCAAAAGAATTGCTATCGAGATCAAAAGTGCAATCGTGTCAATTTGAAACAAACCAAGCAGCAGAATAAGAAATGCCGATATAAACAACGCTCGTCTACTTATCTGAGCTATGTGTATTTGCTGCGGAAGTGATTCAATTGTTTTTGTTAAAAAACCAGTGCTGAAGAGCGAAATGGCTGTTGCAGCCAATAGTAGGCAACGCACCTGGGTAGGTAAACTATCGCCAGCGTTTTCGATAACATGCAACAATGAAGCGCCAACAGCAGTGATAGCTATCGTAAGAGCGAAATGCAAGTAGAGCCAGACAAAAACGGTACTCATTTTGCGAGTCGGATGATGGTAGGAGATAAGGTCAAAGTATACCCACCACAATCCAATTGCAATCAGCATGCCAAGGGCTGCGGTAATGCCCACCTGCCAGCTAAGAAAGTGGTGTTCAGTTACGCCTGCCACTACTCCAATGATAACTTCGCCCAAAACTATAATAGTAAACAGTCCAAAACGTTCGACAAGAGAGTTAGAAACAGACATTGCTAGATTAAGCTGAGCCTGAACTTCAGGAGAATTGCTGCGCAAACGCATAAATAGCGGCGCCAAAAGAGAAAAGAGCAAAGCGGCGCCCCAGATGATAAAACGGATGGGTGCCGGCACAAATATCGAACCAACGAAAAGGCCCGTAGACAAAAGGTACGCCATAACATAAGGACGGGTTAAGGGGCGATGTGACGCATCATGGACACCAGTTCGCCACCAGAGCCAAGACAGAATCAACTGAAAAGCCGCACACGATAACGCAAATCCTACGGAGCTAGTTCCAAGGGCATCATGAGCAAAGATTGCCATAGCCACCACAGTGAACATCTGCAAGAAGGTAAAAACCCGAGTACGGATATCGTTGTTTCCATGAATATCATGATAGATGGTACCGTTAAGCCATGCCCACCAAACAATAAGAAACAGAAAGACGAATGAGCCCAGACCTTCCCAGCTAATATTGTTGGACAGTGCGTGTGAGAGTTGGGCGATCAACGCCACGTAGACGAGGTCATAGAATAGTTCAAGAAAGGAGACCTGTCGATGCTCAATACGATCTCCTGCTTTACGCGGTGTCTGCCACCAGGATCTCAATCTATTTTTGAGCGTGTTCAATGGTCGTCCTTCTTATTGACAGTTATAGCCTATTGTAACATCGAATGTGCAAGATCCAAGCCTGTATTTAAGACAGATTCACAAGTCGGGCCTATAATTCGCTTATCTAAGATCTAAATTGAGCAGTATCTTTAATCTATATGAGTCTTGTCGCAAAAAAGAAAACGGTCTATCGTTCGCTCCGCATAAAACTGATGTTTAATGCCGGTTCAGGCGCAAATGAAAAATCTCCGGAGCAATTGATGGATGTCATCAAAGACTTACAGGCCCTCAATTTTATTCCCGAGCCTTACTTGATTGAGCCTGGTTGCAACCTATCACAGGTTGTGCGCAGCGCTATTGCCCAAGGAATCCGGATGGTGGTTGTATGTGGAGGCGACGGAACAGTATCGTCGGTGGCAAACGCTATTCTGGGGACCAAAGCGATTCTAGGCATTATTCCTATAGGAACCCGTAACAACGTCGCTTTGAGTTTGGGCATTCCAACAGATATTTCGGCCGCCGTTGCACTCTTGCGCAAGGGGCGTCGTAGGAAAATTGACATGGGCCTGAGCACGTGCGGTGGCATCAGTACCCCGTTTATTGAACTTTGTTCAATTGGCTTATTTTCTGCGTTATTTTCGTCAGGCGACGATATCCAACATGGCCAAATCGGCCGCCTTGGTGCCTATTTGGCCACCTTGACTTCGACGCCACCCTCCGAGATTCATTTAGTGCTTGACGATAAGAAAGAGATCAAAAAAATCGGACATATTGTCTTGGTCTGCAATTTGGCTCATGTTGGTATGAATATTGTGACCGGGTCGCGAGGTTCTTATCATGACGGTTATTTGGATATTATTTTCTTTGCAGATCTTTCCAAACTTGATTTGCTTGGTTATGTTCTGGCCGGACCTAGGGCGCGGAAACAAGAGGATCCGCGCATTCAACACTTGAGAGTACGGCGTGTGCTTATTAAAACTAATCCAGCAATGCCAATTATGGCGGATGGAATAGACATTGGCACCGGAACTGTTTGTATCGAAGTGCAGCCCAAAGCTCTAAACGTAATATTGGCAAAAGCACCGCAAAAACGGATGCGAAAACCTGGTGAGATTCTTGCCAAACCCTGATACCAAACCTATCCGAGAGACCAAAATATCACAGACAAGACTTTACGGCCTTTGGGAAAAATTTAGCAGCTGGATTGGTCGGTTTGGCCATCGCGTTTGGATTGTGGGGCTGTCTGCGTTTTTGGTGCTGCTTATCATCTTTCTGCCGGATTATGTTTGGCAAATATTTTGGTCGGGAATAAAGGCCCAGCTTTTTTTGGTTGGCCTAATCATTGTCTTTTGCTTGGTTACCGTGTCCTTGGTTTGGAAATTAGGGCAACGCATTGATGTTTTGGTATTTCTATTTTTTAACATGCACGGCAAGAGGCCAGTTTGGCTGGATAAGGTGATGCTGGGATTCACCCAGATAGGCAACTTTGCTTTTGCATTAATATTGGCAACAGTCATCGATAGCACGGGTAATCACCTTCTTGCCTATGCGCTTATAATTGGTGTTTTGAGTCTAACTTTGTTTGTGCACATTATTAAGATTCTTGTTCGTCGTAGGCGACCTTACATTAGACTAGAAAACATCCGGATCGTTGGATCTGCGGAAAGCGGACGCTCGTTCCCCAGCGGTCATACTAGCCAAGCTTTTTTTTTGGCAACTTTGCTCTTGCAATATAATCATCTGGCAGGGTATCTCTGGGTTATTCTGTACACAGTGGCGTCCTTGGTAGGAATCACCAGGATTTATGTTGGGATGCACTACCCGCGAGATGTTCTGGGCGGTGCAATACTTGGCACAAGCTGGGGCATTGTCGGAGTGCTGCTAAGCACCGACTTTGTTGAGCCATTCGCCAAATTTCTGTTTAACTCATAAAGACAAACAGCTCAGACGGGTGTCTGAGCTGTTTCCAGGAAAGTCTTAGCTTCCATTTTTTTTTGGAAACTCATCGACTAAACAACTAGAGTCTTCGACCTTGAATGATCCTGACCACCACGACTATGACAGCAATTACAAGCAACACATGGATAAATCCTCCAAGAAAAAATCCACCTATGGTTCCCGTCAACCACAAAACAAACAGAATTATCGCAATCGTCCACAACATTGAAACTCCTTTTTAAAAAACTAAAAATCACTATATGTGTAAAAGTGAATCAATTATGAATAAAATATGCTAATTAAAAACTAAAAAGTCAAATGCTAAAAATATATAAATATCTCAACGGAAAAGGTGCTGTGGTTCTGGTTGGCATAATGTTTTCTGACAGTATGCTCTGAAAAAAATTTGTAGTAGAAGATAGACCCAGCTCAGCTGTCAAGTAAATCACTTTAATAATATACAAGCAGAACTCTTATACGTAAAATAGCCTATGGCTTTACCGGAAAAGGCGCCACATGCGCAACTACTGTTTCCTATACTTTGTGTACCAGTCGAAGAATCGCCCAAGGCAATTCCCTACGGGGCAGCACGAATTGTCTCGGCAATTAAGTCTGCCCTTGCACTTACCGACAAGGTTAAGACTTTTTTGATTGAAAAAGCATTGCATGAAACCGCTCAACAATTTGCTAATCGCTGTCTCGATTCAATTTCTGAACAAAAAAAACATCTGGACATACAAGGTGTGGTCGTAGGGTTTTCATTTTACGTCTGGAACAAAGTCCAATTGATTGAAAGTGCTCGTATTTTAAAATTGGCCATGCCTGAATTGATTTTTATTGCTGGCGGTCCCGAACTAAGTGCAAATCCAGAAAGTTTTCGCAAGCTCAATCTTTTTGACTACCTACAAAGCGGAGAATCTGAAGAAGACATTGTCGCTTTCTTTACAGAACTGTTGCGCTGTGACATTGAGTACCATAACGCAGCGTACAATAATAAAGAGTCCAATAAATCCCCTTTAGCTGTCGATTTGGCAAAGCAAAGCTCGCCTTACCTCGATGGCACGCTTGACTGCAAGCTTTACGGTGGGGCCTTATGGGAACTAGGTCGGGGATGCCCTTTTAAATGCAGTTATTGCTTTGAATCACGCGGAGAAAAAAAGTTGCGCAAGGCCTCGACACAGATGGTTGAAGCTGAGCTAAAACACTTTATTGAATGCAAAATACCCTATGTTTTCGTTCTTGACCCAAGTTTTAACGCCAATAATGACTATTGCGTACAGATCCTAAACATATTGAAAAAATCCAAGACAACTATTCACTTTGATTTTGAGATTAAAGCCGAACACATTACTCAGGTTCAAGCTGAACTTTTTAGCAGTTTAAACTGTAGTCTGCAAATTGGCTTACAAAGTGCTAACGCGAGAATTTTAAAAACAGTGCGCCGAAATTTTGACAAGGAAACCTTTAAGCAAAAAATTAAAATTTTGGACCACCATGGCTTAATTTTTGGTTTTGACCTTATGTTTGGTTTACCTGGTGATAGTTTAGAGTTCTTTAAACAGACACTAGACTTTGCAATTGGGCTTAGACCAAACCACCTCGACATATTTAAATTGGCTGTCCTACCAGGGACCGAGCTGCATAACGAAGCCGCTTCTTTGGGATTGATTTGCCAAGCTGAGGCGCCCTACTTAGTGCAATCACAAGCAAGTTTTTCGGCCAACGACCTAAGCCAAGCACAGGAGATTGCCGTTGCGTGTAGCCTTTTTTACTCACGGGGCCGAGCGGTCAGCTGGTTTTTGGCGATACTCAAACTTTTAAAAACAAAGCCCGCAGATTTTTTTAATGATTTTTCTCACTATTTGAAAGCGAGTTTAAGAACAATCGATAAACTCAGTTTGGATGAAGTTGCCAGTTTACAGATAGCCTTTTGTCAAAAAGCGTTCCACAACGTGTCGCCAGAAGACAAAAAGACACCTCTTTTTATAGAAGATTTAATTGGTTTTAACCTCGCTTACAGTAAGGCGCTTATCGAGGGCCAGAGCTCAAAAATTGTACTTTCGTACCAGGCGGAAATTTTTGAAAGCATTGAGTGCAACAACATCCAAGCCTGCGTTTCTCGTTACAAGCCCAGTCGCTACCAAGTAACCATAAAACCAGACAGTCGCTGATTGTTAGTGGTTGCAATGCGGTTACTAAGCAAAAACCGCTGTTTCTTACAAATACAAATTCGCTCGCCATGGTATTTTTTGGATCCTCGACGTTGCAACTGGTAAGTTGAAAGTTGGTTTCTCGTTGGTTAGCACCACATTTCCCAAGCTATAGAATCCCAACTATAGTTTGTGCTTAAGCTGTTCCATTTCACTTATTGGCGGGCTTGCCCTTGAGCATGACAGTTGCGGCAATATCAGAAACATGCTCTCGATGTTCTTCATCTATCCACGTACCCATGTCGACCGCTAAGGAATCCAAATCCAATATTGACAGGTCGTCGCTAGGAATACTGGCCTGCAAAAGCGGTGATGTGGATGTTGTAAATCCATAGACAAAAGAATAGTGTCAAAAGCCTGATAAAAGAAGAATGTTTTGTTTGAATAGAACTGAGTCAGCAAACCTCGTGTTCAACAATAAGGGTTGCTGCATAGGGTATTGCTTAGAGACAAAACCGGAGTGTTAATGGTAGCTACTATTTCTGGTTCTGTCCTTAGTCAAACTATAGCTAGAATGATAAAATCCAGTCTTCACCTCCATCGATTTTGGTAATCTTAATCCATGGCCCATAAGTCTGCTGCTTTTCTTTCTGGCCTATCCATCTTTTTGCCGCCCAAGCGTACTAAGTACACGCCTCTGCCCAGACCGGCATTGTGCAAATAATTGACCGAGTCGTGCTAATGCTATACATTCGCAAGCTCGGGAGCGTAGTGTGATCAATCTTTCTTCTATACATTTGAGCTATGGGGACCATTGCATAATTGACCAAGGTGAGTTTCTCATAAAATCAGGCGATAAAATTGGCTTGGTTGGCCCCAATGGAGCAGGAAAAACGAGCTTGTTTCGCCTAATAAGTGGACAAGAAAAACCAGATGAGGGCACAGTTTCCGTAGATCCAGGAACCGTGATTGGCTACTTTAGCCAAGATGTGGGAGAAATGTCAGGCAAAAGCGTCTTAGAAGAAGTAATCGCCGGTGCCGGCAAAGTTTGGCTGATTGGTCAAAAACTTGCTGCTTTAGAAGACAGAATGGCAGGGCACGGCGGCGACAGCCTTAGCCAAACGGAGATGGAACATTACGGCGAGATACAGACCGAGTACATGAATCTCGATGGATACGATTTAGAAAACAGAGCTGAAACCATATTGAGCGGCTTGGGCTTTGCCACTGAACGCCAAAAACTTCCGGTAGAGAACTTCTCCGGTGGTTGGAAAATGCGTATCGCTTTGGCCAAAATTTTGGTTTTACAGCCTGATGTGCTTCTGATGGACGAACCCACCAATCACCTTGATCTGGAGTCGATTGTTTGGTTAGAAGCATGGCTCAAGTCCTATAAAGGCGAGCTGGTTATGACCAGTCATGACCGCGAATTTATGACTCGCCTGTGCTCAAAGACGATTGAAGTCGCCGCGGGCACCATTACCACTTATACCGGTGACTACGATTTTTATTTAACAGAAAGAGTCCTTAGGAGAGACCAACAAGTGGCCTCCTTCAAACGCCAACAAGCCATGTTAGCCAAGGAAGAACAGTTTATTGCTCGGTTTGGCGCTCGCGCCTCGCACGCAGCTCAGGTTCAGTCTCGCGTCAAAACTATAGAAAAGATAGAACGCATCGAACTTCCAACTTATCCTAAAGCGCTCAAAATCCAGTTTGCCGCTTGTAAACGTTCGGGGGACCAAGTGCTAGTTATGGAAGACTTATCTAAAGCCTGGCTCAATCCCGACGGCAGCATGCACCAGGTCTTTAGGGGTCTTACTGGGACAGTCAACCGAAACGATCGCATTGCCTTAACCGGGATCAACGGCGCAGGCAAGTCAACTTTGCTCAAAGTAATTACCGGCCAAACTGATGCAACAAGTGGCAAAAGCGTGGTTGGCAACAGTGTTAACCTTGGCTACTTTAGCCAGTATTCGAGTGATGTGCTGCGGCCGCAAAGTACTATCTTTGAAGAAATAGCCGAGCGCCTTCCGCACGCCAGCATTGGCACCATAAAAGGCATACTGGGCGCTTTTCAGTTCTCAGGCACTGATAGTGAAAAAAAGATTTCAGTGCTGTCGGGTGGCGAAAAAAGCCGGGTTATTCTTGCTTGTATTCTGGCCCTACCTGTTAATTTCTTGGTTCTCGACGAACCAACCAACCACCTCGATATTCAAAGCCGAGAAGTCCTCTTGGATTCTTTGGTCGACTTCGATGGCACTGTTATGATTGTTAGCCACGACCGATACTTTTTACGCCGGCTTGCCAGCAAAGTTTTTGAGATCGACAGCGGAAAAATGCGGATTTTTGAAGGGGACTTTGACTACTATTTGAGCAAAAAGACAAGCAGCTAATTGGGCAACTCCAGTAGTTGCACCCATTGTTCTAGTTGTTCCGAATAGACAGAAGTTCCTTCAAAAGGCAAAAGGCATGATTCAGTGTGGTTCTTGCTCTCGGCAAAAACAACTGCCTGCACAAGGCCATCTTGATGAAGTAAGTAGACATTTTTTTGTGAGCTTTGATTTTCTGGTACTCCAGAAAGAATCGGCACTTGGCGAGACGCATATACCCACTGTGATCCATTAGACCGAAACTGGTCAATCTGAGATAGTTCTTCCAAAATCAGTACTTCAGGAACAGCCACCAAACCATTGGGAGTATTCAAAAATCTCACTTCTAGTTGACTAGCGTTGCGCGGAATCCGTATTTCAAAGCGTGTCCCCACGTCCTTCTGCCAAGAACAATGTACGGTTCCGTGAAGCCGATTTTGAACTAAATGAAGTGCTGTTGAGAGCCCCAAACTTCGACCAGAAAGCAGGTTGGCTTTCTCACCAGAATCAGCTTGCAGATCTTGTGTGTCCACACCCTTTAGATCACTTTTCTGTTTTTTGGAAAGCATTTCCAAGGGCAATCTGCCAGATTCGATGCCCGGCCCATCGTCTTCGACAACTAAAACAAGGTCGCTTCCGTCTAGCGCAAGCGAAATTCCAAGTTGAAGCGCTGGGTTCTTTCGTTTGGAGCGTCTTTGTTCTAGTGACTGACAAGCATGCGAAACAACGTTTCTGGCTAGGTGTAAGAAAACCTCGAGTAGTAAACCACACAAGAGCTTGGGAAGCTGACAGTCGCTCCAATCAAGGTGGACTTCTAGTTGATTAGCTTGTTGTGGTGCTAAGTTCTCCATTACAGCTCTAACATTATCAACAAATTCTCTGCTGTAGTCATTTCCAAGAGAGTTGATAGCAATCGCCAGAGGCCGCCATTCCATCGAAAAAGAAACGAAAGCCTGCTCTGGATTGACACCGTTGTTGGGTGCATATTTTCTCATCAGAAGACACAAGGTCTGCCTGGTCTGGTCACTTCCTTGCCTATCAAATGTTTCTGCAAAGTCTATATTGTCGGTCCTTGGAAAAAAAACATTGTCCACGTTAAAACTGTCTAGCACTTCTTCACGACTGCAATCTCCGATTGCTAGGCACTCAATCAAAACTGCTTGCGTGCTCTCGACTGCTTGGTTGACGTCAGTTGCCTGTTGAACCTCAATACTTTGCACGTGCCCATGATCGTTAGTAAAGTGCGCTCTAATCGAACCTATCCACAATTTTTTCTGCAGAATACTCAAAACTACCCGGGCACGCATCAGTTTAAAGGGTTCGTTTCCAGCAATCCAAAACTGAACACGCAAAAGACCTCGTCCTCGCTGCACCATCTGAGCAATTTTTTCAACTGAACTTGAAGGAACCGTGAGAATTGAACAATAAAACGATTGCATCAATATCTTGTCAGCCACAGCGTCTAGCGTCTTGTCGGCTACAGCACCTTGCTGGCTGGAGGTACTTTGTTCTCTTGTTTGGGTTAGCTCGTCAATGCTTGCTCGCAAGCCGCCCGCTTGGGCATAAAAGCGAGGCCAGTCTTCGGCTTGAGCCCACAGGCTCTCTAGTTCATGTGCTTTTAGTGCCGACTCATTGCCATACACAGTTTGGACTATTGATTTGATACTGTGCAAAGACCGCAAGAACCCCGGCGAGCCATCACCAAGTGCCAAGTTTGAAATGCGAAAGCTGTATTCCATACTATTGAGTAAGGCCTCAAACTCGTCTAGTAGACGTGGCAATTCTCCTGCCGATAACGCCTTTAATCGCTCAGAATTATCCATGGTTCATAGCCTTTTGTTTCATAGCGTCTTCACTCGCCAATTTCCACTAATAATAACATCAGAATCAATCTGAGCCAAACGTTCGATTTGGAATGCCTGCTGCCCACCGACGGTATGCTTAAACCGAATCATAGCAAGTTTTACAGCTCGAGGCATACTAGAAAATCGATCACAAAATATTGCAAAGGCAGATCTGCATTCTATCCTAGCCAGAACATGAGTCGCACTCCATACTAGAGTTGGACTCCCATGCTTCAGACAATCCAAGAGCACGGCCATTTGACCAAAGGGATCCAATGTTCCTATCCGTCTAATCATACCAGACTTAATCCTGTCAGGCACGCCGCTATATAGTGCTGAGCTCAAGCAGTCAGGGTCATCCCAGTCGTACGGAGTCTTGGAATCAGGCCTAGTTGCCTTGCGAAAATTGCTAAAAGACTGAGTCAATTCCAAAAAACGATCGTGAGCATCCGGAAGCAAGGAAACGTCAGGGTGTAGTTCCCAAGAGCGCAACCTGTACGCTTCTTGCACCAATGCAAAAGGAAAAGCCTGAGGCACTTCCAAAATAGTATCAATCAACAAAGCCATACCCTATTGTATCGCACTTTCCGGTCTATTGCTTTAGCCTCTTGTGGCTAGACTGTTCCCTTAACCTAGCCTGGCATTCGACAATCAATGCCACCACCTTAGAACCCAGCAGGGCCGTTTGCAACGCATCTTTTTCATGATCACCACTGCGACTAAGACCACTTTGAGCTAATTTATGCGCCAATTTACTTAAACTAGTCCTGAGTTCGGCTGGCAAAGCTTGGTCACTAGCGATTCGATGCGCTTCGTGCACTAAGCGTAATTTTTCAAGCTCTTTGTCGTAACTTTGAGTGCTCTTCGCTTTTATCAGAACCGAAAGAGTCTGGACTTGCCCCGATGATTCGTCATTGGCGCTTATAGTAAGAATTCCGCTCAAATCCAGAGCAAAGACTACTTTGATACGCACCGCTCCGGATTTAGATGGCGCAAGTCCGCGCAGACTGACTCTAGCGATACTTTCATTTTCTTTTGCGAGCGCGTTGTCGCCCTGCACAATATGAAACTCGACTTCATCCTGTTGGTCTGCTACCGTAGTAAAAAACTGCTCCACTTGAATTGGCAAAGTGGTGTTTCTATTAATCAAAATATGAGTGTACCCATCATCCAACTCGAGGCCAAGCGCTAGTGAATTTAGATCGACTAGATCATGTTCTTGTTTGGTTTCTACCATTGTGGCCAACATGGCAGTGCCAACTATCACAGATTCATCAGGGTTTTTAGCTAAAATGGGTTCTTGGGCACTAAACTCTTTCAAAGCGTTTCGCAGCATCGGCATGCGACTAGAGCCACCAACCATAATTAGACCGTCTATGCGGCTTGCCTCGAGCCCACTGTCGTGCAAAACGCACTCCAGCAATGCAACAGCCTTCTGAACCAATACAATAGTTATCGCTTCAAATTGGCCCCTACTGAGCGAAACCTCTAATGTGGTTCTTTGGCCGGTTTGACTAAGAGCTGGGGTTTGTAAGCTCACTTCAGTACAAACTGATAGTTCTCTTTTTGCTTTTTCGGCATTCTGCATCAAAAACCATCGACATTCAGCGTCATCGTAAGGATCCTTAAATCCCTGTTCCCTAATCTGGTCGCGCAAAAAATCTACTAAGGCCCTATCAAAATCGTTGCCACCAAGGTTTTCATCACCCGCACTTGCGGCTACCCTAAGTTTGGTTTTATTCTTTAGAAGCAGGCTTACATCACACGTGCCACCGCCACAATCAAAAACTACAAAGTATCCGTCTCGTGTTAGATTGTCAAAAAGTGTTAGCGCGGCCGCCGTTGGTTCGTGCACCAGGCGCACTACACTTAGTCCGGCTAGTGCCGCAGCTTTGATCACATCCTGTCGAGCCCTAAAGCCAAAGTGCGCAGGCACTGCAATGATACACTCTTTTGCAAGTTGATTGATGGTTTTCAAACAATCCTGATTAAGAGAAGCTATCAGCTGTGCAGCAATTTCCAGAGCGGAGATTTGACCACCTGGTATCTGCCACTTGTGATCGCTTCCAAGAAATCGTTTAAAATCCACTATTGTTACGGTGTTTTTGGTCAATGCCGCATTTAGAGCGGCCTCACCCAATAAAAACTGGCCGGTTTCAGTACAAGCAAATACAGAAGGAGTAAAAATCTGACCTGCTTGATTACTCAGGATTCTTAGCCCCGCATCTAGCTTCATTGCAGCAGCGCAGCTGCTAGTCCCCAAGTCTATCCCAAGTATCATTCTTTAGACATCAGCCAAAGAAACGATTAGCTCAACCTCACCTAAACTGATGCCACAAGATTGCGAAATCATTGAAGACGCGAGTCCAGCACGATGCATGGAAACCACTCGCGCCTTGAGCTGCTCTCGATTCTGCATCTTTCTTACTGACTCACTCAAATTTTTGGTATTCTGTTCTATCTCATTATTTTTGCCGGAAATTATTCGCTCCTCATGCGTTTGAACAGCTTCTGTTGGTTTGGCATGCCTGTCACCCCTCTCGCCTTGTAGCTCAAAGTTTTCTACTTGCTCGTCTGTTTTGTCAGACTTTGCTTCAACTTTGTCCACAGCAGAATCGGCTTGTCTTGGTCGCAGATGGGCGTAGGTGCTTACATTCTGCTGCTTTCGTTCACTCTGCACTTCCAAAACTTTGAGCGACCGCTCCGCGTTGTCGCGAACAACAATTAACCGTTCGATTTTATTTTCAAGAATTTGAATATTACGTTCGGTGGTCTGGTTCATTTCGGTAATCACTGAGCCCGCTTCTAGTTTGAATCGATTCAAAAAAACGTTCGCACCGTATTCGGCTTTAAGTCTTTTGGAAAGAACCAAAAAAGCAATCACGTTGCCCACTACTACTAGTCCGCCAAAAATAAGCCAATCCATACTAAGCGCCTCACCTCTATCCGCTTATGTCTATATTCTTGCCCATAAGTGGATCTTTAAAAATATCATCTGGATTTTCCGACGGCTCGTCATCCTGTTTAGATTCATCATCCTGATCTTGGCCAGTCTGACTTCGCTTCTGTTTTTGCTTGCTTACTTTGTTTTTGCTTTCTCTTCGTTCTTCATCATGCTCGTTGACGTTTTCTGGACCTTCCGGAACGGCTTGAGCCTTGTCAATTTTTTCTTCCGCTTCTAAGGTCTCTTCTACCGATTCTAGGTTATCTATAGCCTTCTTTTGAACCGCTCCATCGTGGAGTGCCGCCTGTCTCCTACTTGCTTCAGTGAGCTGCATCAGCATAGTTTGTATATCAATGGGCCGAATAGACATTTAGTTTATCCCCCATAGACTTAGGTTCATCTTTTGTTGCCCTTATTCAAACTGATGTCTTCGTCTGATTCTACGTATTTGGTGATCTTAACAATATTATGTTCGCTTATAAAGCTTACGGCTCTATACTCATTGCGCACATCCAAGTATGAATCCCTGATTTGAATCTTTACGCCGGGATAAACCTTACCTGACGAAGATATCTTACCAAGTGTCTTGAGTTCGTTGATCTGTTGTTGAAACTGAGTCAGTTCTTCTTGTTTTTCTTTTAACGACTTCTTTAGTTCCATTGAATGCTTTTTCAAGTTGTCAAAGTAATCTTTCTTTTCTTTAGGTTGGTCTTTTTTGGCCTTAAAGAGCTTATCCAGTGTTGCAAGATTGAGCATGACTTCAGTTTCTTCTTTTTGGATAAGCTTGATCGACTCAAGACACGCTTCAAGCGACGCTTTTAGCTTGGGATCAAAGCCGACCTCCAAAATCGTTTCTACACCGGCAACCGAACCAAGGTTTTTGGCATCAATTTCTTCACATGCCTTGATAGATCCGCCCACTATTGAAGCTCGCTTGCCGCGACAAATAACTTTATGGTCACAAGCGATTGTAGAATTAACAATACCTTCGCTGACAATAACTAAACCACCTGCTTCTACATTTGCATTCTCAATAAACTTGGCCCAAATGTTTCCGCCTGACTTAATCAATGCTCCGCCTTTGCCGGTAATACCACTGTGAACAATAATATCGCCCTCGCAATCGATTTCGCACTTTTCAATGGTTCCATTGACTTCAATGTTTCCCGCTGCCTTGATACTAAATCCGTCTTCAACATTGCCCTTAACATTGACTGAACCAAGGAAAACAATGTTTCCTCCGTTTTTCATGTTTACATTACCTTCAATGGTAAGGATTGGTTCGACGCTTATTTTTTCGCCAGATAGTATAACCTGTCCGTTGGCATTGGCTATGGCCTGTTTTTTGTCTTCCGAAAGGCGTACATTGTTACCAACCACTAGATCTTTTTGTTTACCATCTTTTGCTGGCAGCATTTTTCCGGTTACCGTCAAACCAGGTTCGCCACGCTTTGGTGCTAGCAACTTTGCCAGAACTTGGCCCTCAACTACGTTGTTTATGGTATTGAGTTCTTTAAAGTCTACCCTACCACCTTCCATTTCCTTAATTTTTACTTTTCTGCTTGTTTCAAAAGAATAGACAACTTTTGCGTCTTCTCCATTCTGCGGACGGTTTCCTTCGGCGACCAAAACAGGTTCGCCATAACTAGGGTTTTCTTCCAAGGCCAAAATTGCATCTGGCAAAAAGCCCTCGACTACCAGATTAGAACTCAAGGCGGCGCGAATCTGCTCAGTACTAACATCAGCGCCATTGCGACCTGGTCGCGTCAAGGTGACCCAGGCCTTCATTTCCATGTCCGTGGTTTCTACTTCTATTCTGGCGTCTTCATTGGGATTGTATTCGTCTAGGACGGCCACTTTGATCCATTCTTCATCTTGCCGTTTAACTGCTTTAGAGACCATGCCTGAGTTAATATTCTCTTGGGTTTTGTGTTGAACGGCGGCCAATGCCACATGTTCACTCACTGCTTGGCCATTACCAATTGGAGCAATAACTTTAATCAATACTGCATTTGAAGTCTTTCTAACGAAAATCTTGCCGTCTCTATTAGCGTTGGTATCAAATCCAAAATCCATGTCCCCCAAATCTTCACTTTGAAGCGCAGACGGATCTTTGATTGCATAGGCCATAATTACAAAATCTTTTTTGCCAACGCCCATCATTCCGAGCTCACCTTTTTGAACAATCTCAAAAGCAATTCGTTGAACGGGGACTCCAAGTTCGACAGCCGCTTTTGCTAGTGCCTCTTGCATAGTCGGTGCCGTTGCATTGACATACTTTTGCTTTTTGTCTTCTGTAGCTTGGCGACCCATGATTTCTTGCAGTTCGGCGAGCTTCATCAAAGGCTCCTTTTAGACTATTCCGCGTTTGATATTGGTCAACTTAGCTCTTAGGCGAATTATAGCTCGCGTGTGCAACTGACTCACTCTAGACTCAGTCACTTCCAAAACACGCCCTATTTCTTTTAATGTTAGATCTTCGTAGTAATAGAGAATCAAAACCTTTTTTTCTTTTTCTGGCAGATCTTCGATGGCTTGGACAATTACCCTTCTGATTTCTTCTTTTTCTACAATTATATCGGGATTGAGACTTTGAGGACTCTCAATGGAGTCGCCTATACTTACTTTGTCGTTGTCTTCGCCGGTATACCAAACATCATTAAGCGACAAAAGTGAGGCCGAAGATATCTTCATCATCATTTTTTCAAACTCTCGAACCGTTACTCCGAGTTGTTTTGCAATTTCATCATCACTAGCGGATCTACCCAACGATGACTCGAGTTTGCGCACTGCATCTTCTATTTCACGAGTTTTTTGCCTGACCGAACGCGGCACCCAATCAATGGATCTCAATTCGTCAAAGATCGCACCACGAATTCTCGTGACCGCATAAGTCTTAAACTTGACGTGCTTATCTGGATCAAACTTCTCTATCGCATCAAAAAGGCCAAAAACCCCATAGCCAACCAAATCGTCAAACTCAACATTTGACGGCATGCCAACTGCAACCTTTCCGGCCACATATTTGACAAGCGGAGCATATTGTTTGATCAACCGTTCTCGAATAGCCTGGTTCTGAGTCTTTCGGTATTCTCTCCAAAGCTCATCTTCAGCATGCTCTTCCATAGGTTCTGTCGTTTGAGCTTTTTTTTCCATAATTTCCATTAGTGATCATCCTTGTGGAGTGCCGTTCTAATCGCTTGAGCGATGAGAGCAGGGTCCATATTTTTGTTGTCACCTGACTTTTGTTTTTTTCCTGAACTGGAGCCTAGGGACGAGGCGGAGTCTGATTCGTCATTAGCTTCGTTTGATTGAAACTGGTCGGAAAATCCACCAATGTCCGGCAAGTGTTCCACTCCATTATAAAACTCGTCTTCGTTAAAATCCACTTGATTATCGTTTGCGACTTTACCATAACGGGTGTCATCGCGAAGTTCCTCGACGATGCCGTCACCTTCAGCTCTTGCCGCCGAATATTGATTCTCTTCGGAAGAATCACTGTAGAGCATTCTTGCATTTTCACTAGGGCTTGAGTCGTCATCTTCTGCGAGCGTAATGTCTATCGTACCGCCGGTGCTGGAGAGCACTTCGGCACTTTCATTGCCTTGCAATGCATTGGCAAGCTCCGGGATAAGTTTATTGATGACCGTGTACAAAAGAAAACCCGCAAGGCCTAGGCCGATTGCGATTAAAAGAGATCGAAATAGAACAATACCAAAAGGTATACCCGACAGAATGCCTCCGACTATCCCAAGAAACAGTCCAAAAGCCGCGCCGAATAAACCAAATCTGAGTTGTAGGCTCATGTTTCCCCCAGTTTCCTACACTAATAGATTATGGCATATCAAACGTGTCAGTCAAGCAAAGTGCGAAAGCTTTATTCTTCGCTGTTTTGGAAGAGCTTTCTAATAAATTTGCCAAGTCCTCCACCTTCTTTATACTCCACCTTTTCTAGGCGACTAACTAATTGATGAATACACGCGCTCGCTTTACCTTTGGGATCCATTACTATAAACGGTTTTTGTTTTTGAACCGCGAGGTGTACCGCCGTATCTTCGTAAACGTATCCTAAGTAATCAACTTTGAGATTTAGAAACTGATTGGAAATGTTGATGATTCGTTCACTGACCTTTTTGCCTTCGGTGACACTTTTGACACGGTTAACAACCAACTTGAGGGACAGGCCAAGGCTGTCAACTTCGGTCGCAATTATCTTTATGATACCGTAGACGTCAGTGATTGCTGTTGGTTCTGGCGTTGTTACAATAATTGCTTCATCAGCGGCAGCAACAAAGGAAAGCACGTTTCTGGATACTCCAGCAGACGTGTCGATAATTATGATGTCAGCATTCGAAAGCGCGGTTAGTTCTCTAATAAAGTTTTCGCGCTCTTCTTCGCTTAGGTTGGCCAGTTTTGAAAAGCCGGATGCACCCGCTACCAATTGGATACCATAGTTGGTATCCATAAGAATGTCTTTCATGGTCTTTTGTTTCCGGATCAAGTGATACAAGTTGTACTTTGGGATAATACCAAGCAAGACGTTTACGTTGGCCAAGCCAAGGTCAGCGTCCATAAGAATTACTCGTTTTCCGGTTTTTGCATAAGCTAGGGCAAGATTGGTAGAAATATTGGACTTGCCTACCCCACCTTTTCCTGATGCTACCGTTATAATTCTGGTACGAGACTTATTAAGTGGTGAGCCAGTTTGCATAATTTCTCGTAGGGCTTCTGCTTGATCAGCCATGTTCGTAGTCCGCCTTTTTTTGCAAGAATCTTTGTTCCAAACGATCCCGATTTACTCGGAATCCTTCGAGGTTGCATAGCAGTCTTATGACGCTTGCGGCCTCAATATCGTGGGGCACCACCTGACCGGTGGTAATATAGGAAATAGACTTTTGCTTTTCCGAAAGCGTACTGATTACACTACCCACCTTATTAGTTTCGTCCAATTTGGTCAGGACTACAGAGCGATAATTAAAAGGTTCAAATTGTTGTGCAATTTCAACCATATCGCTGCCTTTTGTGGTGGCAGAAAGTGCTAAGTGAACTTGTGGATTGGCCCCACATTCCTTGAGCATGACGCGCATTTGGCCAATCTTTTCGTAGTCCTTTGGACTTTTTCCTATCGTATCAATAAAAATCACATCAACATCTTGGTAATAAGCCATAAACTTGCGTAAGTCCTCAGCTGTTTCGGCACAATTGACAGGAACACCCATTATTTCGCCAAAAGTTTCTATCTGATGTCGCGCACCAATTCGATAGTTGTCTATGGTAATTATGCGCACCTTTTTTTTTGAAGCCCCTGACGCAGCTATGCCAAACTTAGCCGCCAACTTTGCTATGGTTGTTGTTTTTCCTACTCCAGTAGGTCCAACCAAAATAAAGACTTGCGGTTTCTCGCGTCCTCGTTCCTCAAATACGTTGATCGACTCACCAATCCACTCTAACATTCTGTCCTGAACTAAGTTCCAGTCGTCAAGGTCTTCTAGGGTTAACTCGTTCTTTAACCTTTGCAACATTTTTTTTGCATAGCGGCTGCTAAATTCGTTTGACTCTAGCAGTTCGCCCATACGAATTATGGCTTCATGATCTTGTCGTGCTGAAGTGTTTTGATTGGATTTGTCATTCATTTGAGTCTTGAGGGACTTAACCTCAGCCAAAATCTGGGTCATAACTGTCGCTTGATCGATTTTGCCAAGTTCCATAAACCGTTTCTTTTCTTCTTCTAGACCAAGCACCTTCTTTTTAGGCGTCTCTTTTTTAATATAGCCGCTGACCTCTACGCCCTCTTTAGCCATAATTCCCATGAACCCGCCCATGCGGATGGTTCTTTGAGAAATGATTTGCGCATTTGGACCGTACTTGTCTTGGACCTTGCTCATAGCCTCACGGTAGCTTGTAGCCTGTATGGTAAAATAGTCCATCTCCATCAAATTACCCATGTACCTTACCCATCTATTCTAATTTCTCCAATGCCTTCAATTCTCACATCATTTACCAACTCAGAAATAGAAAGTACAACTACGTCGGGTAGTTCACGGACTATACTGGACTTAACCAAGGGTCTCGATGCCTCTTGGGTAACAATGACAGGGAAGTAGCCTTGATCCTGGACGTGTTTTACCGTGTTACGAACCGCCGTAACGTACTTTCTCATCACATCTGGGGCAAGCGCTGCAACCAAGCCAGCCGACGTGTCTACACGAGAATCAATTATTTGTTGTTCTAAATCTGGATCGATCGTAAGCACATGAAGAAGCTTATCATCATCAACATATTGCATACAAATCTGGCGGCCCAAAGCTTGTCTAACTTTTTCGGTCAAGAAGGAGACTTCTTTAGTGATCTTACCAAAGTCACCTAAGCATTCAAGAATAGTAACCATGTTTCTGATACTGACTTGTTCGCGCAGTAAATTTTGTAGCACTTTCTGAATCTCACCGGTACCAAGGCTTTGCTGCACATCGTCAACCACAGCTGGATAGTCCTTTTTGAGTGCATCAAGTATAGTTTTGACTTCTTGTCGACCCAGGATTTCAGCGGCGTTGCGTTTGATTACTTCGTTGAGATGGGTTGCTATAATCGAGGGAGGATCAACTACCGTATAGCCGAGTCGTTCGGCTTTTTCGCGTTGGTCATCATTGATCCACAAAGCAGGTAGACCAAAAGCAGGGTCGCGGGTTTTTTCTCCAGCGATTTCCTCTTTTGCACTGCCTGGGTTGATACACATAAAGCTTCCTAAGCGCAAAGAACCTTTGCCAAGCTCCACGCCACGAATTTTCATGCAGTATTCGGTCGGTTCGAGTCGCATGTTATCTATGATACGTATTCTCGGCACCACCAATCCCAGATCCAAGGCTGCTTCACGTCGAATTTTGGTAATTCGCTCCAATAGTTCTGCTCCTTGGTCTTTGTCTACCAAAGGTACTAGTCCGTAGCCAAGTTCAATACTGATTGGGTCGAGCGGAGCGACAGGTGAGATATCCCCTGGATCTTTGGGTTTTGAACCTTCATTTTGCTTTCCACCGGCAACTCTACCGTCCTCACCGTTTGCGGCTGCAATCTTTTCTTCTTCAGCCATCTGTTTTTTTCCCAATCTAAAACCGAGGTAAGCCAATCCAGCAGCCATGGGAAACAGAATATACCAAGGAAAACCGGGCAATAATCCCATACCAGCAACAAAAGCCGCACCGATGAAGTATATTCTACTTTGCTGACTAAACTGCGCCGTTACATCTTGGCCGAGCGTGCCGTCCGAGCCCGAACGAGTAACTATCAAACCCGTGGCAACAGAAATCAACAAGGCAGGCAACTGACTCACCAAACCGTCGCCAACTGTTAAGTTAACGTAGGTATTTACGGCAACCGTTAAATCCTCGCCGTGGATTGTCATGCCTATGATCATTCCACCAATAATATTAATCAAAGTGATCAGAATACCAATAGTAACGTTGCCCGAGACAAACTTAGAAGCACCATCCATTTGGCCATAGAAGTCAACTTCGCGTTGAAGGTCTGCCTTCTTCTTTTGGGCTTCTTCCTCGCCGATAAAACCCGATGAGTACTCTTGATCAATAGCCATCTGCTTACCTGGCAATGCGTCAAGGGTAAAACGAGCAGCAACTTCTGCAACGCGGGTGGCGCCTTTGGTAATAACCAAAAATTGCACGGCAACAATAATTATATAAATAATTATGCCTATCACCAAACCTTCGTTGCCACTAGAGCCGACAACGAAAGTACCAAAACTGCGCACGAGTCGACCATCAAAGTCTGAACCTTGTCCAAGGATCAAGCGAGTCGAGGAGACGTTTAGGGCCAAACTAAAAACCGTAGAAATCAGTAGCATGGTCGGAAAAATACTAAACTCTAGCGCACGCTTAACTGACAGTACAATCAATAGTATAAGCAACGCCACTACCAGGTTGACGGCTTGAAAAAGGTCCAACAAAATCGTCGGCATTGGTAGGATAAGCATTATCACAACCATGATGACACCAATTGCCACCGCGACGTCGCCCCTTTGTTTGAGCAAACTTGAACCCAAAATTTTGGAAAGATCTGACATATACTAAACAGCCTCCCTTTCCCTGCGCTTGATTCGGTAAACTTCTTTAAGAACAACAACCACCGCTTCATAAAAACGATCTGGAATAACATCCCCAATTTCGACTTCAGCAAAAAGAGCTCGTGCAAGTGGCTTGTTTTCGATTATAGCTATACCATTTTCGCGAGCAACTTCCTTAATACGCTGGGCAATTAAATCCTGCCCCTTTGCAATAACGGTAGGCGCTTGCATGCTGTCTTTTTTGTACTCCATAGCAACCGCATAATGAGTAGGATTTGTAATTACCACGTCGGCCTTAGGCACATTGCGAATCATGTTTTGGTTGAGGATTTCGCGCATTCTCTGCTTGAGTCTATTCCTGACCAGTGGATCTCCCTCATAGCTTTTTCGTTCCTCTTTGATTTCCTGCTTGGTCATTTTGAGCGATTCTTTGAATTGTCTTCGTTGAAACCACCAATCAAACAAGGCCAAAGCCAAAAGAGCGATGGAAGACTGGAGAAGGACCTGCCAAACAAGCCCGGATACAAAGCCAACACCGGCGAGCACTGTCCGTTTGTTGAGGTTTAGCAATAAATTGAGGTTACCCTGTATATTGATAAATACAATAACAACAAGGATACCGATTTTGACGAATGACTTTCCGAGATTATAGATGGCCTCTGTACCAAGAATGCTTCGCTTAATATATTCGCCAAATTTAGGCATTATTCTCTTAAAGTCAGGCTTGAGCGGCTTTGTGGTAAACTTAAAGCCAACTTGCATAAAATCCCCCAGGAAACCTCCTAACATCGCAACGAGTAGCAGCGGCATGGACAATTGAAAAAACCAAGAAATAAAGGCTTGCATAATTCCGCGATCATTTACCGGGTCATATTGAGTACTTTGACTCAAAAAAAATCTAAGCATGTTGGCCATAGTCTCGAGCAACCAAGCACCAAAAATTCCAAGTCCAATTGTTGTCAGCAGGAGCACGATTGTTGCGGTCAAATCTTGACTCTTGGGTACACGACCTTCTTCACGAGCTTTCTTTATTTTGTGTTCGGTGGGATCTTCGGTTCGACCTTCGTCTTCAGCGGCAAACCATTGAAGGTGCATCAAGATCAGCTGCTCTTGAAGCTTTTCCCGTTCAAGTACTTGGCGGCCCGTCACGGCTGACCTCCTGGCACAGGTACTCTTGACGAAGGAACTTGTCCGGCCATGTTGCGGAACAAATCATCCAGCAGCTTAAAGCTATCGTCGACAATGCCTGAAAAGGTCCCCATCAAATTAGGCAGAATAAAAACCATCAAAGCAAAGGCAACCAACAAGTTGATCGGAAAACCCATCGATAGCAAGTTCATTTGCGGAGCAGCTTTAGACAAAAGCCCCATGCCTATTGAAATCAAAAAGAGCGAACCTACTATTGGCAAGGCCAACATAAAGGCCTGGGTAAAGAGCCTCCCGAGTGCCCCAACAAAATATAAGGACAAAATCGAGCTACTAGATGCAAGATCTTGTGCCTTAAGTGCTAAGAAAGAGCCATATACGCCGTGTAAAAACATTTTTTGCATACCAGCGCTTGCCAAAAAAACATACATCGCAATCAGATTAAAAAACTGGCCCAGCAACGGAAGTTCTTCGTTTGACAATGGATCAAATACCTCCGAAGCGCCGAACCCCATTTGTAGACTAAAAAACTGCCCCGCTGTTTGAAAGCCAGAATAGATCAATTGAAAAAAGAAGCCAATGATGATGCCAATAAATATTTCGCCAATTAAAAGCAAAACATAAGCCATGACATCTTGAGGAATTACAAAACCAAGCTTAGACGCCCAAGGATAAATGCCTGCTGCGACTAAAAATGCAAGACCTACTTTGGCAATCGAGGGGATGGCTTCACTTGAAATAATCGGCGCTATCATTATCAAACTCATAATTCTGGCAAAGAGTAAAAAAAATAGTTGCGCGTTGTCAGCCAGATCTAACCAATACATTGACTTGTTATACCTAACTCGCTATCGAAGGAATCTGCCGAAACAGTTCCCTCGTGTAGTTAGACAGAGTACCCAACATCCAAGGGCCCAAGAACATTAAAGCCAACATTATAGCAACCAGCTTGGGAACAAAGCTAAGTGTTTGTTCCTGTATGCTGGTAGTTGCTTGAAAAATAGAAATAACTAGTCCCACCACCAAGCTCACGATCAAAACAGGCGCTGACAAGATGAGCACCTGAAATATTGCCGAACGCATAATTGATACTGCTGAACCAAAATCCATCTCTCGCCTCCTTACCTAAAACTTGCGACCAACTGTTGGGTCAACAGAGTCCATCCATCTACAAGAACGAACAAAATTAACTTAAACGGCATACTAATCATCACTGGCGGCAACATCATCATGCCCATAGACATCAGAATACTAGAAATCACCATATCAATAATAATAAAGGGTATAAACAAAAGAATGCCTATCTTAAAAGCGACAGTCATTTCGTGAAGAATGAAAGCTGGAATAAGTACATAGGTAGGTACATCGGATAGTGTTTTAGGGCGAGGCAAATTACTCATGCGCATGAAAAGTCGAATACTATCAGGATCATTAACCATCTGCCTGTACATAAACAGTCTAACTGGCTTTTCAAAGTTCTGGTATGCTTCTTCTATTCCCATATCTCCATCAGAGAAAGGTTTGTATGCAGTGGTATAGATAGTGTTTATGGTCGGCCACATAATAAATATGGTCAGAAACAATGAGATTCCAAGCAAAACTTGCGTAGGTGGGACAGACTGCAACGATAGCGCTCTCTTTACAAAGTCCATCACGATGCTAATGCGCAAGAATGCAGTCATCATTACTATGATGCTCGGAGCTAGGCTTAAGACCGAAAGAACCAAAAGCAATTGCACCGATAGTGCCACTTCTTGGTTATTTTGGGGATTACGCACGGTCAAATCAATAAAAGGAATTTGGTTGAGCACTTGGCCACCTTGTCGATCCCTAATCACCCCTGGACTCGACTGTGCCAGCAAAGTTACCGGAGAGACTAAAATCGTCAAGAAAAGACAGAGCAAAACTTTAGAACGAAGACCAGATTTAATGGGTTTCTCGCTTCTCATGGTAGATCCTTAAGGCGCTTCTTTTGTGTCTGCATAAAGGAAAACGCATCGTTGTTTGTTGATGCTTTCTTGCCAGAACCTGGTTTCTTTCCGCCTTCGCTACTGTCAGCTTTGTTTCCACTGCCCGAAATGCCACCCAGAATGCCTCCAAGTAGTTCAGCAAACCCTTTTTTTGGTTCGATAGTTTCTTGTGATGCGAGCATCTGAATTTCGTCTTTTGATTCTTGATCTTGTATTTCCGCAATGAGTGAAATAGCGTTGTCAGCCGACCCTATCAAGAAGACTTGTTTTTGAACATTAATAAGGTGCAACCAACGATTACCTGGAAGTCCCTGACTGCCAAGAATTCTGATTAACTGTGTTTCGGGCAAGATTTGTTTTTTGTTTTTCTTGATGAAGAACAGAGCTCCATATGCTGCAGCCGCAATCAAACCAAGAACCAATACCATGCGTAGCAAATCCCAAATACCAAAGGCTTCAATCGAACCTACTTGTGCAGGTTGAGAATCTCCCTCTTCAGGAATTGCTGGATCATCAGGATTAACAAGAGTTGTAGTTGTAGTTGTAGAGTCACTGACAACAACGCGGCCTTCTACGATAGGGCCTGATGCTTGTGCCTGTAACGAAAAAAGGGATAGACCAAGAATGGCTATTCCCAAGATAGTGCGATTCATGCCCCCCCCCCTATTATACGTCAGCAAAGGTTCTGCAGTTCCTTTGCTCACTCACGAAGCAACGCTAAGACATAGTTCCCATTCTCTCAACTGGCGAAACTATTTCTGTTACACGTACACCAAAGTTTTCATCAATAACAACCACTTCACCCTTGGCTATAAGTTTGTGATTTACCAAAATATCTACCGGCTCACCGGCGAGTTTATCAAGTTCTATGATAGTACCTTCGCCCATTCCGAGAATATCACGAATAAGCTTCTTTGTGCGGCCCAATTCAACAGTAACTTCCATGTAAACGTCCATGAGAAGACCAATATTGCCTTGTTCCATGCCACCGGTTCCACCCTGTTGGAAGTTTGGAAACTGAACCGACTGGACACTTTGACTCGGCATGCCCATTTGGTTGGAGTTTCCTTGGTTACCCATCTGGTTATAATTACCTTGGTTACCCATCTGGTTATAATTACCTTGGTTACCCATCTGGTTATAATTTCCTTGGTTACCCATCTGGTTATAATTTCCTTGGTTACCCATTTGAGCATTCTGGAAATTACCACCGCCATTGTTTTGAGCTGGATTATTGGTTTGTTGAACTTGTCCAGTGACCGCCTGAACAATCGGAACCGAGTAATATTCGATAAAGGTACCGATTCGTACTCCGTCGATAGTCAGTGGATAGACAACTCTAACCAGATTGCCAACTGGAAGTTCAAGGTCAGTAACATTTGAAAGCTTACCAGACGGCGGGTCATTCATTATTGTTTTGCCGCTTTTGTCTCCCAAAACGGTCAAAATCGGACCACTGATGTTGCCCATGGCTTCTTCTAAAGCGTTAATGGCAGCGTCGTTCAGTTCCACACCGTCGAGCCCCATCATAGGACCGGCAATAGCCAATGCCACTTCAGATGGAAGAATATACCCGTGTTCACCACTCAGTCCCTGGCGCATGTTAACTTTAATTTGAACCAAATCAAAAGTCATTCCCTCTGCCAGCATACTGTTTGAGACTTGATCTACCTGCGGGATGCCGATGGTAACACTTTTGGAAACCAACATGGCCAAATTAGAGGCTTGGTTTTCAACCGTTGAGTTCATTATAGCTGCAAACGCAGCTAGCTGTGGATTGTCTAGACTCTCACTTGCGGAGGCCGATGCATCATCAAAATCCATGTCTCCGGTACCTTGAAGCAATGCATCAATCTCATCCTGCGAAAGGGATCCATCACTACCTTCACTCATCATCATCACTCGTCTCCTTCCGCAGTCAACTCTTCAAACTCTTGGTGTTCTACTTCTTCGAGCTTTTGTACTATTTGCACGGCAAGCTTCTTGCCCATCAGTCCTGGTTTACACATAAACTTCTTTCTATTTCCTACATTCAATGCCATCGGATCATTAATCCTCACATTGGGCAATCTTATCACGTCTCCGACTCTAATAGAGAGCACCTCACGCATCGTAAGTTCCATCTTGCCGATTTCGGCCACTACGTCAACAGCAATGGAAGAAAGCCTTTCTCTCAAGGTGTTTAAGTTTTCAGTTGTGGTGCCACGACGAATAGCCGAGTACATGTACTGTGCAGAGAGTTTTCCGATAATCGGTTCGATAGTAAGGTAGGGGATACAGAAGTTCATCATACCTTCCACTTCTCCAACCTTGGTTTCGAGCGTAACCAGAACAACCATCTCAGTCGGGGGAACTATCTGCGCAAACTGTGGATTAGTCTCAATTTGCCCCAAACGAGGTCGTAAATCAATAACCTGAGTCCAAGCATCACGCATATTGCCAAGAATTCGCACAATTATGCCTTCCATAACCGATGCTTCAATGTCAGTCAGGTCACGAGTAACCTTGGTTCCTTCGCCTTGCCCGCCAAATAGACGATCGATAACTGAAAAGGTAATTGCCGGGTCGATTTCCAAAATAGCTGATCCTTTGAGAGGATCCATATTGATTATTGCCAAAGTAGTAGGGTTGGGAATAGATCGAATAAATTCTTCGTAGGTCAACTGATCTACCGATGCAACGTGCACTTGCGCCAAACTTCTAAGCTGAGCAGACAAACTTGTGGTGGTCAATCGAGCAAAAGTTTCATGCATGATGGACACAGTTCTTATCTGCTCTTTTGAAAATTTGTCAGGGCGCTTAAAGTCGTAGATCTTGATCTTACGAGGATCTTGTTGCGGAGCAACGTCTTCAGAATTTATCTCACCTGAGGATATAGCATTGAGAAGTTGATCTATCTCGTCCTGAGACAAGGTCTCGGTCATGTTATAGTTCCCCTTTTTCCCAACTTACAATTTTGCACAAGACAACAATTTATGCAAGTAATCTTAAAACTCCAATACCTGATAGGAGGTAAAGCGCACATCATCGATCGATAGAGTCATCATTTTGTTTATTTCGGCCTTTAAAGTCTCTCTAATCTGTTCACGATTGCGAATATCACGTAAGTAGTCGGCCTTGTTTCCGCTGAACCAGCTGAGAAGCATATCCGTTATCTGAACTTTTTTTAGAATTAATTCATTAACAACCGCAGCATTGTCAGTATATCCCAATTGTGGGCTAACTACGTAGGTTCGTCGCACATCGTCGTTGGTTGTACCTCGAAGTTCTTTGACCTCACCATACCAAGAAAGAACAGGCACAACAGCTGCGTATTCGGGAGATTCCTCAATCCTAGTCTTGTCTTCTTTACCAACACCCATAATATTTATGGTTATTACAACTACCGTAATTATGAAGAGAATGGCACCAACAACAATGGCGACCCACTTGAGAATTTGCATGAGCATGGCCGATGCAAATTTTGGTCTTCCCTTGGAACCCTCTTTTGCATCAACTGCACCGACCTCATCACCATCAAGAAAATCATCATCTTTTTCAGCCATAGCGTGCAATACTCCTCTCTTCTATATCGACAATTCAGGATTTTTCAAAAGAGCCAATTGCAAAAGTCTTTGTAATTGCCGCTCAGCGGCCTCAGATGCGGGAAGGCAAGATTAGAAATGGCTTAGAGACGGCGCGTAAGTGCACGGCTCTAAGCCATTTTTTTGCCTAACTAGGCAACCTAGTTGCCGTTAGGGCAAAAAAAAGCCAACCACGTTCCTCGTCGCCTTCGCTCCTGCGGTACGTGATTCTGGCTAGCCAGGCTTGCTTATTTTGCCTAACTAGGCAACCTAGTTGCCGTTAGGGCAAAAAAAAGCCTGGCGACGACCTACTCTCCCACACCTTCAAGATGCAGTACCATCGGCGCAAAGACGTTTCAC